>NZ_JBISEM010000010.1:0-41114 GCF_044383985.1 Priestia sp. JSM ZJ58
ATGAGATTTCCCATAGCGCAAGCTAGTAAGATCCCTGAAAGATGATCAGGTTGATAGGTCAGAGGTGGAAGCGTGGCGACATGTGTAGCTGACTGATACTAATCGATCGAGGACTTAACCAAACTTTTAAAAGCGTAAGCTTTACTCAGCAACCTGTTATCTAGTTTTGAAAGAACAAAACTTTTTAAAAAAAGTCTTGCTTTCTTTTTTAAATCATGTATAATATAATATGTCTGGTGGCGATAGCGAAGAGGTCACACCCGTTCCCATACCGAACACGGAAGTTAAGCTCTTTAGCGCCAATGGTAGTTGGGACTTTGTCCCTGTGAGAGTAGGACGTTGCCAGGCTGTTATTCTTCCACAGTAGCTCAGTGGTAGAGCTATCGGCTGTTAACCGATCGGTCGTAGGTTCGAGTCCTACCTGTGGAGCCATTTGGAGAGCTGTCCGAGTGGCCGAAGGAGCACGATTGGAAATCGTGTAGGCGGTTAACGCTGTCTCAAGGGTTCAAATCCCTTGCTCTCCGCCATTTTTATTCAATTAGCACAGTGGCCCGTTGGTCAAGCGGTTAAGACACCGCCCTTTCACGGCGGTAACACGGGTTCGAATCCCGTACGGGTCACCATTTATTTTTATCTACATAATAGTGGAGGATTAGCTCAGCTGGGAGAGCACCTGCCTTACAAGCAGGGGGTCGGCGGTTCGATCCCGTCATCCTCCACCATATATTATCATCGCGGGGTGGAGCAGTTCGGTAGCTCGTCGGGCTCATAACCCGAAGGTCGCAGGTTCAAATCCTGTCCCCGCAACCAAGTGGTCCCGTGGTGTAGCGGTTAACATGCCTGCCTGTCACGCAGGAGATCGCGGGTTCGATTCCCGTCGGGACCGCCATTTTAAATTTAATAAGGCTCGGTAGCTCAGTTGGTAGAGCAAAGGACTGAAAATCCTTGTGTCGGCGGTTCGATTCCGTCCCGAGCCACCATTTTAAAAACATTTGTTTTTAAAATGCCGGTGTAGCTCAACTGGTAGAGCAACTGACTTGTAATCAGTAGGTTGGGGGTTCAAGTCCTCTTGCCGGCACCACAGTTATTGTGGAGGGGTAGCGAAGTGGCTAAACGCGGCGGACTGTAAATCCGCTCCTTCGGGTTCGGCAGTTCGAATCTGCCCCCCTCCACCATTTACAGGGGCATAGTTTAAAGGTAGAACTACGGTCTCCAAAACCGTCAGTGTGGGTTCGATTCCTACTGCCCCTGCCAATTATAAAATTAACATTGCATATATACGTGGCGATTGTGGCGAAGTGGTTAACGCACCGGATTGTGGTTCCGGCATTCGTGGGTTCGATTCCCATCAGTCGCCCCATTTATAAACGATATGCATATTCCAATATTGGGCTATCGCCAAGCGGTAAGGCAACGGATTTTGATTCCGTCATGCGTTGGTTCGAATCCAGCTAGCCCAGCCATATTTGCGGAAGTAGTTCAGTGGTAGAACACCACCTTGCCAAGGTGGGGGTCGCGAGTTCGAACCTCGTCTTCCGCTCCAATTTAATTTTAATAAAGTTATTTAGTCTTGAGTAAATGGCGGCATAGCCAAGTGGTAAGGCAGAGGTCTGCAAAACCTTTATCACCGGTTCAAATCCGGTTGCCGCCTCCATTTATTTACAAGCTGCCGGGGTGGTGGAATTGGCAGACACACAGGACTTAAAATCCTGCGGTAGGTGACTACCGTGCCGGTTCAAGTCCGGCCCTCGGCACCATTTATAATTTTAACTTGCCTTTTTTATTTTGCCGATGTGGCGGAATTGGCAGACGCGCACGACTCAAAATCGTGTTCCTTCGGGAGTGTCGGTTCGACCCCGACCATCGGTACTTTAGCTTTACTTGACAGGATGATTCCTGTTTTTATTTTTACTTATTGGTCGACAAATTTTGATAATATTTGCGGGTGTAGTTTAGTGGTAAAACCTCAGCCTTCCAAGCTGATGTCGTGAGTTCGATTCTCATCACCCGCTCCATACATATTGTTATCACAACGCAGTGTCTCGCTTTCAAAGCTGAGATGTTGCGTTTTTTATTTTTAGCGTAAATATAGCGTCTATCTTGAAAAGATAGACGCTATATTTACGTACATCAGTTAATGACTTGATAGGTTGCTTCGCCGCCGTGAATTTGAATGAACATGTCACTTAAGGATTTAGTTAGTTTATAAGCCTGTTCTTCTGAAAGTGAAGGTTTTAAATAGATGAACTGTACAGCTTGTGTTGTCTTTTCAGTTACGTACGCTCGGTTAGAATCCACATAAGGGCTTCCGAAAGCTCCTAGGGCATCTTTTGAAATGATTTTATTTTCTAAAGAAATGTTACGTTCATTTAGAGCTTCGTAAGACTCTTCTTTTTTACCGATAGTAAATTCAACGTGGCCCTCTAAATTAGAAGAATCATAAATTCCAATTGGTACTTCATATTGCAATGAAAAAAAGTTATTAATGTCCACAGCAGAATTGATAGAAGGAAGATACGTTTGTTTTCCTATCCGTCGAATTAAAGCTTCTATAGAAGGACGGTATTTACTTGGATCCGTTCCAAATGTTTTGAAAAGCTTTCTCCACTCGCTAACACCTTCAAATTCTGTTACTTTTTTTGACTCAAGGTCAAAATAAATGGATTCTTGAAAAAGGCGCAGACGTCCTTTTAGCATTTGAGGAGAATCGCCAACTTCAATATTTTTATACTGAATGATTCCCATTTTAAAAGAAGGGCAAAGCTGTTTAATAGCGGGTGATAATGTAAAGTTCATTTTTTTGATCCTTTCTATTATAATTAGTATTTGTTCGTTTATAGATACCATCCTATCATTTCATTGAGTGAGAAAACAGTTCAATGCATGAATATATAGAATTTCTTAGAAAGGAGGCTATTACTCACTATGAATGCGTATCAGTTGAAGGAAGAAATTATTTCATACAGCAAAGAGATTGGAATCGATAAGATTGGATTTGCGAGTGCTTCTATGTTTGATGAGTTAAAGAATCGATTGTTAGCACAGCAAGAGTTAGGTTATGCTTCAGGCTTTGAGGAACCTGATATTGAAAAAAGAGTAGATCCCACATTAGTTGTTCCAAAAGCTAGATCCATTATTTCAATTGCACTTGCGTATCCTTCTAAATTAAAGGATGCACCAAAGAGCACAAAGGAAGATCGCCGAGGGATCTTTTGCCGTGCTTCTTGGGGACAAGATTATCATACGGTTTTACGTGATAGGCTTCAAAAGCTTGAAGCTTTCATAAAAGAAAAAGTACCTGCAGCTATCCTTCAATCGATGGTAGATACAGGCGAGCTGTCGGACCGAGCTGTAGCAGAAAGAGCTGGTATTGGCTGGAGCGGTAAGAACTGTGCCATTATCACACCTGAATTCGGTTCCTACGTGTATTTAGGGGAAATGATTACAGATATCCCGTTTCCTCCTGATAAACCGATAGAAGACGGCTGTGGTACTTGTAATAAGTGCGTGGATGTGTGCCCTACCGGTGCGCTTGTAACAGGCGGTCAGCTGAATTCGCAGCGATGTATTGCCTTTTTAACCCAAACAAAAGGATTTTTAGCTGAAGAATTTCGAAGTAAATTAGGCAATCGTTTATATGGCTGTGATACATGTCAAACTGTGTGTCCTGAAAATAAAGGCAAAGACTTTCATTTTCACCCTGAGATGGAGCCTGACCCAGAACTTGCGAAGCCTAAATTAAAACCGCTTTTAACGATGAGTAATCGTGAGTTCAAAGAGAAATTTGGACATGTTTCAGGGTCATGGAGAGGGAAAAAGCCAATTCAGCGTAATGCCATTATTGCACTTGCCCATTTTAAAGACCAAACCGCTGTTCCAGATTTAATTGAGTTAATTAAAAATGACGTTCGCCCTGTCATTAGAGGAACGGCGGCATGGGCGTTAGGCAAAATTGGTGATAAAGAAGCATTAGATACACTTATGAACTTAAGAGAAAAAGAAAAGGATCAAGAAGTAATTGAAGAAATGTCAAAAGGTATAGAGATGCTTCAAGAGATCTAAACCGTATTTTTATTGATAAAGTTAGCTAATGAGTCATAGCGTATAATAAACGCTTAGAAAAGTGGTGACATTATGCTAACAAAAAGGAATGTATTATATACTTTAATTAAAGCGCGTGCGGACAGCTATGTAAAAGGTGAGCTTCATGAAGACTTTAAGCCTTTCATTGAACAGCAGTGTGAGCTAAAGCGGTCTCTTGTAAAAAAAAGAGAAGTTGATGTTTTAAAATGTAATATGAAAGGTTCTATTCAATCTGCTCATACGGATCAGGAAGAAACAAGAGTATTATATAAGGTGCACATTCAGGCATTTTTAAAACAAAACGATTTTTTCTATATAGAAGAAGAAATTGAAGATCGTTTAGCTCTTTTTTATAAAGATACACTTATTCAAGATGAGCTGCTGGTAAAGGATTTTTCTGAAGATGAGGTTGAAATGGATGTAGAAGAAGTAGAGGAAGACGAAGAAAGAGCCTCTTATTATGATCGTCTTGCAGCTGTTCAGTATGCAGAAAAACATTGGGATAAACCTAATGAAAGTTATAAGCAGTTTGAGGTAAACTGCACCAACTATATCTCACAGTGTTTGCATGCAGGAAAGGCGCCGATGCGGGGGTATCCTAAAAAAGCAAACGGATGGTGGATGAGAGGGAACGCCTGGAGCTATAGCTGGGCCGTTGCTCATTCCATGCACAGCTATTTAAGTAACTCCAAATCAGGACTTCGGGCTGTGAGGAAATCTTCAGCAAGCGAACTTGTCCCGGGAGACGTTATCTGCTACGATTTTGAAGGAGATGGAAGATGGAATCATACGACGATTGTTGTAGCAAAAGACGGTCACGGTATGCCTCTTGTGAATGCGAACACGTATAATAGTCGAATGAGATATTGGGCTTATGAAGATTCAACGGCTTACACGCCAAAGATTAAGTATGATTTTTTCCATATCGTTGATCGGTAAGTCTTTCGTTTTAGCAAGTTAGTGGTATAATGATGAATAGATTTGTTAGCAGAGGTGAAAATTTGTGGG
Source organism: Priestia sp. JSM ZJ58 (assembly GCF_044383985.1). Taxonomy (NCBI): domain Bacteria; kingdom Bacillati; phylum Bacillota; class Bacilli; order Caryophanales; family Bacillaceae; genus Priestia; species Priestia sp. JSM ZJ58. Next base: position 5,092 of record NZ_JBISEM010000010.1, read on the forward strand.
AGTACACGTAGTGTTATTTCAACCAGAAATTCCAGCAAATACAGGAAATATTGCGCGAACATGTGCAGCAACAAATACGACGCTGCATTTAGTTCGGCCGTTAGGCTTTTCAACAGATGATAAAATGTTAAAGCGAGCTGGATTGGATTACTGGGAATTTGTAAATGTGGTGTATCATGATTCATTAGAAGAAGTATTTGAAAAGTATCCTGAAGCAGGCTTTTACTTCATCACAAAATTTGGTCAACAGCCACATACAACATTTGATTATAGTGACTTAGAGCAGGATCATTTCTTCGTATTTGGGAGAGAAACAAAGGGTCTGCCAAAGCACATTATTGAAGAGAACATGGAAAGATGTCTTCGTTTACCGATGACAGAAAATGTTCGTTCTTTAAATTTATCTAATACAGCAGCTATTTTAATCTATGAAGCGCTGCGTCAACAAAATTACGCTGGTTTATCTTAAATAAAAAGCGAGGTTCAATAAAATTTGAACCTCGCTTTTTTATTTATGTCGACGATGATATGTAGTGGTTATTTTTTAACGCCCGGTTTATCATTGTATCCCGCTCTGAAGATGGATGCTAAAAAAGCAATTGTTACTCCTAATACTAAAAGTAAGCGCATTGATTTTCCTCCTCAATCTAATTAAAAGGATTATACAGCTACTGCAGTTAAAACCGACTTCCCATATCTCATGATGATAATAATGACAAAATAACTCTTCTAGAGACGTAAGTTCTCTAATAAAATTTAACCGTTCCTTCTTACTCTTTTATTATAGCTAATAAATACTTCACTGTGAATGCCTAGCAAGGACAAATTTCTGAATTTTACAATTTAAAAAGCATGTTCAAACATTTTGCTGCATAGATTGTATTAATCTTGTTCACTAGCACCATAACTAGTAGGGGAGGTCCTTTAATGGATATATTAAAGAAAGTTGAAAGATACCGCGAAGAAGAGAATCGTCTTAAGTGGGAAGGGACATTTGAAGAGTACCTAAAGCTGATTAAAGATGAGCCTTTAATTGCTCAGCCTGCACACTCTAGAGTATACAACATGATAAAGGATGCAGGAATTGAAGAGGTAAATGGTAAAAGACATTATAAATTTTTCAGTGGACAAATGTTTGGACTTGAAGATTCGCTAGAACGCTTGGTGGAAGAATATTTTCACCCAGCTGCAAAGCGTTTAGATGTTCGTAAACGTATTTTACTTTTAATGGGTCCAGTAAGTGGTGGTAAATCGACGCTAGTGACCATGTTAAAAAGAGGGCTTGAAGCTTATTCGCTTACTGATCGAGGAGCTGTTTACGCTATTAAAGGATGCCCAATGCATGAAGATCCGCTGCATTTAATTCCACATCATTTACGTAAAGACTTCTTTGAAGAGTATGGTATCCGAATTGAAGGAAACTTATCTCCTTTAAATACAATGCGATTAGAGGAAGAGTATGGAGGCAGAATTGAAGACGTCATCATCGAACGCATTTTCTTCTCAGAGGACAAACGAACTGGAATTGGAACGTTCAGTCCTTCTGATCCGAAATCTCAAGACATTGCTGACCTAACAGGAAGCATTGACTTTTCAACAATTGCAGAGTATGGATCTGAGTCAGATCCGCGCGCTTACCGCTTTGACGGAGAGCTTAATAAAGCAAACCGGGGAATGATGGAGTTCCAGGAGATGTTAAAATGTGACGAGAAATTTTTATGGCATTTACTCTCTTTAACCCAAGAAGGAAACTTTAAAGCAGGAAGATTTGCTTTAATTAGTGCAGATGAATTAATCGTAGCGCATACAAATGAAACAGAGTATCGCTCGTTTATTTCCAATAAGAAAAATGAAGCTTTGCATTCACGAATTATTGTAATGCCTGTTCCATATAACTTAAAAGTGAGTGATGAGGAAAAAATTTATGACAAAATGATTCGTGAAAGTGACGTATCAGATGTTCATATTGCCCCTCATACACTACGTATTGCGTCTATTTTTACTACGTTAACAAGATTAAAAGAGCCTAAAAAAGGCGATATCGATTTGTTAAAGAAAATGCGCTTATACGACGGTCAATCTGTAGAAGGCTATAATGATGCAGACGTAGAAGAGTTACAAAAAGAATATACGGATGAAGGAATGAGCGGTATTGATCCTCGTTATGTCATTAACCGCATTTCATCTACCATCATTCGAAAAGATATTAAATCAATCAATGCATTAGATGTACTGCGTTCATTGAAGGAAGGATTAGCACAGCATGCGTCTATTTCTGCTGAGGACCGAGAGCGTTACCTGAATTATATTTCTCTGGCGCGTAAAGAATATGATGAAATTGCTAAAAAAGAAGTGCAAAAAGCGTTCGTTTATTCTTACGAAGAGTCTGCTAAAACATTAATGGATAATTATTTAGATAATGTCGAAGCATACTGCAACAAAAATAAGCTTCGTGATCCGCTAACAGGAGAAGAGCTAAATCCAGATGATAAATTAATGCGTTCAATTGAAGAACAAATTGGTATTTCAGAAAATGCGAAAAAAGCATTCCGCGAAGAAATCTTAATTCGTATTTCCGCTTATGCACGTAAAGGAAAACGATTTGACTATAATTCTCATGAACGCTTACGTGAAGCGATTCAGAAAAAACTGTTTGCAGATTTAAAAGACGTAGTGAAAATTACAACGTCCACTAAAACACCAGATGAGCAGCAGCTGAAGAAAGTAAATGAAGTAGTGGCTCGATTGATTGATGAGCATGGGTACAATTCAGTATCTGCTAATGAACTGCTGCGCTATGTAGGAAGTTTGTTAAATCGATAACTCAGTACTAACAAGAAAACATGGCACTTCCGATCTGTGCCATGTTTTTCTTATCTCTTAAAATAAACTCTGCATAATTAGGCTAGTGTGTAGTACGCATTGCACTTAACCATCATATGATAAGTCATAAACATATACATGACACTAGACACTATAAAATGAATAGTTAATAGTAAAAGAATTAGTTAGCAAGTATACCATTCTTGCGCATAGGATAAGAGTAACCAACCTTTGAACTAAAGGTATTTGTCAGAAACTTTCGGTATAGCTTATGCATGCCGAGTAAAAACGTGCAGGTGTTTTTTAAATAAGGAGGGGAATAGCGTGGGAAAAGAAGTAGATAAAAGTTTTGCTGTCTCAAAAGAAGACTGGTCCCTCCATCGTAAAGGCCACGATGATCAAAAAAGACATCAAGAAAAAATTAAAGAAGCCATTAAAAATAATTTACCGGACTTAATTACAGAAGAAAATATCGTGATGTCCAATGGAAGAGAAGTTGTTAAAATCCCGATCAAATCATTGGATGAATATCGAATTCGGTACAATTATGATAAAAACAAACATGTGGGTCAAGGTGATGGAGACAGTAAAGTTGGGGATGTAGTAGCACGTGACGGATCTGCTGGAGATGGTCAAAAAGGAGCAGGAAAAGGTCAAGGAGCAGGTGATCAGGCTGGAGAAGACTACTTTGAAGCGGAAGTGTCCCTCATGGAGCTTCAAGAGGCTTTATTTGCTCAATTAGAACTGCCTAATCTTCAGCGAAAAGAATCTGATCAAATTGTTGTGGAACACATTGAATTTAATGATATACGACGTACAGGTTTGATGGGGAATATTGATAAAAAACGAACGATGATGAGCGCTTATAAGCGAAACGCAATGACAGGAAAGCCTGCTTTTCATCCTATTTATCCGGAGGATTTAAAATTTAAAACGTGGAATGAAGTTATAAAGCCAGAATCGAAAGCAGTCGTTTTAGCTATGATGGATACGAGCGGTTCGATGGGCATATGGGAAAAATATATGGCACGAAGCTTTTTCTTTTGGATGACACGCTTTTTACGTACGAAATACGAAACGGTGGAAATTGAATTTATTGCGCATCATACAGAGGCAAAAGTAGTGTCAGAAGAAGACTTCTTCTCCAAAGGAGAAAGTGGAGGAACCATCTGCTCATCTGCTTACCGAAAAGCGCTTGAATTAATTAACCAAAAGTATGATCCGAGCCGTTACAATATTTACCCGTTTCATTTTTCAGATGGTGATAACTTAACTTCAGATAACGCAAGGTGTGTAAAGTTAGTAAATGAATTAATGAAAGTGTCAAATATGTTTGGGTATGGGGAAGTAAATCAGTACAATCGACATTCCACTTTAATGTCTGCGTACAAAAACATTCAAGACGAAAGCTTTAGACACTTTATTTTAAAACAAAAATCAGACGTTTTTCATGCGATGAAAAGCTTTTTTAGAAAAGAGACCGAAGACCAAAAATATGCATAACCTAAAAGGCCTAGACTTGTTATCTAGGTCTTTTTTATGCGGTTTATTCAGCGCTTCTTTGGAGATAGTAAAAGTACGACTTTATCCAAAAGGAGAATAAGTGAATGAACGAAAATATAAAGAGTGAAATGCAAAAACATCAACAAAATCAGCGGTTGAATGCAGCCGAGTTAGGTTACTTATGGGCGCAATATTTAGGCGATACGCTGTATGTATGCGTTCTTGGATATTTTCTATCTGTTGTAAAAGATCCAGAGATTAAGGAACTTTTAAAAAAAGCACATCAGTTTTCACAAACTCATGTAGACGAATTGACGGAATTATTCAGTTCAGAAAAAATTCCAATTCCAGTAGGGTTTGGGGAACAAGATGTGAACAAAGGAGTTCCTGCTTTATTCGATGATATTTTTATGGCTATTTATGTAAACGAAATGGCCATTGGAGGTATGAAGAAATATGCCAGAGCGCTAAGCGCAGTGAGAAGGCAAGATATTTATGACCACCTATCTCGATGTGTAAAAGAAAGCGACATTCTTTTAGAGAATTCTAACCACGTTATTTTAAGAAAAAGCATGCTGATGAGACCTCCGGTTATTCCTTATCCTGTAAAAGTGAATTTTGTGGACGAAAAAACATTTATATCACCATTTTTCTCTCAAATGCATCCTTTAACTTCTTTAGAGGTTACCGCTATTCAAGAAATTGTTAATACAAATGTATTAGGTAAAACGCTGATGCTGGCCTTTAGTCAAGTAGCTACCACACAAAAATTACGCTCTTATTTTTTTGATGGAGTCAAGCTTGCAAGTAAGCAAATCAAGCACTTCACCGAATTACTGTCTGAAGCTGATTTACCAAGTCCGAGGTTGCTTGATGCATATGTAACCAACTCAACGATTTCACCGTTTTCAGATAAGCTGATGATGTATCATACTTCTACAGCGGTGACGATCGCTATTGATAACTGCGGTGCTGGTTTGTCTATGGCCTTCCGTTCGGATGTAGCAGTAGAATTTTCTCAGCTAATTGGGCGTATAGGGAAGTACGGAAAAGATGGAATTCGAATTATGATTGAGCAAGGGTGGATGGAAGAACCTCCAATGGCAACTGATCGTAAGAAGTTGGCAGAGAAATAAGAAAGATATGTTGTGGATTATCAGTAATTTTGCGGTGCTGAAACATATATAGCTAAATGAAAATAGGTTGCTCTAGACCCACTTGAATGAACAGTGATAAGATAAAAAAGCTGATTTTTCAAGAAGTAAGTCGAGGTGTGCAAATGAATAATAGTATAAGGGAGTCCATTGCGAAAAAAGTAGCATGGATTAGCGTATGGAGCAATATTGCCCTTACGCTAGGAAAAGTAATAGTAGGATGGATTGGAAATAGTGATGCCGTATTTGCTGATGGTATTCACTCTGCAGCGGACGTATTTGCCTCTATTATTGTCTTGTTGGTTATACGAGTAGCAAATAAGCCAGCAGATGATGATCATCCATACGGGCATGGAAAAGCAGAAGTAATTGTCTCAGGAATTGTAGGAATTATTTTATTGCTTGTATCATTTTATGTGGTATTTGAAGGAGTCGTTGGTTTATTCCATCCGGTTGAATCTCCAAATATTTTAGCCATGTGGATTGCTGTTATTTCATACATAGCAAAGGTATTATTGTACCGTTATTCTTTAAACGTAGCCAAGCAGCACCACAGTAAGGCAATTGAGGCAATTGCATTTGATCATAAAGCAGATATTGTTGCTTCTATTGCAGCGGCAATTGGTGTTTTATTATCCATTATTGGTGATAAAATGGATGTTCAACTGCTGTTATACGGAGATAAAATAGCAAGTATCTTTGTTGCTTATTTAATTTTTAACATTGCCAGACAAATGATGGGAGAGTCTTTTCAAATCTTAATGGAAGGCAATATTGATGAAGAGCTACTGAAAGAACTTGAAGAAAGTATTTATGAATTTGAAGATGTGAAGCGGATTGATCGCGTCCGAGCAAGAGAACATGGCCATTACATATTAGTGGATGTACGTATTTCAATTGACCACTTTAAAACAATTAAGGAAGGTCATGATTTAGGACGAGAAATCAAAGCTACACTTATGAAAAAGCATGATAATATTCAAGAAGTACTGATTCATTTGAATCCGTATTTTCCAGATTAAAAAGACGCAGCGAAAAAATTTCCGCTGCGTCTTTTTGCATTTTTTACATACTATTCATTTTTTTTAGAAACAATGAATAATAACAAGAGACATCGAGGCAGGTGAGTGGCACTGTTAATCAAACGAAGATCTAAATGGAAAAAAAGTCCTATCTCCCTTGAAGCAGAAGAAAAAGCAGAAATTGAACCTGGTAAAAACATAGAAGAAATTGTAAAAGAACTTGAAGAACGGTTAGATTATTCAAACGATATAGGGAAAAGACAGCTGAAATTTAATCACGAGAGTGCACTTTTAGTCTATTTTGTCCCTCTTATGGATTCAATGAAGCTAAACGATCATGTTATCAAACCTTTATTAATAGAAAAAGAAGGAGAGATAAAAGAAGTCATACAGGCCGCTTCGATTACTCCTACAAAAGATTTGGATGAAATGATTAGTTTAATGAGCCGAGGTGCGTCTATTCTACTAATTGAGAATGATTCGTTTGTTTATGCAATTGACTCTACCAAAACGGCTACAAGAGAAGTTAATCAAGCACTGAACGAAAAAGTGGTTAGAGGTTCACAGGAAAGTTTTGTTGAGAGTTTGGACAAAAATCTAAACATGATGCGTCAAAAATTTTTAGATGGAAGCCTTATTGTACGCTACATCGAAGTAGGCAGTATTTCACGCACTCGAGTAGCAGTTTTATATCTGAAAAATATAGCGAACATAGAAATTTGTAATATGATTATTGATCGTATCAAACAAATTGAAGTGGATGGAGTGGATAGTGGGAGTGTCATTGAAGAGGCTCTAGAAGATTCACCTCTGTCACCATTTCCTCAGCTGCTGAATACAGAAAGGCCGGATCGAGTAATGGGTAACTTGTTAGAAGGAAGAATGGCAGTTTTAACAAATGGTAATAGTTCTGCATTGATTGCCCCTGTTAACTTTTTTACTTTTTATCAATCACCCGAAGATTATAATACGCGTGCACTTTATGGCTCATTTTTCCGGCTTTTACGCGTATTTAGTTTTTTTGTTGCGATGAGTTTACCTGCAATTTATATAGCAACGATTTCTTTTCATTACGAGTTAATTCCTCTAGACTTAGTTTTTACCGTAAAAGGCTCTCTTGAGAACGTTCCGTTTCCTCCGATAGTAGAAGCGTTTATTATGGTTTTAATATTAGAGTTACTAAAAGAGGCGTCGCTCAGGCTACCTTCATCAATTGCTCAAACAATTGGAGTCGTTGGGGGATTAGTTATCGGCACGGCCATTGTTGAGGCGAGTTTAGTTTCAAATATGATGATTATTGTTATTGCTCTAACAGCCGTTTCTTCCTTTGTTGTGCCGTCAAACGAAATGAGTACCACGCTGCGGATTTTAAGTTTTCCTATGATGATTGGAGCAGCCGCTTTTGGCTATTTGGGTATTGTTTTTGTACTAGTTCTTATTGTTATGCATTTAGTTATTTTAGAGTCTATTACGATGCCTTACTTAATCCCTTTTGCGCCATTTAAATTTTCTGGCTTAAAGGATGTTTTTATAAGGATGCATCAGCTCTATTTGAATGAAAGGCCTGCTAATGCTAAGCCTCAAAAACGTAAACGTCAAAAAGCGATAAGGAATTGGGATTCAAATGAATAAAAATAGTATTTCAGCCAGCCAGCTGTTCTTTATCATTTTGCAAACTCAAATTGGTATTGGTGTTTTAGGGTTACCTTATAACTTATTTAAGACGGCGCATACGGACGGCTGGATTTCCATGTTAATTAGCGGGTGTATAATTCAAGTCATTACATTGTTCCACTGGGGATTAACGCATCGTTTGCCAGGTTTAACGCTGTATCAGATGACTAGCAAGCTGCTTGGTAAGTGGTTAGGTAATTTTTTGAATATAGGATACGTGTTTTATTACATTATTGTCTCAAGTGTCATTACGGTTTTATATGTAAACGTGTTAAAGCGCTGGCTGTACCACTTAACCCCAGCATATGTTTTGGTCCTTTTATTAGTTGTTATTGCCCTATATTTTGCAAAAGAGAATGTTCGAAACATAGGGCGTTTTTTTACAATTGTATCTGTATTTTTAATCATTTTAGTCTTACTGGTGTCAAATGCTTATAAAGAGGCCGATGTCCGGTATCTATTTCCGATTGGGCACAGCGGTATTCAAAATATTTTGCTGGCGTCAAAAGAAGGAAGTATCTCAATGTTAGGTTTTGAAGCTATTTTAATTTTAGCACCGTTTGTAAAAGCAAAGTCTACGACGACTTTAAAAATGGTCATGCTTAGTAATTGTATCGTTACGATTTTATATGTGTATATTATCATTGCTTGTTATATGTTTTTTAGCCCAGATGAAATTTTAATTGTACCAGAACCGGTTTTATATATTTTGAAGGCGACGCAAAACTCAGTTATCGAACGAATCGATTTGGTTTTTATTACTTTTTGGATCATTTCTGTTATTACGTCCCTTATTATATATGTATATATTTCAAGTGTAGGCATGCAGGAAATCTTCAAAAAGAAAACTCACCGTCCATTTGTTCCAATTGTATTGATATTTGTAACAGGTCTTTCCATTTATTTTTCAAGAACGGATAATCTTGTGGCAGCTTTGTCACAGGCAACTAACTACTTAATTTACGTATTCATTTTCTGTATTCCTATTTGTTTGTTAATTCTATCATGGATAAGAAAAGGAACAGTAAAAAATGAAGTATAAACTTATCAAGGTATTGAGCATATGTTTAATTTTAAGTTTTCTAACAGGATGCTGGGATCAAAAAATGTTAAAAGATACGATGTTTTTGTCTACGGTAGCTTATGAAAAAAAGAAAGGAAATAAGGTGCTTTCTACTATTGCTATCCGCTCATATACGTCTAAAGAAGGGACTTTAGTAAATAAAACTTATCATGTAGCAGGGGATTCACCTCGAGACGATCGTACAAAAATTAACCAGCAGGTTTCTGGAATTGTTATGTCTGCTAAAAAAAGAATTGTTTTATTTGAAAATCAATTAGCTAAGGAGGGTGTATTAGAATTATCCGACGTTTTATATCGCACATCAGAAAGTCCTTTGACAGCTAAGTATGTCATTGTAGAAGGAAAGCCGAGTACCATAGTTGAATTACAGCAAGTAGGAGAAGAGCTAATTGGAGAATATTTAGACGGAGTTGTCCATACGGCTGAAGTCAATTCCTTAGTGCCAATTGAAACTCTTCAGTCACTTTGTACCGTGTTGTTTGATGAAGGAAAAGGGCTAGCTCTTCCTTATATGAAATTAAATACTGAAAATAAGACCGTTGATGTAATCGGTACAGCTTTGTTTAATGAAGATAAATTTTCAGGTATTACATTAAATTCCGATGAATCTAAGGCGCTTCTTTTATTAGGAAATCAAAAAGACAAATATATGATTATGAGTCACAAAATTACCATACATGATCAACAGTATGTAGTATCGTATGATGTGTCAGATGCTAAAGCAAAAATGCACGTTAAACCTGATGCGGTGCACGGAGCAAAAGTAATCATACCGCTAAATATAAAAGTAAGTATTAATGAATTTACTAAAAATGAAATGTCATCTCCTGCATTAACAAAAAACGTACAGAAAGAAATTGAAAAGATTCTACAAAAGAAAGCTGAAAAAGTAGTTGAAAAGCTGCAAAAAGCTAACTGTGATTTTCTTGAAATAGGAAGAGAAGTAGCTGCTTATCATCCGAGTATATGGAAAAGGCTTAAATGGAGACAAGACTATAAAAACATCTCGATTAATCCGAAAGTACAAGTGGAAATTATCCATCGTGGAGTTATTAATTAACAAAAGTCATGCGAAAAGCGTGGCTTTTTTAATTGAAAAAATTTTAGTTTACAAAATAACAAAAAGGGAATTGTATTTATTTATTGATGTGATAGGATAAAAAAAGCATGTAAATCCATTCACTACGAATGAAAGCAGTGGACATATACATATAGATAATAATAAATGGTTTGGGGAGTCAAAGAAGGTGATGTTGAAGTGAATGTAAGCATCAGGTCAATTGTTAAAAAAGTCATGTTCATTCTATTTATTGCGTACGGGGCAGTGGTCATTTATGCTACGCTCATACGGGAAAACGAACATGTTTACGGAAAAGCAATGAACTTGGATTTATTTAGTACGATCCGTCTGATGTGGGATAGCGGTAATATAATGCTCACTCTGACAAATATACTGGGAAATATCGTAATGTTTGCGCCGCTTGGAATGTTTATTCCGTTGTTTATGAAGTGGTTTGACGGTTTTATTCAAGTCTTTACGACTGGTTTCTTAATCAGTTTTCTGATTGAAATTTTACAGTACAAGCTAACGGAACGAGTATTTGATATTGATGATATCTTTTTGAATACGCTAGGTACATTTATAGGCTGGGTTATTATTAAAATACTATATTGGATCAAGAACGTGCTGAAAGCACGTTTCAAAAAAAGATGAAAGGACTTCTTTACGAAGTCCTTTTTGCATCTTGTTGATAGAAACACTTAATGCAGCGTCTTACGGAAGAATGTGAGGATTCAACGATAATATGCTGACAATTTTGCTGAACAAATAATAACTTTCCTTCAAGCTGCTTAATTTGTTTTTTTAGCTGTTCTACTTCATTATTGATAGATATTTGAACCACTGTTAACAAACTCTTTAGCTTTTTCTTTCATTCCTTCTTTTCTTACTTCGTTTACATCTTTTTCATTTTCTTGAGCCATGTTACGAATATCTTGAGAAATACGCATCGAACAGAATTTAGGTCCACACATTGAACAGAAATGGGCTGTTTTAGCACCTTCAGCGGGAAGTGTTTCATCGTGATATTCTTTTGCGCGCTCTGGATCTAGTGACAGGTTAAATTGATCATTCCATCTAAATTCAAATCTTGCTTTAGACAGAGCATTATCGCGTTTTTGTGCTCCTGGATGGCCTTTTGCTAGGTCAGCAGCATGCGCAGCAATTTTATAGGTGATAACGCCTTCGCGAACGTCTTCTTTATTCGGGAGTCCTAAATGTTCTTTTGGCGTTACGTAGCAAAGCATAGCTGTCCCAAACCAGCCAATCATTGCAGCACCAATACCTGATGTAATATGGTCATAGCCTGGAGCGATGTCGGTTGTAAGCGGTCCAAGAGTATAGAAGGGAGCTTCCTGGCATATTTCCATTTGTTTATCTACGTTTTCTTTGATGAGATGCATTGGAACATGTCCAGGACCTTCAATCATAACTTGAACATCGTGTTTCCAAGCAATTTTAGTTAATTCACCAAGCGTTTCTAATTCACCGAACTGTGCCTCATCATTAGCATCTGCAATGGAACCAGGACGTAGCCCATCGCCAAGCGAAATAGCAATATCGTATGCTTTACAGATTTCACAGATTTCTTCAAAGCGAGTATATAAAAAGTTCTCTTCATGATGAGCTAAACACCACTGCGCCAAGATGGATCCTCCGCGTGAAACAATACCTGTCGTACGTTTCGCTGTCAGAGGAATATAACGTAAAAGAACACCTGCGTGAATAGTAAAGTAATCAACACCTTGTTCTGCTTGTTCAATTAATGTATCGCGGTATGCTTCCCACGTTAGATCTTCTGCTACGCCTTTTACTTTTTCAAGCGCTTGGTAAATAGGAACGGTCCCTACAGGAACAGGCGAGTTGCGGATAATCCATTCGCGTGTTGTGTGGATATCCTTTCCTGTTGATAGATCCATAATTGTATCGGCTCCCCAACGCGTTGCCCATGTCATTTTTTCTACTTCATCTTCAATAGCTGAACGAATAGCTGAATTTCCGATATTAGCATTAATTTTCACATGGAATTTGCGGCCGATAATCATCGGTTCGCTCTCAGGGTGATTGATATTATTAGGGATAATCGCACGTCCTCTTGCTACTTCTTCACGCACAATTTCAGGATTCATCTGTTCACGAATAGCGATAAATTCCATTTCGGGCGTGATGACTCCTTTTTTCGCATAGTGCATTTGCGTTACATTTTGATTTTTTTTCGCGCGCAAAGGTAAACGTTTAGTGATAAAGCGCTCGTACTGATCTCTTGGATCACCGTCATAATAACCGTTATCCTGTGGCTGAACCGTACGGCCTTGATATGTTTCTACATCGTTTCGTTCTGCAATCCACTTTTCGCGCAGAGCCGGTAATCCTTTTTGTAAATTAATTTCATAAGAGGGATCTGTATAAACACCGCTCGTGTCGTATACACGTACGGGACTATTTTCTTCTTCACCAAAAGACCCTGTAGTAGGAGACTGATGAATTTCACGCATAGGTACTTTAAGGTCTTGTCTGGATCCTTGGACATATACTTTGTGACTGTTTGGAAAAGGCTTTTTCATAGAAACTGATACATTTTGTTTTGACATTACATATTCCTCCGGTTTCGCATAAAGTGTAGCTATACCGAACCATAAAAAATCGGGTTCTGTGATAGACAGAACCCGATGGAATAGGCAAAAAAAGAATAAAACTATACTATTCTTCTCAAGACTACTTCCCTCCGCTGGTATAACCCAAATCAGGTTCAAAGGGTTAAAGAGTTTTATTGCACTCTTCTCTCAGTCTGAGCTATCAGACACCCCTAGTAGAAATAACATTCAAATTATTCAATTTACGGCTTAAGTTTACCATCATTCGGTAAAAAATCAACCCTTAAATAAAAAAAGCTAGACAATTAGCGTTGTCTAGCAGCATCGATTGCAATCACAATAGCTGTAATAATATGCATGATAAATCCCAAAAATGGAATCCAAGCAACCAGTGAGGTAACAAGCCCTAGTATGTTTCCATAAGCAGATAACCCTCGTCTATTAGCTAAAATGAGTGTGATAGCATGAAGAATAAATCCAATAAAAAGAGGAGTATAGCTAAAGCCCATAACAATCCCCGCGCCAATTAAAGGAATTCCCAGCAAGGCTTCATACCCAGCAGTGACCCATTTCATTGTACGTACATTTCCATTCATAGTAAAAAGCCTCCTAAAAAAGATACTACTATATACGAGAAAAGAGAGAAAAAAGTTTCAAATTACTTAGGGGATATGTCGTATAATTCAGCCCTATTGGATTAAAATGATAGATGACAGTAAAGGGGGATGGAAAAAACATAATGATTTAGTCATTTTTTCACACTAAAGAAAAATAGTCTAGATGATTCATTTTTAGCTAAGGAACCAGAATTTATACTGAACATAGTGACTGCTTTTTAAAATAAATAAAAGCTGATATCGTGTTTTTTGGTTGTAGCATGTAAGCTTTTTATTACAAATTATTAAAGATTCTTATCTTTTTGCAAATACACATTGTATTTCATAGTTTTAACAATTATGATAAAAAAGCAAGTGTCAAAATAGGAAAATAGTTGAGCATGTAAAACGAAGCGATAAGCTTATTAATTTGAAAGAAAGGCAAGGTACATAGCTTTATGTGGGAAATTATTGTAGCAATCATTTTAGGGATTGTAGAAGGTTTAACAGAGTTTGCTCCTGTTTCGTCAACTGGGCATATGATTATTGTGGATGACCTGTGGTTAAATTCAAAAGAATTATTTTCATCTCCAGTAGCTAATACATTTAAGATTGTTATTCAGCTAGGGTCGATCTTAGCAGTAGTTGTTATTTTTAAAGATCGTTTTATTAATTTATTAGGATTGGGAAAAAAACCAGCTGCTGCAATTGGACCGACAAATCGCTTAAATTTAATGCAGGTAATTGTTGGTTTGTTACCCGCAGGAGTGTTAGGACTTTTGTTTGATGATTACATTGATGAACATTTGTTTTCTTTAAATACGGTGCTAATTGGCTTAGTGGTCGGAGCTGTATTAATGATTCTAGCAGATTTGTTTGGACCTAAACGTCCGCGTGTAGAGACGGTGGACCAAATGTCTTATGGACAAGCACTAGGTATAGGACTGTTTCAATGTATTGCTCTTTGGCCAGGTTTTTCTCGTTCAGGCTCAACGATTTCAGGAGGGGTTCTTCTTGGAATGAGCCATAAGGCAGCCGCAGATTTTACATTTATTATGGCAGTGCCAATTATGGCAGGAGCAAGTGGACTTTCATTGGTTAAAAACTGGCAGTATTTCACATCAGATGCACTACCGTTTTTTATTGCTGGTTTTATCAGCGCCTTTATTTTTGCGCTTATATCGATTCGCTTTTTCTTAAAATTAATCAACCGCATTAAATTAGTTCCGTTTGCCATTTATCGAATTGTCTTAGCGGCTATTCTATATTTTGTATTTTTATAAAATAAATAAGCGTATTTTATAGCCATTTAAACTTCTGATAAAGACTTAAAAAGCAAGAAAAAGCTATTGCAACATTGCAATAGCTTTTTTGCATAAATATATATTATTGTCTTTTGAAAGCGTTTTATAAACATGGGTATTGACAAAACGTGTCGAAAAATAGTAAATTAATATTTGTGCAGTATAAAGTTAAGTAAAAGTAAGACTTCTGTTTAGTTTTATTGACTGTAAAAAACGTATGACAACGTATAGATCGTTTTAATTTTATAAAAATTGAATAATAAGCTTAATCGTATAGAGCGGGGGAATCATTATCGGCAGTAAAGCTGCCTTGGGGTGAATCCTTACAAAAGGTAGGAAACTCTCAATTCCGAATCCGACAGTTAACCTCGTTTGCTTTATTGAGAGAAAGAGCCCAAAATAGCGTAAGTAAAAGGCTGTTCTTTCTTAAGAATAGTCTTTTTTTGTTTTTTCAGAAAAGTATATACAAATGTCATACATCTTTGGGGAGGTACATCTATGAAAAAAATTCGTTTTGGTTTGGCTACGCAGATTTTTACCGGTTTAATCCTCGGTGTTCTTGTAGGAGTAATTTGGTTTAACGATCCGCGTGTAGTAACATACCTGCAGCCGCTGGGAGACTTGTTCTTAAGATTGATTAAGATGATTGTTATTCCAATTGTTATCTCAAGTTTAGTCGTTGGAGTTGCAGGAGCAGGTAGCGGTAAACAGGTCGGAAAGCTGGGCGTTAAAACCATTCTCTATTTTGAAATTATTACAACTTTCGCAATTGTAATCGGTGTATTGATTGCTAATATTTTTCATCCTGGACAAGGTGTAGACATTCATTCAGCACAGAAGAGTGATATTTCACAATACGTTGAAACATCCGAACAGCAAGAAGGAAAGTCAGTGGCTGAAACGTTCTTACACATTGTTCCGACAAACTTTTTCCAGTCAATTGTTGAAGGAGACATGCTAGCAATTATCTTCTTTACAGTATTGTTCGCACTTGGAGTAGCGGCAATTGGAGAAAGAGGAAAGCCTGTTGTTCAATTCTTTGACGGCGTTTCTCACGCAATGTTTCACGTGGTAAACCTAGTAATGAAAGTGGCTCCGATTGGAGTATTTGCTTTAATTGGTGTAACAGTTTCGAAATTCGGTTTAGAGTCACTCCTTTCATTAGGAAAGCTTGTTATCTTAGTTTACTTAGCGTTAATTTTCTTCCTACTTGTTGTATTAGGAGGAATTGCGAAATGGGCAGGAATTAACATTTTCCACTTATTCCGCTATATGAAAGATGAACTGTTGTTAGCATACAGTACATCTAGTTCTGAGACAGTTCTTCCGCGAATTATGGAAAAACTTGAAAAGATGGGCTGTCCAAAAGCTATCGTATCGTTCGTTGTACCAATTGGTTATACATTTAACCTAGATGGTTCTGTTCTCTATCAAGCGATTGCAGCGTTATTCTTAGCGCAGGTGTATGGTATTGATTTAACGATCGTTCAACAGCTGACGCTCATTCTGGTATTGATGGTTACATCTAAAGGAATGGCTGCGGTGCCAGGAACATCATTTGTTGTATTACTGGCTACTCTTGGAACAATCGGCGTTCCGGCAGAAGGATTAGCCTTCATTGCGGGAGTAGACAGAATCATGGATATGGCACGTACGGTTGTTAACTTAGTAGGAAACACACTAGCAGCAATTGTAATGTCTAAATCTGAAGGCAAATTTGACCCTAAAAAAGGTACAGAGGTCATGAGAGCCGGCTAATTTATAAATTAAAAAGCTACTTATTCTATTCAAAAAATTAGAATAAGTAGCTTTTTTCATAATAATTCCTTTATTATTATGGAAATTGACCCTATAATATGTAACATCAGGTATAAATATATCCAAATTTTATTCTTACATAAAAGCAGTCACTGGTTCCTTTCTTTATCAGTAAATATAGAGATAGCTTAGCTAGTTGGGGGATAGTAGAGTATGTGGAAAAAGCGAATATGGGTCATCGCCTCGATAGTAATCGTATGTTTGTTAATCCCTTACAGTTTACCGATTGTGTTTGCTTTATTAACAGCATTAGCGCTTGAGGGTATTGTTCAAAAATTGCATCAATCTTTTAAAATGAAGAGAGTCTACGCAGTGCTTATGACCTTCATTTTATATGTTGTTTCGCTCATACTTATTGGATTTTTTATTGTTCGGACAATCGTTACGCAAGTGGTTGCTCTTTCAAAGATAGCGCCTTCATTTGTAAAAGAAATCTATGAAACCGCGATTTATCCAACTATTATCAAGTGGAAATACTATTCAAACGCTCTTCCTACAGAAGTGATTTCTTCTATCGAGCGCACGCTTGAAAAAACCGTAAATTCATTAGATTCTCTATTAAAAAGTACCGTGGAAATCATCATTAGCTTTGCTGCTACTGTTCCTGGGTTTCTACTAGAGTTTCTTATTTATTTAGTAGCGCTTGTATTTATCAGCCTTGAGCTGCCTGCTATTAAAAATAAAATTAAGTCATTTTTAACAGAAGAAACGAAATATAAGCTACAAGTTGTCATCACTCAGCTTATCCAAGCGGGGGTTGGTTTTATTAAGGCACAAATTATTTTAAGTGTCATGACGTTTGTAATGGCTTATGTAGGGCTTTGGCTATTAGATGTTCCGTATACCGCGCTGCTTAGTTTATTAATTGTAATTGTCGATATCTTACCAATCCTTGGGACAGGCTCGGTGCTCGTTCCATGGGGGATTTTTGCTCTTACGCAAGGACATGACTCATTAGCAATCGGCTTATTTATTCTATTTGGAGTCATTACGGTAGTAAGACGTGTAGTAGAACCAAAAGTATTTTCTACAAATATGGGTATTTCACCTTTGGCTGCATTAGTTAGTTTGTACATTGGATTTAAACTTTTAGGTTTTGTCGGGTTGTTTTTAGGACCGGCTTTAGTTATTTTATACGATGCTCTTCGTAAAGTAGGTATTATTCAAATTAACTTTAAACTATAAAAGCGCTGGATAAAACTAGCGCTTTTTTTATTGAAACTTTTGTAGTACGTCATACGTAAAGAGGGAAAGGAAAAAACTATGTCGCGTTGGTTTTTATCTATCAATCGGCTAAATTATAGTTTTGCAGTCTTAGATTTAATGACATGAGGAGGAGAATTTTTGTTAGAGTCGGTTTTACTTTCTTTAATTGAAGCGCTAAAACAGCTCTCTTATTTTGGCGTAATTTTAGCATTAACGTTTGAGTTTGTCCCCGCAGAGCTTGTTTTACCTTTAGTAGGGTATTGGGTGTACCAAGGTGATATGAACTTGTATCTGGCTATCCTTGCAGGTACAGTAGGCGGTGTGTGTGGACCGTTGACTCTTTATGCACTGGGACGTTACGGTGGACGACCGCTAGTTTTAAAATATGGAAAATATTTTTTGGTGAAAGAAAAAGAAATTGACGCTGCCGATCGCTTTTTTAATAAGTACGGCAGCGGGGTCGCTTTTTTTGGACGGTTTATTCCAGGAGTGCGTACGGCTATCTCTTTTCCATGCGGGATGGCAAAAATGAATGTATGGCTGTTTTCTATTTACACATTTGTTGCGATGCTTCCAGTAACGGCTATTTACGTATATTTAGGATATAAGTTAGGACCTAAGTGGAAAGAGGTGGGTCCGATTGTATCTCAATACATGCAGCCTATTGGAATCGGAATTGTTGTTTTAATTGCGTTGTTTTTTATCATTAAATATGTGCGGAATAAACAAGTAGGACAGAGCTGATAAATCGAGGAAAAGAGTGAGGATATGTCAGAGCATGAACAATTGAGAATAGAATTACGAAAAATTGAAAAGTGGGAGAAAGACCAAAAAGGACTTTTTTTCTGGGAGCGGCTGGCTCGCTTGCCTTTTTCAGCTTTAGATAAAGTAACGCCAAAGTTCATTCATCAAAAAATAGAAAAATTATTAGATGAAATTGCTAAGTATGTTGATAATGGAGGCCAGTATTTAGCTAATACGTCTGCCACGCTAGAGAAAGCATCAGCCCAATTACAAGAAAATAAGCAGCTGTCAATAGAGGATGTTCAGCATTTATCTCTGCAGGAAATGGATGAGTTGGCGGAGTATTTTATTGAAGTTCGAAAAAAGAATGCGCAGCTGCAAGGAGCTACAACCGGAGTAGGTGGAATTTTTACACTGGCGATTGATATTCCTTTTGTATTGGGACTTACGCTTAAGACACTGCAAGAAGTGGCTGTTTCTTATGGTTACGATCCCACTGAGCAAGAGGAACGCATTTTTATGGTCAAATGCATGCAGTTTTCATCCTCTGATATTGTAGGAAAGCGTGCGATTTTAGAAGAATTAGCAAGCGGCAATCGAACGCAGAGCTTGCAGCAGCTCCAAGGTTGGAGAGAAGTGTTTCTAACCTATAGAGACAACTTGGGATGGAAAAAGCTATTTCAAATGATTCCTATAGCAGGGATGGTGTTTGGGGCGTATATTAACAAACAAGCGATTAGCGATATAGGAGAAGTTGGAATGATGCTTTACCGTAAAAGACGCATTTTAGAAAAAGTCTCACAATCTAAAAAATAAAAATAGGCTGGTATGAAAGTATTTTAGTTGAAGAAAAATCCGAACGAGTTTGATTCTTAGTTGAGAATCAAATACGTTCGGATTTTTTTATTGATATAGTAAATGTAGCTTTCATGTATTTAGTTGCCTCTAGGTGTTGATTGGAGGGCAAGGCGAAGACTCCCGCGGAAAGCAAAGCCTTGCACGGAAATCAAAAGCGGTGTAACGAGCGATTTATATTAGATCGTTTACCTTTTTGTTCGTGTGTAGATGGGATTGATTTGTTTATGTCTCAATTACTTTTTTTCGACATTATTTCTGGGGAAATATGTCGAGGTGTGTTAAGCCTATTTCCTTAATCAAAATGAAAAGTAGGAATGGTAATAGTATTTTTTCGTCTGGCAATCAGTAAATAAATAATGCCAATTATACTCCATACAATACCGATAAATAAGGATGTTTTTTCTAAGTTAAGCCACATAAAAAATAAAAATAAACTGCCGAGTAAAGGCATAAGTACATATGAAATATATCCACTGAGAGATCGTTTGTTTTGTTGAATAAAATAATGGATAAAAACCGCTATGTTAACTGAACTGAACGCAATTAAAGCACCAAAATTAATTAAAGAGGTAGCTTTTTCAAGAGACAGACTTAGTGAAATTAAAGAGAGACCACCAATAATGACTACGTTCCAAACAGGCGTCTTTGTTTTAGGGTGAATATAGCCAAAAATTCTCCGCGGCAGATAACCATCTTTCCCAATTGCGTAGAGAAGTCTTGATGCACTCATATGTGAGACAAGTCCAGAAGCAATAGTTGATGTTAAGGCTGCTGCTACAAAAATAGATTGAAACAGCTGGCCGCCAATTTTATAAGCGATTTCAGCCGATGCACCTTCTAAATCATGAAACAAAGAGGCTGAAGGGAAAAGAAGCTGAGCAAAGTAAGAAACCGTAATAAATAAGGCGCCTCCCGTACATGCAATAATGAGAATCCCTTTGGGAATGGTTTTCTCAGGCTTAAGTGTTTCTTCAGCCATGGTGGTTACAGCATCAAACCCTAAAAAAGAAAAGCATAAAATAGCTGCTCCGTTTAATAAAAGAGATATAGAAGCCGATTCACTTATAAACGGTTTAAATGATAGCTCTTGCCCTTGAGTTGTAGCACTTAAAATAATAAAGATGATAGCTACTAAAATTTGAAAAGCAACTAATAGCGTACCAAAAGAAACGGTTAAATGAACGCTAAAAATATTCATTATGGTCATGATGACCACAAAGCTGATAATCCATACGGCTTTTGGAACACCTGGAAACAGAGAGCTTAGGTAAATATTTGTCAAAAGTGCATTAATCATCGGTAGAAATAGATAATCAAGAAGAGCCGTCCATCCTACCAAAAAACCAATGCTTGGATTCATTACTTGCTGTGCGTATGTATAAGAAGAACCAGCTCCGGGAAAAGCTTTTACCATTTTTCCATAACTAATGGCTGTGAATAAAATAGCAATCAACGTGAATGCATAAGCACCTGAAACATGTCCATCTGTGGATTCAGTTACAATGCCAAATGTATCGAAAACGGCCATGGGTGCCATGTAGCCTAATCCTATCACGACGATATGCCATAATTTTAGTTGTTTAAGAAGAGAAGGTCCATGATTCATATTTGTCATCCTTTCTGTGTATAATCATTCTGCAATATTTATTATTATACTATATTGTTAGATTTGTCATCTTTTTTTGAAAAAGAAGAGAAAATTGCGCGCTAAGAGATAAAGAGCGTTTAGTTAATTACTAGATAAAGCAAAAAAATGCTTTTTTTCACTTTGATTTTTACCATTGAGTCTAGAAAGCATTTTACATAAAATGAAAGAAAGTAAAAAAGCTTTCGATTAGTATGATCTACTTGTAATAAATACGAAAACAAACTTTTGAATGCGGTTACATTTTTGCGGGTGTATAAACTTATAATGATGATAAAGGAGATGAAGGAAGTGATTGCTACACCCTATATAAACTTGGAGATAAACAAGGGACCAGGTGTGCATGTTGTATTGGATGAAACAAAAAAAGATGGTGTTTATTTTATTAAATTAACGGTCAAGTCGATTAAAAAAAGAAGTCTTCCAAAAATGGCGTTAAAATGGAGCGTTCCGTTGTTAGATATCCAGCTATATAAATCTATACAAACTAGTCAGGGAGATGTGAGTACCTCTTCTGTTCATTGTTTTATGAATAAAAATGGCTCTAACCGCTACACTATTGCATGTTCAGACATACTTCACCCTATTCGGTGTGCCCCCAATTGGAAGGAAATGTGTCTAGATGTGGAGATGAACTTATTTAGTGAAAGCACTTGGTCTCTTCATAGCTACGAAACTGAACTGCGAGTAGATACAAGAATGATTGAAACAGAAGAGTTATTCAAAGATTTAGCGAAATGGTATGAAAGAAAAGAGATTAATCTAGCATCTGCTGTTGAGCATGCAACGGCAATAGATGAAAAAGGAAATGTCTCGTTAGATATTTGATGGTGAGGAGAGAGATAAAGTGGGGATCTTATTTAATGAACGTACAAAGGAGTTTCACCTGCAGGGCCGCGATGTAAGTTATATCTTTTCAGTGTTGAGAAACGAGCAGCTTGGTCACTTATACTATGGAAAAAAGCTTAAGCACCGTCCGTCTTTTCAGCATTTTTTACGTGTGGAAACAAGAGGAGCTAGCGCTTCGGTCTATGAAGGAGAACTAGCATTTTCTCTTGAAACAATCAAACAAGAGTATCCTTCTTATGGGACAACAGACTTCAGAGAGCCAGCCTACCAACTTCTTCAGCAAAACGGAAGCCGAGTCACCAATTTTGAATACGATAACCATAAAATTTACAAGGGCAAGAAGTCATTAAACGGCTTACCTGCTACATACGTAGAAGAAGAGAGTGAAGCCACGAGTGTAGAAGTTGAACTGATTGATAAATTGCTCAATGCATCACTTATTTTAACGTATACCGTTTACGAAGACCGAAATATTATTACGCGTCACGCACGATTTGAACATAGAGGAGAAGAACCAGTCGATATTTTGCGTATCATGAGCGGCAGCATTGATTTGCCCACATCAAACTATGAAATGGTTCAGCTTTCCGGTGCTTGGATTCGAGAGAGACACGTGAAAACAAGAATGCTTCAGCCGGGTATTCAAAGTATTTCTAGTGCGAGAGGTACAAGCAGCAGTCAGCAAAACCCATTTTTAATTTTAAAGAATCCAGCTGCAACTGAACACAGTGGAGAAGCGTACGGTTTTAGTCTTGTATACAGCGGAAACTTTCTTGGACAAGTGGAAGTAGATCACTATAATGTATCAAGAATAACGATGGGTATTCATCCTTTTGATTTTCAGTGGCGACTAGAAAGTGGACAAACTTTTCAATCACCAGAACTAGTATTGGCTTATTCAAATAACGGGCTAAACGGTCTTAGCCAAGAGTATCATGAGCTTTATCGCAAGCGTCTCGCTAGAGGAAAATGGCGGGATTTAGAGCGACCAGTTTTAATTAATAACTGGGAAGCGACGTATTTTGATTTTAACGAAGAGAAAATTGTACACATTGCCAAAGAAGCACAAAAGCTGGGCGTTGAACTTTTTGTATTGGATGACGGCTGGTTTGGTAAACGTAATGATGATACAACTTCTCTTGGAGACTGGTTTGTAGATGAAAAAAAGCTTCCGGGCGGTATGAAATCATTGGCTCAAAAAGTAACGGATTTAGGTATGGACTTTGGATTATGGTTTGAACCTGAAATGATTTCAAAGCAAAGCAACTTGTATGAAAAGCATCCAGATTGGTTGATTCATGTGCCAAATCGTCATCAGTCTCATGGACGAAATCAATATGTGCTTGATTTTTCACGAGAAGAAGTAGTGAATTATATTTATGAACGAATGGAAGCTATTTTAAGTGAAGCACCTATCTCGTATATAAAATGGGATATGAACCGAAATATAACGGAGATTGGATCTGTTGGGCTACCCGCGAATCGCCAGTTTGAAGTAGTACATCGCTACATTTTAGGAGTATATGATTTGTATGAGCGACTAACAAAGAAGTTTCCGGATATTTTATTTGAATCGTGTGCAAGCGGGGGCGCTAGATTTGATCCGGGAATGCTTTATTATGCTCCTCAAGCTTGGACGAGCGATAACACGGACGCGATTGAACGTCTAAAAATTCAGTACGGCACTTCTTTTGCTTATCCAATCAGTTCAATGGGAGCACACGTATCAGCCGTACCAAATCATCAAGTACGCAGAGTAACAAGTCTAGAAACAAGAGGAGACGTTGCGTATTTTGGCGCATTCGGTTATGAGTTAGATGTTACGCTGATGACAGAAGATGAAAAAGAAACGGTAAAAAAACAAATTCAGTATTATAAAAAATACCGATCTCTTATTCAAAATGGAAGATTCTATCGATTAAAAAGTCCGTTTGAACAAGATGGAAATGTGACGAGCTGGATGGTTGTTTCATCCGATCAAAAGCAGGCAATCATCGGTTATTATCAAGTATTAGCTAGATCAAATCCTTCTTATGAACGCATTGAGCTAAAAGGGCTTCATCCTGATTATGAATATACAGTGATGGAAACAGACCAAACAGCTTATGGAGATGAGCTCATGTACGCAGGAATTGCTCTAACTCATGAATATCCGGGTGTTGAAGCATACGATAAAAAATCTGGAGACTTTGTATCGGTTATTTACACACTGCAAGCGCAATAAGCAAAGAGGCTGGGACATAACGAAATAAATCCAATCGAAAGATGAACAAATGAGATACATGAGCTGGACTGCTTATGACACCGCAATTGATTTCCGTGCAAGGCTTCGCTTTCGCTCCTGCGGGGTCTCACCTGTTCCGCTTTTCCCGCAGGAGTCTTCGCCTTGCCCTCCAATCAACTGCTAGAAGGAACGAAACAAATAAAACGATATGCATCATCAAAAAAAAACGAACCACTCATCAAACAGGTTGATGAATGGTTCGTTTTTTACTTGGGCTCAACTACTTTTGTCCCAGCCTCTTTAAGTTAACTATTATTTATGAAGTGTTGACATAAAAGGCGTGATAATGGTAACTTTTAGTTATAATTGTTAACTTTATATTTTTTTAGTTTACTAAAGTGGAGGGGAATCGATGGAAACCACAAGTTTAAGAGATTGGAAAGCACTTGCTCAGTCTATTATTAAAGGGAAAGAAATTACATATAAAGAAGCGCTTCAACTTCTTTATGTACCGGATGAAGAAGTGTTAGAGGTCATGAATGCCGCGTACTTAATTCGTCATCATCATTATGGAAAAAAAGTAAAGCTTAATATGATTATTAATACTAAATCGGGTTTATGCCCAGAAGACTGTGGATATTGTTCGCAGTCGATTGTATCAGAAGCGCCGATTGATAAGTATGCGTGGTTAACAAAAGAGAAAATTGTAGAAGGTGCTTTTGAAGCTCAAAAAAGAAAAGCAGGTACATATTGCATCGTAGCGTCAGGCCGCCGCCCTACTGATAAAGAAGTAGCGCACGTAGTTGGAGCGGTAAAGGAAATTCGTCAAAAGACAGACTTGAAAATCTGTGCCTGTCTAGGATTTTTAACAGATGATCAAGCACACGAACTAGTCGAGGCGGGTGTTCATCGCTATAATCATAATTTAAATACTCACGCTGATAACTATGACAATATTTGTTCTACGCATGGCTATGAAGATCGAGTCGATACGGTTACTACATCTAAAAAAGCAGGTTTGTCACCTTGTTCCGGTGCAATTTTTGGAATGGGCGAGACAAATGAACAAGCCGTTGAATTAGCTTTTCAAATTAAAAAGTTAGATGCAGATTCTATTCCATGCAATTTTCTTGTTGCCGTTCCAGGAACGCCTCTAGAAGACAAAAAGGCGTTAAAGCCAATGCAATGCTTAAAGCTGTTAGCGATGATGCGTTTTGTAAATCCAACCAAAGAAATTCGAATTTCAGGAGGCAGAGAAGTTAACCTCAGATCACTTCAGCCGCTTGGTTTGTTTGCTGCAAACTCAATTTTTGTAGGCGATTATTTAACGACTCAAGGTCAAGAACCTACAGCTGACTGGGGATTAATTGAAGATTTAGGATTTGAAATCGAAGAATGTGCACTGTGAAGCCGTTGAGAAATCAACGGCTTTTTTTATCTTCAGCAGATTTACAGGAACTATACGTTTACTTTACAAAACTCAACAGCTTCTTTATATTGCCTTCACAAATAACCATTATTATAAAACATGTGAACGATAAGTGAATAGTTACTAAGGTTATGAAATTGAGAAACCACAAAAAACAATAGGTCTATATAAACATCCTATGCGTTTTTTGTGGTTTTTTTATAAATGAAAGGAAGGAATCGTTTTGAATAAGGAAGCAGATTTCTTACAACAGCTTGGACAAGATCGTTTAATTGCATCCATTAAAAGTCCGAAAAATTTAGAGCAATTTTTAGAAACAGAGATCCAGGCCGCCTTTTTATTAACGGGAAACATCAGTGTAATTAAACGCTATGTAGATTTACTCAAACAGCATAATCGAACGGTTTTCTTACACATTGAAAAAATTCCGGGAATTAGCTATGACCGGGAAGGGCTTAAATTTCTCGCTAAGTTTGTAAAGCCCACAGGTATCGTAACCACTAAAAGTTCACTCATTAATTACGCAAAACAGGAAGGGCTGGTTGCTATTCAGCGGCTGTTTTTAGTGGATACAGACGCAGTAGCACAGGGGTTAAAAACCGTTCAAGATATTAAACCGGATGCATTAGAACTAATGCCAGGATTGATTCCGGAGATGATAGAGAAAATCGTTAAAAAAACAAGTATCCCTATTATTACAGGTGGACTCATTCAAAATGAAAGCCATATCCAAGCTGCTTTAAAAGCAGGGGCTACGGCAGTTTCTACAGGAAAATCATGGCTATGGAAAAAATATGAATGAGCGAGAAAGGAGCGTTTTTAATGAAAAAAGTAGAGTTAGTTAACGTTGGAAAGTCATACGATCAAAAAACAAATGTCATTCAAGATATTAATGTCACAATTGAACCTGGAGAATTCTTCGTATTAGTAGGTCCTTCAGGGTGCGGGAAAAGTACAATGCTGCGAATGATTGCCGGATTAGAAGAAGTCACACAGGGAGAGTTGCTAATCGGGGATGTAAAAGCAAATAAACTGCTTCCAAGTCAGCGCGATTTGTCCATGGTGTTTCAAAACTATGCTTTATATCCGCATTTGACAGTAGAACAAAATATTCTTTTTGGTCTGCATACAAAGAAGATTTCAAAGCAAGAACAGCACAAGCGCTGCAGGGAAGCAGCAGAAATGCTTGGTTTAAGTGAATATTTAAAACGAAAGCCTAGACAGCTTTCGGGAGGACAGCGTCAGCGTGTAGCACTCGCACGTGCTATAGTTACTCATTCACCTATTTGCCTGATGGATGAGCCGTTATCCAACTTGGATGCGAAGCTGCGAGCAAAGATGAGATCAGAAATTCGCCAGATTCAGCGTAAGTTAGGTATTACGATGATTTATGTCACGCATGATCAAACGGAAGCGATGACGATGGCGGATCGAATGATGATTTTAAATGGAGGTAATATTCAGCAGGTTGGGCGTCCGCTCGATATTTACAATGCACCGGCAAACACGTTCGTAGCGTCGTTTATAGGTTCTCCCCCTATGAACTTATCAAACGTTTCTATAGAAAATAACTTACTCGTTTTTGAAGATAGAAGAGCTATTTCTATGAGTGCATCATACAACAACCTTAGCGGTAAAAAGGAAGTTGTGGTTGGAGTAAGACCTGAGCACGTTCAGCTTGCGACAAACGACAACACCAGCTTTATCGTAGAGGTAGATAATGTCGAAATTCTAGGAACGGAAACACTGCTTACATTTCAAATGGGAGACAAACAGTGGATGGCTAAGTGGAACGGTCAATGGAATATAAAAGTGGGAGAGCGCGTCCCTATTTTTATCGATCCAAAACACCTGTTTTTATTTGATAGTGATACAGGTTCATGCTTGCACTATGAACCATCAACGGAAGATTTAACTGTAAAGGGGGCATTTGTATGAGTGCTGTTACCAAAACAGCAAACTCGCCTGTTTCTGTTTCATCAAATCCACAAGAAAAGAAGTCAATGCCTAACCTATTGGTAGGATTATCTTACTTGCTGCCATCATTATTGTTATTTGGTGTATTTCTTTTCTACCCAATGATTAAGACCTTATATTTAAGTCTTTTTATTACAGACACACAGGGAAATCCCTTGAAATTTGTAGGATTACAAAATTTCTTTTATCTATTTACAGATCCAAACTTTTTACAAAGTATGAAAGCCACTTTTTTATTTGTACTATACACGGTGCCTATTGGCTTAATTATTGCATTATTCCTAGCGCTAATCGCAAATGAAAAGCTAAAAGGAATTGGTTTTTTCAGAACAATGTTTTCATCTACGATGGGAATGAGCGTAGCGGCTTCTTCTGTAATTTGGATGTTTATGTATAACCCGACAATCGGTGTTATTAATAAAGTATTAAATCTTGTAGGCATTCATGATGTGCAGTGGTTATTAGATCCTAAGTATGCGCTGATTGCTGTGTCCATCTCTACGATTTGGATGAACATTGGGTTTACCTTTTTAATTTTACTTGGCGGGTTACAAAATATTGATGAAAAGCTGTATGAAAACGCGCGTATTGCTGGAGTTAGCTATTGGTATCAGCTCCGTAAAATTACGCTTCCTATGCTTTCGCCAACGCTGTTTTTTATTATCACCGTTTCGTTTATTAACGCGTTTCAAACGTTTGGACAAATTGACATTTTAACAAAAGGCGGGCCTACAGATTCCACAAATGTCATTGTTTATTCAATCTACAAAGATGCATTTGTAAACTATAATGTTGGCTCTGCAAGTGCTCAAGCTACAATTTTGTTTTTCTGTATTCTACTGGTTACGGCTCTTCAATTTAAGCTTGGAGAAAGGAAGGTACATTATCAATGAGCATCACGAGAAAATGGACAACTTATTTGTTACTCATTGCAGCTACTTTAGTATTGATGTTTCCTATTCTATACGCTTTTTCCATTAGTTTTATGAGTGGAGCGGAAGTGTTGGAAGGGAAGATTTGGCCATCATCTTTTTCATTTGAAAACTATCGGGATGCTTTTGAAAAAGTTCCGCTGCTTCATTATTTAATTAATAGTTTTGCTGTATCTATTTTTGTCATGGCTGGGCAGCTGTTAGTTTCAAGTTTGGCTGCTTTTGCATTTGTATTTATTAAATTTAAAGGAAGAGATGCTATTTTCTTTCTCTTTATTTCTACGATGATGATTCCATGGGAAGCAACGATGGTTCCTAACTTTTTAACAGCACAAAAGCTAGGCTGGATTAATAACTATTTGGGATTAACAATTCCTTTTTTCGCCTTAGCATTTGGAACATTTTTATTGCGTCAACAGTTTAAAACCATTCCGGGCGAGCTGTATGAAGCTTCTCAAGTCGCAGGGATCAGCCGCTTTCGTTTCTTTTGGAATGTTGTGCTTCCTGTTTCTAAAACAAGTCTAGTTACGCTTGGCGTATATAGCTTTTTAACAACATGGAATATGTATTTATGGCCACTGTTAGTTACAAATACAGAAGATGTTCGTACCGTTCAGATTGGTTTAAAACAAATGCAAACGCAGGAGATTTCAACTGATTGGGGAGTGGTTATGGCCGCTGTCGTAGTTGTTATTATACCGACATTATTACTATTATTCCTAGGTCAAAAACGTCTTCAAAAAGGATTAACACAAGGTGCAATTAAATAGGAGAGTGAATGTGATGAAAAAGATATTGGCTATCGTAACGGCATGCTTGCTAGTCATTCTAGGCGCTTGCTCAAACTCAACTGGTTCTTCGGAAGCGCAAGAAACTAAAAAAACAGCATCAGGTAAAACAGAAGTCGTTTTTTGGCACGCCATGAGCGGTGACCTTGAAAAATCACTCAATAAAATAGTCGATGAGTACAATAAATCTCAGGATAAAGTTGAAGTAAAGCCCGTTTTCCAAGGAACGTATGAGGAAGCACAAACAAAATTTAATACGGTAGCAGGAACTAAAGATGCACCGGCTATCATGCAAACGTTCGAAGTAGGAACGAAATTCATGATAGACAGTGGTAAGGTTCAGCCTGTTCAAAAATTCATTGATGAAGACCACTACGATACTTCACAGTGGGAGAAAAATATTTCAAGCTATTACCAAGTAGATGGAAAGCAATATTCAATGCCGTTTAACTCTTCAACACCTGTGTTAGTTTACAACAAAGATGCCTTTAAAAAAGCAGGGTTAGATCCTGAAAATCCACCAAAAACGTATGATGAATTAAAGGCAGCTGCAAAGAAACTAACAGAGAAACAAGGAAATAAAACATCACAATACGGTTTTTCAATTCTAAATTACGGATGGTTCTTTGAAGAGCTAGTTGCTTCTCAAGGCGGTTTGTATGTAGATCACGAAAACGGTCGTAAAGGGGATGCCGAGAAGGCAGTATTTAATGGAAAAGAAGGACAAAACGCATTTAATTTAATCAATGACATGTACAAAGAAGGTACTTTCTACAATGTAGGGCAAAACTGGGACGATATGCGCGCAGCATTTCAATCTAAAAAAATTGCAATGTTTTTAGATTCATCAGCAGGTATTAAAACATTAGTAGACAATGCTCCATTTGATGTGGGTGTATCAGATCTTCCTGTGCCAAAAGAAGAGGATCGCCAAGGAGTAGCTATCGGGGGAGCATCTTTATGGATGTCTAAAGGAATTAGTGATGAAACATCTAAAGCGGCGTGGGACTTCATGAAATATTTAGCAACACCAGAAGTTCAGGCAAAATGGCACGTGGAAAGTGGCTATTTTGCGGTTAATCCTAAAGCATATGATCAAGAAATCGTAAAGAAAGAATGGAAAAAATATCCTCAACTAAAAGTGACGGTTGATCAGCTTCATAAAACTAAATCAACTCCGGCAACACAAGGCGCTTTAATTTCGGTATTTCCGGAATCACGCCAAAAGGTAGTAACAGGAATGGAGAGCCTGTACCAGGGAGTAAAGCCGAAACAAGCACTTGATCAAGCAGCAAAAGAAACGAATAGAGCATTAGAAGTAGCCAATCAAAAATAACGTATGATTACGAAGCTCGTCTTTCAAGTTATTTTGAGGACGAGCTTTTTATTTAGTGAATGACTAGTTAGGGGAGATAGAGGACAATGAATAATTCAATTGATCTTTATGCGCATCGCGGCTTTAGCGGACGATATCCTGAAAATACAATGATTGCATTTGAAGAAGCTAGAAAAATGCGAGTTTCAGGTATTGAATTGGATGTACAACTAACCAAAGACGGAGAAATAGTAGTGATTCACGATGAACGAATTGACAGAACGACGAATGGAATGGGATATGTTCAAGAATTTTCATATAAACAGCTGCGGTTATTCGATGCTGGAAGCTGGTATGATTCTCGTTTTTCTAAACAATCAATTCCCACGTTAATAGAAGTGTTTGAGTGGATGATGGACAAAAAGACAGAAATGACCGTGAACATTGAATTAAAAAATGACCAAATTTACTATCCAAAACTTGAGGAAAAAGTTCTTCGTCTAATCGATGAGTTTGATTTAGAAGATCAAGTTATTTTGTCATCTTTTAACTATGATAGCTTGGCTAAAGTGAGATCTCTCCATTCATATATCCCAACAGGATTTTTATTTGAAGGGGTGAGTGAAGATGCGATTGGAAAAGCAAAATCGATAGGTGCGCACCTGCACTGTGATATGTCGTTTGCTCTTTCTTCGTACGGGAAAAAAGCAAAGCAAGAAGGATTAGACTTACGAGTATATACAATTAATGAACTGAATGACTTTTTGAAGCTCCAGCAGGCTTCAGTAAAAGTAGTGATGACAGATTACCCTAACCGTTTTTCCTCTACAATGTTCAAAGGATGACGAAGAAAGGCCGTATGTATTCGTACGGCCTTTTTTATAGAGTAAATATTATTTTATTCTGAATAGTATAAAATTTATATTGTGAAATTGTTTTATAGATGATATATTGAGAGTAGATTATAATGTTCCTTATGAAAGCGAATACATGTTGCGTAGCTCCGCAAACGTTCATTTGCCGGTCCCTAGCATCGTCTGTTATCTCTTTTAGGAGGAATAAAAAATCATGTATGATCAAGATACTATCTATATTATTGGAGATGCCAAAGCTCCTCAAAGCAATCCGATTACTAAAAAGTTCAATCAGTATTTTCTAGGATTGGTAGTTGATAAAACAAATGGAAAAATTATTGATGTGGAATGCTCAGCGACGATTGAGTTAACCGTTCGATTTGTTCAATCAATTTTTATTGGACGTCATATAAGTGATCCCACCCTTATAGACGACATTAACAGCCGCTACTTCGGGTCTTCCCAAAAAGCGCTGGTGGTAGCGTTTCATGATGCACAGAAAAAATATCAGCAAATAACAGCTGCTTTGTCTACATAGACCTAGACGAAATCCAGCCTGACGTTTTCAAACGTTGGGCTGGATTTTGTTTTGCATAAAAACATTTTCGGGGAGATGAAGGGGGAAGAATAAATGATTCAAGATGGATTTATGTATGTGAGTGTGTTAACTGCCTTTGCTGCGCTCATGGTAGGGATTGAAAAACGATTTAAAGCCAATGGATTTTTTAAGTTTATTCCAGGTATTGTACTTATTTATATAGGAGCGGCTCTTATGCAAACGGCAGGATTATTTGGGGATAGCGAGTCAAATGCCGCCATGTATGCAGGCGTTAAAAATGCACTTCTTCCTGCTATGCTGATGCTTATGCTGTTAAAGTGTGATGTTCGAAGTGTAATTAAACTTGGTCCAAGAATGCTGGGAGGATTCATCGTTGCGGTTTTTAGTATAATGATAGGCTTTTTCCTCGTCTATGCCATCTTTAAGAATTTCTATGTAGAGGATACGTGGAAAGCTTTTGGTGCTTTATCAGGAAGTTGGACCGGTGGGTCAGCTAACATGGTTGCCCTTCAAGGGATTTTGGATGTTCCAGAAAATATATTTGGCTACGCTCTTATGATGGATACGATTAACTATGCCGTATGGGTTATGTTTATGTTTTGGCTTGTACCATTTGCATCTAAATTTAATAAATGGACAAAAGCAGACGTCAGCTTTATTGAGAATAGTATAGATGAAGTCGCAGCAACATCTGAAAGCGAAAAAGAAGGTCCTCAGTTTCAGCATCTTCTTTATTTGCTTGGGCTAGGTTTGTTCGTTTCGGCATTGTCTACATTTATCGGAGGGCGTTTGCCTGAAGTGGGAGCCGTTATTAATGCAACGAGCTGGACGATTATGATTGCTTCTGTCGTTGGTTTAGTGCTTGCTGTAACTCCAGCGGCAAAAATTCCAGGTACGCTCGATGTATCAAACGTTATGTTATACATCGTTGTAGCGTTAATTGCTTCTCAATCAGATTTTTCAAATTTAGTTCAGGCTCCTATTTACTTAGTATCTGGTTTTCTCATTATGTTCGTCCACTTAGTGATCATGCTGTTGCTAGCTAAACTATTTAAATATGATTTATTTACGCTCGGGGTAGCCAGTTTAGCTAATATTGGCGGAATGGCGTCTGCTCCAATGCTTGCAGCTGCTTATAACCGTGCACTGATTCCGGTAGGAGTCATTATGGCTCTGATGGGTTCCTTCTTAGGTACTTATTTTGGTATGATGATCGCCAAAATTTTAGGGGCGATCTAAGAATAAACCAAAATAGGTATAAAAGAACATGTGTGCTGAATCGAAAGGAAGCGATTGAAATGATAATTAAAGACATAACTGTAAAGCATCAAACCGTTCCACTGCTCGTTCCGTTTAAAACAGCGCTTCGAACAGCAACAGAGATAGACAGCATAAGTGTAGAGATTCAGTTAGAAAACGGAATAAAAGGAAAAGGAGCGGCTTCGCCAACATATGTTATTACAGGCGATTCTTTAGAAGGCATTCAAGCTGCACTTCAAGGACCTATTAAACTAGCGCTAATAGGGGAGGATATACGTCAGTTTCAAAAACTCTTAAAAAAAATTCAAAGCTGCTGTATTCACAATTCAAGTGCTAAAGCGGCTGCTGATATCGCTTTGCATGATGCTTATACAAAGTTTCTCAACATTCCTTTATATGCTTTCTTGGGCGATAAGCAGCCTATCTCTACGTGTATGACGATAAGTGTTGATACACCTGAAAAAATGGCTGAAGACGCACAAAAAAGTGCAGCGGACGGATTTGACATTTTAAAAGTGAAGGTAGGTTCAATTCCTGAGCTAGACCTTGAGCGTATTAAACATATTCGATCTGTCATTCCGGATCATGTAAAACTTCGGTTGGATGCAAATCAAGGATGGACTCCAAAACAAGCAGTGCAATTAATTAATGAAATGGAAGCTCTCAATTTCGGTATTGAACTGGTAGAACAGCCTGTCGTTGCTCATGATTGGGAAGGGTTAAAGTTTGTGACTGAACGAGTAAACATACCCATTATGGCAGATGAGAGTCTATTTTCTGCCAAAGATGCATTAAGGCTTGTAAGCGGGCGGTACGTGGATCTTTTAAATATTAAGCTAATGAAGTGCGGAGGCATTAATGAAGCAAGAAAAATCGCGAGTATTGCTGAGGCGAACGGTGTTGCGTGTATGATTGGAAGCATGATGGAACCATCACTTTCCGTGGGAGCAGCTGCTCATCTGGCAGCCGCTCATCCAAATATCACGTATTTTGACTTAGATGCTCCTCTTTGGCTTTCAACTGAACTGGATGTGTTAAAGTACAGCGGTCAAGAGGTTTTCTTATCAGATCTTCCTGGAATAGGAGAAATCACCGTTCCTATCTCAAAATAAAAAGATAGTAATATAGTAGAAGGAGAGAGACGATGAATATAAAACGTTGGCTTTTGACGGTAACAACAGTTATTTTAGCTACATTTGGAGTCAGTGCAGTTCCTTCTGTTCATGCTTCTGAAGAAAAAGAAACTGCTTATATAGATGTCGCAGCAGCTACTCTTTGGACAGCACCAAACATCTTGCGTGAAGTGGACGCTCCGTCAGCTACTAATCCTGTAGATATGAAGAAGTGGACCACATCGATGAATTTGAAACAGAAGCAGCAGTTATCTAGTGACGGGATGCTTGAGACACAAGCGTTATATGGAAACAAAGTAACGGTTTTAGAGAGACAAGGAGATTGGGTCAAAGTAGCTGTAGACGGACAGCCTACTTCTCGAAATGAATTAGGATATCCCGGGTGGATGCCTACTAAACAATTAACCTATAGCAAAAGGTACGAACAGTATGCAAAGAAGCCTTTTATAATGGTGACGGCTCCGACTACTTATTTATATCATTCGCCTTCTTTGAAAAAGAAAGGTATTGAAGTTAGCTATAATACGCGCTTACCTCTTTTGGTAAAATCAAAGAGTGCATATAAAGTATTAAAACCAAATGGAAAGACAGCATGGGTTTCTGCAAAAGCAGGAAAAATCTACGCTTCTCAAAAAGATATTCCTGTACCAACTGGCACGGAGCTTGTTGAAAGCGGAAAGGCATTTTTAAACCTTCCATATTTATGGGCTGGCATGAGTGGTTTTGGATTTGACTGCTCTGGATTTACGTTTACGATGTACCAGTCCCATGGTATTACAATTCCACGTGACTCAGGCCCACAGTCTAGAGCAGGGAAACCAGTAGAGATGAACAATCTTCAACCCGGAGACTTATTATTCTTTGCCTATAACCAAGGAAAAGGAAGCGTCCACCATGTAGCAATGTATGCGGGAGATGGTATGATGATTCATTCGCCGAACTCCGAGCGGACAGTAGAGATTATTCCTTTAAACACGAAGGGGTATATTGAAGAGTATGCAGGTGCACGTCGTTATTTACCTTAATTAGTAAGATAAGAAAGAAGCTCTTTTTGTGAAGGGCTTCTTTTTTAATATAGGTATAAATAAAAATTAGAAAATTTAGATTATTTATGTTTAACTACTTCTCAGTAGGGGAAGAAGTAAAGTAAGAAAAAAACGTTTTTCTTCTCGAAACATATTGACTTTATGTGCAGGGCATTATATTATTATAAAGCGTCGTTGAGACATAACAGTAACAATGAAGCTAAAAAAAAGAATTTTAAAAAGTTGTTGACATTACGTCGGTAACTTGATAAGATAATAAAGTCGCTTAAGAGCGGCGGTTGAACTTTGAAAACTGAACAAAGCGACAAACGTCAACGTTAATTTTTATTTTTTAATTGAGCAAGTCAAACATTTCTTCGGAGAGTTTGATCCTGGCTCAGGATGAACGCTGGCGGCGTGCCTAATACATGCAAGTCGAGCGAACTGATTAGAAGCTTGCTTCTATGACGTTAGCGGCGGACGGGTGAGTAACACGTGGGCAACCTGCCTGTAAGACTGGGATAACTTCGGGAAACCGAAGCTAATACCGGATAGGATCTTCTCCTTCATGGGAGATGATTGAAAGATGGTTT
>NZ_JBISEM010000011.1:0-23167 GCF_044383985.1 Priestia sp. JSM ZJ58
CAATCTCTTGTCTGGTGGCGATAGCGAAGAGGTCACACCCGTTCCCATACCGAACACGGAAGTTAAGCTCTTTAGCGCCAATGGTAGTTGGGACTTTGTCCCTGTGAGAGTAGGACGTTGCCAGGCAATGAATAAAACCCCTTATGAGTCTCTTGTAAAGAGCATAGGGGTTTTTTATTTGAAATAGTTTATTATGAGTATTCAAAATAACGCTTATTAACGCGCTTATATAGATTCTTTGGAGGATTAGCTCAGCTGGGAGAGCACCTGCCTTACAAGCAGGGGGTCGGCGGTTCAATCCCGTCATCCTCCACCATCGTGCCGGTGTAGCTCAACTGGTAGAGCAACTGACTTGTAATCAGTAGGTTGGGGGTTCAAGTCCTCTTGCCGGCACCATTTATATCGGAGGGGTAGCGAAGTGGCTAAACGCGGCGGACTGTAAATCCGCTCCTTCGGGTTCGGCAGTTCGAATCTGCCCCCCTCCACCATCTTTATTGGGCTATCGCCAAGCGGTAAGGCAACGGATTTTGATTCCGTCATGCGTTGGTTCGAATCCAGCTAGCCCAGCCATAGAGAGCCATTAGCTCAGTTGGTAGAGCATCTGACTTTTAATCAGAGGGTCGAAGGTTCGAGTCCTTCATGGCTCACCAGTTATATTTACACGCGGGTGTGGCGGAATTGGCAGACGCGCTAGACTTAGGATCTAGTGTCTTATGACGTGGGGGTTCAAGTCCCTTCACCCGCATCTTAATTTAGATAAATGCGCGGAAGTAGTTCAGTGGTAGAACACCACCTTGCCAAGGTGGGGGTCGCGAGTTCGAACCTCGTCTTCCGCTCCATATATATATTGGCGGCATAGCCAAGTGGTAAGGCCAAGGTCTGCAAAACCTTTATCACCGGTTCAAATCCGGTTGCCGCCTCCACGTATAAGTCCTGCCGGGGTGGTGGAATTGGCAGACACACAGGACTTAAAATCCTGCGGTAGGTGACTACCGTGCCGGTTCAAGTCCGGCCCTCGGCACCATTTTAATAAGCGCCCGTAGCTCAATTGGATAGAGCGTTTGACTACGGATCAAAAGGTTAGGGGTTCGACTCCTCTCGGGCGCGCCATAAACGGGAAGTAGCTCAGCTTGGTAGAGCACTTGGTTTGGGACCAAGGGGTCGCAGGTTCGAATCCTGTCTTCCCGACCATTTATGGGGCCTTAGCTCAGCTGGGAGAGCGCCTGCCTTGCACGCAGGAGGTCAGCGGTTCGATCCCGCTAGGCTCCACCATACAGTACACGGAGGAATACCCAAGTCCGGCTGAAGGGATCGGTCTTGAAAACCGACAGGGGTGTTAAAGCCCGCGGGGGTTCGAATCCCTCTTCCTCCGCCATTTTCTATTTTGGTCCCGTGGTGTAGCGGTTAACATGCCTGCCTGTCACGCAGGAGATCGCGGGTTCGATTCCCGTCGGGACCGCCACTTTAAAATATGCGGGTGTAGTTTAGTGGTAAAACCTCAGCCTTCCAAGCTGATGTCGTGAGTTCGATTCTCATCACCCGCTCCAAATCCAAGTAAAGGGCCTATAGCTCAGCTGGTTAGAGCGCACGCCTGATAAGCGTGAGGTCGGTGGTTCGAGTCCACTTAGGCCCATCATGTTTTATAGTAATTGAATTTAACTTATAAATTGATACTGGCCCGTTGGTCAAGCGGTTAAGACACCGCCCTTTCACGGCGGTAACACGGGTTCGAATCCCGTACGGGTCATCAAAAAAGCAGTTTGCATTTGCAAACTGCTTTTTTATTTCTATTAAATAAAATTAGGAGGAGATTGAATAAGAAAAGCGAAATAAGCTGTGGTAGCTTCTGCCGTAGGTTTAGTTATTTAGTTAGCGACTCCATTAGCTCTACCGAATTTAGGAGGTTCTTCTGGATCAGCAGAAGCTGCTGATGTTGAAGGAGACGTAACGGAAAAAGCGTTCTTTGAATCTGCTCAATAGTACAATGTGATGGTACTGGGTCTTTAGAGGATGATTCGAACAAACAGGTGATGACCAAAAAACGGTCAACTTTCATAGACCTTAACCGAATGGACTCTTCTGTAACGAGAAACAATGTTTAAAGATCTCCACCATTTCATGTATTAATAACTTAAAATCTTAAATAAAATATTCTCCTTAATATAAATGCCTTTATAAAAGTTGTGCTAATCTCTTTTCTTAATTGCTGAAAATTTGTATCTAATCCCCCCATTGTATGTAAAACAAAAGTTAAATTCCTTACAGAGCGTTTCTCTGCACGTTAAAGACATATAATTTAATGTTTTTTATTAATAAATACTGTAATTAAATAATCTCTGCATAAATTTAGACCTTTCTTCTTATCACATTAATTTAATAGGGGATATAATATCAATTTCCTATGTATTGTTCATGACATAGTTATTTGGCTAATGTTTAAATCACTAAGGAAATACTTCTATACATTTAATAAATATATAAAAGGAAAGTTCGTAAAAGTATACTTTTACGAACTTTCCTTTTATATAAGAAATCTACTGTTTTTATCGTTCGTTTAAGTAAGAAAAATAATTACGAACGTTCTCTTTATCTCATACACTTTTGCGAACGTTTTTGGTAGAATAAAAAGAAGATAGACACAAAAGGGAGTATAAAAATGGAAAATAGAAAATTTGGATATATCCGTGTAAGCAGCCGAGATCAAAATGAAGGACGACAACTTCAGTCCATGGAAGAAGTGGGCATATCTCCTCGAGATATTTTCATGGATAAACAAAGTGGAAAAAATTTCAATAGAGAACAGTACCAATTACTAAAACGAATGATTCGTAAAGGAGATATTCTTTACATTCATTCACTAGATCGTTTTGGTCGTAACAAAGAAGAAATTTTACAAGAGTGGAATGCTATTACGAAAGAAATTGAGGCAGACATTGTTGTCTTGGATATGCCTTTGCTGGATACGACTCAGTATAAGGATAGTTTGGGAACCTTTATTGCAGATTTGGTTCTTCAAATTTTGTCCTGGATGGCGCAAGAAGAACGAGATCGTATTCGTAAACGCCAGCGAGAAGGAATTAATGCTGCGCTGAAGAGTGGTATATCTTTTGGCCGTCCTAAAGCCCAAGTTAGCCAAGATTTTATTGAGGCTTATAACCGTTGGAAACGAAATGAAATTACAGCCGTACAGGCAATGAAGGAAGCGAATGTAAAAAAGACAACGTTTTATAAATTAGTAAAACAACATGAGGATGCAATGAATATGTAAACTGTTTAAGCTAGTTTATGTTTTACCCTTAGAGCTTTGAAATAAATATTATTCTTTATGTCAAGATATCTTTTATTCCACATTCTTCTATGTACTAATTTATCTATTAACCTCGTATTAAAACAATGAAAAAAGGAAACACTATTTTTAAAAGAGAAATGATAAAGGGGTTAATCGTTTATGGAAAATAATATATCCAACGAAATGAGTCAACTTGAAAAAAATATATCTGATGAAATATTAGCTGAATTGTTTTTAAGTCAAGTAGCGAAACAATTCAAAAGAGGTAAAATTCTTGAAGAAATTGATCAGTCCTTAAAGAATAAAGACAAAGAAGCTTTTTTGCGTTTAACGGATGAACTAAAATTTGTATCTTAGTAAATAATTAGAAATAGGAAGTCATTATATAAACAAACCAGACTGAGTATCTTTCATAAGAGGTTAAGAACACAATTATTATGGTTTAGCTTCAATATAAATGGGATAATGAGCAGGAAAATATATTTCTATTAAGATTAGTAAAT
The DNA here is from genome assembly GCF_044383985.1 of Priestia sp. JSM ZJ58. Lineage (NCBI taxonomy): Bacteria > Bacillati > Bacillota > Bacilli > Caryophanales > Bacillaceae > Priestia > Priestia sp. JSM ZJ58. Next base: position 3,793 of record NZ_JBISEM010000011.1, read on the forward strand.
AAGCAAGCATGCAGCAGATTATAATTGCTCCTGTTACTAAAGCGCAACGAAGAAATTTCTTCATTATTTTATGTCTTTGAAACTTATTAAAGTTAATAATGTTACTCATAAAATCCTCCCTTTCCGGATTGATGGAGACATATTGTAAAAAGAAGATAAAACTATCTTCCTTAAAGATCAAAGGAATAGTTTTATCTTTTAATGTAACACGATCATACGTACTAAGAAATAGTAAGTTGTGAGATGAAGGAGATAATATGTTATAAAAAGTAAACTTATACAAATGAAATAATAAATGCAGCTTTTCGCTAGTTATATAAGCTGGCGATTTTTGCATTTTGAGAATGGAAAGTTGCCTAAGGTTACCCTACCTACTCTTAATGTAGTCTTCTTTATTCCTCAAGCTATTGAACGCGAGTTTTTATGGTTTGCAAAGTAGCTATATTATTTTGGACTGTTAAATTTAATTCATAGTATCCTCTCTCGCTGGATATACATGCATAGTCCCCTGAACATCCAGTTACAAAAAACGAGGTATTAGGAAAGTTAGGATTGATTGTAACTGAGTTAGCAAAAAATTTATGTGCATGATGAGTGAAAATCGCTAAAATTTTGTTCCTTACGTTAGAGGGTATAGCATTAAAAAACATGTTTGTCTGCATTTGAGTCATAACATGATCACCATGTATTTCCGTAGTTATACCTGGAACTCTCAAAGGCCAATGAAAATCAATAATGTAATAATAGTTAGGATCTAAGTTACTTAGCAAGTTTAAGCTATCCTGGCTAAATACCCCGCCTCGACCATTATCTAACCAAACATGACGCACCAACCCTTGTGTTCCAGGAATAACTCTATAGCCAATTAAATAACGATTGATGTACTGTCGAAATAAAGCTCTACTGTTATTTCTGTTAGTAGCCTCCCAGTTTCCTATAGAAGATCTGAAGGGAATTGATCCTAAAACATTATTTAAAATATTAGTGAACTGTTGGTAATATGTTTCAGCTACTTGTATTGAAGAAGCACCTAAAGCGTGTACATCATCTCCACCAAATATAATATATCGTTTATTACCATTGTTCACTACTCTTTGCAAAAGGGTATTAAACATACTTTGACTGTTTAAAAAACCTACATGACTATCACCTACAACTGCTAAATTAACTGTAGTAGCTAGTGGGAGTCCTGGTTGATTTTGAACGCAGTCATTTTCTCTTTTACCTTTATCGTTCTTAATGATTTTTACCACCCTTTCTGTCTATTGTTCTTGATATATTATTCATTAGATCAAGGAATGCTTGTACGATGATAAAAATGCTTCTTTATTTAAGAGAAGTAAAATAATAAATATTTTCCTTTTAAGCATGTCCAAACTCTTTTTGATTGGTAGCATATTCTGTTAATATAAATACCTTTTTACAAAGGGGAACATAACATTGCTAACGAATAGTAAACAAAATTTAGAGAAATCTATTCAAAAAAATCAAGATAAAGAGTTCTTACAATACCTTCCATTACAAATTTATAGAGAAATAGCTTTTGCAGTCCCTATCCCCCAAGGCATCTCTGACTTACCACCAACTATTTTCTTTGATATTTCCAAGCAGTTTACTCCAGACCAGGTACAAAAAATTCAAGACACTATTAAAGGTGTATTATTTAACTGGTCGTTGCATCTAACACAAAAATGGAACAATGGATTTAATAATGGTGTATCACAATTGGCTGATTGCACGAACACATATGCGGTGAAAAACTTACAGCCTTTACGTTATTTTGGTGTTAATGTTACAGACGGAAAACAGGCCACAGATTTAGCTATGGAACAATTGACAGAAGTCATTAAAGACAATGGGCTTCGCCGATCCCAAAGAGCTAGGATAGATTGGATATACACCCCTTCTCCTATAACAATACAATTACCACCGACAGTCACTAAGACTCAAACTCCGTTATCTATGATTGTTAATGTATATCAACTCCAACAACCGAATGTAACTGCCGGCCTGCTTATAGGCTCTATGTTTCATGCTTGGCTCCATAGGGGCGGTTACGACGACCCTAAAGTTACAAATTATTTTATTTCTGAATGTCCAATGTGCGTTATGAGAAGTTATCAACCCAAAAAGCCCAATGTACCCGATAGTTTGTTCTATAAATATTTTAATTAAATCAACTAGTTTAAAAGTAATGCATGATATATACAAAACGAAAGATTATAAACCAAACTATTAGCACTTAAAGAATGTTTAAAAAGGATTTTTTTCTGTAATTTCACTTTTGTATTTAATATTTTTTACAACTAGTACAATTCAATTCACTATTTAATATAGTAGGTCATAAAAAAGGAGAATTCTGTTGAACCTAAAAGAAATTAAGGGATCATACGATGTAATTGTTAGCTTAGGCAGTGCTTGTAATCCTGCAATGGAATTAAAACGCTTAAATTTAAGGACATTCTCTGGACCACTAGACTGGAGTGTATCTCTATCACTTTCTGATGTTAATAGGTTACTGAAAAATAAATTCAACAATTTTATGGAACTTGAAAACATGCAACTAACTGATGGAGCGTTTGCATTTGCCGATGATGGGGTCTTAATTGAAGGGGTGCAATCTTATTTAATAGAGGATACTCATTATAATATTATTTCAGTCCACGATTTCCAAATCATTCCACATCAACATTGGAGTGCCACATACACCTCCTATAAAGAAAAACTTACAAATCGAATTAATCGTTTTATAGAAAAAATCACAACTTCTGAATCTGTTTTATTTATTAGATGGGCTGCTACCTATGAGCAATCTTTAGAATTACAAGCAATTTTAGAACAGATTGTTAAAGGTAATTTTAATATTCTTATTCTATGCCCTGAAGAAGGATTCAAGGGTGTAAGTGAAATTAATTGGGGAATTGATAAAGTATGTGCAGTCAAAGTACCGAGACTCCCTAATGACCTGGAAACATGGAATTATGTTTTAGAAGGTATAACATTAAGTTCTAGAAAACAATAAAATGAAAGCATAAGAAGAGTTTCAAGATAAGAGAAGCAACCTCATACCTATTGGCATTGGAGAGAGGTTGCTTTTTTATGATTCACACTCGTCGAAGAATGAATAACACAGCAAGTAAATAATAATGTTATTTTTACATAATGTAACATAAAAAAATAATATTACAATAAATACTGTGTTTTTATGTATGAGCATATGAATAAAAGGTGCGCTTTTTATTCATCTCCCTGCTTTTGATTTATACGTTTAACGTTGATAAATCAAGGATGTATAAAAAGCTGCATAAAGAAGAAACAAGGCCTCATCTAGAACCCTTCTCCCAAGAGGTTTCTTTTTTGTGATGTCTTCCGGAAAAATTGATTATGTTAACTATGGGTATAATTATAAAATTAAATTATTGTTTTGTAGAGGGGAATCTAGCTCCAGCAAAGTATATTCTGTTGTCTGCTCTAATTCTACCTGGAGTAGTACTAACAACTAAAACTTCTACTCTATCTCCAGCATTTAATTGAAGTATGTCATTGATCTCTATGAAACCATCAAAACGACTAGATGCCCCAAGAAACTCAACCTCAGCATCTAATAATAAACCATTTACTAAAAAAACTAATTCTACTTCATAATCAATATTTGGATTATCTGGCTGAAAGAAGATTGATGCATTAAACGCGTATACACCATTAAACTCAGGTATAAATGTTGAAGTAGCTGCATTATATTCATTATTACCTATATCAAATTGTTCATTTGGAAATGTAACTTTTACAAAAGTATCAGTTTGAGAAATAGGAATAGTAGTATATTAGGATTAGTGGCTCTGAATGCTGAGGGACTTACAAGGTCCTCAGCATTAGCAACAAGTAAAGCATTCATACCTTTAAACGTTGAGAAATTCACTTTTTTGTTGGTTTTTCTATATAATATATTCTCTAATAAAAATAATGTTTGTATACTTGTCATGTTATATGATGAGTATCTTGAAACAAATGAACTTTATTTAATTCAATATATGCTAGTGTCTATACAAGGTACTAGTAAGATTTTCAAGAAAACCACTTAAAAATCTCTACTCTTTAACAATAACGATCTTAAATTCCTATTAAGATTATTGAAATATTCTACTCATGCTAGCTTTTTGACACTGTAACGGATTAATAGTTGGAGTACTGTTAGGAAGTATAGGAGCCATGAGATTACCTGTAAGGTTACTGTGGGCTGTATCAATATTTCCTGCAGAATCAATAAAAGGACCCGTAGGATCTATAGATTCAAACATGAATACATTATTAACAGGTTGGTTATTAAGCTGAGTAAATAAAGCATGTCCTGCTTCATGTGCAAATGCAAAAGGAGCACTCAAAGCTCTGTTACTCAATGCAATGGATCCAAAGAGTGTAAATTGAGGTACACCGTTTTCAACTCTAAAATTCTCAATTATTACTCCACCAACACCTATAGGTCGACTATTACCTGAAGGAGATGCAAAATCATTGCCACTTGTGTAAACAACGTATATGCCAGGTTGATTCCCATTCATTTGTTTAACTTGATTGATGAGATTCTCAACAGGTCCTCTAAATGCTTCATTAGTACTTAAATTGGTTGCATCTATTACTGTATTTACTTCGATTATAGGTTGTGAAATAAAGTTTATATTACATTCACCTCCACTATTCCATATCTGATTAGCTGAGGCAATGTCTCGATTAAATCTATTTTGCCGGCCATTACTATCACTGGGTGCAGAACCCGGAGTAAAGATACCATAAACATTAACCGAAGGATCACCCTGCGATTGGACTGAGTAACTATAGTTATATCTGTATTTTCTCTTTCTTGATTTTTTCAATTAATGCACTTCCTTTTATATAATTAGTACAAGTTATGTAATTGCTAATAAGTTGCTTGTATGCTTGTCCAATGACAGCACGATTATTTTATTGACTTTGGAAATTATATCCTTTAAAATTAACCAAAAGCAACGTTGCAACTTAAATACGTTGCTTGAAAAGGAGAGCATATGAGCAGGGTTAAAGAAGGTAATCGAAGACTTACATGTGATATTCCAGAAGAGTTACACAAGGAGTTACGTTTCTTAGCTGTAGAAAATGATACAAGTATTACGAAGTATGTAAAGGCTTTATTAGAAGAGCATGTGAAGAAAGTAAGAAAAGAAAAGTAAACAAAGAAAGGGCACTTCCTCTGCAAAGGAAGCACCCCATGTAGAACTTAATATGGACTTTAATTATAACATGGGTTGCCCTCAAAAAATAGGAGGGTCTTATCATGGATCAAACCGAAAAATTATCGATAGGTATCGAAAACATTTTAAGTGTTGCTTCGGATTTAGTACAAGAAGTGGAGCGTCTTAAGTGTGTTGAAGAAGAATGTCAGATGCTTAAAGAAAAACTTTTTTTGAAACAACTTACGTCATCAGAACAAGACGTTTTTGCTCTTGCACTTGATGGCCATTCTGTTAAAGAAATGTAAGATATTTTGTTCAAAGAAGAGAACACAATTAAGACTCAAAGACGCAGCATTCTACAAAAATTAAACGTTTCTTCGATGAAAGAAGCAATCGGTTTTTATAAAAAAACTACTCAGACTTCTTCTCAAAACTTCACGAATTATCATCAAGAAATTTTTCAAAAACTCGTTAAAACTTCATAAGATCTGAGGGTACTTTGAGTGGACAGTAGGTCAACATTTACAAAAAGGTGTAAGTTTTGATATCGACACTAGGTCGACATTATGCGCTTTTTTTGCTCTTTAGGTCAACAGCAGGTCGACAGACTGGAAGTTTTCGTGGGGTCACTTTTTTGAGGGTAAAAACGTTGTTTTGCTGGGCTTTGCCCAGCATATCACAGCCATGTGATATCAAAAACCCCTTATGCTCTTCTCTACTCGTACTGGAAATTTTGCAATTTGATAGAAAAGGAATGATTTCATGGATATCTTTTTACGAAATATTGATCGGGTTGCTATGCAAAAAGTTGATGCACTTGCGAAAGAAAATGGGATGTCCCGTCAACAATTCTTGAAAGAACAATTTGAAATATTAGCTTTTTTTGATGAACAAGTAGAAAGAGAAAAAAGATTAGAAGCAATCGTTCATCAGAACATCGAAATGATGAAACAATGTGCGATATCAATTGAAAAGATGAACGATATTATCTATGAACTGATGGGAGATGTAGAGGAGTAATGGAAACACAATGACGTATGATTACACTTGATAAAGAAACGGATCAATACATCCAAGATTATATGGCTGAACATAAACTTCGTTTCCCTGGAGAAGCAATTATGGATATCTGTAAAAAGTATCGAGAAGAAAAAAAGAAAGAATGGTCGTTAGATTACATTACGGAAACTGTTAGTGAAAATCTCAATGGTGCATTAAAAAGCGAACTAAAAAAATTAGATTAGGAACCAATAGTGCCGATAAAAACACACAAATTCTCATCGAATTCATGAATGGATTGTATTTTCACCATGGCTATCGGGGAATTATGACAACGGATCTTCAAGAGTTAGAAGAAACTAAACTTGCAAAAAAGGTTGTAAGTGAACGTATTGTGAATCAAAGACAAAAACGGCTAGATAAGGAAAACCCTAAAAGCTAAAACAGCCTTTAAGGCTAGTTAGGTAGGCTTAAGCCTACTTTTCCTTTTAGTAAATGAGGTGAATATAGCTTGATATGTAGTTATTGTAGTTATTGTGGGACAGAAGGATTAGAAAATATTTGCCCTTTTTGTGGGGCTGATTTAAATATAAAAAGGCCAAAGCTTAAAGAATTTGTGGTCTTAGAGGACGTTGAGAAGCCTTTTAATGAACTTTCATGCTTTCATACGTATGATTTGTTGGTTTTGCTACGTTTGGTACGTAAAGAAAGGACAATGGCTTATGATTTAATGCTAAGGCTTAAAAAGGATGATAAGAGCCCTCAAATTATTCAAATAACACGTAACTATTTAAAAGACCTATATGAACCTTATACAAAGTGTATGAAGCTTATATGTCTATATTAATTAAATGAGACATAATCCCTTTATCATAAAAAATTGAACTAACTATATATGGGATTTGATACCGCATTTTTTTAATAAGGTAACCTTTTCTTATATATTAAATGAAAGCTCTTTCTATTGAGAGCTTTCATTTTTATTTCTATAAATCATTTATTTGTTTGATGAAATTAGATTTTATATACTGAAACAGCTCTATATCCAACTCATTGTGCTTTTCTATTTTCTTAATGATATCAATGGGGACTTCGTTGAGCAAAGGGCGAGATTTTGTCACATTCACCTTCTTATATTTAATATTTCCCCATTTGAATTTTTTCTTTAGTAGCAGAAGCGATTCGTTAAACATTTCTGTTATTCCTATTGATCCAAATTCCAGCAAGTTTTCTTTCGCTTTCTCTACGCTTAGTTGAGATTTCACCCCGCAAATTTGTTTAGTTTGGCCATTTGTAGCTTGAGGGTCCCAATCAAGGTAGTCTTCAAAAGACATATGTTTCATGTTCTCTTCATAATACCCTGGATACGATTTCAAAAAAAAATATAATGATATGACACGCTCAACCGGATGACGCATCATACTAAAATAAACATAGGGTTGAGAAAAAAATTCATGTATTCCATAGAAATGATGGCCGGATATAGCTTTTATGTTTTTTTTATCTTCTTCTTTTAATTGGCTAAACTGTTTATTCATCTCTTCTAAAGGAACATGATCGTATATTTCATTTTCAGAGTAGAACTTTTTAAAAATATTATTAAGTGTGGTTCCCCCTGTTTTAGGAATGTGCATAAAGATAACAACTTTTTCATCCATTTGAAATTGCACCTCTCCTCTAATTGCCTATAAGAATATCAGTTCCATAAATGGATTATTGATAAATTTTACGTATCTTTTACAATAAAAATGTTACAAAGACACACATTTCTTTTTAGGAATAATAAACCGTGGATCTTGCGTAGGAATTAGATACCGATCACATAAACAATGGAGAATTTCTAGTGGTCGATATTTATGTTGGACAGAGCAAATCAATCATTGTATATTTGATGAACGCCATCAAGATACCAATAGGCAGTTTCTACGACAGCTATGGTATTTTCATTGGGTACTTGATTCAAATAACGAAAGAAGTATCGTGCTAAGAAAAGCTTCTAGAGGACGTGGTACTCCAGGCGGATAAACCAGAGTTTACGTGTTTAAAAATAGGATGCCATCAAATGGACAAACTGTATTAGTAAAAGCTGCCACACCTGTAAATTCCCCTTCAAGAACTTATAGAATTGTTTAACAATAATAAATTTCTTCTGGCAACTAAACATAAAATCTTAAAATTTACTATTTATTCATCGAAAATAAAGGATAAAAGCAGCAGGATTTTCTGTAATGCACAAAAAACCCTACTGCTTTTATCCTTTAAGTAACGTATTAACCCCCAAAAATCTTACTCCAGAATCCTTTTGGTTTTGAATCAAGATTTTCTTGGGCGGCCGCGATAAGTTTTTTTGTATCACTAATTTCACGTATGGCACTAGTCAATTTCTCATCGCGTTTCTCTAGATTGTTTTCAATGTATTTGTCTTGGTGGTCTAGTTTTTCTGTAAGTTTCTTTATAAGGCTTCCTTGTTCATCTAGTCGTTGGATAAGCGCTAATTGAAATTGCTCATCTTTTTCAGAGCGATTAAGCAACTCTTGAACTTTTTCTTCAAGGGATTGTACTTTTTTTTCAAGGTTTGATTGAACTTCCACTGTCTCCGGTACAATTTCTCCTTGAAGCCACTGGTTTATCATCTTATAGCTCCAGTTTTGCTCTTGAATTCTTTTTTTTATTTCAGTTAATAAATCGATGTTTTGTTTGTTATAGCGCCTATGTCCGCCTTCTGTTCGTTGAATTTGGAGATTGAATTCTTTTTCATATAAGCGAATAAGATCTACACTTAATCCAGTTAGCTTTACTGTGTCTTTCAAAGTATAGACTACTTCATCTTTATTTTTTTCATGCATTTTTCTAGGATTCTCCTTTCTGTATAAAAATCTAGATATACTTTGAAGTTGATATATCAGTGTTAATGGCAATTCTAGAATGCGGTTTTGCGAGATATTATTCAAGATTTATATTTCTAGTAAAATTCTATTAATTACTTTATATTCCTGTTTTTTATGTACATTTTTCTTTTTCTTTCGCTAGGCCTTTTATTCTTCCTTTTCAATTCTAGATGAAATCATAAACTTTTCAAGAGTAAAACTGTTTATTTTAAATGTAGATAGATTATATATAAAGTTCAAAAAAAAGCAACTTAAGGATCAACATTAACTCTACTCGACTAAAACTTTGTTTTAGCCAATGTCTGCAAAAAAGGAGTTTTAACTGTTAAGAAATATCTTTGTTAACAACTGATTCACATCTTTTCCTCTCCTAAAGTCCAAAGAAACTAGAGTACCTAGAAAGCTTGATATAAAATAGCTTCAGACGAATCTAGAATGTACTTTCTCTAACTTTAATTCAAGTATTTTGTGTAAGATAATATAAATCCTATATACCTATATCTTCTGGATTTATTACGTTGGTTTAATGGAACTTCTTTTTTGTTTATACAATTCTTATAGAATTATTTTTCGAGTTAAAATTAATCTTAATTTTTTCTAAGTTATTTAAATTTTATAGCAAAAGCTAGAAATACAATGAACCATTGAAAATAAAGGGTTTTCAACGAATCTAGAGTGAACTTCTTCTAGATTTTAGCCTAGAATAATAAATCTAATTAAATTCTAGATGATTTTACAAGAAATTTGTTGTTATACAACCAAGACATGGCCGCCAAATTCTAAATTTGTAATGCTTGAGAAGGTTGTTTTCATCGCAATCGACTTTTTAAAACAGTTAAATTTTAAAAAGTGGATCATTAAGTTAAACTAAAGTTAAACTTAATGATTTTTTCTAAAATTAAATAAGGTGAAAATAAAATTAAGTTTAACTTGTAAAATAAAAATCACTTACATAAAAGATGTTTTGGTGGAAAATAAGTTGAACTTAATATTTTATTTTGTCTTTAGATATCGCTTAAATCGATATAAAGCATGGCGGCTGGACAATCCAAAGTAATAAATAATGTGTTCGTTTGAATATCCATCATGAATTTTGTTAAGTATACAACTGTTTCGAAAGTGAGTAGATCTTACAATTGCTTGTATGCCTGAACGTTTGACTTCTCTTTCAATCATACGTTTTGTACCGATTATACTAATCCTTTTAGGTTTATTTAAATTGTAATCATACCAATAAACCATTTTTTGAGGATGAAAAGAAATAAATAACGGATCATTTGTATAATCCTTAGGTCTAAATAACAGAGGGATTGTTAATAGGTAATCATATATGGTTTTCTTATCGTGTTTAGAAAGCTCTAAGGTGCGTTTTGATTTGCCTGTGTTTACCGTTAATGTATTCTGTGCAAAGTTAATGTCTTGTATATTTAAAGATACAACTTCGTTAATGGTAAGACCGTAACGAAGCATTAAGATGAACATGGAATGGTTACGCGGACCTATATATTTATGTATCTGCAATTGAATATCACTTAAATGTTCGTGACTTATAACTGAATCTAAAAGAATTGAAGCATCCGATTCAGTTATAAAATCAGTATCAGTTAATGCTCGTTGTTTTTTTGTTGTTGCTTGTAAAAGTCCAATATCATCTGTGAGGCTATAATACTTTAACATGCCATTTAAATGTGATGCTACACGCCTCAGATTAGCTTCTGACAAGTTTTTTTCTTTTAAATAGGTAAAGTATTCGTCGTAATATTTCTTGTCTCCTGGCAAAATTTCTGAAGGGATATTGGGATGAGATTCATTTAACCATTCAAAAAACTGTTTTAGATCATGCTTATACATTGATATTGTAGAAGCCTTTTTTTTAGATTCAACTAAATGAGATAAGAAATCTCCAAGCAAAATAAAGTTATTCAAATAAGACACACCCGATCTTTTAGGTAAATTTAATATACTATTATTATAACAAAAATGTTAAACAAGCTTGCTAAAATGATTTTTTCTTTATGTATATTAAATTTACCTAAGCGCAAAAAAAAAGACGTGTAAAAGCCATCTCTGCAAGGCAAGGTTTTACACGTCTTTTTTTCTATAGCTAATTTCTATTTAAAACTTTACTTTGTAAAAAGTTTTTATACATTTTTTTTAACTCTTTATTTTTAAAATCCTTAACAATTCTTGGTTCTAAGCCTAATTTTTCACGTTTACTATAATCTTCTTCCATATTTCGAATGACTTCTTGTAAGCCTGCTTCTTGGGCTTTTTTTATTTCTTCTTGGGTAGGTTGATCTGAACTTAGAATCAGCATTCTTTTTAATTCTTGAAACTGCAAGAGCTTTTCTTCAAATTCTATTTGAGTTCCATTTTCTTTTAAAAATGATTCTTGCTTCTCTTTTAAAGTTGCATCCTTAAGAATTTGTTCTTTATCTCTAGCTTGTGCTATAAAATCTGGAACTAATTCTTTTTTTGCACCCTTTTTAGAGTTAATGCGTTTTGATTCCTGTGAGACCTGGGCATAATCTTTTTGAATCGCTTTTACTACGTAGGAATGAGGGTGAGTCACATCTCCTGTAATCAAACGATCTTGCGTGTATCTTATATTTCTTTCTAGGTGTTCTTGTGTAAATTCTGATAAAAGCCACTCTATTTTTTCTGGCTTAACCCCTAAGCCTGCTAAATCATTCTCAAGGCTGTTTGTGTTGTCTTCTAATTTCGAGAAGGATTGATTTAATTCTAGTTTTTTCTCTTGAGTAGAGCTAGAACCACTCAATGCAGGCGAACTGGTAATAATAAATTCTATGGACGTTACTTTTCTACCAGTTTTTATTTCCACGAATTCAAAGTGGATATCCGTTTTATTATTGATTTCTTTTTGAGCTACTGCTAATACTTTGCTTTTAAAATGGCCATACTGTTTATACTTGGTAGGTTCAATAGCTAAAAAATGACGTAATTCTTCAAGAGTGAGTTCCCTTTTTCGCAGACGCTCATATTGCTTAAGCAACTCATATATACGAATGGAATAGACCGAATTGAGTCTCACTACATTCTCTAATTGATACGATGTAAATTTTTCCTTAAGCTCTAAAAACAGATACTTTAAGCTAGGATGAAATTGTAATGTTATGTATCCTTCGTTTTCTTCATAAATAGACGTAATTACCCAGTTGTAATTTCTTTGTCTGCCTTTTTCTTTTATCGTAAGAATTTTTGTTTGAAGGCCATTCACGATTTCTTTTAAGTAAGAGTAAAAACCTGTTCCTTTTTTATTGCCTACGATTTCGATAAAGTCTTTAGCTCGAAATCTATAGGTCTTCAACGTTTCATCATTAGGCTGCACTTTAGATGCCATGATTAAAAGAATTCTTTGCTCTTGTAAAGACAATTTATATGTACTCTCAATGAGGATGTTTGATTTAGTTACCCAATTTTTTATATTTATACTTTCCAGATCATATGGTTGAACGACAGTCGTTTTCTTCATAAAATCCCCCATATTTTTCTAAACTATCACTAAAATATCATAAAAGTGATACTGTGTAAATTGCATGTTGAAGAGCAACTTGTCCTTATAATTTAAATATCACGCAAAATTAGTGATACTTCATGAAGGTTTTAAACTCTGAAAACCTTATATATTCTTAATTTATTACGCTCAGTCTGCACTTCAATGCGCAAAATTGGTGATACTTGAAGCGTGTCTGCATTTCCAACGCAAAATTAGTGATACTTAAAGCATTTTTATATTGTCCACGCAAAATTGGTGATAGTTAAGCCATAATTGCATTTCCAACGCAAAATTAGTGATAGTTCGCGCAAAATTAGTGATAGTTTCACGCAAAATTAGTGATAGTTTTGCGCAAAATTAGTGATAGTTCGCGCAAAATTAGTGATAGTTCGCGCAAAATTAGTGATAGTTTAGGCTTATAAACCTTGTAATATCAGTGTCTATAGGCCCTCTAAAACAATAAAACAATAAAACAAATATATAAAACAATATATAAAACAGTAAAACAACATAAGAGAGTAGTTGTTTTTTTACTTTATAACTTCAAAGATTAATAATTAAGTAAAGGAATCCATTTGGAGTGAGGTTTTTAGAACATTAGCAGTATATCCAAGCGAAGACATTTTTAATCATAAGTAAAGAGATCTACAGAGGTTTTATGAGGAGTTCACGAATTCTTATTGAATTATAAGATTAATAGACGGTATAATAGAGTCACCAAAACAGTGCGGAATATAAAAAGACTCCAACGTGTGCAAGTGGTGCGCCAACACCCTTACACCGTTCACCCTAAAACAGCTAGGGAAAACACCTGTCGAAGTCCTAATACATAAATTTAGTTACGCCTTTATTTTATCGGATAATTAAATTTATTTCAAGGGCGTAGTCTATCAAAAAATCCGACATCGTTTTCCTATTTTCTGGGATGCGATGTCTTTTTTTGTTCCTAAAAAGGAGAGGATAGACTAATGTCTACTACGCGTATGCTTACGACAGAAGAATTTGATTATATGAAAAATTATCAGAGTTTCATAGAAAACCGTTCTCAACATCAATCAATGAAACGAAAATTACTTAAAGAAATTATCAACCTTTACGGAGAGAAATTTTACCGTCTCCACGAAGGAACTAGAAAAGCTTTAGACCGGTTTTGTTGGTTTGCTGCAGAAAAAGGATTTTGCTTTCCTGGTAGTACATATTTAGGTAAAACCTACGAAAAGTCAAAAGGAACAATCGATCGTCATTTAAAAGAACTACGAAAACAAGGACAAATTATTACTGTATATCGTCGTTGCCCTCGTAACAATGGAAAGGGAAATCCAGTGCACTTATTTGTGAACCACCCTTTTTTTAATCACTGGGTTAAGTATTTACAGCTTGACTTAGAGTCTAATGTTGAAGCAGATGTTAAAACAGAAAATACTGAGAACGCTTGGGAGAGTAAGAGTAAAGACACAAAAAAACAGTCTACCTATAATTTATCTTTAAAAGATTTAAATAAATATATACGTAGTGATGTTAATTTTAAACTCTCGTCTGATTATGTACCATCTTACATACCAAAATCTTTTAAAAATGCTGTAACACCTTTTTTTTCATGTGCAGATGATATTTATGATTTATGGAGAAAAGTCCGATTAGCTTACAAAGCGAGTTGTTTAGAAAAGCCCCTGGAAGATTTAAGTTTCCTTCCTGTTCAAGCGTTTAAAGAGACTGTTTTTGCTTATAAAAGCAATCGTATAAAAACTAACTTTGCAGCTTATTTTTTTGGAACGATTAGAGGAATATTTGTGATTGAGCGTAGAAAAGAAGTTCAGCGAAACGGTGGGAGTAGGATTTTTTATAACTTTTTAGACTCCTAAATTAGAAAACAGATAATATTATTTATACATATTTTAAGTCAGAACGAGCGTTGTTACGATTTAACAATCTGAAAAATATTATCTTTTGTACCCAAAATAAGACGGGTCTATATACACATTTCTATTGGTACTTTACATATACTGTTACGATTTATTTTGTTATCAGAGGTGAGTAAATGCCATATGTTAATCGGTTTTTAACCAACGCTAATGGGGCTGTTACATTTACAGGAAACACTTTTGGCTTAAATAAGCAAGCCAATGCTAATGCTCCTGGAACAGCAGGCTCAATAGGAACTTTTTTCAGTGTAAATCCAAGCTCCATAGATGGATCGTTTCCTACAGGAACTACGGCAAATTATCTGCAAAACTCTTCTAGTGCAGTTTTAAGACTCCCATCTAGCACTACTCAAATTCTTTATGCAGAATTAATATGGGGTGGAAGCTATCTTTATGGTGGAGAAGATGTTAGCGCAGCTTTAAATAACGCTGTGACTTTTATTACTCCTATCAGAACAGTTAGTGTGCAGCCAGATACAGCAACACGTTTTACCTTAACGACTTCAAGCTTTTATTATGTGCGCAGTGCAAACGTGACAAATTTGATTTCTCAAGCAGGTACGTATTCAGTACAGGGTGTTCCTGGAACACAAAGTACAACAGAAAACAATGCAAATGCAGCTGGGTGGACATTGGCCGTAGTATATGCTGATCCGTTACAGAAATCTCGAAACTTGTCTATTTTTGTTGGAGCAGAATTGACCAGTTCATCTACAGGAAGCTCTACTGCAGCTGTAACTGGATTTGGTACACCTATTACAGGAACAGTAAATGGTAGATTATTAGTAAGTGCTATTGAAGGGGATTCAGCTATAGTAGGTGATCAGCTCCAATTCGGCCCTACGGTTGCAGCTTTGCAACCAGTTTCGGGACCGAATAATCCTATAAATAACTTTTTTGCTTCTCAAATTAATAATGATAGTGGTGTATTAGATACAAGTGGACAATTTGGCAGTTTAAATAGCACACCCGGAGGAAGCTTATCGGGTGCTAGGCAGGGGTGGGATATTACCAATATTGACGTCTCAGCTCGGTTATCAAATAACCAAACCAGTGCCGTCGTACGTGGGACGACAAATGGAGATACTTACGTTATTAGTGCTTTAGCTCTTCAAGTAGATATTAATGCGCCTGTTTTAAATGTATCGAAGTCTGCTAATGCTACATCTGCTCGAACAGGAGATATTATTACTTATACAGTCCAAGTAAGTAATACCGGCACAGCTTCGGCCAATGTTCTAATAGCTACAGATCCATTGTCTTCAGCAACAACCTTTATTCCTAATAGTTTGCAAGTGGATGGAGTTACTCAGACAAATGCAGATATCCGAAATGGTTTGTCGCTTGGTACATTAAATATTAATCAAACTCGGG
This sequence comes from Priestia sp. JSM ZJ58, assembly GCF_044383985.1. Classification (NCBI taxonomy): domain Bacteria; kingdom Bacillati; phylum Bacillota; class Bacilli; order Caryophanales; family Bacillaceae; genus Priestia; species Priestia sp. JSM ZJ58. Next base: position 19,700 of record NZ_JBISEM010000011.1, read on the forward strand.
TTTTGACATATCAGGTTAGAGTAGCTGGCCCTCTAACATCAATCTCTTCTCTTGGCAATCAAGTTTTTATTAATTACCAATTTGAAAGTACACCAGGAAACGTATTAACAGGATCAGGTGCTTCTCCTGTCAATAGTGTAACAGCTATTAACACTCCTCCCACAGTTCCAAATTATACTATTACAAACCCTGAAGATACTGTAGCTATTGGAACAGTCATTGGCAGTGATATTGATGGGAATCCTCTAACTTATCGTGTTGGTACGAGGCCGACTAATGGAATAGTAACTGTTAATCCTAATGGTCAATTTGTCTATACCCCAAATTTAAACTTTAACGGAACGGATCAATTTACAGTTATTGTAGACGATGGGCAAGGAGGAACAGCTACCTCTGTAGTTACCATAATCAATACGCCTGTAAACGATAATCCTGTTACTCAAAACTATGCAGTTATCACTAATGAAGATACCCCTTTAGTTGGTCAGATACAAGCTACAGATGTAGATGGTGACTTACTTACCTTCCAATTACAATCTCCACCAACAAACGGAACAGTTACCGTAACTAATAGTGGAGGTTACACGTATACCCCCAATTTAAATTTCAACGGAAGCGATCAGTTTACCGTGTTGGTCTCAGATGGTCAGGGAGGCACGGCCGTTTCGACAGTAACAGTGACAGTAACGCCGGTGAACGATGCACCGACGGTGCCAAATTACACGTTTAGTACGCAAGAAGACAGTCCTGTGGTAGGAGCAGTGGTAGGAACGGACGTGGATGGAAATCCTCTTAGTTATGAGCTGCAAAATGGTCCAACAAATGGAATAGCTGCCGTGAATGCAAATGGAACGTTTAGTTATCAACCAAACTTGAATTTTAATGGGACGGATCAGTTTACGGTATTGGTGTCAGACGGTCAGGGAGGAACGGCGGTTTCAACGGTGACCATCAACGTTATCCCTGTCAATGATCCCCCAATTACGTCCAATGTTAGTTTTACGATTGCGGAAGATAGCACGTTAATCAATCAAGTAGTGGCGGTAGATCCCGATGGAAATCCGTTAACGTTTAGCTTACAAACGGCACCGGGCAACGGAGTGGCCGTGGTGAATACGGATGGAACGTTTAGTTATCAGCCGAACCTGAACTTTAATGGGACGGATCAGTTTACCGTGTTGGTGTCAGATGGCCAAGGAGGAACGGCAGTTTCAACGGTGACGGTAATAGTCACGCCAGTGAATGATGCACCGACGGTGCCAAATTACACGTTTAGTACGCAAGAAGACAGCCCTGTGGTAGGAGCAGTGGTAGGAACGGACGTGGATGGAAATCCTCTTAGTTATGAGCTGCAAAATAGTCCAACAAATGGAATAGCTGCCGTGAATGCAAATGGAACGTTTAGTTATCAACCAAACTTGAATTTTAATGGGACGGATCAGTTTACGGTATTGGTGTCAGACGGTCAGGGAGGAACGGCGGTTTCAACGGTGACCATCAACGTTATCCCTGTCAATGATCCCCCAATTACGTCCAATGTTAGTTTTACGATTGCGGAAGATAGCACGTTAATCAATCAAGTAGTGGCGGTAGATCCCGATGGAAACCCGTTAACGTTTAGCCTACAAACGGCACCAGGCAACGGAGTGGCCGTGGTGAATACGGATGGAACGTTTAGTTATCAGCCGAACCTGAACTTTAATGGGACGGATCAGTTTACCGTGTTGGTGTCAGATGGTCAAGGAGGAACGGCAGTTTCAACGGTGACGGTAACAGTCACGCCAGTGAATGATGCACCAACGGTGCCGAACTACACGTTCAGTACGCAAGAAGATAGTCCTGTGGTAGGAGTAGTGGTAGGGACAGATGTGGATGGAAATCCTCTTAGTTATCAGCTACAGGCTGCGCCAGTAAACGGAGTAGCTGTGGTGAATGGAGATGGAACATTTAGCTACCAGCCAAACCTAGATTTTAATGGGACAGATCAATTTACGGTATTGGTGTCAGATGGTCAGGGGGGAACGGCGGTTTCGACCGTTACAATAAACGTAATTCCAGTGAATGACCCTCCAATCACCGCTGATTTAGCATTTACAATTAATGAAGATACACCTCTTACAAATCAAATTCCAGCTTTTGATCCAGATGGGGATCCGTTGACATTTACTTTGCTGAATCCGCCTCCGTCAAATGGAAGTGTTGTATTAGGGGCAAATGGAGTATTTACCTATACACCAAATTTAAATTATAACGGAATGGATACTTTTGGTGTGCTGGTATCAGATGGTAAAGGAGGAACTTCCCTTTCTACTGTGACCTTAACAATCGTGCCTGTAAACGATCCGCCAGTAGGAGGAGATAGAGCTGTTACAACGACCATTAATCTTCCTGTTACAAGCAGCATACCTGCTTCAGACCCTGACAACGTTACTCTAACCTATACTCTTCAACAAAATCCAGATAATGGTACAGCTGTCATAAATCAAGATGGTACATTCATTTATACACCTAATAACAATTTCATAGGTAATGATCAATTCACCATATTAATAACAGACCCAGAAGGAGCCACTGCACTATCGACTATTTTTGTAACGGTCCTTGAAACAAACGGAACTACAACTTCACAGGATTTGCAAATCTCTACTGATGAAGACACACCAGTAACAAATCAAGTAATTGCTACTAATGTAAATGGAAATCCACTTGTTTACACTATTGAAAACCCACCCATTAATGGAGTAGTAACAATTGATTCTAATACAGGAATATTTACGTATACACCGAATGCAAACTTTAACGGTTCAGATGCTTTTGTAGTATATATAACTGATAACTTAGGAGGAAATGCTACTGCATCAGTTATCGTTACAGTTATTCCAATAAATGATTCTCCAATTGTTCCAAATTATCAGTTGACGACTAACGAAGACACACCTGTAACTTCTATGGTAATTGCAACTGATATTGATGGTAATCAGCTGGATTATTCGTTACAAAATGCTCCAGTGAACGGAATAGTAAACGTAGGGTTAGATGGGATGTATACCTATACACCGAATGCAAACTTTAATGGAACTGACCAATTTACCGTACTAGTAAGCGACGGCCAAGGAGGAACAGCCATCTCCACCATCACGATTACGGTTCTGCCAGTAAATGATTCACCAGTAGGTCCGGTGGTGGTGACGTTGGTTACAACCGAAGATACGGCAGTATCGAGTCAAATTACAGCGTTTGATCCAGATGGAGAGGTGCTGACGTACAGCTTACAAGATCCGCCAACAAACGGAGTGGCAGTGGTAAATCCAGATGGTACGTTCACGTATACACCAAATGGCAATTATAATGGTCCGGATACATTTACGGTGTTAATAAGCGACCCGTCGGGCGCATTTATAGTGACAAATGTATTAGTAACGGTTACGCCAGTGAACGATGCACCAGTGGTGCCGAATTATGAGTTTG
>NZ_JBISEM010000012.1:0-19425 GCF_044383985.1 Priestia sp. JSM ZJ58
AGTAAGATCCCTGAAAGATGATCAGGTTGATAGGTCAGAGGTGGAAGCGTGGCGACATGTGTAGCTGACTGATACTAATCGATCGAGGACTTAACCAAACTTTAAAAGCGTAAGCTTTACTCAGCAATCTGTTACCTAGTTTTGAGAGAATAATCTCATATAAATGTCTAGTGATAATGGCAAAGAGGTCACACCCGTTCCCATACCGAACACGGAAGTTAAGCTCTTTAGCGCCGATGGTAGTTGGGACTTTGTCCCTGTGAGAGTAGGACATCGCTAGGCATTTTTATTTTGCTTTTTTATCATCGCGGGGTGGAGCAGTTCGGTAGCTCGTCGGGCTCATAACCCGAAGGTCGCAGGTTCAAATCCTGTCCCCGCAACCAACATGGTCCCGTGGTGTAGCGGTTAACATGCCTGCCTGTCACGCAGGAGATCGCGGGTTCGATTCCCGTCGGGACCGCCATTTTTTAGAAACGAAACAATGTGTTTCGTCTTTTTTATTGTTTGAACCATTTTTATATAAAACTTTACCGTCCTTAGGAGCAATCCTAAGGAATTTTTTATATACAAAGAAATTTCTTTATAGAATTGCGATGTTAAAGATTGTTGGATTTCTTACTGGATATGTATAGTCCACAACGTTTACAATATATATATACAGATTGAAATGAGGTTCTGAATGAATGACAGAGATTAACGAATTTACGTTTATGTCTACGTCTCCTGATGAAACTAATCAGCTGGCCGCTCGTCTAGCAACTTTACTAGAAGCTGGTGACGTGCTGCTGCTTGAAGGTGATTTGGGAGCTGGAAAGACAACATTCACAAAAAGTTTAGCTAAAGGCTTAGGAATTGAACGCAATGTGAATAGCCCGACATTTACTATCATTAAAGAATACAAAAACGGTCGCCTTCCTCTTTACCATATGGATGTGTACCGTCTAGGGGATGAATTTGAAGACCTAGGGTTCGATGAGTATTTTGAAGGAGATGGCGTGACGGTCGTGGAGTGGGCTCACCTGATTGAAGAGCAGCTTCCTAATGAATATATTCAAATCAATATTTACCATGAAAACGAAACGACTCGTAAAATCCTTGTAAAAGCGATAGGCAGTCGGTACGTTGAAATATGTAAGGAGCTTTTTAAAAGATGAAAATGTTAGCCATTGATACATCCAATTTTGTCATGGGTGTTGCTGTCGTTGAAGAAAACAAAGTAATTGGAGAAATTATTACGAATCTAAAAAAGAATCACTCTGTTCGTGTGATGAACGCTGTGGAATCTTTGTTAAAAGATTGTGATATTGCGCCAAGCGAGCTAGACCGTATTGTAGTGGCACACGGTCCCGGGTCCTATACCGGTGTACGCATTGGTGTTACCATTGCCAAGACACTTGCTTGGACTTTAAATATTCCTTTAATAGGTGTATCTAGCCTTGAGGCACTAGCAGCAAACGGTCGTTATTTTGATGGATATATTGCTCCGTTATTTGATGCGCGCCGTCAGCAGCTTTATACAGGACTATATGAATGGAATAACGAACGAGGTCTTGTAGAAGTTGAAAGTGATCGACTTGTTATTAATAAGGACTGGGCGGAACATTTAAAGTCATACAACAAACCTATTTTATTCATAGGCAATGATCTTTCCATGCATGAAGAGGCGTTAAAAGAAGTGTTGAGTGAACAAGCTGTATTTGCCCATGTTCAGCAGTTTAACCCAAGACCAAGTGAATTGGCTTTCTTAGGAATGAAGAAAGAGCCGCAGTCTGTGCATACTTTTGTTCCGAACTACATTCGTTTAGCTGAAGCAGAAGCCAACTGGCTTGCTTCACAGCAAAAAGGATAAAAGAAGGTATAACATGAAACTAACAATTAAGTTTCGTTTAATGGAAGTTAAAGATATTGATCAAGTAGTGAAAATCGAAGAGAAGTCTTTTACGACACCTTGGAGTGCAGAAGCATTTCAAAATGAGTTAACCAATAATCAATTTTCAACTTACATTGTGATGGAAGAAGGGGAAAATATTATTGGTTATTGCGGAACGTGGATTGTTATTGACGAAGCACATGTAACCAACATTGCGCTATTGCCAGACTACCGAGGCAAGGGACTCGGTGAATTGCTGCTGCGCAACGTGATGGACGTTCTTCGAAAACTAGGTGCTACGTCAATGACATTAGAAGTTAGGGTATCTAATCATATTGCACAATCATTGTATCAAAAGCTAGGTTTTAAACCTGGAGGTATTCGTAAGAATTATTATTCTGATAACAATGAGGATGCATTAGTTATGTGGGTGAATTTATGAATGAAAATCAATTAATTTTAGCATTAGAAACAAGCTGTGATGAGACAGCAGCAGCTGTGATTCGAAACGGTCATGAAATTGTAGCCAATGTGGTGGCCTCTCAAATAGAAAGCCATAAACGATTTGGCGGTGTCGTACCGGAAATTGCATCTCGTCATCATGTAGAACAAATTACAGTAGTAGTTGAAGAAACTTTAAATCAAGCGAACTTGACGTTTGCAGATATAGATGCAATAGCTGTAACGGAAGGACCAGGGCTTGTGGGAGCACTTCTTATTGGCGTAAATGCAGCCAAAGCGCTAGCATTTGCACATCAAAAGCCATTAATTGGTGTTCATCATATTGCAGGACATATTTATGCAAATCAGCTAATCAAAAAACTAGAATTCCCGCTCTTATCGCTAGTTGTATCTGGCGGGCATACGGAGCTTGTATACATGGAAAGTCACGGTCATTTTAAAGTGATCGGTGAAACAAGAGATGATGCAGCAGGAGAAGCCTACGATAAAGTAGCCCGCACGTTAAACCTTCCATATCCAGGCGGACCTCATATTGACCGCCTTGCACATGAAGGAGAGCCATTAATTGATTTGCCGCGTGCTTGGCTAGAAGAAGGATCCTATGATTTTAGTTTCAGTGGATTAAAATCAGCAGTTATTAACACTGTCCACAATGCGAAGCAAAAAGGTGAAGAGATTCTTCCACAAACACTTGCTGCTAGCTTTCAAGCGAGTGTCATTGATGTGTTAGTAACTAAAACGATTAAAGCTGCAAAGGAATATAACGTTAAGCAAGTTTTATTAGCAGGAGGAGTTGCTGCTAATAAAGGGCTTAGAGCAGCGCTAGAAGAGGCATTTGAACCCCTATCAAATATTGAGCTTATTATCCCGCCGCTATCTCTATGTACGGATAATGCCGCAATGATTGGAGCAGCAGCAAGCGTACGATTTGCTCAAGGAAAACGTTCAGATATGTCATTAAATGCAAACCCCGGTTTGGACTTGGAAGAGTAAGTGACGAATGAGATTTATTTCTCATTCGTCTTTTTTTGTGGATAAAAATGATTTATCAACAATATTCAATAAATTTAGAATTGACTGTGGATAATTATGTGGAAAAGTCCGTGCACTCAGTACACGGACCTGTTATCAACAAGTTTTAATTATGAAAATCAGACAGATATCCACTATTTATTCACAGAGTGGATAAAGCTTGCTCTTAAGCGCATGAACAAGTAAATAGGATGAATAGATACGCAAAAATATAGGCTACTCTTCTAGAAGCAGCTGTAATTCTTCCCACTCTTCCATTAATGTGGATAACTGTGAAGAAATTTTTTCATTTTCACCGTTTAATCTTGATACTTCTTCGTGATTTTGATAAATTTCAGGGTCACAAAGAAGTTCTTCATTCGCCGCTTGGGCGGCTTCTAATTTGTTTACTTCAGTTTCAATTTCTTCAATGCGGCGCGTTCGCTGTCTCATCAATTTCTTTTGTTCTTTATCTTGTTTATAGGACTGTTTATCTACTTTTACCGTACGTTCTTCGTTTGCTTTTATATTTTCTAATTCTTTAATTTCCTCTATTTCTGCTTTCTTTTCTACATAATAGTCATAATCTCCAAGAAATTCTTCTACTCCTTCAGGAGATAGCTCTGCTATTTTATTGGCAATACGATTAATAAAATAACGGTCATGTGAAACAAATAATAGAGTCCCTGGGTAATCAATTAACGCATTCTCGAGTACTTGTTTGCTATCTAAATCAAGATGGTTAGTAGGTTCATCCAAAATTAAGAAGTTAGCTTTTTGAAGCATAAGCTTCGCAAGAGCCAAACGTGCTTTTTCACCACCGCTGAGCGTGGAAACGATTTTCAGTACATCATCACCTGAAAACAGAAAATTTCCAAGCGCTGTACGGATTTCTTTTTCAGGTTTGGCTGGGTAGTCATCCCAAAGTTCATTTAAAACGGTTTTATTAGACGTTAAATTGGCTTGCTCTTGGTCGTAATAACCAACCATTACATTTGAGCCAAAGGAAATGGTTCCAGTCTTGAAGCTGAGTTTATCCACAATGCCTTTTAATAAAGTTGATTTCCCCACGCCATTAGGACCAACCAACGCAAGGCTTTCCCCTTTTTTAATGCGAAGGTTTGCCTCTTGGACGACATAGTTGTGTTCATCATATCCGATAGACACATTTTCCAGATTTAAGACTTCATTTCCGCTTTGACGTTCAATTTCAAACGAAAAACTAGCTGATTTTTCGCCTTCGTTAGGTCGATTTATTAACTCCATTCGATCGAGCTGTTTACGTCTGCTTTGCGCACGTTTTGTAGTCGATGCGCGGGCGATGTTTCGCTGAATAAAATCATTCAGCTTTGCGACTTCATCTTGCTGCTTTTCGTACTGACGCAACTCTTTTTCATATCGCTCTGCTTTTTGTACAAGGTATTTAGAGTAGTTGCCCGTGTACTTCACCGTTGTTTTTTGTACGACTTCATACACTTGATTTACGACTTTATCAAGGAAGTAACGATCATGTGAAACGATTAAAATAGCTCCTTCATACCCTTGCAGAAACTGTTCCAGCCATGCTAAAGTTTCAATATCTAAGTGGTTGGTAGGCTCATCCAGAATAAGCAAATCAGGCTTTGTTAAAAGCAGTTTTGCAAGAGCCAGGCGCGTTTTTTGTCCACCGCTTAAGGAGGAAATAGGGGTGCTGTAGTCAAAGTTTGAAAAACGGAAACCGTGAAGAATAGATCGTGTATCCGCTTCATATTGATAGCCGCCTAAATCTTTAAACGTTACTTGAAGCTGATCATACTCTTTGGTTAGTTTTTCGTATTGAACTGAATCATTAAAAATGTCTGGATCACCCATCTTCGTTTCAAGCGTACGTAATTCTTTTTCCATCTTCTTTAATGGAGCAAAGACAGTCATCATTTCTTCCCATATGGAGAGTGTTGACTCAAGAACTGTATCTTGTCCCATATAATCAATGGAAACACCCTTAGGTTTAATAATTTCTCCGCTGTCATAGGAAAGCTGCTCAGCAATAATTTTTAATAAAGTTGATTTACCAGCACCGTTTCGTCCCACTAGGGCAATGCGGTCTTTTGATTGTACTTCTAACTTTATATTCGATAAAATGGGTTCTGCCCCATAGTATTTTGTAATACCGTTCAATTGTAGAATAATCATTTTTTCACCTCTAGTAGTATATCCATAGTGTATTTTAACATATTTTCAACTACAAGTTCTTCCTACAAGCGTTTGTAATTTGTAGAGGGACAAGGACAAATGATGAAGCGAATGTTTTGATTCATGAAATAAAATGATTTCCCCTGCACATTTTATACAGGATACTATGTTAAAATAAGAGATAAGTGCATCTCTGAACTTATCTATGATGGATGTAAAAAATCCGTCATGACTAACAAACCGATTCTTTGAAGGGCTAATTGCTTCGTTCTACATACCGACTTTAAGGAGTGCTGAATAGACAAAAGCCGTCGAGGTGTGAAGCGGAGTATATATAAAACAAGAGAAAAGAGAGAGAATTGGAAGCGCTACCTCAAAGCGGTTGATGCTTTGTGAAAGGTAATGCAATATGACTTGAAAATGTTAGCAATGACATACATGAACTGAGGGGGTACAACGTGAACACTGAACAATTAAAAATACCACAAGCAACGGCTAAACGATTGCCGCTTTATTATCGTTTTTTGAAAAATTTGCATGCTTCTGGTAAACAGCGTGTGTCGTCAGCGGAGTTAAGTGAGGCAGTGAAAGTGGATTCTGCTACTATTCGTCGGGACTTTTCTTACTTTGGTGCATTAGGAAAAAAGGGATACGGCTACAATGTGAATTATTTACTTACATTTTTCCGTAAAACGTTAGACCAAGATGAAGTAACGAAAGTAGCACTGATTGGCGTAGGGAATCTAGGAACGGCCTTTTTAAATTATAATTTTATTAAAAATAATAACACCAAAATTGAGTGCGCTTTTGATGTGATAGAAGATAAAGTAGGTACGAAAGTAGGCGACGTGCCGGTTTATCATCTTGACCAATTGGAAGATTATATGAGTGATGACATCTCAGTAGCGATTTTAACCGTTCCTGCCACTGTTGCTCAGCAAATTACTGATCGTTTAGTGAGTTGCGGAATTAAAGGAATTTTAAACTTTACTCCTGCACGCTTAAACGTACCGGATGAGATTCGACTCCATCATATTGATCTTGCTGTAGAATTACAGTCGCTCGTCTACTTTTTGAAAAATTATCCTGTTGAATAAGGCGGACTGTGTTACGATTTCCTTAAGTCTAAATTAATAAGGAGAGTGGGAATATGGGGATTGGAGCAGGCAGTTGGATTATTATTGCGATTGTAGCACTGCTTATTTTTGGACCGAAACGGTTACCGGAGCTAGGAAGATCAGTGGGCCAAACGCTTAGAGAGTTTAAGCATGCCGCTAGCGGTGCATCAGAAGATCGTGAAAAAGATAAACAGCGTCAAGTAGATGACAAAGAGTAAAAGGGTGATCATAGTATGACCGAACAAGAAATGTCAATATATGATCATATAGGAGAGCTGCGAAAACGCATTTTAATTGTTTTATTTTTCTTTGTGATTGCCACAATTGGCGGCTTTTTTATAGCGGATAAGGTTATTGTCTATTTACAGCATGCTGATGAGGCAAAGAATTTAACGATGAATGCATTTCGGTTAACAGATCCAGTTAAGATTTATATGCAATTTGCTGTTATTATCGGCTGTGTACTTGCAGCTCCTGTTGCACTGTATCAACTTTGGGCATTTATTAGTCCTGGTTTATATGAAAAAGAGCGTAAGGTAACGCTTGGATATATTCCTGTTTCCATTTTTCTCTTTATTGGCGGTGTCTCTTTTTCTTATTTTGTGTTGTTTCCATTTGTCGTTGATTTTATGACGCGCGTTTCTGATGAGCTGAATGTAAACCAAGTGATTGGCATTAATGAATACTTTTCTTTTTTAATGCAGCTCACACTGCCTTTTGGCTTGTTGTTTCAGCTTCCTGTCGTCGTTATGTTTTTGACGCGTTTAGGAATTATAACGCCTATGTTTTTATCTCAAATTCGAAAATATGCCTATTTCGTACTGCTAGTTATTGCCGCACTTATTACACCACCGGAATTGCTCTCGCACATGATGGTGACAGTGCCGCTCTTAATTTTGTATGAAATCAGCATCATTATTTCCCGCATTTCGTATCGCAAAGTGTTAAAGGCAAGGGCAGAGCAAGAAAGAGAAGATGTTAGTATGTAAAAAAAACCACTGAAACAGTGGTTTTTTTATTTGGATGAATCATCTTGATTTTTATATTGCTGCTGCAATTTTTTAATTTTGTAGTGCAAGATAAAGATGCGAACCGCAAACCTGAAATCGAATGCGGCTACGAGTGCAAATAAGATTGTGGGGAAATTCCAGACGGTTTCCTGGGCATTTTGAATTGCCAAGTAGGTGAATAAAATCCCCATAATAATATAAATAAACCCTCGTGTTAAAGGGATATTCTTCATAAAAACATGCCTCCAAAAATGAACTGCATTTGTTCTGCTTGTTTTTGCATTTCTATAATTTTATCTGCAAAAATAGTTTGAGATAAAATAACAATTGTATTCATCAAAACATGAGCAATAATAGGTACAACAATTAGTCTCGTCCTTGCATAAAGGAATGCAAATACAAATCCCATAGCTGTATACACAAGTAAATGTTTAAAATCCCAGTGTACCGCAGCGAAAATAAGGGAACTAATAAATGCAGAGATAAAGAAATTGTATCGTTTGTGAAGAGAACCAAAAATAATCTTTCGGAAAATAATCTCTTCTAGTATTGGTCCAATAACAGACGTAACGACAATAAGGAAAGGCGTTGCTTTAACAAGATTAACAATATTTTGTGTGTTTTCAGATACTTGGGTAATGCCAAGAGCGTGCTCAATCATACCTGCTACAGCTTGACCAGCCATAGCGAGAAACACCCCAAGGACTGACCAGACAACAGCAATCGTTTTTCCAGCATGTTCTATACGCATGGACATGTCACGGCGCAGCAGCAGTAAGACAATAAGTAAACCAAGGATAAAGCTAATGATAGTCCAATAAGTCAAAAGCATGACATTCGCTGTTCGAACTGGATAGTCATCAAATATTCCTGTTAATTTTAACAGCGGTATACCAACAACTCCTGAAAACTGCATAAGGATGTAGGTGAGGATAACATACCAATAACGTTTTTCCAATCTTCTATACTCCTTTAAAAGGTTTTTATGTATATATGTCGAAGAAGTACTGTAAAGTTAGTAATTTCTTCTTGCTCGTATTGTAACATACATATTATTGAACAGAGAAAAGAATGCTTTATTTCTCAAAATCGTCGAAATCTAAGACTATTATATGTAGTTGTCGTAAATTTTAAATTTTTTTTGTTTAATACTTGCAAAAAAAACCCACTTTGTTTTAATATAATAATTGTGTTAGCACTCGTTGAGGTTGAGTGCTAATAAAAATGCAAACATATTATTTGAGGAGGTTGTTTCACTTGTTAAAGCCATTAGGTGATCGCGTAGTGATTGAACTTGTAAAATCTGAGGAAAAAACAGCAAGCGGTATCGTGTTACCGGACAGTGCAAAAGAAAAGCCACAAGAGGGTAAAATTGTTGCTGTAGGTACAGGCCGAGTATTAGAAAGCGGTGAGCGTGTAGCTTTAGAAGTAGCTGCGGGCGATCGTATCATCTTCTCAAAATATGCGGGTACTGAAGTAAAATACGAAGGTACTGAATACTTAATTTTACGCGAAAGCGATATTTTAGCTGTAATCGGCTAATTTTAACCACAAACTTATCATACGTAAAAAATAGATTATTAAGAACATCTTGAGGAGGTCAAAGAACATGGCAAAAGACATTAAATTTAGCGAAGAAGCACGTCGCGCAATGCTACGTGGTGTAGATACATTAGCAAATGCTGTAAAAGTAACGCTTGGACCAAAAGGTCGTAACGTTGTATTGGAAAAGAAATTCGGTTCACCGCTTATTACAAATGACGGTGTAACAATTGCAAAAGAAATCGAATTAGAAGACGCATTTGAAAATATGGGTGCTAAATTAGTAGCCGAAGTTGCTAGCAAAACAAACGACGTTGCTGGTGACGGTACAACTACTGCAACAGTTTTAGCGCAAGCAATGATCAGAGAAGGTCTTAAAAACGTAACGGCTGGTGCTAACCCAATGGGTATCCGTAAAGGTATGGAAAAAGCAGTAGCTGTAGCGGTTGAAGAACTAAAAGCAATCTCTAAACCAATTCAAGGTAAAGATTCAATTGCTCAAGTAGCGGCTATCTCAGCAGCTGACGAAGAAGTAGGTCAATTAATTGCTGAAGCAATGGAGCGCGTTGGTAACGACGGCGTTATCACACTTGAAGAATCAAAAGGTTTCACAACTGAATTAGAAGTGGTAGAAGGTATGCAGTTTGACCGTGGATATGCATCTCCTTACATGGTAACTGATTCAGATAAAATGGAAGCTGTATTAGATGATCCATACATCTTAATCACAGACAAAAAAATCGGTAACATTCAAGAAATCTTACCGGTATTAGAGCAAGTTGTTCAACAAGGCAAGCCTCTATTAATCATTGCTGAAGACGTAGAAGGTGAAGCTTTAGCAACATTAGTTGTGAACAAACTTCGCGGTACATTTACAGCTGTAGCTGTTAAAGCTCCTGGTTTCGGTGATCGTCGTAAAGCAATGCTACAAGACGTTGCTATTCTAACAGGCGGAGAAGTAATTACTGAAGAGCTTGGTCTTGACTTAAAAACAGCAGGCATCGATCAATTAGGTCGCGCTTCTAAAATTGTTGTAACAAAAGAAAATACAACAGTTGTAAACGGTGCAGGAAACGCAGAAGATATCCTAGCACGCGTAAACCAAATCAAAGCTCAGCTTGAAGAAACAACTTCAGAGTTTGACCGTGAAAAATTACAAGAGCGCTTAGCAAAACTTGCTGGTGGCGTAGCTGTAATCAAAGTTGGTGCGGCAACTGAAACTGAGTTAAAAGAACGTAAATTACGTATTGAAGATGCATTAAACTCTACGCGTGCTGCGGTTGAAGAAGGTATCGTAGCTGGTGGTGGTACTGCATTAGTAAATATCTATAATAAAGTAGCAAGCATCGAAGCTGACGGTGACACTGCTACAGGTATCAACATCGTATTGCGTGCGATTGAAGAGCCTGTACGTCAAATCGCTCACAACGCTGGTTTAGAAGGATCAGTAATCGTTGAGCGTCTAAAAGGCGAAGCAGTTGGAACTGGATTCAACGCTGCAACTGGCGAGTGGGTAAATATGCTAGACACTGGTATCGTTGACCCAACAAAAGTAACGCGTTCAGCTCTTCAAAATGCTTCTTCTGTAGCGGCTATGTTCTTAACAACTGAAGCAGTTGTTGCTGACAAGCCAGAAGAAGGCGGAGCTCCTGCAATGCCTGACATGGGCGGCATGGGTGGAATGGGCGGCATGATGTAATCACTGCCCTACCTAAAAAAGCGACCAAGTACTCACTTGGTCGCTTTTTTGTGTGCGTTAATATTTTCAGATTTTTTTAAAATTTGTTAAGATAGTACTATGTTTATTGGAAAACTTACTAAACTCAAGGCTTAACTGAGTTTTAAGGGGGAGCTTCGTTGATTCAGCTCGATCATATTAATAATAAATTAAACCAAGTATTAGAAAACATTGATCAAATTGTGATTGGAAAACGTCACGTATCTACGTTGAGTTTGGTTGCTTTGCTTGCCGAGGGCCATATTTTGCTTGAAGATGTACCGGGTGTAGGAAAAACGATGCTAGTGAAGGCACTGGCCAAATCAATTGATGCGGAATTTAAACGAATTCAATTCACGCCTGATTTGCTGCCGTCCGACGTAACAGGTGTTTCTATTTACAGTCCAAAAGACATGGAATTTCATTTTCGTCCAGGTCCTATCATGAGCCACATAGTACTCGCTGATGAGATTAACAGGACTTCTCCTAAAACACAATCGGCGCTTTTAGAAGCAATGGCTGAGCATCATGTAACAACCGATGGTATCACCCGGGAAATTCCGGCGCCTTTTTTTGTGATGGCTACTCAAAATCCCGTTGATTTTGATGGGACCTATCATTTGCCGGAAGCGCAGCTGGATCGTTTTTTATTCAAACTAAGCATGGGGTATCCTACGCAAGAAGAGGAGCTTCAAATTTTAAATGGCGTATCGACTCAAGTTAATCTTGAAGATGTCAAACCTGTTATGAGCGTTCCAGAATTAGTACAGGCTCAAAAAGCTGTAAGCAGTATTTATGTAGATGATACGATCAAGAACTATATCATTGAAATTATTCGCAAAACTCGCTCTCATCCACATGTTTCATTAGGTATTAGTCCTCGTGGCACGGTTTCCTTTATGAAGGCTATTCAAGCATATGCGTTAGTAAAGGGAAGAGATTACTGTCTTCCTGATGATGTTCAAGAGCTTGCTTCGTATGTGTGTGCACATCGCTTAACGCTAAGACCTGATACTCAGTACAGCGGTTTAACAACGAGTGATGTGATGAAGCAAATTATGGCTGATACGAAAGTACCTGTTAAAAGGTAAGAGGATAATTTATGAAACAGTATATAAAAGTGATATGGAACAAAGGTAGAGACTGGTTCGTTTTATTCTGCATCTTTACCGCTACGTTTTCTTACGCCATGTTTCAAGGAGGCTTTGTCAGCTGGTTTTTATTTTATAGCTTCTTACCTTTTGGATTATATGCGGTAGCCGTGTTGCTCTATCCGTTGAAGAAGTGGAATGTTGCTCGTGATGTGAAGCTACAGCCTCGATTCGCTGGAGATCATCTTTCTTATGACATTCACATTACACGCTCCTCGGCTTTTCCTGTTTATATGGCAGCGGTGAAAGAGGAGAGTAACCTTTTAGATCAAGAAGAAAGAACAATTTATCCGCTTTTTCAACGAAACGCTGTTATTCCATATGAAAGATCGTTTGTAGAAAGAGGAGAATATGAATTTTTTACGATTTCGATTGAAATGAGTGATTTATTAGGCATCGTAAAAAAGAAGGCATATTATCCGCTGCACCAGCGGTTTGTCGTGTATCCTCAAATCTATGAGATAGATATCCCGTTTCTTTTAGCAGGAATAGAAGAAGGAAAAAATGAAGTTTCTACGGGAAATCAATCTACTACGTTAGTGACAGGCATTAGAGAATATCAGCCGGGTGACCGATTAGGATCTATTGATTGGAAGGCGACGGCTCGTAAAGCTACGTTGATTTCTAAAGAGTTCGGTCATTATCATGAACGGAGTATGATTATCATTGCAGATGTTATGGGCCCTCTATACTTTGAAGAGCGAATGAGCTTTCTGGCATCCATGCTCATTCATGAAGAAACCAAGCGTAAAAAAGTCGATTTTCTTTTAGCTGGAGATGCCCTTTTTTCGCAGAAAACCTCTGAACAAAGGGAGGCTGATAACCTGTTGCATCACTTAGCACGTGCACAGCCTATTAGCAACCGAGCATTCGAAACAGAATTTCAGAATATTGCTATTCAAAAGCAGCATTCTTTTATGGTAATTGTCAGTCAGGTTACAGGGACTCTTATTGGCCAGATTCAATCCAAGCTGAGCCCTCATGCTAAGGCTTCACTCATTGTCGTTAAAAATGAAGGAGCGGGGCTTAGTGACGAAGAGACAGTTATTGTCAATGGCATACAATCTTCTGCTTTAACGATTGAAGTCGTTCATATTGATCTTCCTCTATCACTAAAGGAAGTGAGGGCGGAAATAAGTGAATAAATCAGCTTGGTATGTAAAAAACGTCTTATTATACGCGGGAGCTTTCTTTTTATTAGTGGAATGGCTTCTCCCTTTAAATGAAGTCACTGATACGAATCAAATTCAATACTTTATCCTGTTTGTCGCTTACTGTTTTTTGAGCTTAACGTTTCGATTGCCGTTTATTGTGATGACGTTAGGGAGCATGTTGTTTATTTTGTTTTCACTTCACAATCTCTATTTTCAAGGTGCCTTCTTTTCTTCAGAATGGCTTCCAAGACTTTTGGAAATTCTTCAGTCAGATGTACAAAGTATCATGGAGTGGAATATAGCGAATTTATCCTTTGAAATGAGGAGCACTTTATTTTTTATCCTGCTTTGGATTATGGCTTATTTAATTCGATACTGGATCTTTTATCAAAAAAGAATTTTCTTCTTTTTCTTCTTAACCATTTTGTATATTACCGTATTGGATACCTTTTCTACTTACGATGCCGGAGCTGCTATTATTCGCGTGACGATTATCGGATTTTTATTAGTAGCCATGCTTCGCATCAATCCTGAACGTATAAAAGGTGCTAGCACCGAGCGTTTAGAAAATAGAAAACGATCGTTTCTTTTTCTAGGCAGTTTTTTAGCCATTGTCATTGTACTGGCTTATCTCGCCCCTAAACCAGGTCCGCAGTGGCCAGATCCGGTCCCTTTTATTGCAGCTCACACAACAAATCAAGGACAGGGAGAATCTGCAAGCGGTCAACGAATTGGCTATGATATGGACGATTCTAAATTGGGGGGATCCTTTGTCAATGATGATACGGTTGTGTTTACAGCTAAAGTAGAGGATGAGCACTATTGGCGTATTGAAACGAAGGATGTGTATACAGGTAAGGGCTGGGAGCTGTCTAAAGAGGAAGAAAAAGTGCCTTTCAAAGGAAATGAAAACTTACTCCCTCAATATGATTCAAGTGTTGCAGGAGAAGTAAGAAAAGCAGAAGTTACCTATTCGCAGCCTTCTGTTCATCTTATGCATGTTCCTCAACTGCTGTCTCTAACCTTAAAAAATGGCATTCAAGCCGATGTTACACCGACAAATGAAAAATTATATCCTTATCAAAATGATAAACTTGTTACTGTTCAATCGTATGAGCTAACGTATAAATATCCTGTGTTTGATACCGGGCTTCTTCAGCAAGCAGAGGAGAAAAAGTCAGAGAGTCTAGAGAATAATAATGAATTTATAGCAAGGTATACACAGCTTCCTGCTAATTTGCCAAAACGAGTAAAGGATTTAGCTCGTACGATAACAAAAAATAAAAACAATCGCTATGAAAAAGCGAAAGCCGTTGAAGAATACTTCCGATCCAATCCATATGTATATGATACTGAAAATGTTCCAATTCCTACGAAGAATAAAGATTATGTGGATCAATTTTTATTTGATACAAAAAGAGGATACTGTGATAACTTCTCTACTTCTATGGTCGTGCTGCTTCGTTCATTAGATATCCCTGCTCGGTGGGTAAAGGGCTATACAGAAGGTGATGCCACCGTCATTTCAGGAAGTAGTAAGTGGACAACCTATGAAATTACACAAAATAATGCTCATTCTTGGGTCGAAGTCTATTTTCCAGGAGCGGGTTGGGTACCTTTTGAACCAACAAAAAGTTTTTCTAATCCTTATGATTTTGTAGATAGCCAACCTAACAACTCTAGTGAAAATAGTCAAAGGGAAGAAGAGAAACAAGGAACGCAAGTCAAGGAGCAGCCTAAGAAGAAAGAGCTTCCGGCACAAGAGAAAAGAGAGAAAGAAAAAACAGCTTCTCTTCAAAATGCTAAGTTGTCTATGAAATGGAAAGTGCTTTTCTACGGACTGATTGTAGTTATGTTAATAGTAATATATCTCAATCGATTTAAATGGTTTTTACCTTTTTATATCTCTTTTTATAAAAAGAAAGAGAGTGTGGAAACCTTTGAATCAGCGTATGCTTTTTTACTTAAAAGACTCGCTGCAAATGGACTAAAACGGCAAGAAAATCAAACGCTGCGCGACTTTGCAGGAGAAGTAGACGAAAAATTAAATACGGTAAATATGCTAAAATTAACGGAAAAATACGAGCGGGTTTTATATCGAAATGCAGGTTCCATAAAAGAATGGAAAGAGTCGATTGAATTGTGGGAAAATTTAATCAAAAAAACGAGTTCTTGACCATTGTTTCGCGGATTGATAGAATATTCTCGAACTTACTATAAATGTTTCGTATACCTTCATATATCCTCGATAATATGGTTCGAGAGTCTCTACCGGGTCACCTTAAACGATCTGACTATGAAGGCAGAACAGTCTATTTGACGATAAACGTCGTGCTCAACTAGACTTCTGCCTTTGTTTTTTGAGGGAGAAGTCTAGTTTTTTTATATTTTAGGGCATAATAACAAGTGATTATTTACACATTCGGAGAGGTGAACAAGATGGAAGGCATGATTGTTGTATTAGATTTTGGTAGTCAATATAACCAACTGATTACGCGTCGCATTCGCGAGTTCGGAGTATATAGTGAATTGCATCCGCACACAATTACAGCAGAAGAGATTAAAGCATTAAATCCAAAGGGAATTATTTTCTCTGGAGGCCCAAACAGTGTGTACGGTGAAAACGCATTTCACTGCGATGAAAACATTTTTGAATTAGGTATTCCTGTTTTAGGTATTTGTTATGGAATGCAATTAATGACTCATCATTTTGGCGGGAAGGTAGAAGGTGCTAGCCATCGTGAATATGGTAAAGCAGCGATTAACGTACAAAACGATTCATTAATGTACCATGAGTTGCCAAAAGAACAAGTTGTTTGGATGAGTCACGGTGATTTAGTTGTAGAAACACCAGCTGGTTTTGAAGTGGACGCAACTAGCCCATCTTGTCCAATTGCCGCAATGAGTAACAAAGAAAAGAATATGTACGGAGTGCAGTTCCATCCAGAAGTTCGCCATTCAGTGCACGGTAACCATATCTTAAAGAACTTCGTGTTTGAAGTATGTCATGCTGAAGCAAACTGGTCAATTGAGAACTTCATTGAAGTTGAAATGGATAAAATCCGTGAAACAGTTGGAGATAGAAAAGTACTTTGCGCACTTAGCGGCGGAGTAGACTCTTCGGTAGTAGCTGTATTAATTCACAAAGCAATTGGTGATCAGTTAACATGTATGTTCGTAGATCACGGTTTATTACGTAAAGGTGAAGCTGAAAGCGTAATGGAAACATTTAGCGAAGGCTTTAATATGAACGTAATTAAAATCGATGCAAAAGATCGCTTCTTAGAAAAATTAAGCGGTGTATCAGATCCTGAACAAAAGCGTAAAATCATCGGTAATGAATTTATTTATGTATTCGATGACGAAGCTGCTAAATTAAAAGGGTTTGATTTCCTAGCTCAAGGTACGCTATACACAGATATTATCGAGAGTGGGACAGCTACAGCTCAAACGATTAAATCTCACCACAATGTAGGTGGATTACCGGAAGATATGCAGTTCAAACTAATCGAACCGTTAAACACGCTATTCAAAGATGAAGTACGTGCATTAGGTTCTGAATTAGGTATTCCTGATAACATCGTTTGGCGTCAGCCTTTCCCAGGACCAGGTCTAGGTATTCGTGTACTTGGTGCAATTACGGAAGAGAAGTTAGAAATTGTACGTGAGTCGGATGCTATTTTACGTGAAGAGATTGCAAAAGCAGACTTAGAGCGCGATATCTGGCAATACTTTACGGTTCTTCCTGACATCCGCAGTGTAGGTGTAATGGGAGATGCTCGTACGTATGATTACACAATCGGTATTCGTGCTGTTACATCGATTGATGGTATGACTTCTGACTGGGCGCGTATTCCTTGGGATGTGCTTGAAGTTATCTCAACGCGTATTGTAAACGAAGTTAAGCATATTAACCGCGTAGTGTATGATATTACAAGTAAGCCACCTGCAACAATTGAATGGGAATAATATGTAAGAAAACCGAACAAACGAACATTCTTTTATAAGAATGTTCGTTTTTTGTTGACTTTTTTAAAAAGTTAATGGTAGGATAGTAACATAAAACAGCGAGATATAGCTTTAATGTCGTATAATCTTGGGGATAAGGCCCAAAAGTTTCTACCGAGCTACCGTAAATGGCTTGACTACGAGAAAGTAATACATGTATGTATAAAAATCTTTTGTTTTTTGCTCATACATTTCTCTTTTAGTCGATTTTATGCCTTTACGCGCCATAGTGTAGAGGCATTTTTTATGGCTTGCCTAAGTGCATGCGGCTTCTATAAAGGGAGGAAAAAACGTGAAGAAGTATTTTCGTTTTGAAGAGCTGGGTACTAGCTACCGAAAAGAGTTTATAGCTGGCCTTACAACTTTTCTATCTATGGCTTACATTTTATTTGTTAATCCATCTGTGCTATCACTAAGTGATGTAAAGGATCTACCTGACAGTATGAGAATGGACCAAGGGGCTGTATTTACAGCTACTGCTTTAGCGGCAGCTTTGGGATCAATTGTTATGGGAGTGCTTGGTAGATATCCAATTTCATTAGCTCCAGGTATGGGATTAAACGCATTTTTTGCTTATACAGTTGTTCTGACGATGGGAATTCCATGGCAGACGGCTTTAACGGGTGTTATGATATCAGGTGTTATTTTTATTCTTTTAACATTAACAAGCCTGCGAGAAAAAATTATTAATTCTATTCCTATTGAATTAAAAATGGCTGTTGGAGCAGGTATTGGTTTATTTATTAGTTTTATTGGTATGAAAGGTGCGGGAATCATCGTCAAAGATGATGCCACATTCGTTGGACTGGGTGATTTGACGAACCCAACAACATTACTTGCGGTTTTTGGTATTGTCATTACTATTGTATTAATGGTGCTTCGAGTAAATGCAGCTGTATTTATCGGTATGATTGTAACGGCTGTAGCAGGTATGGCTTTTGGTTTAATTGATACACCTAAAGCAGTGGTTTCATCGGTTCCTAGTCTTGACCCGACGTTTGGGGCAGCTTTCCAAAATATCGGTGATATCTTTACTGTAAAGATGCTAGTCGTCATTTTAACTTTCTTATTCGTTGATTTCTTCGATACAGCAGGTACGATGGTTGCTGTAGCGAGTCAAGCTGGGCTTATGAAAGATAATAAGCTTCCGCGAGCGGGCAGAGCGTTATTGGCAGATTCTAGTGCGATTGTAGTTGGTGCTGTTCTTGGTACCTCATCAACAACAGCTTACGTAGAGTCTACGGCTGGAGTAGCAGCGGGCGGACGTTCAGGATTTACTGCAATTGTAACGGCGGCGTTTTTCTTAGTTGCACTGTTCTTTTCTCCGTTGTTAGCGGTCGTAACACCAGCTGTTACTGCGCCAGCTTTAATTACGGTAGGAGCTCTGATGGTGTCAAACTTAGGAGAAATCAATTGGAAAGAGTTCGAAGTGGCAGTTCCGGCATTTTTCACGGTGATCATGATGCCATTAACGTACAGCATTGCAACAGGCATTGCGGTTGGCTTTATCTTTTATCCTATTACAATGTTATGCAGCAAGCGTGGAAAAGAAGTGCATCCCATTATGTATGCTCTCTGTATCATCTTCATACTCTATTTCGCGTTCTTAGCAGAATAGTTTAAATAAAAAAGCTCAGTTTAATGACTGGGCTTTTTTTTTATGGTAAGATAAGAAAACTGCATAGCGGCTAGATTGCTATTGTAATAGAGGTTAATTGGTTACTTTACTGAAGGTTTACTTCATTAACTTTTTTATTTATAAAGTTTTTTAGAAAAACGATTGACTCTATATATTATATATGGTAAATTATTAAATGTCGCTGATGAACAGCGCAGTTGAGAGAAACATCTTAAAAAAGATGTTGACATCAAAATAATAGAATGTTATACTAATAAAGTTGCTTCAGAGCAACGGTTGAACTTTGAAAACTGAACAAAGCGACAAACGTCAACGTTAATTTTTATTTTTTTAAATGAGCAAGTCAAACATTTCTTCGGAGAGTTTGATCCTGGCTCAGGATGAACGCTGGCGGCGTGCCTAATACATGCAAGTCGAGCGAACTGATTAGAAGCTTGCTTCTATGACGTTAGCGGCGGACGGGTGAGTAACACGTGGGCAACCTGCCTGTAAGACTGGGATAACTTCGGGAAACCGAAGCTAATACCGGATAGGATCTTCTCCTTCATGGGAGATGATTGAAAGATGGTTT
>NZ_JBISEM010000013.1:0-16170 GCF_044383985.1 Priestia sp. JSM ZJ58
AAACCATCTTTCAATCATCTCCCATGAAGGAGAAGATCGTATCCGGTATTAGCTTCGGTTTCCCGAAGTTATCCCAGTCTTACAGGCAGGTTGCCCACGTGTTACTCACCCGTCCGCCGCTAACGTCATAGAAGCAAGCTTCTAATCAGTTCGCTCGACTTGCATGTATTAGGCACGCCGCCAGCGTTCATCCTGAGCCAGGATCAAACTCTCCGAAGAAATGTTTGACTTGCTCATTTAAAAAATAAAAATTAACGTTGACGTTTACTATTTCGTTCAGTTTTCAAAGAACTCTTGTCTCAAGGCGACTTTCTTATCTTACCACCTTAAGAATAACTTGTCAACAACTTTTTTCTTTAAGTTATTTTCGAGTTATTTTTCGTTACTGTCTTAGCGACGTATATAAATATAACATCTGATAACTTGCTGGTCAACAACTTTTTCAAAAAAAATAAAAGTTTTCTCGAAAATATTCCAGAAAACTTTTATTTTGGATATTCTTCCAAATTATAATATGAAATTATTAATAACAAGTAGGGCAGCTATTCCTGGAATACCTAAAATAGCTGAAACAATAGCTGTGGGGAAATTAATAGGAATATGAATACCGAACTGTACGCCAAAGATGTTAATAAAGAAAAGCAGCAAAACGCCAATAATAAGCTTAATCGATAAATTTCCAATGACTCGAAGCATTTTTTCAACACCACCTGTTACTAAGAGTAGAATGATTAGCCCTATTAAAAAAGACACAACTACAATAGGATGATTTAGCATGTTGCCTCCTTCTTAAAGCAGATAAGTTACCTTATATATATGTCCAAGCATTCAAAAAAAGCACTATTTCACGGAGGGAAATCCTTATTTTATAAAGACAACAAAACAGGATGCCTCTATGACATCCTGTTAATTGAAATATTTCGATGTTTGGCTTCTTTTAATAGAAAAAGATACTTCATTTTGGCTAATCGAATATCTACCATTACCTCTTCTGAAGGATCTACACTTCTTTCTACCATTGAAGTTTTGTGACTCCATTCCTGCTTTACTTGCATAAAAGTCTTCACAAATTCATCATCGTACTCTTTGCGTAGCCAACCTTTTCGTTTAAAAAACATATGCAAGTACCTCGTTATACTTCTCTTCTACCTTCTAGGGCTTTAGATAATGTTACTTCGTCCGCGTACTCAAGGTCTCCTCCGACGGGTAACCCATGAGCAATTCTAGTAATTTTAATTCCTGTCGGCTTTAAGAGCCTAGAGATATACATAGCCGTAGCTTCGCCCTCTATATTCGGGTTAGTAGCTAAAATCACTTCTTGAATTTCATCATCTTGAAGTCTTTTTAATAACTCTGGTACTTTGATATCTTCAGGCCCTATTCCTTCCATAGGTGAAATTGCGCCATGCAGAACATGATACAAGCCGTTATATTCTTTCATTTTCTCCATTGCAATGACATCTTTAGGGTCTTGCACGACACACACCACACTGCGCTCTCTACGCTGATCTTGACAAATGTAGCAAGGATCTTGATCTGTGATATGCCCACAAACTGAACAATAGGTTAAATTTCGCTTCGCATTAACTAATGCTTTTGCAAAATCTAATACCGTATCTTCTTTCATAGATAAAACAAAGAACGCTAAGCGAACAGCTGTTTTTGGACCAATGCCGGGTAACTTCATAAAACTATCTATAAGCTTTGATATTGGTTCTGGATAATGCACGTGGCAACCACCTTATTAAAGTCCTGGAATATTTAAACCTTTTGTAAATTGACCCATTGTGTTATTTGTTAAATCGTCCATTTGTTTTAATGCGTCATTTGTTGCTGCTAGTACTAAATCTTGTAGCATTTCAATATCTTCAGGATCTACTACATCCTCTTTAATATTTACATCAATTACTTGTTTCTGACCGTTAACCACAACTGTTACCATTCCACCGCCAGCTGTACCTTCAACAGTTTTTTCAGCTAACTCTTCCTGCGCTTTTTGCATATCTTTTTGCATTTTTTGCATTTGTTTCATCATTTTTTGCATATTGCCCATGCCTTTCATCATATGAACATTCCTCCTAAATTTACTCTTGAATTTCGATTAAGTCTTCTCCAAATAGCTTTTTCGCTTCTGCAACCACGGGGTCTTCCTCCTGTGGTTGACCTGATGACCCATCACTTTGCTGTCCTTGAAGAAACTCTTCTCTTACTTTATCCCATTCACTTTCTGGAATTGCAACCATTTCACGCTTGCTGCCAATTAAAGTATATAAGATATTCTCTAAATTATCACGTACATTGTTGTTATTTTCAGAAGCCATTTTGCAATGAATTTCATATTTGAATTTAAGTATAAATGATTGATCTGAAGACGCAACCGGTTCACTGTTAGATAACAACGCTGCATGTGAAGCTTTATTTTGTTGTTTCAATGTGTCTAATACCTGCGCCCAAGATCGCTTAATGGTTTCTAAATTCTGCCGAGTGGCATTTTTTAAAACTTCATTTACCTTTCCAACAGGCGTTTTGTACTGACTTCTTGACTGTCTTGTCTGTTTTTTCTCTGTTTGCGCTGCCTGAGCTGTATGATCAACTTGAATGCCTTTTTCTTTTAGCTGCTGCAGTTCTGCTTCCATTTGATTCATTTTTTGCAAAATGTCTTGATATGGAAGAGCACCCTCTTGATTTGTAGAACTTTGAGCTAATTTTACTAAAGCTACTTCAAGTAGCACTCTAGGATGATTGCTCCATTTCATCTCTTGCTGAGTTTGGTTCAATTCAGCAATGACTTTATAAATAAAGGCACTATCCATTTTTGAACTAAGTTCTTTAAACTCTTCGTTAACCGCTGCTTTTTCAAGTAAATATGCATTTTCTTCTGAAGCTTGATAAAGCAGAACATCACGATAATAGAAGATGAGGTCCTCTACAAACCTCGCTGGATCTTTTCCGTTTTTGATCAAACTTTCAACAGAATCTAGCGCTTCTACAATGTTTTCGTTAAAGATAGCTTGGACGATCTTCACAATAAAAGACTGTGATACTGCTCCTGTTATGGATAGAACATCCTCTAAGCTCACCTTCTCCGTACTATACGAGATGGCTTGGTCTAAAAGACTAAGTGCATCACGCATGCCGCCTTCTGAAGCTTTCGCAATTTCGTAAAGAGCACCCTCGCTTACTTCTAGCTCTTCAGAACCTAATACTTCCTTCATTCGATATACGATATCTTCTGGCGAAATGCGTTTGAAATCAAAGCGCTGACATCTGGAGATAATCGTTAATGGAATTTTATGGGGCTCTGTTGTAGCTAAAATAAAGATGACATGTGCAGGAGGTTCTTCTAACGTTTTTAACAAAGCGTTAAAAGCTCCAATTGAAAGCATATGAACTTCATCAATAATGTACACTTTGTATCGAACAGCACTAGGTGCATATTTTACTTTATCACGGATATCTCGAATTTCATCGACTCCATTATTAGAGGCTGCATCAATTTCAATTACATCAGAAATGGAACCATCCGTAATTCCCCGACAAGTTGCACATTCATTACAAGGTTCAGCAATGGGTGCTTTTTCACAGTTAACGGCTTTCGCTAAAATTTTAGCAGCTGTTGTCTTCCCTGTCCCTCGAGGCCCAGAAAATAAATACGCATGCGAAAATTTTTCTTGGACAAGGGCATTTTGAAGTGTTTTGATAATATGTTGTTGACCGACTACGTCGTTAAAGCTTTGAGGACGGTATACACGGTACAGAGCCTGATATGCCACTACATCCTCTCCTTTTAATATAATTCATTAGTTCTCATTATAGCGTATTATGAGGTTTTTTTTCAAAATAGTAAGAGATAAAATAAAAAGCCTACTCTCACAGAGTAGACTAAACTTATGTATATAACTGCCGTGCACCTTCCGTCGATTAGCCACCCCAGGCGTTACTTAAGCAGTTAGCTCGGTTCAGGCGACCCCATGGCACATGAGAGGTTCTGCTTACTGCTGCTTCCTTCCGGACCTGACAGGGTTCACAGATTCCCATTGCATAGGACCCAAACGTCAACACCACTTACTTAAGGCAGGCCCTAAGATGAGCTAACCTCAAGAAGGAATTCGGCCTCGCTAGAGCGGATTGCGAGTACAGGGCACCGCTACCTCCCCGCTTAGCACGGCAAAGTTGAAACCAATAGTTTGGGCATCAAGTTGATGCATTTACAAGTATACGTCTTTTCATTCAAAAATGCAACCGCTATAGAAAACTTACTTTTTTAGCGCTATTTTCCAGCCTTTTTTCGTTGACGTAACTCACGAAAAAAAGTCGTTAAGAGGCTCCCGCATTCTTCTTCTAGCATACCTCCTACTACTTCTGCTTGATGATTAAACTTTTCAAACTCTAATAAATTTAACAATGTTCCAGCGCAGCCACCTTTAGGATCATAAGCGCCAAACACAACTCTTTTCACTCTTGATAATACAATAGCACCTGCACACATCGGACATGGTTCTAAGGTGACATATAACGTAGCGTCTTCCAACCTCCATGTTCCTAGTTTCTTACATGCTTCATCAATGGCTAAAAGTTCCGCATGAGCAACTGATCGCTGTTCTGTTTCTCGTAAGTTATAAGCGGCAGCAATCACCTCATCATTTTGAACAATAACTGCTCCAATAGGAACCTCTAATTTATCTTTAGCTTTTAATGCTTCATCAATTGCCAACCTCATATACTTTTCATCATTTAACACTTTTTATCCAACCTTACATATTATATTTTTTCTGAGTCAAACTATTTACTATGTACATCAGGAAAAGGAGAGACCTTGTGTGAAGAATGCTAAAACTGCTTTAATTATTATTGATATGCTAAACGATTTTCAATTCAAAAACGGCAAAGTACTTGCTGAAAAATCTTTAACAATCGCTCAAAATATTGCCGAATTAAAACAATATGCCTCGTCTCAACATATCCCTATTATTTATGTCAATGACCACTATAAGCTGTGGCAAGCAAACTTAGAAACCATTTTAACACACTGCACAAATGAGGTAAGTTCACCCATTCTACATCACATTTCACCACAAAACGCTGATTACTTTTTAATTAAACCAAAGCATTCTATTTTCTATGGAACAGCTTTAAATATTTTGCTATCACAGCTCGATGTGCATACACTTATTTTAACAGGAATTGCGGGAAATATATGCGTGCTTTTTTCAGCCAACGATGCTTATATGCGTGAGTATAATTTAATTGTGCCTGAAGATTGTATTGCTTCAAACGCAGATGAAGACAATACCTTTGCTTTAAGAATGATGCATAACGTATTAAATGCTCGTATTTGCAAACATACTGAGTTGATGAATTAAGTAAAAAGCCTTCTCATATGATGGAAGTAAGTCATATGAAATGGAGGCTTTTTATTATGCAAATTTACACTGTTAAAGCAGGTGACAGTATATATAGTATTGCAAAACAGTTCCGGATTGACGCAGGAAAGATTATAAGAGCAAATGAATTACCTAATCCAAATCAACTCGTCATCGGGCAATCTATGGTTATTCCCATCAACGGTACTTACTACACAGTAAAAGCTGGGGACACTATATGGAAAATAGGACGAAAATTAGGCGTTAGCTATCAGGCTATTGCCAATGCGAACAATGTTTCAGTTACAGCACCCTTAACACCTGGCCGCCGCATCTTAATTCCCCCTTCCCCAAACAAAAGAAACGGTGAGTTCTTAGGGTATGTTGAAACAAGCAATCGAAAAATCACCCCTCAAACAGAGAAAATGATTAATCAAAATGCAAAATACCTTACTTATCTCGGACCAGCGAACTTCGAAGTGCAAAAAGACGGTTCTCTAAAGGCACCTCCACTTAACAATTTAGGTTCTATTGCTAAAGAAAATGACGTCATCTTCTTAATGGTATTGGCTAATATTGAAAACGGTGCATTCAGTGATGAAGTCGGCCGAGCAATTTTAACTAATAAAGACGTTCAAGATACGCTCTTAAATAATATTGTAAAAACAGCGAAAGAACAAAATTTCAGAGACATTCACTTTGACTTCGAATTTTTGCGTCCGGCAGATAAAGAAGCCTATATTGCATTCTTACAGAAAGCAAAAAAGCGTCTTCAAGATGAGCAACTTCTCATGTCTGTGGCTTTAGCTCCGAAGACAAGTCGAGATCAAAAAGGCAAATGGTATGAAGCACATGATTATAAAGCCATTGGAGAGATTGCTAACTTCGTTGTTCCAATGACATATGAATGGGGATATAGCGGTGGGCCTCCTATGGCCGTCTCTCCTATTGGTCCCGTACGTGATGTTTTAGAATATGCAGTATCTGAAATACCTAGTTCAAAAATTATCATGGGCCAAAACCTATACGGTTACGATTGGACACTGCCTTACAAACCAGGAGGAGAATATGCCAAAGCCATTAGTCCTCAACGAGCTATTGAGTTGGCAGCTCGTTATAAAGTAGCTATTCAATACGACAATAAAGCACAAGCTCCTTTCTTCCGGTATAAAGATGAACAGCAGCGCACTCACGAAGTATGGTTTGAAGACGCTAGATCTATTCAGGCCAAGTTTGATTTAATCAAAGAATTAAAACTTAGAGGAATGGCCTACTGGAAACTAGGCTTAGATTTCCCGCAAAACTGGCTCTTGATTGAAGACAACTTCAAAATTACAAAAAGAGTGACACAGCCATAAATAGGGAAAGCTTACTGTTAACAGTAGGCTTTTTGTTATTCTTCTTACTGAAAGAAATTTCTTTTCCCCTTATTCTCCTTCTCTATGTTAAAATATTTTTTGTCTGTTTTTTTTGAACGAGTGGTCATGAAGGAGGCAAATGAATGCAAGGCACACCTTTTATTTCAGTAGAAGGACCCATCGGTGTCGGAAAAACCTCTCTAGCTAAAGAGATTGCACAAGCATTTCAGTTCGAAATTTTAAAAGAAATCGTAGATGAAAATCCATTTCTCGGGAAATTTTATGAGAATATCGACGAGTGGAGTTTTCAAACCGAAATGTTTTTTCTATGTAATCGATATAAGCAGTTAGAGGATATTCAAAAAGGGTTCTTATCTTATAAAAAACCTGTTGTAGCAGATTATCATATTATGAAAAACATGATTTTCGCTGAGCAAACGTTAAAAGATGAACAGTATAAAAAATATGTACAAATCTTCCACATCTTAACGGCTGATATGCCGGCTCCGAACATTATTATTTATTTAAATGCCAGTTTAGATACCTTGCTAAAGCGTATTAAAATGCGTGGAAGAGAAATTGAACGAAACATCGATCCTCACTACCTTGCGAGACTAAGTGATGATTATGAAAAAGCTATGACGGCATTTGAACAAAAGAACCCTGACGTAACCATTTTACGTTATAACGGTGATGAAATAGATTTTGTACAAAATAAACAACACTTAAATAGAATCTTATCAGAGGTTCAAGAGAGTATGTTGAAAAGGAGTATATAATGGTAAACTTACGATCGAAATACAACATTCCTAATGATGCTGTGTTGACGATAGCGGGTACAGTTGGAGTTGGGAAATCTACGATGACTCAATCATTGGCTGATGCTCTCCAATTTCGCACATCGTTTGAAAAAGTAGATTCCAACCCTTACCTGGACAAATTTTATGGGGATTTTGAACGCTGGAGCTTTCACCTACAGGTATATTTTTTAGCGGAACGCTTTAAAGAACAAAAGAAGATTTTCGAGTATGGCGGCGGCTTTATCCAAGACAGATCCATTTACGAAGATACCGGTATCTTTGCTAAGATGCATTTTGAAAAGGGAACAATGTCTAAAGTAGACTATGAGACATATACAAGCTTGTTCGATGCAATGGTTATGACTCCATACTTCCCTCATCCAGATCTGCTCATTTATTTGGAAGGCAGCTTCGAAGATATTGTAGATCGCATTCAAGAAAGAGGGCGACCAATGGAACAACAAACGCCTCTTGATTATTGGAAAGAGATGCACGCCCGATATGAAGAATGGATTAATAACTTTACGGCTTGTCCTATTCTCCGTTTAGATATTAGAGAATACGACCTTCTCAAGGATCCTGATTCAATTGAATCAATTGTTGAAAAAGTGGCTCGCTTTTTACAACATAATGAAAAGTTAAAACGTCGTCAGCTATAAAAAAATGCCGCTTTAATAAATAAAGCGGCATTTTCAACAAATAAAAAACCGTTACTTATAAGTAACGGTTTTCCAATCTCCAATTTATCGCGCTATGTTAATTGCATTATAAGTCAAATATGGCGGAGGAAGAGGGATTCGAACCCCCGCGGGCTTTAACACCCCTGTCGGTTTTCAAGACCGATCCCTTCAGCCGGACTTGGGTATTCCTCCGTATCGACAAGTATTAATTTATCATATAAAAATAATGAAGTCAACTCTTTTATTAATTTTTTTAAAAAAGATGTTCATTAAAAATTAATTTAATGAACATCTTCTACTTTTATTTAGAAATAACTTCTTTATTTCCCATATATGGACGCAGCACTTCTGGAATTTGAATTGATCCATCTTCCTGCTGGTAGTTTTCTAAAATTGCAGCTACCGTACGGCCAATTGCTAAGCCAGAACCATTTAGTGTATGAACATGTTCTGGTTTTGCTTTTGTATCACGGCGGAAGCGAATATTAGCACGGCGAGCTTGGAAGCTTTCAAAGTTTGAACAAGAAGAAATTTCACGATAAGTTTCATAACTTGGAATCCAAACTTCAATATCATACTTTTTGGCTGCTGTGAAACCTAAGTCAGCTGTACACATGCTTAGAACTCGGTAAGGTAAACCTAATAGTTGAAGAACCTTTTCAGCATGGCCCGTTAATTTTTCTAATTCATCATAAGAATCTTCTGGCTTAACAAAGCGAACAAGTTCTACTTTATTAAACTGATGCTGACGAATAAGCCCACGTGTATCTCTTCCTGCAGAGCCTGCTTCTGAGCGGAAGCAAGCACTATACGCTGTATAAGTAATTGGAAGCTGATCTCCGCTTAAAATTTCATCACGATGTAAATTTGTAACTGGTACTTCAGCTGTAGGAATTAAGAAATAATCTTCTTCTTTAATTTTAAATGCATCTTCTTCAAATTTAGGAAGCTGCCCTGTTCCTGTCATACTTGTACGATTCACCATATATGGAGGAAGGATTTCTTCATAACCATGCTCATCCATATGTAAATCCATCATAAAGTTAATAAGAGCACGTTCTAATCTTGCACCTAACCCTTTATAAAATACAAAGCGGCTTCCCGTTACTTTCGAAGCTCTTTCAAAATCTAAAATATTTAAATCTGTTCCTAAATCCCAATGCGGTTTTGGTTCAAAATCAAATTGTTTAATTTCTCCCCATTTGCGAACTTCTACGTTATCATCTTCAGTTTCACCTACAGGCGTACTTTCATGTGGAACGTTAGGAATTGAAAGCAGCAATAGCTCTAACTCTTCTTCAACGCTGCGAAGCTCTTCATCCAATTGCTTTACGCGGTCTCCTACTTCACGCATTTCGACGATTAAATGATCAGCATCTTGTTTTTCACGTTTCAATTGTGCAATTTGCTGTGATACTTCATTTCGCTTGCTTTTTAACTCTTCTGTTTGAGCAATTAGCTCACGGCGTTTTGCATCTAACTCTTCAAAGCGACCTAAGTCCGTTAAGTCCTCACCACGAAACTTGAGCTTTTCTTTTACTTCATTAAAATTAGCACGTAAAAATTTTAAATCTAACATACTGAGTACCTCCTTTAGTATAAAAGGGCAAAATAAAAACTCTCATCCCTATGAAAGGGACGAGAGTTTACCCGCGTTGCCACCCTAATTGAAAGCTAAAATAAGCCTTCCTCTTAAACCAGATAACGGATGAACCGAAACTGCCTACTACTTTTTCGACAGCTTGCTCCAGGACGGATTCATAAGGATTGATTATCGATTCACACCAGCCATCGACTCTCTTGAAATCAAAAATCTTATTACTATTTCCTATCAACGCTTTATACCAATATCATTTTTATTAATCATAATGTACTACAAGTCTTTACAAGATGCAATTCATTTATACAGGTTTTTTCGAAGCTTCTTCAACCATTGCTACAAAATACTGAGCCATGCGAGCATCATCTGTTAATTCTGGATGAAACGAACATCCCAAGAATTGACCTTGTCTTGCTGCAACAATTCGGTCGTTATGCATTGCCAAGACTTCAACGTTTTCTCCTACTTCTACAATATGCGGAGCACGGATAAATACGCCTATAAAATCTTCACCAATATCTTTAATATTTAGAGCAGCTTCAAAGCTATCTCGTTGGCGCCCAAATGAATTTCGAGCTACCGTAATATCCATAACACCTAAATGGGGCTCTTCACGGTCAACAACTTGTCCTGCAAGTAAAATTAAACCCGCACACGTACCAAACACCGGTTTACCTGCTTGTGCAAACTGGCGAAGAGGTTCCATAAAGTCATACTTGTCAATCAGACGACGCATCGCTGTGCTTTCGCCGCCCGGTAGGATTAAACCATCTATTTCGTCTAGCTGTTCAACTTTTTTAATGATAATGGCTTCAGCGCCTGCTGCTTCTAATGCTTGTGCATGCTCGCGAAAGGCACCTTGTAATCCTAACACGCCTACTTTTACCATTTTGTCAAAACTCCCTTTAAATTACCATCCACGCTCTTGCATGCGGTTTTCTGGTAATAATGATGAAATTTCAATCCCTTTCATTGCACTTCCTAATCCTTTTGACAAGTTTGCAATGAGTTCATAATCTTGATAATGCGTTGTTGCCTCAACGATTGCTCGAGCAAATTTTTCAGGGTTGTCGGATTTAAAGATTCCTGAACCAACGAACACACCGTCTGCTCCAAGCTGCATCATTAACGCTGCGTCTGCTGGTGTTGCTACACCGCCCGCTGCAAAGTTTACAACCGGTAGGCGACCTTCACGTTTAATTTGTAGTAATAACTCATAAGGCGCGCCTAATAGTTTTGCCTCTGTCATTAACTCATCTTCGTCCATGCCCACAACTTTACGTACTTGAGCGTTTACTTGGCGCATATGACGCACTGCTTCCACGATGTTTCCTGTCCCTGGTTCGCCTTTTGTACGAAGCATTGCAGCTCCTTCAGCAATACGGCGGGATGCTTCACCAAGATCACGACAACCGCATACAAATGGAACCGTAAATGTATTTTTATTTAAATGAAACTCCTCATCAGCTGGAGTCAACACTTCACTTTCATCGATGTAGTCTACACCCATCGCTTCTAGCACGCGTGCTTCAACAATATGGCCAATACGAGCTTTTGCCATAACTGGAATGGACACAGCATTCATCACTTCTTCAACAATTGTTGGGTCTGCCATACGAGACACGCCGCCTGCTGCACGGATATCAGCTGGAACACGCTCTAATGCCATAACGGCAACAGCGCCTGCTGCTTCTGCAATTTTTGCTTGCTCTGCGTTGATCACGTCCATGATAACGCCACCTTTTTGCATTTCCGCCATTCCTCGTTTTACACGATCAGTACCTGTAATGTTATTCATGTTTGTCTTCCTCCTGTATCAAGTGTTTCACAATAATTTTTAGTGTATATACAAAATTCAAAACTTAGTGTCTATTTTACCGTATTTTTCGGAAAATTCCTATCTAATTTATAGATTATATACAAACAAATCTAAAAATAAAAAAAGAGATACTCCCTTGTAGTATCTCTTCTTTCTCTTGAGTTATCATTAAAACCAGTTATTCACTGTATTTGCAGCATTCATCCAAATATCGCTGAAGAAGTTACCAATACTGCGGATAGCGAGAGAGAACCATCCAGCTTTTTCAACAGATTCGTTTGTCACGACCGGCGTCATGCTATCTGTAGTTTGGCCTCCTACATAGCCTAGATCTTTAAGATTGCTGTTTGTTGCACTTACATAAGCAACTGTTTCTCCTTTTTTAATAGGAGCAACAACTTTTTGATCGTTCATAACTTTATCGTTTAACTTAAAGTTGATTTTAGTATGATCTTTTTCACCTTTTTCGGTAATAATTTTTACCGAATTCTTTGGAGAAACGGAAGCTTCTTTTGATTTTCCTTTAGCAACATCAATTGTTTCATGCCCTTTAATCTCGCCGTTAGCAGGCACTACTTCTTTTAACTGAAAATGACTAAAAGCATAATCCAATATCTTTTTCGTTTGAGAAAAACGAGCAGCTTCTGTAGACTTGCCGTTTTCCTTGGCATTCATTACAACTGTTATGTATCTTACCCCGTTACGCTCTGCAGTTCCAGTGAAACATTGACCTGCAAAATCTGTATGACCAGTTTTTAAGCCGTCTACGCCGCTGTATGCAGCTGAAAAACCAGGGAGCATCTTATTCCAATTGTTCATTTTTGTTTCGCCTTGTTGCCCTTGTCTAAACATCTTGGAAGGAGTTTTGGCTACTTCCAAAGATTCTGGATAATCATGAATCAAGTGATAAGCAAGAGTAGCAACTGCCCGAGCAGATAGGAGGTTCTCATCTTCTTCCTTTGTTCCTTTTGGATACATCCCTTTTAACAAGGAATTAGAAAGACCTGTAGAATTGACAAATTTTGATTCACCCATATTTAATTTTTTTGCTGTTTCATTCATTAACTTAATGAAACCTTCTTCAGAACCACTGACAGCTTCAGCTAAAGCAATGGCTGCTCCATTAGCTGAATAAATAGCCATTGCATCATATAATTCTTTTACCGTATATTTTTGGTTTTCGATTAATGGTACATTTGATAATCCATAATCCTGAGAAATTTTAGCTGCATATTTACTAACTGGCACACGTTGATCCCAAGATAATTTCTTATCTTTTATGGATTCTAATACTAGGTATTCCGTCATCATTTTTGTCATGCTTGCAATACCTAATAAAGCATCCGTATTTTTCCCGTATAGCACTTTCCCCGTACTTGCCTCTACTAAAATGGCTGCGTCTGCTTCAACGCCAATATCATCTGTTTTAGAAGCAGCTGATGCTTGTGTAGAGACAAAAAATACGCTGGCCATTAACATAACAGCAATGACACAAATTAATTGTTTCTGTACTGCGTTTCTCACTCTATACCCTCCAAACGTAAACTCACATAAATGTAATTTTATCATACTAAAATTTAAAAAAATAGATAAAGAAGTACTGTTACATTCATGATTAATGACATAAAAAACACGTTTCCCTATTAAGGAAACGTGTTTTTTACACATTCATGATTATCTCATAGAATAGTTAGGAGATTCTTTTGTAATTTGTACATCATGTGGGTGACTTTCTCTTAAGCCTGCTCCAGTCATACGGATGAATTGTGCCTGTTCACGTAACGCTTCTAAGTTAGCTGAACCACAGTAACCCATTCCTGCGCGTAAACCACCAATCATTTGATATAAAGTATCTGCTACAGGTCCTTTGTAAGGCAAACGGCCTTCGATACCTTCTGGAACTAATTTTTTATTATCTTCTTGGAAGTATCGATCTTTACTTCCTTTTTCCATAGCTCCCACAGAGCCCATTCCACGATACACTTTAAAGCGTCTTCCTTGGTAGATTTCTGTTTCGCCAGGGCTTTCTGTCGTTCCTGCTAGAAGGCTTCCTAGCATTACTGTATGTCCACCAGCTGCAAGTGCTTTTACGATATCTCCAGAGTACTTAATACCGCCATCTGCAATAATAGCTACCCCGTGCTTACGAGCTTCAGTTGCACAGTCATATACTGCCGTAATTTGTGGAACGCCTACACCAGCGACAACACGAGTTGTACAAATTGAACCAGGTCCAATTCCTACTTTTACTACGTTTGCTCCAGCTTCAATTAATGCTTTTGTACCTTCAGCCGTTGCTACGTTACCAGCAATAATATTTAATTCTGGATATGCCTCGCGAATGCTGCGCACTGTATCTAAAACGCCTTGTGAATGTCCATGCGCTGTATCAATAACGATAACATCAACGCCAGCTTGTACTAATTTTTCGATACGAACATTTGAATCAGCTGTTACGCCAACAGCTGCTCCAACTAATAATCGACCTTGTTGATCTTTAGCTGCATTTGGAAACTCAATTACTTTTTCAATGTCTTTAATTGTGATAAGGCCTTTTAATACGCCATTGTCATCTACAAGAGGTAACTTTTCAATTTTGTATTGCTGTAGAATTTTCTCTGCTTCTTCTAAAGTCGTTCCTACTGGAGCAGTAACTAATTCTTCTTTTGTCATTACATCAGCAATTTGCATTGAATAATCTTGGATGAAACGCAAGTCACGGTTTGTAAGGATTCCAACTAGTTTTTGTTCTTCTTCGTTGTTGACAATCGGCACACCTGAGATACGATATTTGCCCATTAAGTGTTCAGCAGCAAATACTTGGTTTTCAGGAGTTAAAAAGAAAGGATCCGTGATAACACCACTTTCAGAACGTTTTACTTTATCAACTTGTTCTGCTTGCTGTTCAATCGACATGTTTTTGTGAATGATACCCAAACCACCTTGTCTAGCCATCGCAATAGCCATTTCAGCTTCTGTAACTGTATCCATTCCTGCACTGATGAACGGCACCTTTAATTTTAATGTTTTTGTTAGTTCAACACTCATATCAACGTCTTTAGGTAGTACCTCAGATTTTGCTGGCACCAGTAAAACGTCATCAAATGTTAAGCCTTCTTTAGAAAATTTGCTTTCCCACATTATAGAATCCTCCTTTAAACGACAGAATATTATTAGTAGATTAACAAGCAGATATGTACCTGTCAATAACTTCACTAGATATCAGATAATTCTAATAAAAAGAAAAGGTGATTTAGTTGCATAAATTTAATGACGTTTGGACGTCCTACAATTTATTTTTCTCCGTTCCTTTTGTACAAGACTTTTTAAAAAAGCGCTATCAAAAATTGAATTATAGCGATGCAGAGCAACATAGTTTTAAAAACAGTTACCCATTTATTTATTATTTGGAACACAGTAAAAATTATTATCAAGTTGCGGCACAATCTCCTGTATCAGTTCAACCCGTTTTATTATTTTATGGAATGTCACAGCTGTTAAAAGCTTGTTTGTTAACACAAAACCCCGTATATCCCGAAAATACAGCGGTGTTAGCACATGGAGTATCAACACGAAAAAGAAAAAAACAAAGTTATGATTTTTTAGATGATGAAGTTAAGATTCAAAAAAGCGGTTTATTTTCACAAGTAGGAGAAGAATTGTTTCATGTGAAACAACTAGAAGGTAGTAAATATACAATGAATTATCTGTTGTCTTGTGTACCTGAATTAGATACATTATTTTTAAATTTGGGCACGAGACCATCTTCCCATTTAACAACTATTGGATCGCTTCCAGCTACCTCTTTGCCTATTCCTGAACAAGTTACACGGTGTTATCATATGAATCACGAAAGACTCTATTCTTTTTTAAAAGAGCGTTCCCATCTATCATTGTCTTTGTCAGAAGATCAGGTATGTATTCTTGACCCTTCAAGCTGTTTATATAATTGTTCACCTTTTATGTACAATTTCCAAGCTAACACGCTGCATGCACCGTTGGAAAAAGATAGCTGCTTATATTTCCCTGAGATGTTGGCACATTACTTATTACTTTATAATTTAAGTATGATTTCACGTTATGAAACAGAGTGGTGGTATGAATTATTGCATACATACTCTTCGAAAGATTATCCATTTATCTTGAGGTTCCTTGAGGTTACAGCTCAAAAGATTCCTTACTTAATTTCTTGTTACTTAAATGAACACACAAAAAAAGACTAGCTAAAATAGCTAGTCTTTTTTCAAGTGCCTGGCAACGTCCTACTCTCACAGGGACAAAGTCCCAACTACCATTGGCGCTAAAGAGCTTAACTTCCGTGTTCGGTATGGGAACGGGTGTGACCTCTTCGCTATCGCCACCAGACAAGAGATTGCTCTCTCAAAACTAGGTAACAGTTTGCTGAGTAAAGCTTACGCTTTTAAAAGTTTGGTTAAGTCCTCGATCGATTAGTATCAGTCAGCTACACATGTCGCCACGCTTCCACCTCTGACCTATCAACCTGATCATCTTTCAGGGATCTTACTAGCTTGCGCTATGGGAAATCTCAT
>NZ_JBISEM010000014.1:0-13975 GCF_044383985.1 Priestia sp. JSM ZJ58
CCGCCTGTCTTTACTGGAATCACTGAAAAAGGGCCCTGTGACCATCAGTGGTCCGGCGTTTAATGAAGCAATTGAACGCTGGAAAACTCTGAACGATTTTGGCCTGCATGCTGAAAACCTGAGCACACTCCCGGCTGTGCGCCTGAAAAATCTCGCACGTTATGCTGGTATGACTTCGGTGTTCAATATTGCCAGGATGTCACCGCAGAAAAGGATGGCGGTTCTGGTTGCCTTTGTCCTTGCATGGGAAACGCTGGCGCTGGATGATGCATTGGACGTTCTGGACGCCATGCTGGCCGTTATCATCCGTGACGCCAGAAAGATTGGGCAGAAAAAACGGCTCCGCTCGCTGAAGGATCTGGATAAATCTGCATTGGCGCTCGCCAGCGCATGTTCGTACCTGCTGAAAGAAGAAACACCGGACGAATCGATTCGTGCTGAGGTGTTCAGCTACATCCCAAGGCAAAAGCTGGCTGAAATCATCACGCTTGTCCGTGAAATTGCCCGGCCCTCAGACGATAATTTTCATGAAGAAATGGTGGAGCAGTACGGGCGCGTTCGTCGTTTCCTGCCCCATCTGCTGAATACCGTTAAATTTTCATCCGCACCTGCCGGGGTTACCACTCTGAATGCCTGTGACTACCTCAGCCGGGAGTTCAGCTCACGGCGGCAGTTTTTTGACGACGCACCAACGGAAATTATCAGTCGGTCATGGAAACGGCTGGTGATTAACAAGGAAAAACATATCACCCGCAGGGGATACACGCTCTGCTTTCTCAGTAAACTGCAGGATAGTCTGAGGCGGAGGGATGTCTACGTTACCGGCAGTAACCGGTGGGGAGATCCTCGTGCAAGATTACTACAGGGTGCTGACTGGCAGGCAAACCGGATTAAGGTTTATCGTTCTTTGGGGCACCCGACAGACCCGCAGGAAGCAATAAAATCTCTGGGTCATCAGCTTGATAGTCGTTACAGACAGGTTGCTGCACGTCTTTGCGAAAATGAGGCTGTCGAACTCGATGTTTCTGGCCCGAAGCCCCGGTTGACAATTTCTCCCCTCGCCAGTCTTGATGAGCCGGACAGTCTGAAACGACTGAGCAAAATGATCAGTGATCTACTCCCTCCGGTGGATTTAACGGAGTTGCTGCTCGAAATTAACGCCCATACCGGATTTGCTGATGAGTTTTTCCATGCTAGTGAAGCCAGTGCCAGAGTTGATGATCTGCCCGTCAGCATCAGCGCCGTGCTGATGGCTGAAGCCTGCAATATCGGTCTGGAACCACTGATCAGATCAAATGTTCCTGCACTGACCCGACACCGGCTGAACTGGACAAAAGCGAACTATCTGCGGGCTGAAACTATCACCAGCGCTAATGCCAGACTGGTTGATTTTCAGGCAACGCTGCCACTGGCACAGATATGGGGACTAAGGCAACTTGGCGGGTACTAAGCACCTCAGCATCATAAGATGAGAGGTGTTCTTTCAATCTTCCTTTATAGCGGCAGCTAAATCGCAGCGAACCCGTAGAAAGCCATGCTCCAGCCGCCCGCATTGGAGAAATTCTTCAAATTCCCGTTGCACATAGCCCGGCAATTCCTTTCCCTGCTCTGCCATAAGCGCAGCGAATGCCGGGTAATACTCGTCAACGATCTGATAGAGAAGGGTTTGCTCGGGTCGGTGGCTCTGGTAACGACCAGTATCCCGATCCCGGCTGGCCGTCCTGGCCGCCACATGAGGCATGTTCCGCGTCCTTGCAATACTGTGTTTACATACAGTCTATCGCTTAGCGGAAAGTTCTTTTACCCTCAGCCGAAATGCCTGCCGTTGCTAGACATTGCCAGCCAGTGCCCGTCACTCCCGTACTAACTGTCACGAACCCCTGCAATAACTGTCACGCCCCCCTGCAATAACTGTCACGAACCCCTGCAATAACTGTCACGCCCCCAAACCTGCAAACCCAGCAGGGGCGGGGGCTGGCGGGGTGTTGGAAAAATCCATCCATGATTATCTAAGAATAATCCACTAGGCGCGGTTATCAGCGCCCTTGTGGGGCGCTGCTGCCCTTGCCCAATATGCCCGGCCAGAGGCCGGATAGCTGGTCTATTCGCTGCGCTAGGCTACACACCGCCCCACCGCTGCGCGGCAGGGGGAAAGGCGGGCAAAGCCCGCTAAACCCCACACCAAACCCCGCAGAAATACGCTGGAGCGCTTTTAGCCGCTTTAGCGGCCTTTCCCCCTACCCGAAGGGTGGGGGCGCGTGTGCAGCCCCGCAGGGCCTGTCTCGGTCGATCATTCAGCCCGGCTCATCCTTCTGGCGTGGCGGCAGACCGAACAAGGCGCGGTCGTGGTCGCGTTCAAGGTACGCATCCATTGCCGCCATGAGCCGATCCTCCGGCCACTCGCTGCTGTTCACCTTGGCCAAAATCATGGCCCCCACCAGCACCTTGCGCCTTGTTTCGTTCTTGCGCTCTTGCTGCTGTTCCCTTGCCCGCACCCGCTGAATTTCGGCATTGATTCGCGCTCGTTGTTCTTCGAGCTTGGCCAGCCGATCCGCCGCCTTGTTGCTCCCCTTAACCATCTTGACACCCCATTGTTAATGTGCTGTCTCGTAGGCTATCATGGAGGCACAGCGGCGGCAATCCCGACCCTACTTTGTAGGGGAGGGCGCACTTACCGGTTTCTCTTCGAGAAACTGGCCTAACGGCCACCCTTCGGGCGGTGCGCTCTCCGAGGGCCATTGCATGGAGCCGAAAAGCAAAAGCAACAGCGAGGCAGCATGGCGATTTATCACCTTACGGCGAAAACCGGCAGCAGGTCGGGCGGCCAATCGGCCAGGGCCAAGGCCGACTACATCCAGCGCGAAGGCAAGTATGCCCGCGACATGGATGAAGTCTTGCACGCCGAATCCGGGCACATGCCGGAGTTCGTCGAGCGGCCCGCCGACTACTGGGATGCTGCCGACCTGTATGAACGCGCCAATGGGCGGCTGTTCAAGGAGGTCGAATTTGCCCTGCCGGTCGAGCTGACCCTCGACCAGCAGAAGGCGCTGGCGTCCGAGTTCGCCCAGCACCTGACCGGTGCCGAGCGCCTGCCGTATACGCTGGCCATCCATGCCGGTGGCGGCGAGAACCCGCACTGCCACCTGATGATCTCCGAGCGGATCAATGACGGCATCGAGCGGCCCGCCGCTCAGTGGTTCAAGCGGTACAACGGCAAGACCCCGGAGAAGGGCGGGGCACAGAAGACCGAAGCGCTCAAGCCCAAGGCATGGCTTGAGCAGACCCGCGAGGCATGGGCCGACCATGCCAACCGGGCATTAGAGCGGGCTGGCCACGACGCCCGCATTGACCACAGAACACTTGAGGCGCAGGGCATCGAGCGCCTGCCCGGTGTT
This sequence comes from Priestia sp. JSM ZJ58, assembly GCF_044383985.1. NCBI lineage: Bacteria > Bacillati > Bacillota > Bacilli > Caryophanales > Bacillaceae > Priestia > Priestia sp. JSM ZJ58. Next base: position 3,396 of record NZ_JBISEM010000014.1, read on the forward strand.
CACCTGGGGCCGAACGTGGTGGAGATGGAAGGCCGGGGCATCCGCACCGACCGGGCAGACGTGGCCCTGAACATCGACACCGCCAACGCCCAGATCATCGACTTACAGGAATACCGGGAGGCAATAGACCATGAACGCAATCGACAGAGTGAAGAAATCCAGAGGCATCAACGAGTTAGCGGAGCAGATCGAACCGCTGGCCCAGAGCATGGCGACACTGGCCGACGAAGCCCGGCAGGTCATGAGCCAGACCCAGCAGGCCAGCGAGGCGCAGGCGGCGGAGTGGCTGAAAGCCCAGCGCCAGACAGGGGCGGCATGGGTGGAGCTGGCCAAAGAGTTGCGGGAGGTAGCCGCCGAGGTGAGCAGCGCCGCGCAGAGCGCCCGGAGCGCGTCGCGGGGGTGGCACTGGAAGCTATGGCTAACCGTGATGCTGGCTTCCATGATGCCTACGGTGGTGCTGCTGATCGCATCGTTGCTCTTGCTCGACCTGACGCCACTGACAACCGAGGACGGCTCGATCTGGCTGCGCTTGGTGGCCCGATGAAGAACGACAGGACTTTGCAGGCCATAGGCCGACAGCTCAAGGCCATGGGCTGTGAGCGCTTCGATATCGGCGTCAGGGACGCCACCACCGGCCAGATGATGAACCGGGAATGGTCAGCCGCCGAAGTGCTCCAGAACACGCCATGGCTCAAGCGGATGAATGCCCAGGGCAATGACGTGTATATCAGGCCCGCCGAGCAGGAGCGGCATGGTCTGGTGCTGGTGGACGACCTCAGCGAGTTTGACCTGGATGACATGAAAGCCGAGGGCCGGGAGCCTGCCCTGGTAGTGGAAACCAGCCCGAAGAACTATCAGGCATGGGTCAAGGTGGCCGACGCCGCAGGCGGTGAACTTCGGGGGCAGATTGCCCGGACGCTGGCCAGCGAGTACGACGCCGACCCGGCCAGCGCCGACAGCCGCCACTATGGCCGCTTGGCGGGCTTCACCAACCGCAAGGACAAGCACACCACCCGCGCCGGTTATCAGCCGTGGGTGCTGCTGCGTGAATCCAAGGGCAAGACCGCCACCGCTGGCCCGGCGCTGGTGCAGCAGGCTGGCCAGCAGATCGAGCAGGCCCAGCGGCAGCAGGAGAAGGCCCGCAGGCTGGCCAGCCTCGAACTGCCCGAGCGGCAGCTTAGCCGCCACCGGCGCACGGCGCTGGACGAGTACCGCAGCGAGATGGCCGGGCTGGTCAAGCGCTTCGGTGATGACCTCAGCAAGTGCGACTTTATCGCCGCGCAGAAGCTGGCCAGCCGGGGCCGCAGTGCCGAGGAAATCGGCAAGGCCATGGCCGAGGCCAGCCCAGCGCTGGCAGAGCGCAAGCCCGGCCACGAAGCGGATTACATCGAGCGCACCGTCAGCAAGGTCATGGGTCTGCCCAGCGTCCAGCTTGCGCGGGCCGAGCTGGCACGGGCACCGGCACCCCGCCAGCGAGGCATGGACAGGGGCGGGCCAGATTTCAGCATGTAGTGCTTGCGTTGGTACTCACGCCTGTTATACTATGAGTACTCACGCACAGAAGGGGGTTTTATGGAATACGAAAAAAGCGCTTCAGGGTCGGTCTACCTGATCAAAAGTGACAAGGGCTATTGGTTGCCCGGTGGCTTTGGTTATACGTCAAACAAGGCCGAGGCTGGCCGCTTTTCAGTCGCTGATATGGCCAGCCTTAACCTTGACGGCTGCACCTTGTCCTTGTTCCGCGAAGACAAGCCTTTCGGCCCCGGCAAGTTTCTCGGTGACTGATATGAAAGACCAAAAGGACAAGCAGACCGGCGACCTGCTGGCCAGCCCTGACGCTGTACGCCAAGCGCGATATGCCGAGCGCATGAAGGCCAAAGGGATGCGTCAGCGCAAGTTCTGGCTGACCGACGACGAATACGAGGCGCTGCGCGAGTGCCTGGAAGAACTCAGAGCGGCGCAGGGCGGGGGTAGTGACCCCGCCAGCGCCTAACCACCAACTGCCTGCAAAGGAGGCAATCAATGGCTACCCATAAGCCTATCAATATTCTGGAGGCGTTCGCAGCAGCGCCGCCACCGCTGGACTACGTTTTGCCCAACATGGTGGCCGGTACGGTCGGGGCGCTGGTGTCGCCCGGTGGTGCCGGTAAATCCATGCTGGCCCTGCAACTGGCCGCACAGATTGCAGGCGGGCCGGATCTGCTGGAGGTGGGCGAACTGCCCACCGGCCCGGTGATCTACCTGCCCGCCGAAGACCCGCCCACCGCCATTCATCACCGCCTGCACGCCCTTGGGGCGCACCTCAGCGCCGAGGAACGGCAAGCCGTGGCTGACGGCCTGCTGATCCAGCCGCTGATCGGCAGCCTGCCCAACATCATGGCCCCGGAGTGGTTCGACGGCCTCAAGCGCGCCGCCGAGGGCCGCCGCCTGATGGTGCTGGACACGCTGCGCCGGTTCCACATCGAGGAAGAAAACGCCAGCGGCCCCATGGCCCAGGTCATCGGTCGCATGGAGGCCATCGCCGCCGATACCGGGTGCTCTATCGTGTTCCTGCACCATGCCAGCAAGGGCGCGGCCATGATGGGCGCAGGCGACCAGCAGCAGGCCAGCCGGGGCAGCTCGGTACTGGTCGATAACATCCGCTGGCAGTCCTACCTGTCGAGCATGACCAGCGCCGAGGCCGAGGAATGGGGTGTGGACGACGACCAGCGCCGGTTCTTCGTCCGCTTCGGTGTGAGCAAGGCCAACTATGGCGCACCGTTCGCTGATCGGTGGTTCAGGCGGCATGACGGCGGGGTGCTCAAGCCCGCCGTGCTGGAGAGGCAGCGCAAGAGCAAGGGGGTGCCCCGTGGTGAAGCCTAAGAACAAGCACAGCCTCAGCCACGTCCGGCACGACCCGGCGCACTGTCTGGCCCCCGGCCTGTTCCGTGCCCTCAAGCGGGGCGAGCGCAAGCGCAGCAAGCTGGACGTGACGTATGACTACGGCGACGGCAAGCGGATCGAGTTCAGCGGCCCGGAGCCGCTGGGCGCTGATGATCTGCGCATCCTGCAAGGGCTGGTGGCCATGGCTGGGCCTAATGGCCTAGTGCTTGGCCCGGAACCCAAGACCGAAGGCGGACGGCAGCTCCGGCTGTTCCTGGAACCCAAGTGGGAGGCCGTCACCGCTGATGCCATGGTGGTCAAAGGTAGCTATCGGGCGCTGGCAAAGGAAATCGGGGCAGAGGTCGATAGTGGTGGGGCGCTCAAGCACATACAGGACTGCATCGAGCGCCTTTGGAAGGTATCCATCATCGCCCAGAATGGCCGCAAGCGGCAGGGGTTTCGGCTGCTGTCGGAGTACGCCAGCGACGAGGCGGACGGGCGCCTGTACGTGGCCCTGAACCCCTTGATCGCGCAGGCCGTCATGGGTGGCGGCCAGCATGTGCGCATCAGCATGGACGAGGTGCGGGCGCTGGACAGCGAAACCGCCCGCCTGCTGCACCAGCGGCTGTGTGGCTGGATCGACCCCGGCAAAACCGGCAAGGCTTCCATAGATACCTTGTGCGGCTATGTCTGGCCGTCAGAGGCCAGTGGTTCGACCATGCGCAAGCGCCGCCAGCGGGTGCGCGAGGCGTTGCCGGAGCTGGTCGCGCTGGGCTGGACGGTAACCGAGTTCGCGGCGGGCAAGTACGACATCACCCGGCCCAAGGCGGCAGGCTGACCCCCCCCCCACTCTATTGTAAACAAGACATTTTTATCTTTTATATTCAATGGCTTATTTTCCTGCTAATTGGTAATACCATGAAAAATACCATGCTCAGAAAAGGCTTAACAATATTTTGAAAAATTGCCTACTGAGCGCTGCCGCACAGCTCCATAGGCCGCTTTCCTGGCTTTGCTTCCAGATGTATGCTCTTCTGCTCCTGCAGCTAATGGATCACCGCAAACAGGTTACTCGCCTGGGGATTCCCTTTCGACCCGAGCATCCGTATGAGACTCATGCTCGATTATTATTATTATAGAAGCCCCCATGAATAAATCGCTCATCATTTTCGGCATCGTCAACATAACCTCGGACAGTTTCTCCGATGGAGGCCGGTATCTGGCGCCAGACGCAGCCATTGCGCAGGCGCGTAAGCTGATGGCCGAGGGGGCAGATGTGATCGACCTCGGTCCGGCATCCAGCAATCCCGACGCCGCGCCTGTTTCGTCCGACACAGAAATCGCGCGTATCGCGCCGGTGCTGGACGCGCTCAAGGCAGATGGCATTCCCGTCTCGCTCGACAGTTATCAACCCGCGACGCAAGCCTATGCCAGCGCTTTTCCCATATTGCTCTTTTTTGTCAATGTTCTGAAATCTATTAATAAATAACGAAAAAATAATAAGATAGTAAGATAAATCTCGTTCATACCTACTTTTACGGCGTTGACAACTATCACTCGGTCGAGTTTTTTCACTGATCCCCGCTGGGATCCCCTAATTGGTTGCCTTAGCGCTCATCCGAGCAAAGTTGAGTTAGGCTAGTTAACTAAATAATATAAATGGCCTTGTCCGACTCAGGCGAGACGGAACAACTTCGGTGGCCTCGATAAGCGCTGGCCCACTCCGAACCGTGAGAGTTTTTAAACAAACTGGTAAAGCAGACGCAATTCTCTTTCACTCGAAGCTGCTTTAAACCGCAGGTCGCGACCCATAACAGACGCTAATTCTTTAATCGATATTCGTTTTGATGTATCATCGCGAGCAGGAAACACCTTTCTTTATATCTAGGAAAAAACTATCGTATGTACTCCAAATTTGTTGTTTTTGTATCGCTGTTAAGCAGCTTAACCCTCAGCATTCCTGCCAACTCTTCTCCAGACCTGATAGTCAACAGCATCAAAGAGGTAGAGCAAAACCTGGGTGCTAAAGTAGGAGTCTCAATCTACAGCGTTTCTGATGGTTACCTTTGGCATTACAACGGCGATTCACGTTTTCCGTTGATGAGCACCTTTAAACCTCTTGCATGTGCGAAATTGCTCCACGATGTTGAAACGGCGAAGCTGTCGATTGATCGATCTGTGAAGATTGAGGAACAAGACCTTATTACTTGGTCGCCGATAACAGAAAAGCTTGTTGGAGAGAGCTTTTCCCTCAAGCAGGCTTGCACGGCTGCACTGGTTATGAGTGACAACACAGCGGCTAATATAGTACTGGACGGTATTAGTGGCCCATCTGAATTGACCTTGTTCATGAAAGAACTCGGTGATGAAGTAACGCGACTGGATCGTATAGAGCCTCATTTAAATGAAGCGCGAAGCGGGGATGAGCGTGATACAACAACACCTAACGCGATTGTAAAAAGCCTCGGGAAACTGCTTTATGGCGAGAAACTCTCAAGTGGCTCTAAAGAACAATTAATTGAATGGATGGCTGGCAACAAGGTGTCCGATAGCTTGTTGCGTTCAGTGCTACCAGAGGGGTGGTCAATTGCTGATAGGTCGGGTGCTGGTGGTTTTGGGTCTAGGGGAATCATCGCTGCGATTTGGTCAAATGAACAGCAGCCATTAATTGTTGCGATATATCTCACCCAGACTGAAGCTTCGTTTGACGAGAGAAATAAAGCTATTGCCAAAATAGGTAGAGAAATTTTCGCTTCTTATAACTAACGGGATTCCGTAGTGAGGCTGTTCTGGCAAAGGTCGCCGATCACCACGGCGATGTCATCGTTGCCCTCGGCCGCGAGGGACGTGAAGATGCCAAGGTCAATGCCAAGACCCATCCGCATACGGCGGCGATTGCGGCGAAATTGAAAACGGAGCAAGGCGATGCAGCTTACCGCCGGCGCAAGTCGATCGTGGAGGCTCCGAATGGTTGGATCAAGGCGGTGATGGGATTGCGTCAGTTCAGCATGAGGGGCCTGGACAAGGTGCAAGCCGAGTGGAAGCTCGTCTGCATGGCGCTAAATCTGAGGCGAATGGCGTATCTGTGAGGGCGAAGGTTAAATGGGGCGGCTCAAATGCACCCCAGTCGTCATAACACGCCGCGCGCCGCAAGATTGGTATCCTTGGCGCCGACGCCTTGCCAATTGCAGAGAGCGCCGCCGCCATCGTCAGTGCTCTACAGAAAACCGGTCACACGGCTCTGCCGCGCAGACTCCTAGCCTAAATGTGACAGTGGTTGGTAATCCATGCCGCCCGCAAGGGCGGCGGTGGTGGGCCAATAGATGATTTTCAGAGCCTTACTGCCCGTTGACGCCCAATCCCTCGAGCGCGAGTCTAGCCGCAGCGGCGATGACGGCCTCGCTGTGCTTGTCATCCTTGTTAGGCGCCCGGGTGTAGACGGCCAACACAATAGGTGCGCGCCCAGTGGGCCAGACGACGGCATAGTCATTTGCCGTGCCATACACTCCGCAGGTTCCGGTTTTATCTCCGACTGCCCAGTCTGCCGGCACCGCCGCGCGGATGCGGTGGTTGCCGGTCGTGTTTCCCTTTAGCCAATCAACAAACTGCTGCCGCTGCGGCGCAGCCAGTGCAGAGCCCAGTGTCAGTTTTTGTAAGCTTTCCGTCACGGCGCGCGGCGATGAGGTATCGCGCGCATCGCCTGGGATGGCGGAGTTCAGCTCCAGCTCCCAGCGGTCCAGACGGAACGTGGTATCGCCGATAGAGCGCATGAAGGCCGTCAGCCCGGCCGGGCCGCCCAACTCCTTCAGCAACAAATTGGCGGCGGCGTTATCACTGTATTGCACGGCGGCCGCGGACAGCTCCGCCACCGTCATGCCTGTTGTCAGATATTTTTCCGAGATGGGTGACCACGGAACCAGCGCATTTTTGCCGTAACGGATGGGTGTGTCCAGCAAGCCGGCCTGCTGCTGGCTGCGAGCCAGCACAGCGGCAGCAAGAAAGCCCTTGAATGAGCTGCACAGTGGGAAGCGCTCCTCAGCGCGGTAACTTACAGTTGCGCCTGAGCCGGTATCCATCGCGTACACACCGATGGAGCCGCCAAAGTCCTGTTCGAGTTTAGCGAATGGTTCCGCGACGAGGTTGGTCAGCGCGGTGGCAGAAAAGCCAGCCAGCGGCCATGAGAGACAAGACAGCAGAACTAGACGGCGATACAGTGACATCAACGATATTCCTTGTTTGAAGGTGGAGCTAGGTGTAGCGGCCGGATGTAATCAGGCCGCTACACCTGGGATTAGGGGTCTGACGCTCAGTGGAACGAAAACTCACGTTAAGGGATTTTGGTCATGAGATTATCAAAGATCCTTTTAAATTAAAAATGAAGTTTTAAATCAATCTAAAGTATATATGAGTAAACTTGGTCTGACAGTTACCAATGCTTAATCAGTGAGGCACCTATCTCAGCGATCTGTCTATTTCGTTCATCCATAGTTGCCTGACTCCCCGTCGTGTAGATAACTACGATACGGGAGGGCTTACCATCTGGCCCCAGTGCTGCAATGATACCGCGAGACCCACGCTCACCGGCTCCAGATTTATCAGCAATAAACCAGCCAGCCGGAAGGGCCGAGCGCAGAAGTGGTCCTGTAACTTTATCCGCCTCCATCCAGTCTATTAATTGTTGCCGGGAAGCTAGAGTAAGTAGTTCGCCAGTTAATAGTTTGCGCAACGTTGTTGCCATTGCTGCAGGCATCGTGGTGTCACGCTCGTCGTTTGGTATGGCTTCATTCAGCTCCGGTTCCCAACGATCAAGGCGAGTTACATGATCCCCCATGTTGTGCAAAAAAGCGGTTAGCTCCTTCGGTCCTCCGATCGTTGTCAGAAGTAAGTTGGCCGCAGTGTTATCACTCATGGTTATGGCAGCACTGCATAATTCTCTTACTGTCATGCCATCCGTAAGATGCTTTTCTGTGACTGGTGAGTACTCAACCAAGTCATTTTTCAATATTATTGAAGCATTTATCAGGGTTATTGTCTCATGAGCGGATACATATTTGAATGTATTTAGAAAAATAAACAAATAGGGGTTCCGCGCACATTTCCCCGAAAAGTGCCACCTGACGTCTAAGAAACCATTATTATCATGACATTAACCTATATGTCAAGACCCGGCTGGTTATACACGCGTTTCCTGAACAATTCAGGGCGTTTTTCATGCCATTCCTTGAGCGCCTGAACGGGTGTTTTGTGTTGGAGCGCGCGTTGCGGAATGCTGTGGTTGTAGATCTTGACGTAATTGCGCAGCGTCGATTCCAGTTCGGCAGCTGAACCAAAACGGGTCTGGTTGACGATGTCGCTGATACGACCGTTGAAGCGCTCCACCATGCCGTTGGTCTGCGGATGACGAGGCGGGATGAGCCGGTGCTCGATGCCGAGCTGCTTGCACAGGCGGTCGAACACGTGTGTGCCGCTGGGTTCCTTCTTCTTGCCGCCAGCCGTGAAGCGGTCGGTGAACTGGCTGCCGTTGTCGGTCAGAAGCTTGACGATCTTGACGGGACAGGCTTGCTGGACTTTGTTGAGGAAGTCGCCACTGCTGCCATCGGTCTGGTCGGCATAGAGCTCGATGAAGACCCAGCGCGTAGCACGGTCGATGGCAACGAAGAGATAGCGCCTTGCCGTCTCGTCGGGCATCTGCGGCAGGTACTTGATGTCGATGTGCACAAAGCCCGGCTCGTAGTCCTTGAAGGTCTTTTTCGTGGCGGGCGCAGTGCCTTCCTGCTCGACCAGGTTACGTAGATCCGAGACACCGTGGCGGCGCAGGCAACGTCCCAGGCCGGCACGCGAGACGGCTGGATTGATGAACTCGCGCGTGACCGCCAGCAGGTCGTCCGTGGGCAGCAGCAACGTCTTGCGCAGCTCCACCACGATGAGCTCCTGCTCGGGCGTGAGCGTCGTGTACATCTTGTTCGGCGCATGCGACTTGTCTTCAGGAGACTCGCGGTTTTGCCACTTTCGGATGGTTTGGCGGGTGACGTTGTACATCCTGGCCAGTTCGGCCTGCGGGAGCGTCGAGTTCCTGATTTCCTCACGGATCAGGTGGGTAGTACGGGCTTGGCTGTGCAGTGCCTGGGTCATCGAGTTGCCAGTGAAGAGTCGGATTGGAACAGTGTACGCAAAACGTGTCTGGCCTTGAAGAGCGGCCAGCTACGCATGGGTACATGATCCCACGAGTCCAGACACCTATAAAAATAGGCGTATCACGAGGCCCTTTCGTCTTCAAGAATTTTATAAACCGTGGAGCGGGCAATACTGAGCTGATGAGCAATTTCCGTTGCACCAGTGCCCTTCTGATGAAGCGTCAGCACGACGTTCCTGTCCACGGTACGCCTGCGGCCAAATTTGATTCCTTTCAGCTTTGCTTCCTGTCGGCCCTCATTCGTGCGCTCTAGGATCCTCCGGCGTTCAGCTTGTGCCACAGCCGACAGGATGGTGACCACCATTTGCCCCATATCACCGTCGGTACTGATCCCGTCGTCAATAAACCGAACCGCGACACCCTGAGCATCAAACTCTTTTATCAGTTGGATCATGTCGGCGGTGTCGCGGCCAAGACGGTCGAGCTTCTTCACCAGAATGACATCACCTTCCTCCACCTTCATCCTCAGCAAATCCAGCCCTTCCCGATCTGTTGAACTGCCGGATGCCTTGTCGGTAAAGATGCGGTTAGCTTTTACCCCTGCATCTTTGAGCGCTCTGATCTGAATATCGAGGGACTGCTGGCTGGTTGAGACCCGCGCATAACCAAAAATTCGCATAAAATGTACCTTAAATCGAATATCAGACACGATGTGTCTATTATGCCAAAATGACGATTTAATGGACACTCAAACGAAGCCGTTTTACTATGTCTGATAATTTATAACATTTCGTACGGTTGCAAAAATGTTACTAAATGCCCGTCAGGCAGGGAGGCCGATATGCCCGTTGACTTTCTGACCACTGAGCAGACTGAAAGCTATGGCAGATTCACCGGTGAACCGGATGAGCTTCAGCTGGCACGATATTTTCACCTTGATGAAGCAGACAAGGAATTTATCGGAAAAAGCAGAGGTGATCACAACCGTCTGGGCATTGCCCTGCAAATTGGATGTGTCCGTTTTCTGGGCACCTTCCTCACCGATATGAATCATATTCCTTCCGGCGTCCGGCATTTTACCGCCAGACAGCTCGGGATTCGTGATATCACCGTTCTTGCAGAATACGGTCAGAGGGAAAATACCCGCCGTGAGCATGCAGCGCTGATACGTCAGCACTATCAGTATCGTGAATTTGCCTGGCCCTGGACATTTCGCCTTACCCGTCTTTTATATACCCGGAGCTGGATAAGCAACGAACGTCCTGGCCTGCTTTTCGATCTGGCGACAGGGTGGCTTATGCAACATCGTATTATTCTCCCCGGAGCCACTACGCTGACCCGGTTGATTTCAGAGGTAAGGGAAAAGGCGACGTTGCGCCTGTGGAACAAACTGGCACTGATACCGTCAGCCGAACAGCGTTCACAGCTGGAGATGCTGCTGGGGCCAACTGATTGCAGCCGCCTGTCTTTACTGGAATCACTGAAAAAGGGCCCTGTGACCATCAGTGGTCCGGCGTTTAATGAAGCAATTGAACGCTGGAAAACTCTGAACGATTTTGGCCTGCATGCTGAAAACCTGAGCACA
>NZ_JBISEM010000015.1:0-9964 GCF_044383985.1 Priestia sp. JSM ZJ58
AAAACCTCCTTTGAGATCAATAAATCTGATTGTTTTTTAATCTAATACTACTCTTTTGTCAATTTGTTCATATGAATAGTGTCAAGCGTCTATTTAACCATATCAGATATCAGCGGTATCTAAGCGCTTTTGTATACTGAAGGGAAAGTAGTAATTTACTTTGTTTAATTGATCGAGATCCAAAAGAGATCCTTATTTAGATCATTTGTTAGACTTCCTCTATCCCATTTTGCGGCGTTTTTTACATTCACCCTTTATGATTTCCTATTTATTACTCAAAACTCAATCAAGCGCGTTATACGGCGTTTAGCATGTGGTTATAAAAATTAGCCAATATTTCTATTGAATGTGACTTATTTTTCTATCATTAAATCATGATAGCATGAAGTTTTATTTTAATATCAATCTAAATGTGGCAATATAGCCAACTACAACATGAAATAATGAAAGAGTGAAATCATGATAATTTCTTGCATTGGTCAGAAAGGTGGCGGCGCAAAAAGCACTATAGCTAGAACGTTAGCCGTAGGTTTTACTGAAGCCGGTTGGAAAACTCACCTTGCAGATATTGACGAAAAGCAGCAAACCTCTTTGAAGTGGTGCAAAAGAAGAGAAGATGCCGGCTTAGCTGTTGTTGATTGTGCATTATACCGGCGAGTTGAAACTGCAGTTAAAATAAAAGATCAATATCATTTGCTAATCATCGATGGAAGACCTGCAGCCGAAACAACTTCGTTAGACGTAGCTCTCGAGTCAGACCTTGTTCTGGTTTCTACTGGAACAACAATTGACGACTTAGAGCCATCATTAGAGTTAGTGAGAGAGCTGATCAAAAAGGGAATAGATAAAGATAAGATTACTTTTATTGTTGCTAAATCCCCGTCTGACAGTGAAGGCGTTAAGGCTCAAGAAACAATAAGGGCTTGGGGCTTTAATGTGCTTAATTCAATAATTCCTTTTAAAACGAGCTACGGAAACGCACTTGATCTAGGGAGAGCATTGAATGAAACCTCATTTAAGTCATTAAATCTTATTGCTAAAAACATGATTGAAGAAGTTCATGATATAATTAATTCATGATATCATGAATTGGTATTGTAAATAAAATTGATTAATTAGTAGAGGTGAGAATGAAAGCGCCAAAAAGTAATATCAAATTAACACCACCACAAGATAATGAGCCAACCCTTGACGTGACAGGGAAAGGAGCGAAGCCTGATACAGATATCAAGCCTATTCAAATAAAAATTCCTGTTAACAAACATAAAGAAATGAAAGCGTATGCTGCAGAGCAGGGGATCTCAATGACGGAAATGTTATTGACTGGATATGAAATGTATCGAAGTAAAATGAATTAATGAAATCATGATTTCATTAATTTGTTTGTGTTATATCAAATAGTTAGTTGGATTTTTAATTGTTTGTTATTTTTACATTCAGTATTTTCTTATTTGAATATTTTGTATTTCAGTAATAAAATGCCAGTATCAAAAACCGAACGGTTATTATTTAAAGATATTGAATTGAAAGGCTTTTTTTGCCTTCATCTCGATAAATCTCTTTTCCAGAAGCTCCCTTGCCTTTCTCGCTTGAAATAAGAAGTTTTCTACCTAAGATAGAATCCATATAGTTTTTTTCATAAGAATCAGAGCTAACTAGTGTTGAAGAACAAATATTTTTGTTTGTATTCGTATTTGTGAATTTAACAGTGAAGGCTTTTTTGGCTGTGTCTTTTAGCTCTTTAGCAGATAGCCCACCATAGGAAACATTGATCAGTGTTGGAGAGGTCAATTGGTTGAACTCTTTTTCAGAGTAGTAATCACCGTTCTTTGTGATATAGAAAAATTGAGAGCCACTAATGTAATATTTTTCGTTATGTCGATCTCTATCATTTTCTATATTAGAACAAAAAGCGGAATGGTCACCTAACCCGAACTGGTGAGAGTAATATGCACAGCCATTTAACGTAAATAATGATATGAATATGATTGATAATGATTTCATGCTAAATATTACTCTTTGAATTATTTAAATTTTATTAGCGTTCCAGTGTCTTTTTACTGTTGCTATACCAATACCTAAATGCTTTGCTACTTTGCTTTGGCTTAAACCTGCTTCTTTGGCTATTTGTATAGCTTCTTTATGAATGCTTGATCCTTTAGGTCTCCCCAGTGTGACGCCTTTCGCTTTGGCTTTTCTTAATCCTTCATGTGTTCTCTCGATAATCCGAGATTTTTCAAATTCAGCAAAAGAGGCAAAAAGTTGCATCATTAATTTACCTTCTGCAGACATGAGATCGGCTATTGGTAAATCGAGACAAATTAGGTTTATTTCTTTCTCACTTAATAAGCTTATCGTTTTTTGAATATCGATATTATCTCTTCCTAAGCGATCTAATTTCAAAACAACTAACGAGTCACCCGCTTCCAGCTTATTGTTAACCAAGTTAGCAAAATGGGGACGTTGCATTGCAGGAACGCCACCACTAATAGTCTCATTCACAACCCTATAATCTGGAATATTTTTAAATTCTGCTCTCCAATTACGTATTGCCATAACTTGGTTTTCTGTATCTTGTTCTACCTTTGAACACCTACAATAAATAAAAATTCTACCCATAACTTTATCCTCCTAAGAATCATTAATCGGTATCATAATGTTTTAAGGTATCAATAAGTTATGTCAATGCTTTTGTAGCGAATAAAGTTACCTATATCCCTAATATCAATAACCGTTCGGTTTTTGATACCGTAAAAATACGTAGGGGGAATAGGTATGGCTGAGTGTCCATTTTGTAAATCAGAGGTTCATGATGAAGCTTCGATATGTCGAAGCTGTGGAGCTGAGAAAGTTGACTCATTCGGGGGGCACTTTAATAAAGCATTTAAAGAGACTCAACATGGAGTAGCGCCATTAGGTTTTGTAGGATTGCTTATTGGGGGGCTTTTGGGGCTTTCAGTCGGCATGAATTCAAATGGTGTTCTAGGTTTTATTGTATTCATACTTATTCTTTTATTTTTTATAACGCTCCCTGCTTTATTAAGAACACTACTTTTTAGAAGAAATAAGACAATTTGGTATAGATAACTTATAAATAGGAATAATTATGTCTAAGTTTAAATGTTCAGTATTAGCTTTAACGGTATTAGCTTTGTCTGGTTGTGGTGAGAAAAGCGATATAGAGAACGCGATAAATAAAAACATAGAAAATAAGGAGTATTGTTATAGCCTACAAGATAATGATATTTCATTTCCTATCACAATAGGACGAGATAACTTTTCTCAAGATTTTTCACCTATTTTAAAAGGATTAGCTAATCAAGGGTTAGTAACTTTACATAATCAAGGTTATAGGGATTATGTTATAAGCTTAACCGAAAAGGGGGCTAAAACAGATTTTTGGGATAAAAAACGTGGTGTGTGTATGGGGAAACGGGTTGTTGACGATATAAAAGAGTGGACTGAAGGTGAGCAAAATACAATCATGGTCACATATACAGAGAAATTAGTTGATGTTCCTCGTTGGGTAGATAAAAAGTCTTTCTCTGATATTGAAGGAATGGATAGCCCTGCAGAGAAACGTGCTGTTTTAAAAAAAACAAGTAATGGTTGGAAAGTTTGGAATTAATATAAAACGTTTTCAAAAAAACACAGAAAGCAGACAAAACAAGTTTTGCCTGCTTTCTGTGTTGTCATAACTAAATTTAATAGTATTCGATAGATAAAAATTTGACATTACCTTTTTATGTATTATTTATTTTACTAAATAATCGATTAAATAACTATAAAGAGGTTTATAATGAATTATAATTTACCAAGCCCAGAGGAAATGATTAAACAATTAGGTGATTTAATTAATAAAAGGAATGAAAAAGAGAGATTGGGAGATTTTTTCAATAATGATTATTTTTCTGAGATCAGAAAATGTATAAACAATGAAGTTTCTGAAATAAAAAACATGGAGGTTAAAAGGTCAATAAAAGGTGCATATTTAAGCGCTTGTATAAAAAGATACAAAAGGAACATAGTAAAAGACTACATACTTAAAATAGCGATTATTGAGGGGTTAGACCTGACTCAGAGGATAGCAGATCTATTTTTTATTGAATGCCTAGGAAGAAGTGTGGGAGAGTTCTTTCTCAATGAGCATTTTTCTGGATTGCAATATAAAGAAAATAAATTAACTAAAATAAAAAGAACGAGTGAAAATATTGTATTAAATCCAGTAAAAAAAGAAGAAGTAAAAGGAATTATAGCAAAATATAAAAATCAAATTATCGACTCAGTAGAAAAAATAAAATGTTATTTTTACGAAGCTAAGCTTTCTTGAAATACTATTGCTATTTAATCGACTATATAACTTTTACTATCTAAGCTAATTAATCGATTAATTGATATTAATAACTAAAGCTAAATAATCGATTAAATAGCTTTAAATGTAAATATTTGACTTTTATTTTATTTGATTTATTTACTTTATATGTGAGAGAGCAAGCTCAGACAATACTGCGTATTGTCGCTTGTGAGGGGTTGGCTTCGCCCTCCCCTTCAATCCCCACCCAAGGGCGGAAAAACCAAAAGACAAAATCAAAACCCAATCGGAGGTGTTATTTATGGAAGTGAAAAAGTTTTATAAAGATCGCTATCAGCGAAAAAATTCTGTGCGTTTATGTTTTAATGATTTGGAATTTTCCATTGTCGAACAAATAGCAAAAGATAAAAGGAAAAGCAAAGCTACCGCATTGCGTGAATTTATTCTCGATAAAGAAATAAAAATAAAAAAAGACATTCAGTTAACAGATCAATCTGGTGTTTATTATGAGTTACATAAAATCGGTGTGAATATAAACCAGATTGCTAAGAAAATGAATACAGACTTAGAGCAGTTCTTATCAGGCAATGGTGAGGAATTCGCTTATTTAATTGAGGAAATCTTCGAATATATTGAATATATAAAAAACAGGATAAATTAATTATGTATCATAAAATTATAGGCGGTATCGCAGATAGAAAACAACGAAATATAAAAAATGCGGTTAATTATTTATTAAGGATAAGTAAACCAGAAGAGCAGATACACGTTAAAACGCTCTCTATGACGTCACAACAAGACTTATTAAATTTTAATAACTTCATATTACCAAAGAATAAAAAATCGCCCTACGTGTGCGGTGTGCTCTCATTTGAAGAAGAAAACATTAATGAAGACTTAAAAGTCAAAATTATGTCTGATTTTGAAGAAATGCTTTTTTCAGGGATAGAACTAACGAATAGACCGCCTTTAATGTGGGTTCAGCATACTGACAAAGATAGATTAGAACTCAATTATTTAACATTTAATGCATTGGCTGACGGTCGTTCTT
This sequence comes from Priestia sp. JSM ZJ58, assembly GCF_044383985.1. Lineage (NCBI taxonomy): Bacteria > Bacillati > Bacillota > Bacilli > Caryophanales > Bacillaceae > Priestia > Priestia sp. JSM ZJ58. Next base: position 5,364 of record NZ_JBISEM010000015.1, read on the forward strand.
TTACTGCTTACTTTGATAAGACAGATAGAAAATTATTCAACACATTTTCAGAGATCATAAATTATGAAAATGATTTTTCCAGTCCATTAGAGAAGTTAGATAAAAGAAACACATTGATAAATAAACCAAATCCTCAAGTTCCCAAAGATAAAAAGCTTCTTATTGAAAATCTTAACAATGAAATTATGGGGAAAATTATGATTGGCGAATTAGTAGATCGTAACGAAGTAATAAAATACATAGAATCAATAGGTTATAAAATAAATAGAGTAAGAAAAAATGCGATAAGTATAAAGTTAGAAAATGACGACAAACCCATTGTTTTAAAAGGAGATATTTATGAAGAGGGTAGAATATACGCAGATTATAGAAGAGAGCCAGAAGTTAGCAATAGAAGAGATCCAGAAGTTGTTAAAAGCGCACTCAATCAATTTAGAGACGACTTTGAGCGATTGCTTAGCAAACGACAAGATAAACATAGAAAACGCTTTAAAAGCTCACAGAGAAGCATTGAGAAAAGCATTGAGAGCAGAGTTAACAGCCAAGATTTGGATCAAAATTTTGAATTTCAAAATTCATTTGGGATTGGGGGCGTTACTTTCTCTAAGTCTAATTTATATCACGATATTAACCATAATAATAATTTTAAAATAGAGGAGGAAAACAGTGAGTTATATATTAGAACGAATAAGAGAAAAGAAAAAACAGAAGCAGAAAGATTTGAATTATTACGAAATAGAATACTTGAAGCTAAACGAGTCCAGAAATCAATTGATCATGGAATTGAGAGATTTAGAGATCAGCAGCATAGAATTCGAGACTCAATTAGAACTACTCAATTCAGAAATGGATTTGTTAGAGGATACGTTGCTAGATTTAGTGAACTATTTAACGAAATCTTGCGAAGAGCTTTCAGCTTTAGTCTCAGAGCTAAAACCCTCGAAGAGCGCAAAGAAAAAGCAAAAATCCTCCAAAAAGAAAAAGCGTCCGAACTCAAAAGTTCAGGAAGAAAGTTTAGAGTCAGATATTGAAAATATAAAGCGTATGGTTGATTTTTTAATGTCACAATATAAAAAAGCAATAGAAAATAAGAAGAAAGAAACTATAAAGGGCAATTGATTTGCCCTTGAAATCATAGCTATATAATCGATTAATTCGTCTAATGAAAAAACAAGCCATTGTGTCTTTAGTATATGTTTTATTTTTCAATCTTTAGATTTGAATTTATGAAATCATAAATGTCATCAAGATAACTAATTGTTTTTACTTTTAAAATAATTTTATCATTTGAATATTTAAGTTCTTTTTCTTCATAATCCTCAATTATTTCATTAGGAGATGTCAGTATTTTCTCTATTATATTTTCACTTATAGTTGGAAGCCGAAAACTAGGGTTTACTTCATATTCTACATCAAATTTATAAGATTCATTTATTGTTTTAGCGGAAAGAGCTGCCGTTTTTTCAACTAAACTTTCATTGCCAACGCGAATACCTCTGTCTTTATGTGGGTTCTTTCGAATTTTATCTAATATATTTAATTCTGTATATATCCAAGGAGAGTATGTGCTTTCGCTTTCTGAGTTTATGTTAGATATGGAATTTTCTGTATTTAAAAATATACAACAGTCACTTTTATCTATAGTATCCATTAATGCATTTGATAAGGTAAGATAAAAGTTAGTCCCAACTCTTAGACTGCTATCGTATCTAAGTAAGTGGTCATTTGGTTTTGGGTTTTTAGAATAGTTGACGTTTATTTCATAAATAGCGTTATCAACAAATTGCCAAAAATAAGAATCTATAAATGTTTTTATTTTATAATTTGCATAAAGGTAATTAGCTATTTTTATTGCTATATTTTTATCTTTATGACTATGAGACATAAAAATATGACAATCAGATTCTGGGAACCAATTTTTTATTATATCAGTATGCTTTATTTTTACTTCCTTTTTTTCTTCATCAATATCTAATATTGACTTAATCTCTTTTATTAAATTGTCTTGACCATAATTATAAATTAATGAATTATAATTATTTATATCTTTATTTAGAAGTTTACTATCTAAAGATTCATTATCTATTTTTAAATTGAATTTATGTAGCATGATTCACCTTGTTATATTAAATAGCTTCCAATTATTAAACTTGATATCATTATGAAGTAATACGGTATAATGCTAATTGTGAAGTATACAGATAAGTAGGAAGTTTTGACCTTCTTTAAAGATATTATAGTTAATGAATTCTTTATGTCTTCATTATCAATAGATTCTACCTTTCTATTATACTCATTTCTAAAAATTCTCTCCTGTTGTAAATAGTATGTATCTAATAATGAAAACATAAATAATATTATAATAGATAATGTTATTACGATAGGAATTGAGTTTGGGGAGTATGATTCTATTTCATCCAATTTTGGTATAAGTGCGATGATAACTGCACTTATTGATAAAGCCCATCCCTTTATAAAAAATGAGTTAGATGCCATTCTTTTTATTATGTCTTGAATATAACCTAGTGACGATATAATTGATTCATTTTTATCCATGAAATATCTCCTATCCAATTAAATTTAAATCTTGTTGCTTGTAGCGCTTAGCTAATGATTTAACGGCATCGATTGTAGCATTCATGCTATCAGCAACCTCTCTCCAGGCTAAACCTTTCTGGCGAAGTTCAAACGCTTGTTTTCTGCGAGCTGCAGCTTCTTGTTCGTAATCTTCACGATCCTGAGAATAGTATTTTTTTACTGTTGCGATTGATACACCATATTCAAATGCTAAATCTTTTGCTTTTGTGTTTCTTTTTTGATTTTTAATTTTCATAGTAATTCATTCCTTAGTGCAGCGAGTAGATTAGCTGCTTTTTTCTTCGTCTTAGTCTTCCCTAGGTTTCTTTTTCCTCGCTCACTTTGTATTTTTGAAAATTGTTCGGAGCTAAAATTCTTCCATACCCACTTTCCAACGCTTCTTGCTGTTGCTTTAATTTCGTTAAAAGGTAATAAATTAGTCGGATTTGAATAAGTATTGAGATTAATTGCTTGTTTTTCGATTTCATTCATCCAGTGATGAAAATCGCTGACGTCTTTAAATTTTAAAACATTTTTATAAGCATAATGCCTTAAGTCGTCAAAAAGGTTGACGTTGCGACCTAATCCAAAGCTTTCATACTTAGTGGTCTCTTTATTTGTGTTTTCTAGTGTAATGAAATCAGCTAAATAATCGAGTTCATATAAATCCGCATTACTCCAGTGTGGTCTCCAGTGTGGATTGAATGGGTTTTTAGTTATTAAGCCTGCAAATCCCTGATCTGCTTTTAGGCTTTTCCCCATTTCTAACTCAACTGCAGCGGCATAACGTAAAGGTTCTAACTTTGCGTTTTGCGTCTTACATACCCCTCTTTTTAGTATATATCCCATATGACAACGCCCATTTTCTGGGTTTTGAGTTGTAAAATGAGGAACTGGGAGGTGTGCTTCTTCAAAATCATAAAAGCTGTTATCTCTATCTATATCAAACAATAAGCATGTTTGAATTGAAGGATTATTTATCTGTAAGTAAAGCATATCTAACGCTTTATTTTTAGGTCTTATTTTTAGCCCGTAATCTAGGTTATCACTGCAATATGGCTTATTGGGAAGTTGACTAATTATTGTTTCTTGGTTATCGTTATACATGAATAAACAATTCCTTGTAGTTGAAACCCTGCACTTAAGTTTGCCGACCAGAGTGTGGGGTTTTGTTTTTTATAAGTTATAACTCCTTTTTTCTTTGTGTCAAGTGTCTAAATTAACCATATCAGATAACAGCCAACTTTTGGGTGGGTTTTCATACTAAAAAGGAAAACTGTTTATTTAGATCATTGGTCGTGTCAAGTGTCTAGATTAACCATATCAGATAACAGCCAGATCTTCTGGGGGGTTTTAGATCATAGGAAAGTAATGCTATTTATAAAAAAGGACTGATTTTTCAGCCCTTTTCCTTATATTGTTATGGCGTTTTTATTGTCTTAGTGAAGTCTGACCATTGTTCAATTCTAAATGCTCTAATATCTCTTACTGACTTTGGAAACCAACTCATTGCTTTTAATGCGGTCATTGCATTGAATAAGTTAGCCATATCTTCGTTGTGGTTTGTGTATAAGCTACCTTGAACTCGTTGAAATCCGAAGTTTCCCAGTGTTGTAGCTATGTCTATGTAAGCTTGCGATACACCTTTAGGGTGGTTTGCTGATGTCTCTGCTACTACTAAATCAAATGAAATTGCATACATAATTATTTAGCTTCTGGATCTTCTATGAGTTGAGATAATTTATACTTCTCTTTTTCGCCACTTTCTAGCAGGGTGATATTCACTAAAATATCTCCGTCTGGAAGATCGCTATCTTTCTCGCCAACCTGATATAGAACCCCATAGTTCCCAAAGGTTTTTATTGCTCCAGTTGGTATTTTGTTTATTGTCATCATGAAAACCTCCTTTGAGATCAATAAATCTGATTGTTTTTTAATCTAATACTACTCTTTTGTCAATTTGTTCATATGAATAGTGTCAAGCGTCTATTTAACCATATCAGATATCAGCGGTATCTAAGCGC
>NZ_JBISEM010000016.1:0-7133 GCF_044383985.1 Priestia sp. JSM ZJ58
AATTTCTCATGAGAAATTGAAGGGAATACCTTATTTATAAAGAATTATTTGATGTATGAGACTGTGGTGAGAGGGTGGTATGAGAAAATGGGAAATCAACTATTTCATAAAATAGGAGAGGTGTCTGAACTTATAAAAATCCCTCATCAGACTGTTAGAAGATACATAAGTAAGCATGGACATCATCTTAGTACAAAGAAACAAGGTAAAAGTGTTTTAGTGGCTGAGGAAAGTTTAGAGACACTAAAGATAATAAAGAGTCTATATGATGATGGAAAAGTTACAGAAGAAGTAGACAGCCATTTGGCTTCTAATGGTGTTCCAATGACTATTACTGTTCCTGATGAGTCTGAGAAAATGGTGAGAGTTGATCTTAGGGAAGTGTTGGTACAACAGCAATCTCAAATAGAAAGCCTCCATGAGAAATTAGATGAGCAGATCAAAGTAAATCATGAGCAAAGTGAGATAAATAAGCAGGTGTTGGAAGAGGTAAAAAGCTCAAAAGAATGGCAGAGAAAAAGAGATGAGAATCTTATGGAAGTCATGAGAGAATTGTTAGAAGTAAAAAAACAAACTGCCATAGCTCTAGAGGTTAAGAATGAGCCTGAGCCTAAGAAGAAAGGCTTTTTCTCAAGGCTCTTGGGAAAGTGAGAGCAGTGGGAAATATATGAGATATGACTGAGAAGTGAGGCAGAATGCCTTGCTTCTTTTTTTGTTTGCTCAGGAACTATATATGGCTAACTTGTTTTTCTGTTCCCTTTACACTGAGGATTTTACTGTTAGCCTAACTGGGCTAGTCAGCCAGTGTTCTTTTTACATGGCTGATGGTGCTGACAAAGAAACAGTAAAATCTTGAGGCTCAGTGTCAAGGGAGTAAAGAAAAAGAAGTTATGTCTATTTTTGTGTGAAAGTTATGTCTTGTTACTTTAAAGCTGTATGCCTTAGTTATACATATAGACAAGAGAGGCATTAGCAGTTTTCCTCTTAAAATGTAATATTGCCAATTCAATGCTAATGCCTTTTTATTTTTCAAAATTACAATCAAAAACAAATTACATAGATAAAGAAAAAACAAGGAGGATGTAAATGAATACTAAAAGAGTTTGTATCTATTTACCTCTTGAGACATTAAGGATTACTGATACTGTAAAGTCCTTAACTGGATTGAGCAGAGGCAAAGTATTGAAATTAGCAATTGATGATTTTTTAAAAAATAAAGGTATTGAGGATTTAAAGAAGCTGGGTGACAGCAATGATTGATATTAAACATTATCTTATGGAGAATGGCTACAACTTGAGAGATGATAAAGAGCTTTTGAGAGCTTGGGCAGATGTTAAGGTGAACTATTCAGCCAGTCAAGAGGAGTTTGCTAAGGCAGTTGGTATTTCCTCAAGAACATTGAGGAATAAAATCTCCAATGACAATGCTTTCTTTAATCAGTGTCTTGAGGAGTTTGCTCAGGTGTCTACTGATTCTGATTTATCTGAGGACATTCTTTCCTCATTTGTAGACAATGTTATTAAACTTGGTACTAACCCAAAAAGCTCCAAAGATTTAGTGCTATTTGCTGAGCTTTTCAATGTTACTCCTGACCAAGTGAAAAGAATTATGCAGATCAAAGGATTCTCTTTTAGAGGATGGCTGCAAGAAACTAATTTGGATTTTATTAATGAAAAGAAGATGTTCAAAGACCTTCTTTCTATTGATGTTTTATATAGCCAAAATGAAGCAACAAAAGGGGCAACAGATAGAGCTTTAGAGATTGATTTGAACAGTCCTTTAGATCAGTACAGGCTTATGTATATGGGTGCATTGTTTATGAGTTTATACAATCAACATTCTTATACTGATTTGCTTAATCAATTGTCTTTAATTATGAAATTAGAGCAGATCAAGAATGAGAGAGATTTGCCTGTAAGTGATTATGAATATAAAAAAATGTCAGGAACTTTGGAACAAAGGAAGCCAATGGCAAGAGAAGAAGCTGAAAAGTATGTATCAAATTTAAACAAGGAGCTTAAAATGGGACTTGAAGATGATACAAAGGAAATCTTTATTGATGGCTTAGTGAATCCTAGGCCAGTTTCAAAGCCCACTTTACCTGATAAAGAAACTATTAAAAAAGATAAAGAAAAATATATGCCAGATGATGATTTTAATCAATGGCTTAATAGAATGGCAAATAAATTAGATGAGGAGATGTATTAATTATGGAATTTAACACACCAGTACAAGCAATGAGTAATTATTTTGGAGAACAATTTAAAAAGAAAGATCAAAAGAAAGAGGAGTTAAATGACTTTTATGCAGAAGTAAGGGAAGATCCTGAGAAGTTTGCTGATGAAATTATTAAGAACATTAATAAGGTTGTTGAGAAGCCTCATGAAATTGGAGTGCCTTATGTAAAAGCAACTTTCTCTAACAATGAACAAATTAAAGAAAAGCAAGAAGCTAAGAAGTTAGTTCAACTAATTGAGCAAATTAAGAATGAGGCTCAAAGTGTATATGTAAGAAACAGCAGGAAGGCACATTATTCTTTAGTTGCTAAGGAGCAAGTAGATATTGCTAAGAAAACTTTTCAATCTGCTGATAGAGCCATTGAGAAGCTAAATAAGGCAGTACAGTAAAGAGTAAAGACTGGGCATGATGTCCAGTCTATTTTTATTTATAAAGGAGATATATATGAGAGAAATGACATATACAGAGAGATTAAATTATTCATTACAGATGTTAAAGGGTAGGTTTGCCAGGATTGAAAAGGATTTTAATGAGGGTAAAAATGTTGATGTGAAAAAATATGTTGATATTCATGACAAGGCTGAGGAGTTGTTGTTTTCAGCAGATACATTATTGCCTATTGCAACTCAGCAATGTTCAGACTATCCATATGTAATGAATAGGAATAGCTTGCAATTTCTTATGGCATTTAAAAATGATGTTGTGAGTTTACTCAAAGATATAGAAGAATTAAAAAATCAATTTAATAAGAATTACTAAGGACAACTCTTTCCTAAAGAAAGGGCTGTCCTCTTTTTTTGTCACATTTGATTTTAGTTCTCTAACTATAGTTGTAGAGGTAATTTTATAGGAGGTACATAATGAGTGTTATTTATAACTTTAATGAGTGGAAAGTGTCAGGAGAAAAAGCAACACCAATTAGTCCTAAAGGATATAAATTACTTAGGATTAAGACTGGATTTAAAATAGGTACAATCTTGTATCATTATTATGTTAAAGGTCTTTCTATTTCTCAAATTAAAAAGACAGTAGCTAGAAACCTTTCCTTAACTAACATCAGAGGTGTAATTAAAGGTTTTGGGAAACAAGCAAGCAGAGAGTCTATGGAGGCTTATAAGGTCTTTATGGAGATGTTAAAGGATGAACCAGAAACATTGGATGTTATCTTTGGAATTAAATAAGAGGTATAAGGGAGTTTAAGCTTGGTGCTTTGACTCTTTTTTTTATTTTTTAAGGTACAATAGCTGTAGGTTTGAAAGGAGTTGACCTTGATGGCAATACATAAATTTTATTCTGTGATGAATAAAGAAACTACAGAGGGAGAGATTGGCTTTATTGTAGCCTTTCCTGATCTTGAGAATTGTTTTACTCAAGGAGATGATTTAAAAGAGGCTATTGAGATGGCTGAGGATGTCTTAGCCTTAATGTTAACTGTGATGGAGGATGATGGAAAGGTAATCCCTGCTCCAAGCTTTGCTAAAGATATTGTAGTGCCTGAGGGAGCTAGTTTAGTCTTGATTGAGGTAGATACTGATAAGTATAGAGTAGACTATAAAGATAGTGTTGTATCAGAATGATGCTTTAGTTGATGCCTTGTATCATGGTGATGCATGGCTGCTAAAATGTCTGCTGAGATTTAAAGTATTGGAAGTAATTACAAAACTACTGAAACCCTTGGGAGAGTAAGGTTCATAAAATGTAACACAACTGTAACATTCATTTTACTTTAATTAGGGCTTTTTGATTGCACATATATATGAGAATAACTGTTATAAAACTGTTAAGAAATACAGTAAATAAAAGTTATTAAAGATATATAAAGATGTTGAAATCATGAAATGATTTAAGGATAAGTCTGTCTGTTGTACAGACCTATTGTATCAAAAACATACTGAGCTAAAGCTCAGGCAACAATAATCTAAATACATATAAGTGTTGTAGAATTTAACAATATATTAAAGATATATGTATCAGGTAATGACTCTCTATAAATAAATACTCTATTCAATGCTAAGGGTGGCTTAATTGCTGTCCTTAGCCTTTTTTTTGTTAAAATTAATTTACTTATAACTGGAGGTGCTTTTGTTTTGGATATTGAGAAGTTAGAAAGATGGGCTTATCTTTATGTGATGCATTATGAGGAAAAAGATGTGCCATTAATGCAAAGAATTGAACAAAGAGTAAAGGATCAGGGCATTCAGTGGGAGTTCTTCTTGGAGCTTGTTAAAAAAGAAATGGAGTCTAAGTATAACTGAGAGTGCTAGGCACTCCCTTTTTCATTCTGTTTCAGCAGGCAACTTAAATGAATAGCTTTCTAAAAGGAAAGGAAATTTAAAGTCATAGAAAGTATCAGAACTAGGGTCAGGAACAATGTGAAATCCTTTAAAGCCTCCTCTGTCTCCATAACATTTTGAAAAGACTGCTACTGTGACTTCTTTGTTATATTGTTCATACATTTCATGGGCTATTGCTTTTGCATCACTTAGTTTTCTTGCTTCTTGGATTTTCATTGACTACACTCCTTATGTATTTAATTATCTGTTCATCTATTAAACTCCATGGGGTATATGAAATACAAGCAATATCATTATTAATTTTTTAATATCAGCAAATATCCAACAAACATACTAACCAGAGCTTCCTTCCTATGCTTGAATAATTCATGGTATATCATAAGAAATGAATAGTAAGAAGCTTGTAATAACAGTATCTCATGAGGCTCACAGGCTTGGGAAATCAGTAGGAAAAACCCTTCCTGATCTATTTGTATATAGGAAGCATGGAAAAGCTGTGAGAGGACTGTGAGAGCTTACAGAGAGGTATGCAGATTGCAGACAGTCAGGGCATTTGTCTGCTGAGGGTATCTGTGTTAATACAGTAGTCTAGGAGGATAACTTGGGCTACTGTAAGAGGGTAACACCAGTACAAATTGTAGAGTTTAGAACAGTGTGAATATGCCTTTCTTCTTTTATATTTAATTGTATTCACACTAAAGGCAAAAATAAAAATTAAAGTAGAGGGCTTAACCCTTACTCTCTCAATGGTTTTAGATGTTTTGTAAATAAAAGTAAGTTACTGATTTAAAGCACTAAAGCATTGTTATTCTGTTTCCCTTTTTATTACTGGACTGATTGCATAAAACATTTGAGACAAGTTAATAAGACTTTTAATCCATTGTTATTACATTGATTTGTCCAATACTTTATGCATCATTTTGTTTAGTCTATTTATCATTTGATTTTGAGACTATTCATGTCAATGCTTTGAATGTCTTTTATATTCTGTTTTAAGCTTCTCTTTAAAGTCTATTAGTTTTGGTATGGCTTTAGTTATTGCTATTGCTTAGAAAGCAATCTGAACAGTCTGATGGCATGCATGGGGGTCTACCCTGCCTAGGATACCTCAACTCTCTAGAAAAATAAATCTATTCCTAAATTTTGAACTTGGTAAACTATGAAAATTTGACCAACTCTACTAAACTATGCTATATTTAATAGAAACTGATTATTGCTGTTATACAAAGGAGGTTTACTAATGGGAGGACAAAGCCTAAAGAAACAAGTAGGATTAAGGTTTGAACCAAAACTATTAAATGCTGTAGATAAGATGGCAGCCATGAAAAAAATGAGCAGAACAGAGTTTGTTGAGAAGGCAGTTAAGGTGTACATTTTAAATCAAATAAAGAAAGAGAAAGCTCTAGAAAAAGCTGAGTAATTCTTGCTTTTGGGGGAGGAGGCTTAGGTGATTTGACAATTGTCTATAACACCAAAGTCTACAAGTCTGGAAATGTCATAGAGGTGTATAGATACCAAGAGTCAAGGGTAGCAGGCTTTAAGGCTAGTAAAGGAAAAGGTTCAGGAGCCAAATTCTTAAACATTGAGGACTTTGTAGACAAGGATACAGGAGAAATAAATGATGTTCCTGTACAAGACACCAAGTTAGAGAGCAGAGCAAAGAGTAACATCAGGGCAAGGAACAATATTAGAAGGCTTGCACTCAGTAATTTTAGTGGTAAGGAAAGTAAGTTTATAACATTTACTTTTCATGACAATGTACAGGATTTAGAAGAAGCAAATACATATTTCAAGAAATTCATAAAAAGCTTAAATTACTATTTAAAGAAAAAAGGATTATCCTCACTACAATATCTTACAGTAATTGAGTTCCAGGAAAGAGGAGCTGTACATTATCACATGATCTGCAATGGACTTCCTAAATACCCTAACTATAAAGACATTATAGAGCTTTGGAGAAAAGCCAATAAGGGTAAAGGTGGTTCAGTAAAGCTTGAGAAAATTGACCATGTAGATAATGTAGGAGCATATATAGTAAAGTACATGACTAAAGCAGATGCTGATGAGAGATTAGTGGGAAAGAAAATGTATCAGTGTTCTAAGGGACTGGACAAGCCTTTAGAGATTGCAGGAGATCAGGCTGAGGAACTTATAAAAGAGCTTGGTTTAGAGGGCAAAAAAATAGTCTATCAGAATGAGTATCAAGATAAGCATACTTTGGGCAAAGTTACTTATCAGGAATACAACCTTAATAGGCTATAAACCATACACATCTAAATAGACAAAAGAAAAAGTATTTAAAGATATAAAAAAGATAAATACTCAAAACCTATTAGCAGTAGGTTGAGTATGATATAACCTTTTAACTGAATGATATTTTACCATATAATATAAAGCTTGGCTATCCTTTTCAAATAAGGGGTAGCCTTTTTTTATTGTCTACTTTGTATGGGAAGTGTGATAATATTATAGGAATTTCTCATGAGAAATTGAAGGGAATACCTTATTTATAAAGAATTATTTGATGTATGAGACTGTGGTGAGAGGGTGGTATGAGAAAATGGGAAATCAACTATTTCATAAAATAGGAGAGGTGTCTG
>NZ_JBISEM010000017.1:1822-4786 GCF_044383985.1 Priestia sp. JSM ZJ58
TGTTGTACCATTTATTCGCTAATGGTTAAGTTAGAAAGGGCGCACGGTGAATGCCTTGGCACTAGGAGCCGATGAAGGACGGGACTAACACCGATATGCTTCGGGGAGCTGTAAGTGAGCTTTGATCCGGAGATTTCCGAATGGGGAAACCCACTGTTCGTAATGGAACAGTATCTTTATCTGAATACATAGGATATTGAAGGCAGACCCGGGGAACTGAAACATCTAAGTACCCGGAGGAAGAGAAAGCAAATGCGATTTCCTGAGTAGCGGCGAGCGAAACGGAATTAGCCCAAACCAAGAGGCTTGCCTCTTGGGGTTGTAGGACACTCTATACGGAGTTACAAAGGAACGAAGTAAATGAAGCGACCTGGAAAGGTCCGTCGAAGAAGGTAACAACCCTGTAGTTGAAACTTCGTTCCCTCTTGAGTGGATCCTGAGTACGGCGGAACACGTGAAATTCCGTCGGAAGCTGGGAGGACCATCTCCCAAGGCTAAATACTACCTAGTGACCGATAGTGAACCAGTACCGTGAGGGAAAGGTGAAAAGCACCCCGGAAGGGGAGTGAAAGAGATCCTGAAACCGTGTGCCTACAAGTAGTCAGAGCCCGTTAACGGGTGATGGCGTGCCTTTTGTAGAATGAACCGGCGAGTTACGATCCCATGCAAGGTTAAGCTGATAAGGCGGAGCCGTAGCGAAAGCGAGTCTGAATAGGGCGTTTAGTATGTGGTTGTAGACCCGAAACCAGGTGATCTACCCATGTCCAGGGTGAAGTTCAGGTAACACTGAATGGAGGCCCGAACCCACGCACGTTGAAAAGTGCGGGGATGAGGTGTGGGTAGCGGAGAAATTCCAATCGAACCTGGAGATAGCTGGTTCTCTCCGAAATAGCTTTAGGGCTAGCCTCATGTTGTGAGAGTCTTGGAGGTAGAGCACTGATTGGACTAGGGGCCCCCAACGGGTTACCGAATTCAGTCAAACTCCGAATGCCAAAGACTTATCCATGGGAGTCAGACTGCGAGTGATAAGATCCGTAGTCAAAAGGGAAACAGCCCAGACCACCAGCTAAGGTCCCCAAGTATACGTTAAGTGGAAAAGGATGTGGAGTTGCTTAGACAACCAGGATGTTGGCTTAGAAGCAGCCACCATTTAAAGAGTGCGTAATAGCTCACTGGTCGAGTGACTCTGCGCCGAAAATGTACCGGGGCTAAACGTATCACCGAAGCTGTGGATTGACATCTTTGATGTCAGTGGTAGGAGAGCGTTCTAAGTGCTGTGAAGTCAGACCGTAAGGACTGGTGGAGCGCTTAGAAGTGAGAATGCCGGTATGAGTAGCGAAAGACAAGTGAGAATCTTGTCCACCGAATGCCTAAGGTTTCCTGAGGAAGGCTCGTCCGCTCAGGGTTAGTCGGGACCTAAGCCGAGGCTGAAAAGCGTAGGCGATGGCCAACAGGTTGATATTCCTGTACCACCTCCCCGCCGTTTGAGTAATGGGGGGACGCAGTAGGATAGGGTAAGCGCGCTGCTGGATATGCGCGTTCAAGCAGTTAGGCTGATGAGTAGGCAAATCCGCTCATCATAAAGGCTGAGCTGTGATGACGAGGGAATTATAGTACCGAAGTTCCTGATTCCACACTGCCAAGAAAAGCCTCTAGCGAGGCGGGAGGTGCCCGTACCGCAAACCGACACAGGTAGGCGAGGAGAGAATCCTAAGGTGATCGAGAGAACTCTCGTTAAGGAACTCGGCAAAATGACCCCGTAACTTCGGGAGAAGGGGTGCTCTGGTAGGGTGTATAGCCCGAGAGAGCCGCAGTGAATAGGCCCAGGCGACTGTTTAGCAAAAACACAGGTCTCTGCGAAGCCGCAAGGCGAAGTATAGGGGCTGACGCCTGCCCGGTGCTGGAAGGTTAAGAGGAGGGGTTATCCTTTGGGAGAAGCTCTGAATCGAAGCCCCAGTAAACGGCGGCCGTAACTATAACGGTCCTAAGGTAGCGAAATTCCTTGTCGGGTAAGTTCCGACCCGCACGAAAGGCGTAACGATCTGGGCACTGTCTCAACGAGAGACTCGGTGAAATTATAGTACCTGTGAAGATGCAGGTTACCCGCGACAGGACGGAAAGACCCCGTGGAGCTTTACTGTAGCCTGATATTGAATTTTGGTACAGCTTGTACAGGATAGGTAGGAGCCTGAGAAGCCGGAGCGCTAGCTTCGGTGGAGGCGTCGGTGGGATACTACCCTGGCTGTATTGAAATTCTAACCCGCGGCCCTGATCGGGCCGGGAGACAGTGTCAGGTGGGCAGTTTGACTGGGGCGGTCGCCTCCTAAAATGTAACGGAGGCGCCCAAAGGTTCCCTCAGAATGGTTGGAAATCATTCGTAGAGTGTAAAGGCACAAGGGAGCTTGACTGCGAGACCTACAAGTCGAGCAGGGACGAAAGTCGGGCTTAGTGATCCGGTGGTTCCGCATGGAAGGGCCATCGCTCAACGGATAAAAGCTACCCCGGGGATAACAGGCTTATCTCCCCCAAGAGTCCACATCGACGGGGAGGTTTGGCACCTCGATGTCGGCTCATCGCATCCTGGGGCTGTAGTCGGTCCCAAGGGTTGGGCTGTTCGCCCATTAAAGCGGTACGCGAGCTGGGTTCAGAACGTCGTGAGACAGTTCGGTCCCTATCCGTCGTGGGCGTAGGAAATTTGAGAGGAGCTGTCCTTAGTACGAGAGGACCGGGATGGACACACCGCTGGTGTACCAGTTGTCTTGCCAAAGGCATCGCTGGGTAGCTATGTGTGGACGGGATAAGTGCTGAAAGCATCTAAGCATGAAGCCCCCCTCAAGATGAGATTTCCCATAGCGCAAGCTAGTAAGATCCCTGAAAGATGATCAGGTTGATAGGTCAGAGGTGGAAGCGTGGCGACATGTGTAGCTGACTGATACTAATCGATCGAGGACTTAACCAAACTTT
>NZ_JBISEM010000018.1:0-2810 GCF_044383985.1 Priestia sp. JSM ZJ58
CGGAGGGTGTCTCTATGTCTCAATTATTTCGTTTGGCATCGCCAGAAGATTACGAATACATCGAAGAATTAAATTTATGGGAATTGTCATTTGATAAGCGACCGGTTCAAGGGGTTCGTTGTGAAGATCCGGTGATCGGGGCAGAAAAATATAATCAAGGGCGTGAAAAATTTAAGGCGTTAGCGTCACGGCATAAAAAACACTGGAAACCGAACGGATTGACCTTTTCGGAGTTGATCCGCTGGGCAATAGAATGCGGAACTCCAGAACAATGTCAGCTTGTTTTAGCGTTATACCATTGCACAAACGATGATGATTATCAGGCGATGGGAATTCAGTTAAGCCGAAGTATTGATAATGCAAATGTCAGTCCGATCATCTTTTTCACAGGTAAAAATCAACGGTTATTAGGTGATATTTCGATGCTAAAACAGCTCGAAGAAAAGGTGCGCTGACGTTAGGTTTACCTATTATTTTATGTATTATCCTATCTATTATTCTATCTCTTATTTTATCTATTTCGTCTGTAATAGGTAGAATAATACATAGAATAAGATACAGAATAATAGATAGACACAAGATGACGTTGTGTTATTTCTTACCCATTAATCCACCTGTTATTCTACCTATTACTTTACCCGTTATTGCACCCAATTTAGGTATAACGGGCAGAATAACGGGTGAAATAATGGGTAGAATCATAGTTTTACTAACTTGCACCCCATGATACTTTCAGTATCAATGCCACTCATTTTCTGGACGAAAATGAATGACATAAGGCTCCGCCCTCTGGCTATTTTCTTCGGCTGGACGCCTGCGAAAAAAACCATTCACCCAAGCCCGTCAAACTCACTGCGTTCGTCTGACCACCCCCTTTTTTCGCCCCTGTATTTGGTCGCTCAAAAATGTGGTGGTCAGACGCTTCGCTTGACGGGGGGCTTTGCCCCCAAAACGAAACACGTTCACTGGGGTTCACTTGCCATCGCTGGGGCGTGTCATTTCGTTTCGGCTCCCCCTGTTTTTCCCTTTCTTCGCTGGACGCTCATCAGGATAAAAACAAAAAGCCTACCGCCCTCGTTTTACTCGGTTGGTCAAATCGCTTCTTGCCACAAAACAAGTTTGTGACTTTCAGCGATTTCGCATCGTTTTACTTGTCAGTTTGCACGATGTTAAAAACGCACTCAGAAGCCCGCAAAACCGTTCTAAACTTTCAGCGTAGATTTGGGTGTTTTATAGGGTGATCGTGTCTTAAAATCGTTTCGAGGGGCTTTAATGGGGATGAACGGGAGGTTTTTGCTAACTAACTCGCCCGTTTAACATAAAAGGGATTGTATGAATCAATTTTAGCTAGAGTTTAAGGTTGTTCAAATTAATGTACAATGATTGCACTGTATAAATAACCAGGTGTAGCATGTATGGAAAAGCACTTTATCAATGAAAAGTTTTCACGAGATCAATTTACGGGGAATAGAGTTAAAAATATTGCCTTTTCAAATTGTGATTTTTCAGGGGTTGATTTAACTGATACTGAATTTGTTGATTGTAGTTTTTACGACAGGAATAGCTTGGAAGGGTGTGATTTTAATAGAGCCAAACTAAAAAACGCTAGCTTTAAAAGCTGCGATTTATCAATGAGTAATTTTAAAAACATTAGCGCCTTAGGTCTTGAAATTAGTGAGTGTTTAGCTCAAGGAGCTGATTTTCGAGGGGCTAATTTTATGAATATGATAACTACAAGGTCATGGTTTTGTAGTGCTTATATAACCAAGACAAATCTTAGTTACGCTAATTTTTCTAGAGTCATATTAGAAAAGTGCGAACTGTGGGAAAATCGCTGGAATGGCACTGTGATAACTGGCGCCGTGTTTCGTGGCTCCGATCTTTCTTGTGGGGAGTTTTCATCGTTTGATTGGTCTTTGGCTGATTTTACTGGTTGTGATTTAACGGGTGGGGCGCTTGGCGAGCTTGATGCAAGGCGAATTAATTTAGATGGAGTGAAGTTGGATGGAGAGCAGGCGCTTCAGCTTGTTGAGAGTTTAGGTGTTATTGTTCACCGATAAAATCTAGGTAAAAAACGCCTAATGCCCCAATGTGGTACTAATCAAAACGGAGCGAAGCGACATCTTCATCTTGTCTTTGCTTTTCTCCATGATCAGTTATTGGGTCATGGTCTCTTAGCTCGTTAATCTGGCTAAGTTTGGTTAGGTTGGGCTTCTTTCGACACTTCGCAATCCAAGAAATCCCTAGTCCGTTGATTGGTGCTCTTATCAGGTACGCACTGTAATCTTTCGATACCGCAGCGTGATTCGGAGGTAGAGCCGGAATTTCGTTTTCCGGTACGTTTTACTACCACAATTTGCCTGTTTATCCTTTCGGAGACCGGGCTAAGTCCGAGTCAATCAAGTGGTGCATTTGGGTTAATGTCGTTGGCTGGTATTTAATGAGAACGTGACAAGCGCCTCTCACGTTGCTAAGATTGGATTGCGACGTCTAATCTGAGCAACGAATGCACAAGATTTAGAGTACCAGAGCCCTGTGATGCTGTCACGGGGCTTTGTTACATCTGGAGCTTGGTAAACCTCATAAATTCAATTCGCAACGCTCGCCGCAAGGCGTGAACTTGTTTCACGTCGAGGAAGCGGAATTTCTCGAAAGCCTTATACTGTCTCCGTTCACACATGATCGGAGGGTGTCTCTATGTCTCAATTATTTCGTTTGGCATCGCCAGAAGATTACGAATACATCGAAGAATTAAATTTATGGGAATTGTCATTTGATAAGCGACCGGTTCAAGGGGTTCGTTGTGAAGA
>NZ_JBISEM010000019.1:0-1773 GCF_044383985.1 Priestia sp. JSM ZJ58
TATATTATATTTCACAGAACTATTTAACAAAATAGATTATTTATTATAAAATTTCAAGTAGCCGAACGGCTAGAGGTGAAAATGAGCGGAATTAAAAGTTTTTTTCAAGAATATCAACCTGTTTGTGATGTTATTTGTTGCCTTTTGGGTAACGAATGGCGAGTCAATAAAATTAAATCATGGGATCTATGCGTTGTTTTAACATCGCCTAAATATAAAGATTATTCAATATATTTTAGACGTGAAAAAGGGCGAGTGAATATATCAGGTTCAATCTATAGTCGCCTTTTTCGCTATTCCTGCAATTCTTGTACTGTCTCAGAAAATCGAAATCCAAAACATATAGCAAATGATATTAAACGAAAAATATTAATTAACATTGATGAAGAAATAAAAAAGCATATTAATAATTTAAAATCTCATAATGAAAATTTAGAAGAAGATAAAATATTGAAAGGATTAATATCAAGATTCGGAAAATTAAATAACTATTACAATGCATTTACTGGTTTTCATTTGAATAATGGTATTAAAGGAGAAGTAAATAGACGATATAGAGGAAAGCAGCAGCTAGTTATTGAAGATTTAGATATAGATAATTTAATTAAAATCATTGGTTTTGTATCCAATTTGAGTTAAAAATATTTAATTATCAAGGGGCTTCCTGAGTATAGGATGCCCTCAAAAAAAGGATATATGAATGTTTATCAAAGGTCTTTTATTAGTTGCTTTAACATTGATAACTATTAGATTAGGGATCGCTTTACTAAGCAAGGAAAGTACAAGTCTTGTAAAGTTAGCTGGTTGGGTATGTATTGTGATAGCTATTACCGTGTTTATTAGGCTAACTTTTCAGATTTAACTGCTATTTAGTTTTTATGTTGAAGATACATCATCAACTAGATAAAAAGTAATAGGCTACATGTGTAAATGGAGTGTTAATATGGGCAGATTTAAGTTAGGTGATAAAGTTAAGGTAATTAAAGACTTACTTGGTTCTAAACTTGAAGGTTATGAATGCAAAGTAATAAATATTGACAATGACTATGAGCTAAACATTGGTGTATCGTTCCATGATGGAAGTGAGACTTTTTTTTCACAAAATGAATTAGAGTTAATTCAACTTTAATTCATGCTTTAGGGGGAGTTATGGAACAAGTGTACATGGCAAGAACGGGCGGAACAGTAAGAAGTAGTCTGATTGTTTACCGTGACGGATTAAAAATAAAAATGCATTATTTAGTTTTAGGTCGAACTAATCCAAGTAAAGCGGAGCGTTTAAAAGGTGCGAAATGCAAACGTTTTAAACTACTCGACAATCAATTTTCATTTAATAACATTGATGATATCAAACAAAATGGAATGGATACGAAGAAGCACGCTGAACGTTTTGTCAGTGAGTTTTATCAATTGATATTCAATGAAGTAGATGATGTTAAAATCACTGAAAAACCGATAAAGGAACTCACTGAGCAATTTATCAGTGAGTATTTGAATAGAGATTAAAAATGAAAAAATTTAGCATGATATTTATTACTTTTTTAATTTCAATTGTGTTGATTTATCTATGGATTTTAGTGTCAAATAAACTGTATTTAACTGTTTATACAACATTATTTAATCATATAAATATAAGTACAGACCCCATCAATGCACTGATAGCCGTTACCATAACCTTGTTTATTTTTGTTATGGTATTGCATTTATTGCTAGTCTGTTTATTTATTCTAATTAAGCGGTTATTTAAAGTTAAATCTATTTTTAGTTTGTCTA
>NZ_JBISEM010000002.1:0-375004 GCF_044383985.1 Priestia sp. JSM ZJ58
AAACCATCTTTCAATCATCTCCCATGAAGGAGAAGATCCTATCCGGTATTAGCTTCGGTTTCCCGAAGTTATCCCAGTCTTACAGGCAGGTTGCCCACGTGTTACTCACCCGTCCGCCGCTAACGTCATAGAAGCAAGCTTCTAATCAGTTCGCTCGACTTGCATGTATTAGGCACGCCGCCAGCGTTCATCCTGAGCCAGGATCAAACTCTCCGAAGAAATGTTTGACTTGCTCATTTAAAAAATAAAAATTAACGTTGACGTTTGTCGCTTTGTTCAGTTTTCAAAGTTCAACCGCCGCTCTTAAGCGACTTTACCATCATAACAAGTTGCAATCTAGTTGTCAACAAGTTTTTTATTTGTTTATCACTTCGATGTTTGCTTTAGCAGTTCATCTTAGCGACATTTAATAATATACCATGCCTTCTTTTATTGTGCAATAGTTTTTCGATATATTTTTAAAAACTATTTTCTTGTACACGAAACGTTAGCCAATTAATAGATACTAGCATATCTAGACCTAAGCTAGCATAATGTCTATTAAATCATTATCCGCCAAGGAGGCGTTCACTTGGATACCTTAATTGCAGCTGCACTCTATTTGTCCTTTTGTATGTCTATTCTCTTAATTTCACTTGCTTATTGGGAATCAATTCAAATGTCTAATAAGGAAGGCAAAGTCAACGGCCTTTCATTTATTTCACTTTCAACATTCAGCATGATTTTTTGTTTGTTTACTTCATATTTTTATACCATTCTTTATTAACATGATGTTACGTTGTCTTCTTATAATAAGGAGACATTTCTTTATTTTATTACAATATTCGCATTCGGTATACTTACTTATTGAAATCAATACGATAAACTCAGCTCCCCCCTTCTTCATACGTGCGATGGACAGTGAAGGAATTTGTCGAATGATTTTTTGGAACACTTTCTTTAAATTTGATAAACTACTTTTAGAAAACGCTTTCATATATACTTTAACATTATTCAAGGAGGAAACCAAATGAAACCATTGCTTGAAGTAACGGTTGGAGAACTTTTAAAAGAAAGTACAAAAAAGTTTGGGCATCAAGAAGCGGTTATCTACTCTGAACAAAATATTCGCTATACGTACGCAGAGTTTTATCAAGAAACCTCTCGAGTTGCAAAGGCACTTCTAGCCACCGGTCTCAAAAAAGGCGATCATATCGCTATCTGGGCTACAAATGTGCCGGAATGGTTACTTCTGCAATTCGCAGCAGCTAGAATAGGCGCTGTTTTGGTTACCCTTAATACAAGCTACCAATCCTCTGAATTAGAGTATGTATTGAGGCATTCTGATACAGCAGCGCTATTTTTCATTGATGAATTTAAAAGCACTTCTTATACGTCTATTATCACCGGTATTGAACATAATCTTCCCAATCTAAAACATCTTATAAACTTAAGTGAATCAAGCGAACATACTTCTTGGAACGAGTTCTTAATGAGTAGCTCAATGGTATCGGATGAGGTGCTCGATAAGTATGAGCAATCCCTACATATCCATGAAGTTATCAATATGCAATATACTTCCGGAACAACAGGTTTTCCAAAAGGAGTTATGCTAAGTCACCATAATATAGTAAATAACGGCTTTTTAGTTGCTCAGTCTATGAAACTGACTAACGAAGACCGCTTATGCATCCCAGTTCCTTTCTTTCATTGTTTTGGATGTGTACTGGGCGTTCTAGCATGCGTATCCGTAGGTGCTACTATGCTACCGATTATTGAATTTCAGCCTTCCTCTGTTTTACGCACCGTAGAGAAAGAAAAATGTACAGCGCTTCACGGTGTACCAACTATGTTTATTGCGGAATTAAATGCACTTGAGTTTAATCAATATGACTTATCTACTCTTCGCACAGGAATCATGGCTGGTTCTAATTGTCCAGCAGAAGTAATGAAACGAGTCATAAATGACATGGGTATCAGCGAAATTACCATCGCCTATGGTCAAACCGAAACATCTCCTGTAATCACCCAAACAACCCCAACTGATTCTATCGAGCGGCGAGTACA
The DNA here is from genome assembly GCF_044383985.1 of Priestia sp. JSM ZJ58. Lineage (NCBI taxonomy): Bacteria > Bacillati > Bacillota > Bacilli > Caryophanales > Bacillaceae > Priestia > Priestia sp. JSM ZJ58. The sequence continues at coordinate 2,047 of NZ_JBISEM010000002.1, forward strand.
AACGGTTGGCAAAGTACATGATCATGTACAGATTCAAATTATTAATCCAATTACAGGTAAACAAGCTTCTTTTGGAGAACAAGGAGAACTTTGTGCAAAAGGATATTTAACAATGAAAGGATATTACAAAATGCCGGAAGAAACAGAAAAAACAATTGTAGAGGGCTGGCTACATACAGGAGATTTAGCTACCATCGATAAAGATGGCTATGTAAAAATTACAGGACGTCTAAAAGATATGATTATTAGAGGTGGAGAAAACATTTACCCAAGAGAAATTGAAGAGTTTTTATATAGATTACCCGAGGTAGAAGATGTGCAAATTGTCGGTATTCCTGATCCAAAGTATGGAGAACGAGTTGCTGCATGCATTAAACTCAAGCAAGATTCTTTTCTTACCGCTCAAGAAATCAAAGACTTTTGCAAAGGTAAGCTTGCTCATTTCAAAATTCCCGAACATATTTATTTTATAGACGACTTTCCCATGACGGCATCCGGCAAGATTCAAAAATATAAATTAAAAGAAACGATCGTAGCGCTTTATAAATAATCAGATTTTTTCGAATTTCACCTGTCATTATGAAGAAAAGTTTACTATACTGATACATATCTGTTTTTCTTCTTTCATACAGATATAAACAACAATGTCTATTGAAATAGGTGAAAATAATGGAAAATGAAATGTTGCTCAAATTAGGTATTTCTGCTGTACTTGGTCTTATTATTGGAATTGAAAGGGAACTAAAACGAAAGCCTGTTGGTTTAAAAACATCTCTCGTAATTTCCATTATTAGCTGTTTACTCACGATTGTTTCGATTGAGTCTTCTCAAATTTTTAATAAAGGTGATCATATCACAATGGACCCGCTTCGTCTGGCTGCTCAAATTGTTTCTGGAATTGGTTTTTTAGGAGCGGGTGTTATTTTACGAAAAGAAAATGACAGCATCTCTGGGCTTACAACAGCCGCTATTATCTGGGGGGCAGCAGGTATAGGTATTGCTGTAGGTGCAGGGTTTTATCCCGAAGCTATTACCGGAGTTGTACTGCTCATCATCAGCGTTGAACTTCTCCCTTTCCTTATTACTATTCTAGGGCCTAGGCAACTGCGCGAGAAAGAGCTTATTCTTCAACTTAAGCTGGCTGATAAGCACAATATTTTTGATACAACTAACAGCATTAGAGAAAAGAATATTACAATAAAAAATATTCGAATCAAAGATTTAGACACCAATGAATTATATATACGTATGAAAGTGTCAGTTAATAATCAGCGTCCTACTACAGAAGTGTATTACGAGATTCAAAAAATCAGCGGTATTCGTAGCATTGAAGTTGAAAATGTATAAATGAAAAACGGCCAATTGGCCGTTTTTTTATTTATATTTTTCAATCTGTTGTAAAAATTCCCTCTGTTTTACTAGAGACAGCCGGTATTGATCATCGATAATTTCTGTTAACAACTCATGTTTACGGCTCTTTGACACATTCAATCTGTGGATAAGAACTCTGCATTCGTACAAAAACTGTGTATACTGTGTGTAACTCTCATCATAATTCGAAGATAATTCTTCTTTTATTCGTTTTGTCAACAAAGGACTAGCGCCATCTGTGGATATTGCTAGCGATAATCTCCCTCTAGAAAACTGTGCAGGAATTTGAATATTTCCATCGGAAAAACCGCTGGCCATATTAACCAACTGATCATTTTTAATATGCTGCTTAACGAACTTATTCACAGCTTTATCATTTGTAGCTACAACAATAAAAAAAACATTAAGTAAGTCTTCTTCTCCTACTTTTTTTCTTTTTACACACAGCTGATTCTTAGCTTCCCACTCATTTATTTCAGCTGAAACAGTTGGAGCAACCACTGTAATGGCTGCTCCTTCTTGTAAAAAACCTTTAATTCTACGAGTTGCGATTGTTCCGCCTCCAACTACTAAGACCGAACGATCCTTTAAATCAAGCATAACGGTATACATCGTATTGATTTCCTCTGCTCGATAATAACGTTTTTACTTGATGACTTAAAATGTGTGCAAGTCCATCATGATAACCTAGGTAGTTTGCTAAGATAAACTGCTGGTCATCTGTTGATAACTGCTCCAATTCTTCCTTAATTTCGTTCATTAAAATACCGGTAAACAAAAGGTACGGGAGAACGAATACTTGCTTATACGAAGTTTGTTTAGCAAGGTGCAGCCCTTCTTTTAAATTAGGGTCAGCGGCAGCTAAATAGCATGTGCTCACTTCTTTAAAAGCTCCTTTACCTTTTAGCAGTTGAGCTATTTCGTTAAAATCTTTTTTTACAGCAGGATCACTGCTTCCTCTGCCGACCAGCAATACCATCGAATCTTCATGCTTATCCACATTAGTTTCATTGATTCTCTCTACTAAGATATCAACAATTCGTTCGTCTACGCCGAACGGTTCTCCGTACAGTACTTCTACTTGTGGATAGCGTTCATATACTTTGTGTATTTCTTCAGGTATATCATGTTTTGCATGGGCAGCTGTTAATAACAGCAGCGGCACAATGGCAATACGAGTAGCACCTTGTTCAATACACGCTTCAAATCCTTGTTCAATAGTAGGGTAAGCTAGCTCTAGGAAACAAACTTCTTGAATCGGTACATCTAGATTTTTTTTACATCTTTCAATAAAAGCAACTGCCTGATCAGCGCCTTCTTTTACGCGGCTGCCATGGCAAACATATAAAACTGCATCCATATAATCAACCTCTTTAGTAAGCTTCTTGTGCATACGAATAGTAATGCTGTCCAGTCTTCTCAAACCAATTCAATCGGTCATGAAAATTTACAACTTCACCAACGATAATCATACTGGGATTTTCAATTTGTTCTTCTTTAACAATATCAACAATTGTACCAAGAGTTCCAGTTACAGTGCGCTGGTCCGCACATGTGCCCCAGTGAATCAAGGCAATTGGCGTAGCTGAGGTTTTTCCATGTTCCATTAACTGTTGGCAAATGTACGGTAAGTTCCTCACTCCCATATAAATGGCAAGAGTATCTACACCTTTGGCTAGGCTATCCCATTTGATTGCATCATGCTCGCTGTCTTTACGGTGTCCTGCTACAAAAGCAAAGCTTGCGCTGTATTCCCGGTGAGTGACAGGGATTCCTGCATAAGCAGCAGCTGCGATACCTGATGTAATTCCTGGAACAATTTCAAATGAAATGCCCTGTTGCACGAGAGCTTCTGCTTCTTCCCCTCCGCGTCCGAAAACAAATGGATCTCCGCCTTTTAAGCGCGTTACAATTTTCCCCTTTTTAGCGAATTTCACTAAAAAGTTATTGATTGTTTCTTGCTTGAGGGTATGGTAGTTTGGAAGCTTTCCGCAGTAAATAATATCAGCATTACTTTTAGCATACTCCAGCAGGTCCTTATTCACTAAACGATCATATAAGATAACATCTGCTTGCTGAATTGCTTTCAACCCTTTTAATGTAATTAAATCTGGATCTCCTGGTCCTGCACCGACTAGATATACTTTCCCCATGAATGCCTTTCACCCTTCCATCATTTCCACGTCTCCGCAGCGCTCCCAAATTTTAATTTGAATTAGAACAGCGGACAAAGTCCGCTGTCATTTAGATGAATTTTCGGTTAGATAAATATTCAATAACAGTTTGTACACATTCTTCTACAGACTGTGTGCTTGTATTAATTGTTACTTCAGGATTAGCAGGTGACTCATAGGGAGAATCAATTCCTGTAAAATCACGGATTTCTCCGCTTCTTGCTTTTTTGTAAAGGCCTTTTGGATCTCTTTTTTCACATTCTTCTAACGGACACTCTACGTATACTTCCAAAAATTCATTCCCCTCTAAGATCTCACGCACTTGAGCGCGATCTTCTTGGAATGGAGAGATAAATGCTGTTAGTACCACTTGACCGCTGTCTACGAACAGCTTAGAAACCTCACCGATACGGCGAATATTTTCTGTACGATCTTCAGCAGAAAACCCTAAATTCTTGTTTAAGCCAAAACGAACATTGTCACCATCTAATACATAATTGCGAATATTTTTATCAAAAAGCGCTTTTGCCACTGCGTTTGCTACGGTAGATTTACCTGAACCCGAAAGGCCCGTAAACCATAATACAAAACTGTGATGATTATTTTGCTCGCGTCTTTCCTGTTTTGTAATTCCAGCATCATGCCACGTAATGTTTGTTGATTTACTCACTTCAACCGCTCCTTATTTTGAAGATACTTTTTGTTTTGCTAATCCCTTAATTAACACTTCAATTACTTCTTTACGGCTGAATGTGCTTGGTGGCACTTCTCCGTTACGAAGCATTTCACGTACCTTGGTACCAGATAGAATCATATGATCTTCCTTGCTGTGAGGGCATGTTTTCGTTGATGCCATCGCTTCACACTTCTTGCAGTAGAAGCTGTGTTCAAAAAATAAAGGTGTAATTCCTAATTCATCTGCCGTAAAGTTACTGAAGATTTTTTGTGCATCATATGTTCCGTAGTAGTCACCAACACCAGCGTGGTCACGGCCTACAATGAAATGCGTGCATCCAAAGTTTTTTCGAACCATTGCATGGAAAATAGCTTCTCTAGGTCCAGCATAGCGCATTGCAGCAGGGAAAACTGCCAAAGCTACACGATCGCTAGGATAATAGTTCTCTAAAAGTACTTCATAACTTTCCATACGGATATCTGCTGGGATATCATCTGACTTTGTTTCTCCTACAAGTGGATTTAAAAACAGGCCGTCTACAATTTCTAATGCTGTTTTTTGAATATACTCATGCGCACGGTGAACAGGGTTACGAGTTTGGAATCCAACAACCGTTTTCCAACCGCGCTCTTCAAATGCTGCTCTTGTTTCAGTTGGATCTAGGTAATACTTTTCAAAACGCGTTTTAGGTGTACGTTCTACAAGTACGATTGGACCTGCTACATATACATTTGGGCGTTCCATCATTTTCTTCACACCAGGGTGGGCAAGTTCTGCTGTGCGGTACACATTTTCCGCTTCTTTTTCTTTATTTGGCGTATATACTTCAGAAACTTCTAAAACACCATATGTCACACCGCTTTGAACTAGTTTTACTTTGTCGCCAATGTTTAATTCTTTAGCCTGCTCTTCTGTTACGGGAAGAGTAATAGGAATACTCCATACAGTTCCATCTGCTAGACGCATATTTTCAACAACTGATTGATAATCTTTTTCTCCTAAAAACCCCGTAATTGGGCTGTAAGCACCAATCCCAATTAGTTCTAAATCACTTAGAGCCATGTTGTCTACTTCAATTTCTTTTGTTAGTGAAGTGTAGTCATATGTTGGTTGATATAAATTAATTAATTCTCCACCGTGTGCTTGAATTGTTGTCATTTTGTAAAATCCTCCTTAAGTAATTAACACAATATAATAAAAAGCAATTGAATCACGCAGTCATTTTTTCTTTTTCCGACTGCAAGCTTGCTCTTTTTCTTCTAGTCGTTCTAGCTAAGCTTAGAACACCTGCTGTGGCAATGCAGCCACTAGCTAGCACCACAAATGAATATAAGTCGCTTTCAAGTACTAATTTCACAAGAACATATGAGATTACGAGTGAAAATACAGGGGATACCACCCAAACCTTTAACATTTGAATGACCACTTCGCGCTGTTCTTTCGTAAATCCCGTTTTCGCTGCGCCTATCCCAATAATAGAAGACGTAGTGACCTGTGTAAGCGGTACTGGCAAACCAAACAGTGAAGCTGCTGTAACAAGAGAAGCACCAGTACCTGAAATAATGCAGCCTTCCCCTACAGAATAGCGAGTAATTTTTTTTCCGTTTGTTTCAATAACTCGGCCTCCTAGTAAAAGAGCTCCGAGTGCCACCGCCAATCCTCCTGCTATGACACCCGTTGTAGCATCCATTAACCCAGCTCCTACTAGAGGACCGACAGCATTTGCCACATTATTCATTCCAGCTGAGAAGGCTTCAAAGAATCCCGTCGCTATAACTAAAATCGTTAAAACTCTTTTCCACTTTCCCTCTGCTTCTTTTTTATGCGCTCTGCGTTTTATCACTTTCCCAATCAAAAAAGCAATGACAAATGAAACTAGCGGAACAATAATCCAAAAAGACATGACAATTAAAAGTTTTTCTACATACAGAGATTGATAAGCTACTCCTACTCCAACAACTGAGCCAACTGTTACTTCACTTGTTGATAGAGGGATACCAATCAAATTCGCGAAAAAGAGTGACAGCGTTGCAGCAGCCAGAATGATAATAACTAATTCTACTGACAGCAGTTTTTCAGGTATGATACCTGAACTGATGGTTTTTACCACCTCACCGCCTCCGGTAACAGCTCCGAGCACAATTCCTACAGCACAGATGAACAGGGCCACTCTTCGCTTTTTAATTGCACCGGAGCCGTATGAAACGCCCATAGCAGCTGCTGCACCGCTTGCCCCAATATTCATTGCAAAAAAAAGCGCAATGATAAAGGCAACATATAAAAGCATCATTTATTCAGCTCTTTCGTATTTAAGATTCGTGTAATCCGCACTCAACTTTTTGTGTACCTGCCCATCTTCCTGAACGTAAATCGTCTACATTATAGGCAGGTGCGGTACAGGGCTCACAGCCGATACTTGGGTAGCCTTGATCATGAAGTTTGTTGTACGGCAAATCATGCTTATACACATAGCGCCAAATTTCTTTCCATGACCAATGAATTAACGGACAAACTTTCACCTTCTTGAATTTCTCATCTTTATTAAAATAATTCGTGTTGGCACGAGACTCAGACTGCTCGCGTCTCAAACCAGAAATCCACGCATCATAAGGAGCAAGGGATTCTCTTAGCGGAATGATTTTTCGAATTTGACAGCATAAGTTAGGCTGACTCTTCCAAAGCTCATCTCCATGTTTTTCAGCTTGTTCTGCAAGAGTTAAATCCGGCTTTTTCATATGAATACGTAAATCAGGGAAGCGTTCTTTAATTGCATCAATCACTTCATATGTTTCTTTAAAATGAACGCCTGTATCTAAAAAGACAATTTCAGCGTCTTTTTTCACTTTTGAAATTAAATCAATTAACACGATTCCTTCGATCCCAAAGCTTGACGCATAAATAATTGAATCTCCGTAGGTATCATACGCCCACTGCAATGCTGAAAGGGCTCCTTTTGTTTCATCTTTACTGTCGAACTCTGGAAATGTATCGCTCCAGTTTTCGTACGTATATAAGTCTGCCATTTTCTCCACTCCAATTCTTAGTTATCCGCGTTATCCAATAAAAAAAGACGGTTTTACCCACTAGAATTGGATAAAACCGCCTCTAGTGTGTCTAGTCAGCGAAACTATTTAATTCTTACTTTACTTCGGCGTGTTCAAAAATTTGTTTTAAGTCGGGGTTTACAGTCATTGGTTTCCCTTCTCAAATTATCGCTTGCGCTATATCAAAATAAAAAGTCTTCCGTATTGAAAGACTGGGTAGGCAATAAATTTTCACCTTATCTTTCAAAATGATACACACTTTGCTGGAATTAGCACCTTGCTAAGCAGGTTGCCGGGGTTCAGCGGGCCAGATCCCTCCACCACTCTTGATAAGCATTTTTTAAAAATTTTAGCATATTTAGAATATTTGTCAACATTAAAAATCATATATCCGATAAGAAAACTATACTTTAAATTCACAGAAATATCTATACTTTTATTTAAAACAACATATGTAAATTTAACCCAAATGTGAACATATCAGTTTATAAAACGCTTTCTTTTTTCTCCAACTTTTGATGTTCTCTTGCTAAATAAAACGCAAAATCTCTCTATAAAATTAATAGCGGATTTATAAGCTTTACGGATAATTCACCCACATTAGCACACATTACAGATAACACTGACTGACAGATAGGAGCTATATAAGATGGAGAGACAACCCTTTCAATTAGACGATACAATTAAAAATAATGTACGAACATATTTACAGCAGATTTCAACTGAAGCCTCTAATTTAATTAAACATTTAGACACGAGTGATCATTGTATCCTATGTGATTTTGAGGAGATGAGAAGGTTATTTCAAGATGTTCAAGCTACGGCCGCCTCTTATTACTTGCGTCATTACTTATCGCCTTATACATTTGAATACGCTGCTCTGTCCCTAGCTATTCATAACCTCTCTGAGAAACGTCACGGCGCTTTAATTGTCATTGAACGGGAACAAAATGTTGATCCTCTTATTCAAAAAGGAATGCCTATTCAAGCTCCTGTCAGCGCTACGCTAGTTGAGACACTGTTCTATCCAGGGACACCCTTACATGACGGAGCTGTCCTAATTAGAAATAATCAGCTTATTTCGGCTGCTAATGTTTTACCTCTCTCGTCTATTATTTCAACGAACAAAAAATTGGGAACACGTCACCGTGCAGCCATTGGAATGTCAGAAAAATCGGATGCATTAATTTTAGTTGTATCTGAAGAAACAGGCAAAATTTCGTTTGCGCTTGATGGAAGCCTCTACCCTATTCACTCCAGCAAAAATATGATTTAAGAGCCCTTTCCTAATAAGCAGCCCTATCTTGACTTCTATATCCTTTCTCTTTAATATATTTCATAGTTTTTACATACTATAGATACGGGTGATGCATATGGCAATTTTAAAATTTGAACATGTAGGCGTTCAAGTAAAGGATATAGAAAAATCTATTGAGTTCTATACACAAAAGGTGGGATTAGAGCTCATCGAAACACTACCACATACCGATCCGTCTTTGAAGCTAGCTTTTCTAGGTTTAGAAGGCAATGTAATCGTAGAGTTAATTCAAGGGTATAACTCAAGCTTACCTAATGAAGGTAAAGTTCATCATTTTGCGCTGGCAGTAGATGGAATTGAAGAGGAGTTTGAGCGTTTAAAATCAGCAGGCGTTTCATTTGTGGAAGAAAACATTGTAACTTTGCCAAATGGAGCAAGATACTTATTTTTCTATGGTCCAGACAAAGAATGGATTGAATATTACGAAGTAAAAAGATAAAGATATCTTATACCTTCAGTGAAAAATGGTCATACTGTGGCTATGACTAATCACTGGAGGTTTTTTTATGATGGAATGGCTATTATTTCGACTTTTTCGTCGTTCTATTTTAGTGCGGCTTCTTTTTATTATCGGCTGCCTTGTTTTACTTTTCGGCATGCTTATACATTTCCTAGAGCCGCAAACGTTTGGGAATGTGTTTGAAGGAATTTGGTGGGTTATTATTACAATCTCTACTATAGGGTACGGTGATTTTGCTCCCACCACTACGATTGGAAGGTTAGCTGCAATTATTTTAGTCCTGATTGGAACGGGATTTATTACTACTTATTTTGTCACGCTTTCTAAAATTGCTGTTTCCGCCGAGAGCGCTTATTTGGAAGGAAATTTAAAGTTTTATGGAAAAGATCACTTCATCGTTGTTGGGTGGAATGAGCGCGCCAAACTCGTGCTAGAGTCTTATCGCGACGCATTTCATAAAGAAGACATTGTTCTTATCGACGACTCTCTGACTAAAAATCCCATGATCTGTGATCGCGTTCATTTTATTAAAGGAAGTCCCTCTCACTATGAAGTATTAGAACTTGCCAATGCTCGGTACGCAAAAAAAGTGCTGATTACTGCGGATCAGCATAAGACAGAAGAATATGCAGACATGAATACGATTGTTACGCTAGTCGCTCTGCAAGGATTGAACCCTTCTATTTACAGCATCGTTGAACTGTTAACAAAAAAGCATATTCAAAATGCGCAAAATTTGGGGGTAAATGAAATGATTAAAACAAACGAGTTGATTAGTCAAGTCATGTACGAACATATTTTTGTAAAGAAATTAGAGAGTTTAAGAAAAGAATAATCCTTTCAATTATTGAAGCAGCGCCTCTTCTGCCTCTCTAATTAGCTCTTCTCCTAAACTGATATACTTTTCTGGAAATGAAGCGTCTGGGTCTTGGGGTTCTGCAAACTGATTAAATGAAGCACCCATGTTTCCATTGTGAACATTGTCATCTAAGCCAATTTGATACTTATGTGAAAGTAAAAATGGCGTACCAATCTGTACGGTTGTTCCTTTAGAATCCAGTTCTCCATTCGTAGCTGTAAACGGGATACGTAAAAACTGATAGCCGACTTCATCATTCATCTTATAGTCGAATGAACCATGATCATAATCCCAATTTCCTCCAATGTTATACCCAAGCGGCTTAAGCGTTTTTTCCAATTCATAAAGCTTGAATAATGTGCCGTCTAATCTTGAAGATAATTCAATCATCTTATCCCTCCTCTGTTTTAACATGTCCTTTTTCCAGCTTTTTATCCTTTATCTCAAAAGCAAAAAAGTTCACCTTCTAACAAGAAGGTGAACTTTTTATTTATTTCAAACGCTTTTCTAATTCTGCTTTTTTCTCTTCAAAACCAGGTTTTCCAAGAAGAGCAAACATATTTACTTTATATGCTTCTACTCCAGGCTGATCGAACGGATTTACTCCTAGTAAATAGCCGCTGATTGCGCATGCTTTTTCGAAGAAGTATACAACATATCCAAATGTATACTCATCTAGCGCCGGAATGTTTACAACTAAGTTTGGAACGCCTCCGTCTGTGTGAGCAAGCATTGTACCTTGGAACGCTTTTTTATTTACAAAGTCAACTGTTTCCCCAGCTAAGTAATTTAGTCCATCTAAGTCCGCTGCATCTTCTTCAATTGTTAGCTCATGACGAGAATCTTGAACTTGTACAATTGTTTCAAAAATATCACGACGACCTTCTTGTACATATTGACCTAAAGAATGAAGATCCGTTGAGAAGTTAGCAGATGAAGGGTAAATACCTTTTTGGTCTTTTCCTTCACTTTCACCAAATAACTGTTTCCACCACTCAGCAAAGTATTGAAGAGCTGGCTCATAGTTAATCAGCATTTCAATTGTTTTTCCTTTATTATAAAGAACATTACGAGCTACAGCATATTGATAAGCTGCGTTTTCTTCTAGCTCTGATGATGAAAATGCTTCTTGAGCATCAGCTGCCCCTTTCATCATTTGTTCGATATCAAGACCTGCAGCGGCAATTGGCAATAAGCCAACTGCTGTTAATACTGAATAACGGCCGCCTACATCATCTGGAATAACAAATGTTTCATAGCCTTCTTCGTCCGCTAATGTTTTTAATGCGCCGCGCGCTTTATCTGTTGTTGCATAAATACGCTTGCGTGCTTCTTCTTTGCCGTATTTCTCTTCTAATAATTTACGGAAGATACGGAAAGCAATCGCCGGTTCTGTTGTTGTACCAGATTTTGAAATAACATTAATAGAGAAATCTTTATCTTGTAAAACATCCATTAAGTCTTTCATGTATGTTGAGCTGATGTTGTTACCAGCAAAAATAACTTGCGGAGTTTTACGCTGTTCTTTTGATAATGTGTTATAGAATGAATGCTGAAGCATTTCAATAGCAGCACGAGCACCTAAGTAAGATCCTCCAATACCAATAACAATTAATACATCTGAATCAGATTTAATTTTTTCTGCACTTTTTTGAATGCGTGCAAATTCTTCTTTGTCATACTCCGTAGGAAGGTCTACCCATCCTAAAAAGTCGTTCCCAGCACCTGTTTTTTCATGAATTGAATGGTGAGCTACTTTCACGGCATCACGTAAGTATGTAAGTTCATGTTCACCAAAAAATGATAACGCGTTTGAATAATCAAAACGAACATGTGTCATAGTCTGTTCCTCCATTAAAATATCTTTATTTTCCACTTTATCGAAACTGTTAGCTGAATTCAAGTGAATCCACTTACAATTTGACACAATCATTATAGTTTGTTGAAACTGCAATCATTGTATGTACCCTTTTATTTAACGATAAATTCCGTTATGAAGTCAACTAATGTTCTTTGATTACAGAACGGAATTCATGCACGATGACGCAAATAATAAGCAAATAAAAAACGACTAAAGAGTGGTCTTCAATCGTTTTTTATTTGCTTACCGGATGGTGCAATATAGTTCATTTCACCTATCTTTACATATTGTCTCGGTTTATAAGAGGCTTTTAACAGGGAAGAGTCTATTGATATGGAATTTTCAGCTTCACTTTTAGAAGTGATTAGCATCCTGTTTTCTTCTTTCATTTCCAAGTGATTATTTAGCACAAATCCACTCATACATAGTGCGGTAAAAATGAGAAAACTGATGGCTATTTGTTTCCTATACATTTCCATCACCTCACTCTTAGAGTGACAATTTCGCATGATTTTTATACGTCGAAAAAAATTTTTTTATGTTTTTTTTATGGATTTTGTGACGAGTTTCTATTTATTTAATAAGCCTTGAAAATTCTGCTGATACTAAGAATTAGCATGGATGCATGCATAATTAAATTATTATATAATCGGTTACAGAATTGAATATCACAAGGAGGTTTGTCTTTTGTCGTGGTTGCACTTGGTGATTTTATCGCCTTTTTTATTAGCCTTTTTTGTCCCGCTTCTGTATAGGAAATTCCAGCGTATTCATACAGGGTGGTTCGTTTTACCTCTTCCACTTGTGTTGTTCATTTATTTCACACAATATATCAGTGGTGTTTCTAAGGGGGAAACATATCTACATTCAATGAAATGGATACCTAGTCTGGGCATTAACTTTGATGCTTATGTGGATGGACTCGGTCTTCTATTTTCTCTGTTAATCACCGGAATTGGGACACTTGTTATTCTTTACTCCATTTATTATCTTTCTAAGACAAAAGAAGCGCTGCATTCGTTTTATGTCTATTTGCTTCTTTTTATGGGATCTATGCTAGGAGTTGTATTATCAGACAATTTAATGAGTCTTTACAGCTTTTGGGAATTAACAAGCCTTTCATCTTTTTTATTGATTGGTTATTGGTACAAACGAGAGAAATCTCAATACGGAGCCTTAAAATCTATGCTCATTACCGTATTCGGAGGACTTTCCCTATTAGCAGGAATTGTACTTTTATACGTCATGACAGGTACTTTCAGCATACGCGAAATTATCTCAAACGTAGATGTGGTTACATCAAGTCATCTATTTATTCCAGCTCTAGTCCTCATTTTATTAGGGGCCTTTACAAAATCTGCTCAGTTTCCTTTTCATATTTGGCTGCCAGATGCAATGGAAGCTCCAACCCCAGTGAGTGCATACCTTCATTCAGCTACAATGGTAAAAGCGGGAATTTATCTTTTAGCAAGACTCAGCCCTGTTTTTGCTATAAGCGCCACTTGGTTTTTTGTTATTTCAATCATAGGACTAATTACACTGTTTTGGGGCTCGTTTTCAGCAGTAAAGCAACAAGACTTGAAAGGGATTTTAGCTTTTTCAACAATTAGTCAGCTTGGGATGATTATGTCACTTATAGGAGTAGGTAGCGCAGCTATTCACTATGATTTTTTAGACGATAATATCTACTTAGTGGCTCTTACTGCAGCAGTTTTCCATTTGATTAACCACGCTACCTTCAAAGGCAGCTTATTTATGGTAGTAGGCATTGTCGATCATGAAACAGGCACGCGTGACATTAGAAAGTTAGGCGGGTTAATGAGCTTCATGCCTGTCACATTTACCATTGCTATCATTGGGGGATTTTCAATGGCAGGTCTCCCTCCCTTTAACGGATTTTTAAGTAAAGAGATGTTTTTTACAGGCATGGTAAACGTGACAAAAATGGATATGTATAGCATGCAGACGTGGGGAATTTTGCTGCCTATCATCGCTTGGGTGGGAAGTATTTTTACGTTCGTCTATAGTATGATTCTTGTCTTTAAAACCTTTACAGGCAAATACCAGCCCGAAAAGTTGGAGAAGAAGCCGCATGAAGCACCAGTAGGCATGCTGATTTCACCGGTTATTTTAGCATCATTGGTTGTTATTTTTGGCTTTGCTCCTAATTTATTAGAATCAACCCTTATTGAGCCAACAATGGCCTCTATCGCACCTAGCCTGCTAGCTGAAGGTAAAGAATATCAAGTGCATATTAAATTTTGGCACGGCTTTACGCCAGAATTATTTATGACGCTAGGGGTCATCACATTTGGTATTTTGTTGTTTATGACGCTTCAAAAGTGGTCAAAAATTTATACACGATTCCCTTCTTCTTTAACGCTTAATAACGGATATAATTATGGCATTAAAGGGATGGAAAAAGGCTCAACGCGCATCATGAAAACATTAATGACAGGATTTATTAGAGACTATCTTTTAATCATTTTTACTTTCATAGGCATTTTACTTCTCGTAACGCTCTTTTCTCAGAATGCCTTTGCGATTGATCTAAAAGATACTGCTTCTATCGGCGTTTATGAAGCCATACTAGCAGTTGTAATGGTTGCGGCTACTATTACAACTTTATTGGCAAAATCACGCCTCACAGCCATTATTTCGCTGGGAGTTGTCGGGTATACGCTTTCTTTATTTTTCGTATTATTCCGCGCTCCTGACTTAGCTTTGACTCAATTAGTTATTGAGACTGTATCCGTATCACTGTTTTTACTATGTTTCTACTACTTGCCGGAGTTTCGGAAGCGAAAAGTAAGGGTGAAGTTTCAACTGCCAAATTTACTGGTTGCCCTTCTTGTAGGAACGACCGTTACATTGCTTGGCATATCAGCAAACAGTACAAAACTATTTGAATCGATTTCACATTACTTTATTGAAAACAGCTATGAAAAAGCAGGCGGCGAAAACATGGTGAACGTAATCCTTGTGGACTTCCGCGGATTTGATACATTATTTGAAATTACCGTACTTTGTATAGCAGCTCTTGCTATCTATGGCATGATTCGTCTTCGGTTAACAAAGGAGGAAGAAGAATGAAAAAAAATGATTTGATACTACAAACCACAACGAAAGTAGTCACGTTCATTATTATCATTTTTGCCATTCATCTTTTCTTTGCAGGTCATTATACACCCGGGGGAGGGTTTGTTGGGGGACTTACTACCTCAGCAGCCCTTGTATTACTACTGCTGGCTTTCGATATAAAAACGGTATCGAAAGTCATCCCATTTGACTATAAGAAGGTGGCGGCCTCTGGACTGCTGCTAGCTATTTTAACGGGGCTTGGGTCATTTATTTTCAAAGTCCCATTTCTGACTCACACATATAGCTACTTTAACCTTCCCCTTCTCGGGAAAACATCTTTAGCTACCGTTGTACTGTTTGATTTAGGCGTATATCTAGTAGTTGTTGGTGTTACGATGACCATTATTCAAACGATTGGAGAGAGTGAATAGTGGAAATATTAATGTCCATAGTGGCAGGGATTCTATTCACTGCCGCTGTATATCTCATGTTATCCCGCAGTTTACTGCGAATTATTATTGGAACAGGCTTATTAAGCCACGGTGTTCACCTGTTGATTTTAACGATGGGCGGATTAAAAGGGGGGAGTGTTCCCCTTTTGGGAGAAAAGGCTTCTTCTTATACAGATCCTTTACCTCAAGCCCTTATTTTAACTGCCATTGTCATAAGCTTTGGTGTCACTTCTTTTTTCCTTGTACTAGCTTACAGGGCTTATCAAGAACTCGGAACAGACGATATGGACAAGTTAAGGGGAAATGAACATGACGAGTAATTTTGTAATCATCCCACTGCTTATCCCGTTTGTTGTAGGTGTTGTGCTCATTTTTTTCAAAGACAATATTAAACTTCAAAGGATAATCAGTGTTTTATCATTAATCACCACCACTGCTTTTGCTGCATATTTGGTACAGTTGGTTCAATCAAAAGGTGTTTTAACTCATGAGCTTGGGAACTGGAAACCTCCTTTTGGAATTATTCTAGTAGCGGACATGTTCGCTTCCCTTCTCGTACTTACTGCTAGTATCGTAACACTATGCTGCGTTCTTTTTGCTTTTCATACAATTGGCGAAAGACGTGAACGCTTTTACTTTTATTCGTTTGTACAGTTTTTATTAGTAGGCGTATTTGGCGCTTTCTTGACAGGTGATATCTTTAACTTATTTGTCTTTTTTGAAGTCATGCTTATGTCTTCGTACGCTCTTATTGTAATTGGCGGTACAAAAGAACAGCTTCGAGAGTCTCTTAAGTATATTTTAGTCAATGTCATTTCATCTGCTTTGTTTGTAATTGCTGTTGCTTATTTGTACGCCGTAACAGGAACTCTCAACATGGCAGACCTTTCGCAGCGAATTGCAGAGGCTAATCAGCCGGGAATTTTAACAACCATTGGCATGCTTTTATTTATTGTATTTGCATTAAAAGCAGCTTTATTCCCAATGTATTTTTGGCTTCCAGGTTCGTACAGTGCGCCTCCACCCGTTATTATCGGATTGTTTGGTGCGTTGCTCACAAAAGTAGGCGTTTATTCGATTTTCAGGACTTTCACTTTACTGTTTTACCATCATCCTGAATTCACTCATCAAATTATCGGCTACGTTGCGCTTTTGACTATCGTTGTTGGTGCAGTAGGCGCCATTGCTTATTCGGATGTGAATAAAATTTTAATTTATAATATTATTATTGCTGTGGGAGTCATTGTCTACGGTGTAACTTTAACAACAAAAGCAGGTTTTGAAGGAGCCATTTATTATTTAATTCACGACATGATTATTAAAGCAGCTCTCTTCCTTCTTGCTGGAAGCATCATTCGAATAACTGGAACAACAAAATTAAAGAAAATGGGTGGGTTAATTAAAGACTATCCGCTGCTTGGCTGGATGTTTTTTATCGCTACTATTTCGTTGGCAGGAATTCCTCCCCTAAGCGGCTTTATTGGAAAATTCCTTTTAGTTCAAGGCGGTTTAGAATCAGAGAGCTACACGTTTGTAGGAGTTTTACTCGTTTCAAGCCTGCTCGTTTTATATTCTGCCATTAAGATTTTCATGAGCTGCTTCTGGGGTGAACCTACGCTTTCTTCTGAGCATGAAAAAGTATCCCTTAAAGGTATTCTATACCCATCCGCTATCTTACTTGCTGTTTCTGTCTTTTTAGGACTAGGTGCAGAAGCTGTTATTCCTTATGTGTCGACAGCCGCTCAAACGCTTATGGATCCTTCAATTTATATCCAATCGGTGTTAAAGGAGTAGATCTGCATGTCATTTCAACTATTATTAAACGTAATCATTGCATTCACATGGATGTTTTTGAGAGGGATTTGGACACTACCTTCTTTTATTATAGGATTTTTCTGGGGAGCGGTACTGCTGTTTGTTTTCCGCCGTTTTTTTCACAGACGTTTTTACCTGCATAAAGTGTATGCGATCATTAAGCTGCTGTTTATTTTCATACGAGAATTATTCAAAGCCAATATTGCAGTGACGAAAGACGTATTGCGCCCTAAATTAAATATTCAGCCAGCCATCTTTGCAATGCCAACCCGTCTGGAGAGTGAATGGGAAATTACCATTCTTTCTCTTTTAATTACGCTAACGCCAGGCACACTGGTAATGGATGTGTCAGATGACAATTCTACTATCTATATTCATGCAATCAATACCGACGATATTGATGACATTATTACAGATATTCAGCAAACATTCGAAAAAGCTATTATGGAGGTGAGTCGTTAAATGCTCGATATTTTTCTAAACGTTTCGCTCATTCTCATTTCTGCTTCAACTATTGGGTTTGTTTACCGAGTGGTAAAAGGTCCGTCAACTGCTGACCGAGCAATGGCCCTTGATGCTATTGGAATTAACATCATTGCTATCACGGCCATCATCTCGATTATTTTTCGAACTCAGGCTTTTTTCGAAGTCATTTTACTGCTAGGCATCATAGCCTTTGTAGGTACCGTTGCTTTTTCTAAGTTTTTAGAGAAAGGAGAAGTGATTGAATATGAACGTGATCAGTGAAATCATTGTAGGAGCTTTGGTACTCATAGGGTCTCTTCTGACAGTTGTAACCATGATTGGGCTTATTCGTTTGCCTGATACGTACACAAGAAGTCATGCTGCCTCCAAAAGTGCTACCTTAGGCGTCCTGTTTATATTAGTGGGCTGCTTACTCTACTTTTGGATTGACACTGGCCATATTAGTGCACGGTTAATTTTAGCGATTGTCTTTGTGTTTATCACCTCTCCTATTGCTGGGCATTTACTAGGAAGAGCAGCTTATTACAGCGGAGTTCCTCTTTCTGATAAAACCGTTCGGGATGATTTGAAAACCAAACAGCAGAAAAAGCTTACCCATCATGAATAAAAAAAAACGCCGTGCGGTTTGCACGGCGTTTTTTATCGAGAATCTTATAAAGAAGCGCGTAGGATTGCTAGTACATCTTCTTTGTTTAATTTTTTAAATTTACCAAATTCACCTTTGGCCATCGCACGATCAGCCATAAGATCTAATTTGTCTTCGCCAATATCATAATCAGCTAAGCGAGTTGGTGCACCTAGGCTTGACCAGAATTCACGAAGCTTATCCACACCTTCAAGTGCTACTTCTTTATCTGTCTTACCTTCCGTATCTACGTTAAATACGCGTACAGCTACTTGCTTGAAGCGATCTACGTTCTCATCCATTACGTGTTTCATCCAGTTCGGGAATAAAATTGCGAGTCCACCCGCATGTGGAATATCATATACAGCTGATACCGCATGCTCAATATTATGAGTAGCCCAATCGCCTTGGTGTCCCATTTGTAACATACCGTTTAATGCGATGGTACCATTATATAAAATCGTTTCACGTAACTCGTAGTTTTCTAAGTCGTTTAATAATTTTGGTCCCGTTTCAATAACCGTTTGTAGCACACCTTCACACATGCGATCTTGAAGCGGCGTATTTGTTGCAGCATGGAAATATTGTTCAAATACGTGGCTCATCATGTCAACCATGCCATAAACTGTTTGATTTTTTGGTACAGTAAATGTATTAACCGGATCTAAAATAGAGAATTGAGGGAATGTTGCCGGACTGCCCCAGCCGTATTTTTCTTGTGTTTCCCAATTTGTAATAACAGAACCAGCATTCATTTCTGAACCTGTTGCTGCTAATGTTAGCACTGTTCCAAATGGAAGAGCTTCAGCTGCGAATACGTCGCGGTTAATGATGTCCCATACGTCGCCATCATATTTTGCGCCAGCTGCGATTGCTTTTGTACAATCGATTACGCTTCCTCCACCTACTGCAAGTAAAAATTCAATACCGTTTTCTTTACAAATATCGATTCCTTTGCGAACAGTTGTCAGACGAGGATTCGGTTCTACTCCCGCTAACTCATGTACTTCTGCATTCATGTCATTCAGTACATCCATTACTTGATCGTATAAACCGCTGCGTTTTACACTTCCTCCGCCGTATACTAATAATATCTTTTTACCAAAGCGACTTGCTTCTGTTTTTAATTGCTCTAATTGACCTTTACCAAAAATTAATTTTGTAGGATTATAAAATGTAAAATTGTTCACTATAAACTCCTCCTTACGAGCTTGATTACATGCATCATTATGAAGAACAACTTTTTGATTGTAAAGAAAATTGACTTCCTAAAGATTATTCCCTGTTGGCTAGATGCTCACCCCATCCAAATGAACGTTTATTTGTCTGTATCTTCCAAAAGCAAATATGCATATTTCCCTCTAAAAAAAGCAGGCTAATAAGTGAACTACAAAACAAGGAGGGTTCATCATGAGTGGTATTCAACGTATTGCGCTCGTATTAACGATTATTGGAGCAATTAACTGGGGACTTATTGGCTTTTTTCAATTTGATTTAGTAGCAGCAATCTTCGGCGGTCAAACATCTGCTTTCTCCCGCATTATTTATGGATTGGTTGGAATCGCAGGACTGATTAACCTAGGTCTATTATTTAAACCTTCTGCTGAAGTAGAGCGTACAGAACCTAGAACGGAACATTAAAAAAGAAGGATAGCTAAGCTATCCTTCTTTTTTTCTTATTTCTTAATTAGATCTTCGCGGTTTGATTGCTCAATCCACTCTTCTAATTTTTCTTTTAATGTGTTGAATCCTTGAGTAGATTCAGTATGAACTGTTGCTTGACCTTGACGCTTTTTAGCAGGTTTTTTAGGTGCAGAAGCTTCAGTTTTTTCTGGAGCTGGCTCAGTTGCACGAATAGATAAACCAATTTTACCAGTTGACTCATCAACAGATAAAACTTTAACGTTTACTTCGTCTCCTACTGATAAATGTTCGTTAATATCTTTAACGAAGCCATGTTTTACTTCTGAGATATGAACTAATCCTTGAGTTTCTTCATTTAATGCAACGAATGCACCGTATGGTTGAATTCCTGTTACTTTACCTTTTGTAACAGTACCGATTTCAAATTTTGACATATAAACACTCCTAGATACCTTATTATTTTCACCATTATAGCCAATTTAAAATTATAGCACAGTTCATAGATTGAATCAAAAAGTAGTTATACTATATTTATTATTTACCAATTTCGTCACAAATATAAACTAACACTACATTTCATCATAGCAAAAAAGATATTATATCAAACCGTCTATACGATATGACATAATATCTTATTTTTATTATAACTTATTTTCAACAAAACGGCTAATCCGTTTTATGGATTCTTCTAATGATTCCATTGAAGAGGCGTATGAACAGCGAATATGTCCCTCTCCACCTTTTCCAAATACATTGCCTGGCACGACGGCTACTCGTTCTTCAAGCAAAAGCTGCTCAGCGAATTCTTCCGATGACAATCCCGTTTTCTTGATAGACGGGAACACATAAAACGCTCCTCCGGGAGAATGGCATTCCAGACCAATTTGATTTAATGACTTCACCATATAGTTCCGTCTTCTGCGATAGCTTTTTCTCATCTCTTCTACGTCATGCTGCCCGTTTTGTAGTGCTTCAATTGCTCCATACTGGGCCATGGTAGGCGCGCACATCATTGTATACTGATGAATTTTCAGCATTGCTTTAGCAATCTCAGTTGGTGCACATATGTACCCAAGACGCCATCCAGTCATAGCAAACCCTTTAGAAAAGCCTGAAATAATAATAGTTCGTTCTTTCATTCCTTCTAAAGAAGCAATAGATGTAAATTCTTCATCATATGTTAATTCTGCATATATTTCATCCGTGATAACAAGCAAGTCATGCTTGATTACAATATCTGCAATAGCCTGCAACTCTTCTTTAGATAGCGAACTTCCTGTTGGATTATTAGGAGAACATAAAAGAAGGGCTTTCGTGTTGCTTGTAATGACTTCTTCAATCTGTCTAGGCTGTAGTTTAAACTCTGTTTCCGCCGTTGTTTCAATTGCCACAGGAACTCCTCCTGCTAGAGAAATTAACGGACTGTAAGACACAAAGTTTGGCTCCACGACAATAATCTCATCTTCAGGATTAATCAAAGCTCGCATTGTAATGTCTAAAGCCTGACTTCCTCCAACGGTCACAATAATATCATCTTTATAATCATACGAGACGTTAAAATTTCTTTTCATATACTTCATAATTTCAAAGCGGAGCTCTAAAAGCCCCGCATTTGCTGTATAAGAGGTATATCCTCTTTCCAACGATAAAATACTCGCTTCTCGAACAGCCCAAGATGTGACAAAATCAGGTTCACCTACTCCAAGAGAGATGACGTTATCCATACTTGCTGCTAAATCAAAAAAGCGGCGAATACCTGAAGGTTTCAGCTGTTGTACAGTTGTTGACAAGCGCTCTTTCATTACGGAGACACCACGATTCTGCGATCTTCATCGCCTTGATCGTAGATGGTACCATCGTGCTTGTATTTTTTCATAATAAAGTGAGTCGTTGTAGATAAAACAGAGTCTAGCGTAGAAAGCTTTTCAGAAACGAAAAATGCTACTTCAGACATTGATTTTTCTTCAATAATAACAGACAAATCATATGCTCCTGACATTAGGTACACGGATTTTACTTCTTGAAAACGATAGATGCGCTCCGCAATCTCGTCAAAGCCTACTCCTCGCTTTGGTGCAACTTTTACATCTATCATAGCTGTGACGCCCTCATGTCCATCTACTCGTCTCCAGTTAATATCAGCTGAATATTGCACAATTACTTTTTCTCTCTCTAACTTTTTAACAATATTAGAGGTTTCTTCAAACGTTAAATCCACCATTTTTGAAATACTATCTATTGAAATACGGCTATTTTTTTCTAGAATTTCTAAAATTTCTAACTCTTTTTCTTCTAAGAACACCGCGTTCCCCTCCTACACCGATTAAATTTTTTCACTTTTTCCATTATATCAAATTTAAACACATCTTTAATGTGAAATCTATACCGGTAATTGAGTTTCATTTTATAGATTGCTGGAAATTAGGACAGACTAGAAAGAAAAAGATGGAGTGAAACAAATTGACTGACTCTAAAATTACTTGCCACCAGCGTACTTTTAATGGCGTCAATGTTTACTACGAATGCCATAACTATCACCCTGATAAACCAGCTATTGTATTTATTCACGGCTTTTTATCATCCAGTTTTAGCTTTCGGCGTTTAATTCCTTTATTTGAAGATACGTTTTCTATCATTACGCTGGACCTTCCGCCATTTGGGCGAAGTGAAAAATCGTTAACCTTTCAATACTCGTATAAAAACTTAGCCAAAATTGTCATCGAGTTGATTGAATACTTAAAATTGAAAGATGTTGTACTATCGGGACACTCAATGGGAGGACAGGTTTGTTTAAACGTAGCAAAATTAAAGCCTTCTTGTGTATCAAAACTCGTTCTTCTGTGCAGCTCAGCTTATTTAGGCCCTTCACATTATGGGTTGGTCATGTCTTCTTATGTTCCCTTCTTTTATCTGTGGGTAAAAACGTGGCTGTCTCGCAAAGGTGTATTAGGTAACTTGCAAAATGTCGTATTTGATCATCAGTTAATCGACGAAGAAATGATTGATGGCTATACTGAACCCTTTTTGGATGACCGTACGTTTATGGCTTTGACAAGAATGATTCGTGATCGAGAAGGAGACCTCTCCTCAAAGGATTTG
This sequence comes from Priestia sp. JSM ZJ58, assembly GCF_044383985.1. NCBI lineage: Bacteria > Bacillati > Bacillota > Bacilli > Caryophanales > Bacillaceae > Priestia > Priestia sp. JSM ZJ58. Next base: position 25,012 of record NZ_JBISEM010000002.1, read on the forward strand.
CAGCACATAAAAAAACCAAGTTTACTCATTTGGGGAGAAGAAGACCGAGTTGTCCCTTTACATCTCGGACGTAAATTAAAAGATGATTTGACAGACTCTACCTTTATCTCGTTAAAGGAAATTGGACATCTTTTACCAGAAGAGTGTCCCGACATTGTGCAGTCTCATATGGTCGATTTCTTGTACGGTGAAAAAGCCCTGTCTCAATAATGACGGAGCGAGTTCATATATTTCACACGAGGCGCTAACTTTAATAAAAAATTTATTAGTGGTGCTTCAGCCAATTTTCCCACTTTCTTTATTGACTTCACAAGTTAACTTCGTTGACAAACGTATTAAAAATAAGCAAACTATTATATTAAAAAAGGGGGTACTTTTATTGTCTACTTTTTCTTTTGATCAATTAATTAATCGTACAGGTACGCAGTCCGTAAAGTGGGACAAAACGGATCTCGTTTTTGGAGCAAAAGATGTTCTGCCTTTTTGGGTAGCTGATATGGATTTCCAAGCGCCGCCTAATGTTCTTCAAACCATTAATGAGCGTGTCAAACACGGTATTTTCGGCTACACTTCCCCTACTGAATCTACGGCAAATGCTTTATCATCTTGGGTAAAAAACAAGCATCAGTGGACCATTGATCATGAATGGATTACATACAGTCCAGGAGTTGTATTTGCCCTGAGTATGGCTATTCAAGCATTTACGGAACCTGGAGATTCAATTTTAATTCAACCTCCAGTTTATACTCCGTTTTTCAACATGATAGAGGTAAATGATCGAGAAGTTGTTGAAAATCCGTTAAAACTTGCGGGCGATAAATACGAAATTGATTTTGCAGATTTAGAGAAAAAATTTGCAGAAGGCGTAAAATTAATGATTCTTTGCAGTCCTCATAATCCAGTAGGACGCGTGTGGACAAAAGAAGAACTGAAAAAACTTGCCGATCTTTGTCAAAAATACAATGTATTAATTGTTTCAGATGAAATTCATTCTGATCTAATTTACCATTCTTATAAACACATTCCCATCAGCATGGTGAGTGAAGATGCAGCCAATCGAACCATTACGTGTATGGCCCCTAGCAAAACATTCAATATACCAGGACTTCAAGCTTCAGCTATTATTATTCCAAATGAGAAGCTGCGCACACAGTATGTTCAGCAGCAGCAAAAACAAGGTTTCTCTAATTTAAATACATTTGGAATCATTGGTTTAGAAGCAGCTTACAGCGAAGGTGGCGAATGGCTAGAAGCACTGCTTGTGTATCTGAAGAAAAATGTAGATCTCGTGACAGGGTTTATAAGTGAACACTTACCTGAACTGCGAGTCATTCAGCCGGAAGGAACTTATCTACTATGGATTGACTGCAACAAGCTGCACTTATCAGAAGAAGAATTACATGAACGTTTATTAGAAAAAGGCAAAATCGCCGTAGAAAAAGGCGAAAAATACAGTTCCACATATGGAAAAGGTTTTATTCGCTTGAACATTGGCTGTTCACATGAACAACTTCAAGAAGGATTAAATCGCTTAAAAATAGCTTTAACGTAAAAAACAGCGTTCTTTCTCACGAAAGAACGCTGTTTTTAATGTTTTTTTGAAATAACTCCGCACGCGATTCGCTTGCCAGAATTACCTGATGGCTCTGTCATTCCATCATCACCTTGTTCAGTAATTACAAGAGAGGAACCATCCATACGCTTAACGAGAGACGTCTTTCCTTCTTTTAACGTGACTTGAGGAACCATATCCGTTCCTTTATACGTCTGATCGTCTTCTACCACAATATTTTTCATATCGCCTAAATGTGGTCCTTTTGGATTTAACAGTCCGTGTTTCTTTTTATCAGGATCAAGGTGATTTCCTGCACTTTTAAAGTTAGGAGCTTTGCAAATCCCCATTTCATGAATATGTACGCCGTGTTCGCCAGGTGGAAGTCCGCTTAAATCGTACGTAAACTCAATTCCATCAGCCTGCTCTTTCAATTTGACTGTACCGATGCTATCTCCATCTGCGTTATAGACTTTGACTTCTTTATTGGATATTTCTTTTTCCATACACCCCGTTAACAAGAAAAAAGGCACGGTTCCAATGAGTAGTAGTTTTTTCATGTTGCCCTCCAATCGCATACGCACTAGCGAAAGTTTTAGATGTCTTTCCATAGATTGTCCAGCAACATATCATTTTAAACGCTTACATTTTATTTGCATTTCATTAGAGTGACTTCTTATTTTCTTGTTCTTTCAGCTTTGCTTCTAATTCCTTCGTTTTTTCTTCTTCTTTTTTAGACACCTTGATGATGAACCGCCAGACTGCAACTGCTGCTAGTACAAAAATCGCCATTGTAGCAAAAGCAGGAATATATTCTGTTTTATCTTCCGGAAAATAAAGCAAAAACATTAAATACATCATGTACAACATCCTTTCATAGAAACGGTAGTAGGTTTTGATTTATACTGTTTATAACAAACACTTTACTTAAAGGAGATCTGGCAATATGACATTTACAATTGGTCAAACCGTTACAGCACTTTATAAAACCGGGAAATACATCGGTGAAATTACACAAGTTCGAGATCTGCATTATGTTGTACGAATTCAAGCTGTGTTGAAGCATCCAGAACAAGGTGACTTACATAATCCTGGACAAGTGGACGTACCTTTTTTTCACGAGCGAAAAGCACTTGCGTTTCGAGAGCAGGCCAACATTCCTCAAAAAATGGTTCATCTCTATGAAGACAGCGTTCCTGATTATAAGCATTCACTAAAAAAAGCCCTTGAATTAAAGATAGCTGAACAACAAGCCAAAGATAGCGCTTTTGCTCAAGCAAGTATTGCCTGTTTAGAAGAGTTAAAAAAAGAGTACGGTATTCATTAAACAAAAAGCCAAATTCACATAGAAGTGATTTGGCTTTTATAATGCAAATTTATTTAATACTTTTGAAAAATCGATTCGATCTCCTATGGTCGTCGGCTCCGGTTTTTGAAGGTACCGCTTATCTTTTTCTACAAGCTTAAAGATGTTGAGTGTCGTCATCGCATCATCAAGCGCGCAGTGGTGCTTTCCAGTTCCTTCTTTACCATACTCTTGCACAGCTTTCCAAAGGCCGGTTTGATTTTGATCTCCAAAAAAGCGCTTATACTCCATCGAAAGATCAATTTCTTTACCTGTAAAAGGAAACGGCACCTTATTTTTTTGACAGCACTGCCTTAATACTTTCATATCCATGTTTCCCCATGTAATAATCGTGCTGTTTTTATACATGCCCAGTCGCTGTACAAGCTGCTCTAGCGTAATTCCTTCATTTACTTGATTTTGTTCGATATGGAGAAATGATTTACAGCGCTCAGTTAATTTTGTGAAGTGTGTAGGCTGTACGTAAGAGGAGAAACGATCAATGATTTCTTGATTTTTAACAAACACCAAACCAACTTCAATGATTTCCGGAAAAAAGCCTTTTGGAAAACCTTTATACTCTGGCATTGTAAATTCAAAATCAATGAATAAATACTGAGAGTTCTTATCCAATATTATCACCCCTTTGTAAAATAAACCGCCCTACTATATTAATGCTATTATAGCACGATTGAACAATCGGAAGGTCTATTTTCTGTTCTTATTTTTAATATTATGAATATTCTAGTTGCTGAATAAAAAGAATACTTTACTACTACTATATTCTAGAGCATGTCTCTATGCGCAGGGTAACTGTCACGAATAGACATAATTTCGCTTCTTTTTTTTACCTATTTTTTCACTTTTTTATGTATCCGCTCTTCCAAATTCTCTTTAAGCTCTCACATCAGTGTGTGAGGTGCTCCTCCTGACTTCAAAAGCATACCTCACACCTTTTAGACTAAGCCTTTCTTATATTTAAGCTTTAGGCAGAATAGCAAGCGTGCACCGGGATATACAGATTAAATTCTCTTCTTCATCTTGAATTTTCACTTCCCAAACCGCTGTTTTTTTTCCTTTATGTAAAGGAACGCCTATAGCTGTAACTGTTCCATCTTTTTTCCCTTTGATGTGATTAGCATTAATCTCTAAACCCACACAGATTTCTTTTTCAATATCTACACTTTTAATAGCACCTAGACTAGCCACAGTTTCGGCTAACGCCACCGATGCTCCTCCGTGCAAAAGCCCGAATGGCTGACGCGTTCGCTCATCAACAGGCATCGTCGCTTCCACTCTTTGTTCACTTGCGCTAATAATCTCAATTCCTAATGCTTCTAACAGCGTATCTTTTGTTTTCATATACATACCTCCCTTTGTATCTAGTATACAATAACGGTTTTGCTACAACATATACGAACCCTCTACATATACATAATAAAAATCCGTTTTTTAGGAGGATTCTTATATGAAACCATTTGCTCCCTTGTCTTACTACTGGCCATCGTACTACATGCCTCACCCTTATACATACAGGGTACCTAGCTTACCTGAGGCGGACATAGCGACTTTCCAGCAATCTCTTAAAGTGATTCCCTCTACCATGCAAAGCGCTACCATATTTATTCAAAGAGCTAACGCTTCGCCAGCTTTAATAAAAAAAATAAAAGCTGCTGCTCAAGAATCTAAAGTGAGTGAAGTAAAAAGACTCATTCTTTCAACAGGCGTTAAGGCCAAAATTGATGTTTTTTATACGCCAGACTATATTAAAATTACGTTTATTCATCCCGATAACCAATTTGACTGCTGTCACGTTTCGTTAAATATTAAATGGTAAAACACAAGGAAAAAAGTCTTATTTTCTTTTGAAAAAGATGTACATGTTGTTTTGTTTCGAATATTATAATATATGCCGTTTTTGGATGTAAAAACAAATTACACGATAATTGTATTTAGGAAATAAATATGATATTGTATTTGGAAATATATTTTTTCTTTAGGAGGGATGACATGATGAGACATGTTACGCTAGTAGAAATTTTCACGCATCCTATCGCTCAAAAATATTTAACACGATCTGGCGTTGCGCATGCTGTATCGGTCGCCTATCATGCGTTTCGTCTATCTGTACAGCATAATGTAAACCCTGATTTAGCTACAAAAGCAGCGCTGCTTCATGATATTGGCCACTACGAATGGTACACAAATGGTCAGTGGGATTATGAGAAGTATCGTCAAAATGATATTCACGCTATTAAAGGTGCTGAACGTGCACATAAATTACTCATTCGTTTAGGCGAGGAACCTCAGGCGGCAAAAGAAATTGCCTTAGCTATTTTACTACACACAGACTCCTATTTGCCTGAAGGAACCATTCAGCAACGCCCTCTTCAAAAAGTAGTCAAACTAGCTGATGAAGCTGATGAAGAGCCAGGCGGCAAACATCATTACCGTGAAATGGAATACAATTTGGCTGTAAAGAAAATTAAGGAGCTTGATAAGAAAGTGCTTGAACTTCTACATTCCAACCAATTTAAACAGTTAGGCTGACAGGATTAACTCCTTTCATAAGAGTTAATCCTTTTTATTATTTCTCCTCATAATTCCCTGCAAATTACTCATACTACTTATTGATTCTCATTTTTGGTTAGTTAGGAGGAAGAAGAATGTCTAAAAACGCTAGAGGTTACGTGCAGGATTCTTGTACGTCATTAAATCAGGCAAAAGCAAGCCTTGAACAAGCTCTTCAAACAGTAGAGAAAGATTCAAATCGCGAACATATTGAACAATCTCTTCAGGCTGTAGAGCAAGCATTAGGAGCTTGTGACAGCACTGCTTCTACTCTTTCTCAAGCATGAAAAAAAAGCAGCCGGTTTTGATCGGCTGCTTTTTTTTCATTAGAGACCCTCTATTTACAAGATAACTGAGGCAACCCACCCAAAAATAATGAGTGGAATGTTATAGTGAAGAAAAGTTGGTACACACGTATCCCAGATATGATCATGTTGACGATCGACTGCTAGTCCAGATGTTGGTCCAAGCGTACTGTCTGAAGCTGGTGAACCAGCGTCTCCAAGCGCTCCTGCTGTACCAACAATACAAATCGTTGCCATTGGACTCATACCAAGTTCTAAGCAAAGAGGAACAAAAATCGTCGCGATAATTGGAATGGTAGAGAAAGAAGAACCAATGCCCATTGTGACTAAAAGCCCGATGACAAGCATAAGAAATGCACCCAGCATTTGGTTTCCGCCAATAAGAGCAACAGAGCCTTTTACAAGTGCTTCTACATCTCCAGTTTCTTGAAGAACTTTTGCAAAACCAGAGGCTGACAGCATAACAAATCCGATGAAAGCCATCATTCTCATTCCGTTCGTTAATACTGGATCTGCTTCATTCCACTTCAAAGCCCCGCTGAAATAAACGACCACAATTCCTGCAAGCGCTCCGAAAATCATAGAATCTACTAAGAGCTGCACAGTTAAAGCCGCTACAATCGCAAGTAACGCTACTATAATCCCTCTTGTTGTGTAACCTGTACGCTCCTCTGCGCCTTGATCAATGTCAATGTCTTTATAACTGCGCGGCTTACGGTACGAAATAAACACAGCAAACAATAAGCCCGCTACCATTCCTAAAGCTGGAAGAGCCATCGCCGTGGTAATATCTCCTTTATCAATCGTTAATCCACTTTCTTTGATGTTAGTAAATAAAATGTCGTGATAAATCTTACCGAATCCTGCCGGCAAATACATATAAGGTGTAACTAATCCAAATGTAATAACTGTTGCGACTAATCGGCGATCTATTTTCAACTGATTAAATACTTTTAATAGCGGTGGAATTAAAAGCGGAATAAATGCAATGTGAACCGGAATAACATTTTGAGAAAAACACGAAATAATAAGGATGATCAATAAAATTAGTACTTTTGACAGTGACTTCTTTTTCGTTTCTCCTTCTTTTCCTACTATTTTCAACGCTAGCTGAACAACGGCATCAGGCAGCCCTGTCCGCGAAACAGCCATTGCAAATCCTCCAAGCAAAGCATAGCTTAATGCAACAGAAGCACTGTTTCCAAGACCATCTGTGTATATACTTACTGTATCTGTGAGGCTGATACCGCCAACAAGTCCTCCAATTAGCGCTCCGACCGCTAAAGAAAAGACAACGTTGATACGCAATAAGCTCAAAATCAGCATCACGAGCACAGCTATTAATACTGCATTCATTTTGAAACCTCCATTTTTCTTTTTACTTTATCTCATTAAAACATTAGAGAGATAAACAACATGTTCATTATATTAGGTATAGAAAAAAAGTCAATCATCTTACTAAATAAACGTTTGTTTAACTTCTCTACATCCTTAACAATATAAGGATTTTTTTAAACAATCTTTTCTTCCTAAAAAGAAAAAAATGTTATGTAAACATATTAAAAAAGAAGCATCTTCGATGCTTCTTTTTACGTTTCTTTCTATCACTGCTATGTTCTTTTTATTAATTGGCTTCAAATGAACAAACCATCGCAGCTAGGGTTCGCACCATCACGCCTGTTGCACCTGAAGGTCCTAACTCATGAGAAGCAGCGGATGTTGCAGTTCCAGCAATATCCAAGTGAACCCATGGTGTTTGCTCTGCAAACTCACCAATAAAGGTTCCTGCCATAATTGCGTGCCCCTCCCGTCCAGGAGAGTTATTTAAATCTGCTACTTTACTTCCCCGAACACGCTTTTTGTCTCGTTCTGTAATAGGCAGCTCCCAAATCGGTTCGCCTGTCTCAATGCTCGCTTTCGCTATTTGCTGCAATAAAGCAGAATCATTCGTCATTGCCCCAGTTGTGTGTGTACCAAGAGCTACAATTACACCACCCGTTAATGTCGCCACGTCTACTAAATAATTTGCTCCATGATGCTTGGCATATGAAATACCATCAGCTAGTGCTAAACGCCCTTCAGCATCTGTGTTCAGCACTTCTATTGTCTTTCCATTCATTGCTGTAATAACATCATCTGGTTTAAAGGCACGCGCGCTAATAACGTTGTCAGTTGATGGAATGACCGCTACTACGTTTTGATGAGGTTTTAATTCTCCAATCGCTTCCATTGCACCAAGAACAGATGCAGCTCCACCCATATCTGTTTTCATGCCTACAATCCCGTCTTTAGATTTGATAGAGTAACCACCTGTGTCAAAGGTAATCCCTTTTCCTACCAACCCAATAACGTCTTCCCATTTTTCTTTACCTTGATATTTCAGTACAATCATTTTAGGAGGCTCTGCGGAACCTTGATTGACTGCGAGCAACGCGCCCATTCCTAGCGTTTCCATCTCTTCTTTTTCTAAAATTTCATATTCAAAACCATATGTATGTGCCATTTCTACTGCATAATTAGCTAAATCTGTAGCCGTTAGCATATTGCTTGGTAAGTTAACGAGGGTGCGGGCTGAGTTTGTTGCTTTCCCGTACGTATATCCAACCAACGCAGATTGTAAAACGTCTTTATAACAAGAAAACAGTTCAATTTTCTCAAGCTGCTTGTCAGGCTCATTTGATTTCTTTTTGTAGTTTTCAAACTCATACATAGCAAGCTGTTGAGCTTCTCCTAGTAAAGCTGCAGTTTCTTGCTCTGACCACTCTCCTGTATCAAATGTAGGAAGGACGACCGATGCGTTTGAAATTTTTGCTTCTTTTAACTTTTTAAATAAAAGGCCAAAGCTTTCTTTGAGCCCATTTTTAGTTAACGCTTGCTTTCGTCCGAGCCCTACAAAATAAAGACGTTTTGCTCCTAATTTTCCTAGTGTATGAATCGTTGATATCCGCTTTTCCTGTACGCGAATATCTCCTTCCTTAATCAAATGAATGAGCTGTCCACCTAAAGCATCATCAATTTCTTTTAGAAAGCCTTCAAACTGTTGGTTTTGATTAAATAACCCGATTACGAGCGCTTCTGTTTGATGATCAACACCATATGTTTCTACGTGCGAAAACATAAAATTCCTCCCTTTTACGTATAGATATTTTATTTTTATTTATCATCTGCTTTGTTTAATCTATTCAGCAAGTGGAATATATATCATATTCACCACTGTTTTCATCTATATACATATGATAGCAGAAATACAATTTTTAATCACAGTTCAAAAACCTTAGTTTCACACATATACTTTCATCTACCACTGTTTTCATCATACGGATTTATCTTTTTAGACATTTTAAGTTGAGGGAGGACATCTCAATGGAGTTATTCTCAAATTTTCCACTTTGGAGTTCATTAATCGCTATTTTCTTTGCTCAATTTATTAAGATTCCCCTTTCTTTTGTAGCTACTAAAAAAATAGACGGCAGCTTATTTTTTAGTACGGGGGGCATGCCAAGCTCTCACTCCGCAGCCGTAACTTCCTTAGCAACTGCCATTGGGCTAGCAGAAGGTCTTAAATCCCCTATTTTTGCTCTATCCGCTATTTTTGCCATCATTGTCATGTTTGATGCTAAAGGAGTAAGAAGACACGCAGGAGAGCAAGCAACAGTTTTAAATCGTTTGGTTGAAGACTTTCAGCGCGCAGTAAAAGAGGCAAAGCTGTGGACGACCAATGAAGAGGACGAAAAACAAGTGAAGCTAAAAGAACTGCTTGGACATAAGCCTATTGAAGTTTTCTTTGGAGCCTTAACAGGAATAGCAGTTGCTTTTGTAACGTATTATGTATGGCCATAAAACATAAGAAAACACATGAAGAATGCTTCATGTGTTTCTCGTTTATTTCACCTGCTGACGAAAAACTTGCATCGATTTCTTTTCATTCAGCATTGTTAACTCTTCTTCAGTTAAACGGCCGTCTCCTGATTTGACTACATAGACGTTTAATTCTTTCTTACCCCATATGTTATACACATCAGAAACAGTTTCAAAGTATAAATCAAGATGATTGCCTTTAATAGCCCCACCTTTATCTGCTACCACTCCGTACCCATAGCCCGGAATGAACAAGATCGTGCCGATTGGAAATATAGTTAAATCAGCAGCGATGGTTGAATACAAGTCACGTTTTACTTTAACGCCCGAATATGTAATACCATACCCTGGATGATTGGGATTTTTCCCAGTTGATTCGTAACCAGCTGTGTAACCCGTAGCCAATACATTCTTAGTTGGATAACGCGACCAATCAAATGCTTCTTCAATTGTCAGACGCTCTCTGTCATTGCTAGCTGCTTCAGCTCTTAGTGGTTTTAGAAATGATGGTAAGAGCCTTTCATTCATTAGAGGATGCCCTGTACTGTTTATAAAAGGCATATATTTGATGACCGTGTTTATTGGGACGCCAGTAATTGCTTCATATGTTGTAAACAGCGCTCCGACCAGTAGTAGGCACATAATGAATCGCTTTGCTATTTTTCCAATCATTGTGATTTCCACAACTCCTCTCACGAATCTATTTGTTTCCAACATAAAAACAAATTATTCGTTCGCGAGAAGAATTTACATTCAAAACATTTGGTACCCTCTTGTTCGTAAAGATTTAATGGTAATACCTGAAGCTAGTGCACCTATAAAACCAGCCATTAAAATCGCAATGTCAGCTGTGGCTAAAGATAGCACTTTTGTACCTAGCTGCTGAAAGGAGTGAGCGGGATGTTGAATGTAATCAACCGCTCTTACATCATCAATAATAAGAATAAAAATTACGGGATAAATAATGGCCATAATCCAAGACATGCGAAGCAGCATATTCAACAAGAAACCGATTCCAAAAAACAACACAAAAAACAACAAGATGGAGATAATTAGGACAGGCACACTCATTTCCATTGCTTTTCGCCTCCGTTACTCTTTATACTTTCAGTTTACTTAAGAGTAATCAAGGCGTCAATCACAGAAAAGTAAGTTAATACCAAAAAAAGCAAAAGGTTTGAAGACCTTTTGCTTTTTGTTTTAAAAGAAATTAAATTTTCCCTTTTTCAATACAAGACCTGCTCCGCCTTGAAGGAAAAGCGAGCGATTATCAACAACTTTTTTCATAAAAGATGCGCTTGAACCAAATAGTTTTCGACCGTATACAACGCCAATTGCGTCATCATGCCCTAACGAACATACCGTTCCTTTAATATCTGGTTTGAACTCGCTTAATTCTTTTTGCCCTTTCATCAAACGGCTAATATTTTCAGCGCAGGTACCGCCTTGTTGCATAGCAATTTGAGCTGTTGGCGGATAAGGACGTTCTGTTTCTGGGTTAATCATTAGTGAACAATCTCCAATAACAAACACATCTTCATGCCCTGGTGCCAGCAAGCTATTGCTTACTTTTACACGTCCGCGCATGTTCTCAAATCCAGCTTTTTCAATTAAATGACTGCCTCGAACACCTGCAGCCCATACAACTGTTGCTGATTTGATTTCTTCCACTTGGTCATCTTTTGATACAATAATTCCTTCTTCTGTACACTCTTTAATCGCTGTTCCGATCTTGAACTCGATTCCTTTTCGTTCTAGCTGTGTTACCGCATATTCTACAAGTTCCGGATCAAAACCTGGCAAGGCCGTAGGCGCTGCTTCTACACAAATAACGCGTACTTTTTCACGCGGGATATCAAACTCTTTGCAAAGCTGAGGGACTCGATTTGCTAATTCTCCCACAAATTCAATGCCGGTAAAGCCAGCACCTCCAACAATGATTGTCAGAAGTTCGTCTCTTTTTTCCACTTCATTGTTGTACGTCGCAAACACATAATCAATATGCTCACGAATTTGACGTGCTGCATTAATGCTCGTAATGGTAAATGCATGTTCTTTTAAACCTTTAATTCCGAAAGTTTCTGCTTCATACCCTAAAGCAACAACTAAATAATCGTACGTTAGCTCACTGTTTTCAAGAAGAACACGCTTTTCATCTAACTTAATATCTACGACCGTGTCTTTAATAAATGTAACCTTATTCGTGTTAATTAAATTTTTAACAGGAACACGAGAGCGATCTTGATGAATTGTACCTGCCGATACTTCATGAAGCCATGTCGTTTCGTAATGGTAATCGTTTTTATTTACCAAAACAATTTCCGCATCACTAGCACCCAGTTTCTTTTGTAAATTAACAATTGTCATAATGCCGCCATACCCGGCACCCAAAATGACGATTTTAGGCTTTTTCATAGGAATGTCATCCACCTTTTTTAGTTATAGTCACAAGTATGTCTTACAAATATAATGATAAGAGCAATTTTATTTGGTTTGCTTTTTTATGTTAGTTTGAGCAAGAACGATCATCGCTATCCATTTATTATTCATATACGAAAAATAATGTGAATCACTTCACGTTCTTTTTTAAAAAAATGTAAGCATAAGTCCTAGCTTGATTTACACCAACATCTTATGCTTTTTTCATCGGTTTTTCAACCCTTCACTTTGTATTTACAAGCTTTTAAATTTTCAATTACTTTCCTGTATACCCAGTTTTATATTTGACCAAAACGTGTGGTTATGTTAATGATTGCAAATACTGATCTTTAAGTTGAGAAAGTTTCTCAAACATTCCAGCGTGTTTTAATGATATTTTATAATTTACTATGCTATCATAAAGTAGAATATGCATTGGCACAGAACAATCTAGAGGTGATTATAAATGAAAGAAGATAAACAAGTATACGATATTACCATCATCGGAGGCGGCCCTACAGGCTTATTTACAGCATTTTATGGCGGTATGCGTCAGGCGAGCGTAAAAATTATTGAAAGCTTACCACAGCTCGGTGGACAGCTTTCTGCTTTATATCCTGAAAAATATATTTATGACGTAGCTGGGTTTCCAAAAGTACGTGCTCAAGAATTAGTCAATAACCTAAAAGAGCAAATGGATCAATTTAAACCTGCAGTTGCACTAGAGCAAGCAGTAGAAAAGGTAGAAAAACAAGCGGACGGTGTATTCCGATTAACTACTAATTCTGAAGTCCACTATTCAAAAACAATTATTATTACGGCTGGAAACGGTGCATTTAAGCCCCGTAAAATTGAGCTAGAAAACGCAGAACAGTTCGAGCAAACGAACCTTCACTATTTTGTGGATGATATGAATAAATTCAAAGGCCGCAAAGTATTAGTATGCGGGGGTGGGGATTCTGCTGTAGACTGGTCTCTTATGTTAGAGCCGATCGCAGAAAAAGTAACGTTAACGCATCGCCGAGACAAGTTCCGCGCTCATGAACATAGCGTAGAAAACTTGCATAATTCATCAGTTGATATTAAAACACCATATGTACCGGTTGAATTTATTGGAGATGACCGTATTACACAAGTTGTGTTAGAAAATACAAAAGGTGAAGAAAAGACAGTAGTAGACGTAGATGATGTTATTGTAAACTTTGGATTTGTTTCTTCTCTAGGTCCAATTAAAGAATGGGACTTAGATTTAGAGAAAAATGCAATTGTTGTTAATTCAAAGCAAGAAACAAATATTCCTGGCATCTATGCAGCAGGTGATGTCTGCACATATGATGGAAAAGTAAAACTCATCGTGGCAGGATTTGGCGAAGGTCCGACTGCCGTTAATAACGCTAAAGCATACATTGACCCAAAGGCTCGCTTACAGCCTATGCACAGTACGTCAATGTTCTCATAAAAAAAGCAGGCTCTCGCCTGCTTTTTTTCATTGCTGGATTGGTGTAACCATTCGATGAATGATTTCACTCATCATTTCTGCATCACTGCTTATTAAACAGATTTCATAAAAGGAATGGTTTCCTTCTTGACTAGTTACGCTCATTCTGTAGGCCTTCAAGCCTTCGAGCTTGCTTAAATATTTTACTACCTCTGATTGACCGACAATACGTTCAATCAGCAGAATATGCTCTCCTTCCACTGCTCCATAGCTTTCGGCCAGAGATGCATTAGCATTTTCATAATAGCGAATGTAAGGTTCAGAATGGTTAAGAGGCGCAGAGGACGAGTTTTGATGACAGACTTCACCTGAGGAAAAAGGCAAATGTTGAACAAATAAATGCGATTCACTGAAGTGAATACTTTTTGCATCCTTAGACTCCATTTTCCTATTTTCAAGTTTTAACCAGTTTATAAACCCCTTCCATAGAATAGGCAGGGTATTTTTTTTACGAAAACTGCCATAACCTCCTACTTGTTCTGCGTCGTAACGAGTCGCATCTATCAAATCCGTTCATCTCCTCTTTTTTATTGAGTATAAAAAAGACTGATTATTCGGTCAATAAGTTTGGTAGATGATGTAACATACAAAAATTTCTCACTAAAAAAGCTTTCTTCACCAGATGAGGTGAAGAAAGCTTTTTTATAAAAATATACTTAGCACTCTTCAGGAGCACCTGCGTTGCTTGCTGTACGGAAAGAAGAGCCGCAGCCGCATGCTGCAATGGCGTTCGGGTTATCAATTGTAAACCCTCCGCCTAGCATAGATTGCTTGTAATCAATTTTTACATCTTTTAAAATTGGAGCACTTTCGCTATCTACAAGAATCTTAATGCCATGTTGTTCAAACAGCGTATCGTTTTCATTTACTTCGTGTGCAAAACCCATGCCGTAAGAAAGACCTGAGCAGCCTCCTCCGTTTACAGTAACACGTAAATAAGCATTTTCTTCTTCATGTTCTTTCATCATATCTTTTATTTGAAAGCTTGCAGCTTCTGTAATTGTTAGGATATCTTGACTCATTTTTAAACAGACCTCCTTTTTTGTTTAGTATACGACGAAATGTCTGTGACGACAAATCGTCTGCTTCTTCATTTTTAATAATAATACATGCCGTCGCAAATCACATTGGCTGGACCTGTCATTAACACATTGCCTTTATTTTGCCAAACAATCGTTAAATCTCCTCCAGCGAGGTGTACAACAGTAGGCACATCTTTTTTCGTCTTCTCATTTAACACAGAAGAAACAACAGCAGCGCATGCTCCTGTCCCGCATGCTTGAGTGATACCCGAACCTCTTTCCCATACGCGAAAGTTCAGCTCTCTTTCGTTCACTACCTCGACAAATTCAACGTTCACTCCTTCTGGAAAACGCGCATCTTTTTCAACTACCGGACCTAGTGTAGTAAGAGGCGCTTGTTCAATATCATTTACATAAAAGACGACGTGAGGATTTCCCATTGATACAGCCGTCCCTTTTAACCGTTCTTTTCCAAATTCCATCTCTTCATCAACAACTTGGTATTGGCTTGCTCCCGTCATTGGAATTTGTTCTCTAGCTAAAATAGGCTCTCCCATATCGATTGTTACTTCTGGAACTTCATTTCCCTGCGGATGCACCGTTGCTTCTACAACTCCAGAAAGCGTTTCGATAAAAAATCTTTCGCTTGTTACTAAATTATGTTCGTATGCATATTTAGCTACACATCTTAAACCGTTTCCGCAGTTTTTTGCTTCCGAGCCGTCATTATTAAATACGCGCATTTTCACATCTGCGCGTTCAGATGGACAAATAAGAATCATTCCATCCGATCCGATTCCCGTATAAACATTTGAGACTTTTACAGCAAGCGGTGCTAACTCTTGCTCTTCTATATGTTCTTCAAACATATTTACGTAGATATAGTTGTTGCCAAGTGCATGCATTTTTGTAAACTGAAATTTTTTCATATTATCACCCATTATTTTTTTATGTAGCTCTAGTATAAAGTGATTCTCTTTTGTACACAATAATATCATCCCCCGTTTTTTTAGCTCCTTAATCATAAAGATTAAGGGGTTTTTTTATTTTGTTCTCCTTTAGAGTATTAAAAAACAAAAGAAGCTTTATGATTACAAAAAGGATGGTTAAAGCGCATATATTTGCGCAAAAACGCATAAAAAAGCACGGCAAGACTAGCCATGCTTACATCATCTATTCTATTAGCCTCATGTCCCTCTCCTGCTAAAAAGAGATACGACAGCGGGGATAGTTTAAAACATTGGGTTTTCTTCTAAATGAATGTAGATATTATCTACTAACTGTTCAGGTGTTTCCGCCGTAACAATCTCTCCATTTACCAAGGCAAATAAAGATTGTGAACATTTCCCGCAATAACCTAAACATCCGTATTCAATAATATCTAGATTTGGATCTTTTTCAAGCTTTTCTAAAGCTGCTTGAGAACCGCTGGCTAAATTGCTAACGCAAAATTCAATAATTGGCTGTATCACGTTTTTTCACCTCTCTACTATTAGTTTATCCTATCTCCTTTCATTTTCAACGTCAACTTTAGAAATTCACGTTCATTTCGCGCGCGTTTTTTAGCTTTATAGACTTTTTTCAAAAACGCATAAATAAGCTTTATTACGTGGATAGCTTGAAATTATGTTGAAACATATTGTGGTTTTTTATTAATTTAGTTATACTTTTATGTATAGAAAACCAAACGAGGTTATATTAAATTATTATTTAAGTAAAATATGTTATCTTATATAGCCTTTCATATCTTTTTGGCAACCATCCTTATTAACGGTAATTTGTACCCTCCTATTCTTAAAAGCAAGAATAATAGAGAGAAAACAAAAATGCATGAAGCTAAAGGGGAAATTCACATGAAGAACCTTGTCATACTGGGCGGCGGATACGGTGGTATGCGCATTTTGCAGCGCCTTTTTCCGAATCAATTGCCTAACGATGTAGAAGTAACGCTTATTGACAAAGCACCTTATCACTCACTAAAAACTGAATTCTATGCACTTGCAGCTGGAACAATCTCTGATCAACATGTCCGTGTTGCTTTTCCTGAACACCCTCGCTTAAAAATCCGCTACGGCTGTGTAAAACGAATAGACCTGAAAGAGAAATGCGTCTATGTGGATGATCAAATGATCGCTTACGATGACCTGATTGTAGGACTCGGATGCGAAGATAAATATCATGGAGTTCCCGGAGCTCTTGAGCATACATACAGCATTCAATCCATTGATGCTTCACGAGCAACTTATCAGACATTAAACAACTTACCGGCCCACGCTACTGTTTCAATTGTCGGAGCTGGATTAAGCGGAGTAGAACTGGCAAGTGAGCTAAGAGAAAGCCGCCCGGATTTAAAAATCATCTTATTTGACCGCGGTAAATTAATTTTATCTGCTTTCCCAGAACGTTTAAGCAATTACGTTCAAACTTGGTTTACTTCAAACGGTGTCGAAATTGTAAATAGTGCTAATATTACAAAAGTAGAACCGAACATTCTTTATAATCATGATGAGCCCGTTCAAAGCGATGCAATCGTGTGGACAGCAGGCATTCAGCCAAATAAAGTGGTACGCGATTTAGACGTGGAAAAAGATCCTCAAGGACGCGTCGTATTGACAAAATACCATAACTTGCCTGACGATGAAAATGTCTACATTTTGGGTGACTGTGCAAGCCTACCGCACGCCCCAAGTGCTCAGCTTGCAGAAGGTCAGGCTGAACAAATTGTGCAAGTGCTTCTTCACCGCTGGAAAGGCGAAGCGCTTCCTGATGAATTGCCAACTATTAAATTAAAAGGCATACTTGGTTCATTAGGCAAAAAGCATGGGTTTGGCTTAGTTGCCGAACGTCCGATTACAGGACGCGTAGCTCGATTATTGAAATCAGGTATTCTTTGGATGTATAAACACCACAGTGGATAAAACAAAAGCCGTTAGATGACTGACAATCTAACGGCTTTTTTCGTTATGATGCGCGGAAACCATACTTCTCCATTTCCTCAAATACGCGCTTTAATTTCGGATTGCCTTCCCCAACAATTTCTCCATTAATGACCACTACAGGATAGAATAAATCTTCTTCAATCACACGCTTGGCAAAAGCTGCTTTTTCCGGATCCGTATGCGGCTCGTTTATATCTACATACGTGATAGCAAACGGTTGGTTCGGATATTTACGAGAAATAGCTGCCTCTAGCCAATCATAGGTGTCTTTTGAAGACGGCAGGTTAACACAGCTTGCACAAACAATTTCAGCTCCATAAATACACACTTCTACCTCAGTTGACTGCATAGCACATCCCCCTTGAATCTTTACATATAAACTGTACGATTATTCACACTTTTACTTCATTATGAATACTATTTTACACAAAACTGATTCATTGCACATCTTTTTCTTTTAAGGTAACATTACGATGTATACTCCAATAGATTTTTCATGAAAGACCGTTTATAATAAGAGTAGAAGAAAGGAGTCGATAGTTATGTCAGAAATGCACGAGCAAGTTCAAGAAGTATTAGAAAAACTTCGTCCGTTTTTACTTCGCGACGGTGGAGACTGTGAGCTAGTAGACGTAGAGGATGGTATTGTAAAATTACGTCTTTTAGGCGCTTGCGGAAGCTGCCCAAGTTCAACAATTACGCTAAAAGCTGGTATCGAACGTGCCCTTTTAGAAGAAGTACCTGGTGTAGTTGAAGTAGAACAAGTATTCTAATCTCTTTGATTTTATTATAAAAGCAACCTCCCATTTTATTGGGGCTTGCAAATAAAAAATCCTCATTCAAATGAATGAGGATTTTTTTATTAGCTCGTTGTGACTTCAGCTTCTACAAATACACCTTTGCGGTCAATTTGTAAAACATCTATTTCACAGTTCGGCAGTAAAGCATACATATGTTCAGCAATCGCTTTTCCTTTTCCTTTTGGTGCTAAACATAATACACTCGGACCGGCTCCGCTTAGTGACACACCGTATGCGCCGAGAGCTTTTGCTTCTTTTCGCACAAGAGAAAGTTCTGGCACGAGTCTCATGCGATATGGTTCGTGATATAAATCTTTCTCCATAAATTCGCCTACCAGAGGCAAATCTTTATTTAACAAGGCTGCTACTAGCATGTTGCCTATTGCTCCAGCTTCTACTGCATGGCGATAATTAATATCGGAAGGCAGCACATCACGGGCATCCGTTGTTTTTAATTCATATTCTGGAATAGCCATCACAATATCGACATCAAATTCAGGTATTTGAGCAATATATGTTTCATCTTCATGATGGTAACCAACAACGATGCCGCCGTAAATAGACGGGCTGACGTTATCAGGATGTCCTTCCATTAAGCTGCTGATGCGAAGCTTTTCTCTTTTTGATAAACGCAAGTCACACAGTACATTGGCCAGCTCGATTCCAGCTACGATAGCCGATGCACTGCTTCCAAGTCCCCTTGCTAATGGAATGTTGCTCCAAACATTGACCTTCGCACTTGGAAGATCAATGTTAAATTGACGAGCCACGTCTTGTGCCACTTCATACATTAAGTTATCTGTACCTGTAGGAATACTTTGCACTTCTTTCGTTTCAGGGATAAAAACCCATTCGTCATGACGCTCTACTGTTAATCTTAAGTAGCGGGATAAAGCCACTCCAATGGAATCAAATCCTGGCCCTAAATTAGCAGAGCTAGCTGGAACCGTAATGACAAAACGCTCATTTTCTAGCATGAAGCAACGACACCTTGGATATACTCAAATACCTTTTCTTCATCATTTGGTAAAACCACTGGCTTTACGTTATGAGCATCGATTGCTACATTTGGATCTTTTAATCCATTACCTGTTAGTACAGCTACAACCGTTGAACCTTTTGCAATTTTACCAGAAGCTACATCTTTAAACACACCAGCAATTGAAGCGCAAGAACCTGGCTCTGCAAATACGCCTTCTTTGCGTGCAATTGTACGATATGCTTCTAAGATTTGTTCATCTGTCACTTCATCAATTTTTCCGTTTGATTCTTTTGCTGCGTTTACAGCATAATCCCAGCTTGCTGGATTTCCGATTCGAATAGCCGTTGCAATTGTTTCTGGATTTTCGATAACTTGATTACGCACGATCGCCGCTGCACCCTCTGCTTCAAAACCATGCATGTGAGGAAGAGACGTTTGGTGACGCTCACTGTATTCTTTGAATCCTTTCCAGTAAGCTGTAATATTCCCTGCATTCCCCACTGGGATAGCTAAAACGTCCGGCGCTTTTCCAAGCTGTTCACAAATCTCGAAAGAAGCTGTTTTTTGCCCTTCAATACGGTATGGGTTCACAGAGTTTACAAGTGCAACCGGTGATGTTTCACTTAGCTTACGAACCATAGAAAGCGCTTGGTCAAAGTTTCCTTCAATTGCTACAATTTCTGCACCATACATAACAGCTTGAGCTAATTTCCCCATCGCAATTTTTCCATTTGGAATAACAACGATACAGCGCATGCCAGCGCGTGATGCATAAGCTGCGGCAGCTGCGGATGTGTTACCTGTAGATGCACAAATAACCGTATTGCTTCCTTCTTCTTTTGCTTTTGCTACAGCCATTACCATTCCGCGGTCTTTAAATGACCCCGTTGGATTTAACCCTTCTACTTTCACATGTAAATCAATGCCTAGCTCTTTTGATAAATGAGCAAGATGAATTAAAGGCGTATTTCCTTCATGTAGCGTAAGCATAGGTGTTTTCTCTGTTACAGGTAAAAATTCTTTATATTCAGCTAATAGACCTTTCCACATCATACTGTGCCAACTCCCTCTACGCGGTAACTGCTTTTTACATTTTCTACAATTGGTAAATCCCGAAGCTGCTGAAGGATTTCCTCATAATCTTTTTGAGACGTTTTGTGTGTAACAACAACAATCTCAGCTAATTCGCTTCCTTTCACAGGAAGTTGGATAATTTTTTCGAAGCTCACGCCACGCTCTGAAAACAGTGTTGTTAATTTTGCAAATGCGCCAACTTGATCTTTAACGTGAATACGTAAGAAATGTTTTGAAAACATTTCATCTTCTGCTTTTAACTGTTTTGGATACTGAGGTGTTACCGCACTTTTACCATTTACACCTAAACGCATGTTTTTCATAACGCCTACTAAATCGGATACGACAGCAGTGGCAGTTGGCAGGCTTCCTGCCCCCGGTCCATAAAACATCGTCTCTCCGACAGCTTCTCCGTATACATACACAGCATTGTACTCATCGCTTACTGAAGCAAGAGGATGTGTATCTGCTAAAAGAGTTGGCTGAACACTCACTTCTACATTGTCACCGTCACGATGTGCATATCCAATCAGTTTCATCGTATAACCTAGTTGTTTACTATATTGCAAGTCTTCTTCCGTTACTTCTGTAATACCTTGAACACGAACATCATCCAAATCAATTTTCATTGAAAACCCTAGTGTAGCCAAGATTGCCATTTTACGAGCAGCATCTAAACCACCTACGTCAGAAGTTGGATCCGCTTCAGCATATCCTAAATCCTGCGCTTCTTTTAACACTTCATCATAGGCGCTTCCTTCTTTTGTCATTTTCGTTAAAATGAAGTTTGTTGTTCCATTGACAATTCCCATCATCTTCGTAATACGATCAGATGCTAACCCATCTGCTAATCCGCGAAGGATTGGAATACCGCCAGCTACACTTGCTTCATAAAATAAATCACAATTATTTTCAGAAGCTACTGTTAACAATTCTGAGCCGTAAACCGCCATTAAATCTTTGTTTGCCGTTACCACATGCTTTTTATTACGAAGGGCTGTTAAGATATAGTCTCTTGTTTCTTCAACGCCACCCATTACTTCAATGACAACGTCAATCTCCGCGTTATGTAAAACGTCTTCAACATTCGTTGTTAATTTATCTTCACTGATCTCCACGTCACGTTTCTTATCAATATCTTTAACTACTACTTTTTTAACTTCTACAGGACATCCGACTTGATGACTTAATTTATCCTGATGATTTTCAATAATTTTGACTACTCCGCTTCCCACCGTTCCTAACCCTAATAATCCTACTGAAATACTTTTTGTCATATTCCTCACCTCTGTGTTCTTTCTGTGTATACATTTGTTCTCTTATAGAGGACATTATAGACCTTATTTTTCTTTTTTACAAGGTTTACTGGCCATCTTTTCTCGTAAACTTGTTAAAAAAATTGGTATATAAAGATAAATGTAAATTTTTAAAATATTTCATTTTATTATCATAACATGGCTACCACTGTTTTTTAATAAAAAAAAGACAATTTCACTGAAATGAAATTGCCTTTTTCCATTATGATTTTTTCGCAAACGCTTCTTTATTTACAATTGTAATAGGAGACTCGTTTGTGAGCACTGCTTTAATGTTTTTTACGCATAAAGAAATCATTTCCGTGCGCGTTTCGATACTCGCACTGCCGATGTGAGGAAGCGCTACAACATTAGGCAATTGAAGAAGAGGGTGAGAAGCAGAAATAGGCTCTTGATCGAATACATCCAAGCCAGCTCCGGCAATTTCACCTGATTGAATTGCATGTAACAGTGCTTGCTCATCAACCACTGCTCCTCTTGAAGCATTAATAAAAATCGCTGTTGTTTTCATCTGTTTAAATGCTTCAGCATTAAATAAATGTTTGGTTTCGTCCGTTAACGGTGTTAAACAAACAATAAAATCAGATCGCTCAAGCAGCTCATTTAACTCACAGTAAACTGCATCGAGCTTTTGTTCTGCTTGGAGGTTGCGGCTCCGATTGTGATACAAGATTTCCATATCAAAACCTGTAGCACGTTTCGCAAGCGTCTCTCCAATTTTCCCCATTCCAACAATACCTAATGTTTTATGATGAACATCTCTACCCGCTAACAAAAATGGGCTCCAGCTTTTCCACTGATTTTCTTTCACGTATTCAGCAGCTTCTACTAAACGTCTAGCTACACTCATTAACAAACCAAACGTTAAATCCGCTGTTGTATCAGATAAAACATCGGGTGTATTAGAAACGATAACTCCGCGTTCAGTTGCCGCTTCTATGTCAATATTATCGAATCCGACCGCTAAGTTAGCTACAAGCTTTAAATGAGGAGCTTGCGTAAGCAATTCACTGTCAATACGGTCTGAAAGCATTGTTAATAGAGCATGTGCGTGCTTAGCTTTTTCACAAAGCAGCTCATGAGGAACTGCCTCATCTTCTTTATCCCACATTTCCACATTCGCTACTGCTTTTAAAAGTTCAATTAATTCATTCGGTATTTTTCTCGTAATAAATACAAACGGCTTGTCCATATGTACGCCACCTCTTTATCCTTTTTAAACTGCATGCACAAAAACAAAATAGAAAAACGGGTTTGGATTATCCAACACCTATTTTTCTATTTTATCATATTCTATAGTAATCGCTTTTTAATGAATCCATGTTAATTCAGGAATGTGATAACGAGACGTTGAAATGCCTACCGACTGGTAAAAGCGCTTCAGAAAAGCTTCGTAGTGAGAAGAATGAGCTAATACTCCTTCAAGCTTCTCATAATACTTTTGTTTTTCCCGCTCATCTTGTACACTGTAGTATCCTTCAATGACCTCAAAATAATGAACGGGAAAAAGAAGTCTAGCATATAACAGTCTCCATGAAAAAGAAGAAAGTGGATTTACCTTTTCGTATTCACTTAAAAACTGATGCATGTGCCTTTCATCGACAGCGTATGTTAATAAATATTGTTCCCTTATATATTCAGCTATATCTCTGCTAGGGTGATCGAAAACCCAGTCTGCCGGGAGCTTGTAAACGTGGTCTTCCCCCCATGTTTTTTGGCCGAACCGATGATGACAAATCGTCGCAGCGTCAACTGACCGGGGCAAATCGTCAATTTCCGTGTCTACTAGGTATTGAATAGCATTTTCCGTTAATCCTAGGTAATAAGGAAAAGTTTCTAAAAAACGTTTTTCCATCTCTTGATTAGGTAAAGCACGTAATCTTCCATACCAAAATTGCTCCATCTGGTCGAGACGCTTCTCCCACATGGACTTCCATTGCCCTAGCCGGTTTGCTTTTTCCACTTCATAAGGAAACAGCCTCCCTTTTTGATGAAAAACAGCTAGCTCGTGCCCAGGTGAAAAATTGGGGTTTTTCTCTTCCGCAAGACATCGGCAAATGATAAATTTTTCAGTTTCAGTTTCTGTAATCATTTCTCCATTTAAATTAGGCATAAATGTTGCCACATGGCGATCACCTTGGCCCATCAGAAATTGACTCATTTGATATAGTTCATTTAACTCGTCTTGTTCCATTTGCTTTACATTAATGATTGTATATAAAATATCTCGATACTGAAAACCTTCAAATTTACCAACGGGCATAAATTCATTTGGACGTAATCCGTAATGCTCATAAATGGTTTGTATCATTTTAATCCCTCTCTTCATTCATTCAAGAAATTATATGATGGAAAACAACATTACTTGTCATAATATTTACGGAGGAATGAATAGATTAGAAATACACCATTTATAGTTATTTACTCCGGGTTAGTAGTATGAAACAACTTTAGACTTAAAAATATATAGAAAACAGGTGATGATACTTGGAGAAAAAACATACACAAAGTGAATTAGAAAAAAAAGCAAGAGAATGGTTAATAGAACGCGGCGTGGCTCTTACAGACATTGCTGAACTGGTCTATTACTTGCAAAAAAAGTATCACCCAAACTTAACAATCGAAGACTGTTTATATAACGTTGAGCGCGTCATTTCTAAACGAGAAGTTCAAAATGCTATTTTAACGGGTATTCAACTAGATGTCCTCACGGAAAAAAAAATGATTGAGCCGCCTCTGTTGGATATTCTTGAGAAAGATGAAGGTTTATACGGTATCGACGAAATTTTAGCATTATCGATTGTAAATGTGTACGGATCAATCGGCTTTACCAATTACGGGTATATTGATAAACAAAAGCCGGGTATTTTAGAAAGATTAAACGATAAATCTACTGGAGAGTGCCACACTTTCTTAGATGATTTAGTAGGCGCAATTGCTGCCGCTGCTTCTAGCCGGTTAGCGCATCGGGCTGCCAGTCAAGAATAGGTTTTAAAAACAAAAAAAGCTGTCAATTGACAGCTTTTTAAATTCGCTCCATCCACTCTTTTAGTGAATCTACCGTATAAGTTGGCTTTTTCTCATATCCTTCTAGTAACTCTCTTGTTGTTACCCCTGTATGGACTAATAATGTATCTAAGCCTGCATTCATCCCTGCTAAAATATCTGTATCATAGTAATCACCAATCATGATTGTTTCTTCTTTTGGCGTACCGATGACTTCAAGGGCTTGCTCCATAATAATACTTTCTGGTTTACCAATAAATACTGGATTTGTTTGAGTAGAAACCGTAATAACGGACGTGATAGATCCATTACCAGGCAGTAAGCCTCTTTCAGTAGGAATCGCAATATCTCCGTTCGTCGAAACAAAAAAGGCGCCGTTTCGAACGTTTAAACATGCTTTTGCTAATTTTTCATATGTAATTTCCTGATCCAAACCAACAACTACGAAATCCGTATCTTCCTCTTCAATGGTAAATCCTTTTTCAAGCAACGCATGTCGGATTCCTTCTCCACCAATTACATAAGCTGAAGCGTTTGCTTTGCGTTCATGCAAATAATTAGCTGTTGCCTGGCTTGTTGTAAAAACTTGCTCTTCTGTTGCAGGAATGCCAAATGCCTCTAGCTTTTCAGCTACTTTATCGGGCGTTTTTGTTGAGTTGTTTGTTACAAATAAATAAGGAATTCCTTTTTCCTTTAATTTAATAACAAAATCACGCGCCTCGGCAATTAGCTCTGTTCCTTTGTACATGGTTCCATCTAAATCAATCAAATATCCTTTATATTCCTTCATGTTGTGTGATCTCCTTTCAAGTCTCATACTTGAAATCATAGCTTATTTTTTATACAACTACAAATTGCTTGCCTTTAGTTACGAAAAGCAGACACAGGTCCTAACTCTGTCTCTAGATATGTCCTTACGCGCTCTGAAAATGCTGCCAGTACGCCTTTATGCTGCATCACTTTTTGATAAATATCCTGATGATTAACATCCACATATTCTTGAACAAGGCTTTTACGCAATTGAACAATCTCTTTTAATGGTGTTTCTTCCTCTTTTTTAACCACTTTCTCATCAACTAAAATGTCAATGATATCATCGTAACTGCCTGGGTCTCTCATAATAAAACCATCAATCATTGCATTTCCTACATCTAAAACGTTTTCAATTAAAAGATGTACAATTCTCTCTAATGCCTTTTTCTCTATTTCTGTGTTCCAGCTCGAATACTCAGCAAACAAACGAACGTGTTCATCAAAAAAAACAAGCGTGGCTTCTATTTTTTCACGATCTACAAAGTACATATTATTTCCTCCCTAGTTGTCAGCTCTGTATAAATCTTCTTTCATAAACAAACGGGGTTCCTGTTCTATTTTATCATGACCCATTATCCATTTGATAAATTCATTTTTGTTTTTGACCTTATTTGATATGATACAAATACAACCTATGAAAGGAGTATACCTATGAGCGAACGCTTTTATCTATATGACGATGTCGTCTCTACAAAGACCCGGTTTGTCAGCTTTATGGGCGAAAATCAACGATTTGATTTAGCTATTATCCAAACCGACCGTTATTATGGCAAACAAGTTGTTCTTGATATTCAAGGAGGACGCTTTGCCATTATTGGACAAGATGACCTTGAAGAACCCCACTATCTTGAAGAAGTATTCAAACTAAACAGCGAAGATGGTCAGGAACTTCGCGAATTTTTATATGAAATCATCTAAAAAAAAAGGCAGCGTGAAGGACAATTAGTGTCTTCGGCTTGCCTTTTTTTACTTATGGACTTTTTTTAAGACAAAATACGCACAGCCAAAATTACAATATTCATGTAAATAGTCTTGAAGCGTACTAATCTTCGTATCGTACGTTGCCTTCTGGTTACGATCATCAAAAAAGCCTCGCAGTCGAAGCTGATTGTATCCCCAATCTCCCACAATATAGTCATAGCGGCTCAGCACGTCAATAAAGCGACCTCTAAACGCCTCTTCATTAAATGCCTCGCGCTCATCTTTTAATACTTCATAACAAATATTATTGATACAGACCATTGCTCACACCTCTTCTCTTAAAATTTACCATACCATAATTATGATGATGAAACCATCAATTAACATGAAATTTTTCACGTATAAGCAGCACTCTAATCCTGTAGGAGTTTTATCGGTATACCTACTGATCTTTTATGCTCCACATGAAGGTTCGCCGGTTTACCTGGCGTACGATATTTAACTACAGGAGGTGGAAATGGTGAAGAAATCTATTCTTGGAATCGCTTTGATAACAAGTATTTTAACCATTGGCTGTCAAAATAAAAACACAGCTGAAAATGAAAATTTATCACCAAACAACCCAGATGCCATTAATGTAAACGAGCCTAATCATTATTATAATCCAAATAATAATAGCGGCACAAATTATGGATATGTCCGATACACTAAAAACACAAATGAACAAAGTTCCAATATGAACCAAGTAGGAACATTTAACCGAGAGGAAGCAGCCGACAATATTAGTAAACTGAGCACCGCTATCCCAAATATTAAACAAGCCGCTACGCTAGTAACGGATAAAGATGTGCTTGTTGCTTATAAAACAGATGCTAAAAACAGGAATAATGCAGCCGATCAGGTAAAACGTACAGCTATGTCTGTAGTCCCTCGTTATTATCATGTATACGTCTCAGATAATCCGAAACAGATGGACCAAATCGAAAATATCAGTGAAATGAATACACAAACAAATGATGCTAGAAAACGAATCGATGCTGTTATTCAACAAATGCTAAAATCTCCCCAAGGGCGTAAAATGAACGGCGGAGAAGATGCAAATGGAAGAGAGAAAAACGAATTGAATGAACCGATGACGGACAAAGATATGGTGGAATAAACAACACAGATAAATTTTACGTTAACCGTAACAAAAAAAACGAACCACTAATCAAACAATTTGATTAATGGTTCGTTTTTCACTTCGGCTAAACTACTTTCGTCCCAGCCTCTTTATACCTTATTTACTTTCTTGTGCTTTATTTTTGGTAGCAGCGTTAACTTGCTCATCTGCATGGTAAGAAGAACGTACAAGAGGACCTGCTTCGACATGGCTGAATCCTTTTGATAATGCAATTTCTTTTAGCTCTTCAAACTCATTTGGATGGTAATATTTCTGAACTTTTATGTGCTTTTTAGTTGGCTGTAGATATTGGCCTAGCGTCATAATATCTACATTGTTCGCACGCAAATCATCCATCGTTTCAATAATTTCTTCTTTTGTTTCTCCTAGACCAAGCATGATACTTGATTTTGTAGGGATATCCGGCTGCATTTCTTTTGCACGGCGAAGGAACTCAAGAGAACGCTCATATTTAGCACGAGCACGAACACGAGGCGTAAGGCTGCGTACTGTTTCAATATTATGGTTTAAAATATCAGGACGTGCGTCCATTACAATACGTAAGTTCTCTTCCACACCGCCCATATCAGAAGGCAATACTTCAATTGTTGTGAATGGATTTTTACGACGAATCGCACGAATTGTTTCAGCTAATACGCTTGCTCCTCCGTCTTTTAAATCATCGCGAGCTACTACTGTGATAACCGCATGTTTTAAGTTCATTAGCTGAACAGAATCTGCTACGCGTTCTGGCTCTTCTAAATCTAATTCTGTTGGTAAACCTGTCTTAACCGCGCAAAAACGACAGGCACGTGTACATACTTCTCCTAAAATCATAAAAGTTGCCGTACGACGAACAGCCCAACACTCATGAATATTCGGACATCTTGCTTCTTCACAAACTGTATGAAGGTTTTTCTCACGCATCATTTTCTTTAAGCCTGTGTAATTTTCGTTTGTGTTTAGCTTAATCTTCAGCCACTCGGGTTTGCGGACATGCTCTTCTTTTGTTGCCATATTATCAACTCCACCAATCTAGAAAATGTCTATAACCTATATGCTTAATTTTAACTACATATTAAAAACATAACTATATGTCACTTTATCATAAAAAAGTGAGATTCGACAAGTTGTCTGCTCTTTATTTTCCTCAGTTTTCTTCTATTTTCCATCCAAATGTGTGCGTTTTCATCCTCCGTATAATTTCCATTTATCTTCTGAATAAAATTCTTTTAAAAAGTTTTGAAGCGATTTCCATTAATTAATATTTATGAAATCTTTTTTCTCGCTGCAAACTAGTGTTACACACTATTTTTAGAAAGGGGGAAACACGATGCGCAAAACGATTATCTTACTTTTTATGTTCATGTCTATATTCACAGGATGGCACCACGTAACAGCTGAATCTTCAGCAGATCAAGAAAAAATGCTTATTCAAAAGAGATTAGAGCTGTATAACCAAATGGAAGCCGCTACTACAATTCCTTGGTATTACTTTGCTGGGATTGACCAGTATGAACGAAATATTCGACGCTCTCATAAAGATATTCCAAGAGAAAAAGGTGCGATCGCCATTTATTATCCTCCAGAAAAATGGTCAGGTTCTTTAAATCCAAATTTGGAAGATACAAACCCACTTACTATTTCTCTTCTCGGGGGAATGGGTAAAGATGGGAACGGAGACAAAAAAGCAGACCAATTTAATGATGAAGATATGCTTTTTACCATGGCAGATTATATTCGGACGTTCGGGGTGTCCGAAGACTATATTAAAATTGCGCTTTGGAACTATTATCACCGGGCTAAAGCGGTTGATATTATTTTAGGGAATGCTAAAATTTTTCGCCATTACGGTCGCATTGATTTAAAAGGTTCTTCATTTCCTGTCCCTCTCCGTGCGAACTACAGTTATCGCAGTACATGGGGAGATGCGCGCGGCTGGGGTGGAAAACGAATCCATGAAGGAACAGACATTTTTGCAGATTATGGAGTTCCAGTAAAATCCCCTTGCTATGGCATTATTGAGCTTAAAGGATGGAATAAATATGGAGGCTGGCGAATCGGTATTCGTGACCTTCATAATAACTATCACTATTTAGCTCATTTAAGCGGATTTGCAAAAAATTTAAAAGTAGGACAAATTGTAGAACCAGGAACACTTATTGGCGGAGTAGGAAGTTCAGGTTATGGACCTCCTGGAACTTCTGGGAAATTCCCTCCTCACTTGCATTACGGAATGTATAAAGATAACGGCAAAAATGAGTGGTCGTTTGACCCATATCCTCAGTTAAGAACGTGGGAAAAAAATGATCGTTTAGAACTAAAGAAAAAATAAAAAAACAGGAAGCTAATGCTTCCTGTTTTTTTATCCTGATGGTTTACTTTCTTTTGCTTTTTTCACAGCATGAGCAATACTCGCGGCCAAGCCGCCCCATATGATGACCATCCCTACAACCATCATTGTAATTGAACTTCCATCCATTATTTAGAAACCCCCTTCTCTTTAACTGACAAACGAGTCGCCCCATCTTTCCATCGTGCAAAAGAAAAAGCAATTCCTAAAATAACAGCCAGAGCTGCCACGCCCCAACCAAAAGGACCTACAAAAGTCGTTGCATACTGCTCGTAATTTTCTGAAATATTTTTTCGGAAGTTATCAAACATCATATACCCAAGTACAAGCGGTGTAACTACTCCTAAACATATCTTCCACCATGAACCGATTCGAATATCAGAAACTTCGTTTGCATGCTGCTGAAGGCTGCTCAGCTTTTTAAATACCCAAGCAACTAATACAACTTCTACTAAGCCTGCTAAAGCAACTCCGAAGTTATTAATGAAATAATCGACCACATCTAAGAAATAAAGTCCGCCCTGTGTTGCAAATAATAGGGAGCAAATTGAAGCGATTCCTCCGCCTATTAATACGGATTTTGTACGTGAGATAGTAAATTTATCTTGAATGCCTGCTACAAATGTTTCAATAATTGAAATAAGCGACGTTAACCCTGCTAATGTTAAGGAAGCAAAGAATAACATGCCAAACAGCTGTTTAAAGGCTGGAAATTCATTAATAATTTGCGGGAAAACAACAAAGGCTAGTCCTACGCCTCCCTGAACCACCTTATCGATTGGGATACCTTGCTGAGTAGCCATAAAACCAAGTGCGCTAAACACACCGATTCCTGCTAGTAATTCAAAAGCGGAATTACCGAATCCAGTAATAAACGCATTATTAGTTAAATCAGATTTTTTTGGAAGGTAACTGGAATAAGTGATCATAATAGCAAAACCAACAGATAAACTAAAGAAAATTTGACCATATGCTGCAATCCAAACCTTTCCATCTCCAATTGCGCTCCAGTTTGGTTTAAAAAAAGCGTGCAGACCTTCCATCGCTCCGTCCAATGTTACTGCTCGAATGACAATGATTAAAAATAGAACAATTAGTGTTGGTAAAAAGATTTTATTTGCCGCTTCAATTCCTTTTTTGATTCCTTTTAATAACACACCTAACGTCACAATCCATACAAGTACAAGCGGAATTAAAACATGTAATACGATGCTTCCTGTTTGTCCTGGTGCTTCGGCTAACTTTAAGTAATCTCCATATAAAAACTCTTCCGTATCCTTTCCCCAGCTTAACTTAAATGAAAAGATAAAATACGACATCGCCCATGCGATAATAACGGAATAGTAAACTGAAATAAAAAAGGAAATAGCTACTTGCCACCAGCCTAGCCACTCAGCCTTTGGACTTAGTCTCGCTAATGATAAAGGAGAAGAACCTTTATATTTATGACCTATAGCAAACTCCATGATTAAAATAGGAATCCCTGCCGTCAACAAAGCAAATAAATAGGGAAGAAAAAATGCTCCTCCTCCGTTTTCATATGCAGTAGCTGGAAACCTCCATATATTCCCTAGTCCAATTGCTGAACCTGCTGCTGCTAAAATAAACCCTGCTCTTGATCCCCACTGCGGCCTATTTTCCACCGTAATTCCCCCTCTTGTTCTCTCCCTACTCTCTTTTTATCGCAGATCAACGAGAATTTTTATAATTTTTAGATTATTCTTTCTATAACTTCCTATCTCAAATTATAGAAGGGAGAAGATAGTATGTCAAAATATTTTTTATAGAAAATTCAGACAAATTAACCAATGAATAAAAGCAGGTATGAAAGTCTTTTTGAACTTCCGTACCTGCTTTTTCAATAATACTTTATCACGTTAATATAATATTGTTAATTTTTCTTCGGAAGTTCAATCGCCGGAGAAGACGAGTTTCCACCGTTAAAATAGTCAGGAACATTTCCAGGAATAACGGTGCCTCCGACTGGGATTGTAGCCGTAACGGTTGTTTTTTTAGTTGCAAATGGAATAATGATTTGCATGTTTACTTTCACTTTGATAGATACTTCAAGAAACGCATTATTTATTCCATACTCCTCGATTTTTCGCACTACGTCTGTTTGAACGTCACCAATAGCATGAAATTTAACCGGAATCAGCGGACCCAGATTTCCAAGCAGCGCATTATTAGTCGCTTGCCCAAGCGGAACTTGGTAGACAATTCCTTGATTCCGCAACTTTTCATTTTTTTCAATACGAATATCTGTTGGAAGTTCAAGTGCATCTAAATTCCCTTTCTCTGCTTCTTTTAAGTTAGCCTGGACAAATGACGTAGTTTGAGCTCTAACTCGGTTCACAAGCGCTGTGTCAATTTTGGCTACTTGACCGTTAGGTGTAGATTCCACTTTAATGACATCTACGTCGAGCTGATCGAGTACCTGTTTATTCACCGCTTTATTAATAACTAAAGTTGCAATCTCTTTTGTTTGTGCTTCAGCATATTTCATCAACGTTGGTTCAATCCCTCTATTAATTAGCCATAATCCTACCCCTGTGGAAAGCATAAAAAAAAGAAAGGTGAGCAACAGAACGTAACGAAAAGGAAGCGGGCCTTTTCTTGTTAATTTCCGACGAAGTTTAACCAAAAAAAATCCCTCCTTACAAGCTATATGTATGCATGTATAAGGAGGTTCACGCTTCTTTTAAAAAGTTTTATCTTAAATTCTCGACTATATTAAAGCATTTTCAATAAAGCATCTTTGCCAATTGTGCCTTTAAAAATCCCTCTTTTTTCAGCTTCAAGCGTTACAGATTCAAGCGGCGCTTCAAGAAGCTGCTCAATTGTACGTACACCTACAGCTCTTCCAGCTATTATTTGACGATCAGCTAATTTATCATTTAATAGACCTACGTCTAGTGCTCCGCACATAATGTAGCCTTTATCTGATGAAATGGTTAACAAAGTTGTTTTTGGCAGCAATACGGTAACTGCATTAAACGTATGACCTTCAATTACGATAGGCGCTAAGGTAATCATAGTAGCTCACTCCTTTCTTAATCAATTTATGATTTTGAAAGAAAAAAGTGAGGTTTTACATATACTTTTCTACCTATTTAACGTTTAGAGTAATCCTTATACATTTTATAGACCTCGGTGCTAAAATTCGTTAAAAAAATCTAGTTGCTTAGGAGCTAAATTCTCATATTCAATATTTAATAAGCTCATGAGCTGTTTGGCATTATGTACAGCATCTCCGCCGGAGTTATTATTAAATAACAGGTAAATGTCCTTCGTTTGTTTTTGCAGCTTTTCAAGACGTTCTTTCCACTCTAGAAGCTCTTTTTCATTGTAGCGATACAAAAACCTTACCGCTCGCCAATTGCCTTCTGCGGGCTTATTCCAACCGTGCACGTTTCGTCCATGAAAACGTATAAGTGTTTTCTGTTTATCTGTAGCATGAATCACAGTGGGAATAGATCCTTCTCCTGCCTGCGGTTCATCACAAATACCATGAATCCACTTCTCTTGTTCCATAAACGTTAACGTTTTATCATAGAAAAACGGTTTAAACCAAGATTGATTTCGAAACTCCAGTGCTACTGGCAAATCTCCAAACTTCTCACGGCTATACCTCAAATAGGCTACGTTTTCTTTTGTACAGTCAAACCAAGGCGGCATTTGAAATAAAATCATACCAAGCTTATTTGAACTTACGTACGGCTTCACTGATTCTAAAAATGCATGAAACATTTCTTCTTTGCTATCAAACGGATTTCCTTCTCTCATATGCCCCGTCATGCCTTGATAGGCTTTTACCACAAAACGAAAAGATTCCGGCGTATCATTCACCCACTTTTCTACATTTGACTTAGGTTGAATGGCGTAAAAAGATGAATCGACTTCAACAATTGGAAAATGGCCTGCGTATACGGCAAGCTTGTCTCTTGATGAAACACCCGCTTCATATAATGAATCATGATCTCCCCAGCCTGTAACTCCAATATAAATCATGCCATTCCTCCTCTATTTTCTTAGATTGCTTTTCTTTATTTTAATACAAACGATACAAAAAAACTCGTTTGCTTAAACAGCAAACGAGTTTTTATCTATTATTAACCGATTGAACCTTCCATTTCAAATTTGATTAGACGGTTCATCTCTACTGCATATTCCATTGGAAGCTCTTTTGTAAATGGTTCAATAAAGCCCATTACAATCATTTCTGTCGCTTCTTCTTCAGAAATACCGCGGCTCATTAGATAGAATAATTGTTCTTCAGATACTTTTGATACTTTCGCTTCGTGTTCAAGTGAGATGTTGTCATTTAAAATCTCATTGTACGGAATTGTATCAGAAGTTGATTGGTTATCCATAATTAGCGTATCACACTCAATGTTCGCACGTGCACCTTCTGCTTTACGGCCAAAGTGTACGATACCGCGGTATGTTACTTTACCGCCTTGTTTTGAAATTGATTTTGATACGATCGTTGAAGATGTGTTTGGTGCTAAGTGAATCATTTTTGCACCAGCATCTTGGTGCTGTCCTTTACCAGCAAGGGCAATGGATAATGTCATACCGCGTGCGCCTTCGCCTTTTAAGATAACAGCTGGATATTTCATTGTTAACTTAGAACCGATGTTTCCATCAATCCATTCCATTGTTGCGTTTGCTTCACAAACTGCACGTTTTGTTACAAGGTTGTATACGTTGTTTGCCCAGTTTTGAATTGTTGTATAGCGGCAATACGCGTCTTTTTTGATGATGATTTCTACAACGGCACTGTGAAGAGAGTTTGTTGTATAAACAGGTGCTGTACAGCCCTCTACATAGTGGACGTGTGAGCCTTCATCAGCAATAATTAACGTACGCTCAAACTGTCCCATATTTTCAGAGTTAATACGGAAATAAGCTTGTAATGGTGTATCTACTTTTACGCCTTTTGGTACGTAAATGAATGATCCACCAGACCAAACCGCTGAGTTAAGAGCAGAGAATTTGTTATCCGTTGGCGGGATAACTTTTCCAAAATGCTCGCGGAAAATATCTTCGTTTTCTTTTAGCGCCGTATCTGTATCTTTAAATACGATACCTTGCGCTTCAAGATCTTCTTTCATATTGTGATAAACAACTTCAGATTCGTACTGAGCTGATACACCCGCAAGATATTTTTGCTCTGCTTCAGGAATACCAAGTTTATCAAACGTTTGTTTAATTTCTTCAGGAACTTCATCCCAAGAGCGTTCAGACTTCTCAGATGGTTTTACGTAGTACGTAATTTCATCAAAGTCTAAGCTTGCCATGTCTCCGCCCCACTGTGGCATTGGCATGTTGTAGAAGTGCTCTAGAGATTTCAAACGGAAGTCAAGCATCCATTGTGGTTCCTCTTTCATACGAGAAATTTCTTCTACGATTTCTTTTGTTAAACCGCGTTTAGAGCGGAAAATTGATACGTCTTTATCGGAAAATCCATATTTATAATCGCCGATTTCTGGCATTTTTTTAGCCATCTTTTATTACCCCCTACTTGATAGGATTGGGAATGAATGAAGGTCTTATCTTTGTTCGTTAAGACCTTTTTCCATCGCTTTCCACGCTAGTGTTGCACATTTAATACGCGCAGGAAATTTTGCTACACCTTGAAGTGCTTCAATATCTCCTAAATCTATACTATCATCATACTCTTTACCTTGCATCATGTCAGAGAAGATATGGGCCATTTTAAACGCTTTGTCTACTTCTTGACCTTTAATTGCTTGTGTCATCATTGAAGCTGATGACATTGAAATTGAACATCCTTCACCTTCGAACTTTGCATCCACCACTTTGCCGTCCTCTACTTTTAAAGAAAGTTCAATGCGGTCTCCGCACGTCGGGTTATTCATATGAATGTTCACAGTATCTTCATTCAATGTTCCACGATTACGCGGGTTTTTATAATGGTCCATAATTACTTGACGATAGAGAGTATCTAAATTATTAAAAGCCATTTGTAAAATACTCCTTCGTTTTTATTAATGATGACACCAATTTATCTACTTCTTCTTCCGTGTTATACAGATAGAAGCTTGCACGTGCAGTAGACGATACGTTTAAATATTTCATCAGCGGCTGCGCACAGTGATGACCTGCACGAATCGCAATTCCATCAGCGTCTACTACTGTTGCAACGTCGTGCGGATGCACATCTTCAATATTAAACGTCACAACACCCGCTCGCTCTTTCGGTCCGTAAATCGTAATTCCATCTACTTGCGATAAGCGATCCAGTGCATATTGCGCTAGCTTGTGCTCATGTGCTTGAATGTTATCTAAACCAACTTCTTCTAAGAAATCAATCGCTGCACCTAAACCAATTGCACCTGCAATGATTGGCGTACCTCCTTCAAATTTCCAAGGAAGCTCTTTCCACGTTGATTCGTATAAGTTTACGAAGTCAATCATTTCGCCGCCAAACTCGATTGGTTCCATTTTTTCAAGAAGCTCTTTCTTTCCATAAAGAGCGCCGATTCCAGTCGGTCCGCCCATTTTATGTCCAGAGAAAGCAAAGAAATCACAGTCTAAATCTTGTACATCCACCTTCATGTGAGGCGTACTTTGCGCACCATCCACAACCATTACTGCACCGTTAGCGTGTGCAATTTCTGCAATTTCTTTTACTGGGTTAATTGTACCCAATACGTTAGATACTTGCATAATCGATACAATTTTTGTGTTAGATGTAATCGTGCTTTTTACCTCTTCTAGTGAAAGTGCATGATCTTCTGTTAGTGAAATATATTTTAACGTTGCACCTGTTTCCTTGGCAACTTGCTGCCAAGGAATGATGTTACTGTGATGTTCCATATAAGTAATCACAATTTCATCACCAGGTTTAAGATTCGCACGGCCATAGCTTGCAGCTACTGTATTAAGAGCTGTCGTTGTACCGCGCGTAAAGATAATCTCTTCCGTTGATTTTGCATTAATAAACTTACGAACCTTTTCACGAGCGCCTTCGTATCCGTCTGTTGCTCTTGTACCAAGCGTGTGAACACCTCGGTGTACGTTTGAGTTATATTCTTTGTAATAATTCTCAATTGCTTCAATTACAGCAAGCGGCTTTTGTGAAGTTGCTGCACTGTCTAAATAAACGAGTGGGCTGCCATTTACCTCTTGGTCTAAAATAGGAAATTGTTTACGAATATCAGAGATATTCATTATCGAACTTTCCTTTCAATTAAATCCGTTAATTGTTTTTTAACCGTTTCGATTGGCAACTCGTTTACCACTGGTGCTAAGAACCCGTGAATAACTAGACGTTCTGCTTCTGTTTGCGGAATACCGCGGCTCATTAAGTAGTAAAGCTGAATTGGATCTACGCGTCCAACAGATGCAGCGTGTCCTGCTGTTACATCATCTTCATCAATTAGAAGAATTGGGTTTGCATCTCCACGTGCTTTTTCACTTAACATTAACACACGGGATTCTTGCTCAGCGTTTGATTTAGAAGCACCGTGTTCAATTTTACCGATACCGTTAAAGATTGAAGACGCGCTTTCTTTCATAACGCCGTGTTTTAAAATGTAGCCTTCAGAATGTTTTCCGAAGTGTACGATACTTGTTGTTAAGTTTTGAGACTGCTCTCCACGTCCAACTGTTACCGTTTTTGTATCTCCATATGAACCGTCGCCCATTAGATACGTTGTATTTTCTGAAACTGTATTTCCTTCACTCATTAAGCCTAAAGCCCACTCAATGCGACCATCTTTGCCCGCTACGCCGCGGCGGTTCACATAAGTAGTTGTACCTTTAGCTAAGTAGTCAACAGCTCCAAACGTTACTTTTGCATTGCTGTTAGCGAATACTTCCGTCACGATATTGACAACACCGTTTGACTCTTCAGCAGTAGCAATGTAGTTTTCTACATATGTTACTGAGCTGTTGTCTTCAGCTACAACAATAACATGGTTGAATAAAGCTGCTTCTTCATCTTCACGGACAAATACAGCTTGAAGAGGCTCTTGTACTTCTACATTTTTAGGAACGTATACAAATACACCGCCGTTTAATAACGCTGCGTTTAATGCAGTTAAACGGTGCTCATCTACTTTAACTCCGTCTTTCATGAAGTACTTCTCAACAAGGTCGCTATGCTCTTTAGCAGCTGTTTGAATATCTGTGAAGATAACGCCTTGAGATTTTAGCTCTTCTGTTAATGTTGAGTATGCAGCTGTTTGGTCACGCTGAACATATAGATTTTTAACCGCTTCTGTATCAATCAGTGCTTTAACCACTTCTGGAAGCTCGTCTACGGATGAGATTGTGCTTGCCTGTGAAGTGTGCTTGTCAAAAGCAGTAAAGTTCCATTTCGAAATGTTTGTTTTATCTGGCTTTGGAAGTGCAAGATCTTCTGCTTTCGCAAGAGCTTGTAAGCGAAGATCTAGCAGCCAACTTGGTTCATTAGCTTTTTTTGAAAAGCTGCTGATGTACTCTTGATCAAATGGTAATTTCGTATCAATAGTCATAGAGATCCTCCTAACTCTTAAGCTTCTTGCTCTACAGTTTCGTCTTCAATACCTAATTCTTGTTTGATCCAGTCATAACCTTCTGCTTCTAGACGCTGCGCTAATTCTGGTCCACCTGATTTTACAACGCGACCTTGCATCATAACGTGAACTTTATCTGGTGTAATGTAGTTTAATAAACGTTGGTAGTGAGTGATCATTAAGCAACCAAACTCGCTGCCGCGCAGTTCATTAATACCTTTTGATACAACTTTTAACGCATCGATATCTAAACCAGAGTCGATTTCATCTAAAATTGCAATTCCTGGTTGAAGCATCATTAATTGAAGAATTTCGTTACGCTTCTTCTCACCGCCAGAGAAACCTTCGTTTAGGTAACGCTGAGCCATGTCTTGATCCATTTCTAAGAAATCCATGTTTTTGTCTAATTGACGGATGAATTTCATTAGTGAAATTTCTTCCCCTTCTTCACGACGAGCATTAATTGCTGAACGTAGGAAGTCTGCGTTTGTTACCCCGCTGATTTCACTTGGATATTGCATCGCTAGGAATAGACCTGCACGAGCGCGCTCATCTACTTCCATCTCAAGTACATCTTCGCCGTCTAGCGTGATGCTTCCTTGTGTAACCTCGTATTTAGGATGTCCCATGATTGCTGAAGATAATGTTGATTTACCAGTACCGTTTGGTCCCATGATTGCATGGATTTCGCCGCCCTTAACTTCTAAATTAACACCTTTTAAAATTTCTTTACCTTCAATTGCAACATGAAGATCTTTAATTGTTAAAGTTGACCCTGCCATATTAAAACCTCCAGTTATAGACGTATATAGTAAAAAACGATATACCTATATCTTTTTAATTATTCTCATTTTATTCTCATTACAATCTTATAACAAATGAAAACTTATAGCAACCTTTTGACCCAAAAGGTTTTAAACCATTATGTACGTTTTTTAAGACTAAATCCACTCATAAAAAAGTTGCCTTAAAAGACTCGATAGAGCCTTCTAAGACAAGCTTTTTACCCGCTTTATTTACTTAGTGCGTGTGGCTAGTCAGTTCTGAAACACACTCTTGGACAAGCGTAACGGACTGACTCATCGCTGCGCCTCCGCCAAATGCCGCTGATACTCCGCATGCTTCTAAAATTTCTTGCTCAGTTGCACCTTGATCAATGCAGCCTTTTGTATGATAAATCATACAGTACTCGTCTTGAGCTACTACGCTGATTCCTAGCGCGATTAACTGCTTTTCTTTTTTAGAAAGAGAACCTTCTCCAAAACATGCTTCAGTAAACGCATTAAACGTTTTTGTTACTTCCGGCAATTTTTCGCTAAATTTCCCAACACCCATTTTATAATCATGAAGTGCTTGCTCAGTTGAATGACGTGCTTCTTGCTGCATAACGTCAGCTCCCATCATCAGTAAAGTTTTCACGGTTAGTATGCGTGAGAAAAATAAGAGTTATTCGTTTTGATGCATACAAAAAAGCACTTGCCCAGAGTGGGCAAGCGCTTTTCTTCTATTATTTATTTACCGGTAATACTCCGCCTTTGTATTTTTCTTTAATGTAGTCTTGAATTTCTTTAGAGTGAAGAACTTTTACTAAAGCTTTCACTGTATCTTTATTTTCGTCACCTTTGTGAACCGTAATGATGTTTGCATATGGGTTATTTTCTTTGCTTTCCACTGCGATTGGATCTTTTACTGGATCTAAACCAGCATCGATAGCATAGTTAGCATTGATAACAACAGCGTCGCCTTCATTGTTTTTGTACATTTGAGGTAACAATCCGCCTTCAACATCGGCTTTAAATTTTAAATTCTTAGGGTTTTCCACAATATCTTTAATTTGTGCGTCTGTTTTCTTTACGCCTGGTTTTAATTTGATCACGCCAGCTTTTTCAAAAATCGATAAAATACGTCCTTGCTCTGCTACTGCATCACGCATAATAACTGTGCCGTTTTTCGGAAGATCTTTTAAGCTTTTGTATTTTTTAGAGTAGATACCAATTGGTTCAATGTGAATGGCACCGGCACTTACGAAATCATACCCTTTTTCACCTTTATGATCTTTTAGCACTGAATTCATATAAGGAACGTGCTGGAAGTAGTTGGCATCAATTTCATTGTTTGCAAGAGCTGTGTTCGGTAAGATGTAATCTTGGAATTTTTTAATCTCTAAATCAATTCCTTGTTTTTCCAAAATAGGTTTTGCTTGTTCTAAAATTTCAGCATGAGGCGTATTAGATGCACCCACGACAATTTTCTTTTCATCTTTTGATCCATTGTTAGATCCACACGCCGCTAATCCTACTACTAGCGCAGATGTTAATGCTAAAGCTGAAAGCCATTTTTTCATAATAAATAATCCTCCCTTTATCTTTTATCAATTTTTGCAGTAATCGCATCTCCAATAAGTTGGATAATAAATACAATAATCAAAATTAAGATCGTAGCGGCTAGCGTTACGTCATTATGACTGCGCTGGAATCCTTCTAAATATGCAAGGTTTCCAAGACCTCCAGCTCCAATCACACCCGCCATTGCCGTATAGCCGACTAACGCAATGGTTGTTACTGTCAAACCGGAAATCAAAGCTGGCAGCGATTCAGGTAACAGCACTTTAAAGATAATAGTGCTTGTTGTGGCTCCCATTGATTTAGCAGCTTCAATAACACCTTTATCAATTTCACGCAGACCAATTTCTACAAGACGCGCATAAAATGGTGCTGCTCCAACAATTAAAGCCGGTAACGCTGCATTAGCGCCTAAAATACTTCCTACCAATGCTTTGGTAAATGGAATCAGTAAAACAATTAAAATAATGAATGGAATGGAACGAAAGATATTTACAACCGCCGACACAATGGCATATAAAGGTTTGTTTTGCCAAAGCTGTCCTTTGGACGTTAAAAATAAAAGCAAGCCCAATAAAATACCTAGAACAAATGTGGCTACAACTGAAATAGCCGTCATATATAGTGTTTCATTTGTCGCTTGAATAAAATCATCTAAAATAACGTTTGGAAATAGTTTCTCAAGCATTTGTCATTACCTCCACTTCTACCTGCTGCTCATGAATGTATGCAATGACTTTTTCAACTTCTGTTAATTCTCCGTCTAAATGAACGAACAACGTCCCGTATGAACCTGTTTGTGTATGAGAAATCTTTCCTTGCAAAATATTAATCGTTACATCAAACTGTTTTAAAATCGTTGTAATGAGCGGTTGCTCTGCTTTTCCGCCAACAAACGTCAGCTGAATAATTTGCCCGCTTGGATACAGCTCTTTTACTTGTTCAATCGTTTCAAACGTTTCCTCTGGTTCAGAAATCTGTTGAACGAATCGTTTTGTAATCGGCTGCTTAGGTTTTCTGAATACTTCTAGCACTTGTCCTTCTTCTACTACTGCCCCATTTTCCATAACGGCTACTCGATGACAAATTTTACGAATGACGTGCATTTCATGAGTAATCAATACAATGGTTAACCCTAGCTTCTCATTAATATCTACTAACAGATCTAAAATAGAATCTGTCGTTTGAGGATCAAGCGCTGATGTTGCTTCATCACAAAGCAATACTTTTGGATTGTTCGCTAGGGCTCGAGCAATCCCAACACGCTGCTTTTGTCCCCCGCTAAGCTGTGATGGATAAGCATCTTCACGCCCTTCAAGCCCGACTAGCTTAATAAGTTCGTCTACTCGTTTCATTCTTTTTTCTTTTGAAATCCCTGCTATTTCTAACGGAAAGGCAATATTTTCTCGTACCGTACGCGACCACAAGATATTAAAGTGCTGAAATACCATACTAATTTCTTGTCTAGCTTTTCTGAGTTTTCCGCCTTTAATTTTTCCAATATCATTACCTGCTACTTCGACCGTTCCTGTCGTTGGTGTTTCTAATCCGTTTAGCAAGCGAATCAAAGAACTTTTCCCCGCTCCGCTATAACCAATAATTCCGTAAATTTCACCTTGGTTAACGGTTAGATTCACATTATCAAC
This sequence comes from Priestia sp. JSM ZJ58, assembly GCF_044383985.1. NCBI lineage: Bacteria > Bacillati > Bacillota > Bacilli > Caryophanales > Bacillaceae > Priestia > Priestia sp. JSM ZJ58. Next base: position 67,463 of record NZ_JBISEM010000002.1, read on the forward strand.
AGCTGTTACTTGACCGCTTTTGGCCTGATAAATTTTTGTAACGTCTGTTAATGTAATCATATTTCTTCACCTTCTTTAATAAAAACTTAATTATGTTAGGTTGCCCTATAGGATGAAAAAGCCGTAAAACAATTTTCCCTATTAAAAAAGCCTCTCTGCGCATGACAGAAAGGCTCGATATTTAATCCTTTCTCTCATCTTTCAAAGCGCATAGCTTTGCAGGAATTGGCACCATTTCAGTTAGTCTGACGGTTGCCGGGTTTCACAGGGCTCAGTCCCTCCACCTCTCTTGATAAGAGTTCGCAACAATTATTTTGTTTTTGGGAAATATTCATTCATTTATGAACATTCATGAGTGTGATTTTAGCATGTGTCAGATAGGCTGTCAACAGATTTTGTTCTTGGGATAATATCCCAAGATTTCAACAGCCCCAACGGTTCGCTCTCTTTCCACTTCTTCATTTTAAACAAACGTTTGATTATCGAAGCTCCTCGAGTACGTGCTCGATGGAATGAAACGCGTAGAGTTTTTTTACCATTTCACCATTTTCCACTTCAATCAAACAAGGTACGCTTTCAATAGAAAATAATTCTGCTTTTGAAGGCATATAATTTAAATTGCTCATTCCGATGGTTACATCCGGCAGCATCGCTTCTGCCACGGTTAACATTTTTTTTGCCAGCTGACATGTCCCGCAAAAAGGCGTATGGAAAAAGATAAAGGCTCTTTCTCCTTCTTTTAACTGATCATCCAGCTGTTTTTCGCTCCATTCTTGCATGTTGCTCATTCCTTTTATGTTAAAAATTCTGCATTAACATCGATATTGGCACTCAGCAATACTGTTGCTATGTGATGTCTAGGGGCGGCAGCAACTTCTCGGTACATTTTATCAATATATAGATGCTCTGCTTCCGGAAGCTCTCGTTTAAATTGTTTTCTCAGCTTATTCCCTGAATCATCAGAGTCAACGAGTATGTATACCTCTTTGTTAAACGTACAGTCAATAATTTCATCCAGCTTTGATAAACTAATCGTACCGTTTGTACAAATAATTTCAATTGGTTCTCGAATGATATCTTGAATACGCTTTTTATCTGACTTTCCTTCGACAATAATTACTTTTTCAATTTCAATTAGCCCCATTTTCATCACCCATAATCGTCAGTTGTATAGTAACATCATTTCTTTATGCTATACAATATTCGTTAATGTATCACAGTTCACCTGTTTTTTAAAAGAAATTTGCAAGAAAGAACTCTTTTAAAAGGCAGTTTAGGCCATATTATTTCCATAAAACAAGAAAAACAGCGGCAGTTGCCACTGTTTAGCACCATCCTGCTTCTTCGTCGCAGTCTGTATATTTTTGCGTTTCACCTTGTTTTTGTACGTCCGCATATTGATAGAACTTATTATTTTCTTGCGAATATCCTTCTTCAAAGCGGTATTCATTGCCGCTTGTCCCATAACTAACTTCACCAATTGGCTGCTTATCAACATATAATTTCATACCGCCGTCATGAAATTTAGCTGTAACGCGATCTGTAACGTCCATTTTTTGTTTTTCAAACATAAAAAGACACTCCTTTAGCTTGTTTACTAATAGAGTGTCCAGTCAAAAACTTTTCATAAAGACAATTTATGGAGGAGTATTATCCTTCGTTTGTCATTTCTTCGTATTGCTCTGCTGTCATCAGCTTGTCTACTTGAGAAGCATCAGATGGTTTGATTGTAATCATCCATGCTTCTTCGTATGGAGATTCATTAACAAGTTCAGGACTATCGCCTAAGTTGTCGTTTACTGCTACAACTTCACCGCTAATTGGTGCGTAAAGCTCAGAAACTGTTTTTACTGATTCAACGCTACCAAACGGCTCGTCAGCTTCTACTGTTGCTCCTACTTCTGGCAATTCAACGAATACGATGTCTCCAAGCTCAGCTTGAGCGAAATGTGTAATACCTACGCGGACAACGTCTCCTTCTGTTTTTACCCATTCATGCTCTTCAGAATAACGCAAATCTTTTGGTGTACTCATCTTAATCCCTCCAAAATATGTATCGTAATTTGTTTATATAAAAAGCGCCTTCAACGTGGAGAACACTTTCTACAACCTAAAATAACTTCCTATTAACAGTGTAACGTAAAAGGTAAAAATTTTCTATTTGAAAACTTACTTCCACACGTCCTCAAACTGCTCTTCTTTGAAACCAAGCGTTACTTTTTGTCCATCTGCTAGCAGCGGACGCTTAATTAACATGCCATCTGAAGCAAGAATAGACAGAAGTTCGTCTTCACTCGCACTGCTTACTTTATCTTTAAGACCTAACTCGCGATATTTTTTACCGCTTGTATTAAAGAATTTTTTTAATTCTAGGCCGCTGTTCTGATAGTAAGCTTGCAGCTGCTCTTTTGTTGGCGGATTTTCTACAATATGAATTTCTTCATATGCTACTCCGTTATCATCGAGCCACTTCTTTGCTTTTCGGCACGTACCGCACTTTGGATATGAATAAAAAAATAATGACATTTCGTCAACCACCCTTTATTTTAAGCTTTTTTCGTATTTTAACACATCCTTTATCATTTACCTAGATAGAGGCTTCTTAAACAAAAAGGAGCTCGCAAAACGAGCTCCTTTTTCCTTAAACTGTGAACTTCTCTACTTCTAGAAGCGTTTTTGCAACCTCGCGCTTTACGCTAATTACATTGATTGGTGTATAGCGAGTTAATTTGCGAAGAGACGAAAGCATGACTCTAAGCGTATCACCTTGTTCAACGCCAATTAACGTTTCTTTTGCATCTGCTTCGATTCGATTAAATGCTTCTTGGCAGAATACTTGCGTGTATTTTAATTTTAAGCTGTTTTGATCTACTCCTGTTTTGGAAATGGCTTTTTCAGTACGTAAAACAGTAGATTCCATTGCATATACGTTACTAATCATATCAGAAATATTAACGAGAATTTCTTGTTCTTTTTCTAATTCTTTGCCATACTTTTGTGCAGCTAATCCCAAAAGCAAGAGCGCAATTTTCTTCCCGTTTTGCACAAGCATTTTTTCTTGATCTAACGGCTCATTTCCTACTTCCTGCGGCATAAGCATCATCAATTCTTCTTGAAGCGTTTGTGCTTTTTGAAGCAGTGGAAGCTCTCCTTTTAACGCTTTGCGTAAATATGTGCCTGGTACTAAAAGACGGTTAATCTCATTTGTTCCCTCAAAAATACGATTAATGCGAGAATCGCGATACAGACGCTCAATTTCATACTCGCTCATAAAACCGTAGCCTCCATGAAGCTGCACGCCTTCATCTACAATGTAGTCAAGAGCTTCCGTGGCAAACACTTTATTTAATGAACATTCGATAGCATATTCAGCAATGGAAGCAGCAATTTGTTTTCCGTCTTTTTGCTGTTCTTCTGAAAGCTGGCCCATATGGTCTTCAAAAAGTCCTACCGTACGATATACAGAGCTTTCAGTTGCATACAATTTAGAAGCCATTGTGGCTAACTTTTCTTGTGTTAATGAGAATTTAGCAATTGGGGTTTTAAACTGCTGACGCTGGTTAACGTATTGAGACGTAATTTCTAACGCACGTTTCCCTGCTCCAACTGCTCCAACTCCAAGCTTATAGCGCCCAATATTTAAAATGTTAAAGGCAATCACATGGCCTTTTCCAATTTCACCTAGCACGTTTTCTTTTGGAACAAGCGCATCTTCAAGAATCAACGTTCTGGTTGATGAGCTTTTGATTCCCATTTTCTTCTCTTCCGGGCCAACCGAAACGCCTGGAAATTCGCGTTCAACGATAAAAGCAGAAAATTTATCGCCGTCAATTTTTGCGTACACCACGAATACATCAGCAAATCCAGCATTCGTAATCCACTGCTTTTCTCCATTTAACACATAGTGTGTACCTTCTGCGTTAAGGCGAGCTGTTGTTCGAGCACCGAGAGCATCCGAACCAGAACCCGGTTCAGTCAGCGCATAAGCCGCTATTTTTTCCCCTACCGCTAAAGCAGGTAAATATGCTTGTTTTTGCTCTTCTGTTCCAAATAAGACGATTGGCAATGACCCAATTCCTACATGAGCACCATGAGTGATGGAAAATCCGCCTGCTCGAGACATTTTTTCAGCAATTAAAGCCGAAGTAATCTTATCTAAACCAAGCCCACCGTATTCTTCCGGTACATCTGCACCAAGCAAGCCTAATTCACCAGCTTGTTTTAATAGCTTTACAGAACGGTCAAATTCATGCTTTTCTAAATATTCCACTTGCGGAAGGACTTCATTTTCTACAAATTCATCTGTCGTCTTGGCAATCATTTTTTGTTCAGATGTATAATCCTCCGGCGTGTAGACGCGGCTTGCATCGCCTTCTTCAATTAAAAAACTTCCACCTTTAATCATTTGTTTTGTTTTATTTGACATGTTCATATCCCCCTTTGAAATGATTATGCTAACAATTCAAATACACCAGCAGCTCCCATTCCTCCACCAATACACATGGTGACAATTCCAAACTGCTCATTTCGACGCTGCATTTCGTGCATTAAGCTAAGAGTCAGCTTAGCTCCAGTACAGCCTAATGGATGACCTAAGGCAATAGCGCCTCCGTTTACATTTACTTTATCTTCATTAATATTTAATTCACGAATAACGCCAAGTGCTTGAGAAGCAAATGCTTCATTTAATTCAAACAATCCGATATCAGAAAGCTCCAGCCCTGCTAGTTTAAGAGCTTTAGGGATGGCAGCTACCGGGCCAATCCCCATTACTTCAGGCGGAACTCCTCCAACTGCAAATGAGCGAAACTTAAGCAAAGGCTTTAAGCCTTCTGCTTCAGCTTGTTCTTTATCCATTAGAAAAACGGATGCAGCTCCGTCACTTGTCTGCGAAGAGTTTCCAGCTGTGACGGATCCTTTAATCGAAAAGGCTGGACGAAGTTTCCCTAATACGTCCGCAGTTGTGCCAGGACGAACTCCTTCATCTTGAGAGAACATCAGCTTTTGTTCACGTAGCTTATTGTTTTCATCGATTTTCCGAAGCGTCACTTCCACGGGAACAATTTCGTCGTTAAACTTCCCTTCTTGAAGTGCTTTTGCTGCTTTTTGATGGCTGCGTACGGCAAATGCATCCTGGTCTTCACGTGAAATGCCGTATTTCATCGCCACTTGTTCTGCTGTATGTCCCATGCCCATATAATACTCCGGCGCATTTTCAACCAGCTGAACATTCGGACGCGCTACGTTTCCAAACATCGGAACAAAACTCATTGATTCTGCTCCTCCAGCTAACACTGCTTTGGCTTGCCCTAGCATAATTCGTTCTGCACCGTAGGCAATACTTTGCAAACCTGATGAACAATAACGATTAATCGTTATTGCTGGCACCGTATAAGGCAAACCTGCAAGAGCGCCAATATTTCGAGCCATATTCAAACCTTGTTCTGCCTCAGGCATCGCACAACCAATAATTAAATCATCAATCGGTCCTTCGTATCCGCCTGCTCGGCGAAGAGTTTCTTTAACCGCAATAGCTCCCAAATCATCAGGTCTAACACTTGCCAATGAACCTTTTTTTGCTTTTCCGACCGGTGTCCTAGCACCTGCTACAATAACTGCTTCTCTCATTTTTTCTCCCCCTTAATTGCGCAGTGGCTTTCCTTTAACTAACATGTGCTGCATACGTTCTTGAGACTTCGCTTCTCCAACAAGGCTTAAAAATGCTTCTCTCTCTAAATCAAGCAAATACTCTTCATCCACTTCGGAACCAAACGCTACGCGTCCTCCAGCTAATACAAATGCTAACTTACTAGCAATTTTGTAATCATGTTCTGATATATATCCTGAATATTTCATGGATTGAGCTCCTAGCAGCAACGTTGCATATCCTGTTTCTCCAACGACAGGAACTTTAGTTTTTACAGGCGGTTTATAGCCCGTGTCGTGTAAAGCAAGGACTGAGTTCTTTGCATCATTCAGCAAGTGATCTCCGTTTACACTGATAGCATCATGGCGGTTTAAAAAGTTTAGCTGCCTAGCTTCTGCAGCAGAAGTAGATACTTTTGCAGTAGCAATTGTTTCAAATGTTTTATTGGCAATTTGCTGAAGATCGAGCGTTACACCGTTCGGTAAACCATTTAGCTGTTTGATATAAAGCTCCTTGTTACCTCCTCCGCCAGGAATTAACCCGACTCCTACTTCTACAAGGCCCATGTAAGTTTCAGCAGAAGCTTGGATTTTAGCTGACGGTAAGCAAATTTCTGCTCCGCCTCCAAGAGTCATCGCAAATGGAGCTGCAACAACCGGCTTTTCGTTATATTTCACCTTCATCATTGCCTGTTGAAATTGTTTAATGACAAGCTCAACTTCAAAATAATTGTCATCTTGTGCTTCCATCAAAATCATAGCTAAGTTAGCGCCAACGCAGAAATTTTTTCCTTGGTTTCCTATGACCAGCCCCTTATAATTCTTGTTCACTTCTTCAAGAGACTGATTCAATAAGCTGATAATATCTAGCCCAATCGCATTGTTAGGAGAAGTAAACTGCAGGCATGCCACATCATCTCCTAAATCAATTAAGCTCGCTCCGCTGTTTTCTAAAATGACATTATTTTGAGAGCGTAAAGATGACAGGTGGATCACCTTTTTATTTTCTTTTACTGCTTTATACTCATCCTCTTCGTAGTAAAGCGTTTGACCTTCCATTTCTTTATAAAAGCTTGTAAATCCATTTTCCTGCATTTGTTTTACCCACTGCGGGATGGCTAAGCCAGACTGCTCCATCTTCTCAATTGATTTTTCTAAACCAATTGCATCCCACGTCTCAAAAGGACCCATTTTCCAGCCAAATCCCCACTTCATAGCTTGATCAATGGCGACGATATCGTCGGCGATTTCATTTTTCAACTGTGCTGCATACACAAGAACGGGGCTGATAATGTTCCAAAGAAGCTGTCCAGCACGATCATCAGAATATATAAGCGCTTTCATTTTGTTTTGCAGCCCTTGTGCCTGCTTACTTAATTCGGTAGAAGCTGTTTTTAACTTCTTTCTTTCGACGTATTGAAGTGTATTAGGATCAAGTTCTAAAATTTCCTTGCCTTTCTTTAAAAAGAAGCCTTGCCCCGACTTGCTTCCCAGCCAGCCATTTTCCTGCATTTGTTTCATAAATAAAGGCACGTCGAATACCTCTTTTTCTTTGCCTTCCACTTTGTCAAACACATTGTTGGCCACATGAATAAATGTGTCTAGTCCCACTACGTCTAACGTTCGAAACGTTGCGCTTTTTGGTCTTCCAATTAAGGGACCCGTCACAGAGTCAACTTCTCCCACGCTGTAATTACCTTTTAACATTTCTTGAACGGTCACAAGTAAACCGTACGTACCGATACGGTTGGCGATAAAGTTAGGCGTATCTTTTGCAATAACTACTCCTTTACCCAATACATCTTCACCAAACGTTTTCATATATTCAACAATTTCTGATTTTGTGTCATGAGTTGGAATAATTTCTAATAACTTTAAATAACGAGGTGGATTAAAAAAGTGCGTTCCTAAGAAATGCGCTTTAAAATCTTCTGAGCGTCCTTTAGCCATTTCGTGGATCGATATTCCTGAAGTATTTGAACTTACAATACTTCCTTTTTTTCGTACGCCGTCAATTTTTTCAAACAACTGCTGTTTAATATCAAGGCGTTCCACTACTACTTCAATGATCCAATCGCAGTCGCTTAACTGCTGTAAATGATCTTCAAGGTTTCCCGGCGTAATTAACGATAGTGACGACTTCGACGTTAAAGGTGCCGGTTTTTGCTTCGTTAATTTAGCTAAAGCAGTTGTGCTCAACCGATTTCTGACTTGCCTATCTTCAAGCGTTAGCTGTTTTTTTTTCTCGTCTGGTGTTAATGAAGCTGGAACCACATCTAGCAAAAGCGTTGGAATTCCTACATTCGCTAAATGAGCTGCAATTCCAGAGCCCATAACTCCTGAACCTAAAACGGCGGCTTTTTTTATGTTCATAATTATCCCCACATCCCCTTTGATATATTGAATGAATGGTCATTCATTTTATGTGTAAAAAAAGAGAGTCACTGTTAATCTCTGTTTTTACTATAAAGCATTTTTTAAATTTTCGCAATATATTCACAATATTATCTCTAACTATTTTTAATGTGTTTGGTTATCTTAATACACAGGAGGTGATTTTGTGAGTAAATTAAAGAAAGATCCATCTTCAGCAGGCGTAAGCGCAGCAAGCGTTAAAGGAAATGCTGGACCGGTTAATGAACCGCACGGACGCGGCAAAAAGACATCTCAAAACCAGCAGTACACAAAGCATAATACACAAGGACATTAACCTCAAAATCGAACATGAGTAATCGAATCATGTTCGATTTTTGACTATTTCTTATTCTGTCATCACGACCATTTCATGGTTATTTTTTTACGATTCCTTTTAAGACAAATGCGACATTTGCAGGTCTTTCTGCAAGGCGCCTCATAAAGTACCCATACCAGTCCGTTCCATAAGGAACGTACACTCTCATTTGATATTGTTCTGCTACGAGCTGAACCTGCCTTTCTGGTCGAATACCGTATAGCATCTGGAATTCAAACTGATTCATTGAAATTCCATGCTTTTTAACAAACTCTTTTGTATACTGAATGATTCGTTCATCATGAGTAGCAACTGCTGTGTAGTGACCGTTTAATAAATGAAGTCCAATTATGTTTTTGAAGTTTTCGTCTACGTCTTCTTTATCAGGAAAAGCCACGTCTGCCGCTTCTTTGTACGCTCCTTTTACTAACCTTAATTTAGGAGCATAAGCATCTAATTCGCGAACGTCACTTTCTGTTCGATATAAGTATGCCTGAAGTACCGTCCCTACGTGGTCATACTCACTTTTTAATTGTTTAAACAGCTTAATCGTCTTGCTGCATCGCTTATAATCTTCCATATCAATCGTCACGAACACGCTATATTTTTCCGCTTCATTTAGAATATGACGCATATGATGAAGCGCCAGATCTTCAGAAATATCAAGTCCCATAGACGTTAATTTCAAAGAAATTTCTGAATCTAACCTTTCTTTGTGTATAAGATGGATGGCCTTTATGCATTGAGCCACAGCATTATTGACTTCAGCTTCACTTTCCACAAACTCTCCGAGATAATCAATCGTTACTTTTAATCCCTGTTCATTTAGCTTTTTTATCACACTAACAGCTTCATCGATGGTTTCCCCTGCAACAAACCTTGCTGCCCCAAAACGTAAACCATAGCGCTTAGCCAGCTTTGTTAACTTTTTGCTTTTTGATAACAATAAAAAAAAGTTTCTTATCGTTTGTTCCAAAGCAACCCCCCGCCTTCACTTGTCATACACCTCACAAATTTTATCTAATTATCATTAATTTTACCATTTTATCAACCAGATAGATAGGCACCCTTCATTAACATATGCACACTAGATCAAAAAGCTACCTGGAGCTTTTTTGATAAAAAAACATTCATCAGCTTCGTGATGAATGTTTTTATTCTGGTTTTCGCTGTGACGCTCGATGCGCTTCATTCAGCTCTTTTATTTCCTTCACAATTTCAATCATTTCCGCTTTTGCGTCTGGATATAATTGATTCCAATGCTTTGTTAAAGGCGGCATAGATTTTGAGATATGGTTGTAAAGTGCCCACATTTTCACTTTTTCCTGCAGCTGTTCATCACTTTCTCCAACCATTAGTTCCGTATACTTTTCAATCAAACCGTCGAATTGCTCTTGAAAGGTTTTACTCATGCGCAGTCACTCCTTTCTTTGGTTTACAAATAACCGGACACGTTCGACAATAAGTCTCTTTATCTCCTGTTTGGTAGGACAAACAGCACGTTTTTCGTACTCTTATCTCCTGCTTTTGTTTCTCTATATATTGAGGAGGTGAACTGTACCGAGCAAGCGGATTGTTATGATATGAACCAAAGTGACGTCCCTCAGCTTCTTCTAACACGTATCGTAAATTCTTTTGCACTTTCACATTGTCTATTTCTTCGTTTGCTAAAAGCAAATCATAAAGCCAGTGAATATAAACAGCTACGTTTTCCCACAGCGTCAGCTTTGAGATTTTTGTCACTTTACGCAGTACTGACCACATCGGCTCAATTTGATGAGCAAACAATTCATCAAGAAGTTCATCAAGAAGAATTTCGCGATTATCCTCTGTTACTTCTGTCGTCTCAATTTCTGAGATAAACACTTTTGGAAGCCACATCGTTTCAACTTGTTCGGTATGCAAAGATACATTTTTAGTCGATACATTTATCTTTTTTTGAAACACAATAAATGAATACAAAGCCGCAACCACAACAAAACTATACCGCTTTGCTAACATTGAAGCAGCTGCTCTCAAACTAGCGGCCTCCATCGTCTCTTGAATCCATAATAGCTGCACCTTCACCTTACTTTCATCCATGCAGCTGGCAGGAGAAAACCTGTACAGCGAGTTATCTTTAAACGTACAGCGGAATTTTTCTGCTAACTCGCTTTGCTCATTCCTACTGAGCATGCTGCGTTTCAACTCGCAGCTTATTCACAATACATCGTCCGCGCCCATGAGGAATACAAAGAGGCGTTCCAAATAACGGATCAACCGTCACTTCACAGTTCATATTAAAGACTCGCTGTACTAAATCGCAGTTAATGACTTCTTCTGGTCTTCCCTGTGCATAGATTTTTTTATCTTGAAGCGCCACAATATGATGAGCATAGCGGCAAGCTAAGTTTAAATCATGCAGCACCATTACGATGGTACGATTTTCTTTTTCATTCAGTTCAAACAACAAGTCCAAGATCTCAATTTGATGCGTCATATCTAAATATGTTGTCGGTTCATCAAGTAAAATAATATCTGTATCTTGCGCTAGTGTCATGGCAATCCATGCGCGCTGACGCTGTCCCCCAGAAAGCGAATCAACTTGACGATCTGCCAAGTCTGCTAAGCCTGTTGCTTCCAGTGCATTTTGCACTTTTTCTTCATCCTCTTGAGACCACTGGCGGAACCAATTTTGATACGGATAGCGCCCTTGTTTAACAAGCTGCAGCACAGTCAGACCTTCAGGTGCAACAGGACCTTGAGGAAGGATTGCTAGCTGCTTTGCAATTTCCTTGGTAGGAAGAGAAGAAATTTTAGAACCTTCTAGTAAAATAGAGCCTGCATGTGGCTTCAATAACCTTGCCAGTGAACGCAGCAGCGTAGATTTTCCGCATCCATTACTGCCGATAAAAACCGTAATCTCACCCTTTGGGATGGTAACGTCAAGCTCATCTATAATCATCGCTTCTCCATATGATAATGTTAGCGACTTTGTTTCTAACGAATGCATGCGAATCGCTCCTTCTACAAAGAATGCTATACGTTTCTTTGTTTGTATAGTAAATAAATGAAGTATGGTGCGCCAATTGCAGCTGTAAATACACCTGCTGGCACTTCGATTGGCAAGAAGAATGTTCGGCCAATTAAATCTGCTGCTGTGATTAAAATCGCTCCGATTAGTGCCGATAGCGGTATTAAAGCGCCGAATGACGAACCTACAAGCTTTCGGGCAATATGTGGAGCAAGTAACCCTACAAAGCTAATTCCACCGGCAAATGCAACGGCGCTCCCGGTTAAAGCTGTGCTCATCAGCAATAGTGCCAATCGATTTTTTTGAACGCGACTTCCAACGTTAGTCGCAATTTCTTCACCTAATTCTTGAACATTTAAATTTCGAATCATTAAAATCGTAATTATAACCAGCCCTGCAGTAACTGGAACTAGTACGGAAACACTGGCCCAATTTGAACCATACACCGTTCCGGTAATCCAAATATTTGCCTGGCTAGCGCGGTAGATAGGACCCATAATCATAAACAGCGTGGTCATAGCTTTCGTTAACGCTGTTAATCCAATTCCTATTAATACTAGTGTAATAGGAGAGACACCATTTTTCCAGGCAAACACATAAAGTAAAAGCGCCACTGCCACGGCACCTAAAAATGCGCTAACAGGCATCCAATTAATACTTACGGTTAACGAGTTGCTTTTATCACTAAATAGTGTCAAAAATAACACTACACCAACTGACGCTCCTCCTGTTAATCCAATTAAGTCTGGTGAAGCAAGCGGATTTCTCACAAGCCCCTGCAAGATAGCGCCCGCAATAGCTAGACAAATACCAGCACAAATGGCAACAATAATACGCGGCAGTCTAAAAGATGTAACAACTAATCGTTCAAACTCCAACCCATGACCCGCTAAAATTTTAATTACACGAAATGGATTAATAAATAAGTCACCCGTACCTGCACTTAACAAAAAGAGTGCAACAAGGACAGCTGAAAATCCGGTAATGATTAGAGCAGCTTTTATATTAACTAAAAATGAAATTCTCTTTAAGCGAAGAGATAAGTATGTTTTCATGACGTCTTCGCCCCTTTCCTTGCCATATAGATAAAGAAAGGTGTACCAATAACAGCAGTCATGACTCCAACAGGGATTTCTTGAGGCATAATGACGTACCTTGCGCCAACATCAGCTAATAAAATTAAAATCCCGCCGACAACCGCACTATAAGGAAATACCCAGCGATAATCTTGTCCTACGATTGCTCTTACAACGTGAGGAACAATGATTCCTACAAAGCTAATGGGACCGGCTACTGCAACGGCTCCCCCCGCTAAAATCGCAATAATGATGCCGCTTATAATTTTGACAAGAGCTGTTCTTTGACCTAATCCTTTGGCTACGTCTTCACCAATCGTTAAAATATTAATTTTTGAAGCGATAAAAAAAGTAACAATAATTGCTGGCACTACATAAGGCAGTATGCCATACAACATTTCAACCTTGCGTCCTTGCACAGACCCTGCCAGCCAAAAGAGGACTTGATCAAGCGAAGATTCATCCACAGCTAGCAGTCCTTGTGTTAAAGAAGAGAAAAAGGCTGCAATAGCCGCTCCTGCGAGCGTCAGTTTGATAGGCGTTAGCCCTTCTTTTCCAATGGACCCAAGAAAATAGACAACCACTACGGTTAGTGCCGCTCCTACAAATGCAATCCATGTAAAAGCTTGAAGTGAATTGACCGAAAAAATCATCACTGCAACAACAATAAAAAAGCTGGCCCCAGCGTTCACACCGATAATATCCGGTGAAGCAAGTGGGTTTTTCGTTAACGCCTGCATCATTGCTCCTGCAATTCCTAAACAAATACCTACCACAGCACCGATTATAGCGCGCGGCAATCGAATATTTTGAATAACTATGTGCTCATTCGAACCGTTAAACGCTTGAAAAGCTTCAAATGCTGTTTTGATACTTGTATCTGTGTATCCGAGTACGATACTTAATCCAATACAGATTAAAAGCAGCATGATTCCAATGATGAGCCCCATTACTTTCATTTGAACACTGCGTAGCATCATTTTCATTGCTCTCCTCTAAGATGATTCCTATATATATCTAACCTTTAGTTTAGGAAACATTGAAAAAAGTGTCAATGATTTTGAGAATCATTTTCAATTTTTAATTGACACCGCTTAAAAGTTAGAATATTATCTTAATTGTTAATGAAAATCATTATCACTTACGAGGGGGAAAAGATGTGAATACATATTCTAAAGGCAAGTTGTCATATTTGTTGTCCATTCTTACCATTATGACACTGCTTGTGCTGGCAGCCTGCGGTAATTCAAACGGCGCTGACAGCGATAAAAAAGAAAAAACTGAGGGTTCTGGCGAAACTTACACAGTAAAACACGCAATGGATAAAACCGATATTAAAGGAACGCCTAAACGAGTGGTTGTTTTAACAAACGAAGGTACTGAAGCTCTTCTTGCAATGGGTGTAAAGCCTGTGGGCGCTGTTCAATCATGGTTAGGAAATCCGTGGTATGACCATATTAAAGGTCAGATGAAAGGCGTTAAAAGTGTGGGTACAGAAAGCGAGCCAAGCTTAGAAGCAATCGCTGCTTTAAAGCCTGACTTGATTATCGGAAATAAAATGCGACAAGAAAAAGTATACGATCAGCTTAGTCAAATTGCTCCGACTGTATTCTCTGAGGAGCTGCGCGGAGATTGGAAATCAAACTTTAAGCTATATGCAAAAGCTGTAAACAAAGAAGAAAAAGGTAAAGAAGTATTAGCTGACTATGACAATCGCGTAGCAGATTTAAAGAAACGCCTTGGAGATCAGTTAAAACAAAAAATCTCAGTTGTACGCTTTACAGCTGGAGACGTTCGTATCTATCATAAAGATTCATTCTCAGGTGTTATTTTAGATCAGCTTGGATTTGCTCGCCCTGAGTCTCAAGACAAGGATGATTTTGCTGAAATGAATGCAACAAAAGAACGCATTCCGGCAATGGACGGCGATCAGCTATTTTACTTCTCTTATGAAACGGGAGACGGTGAAGCAACAAAGCTTGAAAAAGAATGGATAAACGATCCTCTCTTTAAAAAGCTAAAAGTGGCTCAAGAAAATCATGTTCATAAAGTAGATGATGCTACTTGGAATACAGCAGGCGGTGTGTTAGCAGCTAATATCGTACTTGATGATATTGAAAAAATCTTCTTAGATAAAAAACAATAATAATATGAAAGAAAGAGCTTCGACGAATCGAAGCTCTTTCTTTCATGTATAATGTATTTCCTTTCATCGCACACTAACCGTGGTCTCACTTTATTAAATAGGAGTGGTGAAAATGAATTCAAAAAAACAGCCTAAAAAGCAGCCAGATACAAATGAAATGGCTGACCGTCAGTTCGAAACAGAAGATTATAACCGACAAGATGCACTCTCACAAGGTCTAGCAGAAACACATGAGCAAATAAGCGACGCCTATCAAGAAGGATCATTTGAAGATACAGATCGTTAATAAAAAAAGAGCTGACTCTAAGTCAGCTCTTTTTTATTTTGAATGCTGCCATGCCGTTTTAGGCAATGACATGGACATCCACTGCTGGCGCTTTGATTTATCAATCGTCACTTTCTTTGCTTTAATTCCTTGTTGAATCAGCTGTTTCATTAGTTTATCAATTGACTTCATCGCTATTCACCTCAAAAGCGGAAATTTGTCTTGCTTCTACTCTTTTACTTTTTTGCTCTTAAACTTCATAAAAAACTCATAGACAATTGGAACGATAATGAGCGTAAGCAGCGTAGAACTTGTTAGTCCTCCAATCACGGTAACCCCTAGCCCTTTTGAGATAAGGCCTCCACCTTCAAATCCAAAAGCTAATGGAAGCAGTGCACCAATCGTTGCAATAGCTGTCATTAAGATCGGGCGAAGACGTGTCATTCCAGCTTCTAGTAAAGCTTCACGCGTTGAAAGACCCTCTTGCTCTTTATGAATCACGCGGTCAATCAGAACAATCGCATTGGTTACCACAATTCCAATCAACATAAGAGCTCCAATCATCGAAGAAATACTAATCGTTTCCCCAGAGATTAAAAGTGCCACTAGCGCACCAATGAGTGTAAATGGAAGTGAGAATAAGATAGCAAATGGCGCTAAACCTCCACCAAATGTCAGTACAAGTACGAAGTACACGATACCAATGGCTGCGAGCATGGCAATTCCTAATTGACTAAATGAGTCATTAATTTGCTCTGATGCTCCGCCAAAGTTAATGTCCATATCACTTGGCAAATCAATTTTCTTCACTTCTTTTTGAACGTTAGAAGAAACGCCGCCTACATCGTCACTCTTAATATCGGCACTTACCTCTGCATAAATTTTATTATCACGGCGCGTTACCGTATTCGACGTTTTACCTTTTTTAATATCGACAACTTCATTTAATGTAACTTCCTGTCCAGTTTGAGAGGTCACTTTTGTGCTTGAAAGTTCGGCAAAAGTAGAGAAATCCTCTTTTTCTTTTGGAAGGTATACGTTAATTTCGTTTCCGTCTTTTTGGATAGTTGTTAATACTTCACGCTGTCCAAGGTTGGAAATTTGCATTCCGATTTGACTAGCAGACAAGCCGAGTTCAGCGGCTTTCTTTTGGTTCGGTACTAGCGTATATTCATCAAACGTATCTGAAAGCGTAGAATCGACATTTTTCAGTTCTTTATGCTTTTCTAAAACGCGCTGAACTTTGTCAGCATAAGGTTTGATTTCGTCTAAGCTATCTCCGTAAATAAGGACGTTTAATGAATTATTGCTGCCGCTAGACGCCGTATTCATGGAGCCCCATTCACCTTGATTCGCTTGTTTATTAAGAGCTTTTAATACTTTATCCTGCTCTTTATCAAAGTTTTGTGTATCCTCGTCATATTGCACAAATGTTAAAACGTTATTTTTGCTTCCCGGATTAAAAGAGTTACCTTCACCGAACGAATACTGAACCGTTTTGACACCATCTCGCTTCATCAAGTACGCTTCTGCGCGATTCGCTGCTTTTTCCACGTCGCTTTGAGACTGTCCGGCTTTCGGTGTATACGTAAGCGTCAGCGTTTTTTCTTGATCGGATGATAAAAAGCTAACCCCAATAGAAGGAACTAAAAATAAACTTCCTACTAACAGTAGTACGGCTAACCCAAAGGAAATAAGCTTATGGTTTAGCGTCCAGTTCAAAATTCGCTTATATCCGTGCGCTAGTTTGCTTGGCTTTTCTTCTTTGACTTTTACATTTGTTTTAAATAACGAATGAGCAAGCATTGGCACGAGTGTTACCGCTACTAGCAGTGATGCTAACAGTGCAAAAACAACCGTTAACGCAAACGGTAAGAATAGCTCTCCTACCGGTCCTTCTACGAGACCTAACGGTAAGAATACGGCCACGGTTACGACTGTAGAAGAAAAAATTGGAACAAACATTTCTTTCGTCGCCGCGACAATTAAATCTTTTCCTGTAAGCTTTTCTTCCTGATAAGCCATGCGGCGGTAAATATTTTCAATAACGACAATGGAATCATCTACAACCCTTCCGATGGCTACAGTCATCGCTCCAAGCGTCATAATATTTAAAGAGATATCCATTGATTTGAGCGCCAAAATGGCGATTAATAGCGAAAGCGGAATTGAAATAACGGCAATAATCGTTGAACGAATATCACGTAAAAATAAAAGAATAATAATAACCGCAAAGACCGCACCGATAATAGCTTTATTTAGCATCGTATGAACAGAATCTTCAATCGGTTTACCTTGATCAAAAATATTGTCAACGTGAAGGTCTTTATTTTTCTTTTCTAGGCTATTCATTTTTTCTTTAATATCATTTACAACATTTACTGTGTTCGCATCCTTCGCTTTGACAACTTGTACAGCAATTGAAGGTTTTCCGTTCGTGCGAGAAATGGATTCTGCTTTCCCCGTCACTTTAACATCCGCAATTTCTTTTAATTTCACAGTTGGAATCGAAGCTGCGGACGGCGCCTGCTGCACGGCTCCTTGTGTTTGCTGCTGGCTCATTCCTTGTTGCTGACCTTGAGCAGCTCCTTGACTAGGCACAGCTGGAATCTCTAAGTTTTCCAAATCTTTTTCTGTTGTCATCTTTCCGTCTACCACAACAGATTTTTGAGATCCATCCATCGTATACGTACCAGCCGGCACTTTTGCATCGGATGCTTGGATCAGCTTTTTCACCGTATCTTCATCGAGTCCCAGCTGCTTGAGCTTGTCTTGTTTGAATACAAGTTCTGCTTCTTCAACTTGTTCTCCTGAAACGCTGACCGAAGAAATGCCTTGCACTTTTTCAACTTGTGGAACAACGGTATTTTTTACATACTTCGTTAAGTCTTCTAATGATTTTTTATCATCTGAAACACTTAATGAAATAATCGGAAAATCACTGATGCTTTGTCTTGAAACATTTGGTTCCTCTACATCATCTGGCAGATCCACGTTTGAAAGAGCTCGTCTGACTTCGTCTTCTGCCTTCTCCATATTTTTACTAAAGCCATATTCAACTTGAATGGTAGCCATATTTTCATAAGAAGACGAGCTAACTGTGTCAACGCCGCTCAGTCCCTGAAGCTTTTGTTCAATTGGCTTACTCACCTTGTCTGCCACTTGTTCCGGAGTGGCGCCCGGATAAGTTGCACTGACTGTTACAACAGGCGTTGATATATCAGGAATAGTCTCTAGCTTCATATTAAATCCTGAATACAGCCCTGCAATAATGACAAAGAGTGTTAACAGCCATACTGCAAATTTATTTTTCAATGAAAATTTAATAAACTTCCCCAATGCATATCCTCCTTCAAATATATGTATACTAATAAAATTGACTGATTGGTCACAACAACTTAAAATATAAATGACTAACCGGTCAGTGTCAACCCTAAGCAGTCTCTCTCCTAATATGTTCATAATAAAGACATATTTACGATAAATCTTTTTTAGAGGAACTGACTCCCGTTCTTAACTTTGATATATACCTTTATCTTTTTTAGTGTATGATACTATTATCTAACGAAATGAATGGTCAAATTGTTTAATAAAGGAGGTAGAATACTTGAAAGAAAAAGAAAAAAGAATAATTGAAGCTTCGATTAAGCTTTTTGCAAAAAAAGGATTTAATGCTACCTCTGTGCAAGAAATTGTAGATGAATGCAACATTTCAAAAGGTGCATTTTACCTGCACTTCAAATCTAAGGATGCACTTTTATTATCAATTCTAAACTTTTACTATGAAAAGCTCTTTAGCTCTGTTTATGCTCTCGACGAGGAAGTAAACGATGCCCGCAGCCGCTATATGAATCAGCTCATCTATTTCTATGAATTTATTACAGAGCACAGAGATTTTATTATCATGCAAATCCGTGAAAAATCGATTCCATTTAACAAAGAAGTGGAGACCTTTGTTCATAAAATGCAGCGAGAAACGTTTTACTTTCATCGCAAAAGCCTCGTTAGCGTATACGGAGAAGACGTAACTCCTTATATCTCCGATTTAACGAAAATGATTGAAGGTATTCATCATTCCTTTTTAGAAATTATTATCTTCAATCAATACGAGCTTACCTTTAAAGAAGTCGCGCAGTACATAATGGAACGAGTTGACGTATTAGTAGAAGATTTATTAGCTAGAAAACCTCGTCCCCTTATTCCCGCTTCTTTTGGTGAAGATATATACGGAAAGGAACGAACGACTTTTCTAAGTAAAAATGAGCAGGTAAAACAAGCTCTTGAGGAAATTAAACATCTGCTAGACACCAGCGATCATATTTCTGATGAACACGCAGACAGCTTTCACATTTTACAAACGGAGCTAAAAAAAGATAAGCCTACCGCTGCTATTGTAAAAGGCATGGTTGGAAATTTAACGGAACTTAAACCGTTGGAAGAACCGCTTAATCTTTTAACAGCTTTACTCCAACAAAAATAACAGAAGGCTTCAAGCCTTCTGTTATTTTTCTGCTTTTGAACTAGATACTCCCCCAGATAACACGAACTTCATTGCTTCTTCCGGCTTAATATCTAACCATTCAATTTCTTCTTTTGGAATTAAAAAAGTAAAACCGGCTACTTGAAAAGTTTGTGGAACATAGACAGCGACATGGTCTTTTAACGAGTGAATAACCTCTTCTACTTCTTCAGAGGTCACAAACCCTATGACTTTCATTGACGTGCCGGGCATTGGCACTAAAGCTACTTTTGAAAAAGACTTTTTCTCTCCAAGAAAAGATTGAAATGTATCTTTAATGACACTATATAGCGTTTTAACAAGCGGTATTTTTTCTAACAATCGATCAATTAAGTTAATAATTTTCCCAGCGAAAAAACGGGTAGATAACCACCCTAAGAACGTAATTAAGACAAGCGTTGCTAAGATTCCAATACCAGGTATATAATCCTGCTTCATATAGGGCTTCAATACGTTCCCTAAAATGCTGTCTAAAAAATTAAATACTCTTACCAAAATATAAATAACAAGGATAATAGGGACAATCGTTAAGAGTCCATTAATAAAACTTTTTATGATTGCTTTCATACAAACACCTCATTTTTCCTGACATACTGCTGTTCATTATACAATGGATTTGTTTTGCTGCGTCTTTTTATTTCTATTCACATACGTATAAACTAGCGACGTTTTATCAAAATAATAGATGGGTACATGAACATACATACTTATATATTTATTTTTTCGGAGGGATACAATTGGGACGTTTAGAATCAAAAATTGCTGTTATTACAGGGTCAAGCTCTGGTATAGGAAAAGCAACTGCTGAGCGCTTTGCGAAAGAAGGAGCGGTTGTTATTTGTGCCGATATTAATTTGGACGGGGTAAAAAAAGTAGCAAAAGAAATTAAAGACGCTGGCGGTGAAGCATACGCCTACTATATCGATGTAGCTGAAGAAGAAAAAGTAAAAGAGTTCACAGCGGAAATTGAAAAGAAATTTGGAAAAGTGGATATTCTTTTTAATAATGCGGGGACAGACACAGAAGGCGGCAAGCTTCACGAATATCCTGTAGAACTTTGGGATCGCTTAATGTCGGTAGATTTACGCGGAACATTTCTTGTAAGCAAATATGTTATTCCGCTGATGTTAGAAAATGGCGGGTCGATTATTAATAATTCATCCGTATCCGGACTGGCAGCAGACTTAGACCGTTCTGGCTATAACGCGGCGAAAGGTGCTATTACCAACTTAACAAGAACCATGGCAATTGACTACGCTCGTGAAGGTATTCGCGTTAACTCAATTGCTCCTGGAACAATTGAAACGCCTCTTCTTGATGATTTATCAGGCGCTGAAGAAGGAAAAAAATTCAGAAAAGCATATGAATGGGTCGATCCCATGGGCCGTTTAGGCAAACCAGAAGAAGTAGCCGGTGCCGTATTATTTTTAGCATCCGATGACAGCTCATATGTAACGGGTGACTGCATTACGGTAGATGGCGGTCATATGGCGTATACATGGCCTGGAAAAATGCTTTACGATAAAATGTGAGAATACAATTAGCTCTATACCTTAAGGTATAGAGCTTTTCCATTTGCATTTTTTCTTTAAAATAGACGTGACATTATGTCAAGACAGGTGTAAACTTAAAGCAAAATTCTTTGCTTCTAGGAGGAAGACATGAAAACAAAACAATTATCAGAACGTCAGCTTCTTGGCATCGCAGGGCTAGGATGGCTCTTCGATGCAATGGATGTTGGCATTTTGTCTTTTATCATTGCAGCTCTTCACGCTGAATGGGGACTTTCCCCTACTGAAATGAGTTGGATAGGCAGCGTTAACTCGATCGGGATGGCCGTTGGAGCTCTCGTGTTCGGGCTGCTGGCTGATCGAATTGGGCGAAAAACCGTTTTTATTGTGACTCTTGTTCTTTTTTCAGTGGCAAGCGGACTTTCGGCTCTTACTACTACCCTTGCTGCTTTTTTAGTATTTCGATTTTTAATTGGAATGGGTTTAGGAGGAGAGCTGCCTGTTGCTTCTACCCTTGTGTCTGAGACCGTGGCGCCGGAAAAACGCGGTAAAGTGGTCGTCTTGTTAGAAAGTTTTTGGGCGTTCGGCTGGCTACTGGCAGCGCTTATTTCTTACTTTGTAATTCCAGCTTACGGGTGGCAGCTAGCTCTTATCCTAACGGCTATACCAGCATTTTATGCCATTTATTTGCGCATCAAACTGCCAGATTCTCCTCAATTTTTAGAGGCGACAAAGGAAAAGAAACCGTCTATTGCGGACAATGTAAGAAGCGTGTGGTCTAAGCCTTATCGTCAATCTACCGTTATGCTGTGGGTTCTGTGGTTTTGCGTTGTATTTTCATATTACGGCATGTTTTTATGGCTACCTAGCGTCATGGTCATTAAAGGATTTAGCTTAATCAAAAGCTTTGAATACGTATTGATTATGACATTAGCTCAGCTGCCTGGCTATTATACGGCTGCTTGGTTTATTGAACGCATGGGCCGAAAATTCGTATTGGTCACATATCTGTTAGGTACGGCTGCCAGCGCATATATCTTCGGAAATGCGGAGTCACTTTGGCTGCTGCTAACAGCAGGAATACTGTTGTCTTTCTTCAACTTAGGCGCTTGGGGAGCTTTGTACGCGTATACACCTGAGCAATATCCGACATCTATTCGAGGCACAGGAGCTGGAATGGCCGCTTCTTTTGGACGAATTGGAGGAATTCTAGGACCGCTGTTAGTTGGGTATATGTCAACTCAAGGTGTTTCTTTAACCGTTACGTTCTCAATCTTTTGTGCAGCTATTTTAATCGGTGTTGGTTCGGTTGTTTTTCTAGGAAAAGAAACCAAACAAAAGCAGCTCGCATAAAAAAAAGACGCTCTTTTAGAGCGTCTTTTTTGTGCTTATTATTTATTTTCTACTAGCTCTTTTTCGCCTGTCTCTACTTCCACGTCACGCTGAGCGAATACTTTCTTAGCTACGCTTAAAGCATTTAACACGCGAGGGAAACCTGTGTATGGAATTAATTGAATGATGCTTTCCACAATTTCATTCGGCTCTAGTCCAGCTGTTAAACCTGTGTTTAAATGCAGCTCAAGCTGAGGCTCTGTACCCTGAGTAACCAGTGATGAAATGGTTACTAATGCTCGCTGCTTATTCGTTAAACCTGGTCGTGAATAAATGTCTCCATAGGCAAATTCAATAATATATTTCCCAACGTCAGGAGCTAGGTCTTTTAAGTCTTCCGTAATTTTTAAATGAGTCGAAATATCATCGTTACTCGTTAACGTATATTCCATTAATTTATCTAAACCTTTTTGATAACTATTTTGTGCCATGTAAAATCAGCCTCCGTATTTTTTACTGACACCGCGCGGAATCAATGTTTGTTTTCGTGTATGTTTTCTACACTATCTACTTTAGCGCACATTCTTTCTTTCGTAAAATACATATATTCAATACAACATATGCATTTTATCTATATAAAACAGAATGCTGTTCATTCATATAGTGGAGGAATTGTTTAGAGGCATATGAAATATATTTACCTTTTTTTAAAATCAATCCTAAATCCCATGAAATTGAAGGATTAGTAATAGGAACTGCTTTTACGATAGCAGAATCCACTTTTGCTGCAATGGATTGTGGAAAGATAGATACACCTAAGTTTTCCGCGATCATTTCACCGATAAAATCCCATTGAGAGCTCTCGTAAGCTACATTAGGTTCAAATCCTGCTTGTTGACACGCCTGAATAAGCCGGTCGTGAAGCGTAAAATCTTCATTAAACAAAATAAATTTCTCTTGGGCTAGTTCATTAATTTCCACATGAGTTTTAGAGGCTAAAGGGTGAGAGTGGTGAACATATAAAAGCATTTTTTCTGAGATAAAAGGATTAATGTCAAAAAGATGTTCATTTACTGGAAGCACCGCTACACCTAGGTCTAACTCTCCTTTTTCTACTGCTTTTTGAACACGATTGGCTCCGTATTCAATAAGTTTAATTGTGATATCTGGATAGAGCTGCTGAAACCCTTTAATAATCTTTGGAAAGAACAGCACTCCAATCAATGGAGGAATTCCAATTTTAATCATTCCTTTTTTCAGATTCATCACATCATATAAATAAGTCGATAGCTCATCAATGGATGCCATAACTTTTTGTCCTTGCGCATACACAACTTCCCCGGCATCCGTTAAATCAATCTGTCTTGCGGAACGATCAATTAATTCTACTTCCAATTCTTCTTCTAAGTTTTTCACCATTTTGCTCAAGGTCGGCTGTGAAATATGAAGACTTTGAGATGCTTTAGTAAAGCTCCTTAATTTGGCGACTTCTAAAAAATAATTAAGCTGACGAATATCCATCTCTGCTCCTCCTATAGATAAAGCGAATATTTCTTATCTTATTTATTCATTTTACCTATTAACTTTTAAGATATACAGCAAAAAACCCGAACGATTTATCGTTCGGATATACCTTCACCTAAAATACTTTTGTCCTGTCCTTTTTTACTACGGTTATTTAAAATGTTTTGGCTGCTTGTGCTGCTTGTTCTAGGCCACTTTCAATAATTTCTTGAGCACGATCCGGAAACTGATTATGTCCTTCAATAATAACAGAGTTCACATCCGTAACTCCAAAAAATTGAAGTACGCTGCTGACATATTTAACGGCCATTTCGACCTCAGCTGATGGACCTTCTGAATATACTCCGCCTCGCGCGTTTAATAACATCACTTTTTTATCGCCCAGTAATCCCACAGGACCTTCTGGCGTATACTTAAACGTTTTGCCTGCTTGATTTAAATAATCAAAGTACGTATGAAGCACGGCCGGCACAGTAAAATTCCAAAGAGGAAAGGCAATGACAATTTTATCAGCTTTCACAAATTGTTCTAGGTAACGATTAGCAATTTCTGCTGCTTTGTTTTCCGCTGCCGTCACTTCTAGCCCTCTTGCTAATTTAAACTGACCGTTTATCATGTCAGCACCTAAATAAGGAAGTTCTTCTTTGAACAAATTCAGCTCCATTATTTCTTCACCTTGGTGCGATTGTTGATAGCTTTCTAAAAACGCATCATATAATTTTACGCTGACCGCTTCACTTGCCGATCTGTCATTTGCTTTTATAAAAAGAGTATAACTCATACTAAAACCTCCACTGATTGTTGATACTCTTATTTTATTCGCTTTGTCCTTGCGTTTCGCACGACTTTATAATGAAATACTTTCATACTTTAGTCTGAAAAATCCTATATAAGAATTTATTAAAGAGCCAAAAATCACATTGACAACGATAATCATTATCATTAAAATTAGAGAGAAATTATTATTTATCATTTAACGTAAGGGGAGCTTTTTATGTGGTCAAGTTTGGCTTTGTCGCTTCGTGAAGGTTTAGAAGCATCACTTATCATTGGAATTATTTTAGCTCATGTTACAAAAATCGGCCGAAAAGACTTAAAATATTCCGTCTTTATTGGCGCTGCTGCTGGCCTTATTTTCAGCTTAGTATTTGGCTTTATTGGTTTTAATGAGGCGAAAGAGTTAGAAGAAGAGTCAGAAGAAATTTTTGAAGGAGTCATGATGCTTTTAGCTGCTGGCCTTATTGCTTATTTTATTCTGTGGTTGCACCGAAGCAAAGAAGTGACATCTTCAGTTACATCAAAAATTTCCAAAAGCTCTTCCAAGTGGGGATTAATCGTTTTAGCCTTTTTATCTGTCTTTCGTGAAGGAACAGAACTAATCATTTTTAATCTGACACAAGTGAATCAACACGCCTCTTCTATTGTATTCGGCAGTATAAGTGGCATTTTGCTGGCCGTCGTTATTACATACATTTTGTTCAAAACAGCTATTAAGCTGAACCTTTGGATTATTTTTAAAGCGCTTGGTATTTTCCTTATTTTTATTGGGGGAGAGTTATGCGGTGAAGGTTTGGTTAAGCTATTTGAAGCTGGTGGAGAACCCCTTGAGATAATTGGATTTAGTGTATTTACAGTTGCATCACTGTATCTATTCTTCCAAACGGAGTTAAAAAAATTAAGAGTAAGAAAACAAAAATCAGCATCATAATCATAAAAAAGCCGCCTAATGGCGGCTTTTTTAGTTTATAGATGAAACGGGAAGATGAATCACAACTTCCGTCCCTTGTTCTTCTTCACTTTTAATAAAAATCTCGCCTTTATGCTGACGGACAATAGTTTGTGCAATCGATAGTCCAAGCCCCGTTCCTCCCGTAGCTCTGCTTCTAGCTTTATCCACTCGGTAGAAACGTTCAAAAATATGTGCAAGATCTTCTTTTGGAATACCAATTCCATAGTCTTTCACTTTGATAATGACATCTTCCTGCTTTTTTTCCACGGTCACTTCAATTTTATTCGTACTGTATTTAATTGCATTATCAAGCAAAATAATCAGCACTTGCTTCATTTTCAGTTCATCCACTTGAATCATAATGGGCGTTTGATCATAATGAAGAACTAATTCTCTTTTGTATACCTGCTGCAGCTGCTTAACGATTTGTTCAAAAATAAGAACAAGATCTGTTTGCTTCATATCAAGCGTTTGTTCTTTTTCCACACTTGCCAGATCAAGCAGCGTTTCAATCATTTTTTGCATTTTGGTTGCTTCCGCATAGATGGTGTCGATCGCATCCAGCGTAATTTCTTCATTTTTAATCCCTCTTCTTCTTAATAAATTAGAATAACTGCGAATAACGGTTAGAGGGGTTTTTAATTCGTGAGATGCATCAGAAACAAACTGATTTTGCTTTTCAATATTTTCTCGCAAGCGGTCAATCATATGATTAAACGTAACGGTCATACCCTGCAGTTCATCTCTCGTCTCCGTTTGAATGAGAACTTTTTTAGGAACACCGCTCTCTTCAATCTCTTTCATCGTTGTGACCATATTTTTAATAGGATGCATAATGACGCGTGATAACCATCTTCCTCCTAAAAGCGACAGTAAAATGGACACAAGCGAACAAAAAATCAAAATTGATAGCAAAATATCTTTGCGGGTTTCAAAACCAGTCAAGAGCTCGCCAATCTCAAGCGTTTCAACGACTTGATTATTGACTTTGACAGGCATGCGAATAACCAATACTTGCTTTTCTCTGATTTTGCGAAGCTTCACCTTTTTTTTCTTTGAAAACTCGGGCTTAATTTTCACCAGATGAGGATCATTTGATACTTGATTAATGACCGTAGAATTTTCTGAGACTGTTCGGATAAATGAATGGTTGGTCAAATAAAATTTTAGTAACTCCGGCGAGAGCTCCACGGAATGATCTTGCTGACCTTTTTGAATAATCTCGCGTGCTTTTTCGAATAAAATGTCCTGTTCCATATTCACCGTAGATTTAGTGAAGGAGAAAAAAACAACGATGTTCATGATTAATAAAATAACCACTAGCCATGCTGTTGTCAGCAAATTAATCTTCGTCGTGATCTTCATGTTTCTCCTCTTTCATCATATATCCTACGCCCCGCACCGTATGAATGAGAGAAGTAGAAAAACCTTCATCTACTTTTTTTCTTAAGTGGCGAATATACACATCAATTACGTTTGTTTCTCCTTCATATTCATAGCCCCAAACGTTTGTGAGAATCCCTTCTCTCGTGACAATTTTATTTTTATTCGTAAGCAAATACACGACTAAATCATACTCTTTCGGTGTCAACGTAATGGATTCATTGTTTCTTAGGACTTCCCTTGTTTCAAGATTAATGGTCAAATCACTAATCGTTAAGAGCTCTGCTTCAGCTTCTTTCGTTCCTGATGCTTCTACGAGCGAACGATAGCGAATACAAGAGCGAACTCGTGCTAACAGCTCTTCAATTTCAAACGGTTTTGTAACATAATCATTAGCCCCTTGGTCTAACCCCATTACCTTATCTAACGTCGTATTTCGGGCAGTTAATAAAATAACTGGCGTAAACACTTCTGCTTTCCGAAGTCTTCTTAACACCTCAATACCGCTCAGACTTGGAAGCATCACGTCGAGCAAAATGAGGTCATATTGAGCGGATATTGCCGTCTCTAAACCCGCTTTCCCGTCGTACTCAACATCTACTTCATAATCTTCAAATTCCAATTCAATCTTTAGCACTTTCGCAATTTGCGCTTCATCTTCCACAATTAAAATTTTCTCTTTCATATTATGCACCTCTCACCACATGTCTTAAGTGAAAGAATAGCTTCTTTAGATAAAAAAACAACACCTTTTTCAAAAGATGTTTGTTTTTTTATCTAAACCCTACTTTTTCAACATAATTGTTCTTTAGCTTATCCTTATTGTTTGTAAACATGAATGTTTTACGCATGAAGACCAATCGTTTGCTTTTCACCTAGAATCCAATTGACTACTGCTAAAAGTTCTTCAGGCGTTTGTGCTTCGATTTCTTTATGGTAAGCAGCAATCGCGTTATACAATGTGCTCATTTTATCAGCATCCTGCAGCACTGTCTGCAGCTGACTTTCTAACGATTGATCCGCCTTTAGTTCTTTAACTAAGTTTCGTTCTGTTAAATAGCGTAAATTCACTTCTTCTTGACCTGGTAAAGCGGAGTGAACAAAAATTGGTAAACTCTTACGAAGAGCTTCACTGACCGTGATACCACCTGGCTTTGTTACAATAGCATCCACTCGCTCATACAGTTCATTCATTTTTGTGCGTGATGAAATGTACGGAATTGGTGTAACGTGTTGTAGTTCCCACCCTTTGATTTCTTCATATAACTTTTGATTTTTGCCGCATAAGACAAAGTAATGAAAATGGCGCGCGTCTTTTAAATCATTGTAAAAATCCATAATATTGCCTAGACCGCTGCTGCCTCCGGCAATTAAAATATTTCGGTTACCATGATGCTTAACAGTTCTTG
Organism: Priestia sp. JSM ZJ58; assembly: GCF_044383985.1. Classification (NCBI taxonomy): domain Bacteria; kingdom Bacillati; phylum Bacillota; class Bacilli; order Caryophanales; family Bacillaceae; genus Priestia; species Priestia sp. JSM ZJ58. The sequence goes on from NZ_JBISEM010000002.1 coordinate 95,747, forward strand.
TTTTTGTTATTTCTTCATGTACCGGTATCCCTGTGACCATCATATTTTGAAGTGGAATTTCACTTTGAGCACGAAGCCCTCTTTTTACTTCTTCACTAGGAAGAAAGTGAAAGTCAATCTCTTCTTTTCCCCATAAATTATTAATAAAGAAATCCGTGTAGACATTTATAATAGGAACATTGCACTTGCCTTTTGCTTTTAATTGGCTGAGCAAATAAGAAGGAAATCCATGTGTGCATATAATTAAATCCGGATTTTCTTCTTTAACTAAGTGCTCCATTTTTTTTGCGAATACGTGATGATACCATTTGAATGAATGAACAGGCGGTTCATAAAAGAGATGTTTGTATGCCATATTGTATGTTTCTGGAGCATAACGAATCCATTTCAAATATGTGCCTGTAACCACTTTTTCTAATAGTTCGTTTGTATAGCTTAATAAATCTATTTTTTTATAACAAATATTTGTTGTCCTTCTTTCCAATATATCCATTAACGCCTCTGCCACTTGATGATGGCCAGAAGGCATTTTTAGAAGAGGTAAAAATAAAACCTTTTTCAACTGTTTCATCTCCTATTCTAAAAGCAGTTTCTTCCTCTCCTTTTTATATCATTAAATGTCCTTGAATTTCGGATTTTAATTGATTTTTAATGTGAAATTCATCGTTTTTTTAGAGTGTCAATCTAAACTAAGAGTGAAAAGTACTGCATAAGGAGAAAACAAATGAACCTCAATTACGAAGTATTTCAATGGATTAACTCGTTTGCTGGTAAATCCAGCGCAATGGATTCTGTCATGGTTATCATTACGAATAGCGTTCCTTATTTTATAATGGCTTGTTTGCTTTTGCTTTGGTTTAGCGGAAAAACAGAAAGAACAATTTATCACCGTTATACGGCTTTATACATGTTGTTTACAATTGTACTTTCTCTATGTATCAATGAAGTCATTCACCTGGTGTATTACCACCCGCGTCCGTTTGTGACTCATCACGTTCATAAGCTGATTCCGCACCCGGCTAATTCATCTTTTGTGAGTGATCATTCGATTTTAGTCTTTTCTGCCGCTTGGATCATGTGGTTACGAAAAAACAAATGGAGAAGCGTCATTTTTATATGGGCTGTCATCTCGGGCCTTTCACGCATTTACGTAGGTGTCCACTATCCAGCAGATGTACTTGGAGGCATGGTAATTGCGGGAGCTATCAGCTGCTTTGTTATCTATCTTTCAGATAAAACAGCGCCTCTTATCCAGCGATTATTCTGGATTCACGATGTGATTATCAAGCGTATTCCGTTTCTGTCTCCTTACACGCATGAACAAATTAGTAAAAAAAATCATTCAGCTTAAAGACGCTGAGACAAAAATAGTATAGTTGAAGTGAAAAACGAACCACTAATCAAACCGTTTGATCAGTGGTTCGTTTTTTTGGTTACGATGAACGTAGATTTTATCTGTTTCGTTCCTTCTGGCAGTTGATTGGAGGGAAAAGCGAAGTCTTGCACGGAAATCAACTGCCGTGTCACAAGCGGTCCATACAGGCTCATTTATCCGATTTGTTCGTCTTTAGATTGCATTGATTTCGTTATATCTCAATCTCTTTTTATTATTTATAAAAAAAGATTGTTCACTTTCTTGACTTTCACTTTTATTTATTTTATATTAGTTGATGTATCAAACATTGATGTATCAAATATTAATCCATCAATAAATATCATAGAAAAAAGGGAGCGACTTTCTTGTCACATTCATGTTCTAAAAAAGCAAATGTTCTGTATGCTCTGCAAGAAGTTAATAAACAAATTAATCAAAAGTTTGAGCATTGTACCGGTGTTAGCCAATCACGTCTTGATATTTTACATCAGCTTTATGAAACAGGTGAAATGAGTCAAAAGGCGCTTCAACAGCAAGTAAACATTGATAATGCTGCAATTACAAGGCATTTAAAGCAGCTAGAAGAAAGAGATGTTGTATCACGCCGTAAAAATCCTGATGACAACCGCGTAACATTTGTAAAGCTTACGAAAAGCGGACATGAAAAAATCGGTGCATTTCGAAACGAAAAAGCTCGCTTTATTGATGAAGCATTTAAAGATTTCAGCGAAGAAGAACAGCTGCTGCTTTCCAAAATGCTTGAGCGTTTAAAAGTAAACATTTCGGCCATTGAACGGTCATAACATTTTTAACATAAAGGAGAGTTCATCATGACACAAACAAAAACACTAAACAATGATTTCCAAGATATTATTACAGGGCGCAGATCTATTCGTTATTACGATCCATCTGTCAAAATCAGCCGTGAAGAAATGAAAGAAATTTTAACAGAAGCGACGCTAGCTCCATCTTCTGTTAATGCACAGCCTTGGCGCTTTCTAGTAATTGATAGCCCTGAAGGAAAAGCAACACTAGCTCCGCTTGCTAAATTTAATCAATCACAAGTAGAAACATCGGCAGCTGTTATTGCGATATTCGGCGATTTAAAAAGCGAAGAAAATTTAGATGAAATTTACGATAAAGCTGTTGAACTAGGCTATATGCCACAAGAAATTAGAGATATGCAAATTCCTAAAATCAAAGCGCACTACGCAGCTGCTTCTGAAGAATTAAATAAAGAAACGGTATTAATTGACGGCGGTTTAGTATCTATGCAGTTAATGCTTGCTGCACGTGCTCACGGTTATGATACGAATGCTATTGGCGGTTATGAAAAAGATCAAATTGCCGAAGCATTCGGTTTAGACAAAGAACGCTATGCACCGGTTATGTTACTTTCAATCGGCAAAGCAGCAAATAGCGGTTACCCTTCTGTACGTTTACCAATTGAAAAAGTAGCTCAATTTAGATAATAAAAAAGGTGCTGTGTATTCAGCACCTTTTTTTATCCTCCACTAACGGGTGGAATAAATGCAACGGTATCTCCCGTTCCAATGATTTCTTCATCTGTTACAAACTCTTCGTTGACTGCTGTCATCGTTTGATTCAGAGAGGACAGCTTATATGTTTTTTGCACATATTCCTTTAATTCCTTCACCGTTATATCTTGCTTATCAACTGTTACTTGTTCCACTCCAGCCTCTTCACGTATAGCAGCGAAAAATAAGACGTTAATCATTTTTACATCTCCTTCAATGGCTTTCCTTCAGGATATTCTTTTGTTTCTAACTGATCGCCAATCCATTTTGTTCCATCTTCCCAAAATTCCTTTTTCCAAATTGGCACAATTTGCTTAATACGTTCAATAGCATACTCATTTGCTTCATAAGCTGTTTTGCGATGCGGAGAAGAAACCGCAATAACTACTGCGACTTCTGTTATATCAAGCTTTCCGATTCGATGAGTAATAGCTGTCAAAGCATCCGGCCACTTTTCCTGAATTTCGTCACCAATTTGGCTGAGCATTTTCACTGCCATTGGCACATAGGCTTGATATTCAAGAGAGAGCGTCTTTTTGCCTTTTGTAAATTCTCTTACCGTTCCAATAAATGTCGTAATAGCTCCCGCGTCTCTTCTAGAAACTTTTTTAATTATTTCATCTACCGCAATTGGCTGATTTACTACTTCAAATAAGTGCTGGTTCATCTTCTTTCCCCCACTTCTTTCAATAAAAAATTAAGATAAAGCTCGTCTTCTTGTAAGTGAAACATTGGATATGCTCGCTGCACTTCGTTTTTAAGCGGAATGTGACTAATCACGCATATGATATTGGTTAGAGAGGAAAGCAGAACAAGATCTTCTTCACTTCGAATCAAGACTGCTTTTGGATAGGATTCTTTTTTATATCCTTCAACAAAAATGACATCTGGCGAGAAAAATTGATAAAAATCAATCAGCTTTTTTAGGCTCCAGTCTTTACTGTTTGCCGTAAGCTGAAGGAGCCCACCTCCTTCTACACCTGCCACATCGGCACCTGCTTGCTGGTGGCGATGACTGTCTTTTAGCTCACTGCTGCTATCTGGAGGTCCGCCGTGTCCATGGTGCTTAATAGAACCTACACGTAGATCGAATTGTTTCGCTTTTTTAATTAGCTTTTCCACTAAAGTAGTTTTTCCGCTGTTTTGAAATCCAACTACTTGTAAAACGGTGCAACTTGCTACCAAGGCCATTCACTTCCCTGCACGTCATCTAGCAATAAGACGTCAACCAGCATTCCTTCTTTGTACCCTCTCGTCCCTCCGGGAAATATAATTAACGTATCCGCATGAGCTAAAGAAGAAACAGCACTAGATTTTGTAAAGCTTAATGGAGAAGCAATCAGCTGTCCTTCCCTGTATGAAAGCCTGCCAGATACAAATCGCATAAAAGGATTTGGCTTTAAGAAGTCTTTTCCTAACAAAGCTTTTTCTTTCCGGAGGTGAGGGGTTCTTTTCCCCGCATATGTACTGATGACCGGACGAGCTAGCAGTTCAAAACCAACGTAGCAGGCCGTAGGGTTTCCCGATAGACCAAATAAAAGCTTGTCTTCCATACGTGCAACTGTTGTGACACTGCCTGGTCTCATCGCTATTTTATTAAAAAGAACTTCGGCCTGTAATTGCTTATACACCTCTGGTAGATAATCATAATCTCCTACTGAAACGCCCCCCGTTGTAATCAGCATGTCCACTTCTGATAGCGCAGATTTTACCGCGCTGTAGCACTGACTTAAATCATCGGGCATAATACCAAAATAGTTTACTTCTCCTCCAGCTTTTTCAATTTGGGCACGAAGCATATGAGCATTGCTATTACGAATTTTCCCTCGCTGAACAGGATCACGTACTTCCACTAGTTCACTTCCCGTTGCAAGTAATCCAACTACAGGCTTTTTGAAGACAGCTACGTTACTATAACCAAATGTGGCTAAAAGAGCAGCTACTCCCGGAGTGATATACGTTCCTTTTGAAACTAACATAGTGCCTTTTTTTGTTTCTTCTCCTTGAAACGAAATGTTATCTCCGCTGTTAAACGACCGCTTGATTTGAACGACGGGCTGGTTGTCTTTTGTATATTCTTTTGTTATTTCAAGCATTGCCACCGCATCGCAGCCTTTTGGAATAGGAGCTCCTGTCATAATACGCACAGCCTGCATCGCGTTGACTGTATGTTCAAAAACAGAACCCGCTCCTATCTCTCCTCGAACATCCAGTTCTACTGGATGAAGTGATGATGCTTTTTTCGTATCTTGTGACCGAATAGCAAAACCATCATATGGAGAACGATTAAAAGCAGGCACATCATGATCTGCCATTAAATCTTCTGCTAAAAATCTGCCGTGAGCTTCTTCAAGCGCAATGATTTCTTGCTTTCCGCTTTTGACATACTGCATCACTCGCCCAACGCATTCTCCGACAGGGATAGGAGTTCGCTTTTCTCTCATTTTTTCACTCCTTTACTCATCCTAATAAACGATAATATAAACTTCTCGCAAATTGAATATCATTCGTTCCATGAATAAATACACGGCCATCTTGAAAAATAACAAAGCGCTGCTCTGGAAGCTGACATGACAGAAGATATGGGTTGCGGTCTACTTTCCCTTGGTTTTTTAAACGCTTTTCCAATTCATCAAAGTTGTGTAAATGCTGCTGCGAGGGTCTGATCTGAACCGTCTCTCTGCCGCAAAGAACTTCTGTTTTAAGCTGATTTTCATACGCTAAGTACGGATATGTGCGTGCCGATCCGCAAGAAGAACATTCATAACTTTTCATTTTACCCGTCTTAAATTCAGCGTGCTGATTATTCCAGACGTCAAAAGTTAGAAATGTGTGTCGCAAAGCTTCAACGTCTCCCACTAAAATTTTTAATGCTTCGGTTATTTGATAGGCTGCCACAATTTGAACGGCTGGACTGATAATTCCTGCTGTCTCACACGTCGCTCCTCCCACAGGCACTTTTTTCAATATGCAGTGCAGACAAGGGGTTACGTTTGGGATAACGGTATAAGTGGTGCCATAACTCCCTACACATGAGCCGTAGATCCAAGGAACTTCATACTTATGTGACAAATCATTTAAAATAAAGCGAATGTCGAAATTGTCTGTCGCATCGATAATCAAATCAGCTGTTTGGACGATACTTTCTAAATTAGCAGGCTGAGCATCCATCACCAGCGCTTCGATTTTCACTTCTGTGTTTATTTGACGCAAACGATTTTTGGCTGCTACAGCTTTAGGCAGTTTGTTTTGCGCATCTTGTTCTGTATAAAGCTGCTGACGCTGCAGATTACTCCATTCTACATAATCACGATCTACAAGAGTCAATTTTCCAATTCCAGCACGCACGAGGGCTTCTGCACTAGCGCTGCCTAGAGCCCCTGCGCCTACAACTAAAACATGCTTACTTCTAATTTGCTGCTGCCCTTTGTTTCCAATGGGCTGGAAAAGCTGCTGACGTGAATAACGTTCTGTCACTCTTTTCTCTCCCTTTCTCGTTCAATCTATGACCTCACTATCTATTCCTTCGTCAAAGATATTTCTTTAAAAACATGCTATTATACACATAAAGCTAAGCTGCTTTACGGACGCTTATGTGCATAAATATACAAATATATTTTGATGGAGGTATTTAATAAATGTCCATTGCCGGCATTGTATTAGCAGGAGGAAAATCTTCTCGCTACGGTCAACCAAAAATGTTTGAAACCTATAACAAGAAATCATTTTACGAATATAGTATAGATGCATTAAAAGAAAATCACGTCACACCTATACTTGTGTCTACCAACCAAGATTTACTTCCTTATTTTCAAAGAAAAGATGTTTCATTTGCAGTTGAAAAATGCCCGTATCAAGGACCTTTGTATGCAATTCATCATGCTTTAACTGCAATTGATTGCCGTGCTGAATGGTTCTTTATTCTTTCGTGTGACATTCCTTTTGTTAATGCTGAGTTTGTTCATAATATGATTACCCTAACTCAGGCGAACTCAGCTGATATTGTTCTTCCTGTTCAGCCAAATCACATGCACCCGCTTCTAGCCCTCTATCACCGTAGAACGCTTCCTCTTATTGACCAACTCGTTACACAAGGTGAAAGAAGGCTTACAGGATTGTTGAATCAGGCAAACGTCCTTCGCGTGCCTTTTTCAGCAGAAGATCCTACTTTTATAAATGTGAATCATCGCAGTGATTGGCATTTATAAGGCTTTTTTTGAATTATCCACCAATATGAGACATTTCCACTTTCTCAGCGCCTTGGACCTGTCTTCCGTTAGCCCGCTCATCTGAGTAACGATCTTTCCGATGATTCCAGATATCAGAAATGGTGTCACAAACAGTATGATCAGATGCTTGTGATCGTATCAGTTTCCGGAGGTCGTACCCTTTTGACGCAAACAAGCAGGTATAGAGCTTTCCTTCAGCCGATACTCTTGCGCGTGAACAAGTCGAACAGAATGAATCTGTCACGGATGAAATGATACCAATTTCCTCTTCTGTCCCAACATACCGATACCTGGTAGCTACTTCTCCCGTGTAATGAGGCGGAATTTCTTCAAGAGGCATTTCTTGTCCAACTATATCAAGAATTTGTTTCTTTGTTATAACCTCATCCATTTTCCATCCGTTTGAATTTCCAACATCCATGTATTCAATAAAGCGCAGCGTATGTTTTTTGCCTTTAAAATATTGGGCCATCGGAAGGATATCCTGCTCGTTCTTGCCTTTTTGGACAACCATGTTTATTTTGACTGAAATCCCCGCAAGAGCTGCTGCCTCTATTCCTTCTAACACTCGTTTGACGCTTCCTCGATTTCCGTTCAGCTCTTGAAATCTCACTTCATCAAGCGAGTCTAAGCTGACGGTTACTCTTGATAATCCCGCTTTTGATAAGGCTTCTGCATGCTTCTTTAACAGTGAGCCGTTTGTTGTTATGGCAATATCATCTATACCCTCAATTTGCTTCAGACGATTGATTAGATCTGGCAAGCCTTTTCTTAGCAGTGGCTCTCCTCCCGTTATACGCACTTTTTTTACTCCTAGCGATGCGAATAATCTCGTGAGTCTCTCTAATTCATCAAACGAAAGAATATTTTCGGCAGGTAAAAATGGATAGTCTGCCCCAAAAATTTCTTCAGGCATACAATATCGACAGCGAAAGTTACAGCGATCTGTTACGGACAAACGCAAGTCTCGTAAAGGGCGCTTTAACGTATCAACTATAGTGTATGACATCTGCCTCATCTCTCCTCTCTAGCTGTCAGCTTCTCCACAGCAGATTAACTTTCTCTTAAAATTCTTTCCGGGCATGTATAAATATTCAACGAATCACTTCGGATAAACCCTACCGTTGTAATTCTCAATTCTTCTGCTAGATTTAAAGCAAGTTCAGTCGGAGCGGATTTTGAAAGAACCACTTCACACCCGATCTTCGCTACTTTCAACAAAATTTCTGAAGAAATACGGCCGCTGAAAACGACTACTTTATCCCTAATTGAAATATGGTGTTTTAAGCAATACCCATATAGTTTATCTAGAGCATTATGCCTGCCAATGTCCATTCTGCTAAGCATGAAACCATTTTTATCACAAATGGCAGCGTTATGAACGCCACCCGTTTCTTGAAACGTAGCAGCAGATTGCTGCAGCTTATTCATGAGTTGAAAACAATCCTTAATTGAAAGTTCTACCGATATATCATTCATTTTTTTAGCAGTCAGCGCATCATTTATAAAGACAAACCCTTGTCTGCTCGCCCCGCAGCAAGACGTGATATATCGTTTATTTTGAAGGTTTTGAAAATACGGGTTTAATTTATCTATTGTAACATGAACATACCCTTCTTTTTCTTGAACCCATATGTTTTTAATGTCTTTGTATTCTCGAATAACCCCTTCAGATGCTAAATAGCCAATTACCATATCTTCAATGTATTGAGGGCTACATACCATCGTGACAAACTCTTCTTCATTAATTTTCACAGTCACAGGAAACTCCGTTACAATTTTATCTTCCACGCTTTCCATTTCACCATTTTTAAATCTAAGAACTGTACGCTTCTTAACGGTCGAATTCATGTGATGTCTCCTTTTTTAAATAATGTTTTTATCAAAAACAAATACGGAAACCGCTATATTTTCTTTTATTTTCATATCTGAAAATAAATTAACCAGCTTTGCTCCTACCAATTCTTCTAGCCCTTCCGGCGGATTCGATGCATATACATCTTGAATCATTTTTGTTCGAGCTAAATGAACCATGTCACACCCTTCAGAAGTGCTTGCAATAAATGTTTCTGTCGGAGTTAAATTTCCATACAGTGTTGAGACAGCCATATTTTCAACAAAAACCGTATGTATTCTTTCCGGTCCTTTTCCAAATAAATCTTTTCGAAGCTTCCGAATAATATCATTAAATTCATGAATTGTTTTTGACATAATCAACGCTCTCCCACCGATTAAAATTAAATTGTGCATTTTATTCCTACAGTTTTTTTATCATAAATCAACACTTCAAAAAATAAAAGCCTAAAATCTTTGCAGCAAAACTTTTGAAGAGAGTTGGGTATTTAAAAAAGTTGTGCATTTAAAAACGTAGCGATATAATTATAAATAACCGAGATGGAATAATAATAATAATGAATTGTTATTACTCTATCACTTTTTCTTAACGATATAAATGGGCCGGATTGGCATATTAGTAAGACCTGCTAGTAAACTATTCCACCATGATTGCACTTCCCTTATTTAATTAGGCATGTGTATTCATGGTGGTTTTTTGTTTTATATAAAGGAGGAAAACAAATGAGTCGTGAAATCATCACTGTTCATATAAATGGCAACGAATATAAGGCAGCTTCAGGTTCTACCATACTCGAAATTATTAACCAGCAAAACATCGAGCATCCTCAGATTTGTTATGTGCCTGAAGTAGACCCTATTCAAACTTGTGACACATGTATTGTTGAAATGAATGGCGAGTTAGTTCGTTCTTGTTCTACAAAAGCTGAAAACGGCATGAAGATTGAATTACAATCAGCACCCGCAAAAGCGGCACAGACGGAAGCAATGGATCGCTTATTAGAAAATCATTTGCTATACTGCACCGTTTGCGATAATAACAACGGAAACTGTAAATTACATAATACAGCCGAAATGATGGAGATTGAACATCAAAAATACCCCTATACGCCAAAGGCCTCAGAGGATGAAGTCGATATGTCTCATCCATTTTACCGTTATGACCCTAATCAATGCATTGCTTGTGGACAATGTGTAGAGGTTTGTCAAAATCTTCAAGTTAATGAAACGCTCTCTATCGACTGGGAAGCGAAACGTCCCCGCGTTCTCTGGGATGATGGTGTAGCAATCAATGAATCTTCTTGTGTGAGCTGCGGTCAATGTGTAACAGTATGCCCTTGTAATGCCTTAATGGAAAAATCTATGCTCGGAGAAGCTGGATTCATGACCGGACTTCCAAAAAGCGTTTTGAATCCAATGATTGATTTAGTTAAAGAAGTGGAACCAGGGTACAGCGGAATTTTTGCTGTTTCAGAGGTGGAAGCAGCTATGCGTGAAACTCGGACGAAAAAAACAAAAACCGTCTGTACATTTTGCGGAGTTGGATGTTCATTTGAAGTGTGGACAAAAGGCCGCGAAATCCTTAAAGTTCAACCTAGCTCAGATGCTCCCGCAAACGCTATTTCAACCTGTGTGAAAGGAAAATTCGGCTGGGATTTTGTAAACTCTGAAAAACGTATTACTAAGCCTTTAATCCGAAAAAATGGCGCATTTGTAGAGTCGTCATGGGAAGAAGCGCTCGATTTAGTAGCAAGCAGGTTAAACTCTATCAATCAGCAGTACGGACATGGATCCGTTGGTTTTATCTCTTCTTCTAAGATTACAAACGAAGAAAACTATGTTATTCAAAAGCTGGCTCGCCAAATGTTTGAAACAAATGACGTAGACAACTGTTCTCGCTACTGTCAGTCTCCTGCAACCGATGGATTATTTCGAACAGTCGGAATGGGAGGCGATGCCGGCACGATAAAAGACATCGCAAAAGCTGGACTGGTTATCATCGTTGGAGCTAACCCTGCCGAAGGTCACCCTGTATTAGCAACTCGTATCAAACGCGCGCATAAGCTTCATGACCAAAAACTAATCGTCGCAGATTTGCGCAAAAACGAAATGGCTGAACGCTCTGACATTTTTATCAGTCCAAAACAAGGTACGGACCAAGTATGGCTAATGGCTGTAACAAAATACATGATTGATCAAGGATGGCACAACGAAAAATTCATCCAAGAAAACGTCAACTATTTTGAAGACTTTAACTCTTTGCTTGAAAAGTACACGCTTGAATATGCTGAACAAATTACGGGTATTTCAGCAGCAACACTCATTCAAATAGCTGAAATGATTCGAGACGCCGATGGAACCTGTGTGCTGTGGGGTATGGGCGTGACGCAAAATACAGGAGGCTCTGATACATCAGCGGCTATCTCAAACCTGTTGCTTGCTACTGGAAACTATCGACGCCCTGGTGCAGGCGCTTATCCACTCCGAGGCCACAATAACGTGCAAGGCGCATGCGATATGGGAACTCTTCCCGCTTGGCTTCCAGGTTATCAGCACGTCACGGACTCAGTCGCTCGAGAAAAATTTGAAAAAGCATACGGCGTGAAAATTAAAGACAAGCCGGGTCTTGATAATATCCAAATGCTTCATTCAATTGATGAAGGAAAAATGAAAGCTATGTACCTTGTAGGAGAAGATATGGCTCTTGTCGATTCGAACGCTAATCACGTACACGAAATATTATCAAATCTAGATTTTTTTGTTGTCCAAGACATTTTCCTTTCAAGAACGGCTCAATATGCTGATGTTGTACTCCCTGCTGTTCCTTCTCTTGAAAAAGACGGAACGTTTACCAATACGGAGCGACGCGTACAAAGATTGTATCAAGCATTGCCAACGCTTGGTGATTCGAAGCCGGATTGGTGGATTGTTCAAGAGATTGCAAACCGCTTAGGTGCAAATTGGACGTATACACACCCTGGTGACATCTTTTCAGAAATGGCTAGTCTATCACCTCTGTTCAGCCAAGCCAGCTACGAAAACCTTGAAGGCTGGGATAGCTTCTTATGGGGGAGCTTAGAGGGGAAAAGCACGCCTTTACTTTACGTCGATGGGTTTAATTTCCCAGATAAAAAAGCGCGCTTTGCTTTATCAGATTGGGTTCTTCCTGCTGAATTTCCAGAGGAATATGATTTGCACATTAATAACGGACGAATGTTAGAACATTTTCATGAAGGGAATATGACCAATAAATCGAGCGGTATTCAATCAAAGGTACCGGAAGTATTTGTAGAAATTTCACCTCAGCTTGCCAAGGAGCGTGAAATTGAAGACGGTTCGCTTGTCAGATTAATCTCACCGTTTGGAGCAGTAAAAGTACAGGCATTAATTACAGAGCGAGTAAAAGCAAATGAGCTGTATCTTCCGATGCACTCCGTTCATAAAGATTCGGCTATTAACTTCTTGACGGGGCCTGCAGTAGACCAACGAACAAATACGCCGGCTTACAAACAAACAAAAGTACGGATGGAAGTATTAAGCAAAGGTGGAAAAACGCCTTTACCGTCTACAAATCCGCGTAACAAAAAACGTCATCCTCAAAATGGGGTCGAGGTTCAGCGTAAATGGAATCGTCCTGGCTACGTCCATTTAACAAGTAAATAGGAGGAGAAAAGATGGCACAACCTATTACAGAAATTAAAAAGCCTCTTCCAAGCGAGGAAGAAAAAAAACAGCAAAAATTAGAAGACTTGACTTCCCTGCTGGCAGATAATGAAGAAGCGCTGAATCGTATTCTCGGTATTGTCGGAGAACTTAACGACATGGGTGTTCTTGAAGCTGCTGATTCAATGATTCAAGCAAAAGAAAAAATCTCAAAAATTGCGCTTCATCAAATTTCTAGAGAACCCGTAACCAATTTAATTAATACCCTTATGGGTGCAAGCAGCGGTTTGATGAAGGCAGACCCAGAGGTAACCGCTAAACTTGTGAACAGTGCAACAGCTGGTATGAACGAAGCAAATGAATATGTAAAAACAGGAAAAAAAGTAAGTGCGTTAGCTCTTATAAAAGCGCTAAATGATCCAGATGTTAATCGTGCAATTGGATTTGGACTTCACTTTTTAAAAGGAATGGGCAAAGCGTTGGAAGAGTAAATAAGACAGCGACTTGAAAGTTTTTTCCCTTTCAAGTCGCTGTTTTCTTTTTAGGAAGTCCCTTTCTAAGTGAACGTGATATAGTTATACTAAATTGCTCTACTAAAACTAATTGAGGTGACACGATGCAACAATACTTTAAACCCTTATTCGCACTATTATTTTTAATTATGTTTACTGCTGCTTGTTCGAACGGAACAAATACGAGTCAATCAGCGGCTCAGCACCAAAACGTCAGCTTAACGATATCCGCTGCAGCCAGCTTAAAAGATGCGCTTACCGATATTCAAAAGCAATATGAAACAAAGCATCCGAATGTCGACTTAAAATTTAATTTTGGGGCTTCAGGCTCGCTGCAACAGCAAATCGAAAACGGCGCACCGGCTGATTTGTTTTTTTCAGCAGCGGAAGATAAGTTTGATGCACTGGTAAAGTCAGGAGTTATTTCTAAAGAAAATGGAACTGACTTGGTTGGCAACGATCTTGTGCTTATCGTCCCAAAGAATAATTCGGCTGCCATCAAAAATTTTGAAGATCTATCAAAGCCTGCTGTTCAAAAAATTTCACTTGGCATACCGGAATCCGTTCCTGCCGGACAGTATGCAAAAGAGACTTTTGAACACATGAATCTGTGGACAAACATTGAGCCTAAAACCGTCTATGCAAAAGACGTACGCCAGGTGCTTTCCTATGTGGAGACAGGAAACGTTGAAGCTGGAGTTGTTTATAAAACCGATGCGTTGATTTCAAAAAAAGTGAAGATTGTCGCCACTGCAGATCATAGCACTCACAAACCAATTGTATATCCTGTAGGCGTTATTAAGGATTCGAAACATCCACAAGAAGCAAAGGATTTTTATCAATTTTTACAAAGTAAGACGGCTCTTAACACGTTTAAAAAATACGGTTTCACTGCGAATTGAGATTGCTATGATTCAAGAGTTTTTATCTCCTCTTCAGCTATCGCTTAAAATTGCATTAGTAGCGGGATTTGTCGTGATTATTCTAGGCACTGTTATAGGAAAACTGTTATCAAGGAAACACTTTAAGGGAAAAGTGATGGTTGAAACGGTGTTGATGCTACCATTGGTCCTGCCTCCGTCCGTTGTTGGGTTTTTATTGATTGTCATATTCGGAAAACACAGCCTACTCGGCCGAGCAATTGAATGGGTCTTTCAACAACCCGTTATTTTTACGTGGTGGGCAGCTGTTATTGCATCCGTTGTCGTTGCGTTTCCCCTTATGTATCAATCTGCCAAAACGGGCTTCCAAGGCGTTGATCATGAAATTGAAGACGCAGCTCGAGTAGATGGTGCAAGCGAATGGAAAGTCTTTTTCTTTATTTCCATTCCTTTAGCTTCTAAAGCTATCGTAACAGGAGGTGTGTTAAGTCTGGCAAGAGCACTCGGAGAATTTGGAGCCACTTTGATGTTTGCTGGCAATATTCCAGGTGAAACTCAAACTGTTCCTACCGCTATCTACGTCGCGATTGACTCTGGAAACATGAATCTCGCTTGGCTATGGGTTATCTCGATCGTCTTTCTTTCCTTTCTTATGCTGCTTTTTGTTCAGCTTAAACAAAAGTAAAAGGATGCCTCTTTGTGTAAGAGGCATCCTTTTACTTTTGTACCGCTTTTTCAATTTTACATACATCATAAATTAAAAAGGAGCTAATCAAATGCAGATCATACATTTGATTAGCTCCTGTTATAAGTAAGGTAAGCCACCAAAAATATGTATTTGGTGGAGACGGTGGGAGTCGAACCCACGTCCAGAAATATCGCCACTTAAGCGTCTACGAGTGTAGTTGGCATATTGATCATTCGCGAGCTGTTCTGCCTACCAACAGGCGTCCCAGTCGCTAGTCTGATTATTCTCTTCCTTCGTCCTCAGACGGCGAACTCCGGCGTAGCCCACTTAAAGTGAGTCCCTTACCCTACCACATGGGCGATGGAGGGAGGAACCGCTAAGCTACTATTATGCAGCTAAAGCGAAGTTATTGTTAGATTTGCCAGTTATTATTGGCGTTGATGTTTTAACGAGGCCATCTCCTCGACTCGCAACCTAAGCTCGAACTATCCCTGTCGAATCCGTAACGTCCCCATATAAAAGGGAGTCGGAATGTGTAAGAAAAATTCTTACATCAGATAGCGACTTCAGTGTGCAAAATGAAATCTAACTGATAACAATATTTATTATATCACAAAATGAGCATTTTGCAATTGTAAGATTTTGTAATTTTACATCTTTTGACGATCACGAAATGCTCGTTCGATATCACGCTTGGCTTCTTTACGCTTTAAGTCTTCACGCTTATCATATTTCTTTTTACCCTTACCAAGCCCTAGTAAAACCTTTGCGTATCCATTTTTCAAATACACTTTTAACGGAACTAGTGAATAACCTGTTTCTTTTGAATAGCCAATTAGCTTGCTGATTTCGCGTTTATGTAGCAATAGCTTTCGTGTACGAAGTGGCTCATGATTGTATCGATTTCCTTGTTCATAAGGACTAACGTGCATATTGTGTAAAAATACTTCTCCGTTTTGCACACGAGCAAAAGAGTCCTTTAAATTCACACGACCATTACGAATTGATTTAATTTCCGTTCCTTGTAGAACAATACCCGTCTCATATGTTTCTTCAATAAAAAAGTCGTGGCGGGCTTTTTTGTTTTGTGCAATTAATTTCCCTTCACCTTTTGGCATAAAACGTTCCTTCCCTTCAGCCGTACTTACGTATATGTATGATATTATCATTTTACTGTATGGAAATCTAAACAACAACTAAAACGTTTAATAGAGCTGTTTTGAAGCAGAAGGTCTATCCTTCTGCTTCACTGCTGTCGATTATTTGCGCTTTTTCTTTTTGCGCTTAACGTTTGGAGCGCCTTCGAAGAATCTTTTTTTCTTTTTCTTCTTTGGTTTTTGAGTAGACCACTCTTCATTTTTGCTTCGGCTGCCCTCTCGACCTTTTCCTTTATCATCTTTGCGTGACTTTTGTTTTGCCTTAATCACTTTAGGACGATCTTTAGATAAGCGTTTGCGGCCTTCTTTCATTCCCACAATAACAAAGTCCACTGAACGCTCGTCTTTATTCACATCGGCAACTTTCACTTCAATTTCGTCTCCAATTCGGAAGACGTTGCCCGTTCTTTCTCCAATCATCGCATAATGACGTTCGTCGTAACGATAATAGTCATCCGTTAAGTCACTAACATGAACTAACCCTTCAATCGTATTTTCCAGCTCCACGAACATCCCAAAGTTTGTAACAGAGCTAATAATACCATTGAATACTTCCCCAACTTTATCAGCCATAAACTCAGCTTTTTTCATATCGTCCGTTTCTCGCTCAGCGTCAACTGAACGACGTTCCATATTAGAAGAATGCTCAGCAACATCAGGCAGAAGCTCGCGCCATTTTTCTTGCGTTTGCTGATCTGTTTTTCCTTCAATTAAATACGTACGAATGAGACGATGAACGATTAAATCCGGATAACGACGGATTGGAGACGTAAAATGCGTATAGAATTCAGCTGATAAACCAAAGTGGCCTAAACTTTCTGCTTCATATTTCGCTTGTTTCATCGAACGAAGCATAACAGTTGAAATAACCATCTCTTCAGGCGTACCCTTTACTTCTTCTAAAATATCTTGCAGCGCACGCGGATGAATATCGTTGCCTGTCCCTTTCACTGTATAACCAAAGTTTGTAATAAACTCTAAGAAACGAGTAAGCTTCTCTGCATCTGGATCTTCATGAATACGATAAATAAACGGTACGTTCATCCAGTGAAAATGTTCTGCTACTGTTTCATTCGCCGCCAGCATAAATTCTTCGATTAGCTTTTCAGCAACTGAACGTTCACGCAAAATAACATCGTGAGGGTGTCCATCATCATCTACCAATACTTTTGCTTCTTTGAAATCAAAATCAATGGCACCGCGATCCATTCTCTTTTTACGAAGAATAGCTGCCAGCTTTTCCATACGCTCAAACATCGGAACGATTGGCTCGTAGCGTTCTAACACTTCTTCATCTTTATCCACTAAGATTTTGTTCACATCTGAATACGTCATTCGTTCTGTCGTTTTGATGACACTTTCAAAAATCTCATGTTTTACTACTTCACCTTGTGGATTAATTTCCATCTCACAAGAAAGTGTAAAACGGTTAACTTTTGGATTTAATGAGCAGATTCCGTTAGATAAACGGTGAGGAATCATCGGAATAACTCGGTCTACTAAATAGACGCTTGTTCCGCGCTCTGCTGCTTCTACATCAATCGGAGAACCTTCTTTAACGTAGTGACTTACATCTGCAATATGAACACCTAATTTGTAGTTTCCGTTTTCAAGCTCTGTAACCGTTACAGCGTCATCCAAATCTTTTGCATCTGCTCCGTCAATGGTTACAATAACTTGATCCCGAAGATCGCGACGGTTACCGATATCTTTTTCATCAATCGTCTCAGGTGTATCAATTGCTTGCGTTAAAGCGTCAGCAGGAAATTCTTGAGGAAGACCGTGCTTATGGATAACAGAAATGATATCGATCCCCGGATCGTTTTTATGTCCAAGAATTTGAACAACTTTTCCTTCTGCATTCATGCGGCCTTCCGGATAGGTTGTGAGCTCTACTACTACTTTATGGCCTTCAACTGCACCGTTTCTTGCTGCTTTGGGAATAAAGATATCACCTGCAATTTTTTTGTCATCCGCAATCACAAAGCCGAAATTCTTGCTTTGCGTATACGTACCTACAATTTGCTGGGTACCTCGTTCTAAGATTTTTACAATGGTTCCTTCACGACGAGCACCTGATGATTCTGATAACACTCTTGCAAGCACAATATCTCCGTGCATAGCATTGTTTGTTTCAGTAGGGGGAATAAATACATCACCCGCATCTTTTTCTTCAGGAACTACGAACGCAAACCCTTTTGCATGTCCGCTTACTTTCCCTTTGACAAAATTCATTTGTTCCGGCAGCCCGTAGCGGTCATTTCTTGCTCGGATAATTAAACCCTTCTCTTCCATAATAACAAGTGCCTTAACAAACTCTTTAAATGACTCTGCATCCTCCGTATTAAATTCTTTTGCAAGCTCTTGGACAGTCAAAGGTTTGTAATTATCCCTTTTCATAAAATCCAATATTTCATTCATATAGGGCTGATTTTCTTCTTTCACATCATGTCCCTCCTTTTTCCTTATTCGTATTATCTCTATTACCAATCAAGTGATTCCAAAAATGCATATACATCCTCGTGAAGCTGATCTCGCTCTTTATCAAAGGTAATGGTATGACCAGATTCTTCGTACCACTTTATATCTTTTGTAGGAGACTCGACGCTATTATAAATAATATTGGCGCTGTCTGTATTAATCATATGATCATGACGACCTTGTACGACAAATGTCGGTGCATAAATCATATCAACTGAATTTCGCACTTCAGCGATTAATTCCTGTAAAGACTTTAACGTGTTCATTGGTGTTTGTTTGAACTCTTCCATTTCTTGTTCAATCTGTTCAGACGATTTACCTTCACGCTTTTTATATTCGCGTGCATACGCTAAAACACCTTCATACATGACTTCTTCACTCTTTATATACATAGGCGCGCACATAGGCACAATACCCTTTATAGGTACAGTGTAACCTAATTTCAGTGAAAATACGCCACCTAGTGAAAGACCTACAGCGGCAATACTTTCATGGCCTTTACTTTTCAAAAACTCATAGCCTTCCATGACATCTTTCCACCAATCTTTTGGACCAGTATGAACAAGCTCTTCAGGCGCTACACCGTGTCCTTTATAGTGAGGTGCGTGGCATGTGTATCCTTTTTTCTCTAAAAAACGACCTAACATACGAACATCAGCAGAATTTCCGGTAAAACCGTGAAGTAATAAAACAGCCTTTTCGCCGCCTTCAAACGTAAATGGCTTTGGTTGTGCAATTTTCATATATCATTTAACTCCTTTTAGTTATAATATCTGCAGTCATAATAGAAAAAAACATGTATTTATGTGACGGTCATCACATAACAAGAGATGTGTCCGTCAACTTTTACGCTTTTATACTATATTTAGTACTTTTTTCTAAAGCTATATTATATCATTACTTAAAAATGAAATTAAAGTATTCAACACGCCCATTAAAAAAGCCACCTAATACATAAGTTGGTATACACCAAGTACGTATGCATTAGGTGGCAGTCTATCCAGTAACATATTAAAGTTTGAAATAAGATACAGCAAGTGTTAACGCAAAGAATAAGATAGATAACACTACTGTCAAACGGTGTAAAACTAAGTCAATTCCACGTGCTTTTTGTTTTCCAAATAACGTTTCAGCTCCACCGGAAATAGCTCCAGATAATCCAGTAGTTTTGCTTGATTGTAAAACGACCACAACAATCAATGCAATTGAAACAATCACTAGCAAAGTAATCAGCAATGTATGCACTAAGACACACCTCCTACACCAAGTAATAGTCAATCAGCGGGGTTTCTTCATCCCTTCTGATTGGCATTACCGGGGATAAAGTACGCGCACTACGCTAAGGTTAATTTATCATAAAAAACCCTCTCATACAAGTAATGACAGCGAAATACACCGGATTTTAACATAAAAAAACGGATGACAATCGTCATCCGTTTTTTATGATTTCAACTTATTTTTTTAAGTTGTAGAAAGATTTAGCGCCATCGTATACAGCTAGAACACCTAGCTCGTCTTCGATGCGTAGTAATTGGTTGTATTTCGCAATACGGTCTGTACGGCTCATAGAACCAGTTTTGATTTGACCAGCATTTGTTGCAACAGCGATATCAGCGATTGTTGCATCTTCAGTTTCACCAGAACGGTGAGAAACTACTGCTGTGTAACCAGCACGTTTAGCCATTTCAATAGCTTCGAACGTTTCAGTTAATGTACCGATTTGGTTAACTTTGATAAGGATAGAGTTACCTACGCCTTGTTCGATACCTTGAGAAAGTTTTTTCGTGTTTGTTACGAATAAATCGTCACCAACAAGCTGTACTTTGCCGCCAATGCGCTCAGTTAATAGCTTGTGACCATCCCAGTCATTTTCGTCTAAACCGTCTTCGATTGAAACGATTGGGAATTCGTTAACTAACTGCTCGTAGAAATCTACCATTTCAGCAGAAGTTACGCCTGTACGACCTTCGCCTGCTAAGTCATATTTACCAGTTTCTTTGTTGAAGAATTCAGAAGAAGCAACGTCCATACCTAATTGGATGTCTTGACCAGCTTTGTAGCCAGCTTTTTCGATTGCTTCAACAATTACTTCTAATGCTTCACGGTTAGAACCAAGGTTTGGAGCGAATCCACCTTCGTCACCTACAGCTGTGTTTAAGCCTTTTGCAGATAAAACAGATTTTAACGCGTGGAATACTTCAGCACCCATACGGATTGCTTCTTTGAATGTAGGAGCTCCTACAGGTAAAATCATGAACTCTTGGAAGTCAACGTTGTTATCAGCATGAGAACCACCGTTGATGATGTTCATCATTGGAGTTGGTAATTGCTTCGCGTTGAATCCACCAAGGTAACGATATAATGGAAGACCTACGAAATCAGCTGCTGCGTGAGCTACTGCCATAGATACACCAAGGATAGCGTTAGCACCTAATTTACCTTTGTTTTCCGTACCATCTAGCTCAATCATAAGGCGGTCGATACCGATTTGATCAGTTGCGTCCATACCTACTAATTCAGGAGCGATAATTTCGTTTACGTTTTCTACTGCTTTTAATACACCTTTACCTAGGTAGCGAGATTTGTCACCATCGCGTAATTCTACTGCTTCGTGTTCACCAGTAGAAGCACCACTTGGTACGATTGCGCGTCCGAAAGCGCCTGATTCAGTATATACTTCTACTTCAACTGTTGGGTTACCGCGAGAATCTAATACTTCGCGTGCATAAATGTCAAGAATTGTTGGCATTTTAAAACTCTCCTTTATAATTAATTATTTAATTAATGTTTTACCTGTCATTTCTTTTGGCTGTGCTACATCTAGAAGAGTAAGCATTGTAGGAGCTAGATCCCCTAGAATACCGTCTTCACGAAGCTCTAAGCCTTGTTTTGTTACAATTACCGGAACAGGATTCGTTGTATGAGCCGTCATTGGATTACCTTCAAGTGTAATCACTTCATCAGCATTACCATGGTCTGCTGTGATAATTGCTGTACCGCCTTTAGCTAAAATTGCATCTACAATTTTGCCTAAGCACTCATCTACTGTTTCAATCGCTTTTACCGTTGGTTCTAACATACCTGAATGACCTACCATATCAGGGTTTGCAAAGTTTAATAAAATAGCGTCCTGCTTGTCGCCCTCGATTTCTGCAAGCAACGCGTCCGTCACTTCATAAGCACTCATCTCAGGTTTCAAGTCATATGTTGCTACTTTTGGTGAATCGATTAAGATACGTGTTTCACCAGGAAACTCTGCTTCACGTCCACCGCTCATAAAGAACGTTACGTGAGGATATTTTTCCGTTTCAGCAATACGAAGCTGCTTTAAGTTATTTTGAGATAATACTTCACCAAGCGTATTATCTAAGTTAATTGGCTTAAAGGCTACATATCCGTCAACTGTTTCGCTGAAGTGAGTTAGACATACAAAATGTAAGTTTTTCGGATGTTTCTCACCGCGATCAAATGAGCGGAAATCTTCGTTTGCGAACGTATTTGAAATTTGAATTGCGCGATCGGGACGGAAGTTGTAGAAAATGACTGCATCTTCGTCTTGAATTGTCGCAACTGGCGATCCGTCTTCCTTTGTAATAACAGAAGGTAAAACGAATTCGTCATAGATTCCATTTTCATATGAATCTTTTACGCACTCTTCAGCGCTTGTATATGATGGACCTTCACCGTACACCATTGCGCAGTATGATTTCTCTACGCGCTCCCAGCGTTTGTCGCGGTCCATTGAGTAGTAACGTCCTGAAAGTGTTGCAATTTCACCAACGCCGTACTCTTCAATTTTTTCATTAAGTTCTTTTAAATACGTTTCAGCAGATTGAGGTGCTACGTCACGACCATCTAAGAAGCCATGAATGTAGACTTTTTCTAAGCCTTCACTCTTAGCTAGACGCAATAATGCATAAAGATGTTCGATATGACTGTGTACACCGCCATCAGATAAAAGTCCGAAAAGATGAAGGTTTGTACCCTTTTCTTTTGCGTGCTTTACAGCTGCTACAAGCGTTTCGTTTTGTTCAAACTCGCCTTCACGAATTGCTACGTTTACACGAGTTAAGCTTTGGTACACAATTCGGCCTGCACCGATGTTTAAGTGACCTACTTCAGAGTTACCCATTTGGCCTTCCGGTAAGCCTACAGCTTCTCCAGACGCCTGAAGTGTAGCATGAGGATACTCGTTCCAGAAACGGTCGAAGTTTGGTTTTTTTGCATGTGTTACCGCATTACCTTTATCTTCATCGCGTAATGCAAAACCATCTAAGATGATTAATGCTACTGGCTTTTTACTCATTACTTACCAGCCTCCAAAAGCTGTAAGAAAGAATCTGCTTCTAAGCTTGCTCCACCTACTAAAGCTCCGTCAATGTCTGATTGAGACATATATTCTTTAATATTAGCAGGTTTTACGCTACCGCCGTATTGAATACGTACAGCATCTGCAACATCTTGAGAGAATTGCTCTGCAACAACGCTACGGATGTATGCACAAACTTCGTTTGCACCTTCAGCAGTTGAAGATTTACCTGTACCGATTGCCCAGATTGGCTCATATGCGATAACCGTTTGTTTTACTTGCTCATCAGTTAGACCAGCTAATGCTTTTTGTACTTGATTAGCTACAACTGTTTTTGTTTGGTCTTGTTCATACTCTTCGTTTGTTTCACCGCAGCAAACGATTGGTGTTAAACCGTGTTTGAATGCAGCAATTGTTTTTTGGTTTACTGTTTCGTCCGTTTCAGCAAACATTTCACGACGTTCAGAGTGTCCTAAAATTACGTAGTTCACACCTAGGTCTGCTAATGCAACAGGGCTCACTTCTCCAGTGAACGCACCGTTTTCTTCGAAGTGCATGTTTTGTGCACCAATTTTTAAGTCTGTGCCTTTAGTCGCTTCTACTAAACGATCTAAAAATAGTGCAGGTGCACATACTACTGAATCTACGCTTTCAGGAGATGGTACTGCTCCTTTTACTTCTTCAACAAAGCTAGTTGCTTCAGAAAGTACTTTATTCATTTTCCAGTTTCCTGCAATAATTGGTTTACGCATGTGTAACACCGTCCTTTGTTTATTGTGGGTTTTCACTTCACGCGTTAGATGTCCAAGAGGGTGCTGTTAAAAGTGATTCGGTCCCTTTTATCTCTTGGTCATCCTTCTTCGCTGCTTGATAATTATTTATATTATCAGTCGTCAGGTCGGTCCTCCGTCTTACTGAAACATAAACTTACTTATCGTTTAGTGCAACTACGCCTGGAAGTTCTTTACCTTCCATAAACTCTAGTGACGCACCGCCACCTGTAGAAATATGGCTCATTTTATCAGCTAGGTTGAATTTTTCAACAGCTGCTGCAGAGTCTCCTCCGCCGATTACTGAATATGTGTCAGTTGCTTCTGCTAAAGCTTCAGCTACTGCTTTTGTTCCATTAGCAAATGCGTCTAATTCAAATACACCCATTGGTCCATTCCAAATAACTAACTTAGAGTTTTTGATTACGTCAGCATAGATTTCACGCGTTTTCGGTCCTGCGTCTAAGCCTTCCCAATCGCTTGGAATGTTTTCAATTGATACAACTTGAATATTAGCATCATTTGAGAAGTCATCTGCTACTACCACGTCCACTGGCATGTAGAAGTTTACTCCGTTTTTCTTAGCTTTTTCCATGAAAGATTTTGCAAGTTCAATCTTGTCTTCTTCAAGAAGTGATTTACCTACTTCATGGCCTAGTGCCTTAATAAATGTGTAAGAAAGTCCTCCACCGATGATTAAGTTATCTACTTTATCAAGTAAGTGGTCAATTACACCGATTTTGTCTTTAACTTTTGCTCCACCAACGATTGCAGTAAATGGACGTTCTGGGTTCGATAATGCTTTTGAAAGCACATCAAGCTCTTTTTCCATTAAGAAACCTGCTACTGCTGGAATGTGTTGAGCAATTCCTTCTGTTGAAGCATGCGCACGGTGAGCTGCACCGAATGCATCGTTTACGTATACATCTGCTAATTCAGCAAACGCTTTTGCTAATTCAGGATCGTTTTTCTCTTCGCCTGGGTAAAAACGTACGTTTTCAAGTACTAAAACATCGCCTTCGCTCATGCCGTCGATTGTTTTCTTTACTTCTTCACCAAAAGCTTCGTCAGCTTTTGCAACGTCTTTACCAAGAAGAGCTTGTAAACGTTCTGCAACAGCATTTAGACGTAATTCTTCAACAACTTCGCCTTTTGGACGTCCAAGATGGCTAGCTAAAATTACTTTTGCACCTTGTTCTACTAAATATTGAATAGTAGGAACAGCTGCACGAATACGAGTTTCGTCTGTTACTTTTCCGTCTTTCATTGGTACGTTAAAGTCTACGCGACAAAATACTCGCTTTCCTTTTACATCGATGTCTTTCAACGTTTTTTTGTTCATCGTTAAAAGGCCTCCTTAAGTATTTATGGTACTAAGCAAGTAGGCTTCTATGTAATCATCAATCCACAAACCAACGTACATTTCATTTTATATATTGGCGCCTTTCTATATAAAGTGAAACTCGAGTTAGCTGTTTATGACGCTTTTTCATGTAGAAGCCAATACATAAATCAAGGAAGAGGGGGTATGCCCCTCTCTTCCTTAGCAAGTCTTATTATAGTCGTTCTATTTTCAGATATCCAATAAAAAAGGAAAGTCTAGTCGATTTCTGTCTTATTGAATCAAATAGAAGCGAATTTTAAGTTATTCTTATAGTCCTTTAGCAGCGATGTATTGAGCAAGGTCTACTACACGGTTAGAATATCCGCTCTCGTTATCGTACCAAGAGATAACTTTAACCATGTTACCTTCCATTACCATTGTAGATAATGCATCGATTGTAGAAGAGTTGATGTTACCATTGTAGTCACCAGATACTAGTGGCTCTTCGCTGTAACCAAGGATGCCTTTAAGATCGCCTTCAGCAGCTTCTTTAAGAGCGTTGTTTACATCTTCAACAGTTACTTCTTTATCAAGTTCAGCAACTAAGTCTACTAAAGAAACGTTTGGAGTTGGAACACGCATAGCTCCACCGTTTAATTTACCTTTTAATTCAGGTAATACTAGAGATACAGCTTTAGCAGCACCAGTTGAAGTTGGGATGATGTTTTCAGCAGCTGCACGAGCACGACGGTAATCTTTGTGTGGTAAGTCTAAGATTTGTTGGTCGTTTGTGTAAGAGTGAACTGTTGTCATCATTCCGCGTTTAAGACCGAACTTGTCGTTTAACACTTTAGCAAATGGCGCTAAGCAGTTAGTTGTACAAGAAGCATTTGAAATTACGTTGTGGTTAGCTGCATCGTATTTGTCTTCGTTAACACCCATTACGATTGTGATGTCTTCATCAGATGCTGGAGCAGAGATAATTACTTTTTTAGCTCCTGCTTCTAAGTGTTTTGCAGCGTCAGCGCGTTTTGTGAAGAATCCAGTAGATTCAACAACAACTTCTACGCCTTGTTTGCCCCAAGATAATTGAGCTGGGTCGCGTTCAGCAGAGATTTCGATTGTTTTACCGTTTACTACTAAGTTGCTACCATCTACTACTACTTCTGCATCTAATTTTCCGTGTACAGAATCATATTTTAAAAGGTGAGCAAGCATGTTAGCATCTGTTAAGTCGTTGATTGCTACTACTTCAACGTTATCATTTTTTAAAGCTGCGCGGAATACATTACGGCCGATACGACCAAATCCGTTAATACCAATTTTTACTGCCATGGGTATTTCCTCCTTGAATGTAAAAAGTATTTTTTTATATGAGGGATTAATTAAAATCCCTTACTAACTCTTTTGCGGCGCCTTCATCTGTAATGAGAATCGAATCATGCGCTTGTTGCATAAACGCTTTAATTGCCTTTGCTTTTGATGAACCTCCTGCAACAGCAATAACACATTTATTGTTCTTTAAATCATCGAGTTGTATGCCAACTGTTTTAACTTTATGAACAACTTCGCCTTGATGATTAAAATAGTATCCAAATGCCTCACCTACAGCATGTCCATTTTTCACTTTTTCTAAGTCAGCTTGTGGTGTTTTACGGCGTTCTGCCATTGTCATAGCGTCTCCTATTCCGTGAACAACCATACCAGCGGACTTGATTAAATGAAGCATGTCTTTAATAGATGGCTCACCGATAATGGATCGGTATGCTTCATCACTAAGCTGATCTGGAACATGAAGCAAGCGATAGTGACTCATGGACTTTTCAGCCATCTTAGCACAAATCGTGTTTGCTTGGTTTTGTACATTTTCACCTAACCCTCCGCGAGCAGGTACAAAAAGTACATCAGGGTGTTTTGAATCAGGTGTCATCATTTCGGCAACGGCGGCAAGCGTTGTACCACCTGTAACAGCAACGGTATTTTTTTCACCAACAAGGCGCTCCTTGATACACGAAACAGATGCTCGACCCATTTCATTTTTGACCCAAGGAGACTGATCACTATCTCCAGATACAACAACAACTTCTGATAAAGAAAACGCCTCTTTTAATGTTGTTTCCAATAATCGAAGTCCTGAAACTTCCTTCATTACTTCTTCTAACTCAGCTAGAAGTAGTTCTCCCTCGTTTGTAAGCGTCATCCCACTAGGGTAAATGTCAATCAAATCTTGTTCTTTTAAGAATGTTACTTCGCTTCGTAACACACGCTCTGTTAGCCCAAGGCTTACAGCTAAGTTTCTGCGGCCAATCGGCTGCATTAAACGTATGTATTGCAAGATTTGATAGCGCTTTTGCATAACTGAGAGAAGTTCAGGTAATAATTTTCGTTGTACTTCTATTAAAGAACGCATGTTAAAATCCCCTTAAGGCATAAACTTGCTGGACATATTTTGTCCCATATAGACATATTATGTCCCACCTTGCGCAAAAAAAATTCACCCTGCTACAAAATCTATTCTAACAGGAGTGAATCCTTTATTCAACTCATGTGTTGCCTATTTTTAAAAGTAAGCGTTTTCTTAATGGAATACCTGTTATTTTTCCATATTCCACTTCTTCTCCATCCATTTCTACTACAGGAATCGCAAGGTGATACTTTTCCAACCACTCATCGTTTTTGTAAATATCTCGTTCCATAAGCTGAAAGGGAAACTCAGACTGCATCTCTGCAAGCAGCTTCTTTGCATCATCGCATAAATGACAGCCATTTTTGGTATATAGTACGACTTCCACATTCCCACTCCTTTACTGCGTGACAAAAAGTTTTCGTTGACTGGATGGTAGAACGTTTAATTGGTCTCGATATTTGGCTACCGTTCTTCTTGAAATAGTAACGTTATAATTGCTTTGCAAGACGTTAGCCAACTGCTGATCTGAAAGCGGACGCTGTTTGTTTTCTTCTGATACTAGCTTTTTAAGCAGTTCTTTTACGTGAGTTGTAGAAGTCGCTTCGTTGTTGCCCAGTTGAATACTAGTTGAGAAAAAAGATTTCATTGAAAAGGTGCCAAAAGGTGTTTGAATATATTTGTGCCGAGTAGCACGGCTAATCGTTGATTCATGCACAGAGGTTTGTTCCGCTACTTCCTTCATCGTTAACGGCTTCAAATACGAAGGGCCCTTTTTAAAAAATGCTTCTTGTTCAACGAGTAAAGTATTCATTAATGCGTTTAATGTGTCTTTGCGTGTGTGTAAACTTTTCATAATCCATTGAAATTCACGATATTTCTCTTGCAAATAAGAAAACATTTCTTGGTTCTGCTTATTTTTCAGCTGAAGTTTGTATTGTTCGTTCACTGAAAGACGAGGTTCCAAATCCTCATTTGCATAAGCAACGACATTTCCATCTTCAATTTTCACAATAAAATCCGGTACAATGAATCGTTCATTGGACTTCATATAAAATGATCCAGGACGAGGATTTAATTTCTTAATCTGTTCATGTAATTGTTGAAGAGCTTCAAGTGAGATTTGACATAACTTTGAGATTTTCATCCATTTTTTATAAGCAAATTCCTCAAAGTGATGTGTCAAAATTTGCTCTATTTTTTCTGTCCATTGATTACTTCTTTTTAATTGGAGCATTAAGCACTCCTGTAAACTTCTCGCCCCTACTCCTGCCGGGTCCATCTGCTGCACAAGTTGAAGAGCCTTTTCAACCTGCTCTTGATCTTGGCCAAGCTGGTTAGCAAGTATGATTAACTCATCGTGCAAATAGCCAGCATCATCCAGACTATGAATAACAAACTCAACGGCTGCCTGCTCACATTCATCTAATTTTAATAATGCGGATTGATTCATTAAATGTTCGTACAGCGTTTCTTTAGGAGCTGGTATACTGCTCATATAATCTGTTGAATCAGAAGTTGCATGATTTTTTTGATTGTGAGATGTATTGACGGGCAGCTCTGAAAAATCTATAAGCGGATTTTGAAGCGCCTGCTCATGTAAAAACGCTACAATATCCATCGATGAATATTGTAAAAGAGAAATAGCTTGTGATAATTCTTTTGACATCGTCAGTTTTAACGACTGCTGCTGAAATAATCCAATCTCCATTATTTCTCCCCTCCCCTTCATCTATTTTACTATAAAAACGCTTTCAAAGAGCATGTAACTATTTTTTATATGTAATTTTTTCATCAAAAAATCTCCGTCAACCTTTGTTAACGAAGCATTTCATCCTATTTTTAGTTACTAACCATCAAAAAAGTAATAGAGCTATACACCTTTATAACTTTTCATTATAATTCGCGCCTACTACATGATCCGAGTACTAATTCGACATGACGTTTTCTTCGTCATGTCGAATTTTCTGCATTTGTATAATATATAGAAGAATTGCTTATTGAATAGTTTGTGCCATTTGCATAAACTTGTCTAAGTTTTCTGCGTCATTTTTCGTAAAAATGGTTAGCTTCATTGGTTTCTTTCCTTTAACCAACACGGCGTTTACCGTATGATCGCCAGATGTGGCTTCATACCAAACAGAATCTTTGAAGATTCCATTCTCTTCAAGATTCTTTTTCTCTGCTGCATTTTTATTAACTGCTGTTGCCGTTTGTTTAACAGATTGAGCAGCGTCATCCAGCGATGCTTCTGATGAAAGCATTTCAATACGCATAAATTGAGAATCATCTGAAGTTAACACTAACGCATCTTTTCCAGGTTCTTCACCCGTTAGTTTATAGCCGTCCATTACTTGAATAGAATAATCTTGTTCTGGGCTTTTTGTTAGTTTTGTTTCTGAAGAAGACCTTGACTGTCCACCTTCCGCCGTTTCGCTAGTCGATGATTGACTTCCTGAAGGTTCGGCTGAGACCTCAGCAGAATCCGCATCTTTTTTCGACTCTTCTTTTGCAGCGCCTGATGTTTGATCAGATTTAGAAGCTGTATCCTGCTGAACATTTTCTGCTTGATCATTAGACTTCGGCTGAGCAGAATCTTCGTTCGTCCCGCATGCAGATAGTAATAGGGCTACCGATGCACTGACAATGAAAAGTTTGTTCATGTATTTCATATTTATTCCTCCTCCGTGTTTCTTTTCCTTATATACTGTTTTATAGTATTCTGACAAATTCCGCAACCGGTACAATGGAATTAATTTCTTGCTTCCTTACGCGTATAAAGGGTTATAGAAGGAAAATAAATATTATTTTTTGAGAAGATGAGCCTTTTTACTCAAAATAAAAAACGTTGCGTAATCCGCAACGTTTTAAGACGCCCTCGACAGGATTCGAACCCACCCTAAGAGAACCGGAATCTCTTGTGCTATCCACTACACTACGAGGGCATATTTGTCACAACTTCCATTATAGGAGAGAAAACTTCTCTTTTCAATAGAATACTACGTTTATTTTTTTTAGAAGGGGGAAAAATTTTAATAATGTCAAAGAGGAATACATAGTCTTTTAAGCGAATATGTGTAGTAGAGGTTCTTTTGTTTGACCTTTATTGACCATACGTGTATTATAGGTACATAACAAATTATTCTTGTTAAGGAGGAATTTAATATGAACTTAATTCCTACAGTTATTGAACAAACAAACCGTGGTGAACGTGCTTATGACATTTATTCACGTTTATTAAAAGACCGCATTATTATTTTAGGTAGTGCTATTGATGATAATGTAGCTAACTCGATCGTTTCTCAGCTTCTATTCTTAGCTGCTGAAGACCCAGAAAAAGATATCTCACTTTATATCAACAGCCCAGGTGGCTCTATTACAGCTGGAATGGCTATCTATGATACGATGCAATTCATTAAGCCAAAAGTTTCTACAATTTGTATCGGTATGGCTGCATCAATGGGTGCTTTCTTACTGGCTGCTGGTGAAAAGGGCAAACGTTTTGCTCTTCCAAACAGCGAAGTAATGATTCATCAACCTCTTGGTGGTGCTCAAGGACAAGCTACTGAAATCGAAATTGCGGCAAAACGTATTCTATTCCTACGTGAAAAACTAAATTCAATTTTAGCTGAGCGTACAGGTCAACCGTTAGAAGTGCTACAACGTGATACAGATCGTGATAATTTCATGACTGCTGAACGCGCTTTAGAATACGGTCTAATTGACAAAGTATTAGAAAACGACCCTAAATAAGAAAAAAGCCTTTCCCACTTTGGGAAAGGCTTTTTTATGCATCGTTCTCTACGTAAGCGACTAACGCATCCATTGCTTCTTTTTCATCTACCCCTTCAACAATGAGCGTAATAAGAGAACCGTTATTAATCGCTAAGCTCATTAACCCCATGATACTTTTAGCGTTGACTACTTTCTCATCTTTCTTCAAGTACACATCAGATGTAAAACGAGTTGCTTCTTGCACGAATAGTGCCGCAACACGAGCTTGTAATCCCGTTTTTAATTTTACTTCTACTTGTTTTTCCATGATAAAATCCTCCCCCTTGCAATTCCCCTTATGTGACTGGCTGACCGGCGCGAAGCTTGTCTGCTATTTGGTCAATTTTACGCAATCGATGGTTAATGCCTGATTTGCTAATTTGACCTCCAGATACCATCTCACCAAGCTCCTTTAACGTAACGTCTTGATATTCCACACGCAAACGAGCAATTTCTCTTAGCTTTTCTGGTAAGATATCTAATCCAGCTGTTTCATCAATATAACGAATGTTTTCCACTTGACGAATGGCCGCTCCGATTGTTTTGTTTAAGTTAGCTGTTTCACAATTAACTAAGCGATTAACGGAATTTCGCATATCTCGGACAATTCTTACATCCTCAAACCGTAAAAGAGCGTTATGGGCTCCAATGATATTTAGAAACTCCGTAATTTTTTCAGCTTCTTTCAAATAGTTAATATAGCCTTTTTTTCGTTCTAATGTTTTACTATTCAATTGAAATTCGTTCATTAAATTGCATAAAGCTTCGTTGTGCTCTTCATACAATGAAAAGATTTCAAGATGGTACGATGATGTCTCCGGGTTATTAATAGAGCCGCCGGCTAAAAATGCGCCTCTTAAGTAGGATCGCTTACAGCATTTCTTTTGTACTAGCTCTGGTGAAATACGATGTGTAAACGTGAATCCTTCTTCTACAATTTTTAAGTCTTCCAAAAGCATTCTTGTTTTCTCTACTAATCGAACAATATACACATTGTTTTTCTTCAGCCGCATTTTCTTACGTACAAGCAGTTCTACTGACACATCATAATTTTTCTTAAGCAGGACATAAATGCGTCGAGCAATCGCTGCATTTTCAGTTTGGACATCAACTGTGAATTTTTTATTCGAAAAAGAAAGTGAACCATTCATTCGAATTAATGCAGAGAGCTCTGCTTTTGCACAGCAATTCTTGACTTCTAAATTCGTTAACTCTTTTTTTGTTTCTGATGCAAATGACATAACTTCACCTCCAATCTACATACGGAAATAGTGTTAAACACCAGTATTCGCTTTACCTTGCAGCGATGTCAGCATAGAATACACAAGCTTTGCTACTTTTTTTGTATCATGCCTAATTACGCTGCCGTCATACTGAATAATTTGATCTTCAATCACTTCTAAACCTAATTTTAGCAATACTTCACGGTCATATTCTACAGGCTGAGCCTGCTCTACTTGATATTTCTTTTTTAAAGGTGCCGGAATAGGTGCATTATTGACAATAATCGCATCTAAAAACGCACACGGCATATGGTTGTAAAGCGCTTTAATATGATCACTTGCCTTAAAACCCAATGTCTCACCCGGCTGCGTCATCACGTTGCACACGTACACTTTCTTTGCTTTTGTCGAACAAAGCTCATTACAAATATCTTGCACCAGTAAATTCGGCAAAATACTTGTATAAAGACTTCCCGGCCCCAATACAATTAAATCGGCGCGTCGAATAGCTTTTATTGTCTCGACAAGCGGTTTCACATCGGCAGGCGATAAAAACACTTTATTAATTTTTTTATTAACTTCTGGAATTTTAGATTCACCTGTTACGATGGATCCATCTTGCATCTCCGCATGCAGCACAACACTTTGATTAGCTGCCGGAAGCACTTTCCCTCTGACGTTTAGTACTTTGCTCATTTCTCGTATAGCATGCACAAAATCGCCAGTAATAGACGTCATAGCTGCAAGCAACAAATTGCCAAGAGAATGGCCTGTAAGCTCATTTCCTGTATCAAATCGATGTTGAAAAAGCTCTTCAACTAGTGGCTCTACATCAGATAAAGCAGCTAGCACATTTCGAATATCACCAGGAGCAGGGATTTCAAGTTCATCGCGCAATCGGCCAGAACTTCCCCCGTCGTCTGCTACGGTTACGATGGCTGTAAGATCAAGAGGGTATTCCTTCAACCCTCTTAACAGCACTGGTAAACCCGTTCCTCCCCCAATGACGACAACTTTTGGAAGCTGTTCACTGCTCATCTATGATTTTCCTTTCTCCTCTCAATGTCACGATGAGAAATATGAGTTTTGTATTCATTCTGGAAATGGTGACCTAAATATTCAGCTAATGTGACGGAGCGATGCTGTCCCCCTGTACACCCTATAGCGATGACCAGCTGGCTTTTACCTTCTCGCTTGTACTGCGGAAGCATAAACGAAAGTAGGTCTACTACTTTTTCAATGAACTTTTGAGTTTCCGTCCATTTTAATACGTAAGAAGAAACCTCTTCTTCAAGCCCTGTTTTAGGACGCATATGGTCAATATAGTGAGGGTTTGGCAAAAAGCGCACATCAAAGACTAAATCAGCGTCAATAGGCACCCCGTATTTAAAACCAAATGACATCACATTAACAGTAAAAACTTGTGAAGCGTGCGAAGAAAACTGAGTTAAAATCTTTTCTCTAAGCTCTCTTGGCTTTAACTCTGATGTCTCATAAATAAGCTGAGCTCTTCCTTTTAACTCCTCAAGCAGCTCCCGTTCCATACCAATTCCTTCTAACGGTAAACCCGAAGGAGCTAGCGGATGTGAACGTCTCGTTTCTTTGTAGCGCGTCACCAGTACAGAATCTTTTGCATCTAAAAATAAAATTTGTGGCGTGACCCACGTTGTTTCACTCATGTTATCTAATGCTTCAAATAGGCTTTCAAAAAACTCTCTGCCTCGCAAATCCATAACAAGAGCAACTTTATTCATTTTATTCCCTGACTCTTTCATGAGTTCCAAAAATTTCGGTAGCAATGTAGGGGGTAAATTATCTACACAAAAGAACCCTAAATCTTCAAAACTCTGAATTGCTACTGTTTTTCCTGCACCTGACATTCCAGTAATAATCACTAATTGAATATCGCTTACAGACCCAGTACTCATTTTTCATCCCCCTCAATCTATGCATACATGTCTATTTATCATTAACAAGGATCAATTCGATAAGATAATAACTCGAAATCCGTTGTATACGTAAAGTTGCCATAAATAACACCCGACCCTTTTGCTACATAATCGATAATGTGATGATCTCCCGGGGCCATCGGCAATTCACTTACTTCACTCAAATTATGCCAACCGAGTTTGCCTTCTTCTGATTCTAGCACATTTGTCCCATCAAAATCTGTAGCAAAAAAAGTAAACATCATCCACTCAGATGAAATTTGATCGTTTTCTTTCATCGTAAATGTAAAAATACCTTTTACAGTGGGATTTTTCAAATAAATTCCTGTTTCTTCACGAAACTCTCTTACAACAGAGTCTTTTACAGATTCTCCTTGCTCCATTTTCCCACCCGGGGCCACCCACCAGTTTCTTCGTGGCTTTTGAAGCAACAATACTTTATCGTCTTTCATTAATACACAATTTGTGACCCTTTGCATGTTTTCCACCTCATCATATGTATACTGACATTTTCTTTTATTATACTACGAAACAAACTTCTCTCACAACGGAGATGAACTAACTATTACTAAATTTTCTGAAAATAAACGCTTGCTGTTATATACGTAAATTCAATCTGTTATAGTCAAAAAAAAGAGGCATAGGAACACGTCCTATGCCCGACATACATATATTTTATAAAAGGGGGTCAATTACTATCTATATAGTACCCCATCAATGTTTCACAGGTGTTACAGAACAGTTAAAACCGAATTACGTTTTGTAAACGATTGATTTCAGCCTTATTGCTGAATAGCTTTTAACTTTTCTTTTAACTCTTCTACATAGTGCTGAGCCGCTTGAGCAGCAATGCTGCCATCACCTGTAGCTGTTACAATTTGACGAAGAGCCTTTTCACGAACGTCTCCAGCTGCGAACACACCTGGTACTTTTGTTTCCATTTGCTCGTTCGTTTCAATATATCCTTCTTTATTCGTGATGTTTAGGCTTTCGAATGGTTTTGTTAGTGGAACCATTCCAACATAAATGAATACGCCGTCCGCACCAAACTCGCGCTCTTCACCTGTTTTTGTGTCTACTAACGTTACGCTGCCTACTTTACCGTCTTTTTCATTTACTTCTTTGACTGTTGTATTCCAAATAAAATCAACTTTTTCGTTGTCAAATGCACGCTGCTGTAGGATTTTCTGCGCGCGAAGCTCATCGCGTCGGTGAATAATTGTTACTTTTGTTGCGAAGCGTGTTAAATATACGCCTTCCTCAACCGCAGAGTCTCCACCGCCTACAACGACTAGCTCTTTACCTTTAAAGAATGCACCGTCACATACAGCACAATAAGATACGCCGCGGCCGCCTAGTTCTTTTTCTCCTGGCGCACCTAATTTTTTATATTCAGCACCAGTAGCAACGATTACTGAACGTGTTTTATATTCTTTGCTGCCTGCACGAACTGTCTTGTATTCTTCTCCGTCGATGATTTCTTTAATATCACCGTACGCATATTCCGCACCGAATTTTTTTGCATGCTCAAACATTTTGTTAGAAAGGTCAGGACCAAGGATATGATCATAACCTGGATAGTTTTCTACATCTTCCGTATTAGCCATTTGACCGCCTGGAATTCCGCGTTCAATCATTAGTGTTGATAAATCTGCACGAGATGTATATACAGCAGCAGTCATACCTGCTGGACCTGCCCCAATAATAATGACATCATAAATTTTTTCTTCTGTCATTTCTTTACACTCCTTTTAGGAAATTCCTTCGTAGTTGATTCCAAATTTATGGATAATTATTTCGTTACCACTATCCTAATATGTTCTTCCTATTATCGTCTATTTTTTTGCTCAATTTAATAACGTATTCACAATTTTACTGTACTTTCTAACTGTTGCAGCCGAAATGGAATATTGTTTTGCCGCATCGGCTTGAGTAATAGACTGGTTTTGTTCTTTCGCCCATATATATGTGACGGCTGCAGCCCATGCATTTACGTTCACATGCTGAAAATCATAGGATTGTTTATATACCTGTACATATACATAAAACCAAAAGCTTAAAAGATCCTGGGTATCACTTTCAGTCTGCGATTCCATCTCCAGTTCAATAACATCTGCCACCTCAAAAATCACATGTTGTTTATCCTGCCATACATACGTATATACTTCATCCAAAAGTGTACTCATATGTATGGACGATTTGATTTCTTCTAAAAGAAGCAGACGCTGCTGTTCAGGAAGCTTTTTTGCCATATACAAGCTGTAAAGCTGATCGTGAACATTGTTTGTTGCACACTTCTTTTTCGCTGTAACATCCACTTTCGATTGAAAAACCTTCGCAGCTTTTTGACTGATGCGCCAAGGCTCCTCTCCTTCTTTATCAGGAACGTCTTCCAATGCCAGCTTCCACATTTCTTTAGAGAAGGCTTCATGTCCAGTATAGTAAGAGGCGTATGAAAGCCAATAATGAAATGAGTTGTCTCCTTGAAAACCTTGTGTATAAAGCTTTTTTAACCATCTGTATGATAGTTTGTATTGACCAATCAACGCAAATGTTGCTCCAAGCTTATAGCGGTGTTCAAATGACATCGGATAAACGCGGCTAAGCCCGTCTGTAAGCTCCTCAACTTCTTTATGCTTATGGCAATAATAATAGAAAATCAGCTGATTGCATAACGCATGAAGATTTCCAGGGTTTTTCTCCAATACTTCATTCAGCAAATCCATTGCCTCATCAATTTTATTTAAATAAAAATAAGCTAACGCTAAATTATTATATGCAGACCAGAATTCTGGATACTCATCAATTATTTCAGTTAACAAATCCACTGCTTCTTCAAAATTCGTTGCTTCAAGCAGTCGTTTTGCTTGTTCTTGTTTTATAATCAGCATGTCGCCTAGCTGATTTTTAGGCTCTTCATCTTCTTCATCCACATCAATTGATAGTAAATCTAACAGATCTGTAGCCGATCGAAAGAGGTCACCATTTGGAAAATGCTCAATGTAATACATCGCGTATTTTTTTGATTCTTCAAACAGTCCAAGATGCGCATAGCTGTTGGCTATATAGTAGTAACAGCTTCCTAATGTATCGTCCATATGATGAATCACATGGAGAAAAAGCTCGTTGGCATCTTGATAATCTCCCTGCTCCGTTAAAGCTACTCCAACGTTTGTAAGAAGCTGTGGATTACGGGCATTTTCTTTGTTTGCACGCGTTAAATACTTGAGCGCTTTATCTGACTCCTCTTCTTCAAACGCCTGCAGCGCTTTTTCGAAATAGAAGTCACCCGTTTGCGAAAATGGAATTACTTGTGCCATTTTTTGAATTACTTTTGAGTGTTTTTCCATTAAGCCCTCCAAATAAGTTGATAATTTCGACGTTCGTAGTATATCACATTTGCCAAGAAGTTTAATACCTCTATTCAAAAAAGGAGCCTGCAAGCAGTCGTTTCTTGACGCAAATAAGAGAAGGTTTTGCCTCTTTTATCTAAAATGAGACAACTCCTTCTCTCCTTTCACTATGTAGCTATTAGCTAGAGTGACGTTCCTTTAATACTGATAGGACATCGTCCAAAGGCAGCTTTTGCTCACGAAGTAAAACAAGTACGTGGTACAGTAAATCCGCAACTTCCCACTTCAGCTCATCATGGTCACGATTTTTTGCTGCAATAATCACTTCACCTGCTTCTTCTCCTACTTTTTTGAGGATTTTATCTACGCCTTTATCGAATAAGTACGTCGTATAAGCTCCTTCTGGCATTTCAGCTTCACGCTTAGCAATCACTTCTTCTAGCTCATTAATAATAGCAAACCGATTATCATTTTGTTTATTTTCGCCAAGAATTGTTTCATTAAAACAGCTGTAAGCCCCCGTATGACAAGCAGGACCTTGAGGCTCCACTTTTACAACAAGAGAATCAGCATCACAGTCATATGCCATGCTCACAATTTTTTGTGTGTTCCCAGAGGTTGCGCCCTTGTGCCATAACTCTTGTCGAGAACGGCTGTAAAACCATGTTTCACATGTATCAATTGATTTTTGAAGTGATTCTTCGTTCATATAAGCCAATGTTAAAACTTCTTTGCTCACAGCATCTTGTACAATAGCTGGCACAAGTCCATCACTGTTGAATTTAATGTTTTCAATCGTCATCGAATGCTCACTCCTTGTTGTTTTGCATAGCTTTTAATTTCTTTTACAGATGTTTCTTTATAGTGAAAGATCGAAGCCGCCAAAGCCGCGTCAGCTTCTCCTTTTTCAAACGCATCGACAAAATCTTGACCATTTCCTGCGCCGCCAGAAGCAATAACAGGAACGCTCACCGCTTGGCTGACTGCTTTGGTTAACGCTAAATCAAACCCTGACTTTTCGCCGTCTTTATCCATGCTCGTTAACAAGATCTCACCCGCACCGCGCTTCACTGCTTCTCTTGCCCAGTCGATTACTTCCCAGTCCGTTGCATTGCGGCCTCCGTGTGTATAGACTCGCCATGATTGTAAGCTTTCATCGTACTTAGCATCGATTGCTACCACAATACACTGAGCTCCAAAAAAGTCGGACCCTTCTGTAATCAGTGCTGGATTGAGTACTGCCGCTGTATTTAATGACACTTTGTCTGCACCAGCACGAAGCATTCTCTTCATATCTTCTAATGCATTAATTCCTCCGCCCACCGTAAAAGGAATCGCTAGCTGAGATGCTACTTCTTCTACAACATGTACCATTGTTTTGCGTCCTTCATGAGAAGCAGAAATATCTAAAAAGACTAATTCGTCTGCGCCTTCTTCATCATAAAATTTCGCCAACTCTACAGGATCTCCTGCATCTCGAAGTTCCACAAACTGAACTCCTTTTACCACACGGCCGTCCTTTACATCTAAACAAGGAATGATTCGTTTTGTAATCATTACGCTTTCACCTCTTGAAGTGCTTCAGCTACTGTAAACTTATTTGTATAAAGTGCTTTCCCTACAATCGCACCAATAATGCCGTCAGCTTCATATTTCTTTAGTGCATCTAGATCAGCAAGCTTACTAACTCCCCCTGATGCAATCACACCTTTTCCAGTAGCCTTAGCCATTTCAACAATTCCTTCCACATTAGGACCAGACAGCATACCATCTGTAGAAATATCCGTGAAAATAAATGTTTCCGCACCAGCATTAGCCAATTCTTTTCCTAGTTCTGTCGCTTTGATTGTAGATGTTTCCACCCAGCCTTCCGTCGCAACATAGCCATCACGTGCATCAATACCAATAGCAATACGCGCACCATATTCCTTCAACATTTTTTTCACAAATTCAGGATTTGAAATAGCTGCACTTCCTAAAATGACGCGGTCAATTCCGTTTTCTAAATAGTAAGCAACGTCAGCTTCTGAGCGAATGCCTCCTCCAATTTGCACACGTACATTTAATTTCTTTTTCACGCCTAGCACAAATTCATCATTCACGCGCTTAGCCGCTTTTGCGCCGTCTAAATCAACCATGTGAATCCACTGAGCGCCTTCACTTGCGAATTGTGTGGCCATATCTACCGGAGAGTCTCCGTACACCGTTTCTTTTGTGTAATCTCCTTGAAGCAAACGGACGCACTTCCCTCCGCGCATATCAATGGCTGGATATATTTCAAATTTGCTCATACGATGGGCTCCTTTTCTCTACGAAGTTTGCATAATTTTGAAGCATTTGCATTCCGATTGCACTGCTTTTTTCAGGGTGGAATTGAGTGCCAAATACGTGTTCTTTTCCAACAACTGCTGGAACTTCAACATCATAAGGACTTGTTGCTAAAAGCACGTCTTGGTCGTTTGTTTTTACGTAATAAGAGTGAACAAAGTACACGTGACCTGCACTGATTCCATCAAGCAGAGCGGACTGCTGATGAAAATCTAAAGAGTTCCAGCCCATATGCGGAACTTTATATGTCTGTCCTTCCGCAGTAATGCCGGGAATACGCTCGACTCTCCCTTTTAACAGTTCCAGCCCTTTTGTTACACCGTTCTCATCGCTTTCTTCAAATAAAAGCTGCATACCTAAACAAATTCCAAGCAAAGGCATTCCTTTTTCTACTTCTTCTTTAATAAAGTCCGTCAGCTTTGTTTGATTCAGCTGTTCCATCGCATCTTTGAATGCTCCAACTCCAGGAAGAATCAGCCCTTTTGCCTTTCTTAGTTCTGCAGGATCTGCGGAGATGATATAGTCATAGTTTAATCGTTCAAGAGCTTTACTTACGCTGTATAAGTTTCCCATCCCATAGTCAATAATGCCAATCATTTACAACATCCCTTTCGTCGAAGGCACACCTTTGACACGCGGATCAATCGTTGTCGCTTCGTCCAAAGCACGTGCTAATGCCTTAAATACCGCTTCAATAATGTGGTGCGTATTTTTACCGTAGTGTACGATTACATGTACATTCATGCGAGATTCTAATGCAAATTTCCATAAAAATTCATATACAAGCTCTGTATCAAATGTACCGACGCGCGAAGCGGGAATGTCACCTTTAAATTCAAAATGAGGACGATTGCTTAAATCTACTACGACTTGGGCTAACGCGTCATCCATTGGTACAAACGCATTTCCATAGCGTTTAATTCCTTTTTTATCACCGAGCGCTTCTTTGAACGTTTGACCAAGGCAAATACCGATATCTTCCGTTGTATGGTGATCATCAATCTCCGTGTCTCCATCTGCTTTTACATCAAGGTTAAACTGTCCGTGTTTTGTAAATAAATCGAGCATATGATTTAAAAAAGGAACGCCTGTATCAATGTTCGCTTTTCCTTCTCCATCGATTCCAATCGCTAATGCAATATCCGTTTCGTTTGTTGTACGTTTAATACTTGACTCTCTCATTGTGAAACTCCTTTCAACTGTGCATGTAATAAGTAAAGAAAAGAACATTTCTACTCTTTTTTTTAATCTCCGCCTTATTTTTTAAAGCGTTCTTCAACCGCCCTTGCATGAGCTTCTAGCCCTTCTAAACGAGCAAACGCTGCGATTTTTGAGACATTTTTCTGCAGGGCTTGTTGGCTGTATGAAATAATACTAGACTTCTTCACAAATGAATCAACTGATAAAGGACTTGAGAATTTTGCTGTCCCATTGGTTGGAAGAACATGGTTTGGTCCAGCGAAATAATCGCCAACAGGTTCTGAACTGTATCTTCCTAGAAAAATAGCACCGGCATGACGAATGGAACCTAAAAGTTCAAGCGGACTTTCAGTCATAATTTCTAAATGCTCAGGGGCTAATTGATTCACAGCTTCAACCGCTTCTTCTAATGACCCGGTCACATAAATAGCGCCATGGTTATCAATAGAAGGTTTGGCAATTTCTTTACGTGGTAAAGATTCTACTTGCCTTTCCACTTCTTCTTTAACAGCTTCGGCTAACTTCATAGAAGGCGTAACTAAAATACTTGAAGCTAATTTGTCATGTTCTGCTTGAGACAATAAATCAGCGGCCACTTCGTTCGGCTTAGCCGTATCGTCTGCTAGTACGACAATTTCACTAGGTCCAGCAATTGAGTCAATGTCTACTAAGCCATATACTTCTCTCTTCGCCAATGCAACAAAGATATTACCAGGCCCTACAATTTTATCGACGGGTTGAATTGTTTCTGTTCCATAGGCAAGTGCTCCTACTGCCTGAGCTCCCCCTACTTTATAAATTTCTTCGACCCCAAGCTCACTCGCTGCTACAACTACTCCAGCAGGAAGCGCGCCGTCTTTTCCTGGAGGTGAAACCATCACGATACGTTTTACACCTGCCACTTGAGCAGGAATGACATTCATTAAAACGGAAGAAGGATACGCTGCAAGACCTCCCGGTACATAAACACCTACTGCATCTAAAGGCGTTACTTTCTGCCCTAAAATGGTGCCGTCTTCTTTTGTTGTCATCCAAGACTGCTCGACCATTCTTTCGTGGTAATCACGAATGTTGTCAGCAGCTTCACGAATGATTGACAGCATATCTGCATCAACCAGCTCATAAGCACGCTTCTTTTCTTGTTCTGTCACAAGCAAAGAAGAAAGCTCAACGCCGTCAAATTGGGCTGTATATCTTTTTAAAGCTTCGTCTTTTTGCTCTTGCACTTGCTTTAAAATATTTACGACAATTTCTCTTTGGGCACTCGTCCCTTGATCAATCGTACGCTTTAAGCTCACTTGTTCTGTTACACGTGTAATTTTCAATGTATGTCACCTCTTTTATACAGGTTGAACCACTTGGGCTAAACGATTCACTAAATCATCAATTCGTTCGTCTTTTAAACGATAGCTTACAGGGTTCACAATCAAACGCGATGTAATACCTTCAATGTGCTCCAATTCAACAAGTCCGTTCTCTTTTAGTGTTTGTCCTGTTGATACAATATCAACAATCCGATCAGCAAGGCCGATTAAAGGCGCTAATTCAATCGAACCATTCAATTTAATAATCTCTACTTGCTCTCCTTGCTCCCTGAAATAAGTAGATGCTACATTTGGATATTTGGTTGCCACTTTTTGAGCAATTTCTGATTTTTTAGCATTAGGCAAGCCGGCAACGGCCAGATGACATTTACTAATATTTAAATCCAACAGCTCATAGACATCTCGTTCTTCTTCTAACATTACGTCTTTGCCTGCAATACCAAGATCCGCTACTCCGTATTCTACATAAGTAGTAACGTCCATTGGTTTCGCTAAAATAAAGCGCATGTTCTCTTCAGGAATGTCTACAATCAGCTTGCGCGAATCGTCAAATTCTGGCGGCAATTGAAAGTCTGCTTGACGCAAAAGTTCAGCTGCTTCTTCAAAAATACGTCCTTTTGGCATTGCAATTGTTAATAGTTCACTCATTATTGTCCCCCCTTGCCTCGTTTTCCAATTAGAAACGTGACTTCTTCAAACTGTGCAGTAAATACATCAACATCATCAACGCCCGCAATTTCCTGAGTCACTACCCGGTATCCTTGCTTGCGCTGTTCAGCAGCTAAAGCTAATGCCTCATCTAAACGCTCTTGACTATATAATATGCCGTATACTACTGAAGGCTCATATACTTCTTCGCCCAGCGCTTCAATTAAGCGGTCGAGCTGAATTCCAAATCCTGTAGCTGGTGTTTTAGACGCGAATTTTTCAAGAAGCTGGTCATAACGTCCTCCATTACCGATATGGAAACCAACGTTTTCAGCAAAAACTTCAAATAAAATACCTGTGTAATAGCTCATATGACTGACTAAGTTAAAATCAATTTTAATTTCATCCGTTACACCGTACGCATCAAGCATATTCCATAGCTTTTTCAAATCACCGGCTGCTTTTTGCCCAGCTTCGTTTTCAACGAGTTCAACCGCTTCTTCAATCTTCTTTTCATCTCCACGCAGGTTAAGCAGCTGAAGGAGACGCTGTTTATCGATAGAAGATAGATTCAAATCTTTTACATGATTACGATAACCCACGTAATTTTTCTCATATAAAAAGCGGCGAAGCACGTTAGCACGTTCTTCATTTCCGACAATCTCTAAAAAAAGCGAATTAACGAACCCGATGTGGCCAATTGCGACTTTAAATGATTTAAGTCCCGCTCTTTTTAATGCGCCGATCATGAGAGCAATGACTTCAGCATCGCTGCTCATCGTAGCGTCTCCAATTAGCTCAACGCCTATTTGTTCAAACTCCGCCGGGCGGCCACCCTCACGCTGCTGAGCTCGGAATACATTTGCTTCATAAGCTAAGCGCAAAGGAGAATTATTTAAAAGTTTTGAAGCGGCCACACGTGCAAATGGCGTTGTTACATCCGGTCGCAGCACAAGCGTATGCCCTTCTTTATCTAAAAGTTTAAACAATTGTTGATCTAAAATAGCTGATGCGCTTCCTACCGTCTCGTAGTATTCCACAGTAGGTGTTGCCATATATTGATAGCCCCAGCTGCTGATTTCATCTGCCAGCTGACTGCGAACTTGTTTTTTTCTTTCAAAAAGAGCTGGCAGGGTATCTCTCATTCCAAGGGGTTTTTCAAACATAAATAACTTTGACATTCTGACACGTCCTTTAAGCTTGATTTTATCTATTAAGGAACCATTGATAGGTTGATTTTACTTTATCACGCTAATGTATTAGCGAAATAACAAATTAAAGTTATTGATAGTTTACACCCGATAAAGTCAGCCGTCAACCGCCAGCTGTTCAAATTTACAAAAAAAACCACAGCTTAGTTCTTGCTAAGTTGTGGCTTTAGGTTCTGCTTCCCTGCGCTTTTCCATTTCTTCTTTTGTATAGATGACACGCATAGGGTTACCTCCAACAAAGAAACCGGGTGCTACATCTTTATGAACCACCGTTCCAGCCGCTACAACCGCTTCGTTGCCGATTGTTACACCTGGAAGGATGGTGCTATTTGCTCCAATCATCACTTCATCCCCAATGATGACATCTCCAAGACGATATTCCGTTATCAGATATTCATGAGCGAGAATAGTGGTATTGTATCCAATGACCGTATTGCGTCCTACTTGTATTTTTTCAGGAAACATAATATCGAGCATCACCATAAGGGCA
The DNA here is from genome assembly GCF_044383985.1 of Priestia sp. JSM ZJ58. Classification (NCBI taxonomy): domain Bacteria; kingdom Bacillati; phylum Bacillota; class Bacilli; order Caryophanales; family Bacillaceae; genus Priestia; species Priestia sp. JSM ZJ58. Next base: position 140,433 of record NZ_JBISEM010000002.1, read on the forward strand.
AAGGATGTTTGAGGTCCTACTTTCATCCCTAAGCACGCTTTATACAGCCAGTTTTTCATCGAAAGAAAAGGCGTATAACGAGCGCATTGAATGATGAGGAAGTTGCGCACTACTTTCCAAAAAGGCACGGTCTTATAGACATGCCAAAGGGAGTTAGCTCCTTTAACCGGATAGCGCGTTGTTTTTCTCACTGACGTTCTCCTTTTAATATATCAATTAAATCCGTCATATTTTCTAAAATAATATCAGGGTTATAAGAAGCGATATGATCTCTTCCTTTTGCACTCCAAGCAACTCCAGCTGTTTTCGTGTAAGCTCTTTGGCCGGAAACGATATCGTGATGGTTATCTCCTACCATCAGCGCTTCTTCAGGTTTAGCATCAAGCAGATTCAGCGCTTTTTCGACCGGCTCAGGATGCGGCTTTGCATTTGTTACGTCTTCAATTGCGACAATCGTATCAAAGAACTGATCTAACTTTGTTAACTTAAGCCCCATCATGACCGTATTTCTTTGCTTAGTTGTGACAATACCTAATTTATAATTCTGCTCGTGCAGCCATTTAACTGTTTCAAGTACGCCTTCAAATTTTTTCACAAGCAAATCATGATTAGCTAGATTATGCGTGCGATACATCTCAATCATTTCGTTTACTTTCGTTTTATCCATTTCTACAAACGTGTCGTATAAAGGCGGACCCATGAACTGTAAAATATCTTCACGAGTGTATTGTTCAGGATAATAGTGATTAAGCGTATGAGTAAACGAAGCAATAATTAATTCATTTGTATCAATTAACGTACCGTCTAAATCAAACAAAACCGTATTAATCGTCATTATTCATTTCCTTCCCTTGCGTCAAATCAAGTTTGTCTAAACCTTGTAGCTTTTCTTCATTTACGCCTTAGATTGTGCTTCTTCATTCTCTAAGTATTTCTGTTTACTCATTCCCGTCACGCGGCGGATAATAATTAAAATAATGGCGATGACAATCAGTGCAAGTGAAACAACTTGAGCGATTCTGAGTGTATGCGTCAGCATTAAACTATCCGTGCGAAGCCCTTCTACAAAGAAGCGTCCAACTGAGTACCAGATTAAATAAGATAAGAAAATTTCTCCTTTTCGCAGACTGGTGCGGCGAAGTACCATCAACAGGATAAATCCGGCAAAATCCCATAATGATTCGTATAAAAACGTAGGGTGATAATATGTACCATTAATATACATTTGGTTAATAATAAAATTTGGAAGGTGCAACCCTTCTAAAAAAGCACGGGTAACCGGCCCCCCATGTGCCTCTTGATTCATAAAGTTGCCCCAGCGCCCAATGGCTTGGCCAAGGATTAAACTAGGCGCAGCAATATCAGCCAACTTCCAAAATGAAATCTTTTTTACTTTCGAATACACAATGGCAGTTAATACGCCTCCGATTAAGCCACCATGAATGGCGATCCCGCCTTGCCAAATCTGAGGTATTTCGTTCAAATGCTTTGAATAGTATCCCCATTCAAAGGATACATAATAAATTCGTGCACAAATAATAGCTATTGGCACAGCAAATAGAATAAGATCAACAAATGTATCTTTTGATAAGCCTCTTCTTACGCTTTCTCTTGTCGCAATATAAAGACCCAACAGAACACCTGCACCGATAATGACACCATACCAGTAGACCGTTAGAGGGCCAATTTCAAGGAAAACGCGATCTAACGGCTGAATAGTTGCTTCCACAAGTTAACACCCTTTCTTATAAATCTTCACGGTCTCCTTCTTCAATTACATCTGTTAGACGTGCAGAAAATTGTTCTGCTGCGTTAATACCCATACGCTTTAAGCGGAAGTTCATTGCTGCCACTTCAATGATAACAGCTAAGTTTCGTCCCGGACGTACTGGCAATGTAATTTTTGTAACGTCTGTATCAATAATTTTCATTTTATCTTCTTCTAAACCAAGGCGATCATAATGTTTCTGCTGATCCCATGTCTCTAACTGAATAACAAGTGAAATTCGCTTATAGCTTCGTACAGCTCCTGCGCCGAATAGGGTCATCACATTGATGATCCCTAGTCCTCGAATTTCAAGCAAATGCTCGATTAAACCAGGCGCATTTCCTACAAGGGTGTCTTGATCTTCTTGACGGATTTCCACACAGTCATCGGCTACTAGACGATGCCCCCTCTTAACAAGCTCTAGAGCTGTTTCACTTTTACCAACGCCGCTTTTTCCCATGATTAATACACCAATTCCGTATATATCAACTAATACGCCGTGCAGGGCAGTCGTAGGTGCTAGCCTGCTTTCAAGAAAATTCGTTAAATGGCTGGAAAGTCGCGTTGTTTTAAAGCTTGAACGCAGCACGGGAACTGATTCACGCTCTGAAGCTTCGATAAGTTCTTTCGGTACATCCATTTCGCGGGAAACAATGATAGCCGGCGTGATATCTGTACACATTTTTTCCATTCGAACTTTTTTTTGTTCCTCATCTAACTGTTTAAAAAATGATAGTTCTGTTTTACCTAACAGCTGGATACGTTCTGCTGGGTAGTATGTAAAATAACCTGCCATTTCAATACCTGGACGTGAAATATCACTCGTTGAAATAGGGCGGTCGATTCCTTCTTCTCCGCTAATAAGCTCTAATTTAAATTTCTCAATGATGTCTTTTGTACGTACTTTAACCACCGTGCATCCTCCTTTTATAAACAGTCATATACCTGTTCATGTCTACAGTATATCCAACTCTCGCTTTTATGTCGCGTTTGGTTCTACTAGCCACTTTATTTTATCATTAATACAGAAAGAAAAGAAAAAAAAGATGGCATAGGCTGCATCGCCTTACCATCTTTTTTAGAAAATTAAATATTGCAAGAAAGTTATCTTCTATTTTGAAGCGGTTCAACAATCACTCGTTGAATAAGCGCATTTAGAAGCGACATAATTACCGAGGCTAAAAGCGCTGTACCAAACCCGTCAATATTAAAAGAATCTCCCATAACACTTTGTGTAATCATCAGCGTAATGGCATTAATGACGAATAAGAATAGGCCAAGCGTAAGAAATGTCACCGGCAGGGTAAGTAAAATTAAAATCGGCTTAACAAACACATTCAAAATCGATAGAATTAAGCTCGCGATAATAGCTGCACTGACCGATTCCAAGTGAAAGGTGTCAATATAACCTGCGATTACGATTAATACGAGGGCATTGATTAAAATACTAATGATTCCACGCAATAACATTTTTAGAAATCTCCTTCTTCATTTGGAACTAAAAACACAAAAATCATATATAAAATGACCGGAGTACCTACTGTAAAAAATAAACTGATGATAAACAATACGCGGAGTAGTGAAGCATCTATTCCGATATACTGAGAAATACCGCCGATAACACCCGCAAGCTTGCGATTTGTTCGCGAACGATACAACTTTCGCACGTTAATCATCTCCTTTGTTTTTTTACTAAAACAAGCATTTTCTATTTTATAACAATTGAGCCCGTTTTGGATTCAGCTAACAATTTATAGCCTTTCGGCGAAGCGACATTTGCTTTGAAACGAAGTTGTTTCATCACCGTTTCTTTTTTCTCATCTACTATTTCCATCTCAGGAAGTGTACACGTAAAATTCCCAAAGTTAGATTTCAAATCTCCATCAACGGAGAGGTGGGACGGCGTATAGAGCGTAATGCTTCCTGTAGTCGTTTTGAAAAATGCTTTTTCAATGCGCTCTCCTTTTAAATACGTATCAATATCCCCGTTAAATGTCTGAACATCAATCTTTTTTGTATCTCCATCAAATTTAACCGTTCCATTGATTGTTTCAAGCTCACATTTCGAAGCGAGTATTCGAGAAAGTTCCATATGCCCGTTTGATGTCTCCATTTCAAGAGAATGGCTATTCACATCGTAAAAGCGGATGGTGCCATTAGCTGTTTTGGCTTTCAGGTCTCGTACGCTTAGTCTTTCCCCATCGATTGAACCATTAAACATACGGAGCTTGACGCGTTCATATTCCATTTCTGGAATATAAATAATCGCTTTCACCTTCATTTGCTTTTGCTGAATTGCAAAGCGCAGTTTGCCATTTTCGATGGAAAATGCGGTATGCTGCAAGAAAGTGCGGCGCGCTTCATCCGAATTCTCTACTTTGTAGATAGCAGCTTCACACTCTATTCGTACTTCTGTACTTCCCCAAGGTCGGAGTTGAACGCTTCCATTTGCTAAATCTACGTCAATCTCTTGAATATATGCTTCTGATTGCTGAAAGATGTGCTGAACGTCAATCGAAGGACCAAAGTTAAAATCTAAATCTCCTTCTTTTACTTTTTTTACCGTTTGATCTACAAATGTAAATAATTTTTCCTTTAAAGAGCTTTGAGATGACTTAGAAGCGTACGTTTTTTTCTGTTTTCCTCCTACATAAGGGGATAGCTCAGCTTTATCAGGCGTAGCATAGTAAGAGTCATTAGCTGAGTCTTTTTCCAGTGAATTCAGCAAGGTTAAAGCCTCATCTACGCTAAGTTTCCCTTCTTCTACCATCTGTAAAATTTGTTTGCGCTTTTCACTCATACCTTCCATCTCCTCTTTACGTTTTAGTCATTTAACTTTTATCTGCTTAATATTTGTATCCCTTTTACAATATTCCATACAAACACAACAACATTAACTAAAGAAACAACAACTAAAGCTACAATTAAAAGAATAAATACCGTTCCACTAGAGCCAGTAAGAGCAGGAAGCAAGAAAAATAAGAACAAGATCGCTGTAGCGATAGGTAATAAATGTGACAAAAATGCAGTTTTTGCATGTTTCTTTACTTCTATGTTATGAACAACAAAATAAATAATAATAGGTAATAAAAATGGTGCAAAGAAAACGCTAAAATAATTTAAGGAAGATAGTATGCGATTTCCTTCCATAATAATCAGCTCCTTATATCATGTATTACGTTTTAATGAGTTAAAAAGTTTCATTCTTTATAAAAAAGACACCAATGCTGGTGTCTTTTAACGAGTTAATGCCTCTGCTTTTTCAACTTTTTTCTCCATACGCTTACGGTCACGTTCTAAAATTGGTTTCAAATAATGGCCCGTATAGGATTCTTTTACTTTCGCCACTTCTTCTGGCGTACCCGTAGCCACAATTTGTCCGCCTTTATCTCCACCTTCAGGCCCTAAATCAAGTAGATAATCAGCTGCTTTGATCACGTCTAAATTATGTTCGATCACTAGAACTGTATCTCCATTTTCAACTAAACGCTGAAGCACTTTTAATAAACGTGCGATATCATCGACATGAAGACCGGTAGTCGGTTCGTCTAAAATGTACAGCGTTCTTCCTGTTGAGCGACGGTGAAGCTCTGAAGCTAACTTTACACGCTGGGCCTCTCCACCCGATAAAGTAGTGGCCGGCTGTCCAAGCGTGATATAGCCAAGCCCTACATCGTAAATGGTCTGTAGCTTCCGCTTAATCTTTGGAATGTTTTCAAAGAAGTGAAGCGCGTCTTCAACTGTCATATCCAACACATCTGAAATGTTTTGATCTTTGTATTTTACTTCTAAAGTTTCCCGGTTATATCGTTTGCCGTGGCAGACTTCGCAAGGAACGTATACATCTGGCAGGAAATGCATTTCGATTTTAATAATACCGTCTCCTCGACAAGCTTCACATCGGCCGCCTTTCACGTTAAAGCTAAAGCGGCCTTTTTTATATCCGCGCACTTTTGCTTCGTTTGTTTGGGCAAATACATCTCGAATGTCATCAAATACACCCGTATAGGTTGCAGGGTTTGAACGAGGCGTACGGCCTATGGGAGACTGATCAATATCAATGACTTTATCTAAATGTTCAATGCCTTTGATTTCTTTATGTTCTCCTGCTTTGCTTTTTGCTTTATGCAGCTTTTGCGCCAATGATTTGTGAAGGATATCATTTACAAGCGTACTCTTACCTGATCCAGATACACCTGTAACAGCTGTGAATACACCTAACGGAAGCTTTGCTTTTACATTTTTTAAATTGTTTTCTTTTGCTCCTATAATTTCAATCATCCGATCTTTATCTATCGAACGTCTTTCGGCTGGAAGTGGAATAAACTTCTCTCCTGATAGATATTGACCCGTTAAGGAATTTTCATCATCCATCACTTCCTGAGGCGTGCCTTGAGAAACAACGGCACCCCCGTGTACGCCGGCTCCTGGTCCGATATCAATTAAATAATCAGCTGCCATCATCGTATCTTCATCATGCTCTACAACAATCAACGTATTTCCAATATCGCGCATGTCTTGCATTGTGCGAATTAAGCGATCGTTGTCACGTTGATGAAGACCGATAGAAGGTTCATCTAAAATATAAAGAACCCCCGTCAAACGAGAACCGATTTGAGTAGCCAAGCGAATGCGCTGCGCTTCCCCTCCTGAAAGAGTTCCAGCAGAGCGGTTCAATGTTAAGTAATCAAGTCCCACGTTAATGAGAAAGCTTAGACGCTCACGAATTTCACGCAGTATCATATCCGCAATCTTCATGTCTTTTTCAGATAAACTGAGACTTTCAAAAAAGTCATATGCTTCTTTTACTGAAAAGCGTGTTGTATCTCCTATATGCTTTTCGTCAATAAGCACCGCTAAGCTTTCGCGTTTTAAACGATTTCCTTTACATTTTGGACAAGCTTGCTGAGCCATGTATTTTTCCATTTGCTCACGGATATAATCAGAACTTGTTTCATGATAACGGCGTTCTACGTTCCGAAGCACACCTTCAAATTCGATATGATTTTCTCTTACTTGGCCAAAATCATTTTCATAGCGAAAGTAAATTTTTTCTTTACCGCTGCCATATAATACTTTATCAAATAAATGTTCCGGGATATCTCGAACCGGCACATCCATGTCGATGCCGTAATGTGTACATACGGCTTCAAGCAGCTGCGGATAGTATTGAGAACTTGTTGGCTCCCAAGGTGCAATAGCGTGCTGATGAAGTGTTAAGTCATAGTTAGGAATCACTAAATCTTTATCCACTTCCAATTTCGTTCCTAACCCGTCACACGTTGGACACGCCCCGTACGGACTATTAAATGAAAACATGCGGGGCTCAAGTTCTCCAATGGAGAAGCCACATTTTGGACAAGCATGATGCTCGCTAAAAAGTAATTCTTCCTCACCTATTACATCAATAATTACTTTCCCATCTCCAAGGCGAAGAGCTGATTCCAAAGAGTCCGACAAACGAGCGGCTACACCTTCTTTGACAACAACGCGATCAATCACTACTTCAATGGAGTGCTTTTTGTTTTTTTCCAGTTCAATTTCTTCTGTTATTTCACGCATTTCTCCGTCTACTCGAATGCGAACGTACCCTTCCTTTTTAATATCTTCTAATACTTTTACATGGGTGCCTTTTCGGCCAGATACCACAGGGGCCAGTACTTGAAGTTTTGTACGTTCAGGGTACTCTAAAATTCTATCTACCATTTGCTCAATCGTTTGAGACGTAATTTCAATTCCATGATTAGGACAAATCGGCTTTCCTACACGAGCAAACAAAAGGCGCAAATAGTCATAGATTTCGGTCACAGTTCCGACGGTTGAACGAGGGTTTCGGCTCGTTGTTTTTTGATCGATTGAAATAGCAGGCGACAATCCTTCGATCGAATCTACATCTGGCTTATCCATTTGACCTAAAAACTGTCTTGCATACGCCGAAAGTGACTCGACATAACGTCTTTGTCCTTCAGCATAGATTGTATCGAAAGCTAAAGAAGATTTACCAGAACCTGACAACCCTGTTAATACCACTAATTTGTCTCGCGGGATTTCAATATCGATATTTTTCAAATTGTGGGCTCGTGCACCTTTTACCACGATTTTTTCCATCGCCATGTTTTATCACCCTTCCGCTTTTAATTCTAGAATCAAGTCACGAAGCTCAGCTGCGCGTTCAAAGTTAAGCGCTTTGGCTGCTTCTTTCATTTCTTGTTCCATTTCTTCTACGAGCTTTGCTTTTTCTTTTTTATTGAGTTTATCAAATGCCGGTGCTTCTTCATACGTTTCTGTATCTTCTGCTACTACTGTTGCACGAATTGAGCCTCGAACTTCTTTTTGAATCGTTGTCGGTGTAATACCATGCTCTTCGTTGTAAGCTTCTTGAATACTTCTACGACGCTTGGTCTCATTGATAGCAATGTCCATGGAGTTTGTGATGCGATCTGCATACATAATGACATGTCCATTAGCATTTCGCGCAGCACGTCCGATGGTTTGAATAAGCGATCGTTCTGAACGCAAGAATCCTTCTTTGTCCGCATCTAATATGGTTACTAACGAAACTTCTGGAATATCTAAACCTTCACGAAGTAAGTTAATCCCTATGAGCACATCATATTTTCCAAGCCGCAGCTCTCGGATAATTTCAATACGCTCGAGCGTCTTCACCTCAGAGTGAAGATATTGAACTTTAATGCCAATTTCTTTTAAGTAGTTCGTTAAATCCTCAGACATTTTCTTTGTTAACGTCGTGACGAGCACTCGTTCATTTCGCTTAATCCGGTCGTGAATTTCTCCAATTAAATCATCAATCTGCCCTTCAATTGGTCGAACTTCAATATTTGGATCTAATAATCCCGTTGGACGGATAATTTGTTCAATCACCTCAGGCGCCTTCTCAAGTTCGTAAGGACCTGGTGTTGCTGAAACATGGACGATTTGTTTAATATGCTGTTCAAATTCATCAAATTTAAGCGGACGGTTATCTAATGCAGACGGCAAGCGGAAACCATGGTCCACCAACACTTGTTTACGCGCTTGGTCTCCATTATACATTCCTCTAACTTGAGGAATGGTAACGTGGGATTCATCCACCACAAGAAGGAAATCTTCCGGGAAGAAATCCAGCAGTGTATAAGGTGTAGAACCAGCCGGACGAAGCGTTAAATGACGAGAGTAATTCTCGATTCCTGAACAAAATCCCATTTCTCTCATCATTTCTAGGTCGTAGCGAGTGCGCTGTTCCAAGCGCTGCGCTTCTAAAAGCTTTCCTGCTTCTTTTAACTTCTCTAGCTGTTCTTCTAGTTCTTTTTCAATGTTTTGAATGGCCACACGCATTTTTTCTTCCCTCGTGACGAAGTGAGATGCCGGGAAGATAGCCACGTGTTCACGATCTCCAATAATTTCTCCTGTTAAGGCGTCGACTTCGCGAATGCGGTCAATTTCATCCCCGAAAAATTCCACGCGAATACAGTGTTCATCTCGAGACACAGGAAAAATCTCAACAACATCACCGCGAACGCGGAACGTTCCGCGCTTGAAGTCAATATCGTTTCTTTCGTACTGTACATCCACTAGCGTACGAAGCAGCTGATTGCGTTCTTTTTCCATTCCTACTCGAAGAGATACGACCATTTCTTTGTATTCTTCCGGAGACCCTAATCCATAAATACAGGATACGCTGGCAATAATAATGACATCTTTTCGTTCAAAAAGAGCAGAAGTTGCTGAGTGACGAAGTTTATCAATCTCGTCATTAATGCTTGCATCTTTTTCAATAAATGTATCTGTTTGAGGTACATAAGCTTCAGGCTGATAGTAATCATAGTAACTGACAAAGTATTCGACTGCATTATTAGGAAAAAACTCTTTAAACTCACTGTACAATTGACCAGCAAGCGTTTTGTTATGAGCCATAATTAATGTTGGCTTATTTATTTCCTTAATAACATTAGACATAGTGAAGGTTTTTCCCGTTCCTGTAGCACCTAACAAAACTTGATGCTGCTTACCTTCTTTAATTCCTTTCACAATCTTTTCAATTGCCTTTGGCTGATCACCTTGCGGTTGATATGGGGATACTAATTCAAACTGATCTTTCAAATGAAGGCCTCCGTTTCTATTTTCTTGTTTTATCTATTTTTATTACGATATGTAAAAACCGAAAACACGAACTGATATTCGTATTTTATCACTTTATACTCATAAATGAAACTAATGAGTATTAATCTTATATAGTGTTTGTTTGTTTTGATTTTTTACCCTGTTACTTTATTACCCACTAAATTCTTATACTACCCTTTTCGAGGGGAATACAACTCTTTAGATGAAAGCAATAAAAGAAAGTAAGCTGCCTAATTGTCTGAAAAGGATAGGCTTTTGCGCCAATTTCTAAATTATGATACAGTATAAAAAATATGTACTGAGAGGGGTTTAGTATGGCAAGCGTTGATCAAGTTCTTATAAATAACTCCTTTATAACAGTTGAAGAATCAACTTCTTTAGCTAAAGTGAAATCTGAACTTTCCAACTATGATTTCGTTGTAGTCACAGCAAGTACCTTTTATGTAATACAAAAAGATGAACGATACCTTTTAACAGGTCATGACGAGGCATCGTCCATTAAAAAAGTAATAGCGGACACAAATTGGCCTTCATCTTCTACTTCTACGTTAGCCAATTTACAAGCCAACACAAACTGGAATAGACCAGTCCTCATTCAAGCAGAAAACCAAGAAACCACAATAGGACTTGTAACACCTTCACAGTGGATTACACATTTGCATAGCCAAAATGAGATATTAGCTTCCTATTTTGATACATTGGCAGAAACCATTAATGATGCAGTGACAGCGGTCGATCATGAAGGAAATGTAATCTTGTGGAATACTGCTGCGGAACATACGTATAAGATTCAGAGAGATGATATTATTGGTAGAAAAATCGGAGAGCATTTTAAAGATGAATCCATCATTCTACATACGATTCTAAATGAAGGGCGTCCTGTGCGCGGAACGTATCATCGTCCTAATGAACAAACTCACGTGCTCATCAATGCATCTCCTATTATAAGAAACAACCGAGTCATAGGTGGAGTCGCAACCGAACATGACATTACCAATATTGTAAGACTAAATGAAGAAATTGATGTATCTCTTCTCATTCCGAAAGATAATCCATTTTCTTCTTTTGCGGGTATCAGTCCTGAAATTAAGCAAGCCGTTGACATTGCCAAAAAAGTGGCATCTACAGATATGCCTATTTTATTAACAGGAGAACCTGGTTCTGGGAAAGAAATGCTGGCTCAGGCCATCCACTACGGGGGATCCAAACATAAAGAACCTTTTTTATCTTTAAATTGCGCCACTATTCCATCTGGACTTCTGGAAATTGAACTCTTTGGTCATCAAAAAGACGTCTTTTCAGAAGATCCAACGACCATTGCAGGAAAACTGGAGCAGGCTCATAACGGGACGTTATTTATTGAAGAAATTGATAAAATGCCTCTTGAAATTCAAGTTAAGTTTCTCCGTTACTTGGAAGAACGAGCCTTTTATCACGTTGGAGGCACGGAAGAAATTCAAGTCCAAACCCGAATTGTAGCCTCTACTACGACGCCTTTGGAAGAGTTGCTAAAAGCCGGTGAATTCCATGAAAATCTTTACTATTTGCTGACCGTCATTAATATTATCATTCCGCCGCTTCGAGACCATAAAGAAGACATTGAAGCATTAACGCAGCAATTTGTACAGGAATTTAGTAAAAAGTATAAAAAGAAGGCTCCTTTCATCAGCTCTGAAGTTCTCGAAGCCTTTATGCAATACGATTGGCCAGGAAATATTCGCGAGCTGAGAAATACGATTGAACGAATGATTTTTCTTAGTGATCAGTCGTTGATTACCCTTACGCACCTTCCTGACAATCTGAAGGATGCCAGTTCTTTCACAGAAGTTCAAAAAGAAGAAGATTCTCTCCAAGAAGCTAGGCTAATAGAAGAGACTCTTCAAAAAACCTATGGAAACAAAAGTGCAGCAGCAGATCTGCTTGGCATTTCACGCGGCACCCTTTATAACAAAATCAAAGAATACGGATTAAACTAATTAAAAAATTCGACACGAAGCTCAGGATACTTGTGTCGAATTTTTTATGTTTCTTGGACTGAACTTATTTGGAGAAATTTTTTAATACGAACCATACGTTGGCGGGGCGTTCGGCTAGGCGTCTCATGAAATACCCAAACCAATCAATTCCGTAAGGAACATAAACCCTGACTTTATATCCTTCTTTGACCAGACGATCCTGTAGCTCTACGCAAATTCCATAAAGCATTTGGAACTCAAACTGATCATTTGAAATGCCGTTTTCTCTTACTAATCGTTTTGTATACTGAATCATTTCCTCATCATGACTTGCTACAGCTGTATAGTGTCCATTTAATAAATGCATTTTAATGATTTTTTTATAGTTTTCATCTACGTCTTTCTTTTCCGGAAACGATACTTCTGGCGATTCTTTGTAAGCTCCTTTTACCAGACGTAAATTGGCTTGATATTGATGTAAGTCATTCATATCTTGTTCTGTACGATAAAGATACGCTTGAATCACAATTCCAATATTATCAAATTCTTTGCGTAATTCTTTATACATATCAAGGGAGATTTGGCAGTGCAAGTAGTCTTCCATATCAATTCGAACAAAAATATCATTCACTCTGGCTGTGTGTAGAATTCTGCGCATATTTTCCATACAAAGCTCTTTGCTAATATCCAATCCTAAAGAAGTCATCTTTAATGATAAATTTGATTGAACGCCCGATGCTGCAATGGCTTCTAGTGTCTGAATGCACATGGCCGTAGATAACCTAGCTTCCTCTTCTGTAAAAACAAATTCGCCTAAATGATCGAGTGTCACAACTTTCCCACCATTGTTAAGCTCCTTGGATGTTTGAATTGCTGATTCAATTGAGTCTCCAGCAACAAAACGAGCTGCCCCCATCCGCAATCCATACTTTTTAGCTAATTTATTCATTGAATGATTTTTGCCAAGCGACTGAAACATCGTTCTCATTAACACTTCCATCGATACTAAACCTCCTTTTATTTTTAAAAATCAAAATAAATATAATTTTCAGATTAATTTCTTTATTTTTCTATACCCCAACTACATATTTGTACACACATTTAAAATAATTTACACAAAATTGTTTAAGTTATTTTATTTACAAACATATTTGTATAATTAATTTAATTATACTCATTTATCGATGGAACCGTAACAACAGTGTTATGAGTTCTAACTCGTTTTTCGACATAAAAAAGCTCTCCACATTTCGTAGAGAGCTTTTGCGTACGTTTTGATAATAGGACGATTCACTTATTATCAAAGCAACAATCTTTATTTTCCAGCTGCTAGCATGCCTTTTGCATATGTAAAACCAATGGCTGCTGAAAGTAAATCTATTAAAATAATAAGCGGATAATCTGCGTACCCTTTATATACAGAAACAGCTATCAACAAAAGCGTCAGCGCTGTGGCAACATATAGGTTATATGTTACTCTAGCAAACAGAACAAGCAATATGGCGGGTAGAAAAACTGCGGCAATCGTTTTGACTTCCACAAACATTTCTCCTTTTTATCCGTCTTTTAACCAGCTTGTGAATTACGTTTTGTATAATTGTGTACAAACAAAATACCTAGTTCATGATGTTCGTTGTCATACAATGCTCGCTGAGTAAAGCGAACTTCTCCATTTTCGTCAATAACTTCTAGCTTACAAAAAGCACGGTTATTCACTTGTAATGCTTCATAAAATTTATGGACTTCAGATATAGCGATTCCATTTACTTTAATAATCACTTCTCCTACTTTCAAACCCATTTTCTCTGCCGGAGAATGAGGGATGATTCCTAACACAACCAAACCTTGTGTACGCTTAGTAAATAGTGCGGGCGCTTTTTCATCGCTTCGACGCTGCTGCAAACGAATCCACTCTCTTCCTATGATCGCTAGAATAACAACAGCGACAGCGGCAGGAGGATAAAAAATAGCAGCAATTGTAATAATCGTTAATCCCACGCCTAATGCTAATACACGCTTACCGGTAAATTCAATAGATTTAAACGGAACCATACTTTGAATTCGCTGATAAAAACCGATAGCAAAAGGAACAAAAAACAGGCTAAATGATGTTTCGTCAATAGATAACACAGGCCACCATGGAAACACAGACGTAATGGCGCTGCCTGGAATTAAGACAAAAAGCGGAACAACCCATAATTTTTGAGAATAATGAGCCCCAATTTCCTGCCCTCTTTTACTTTTCACAATGGCTGGAGACGTACCTTTTGCTCCAAACTTCCAAATTAAATATCCTTCTGCTAATACAAGCAGCGACATTAAAATAGTAAGAGAAGGTAAATCTGCGTTATGAGCTTGCACAGACCACGTTTGAATAAACCCTTCACCGAAACCAGCTGCAGGAATAAGCAAGGTCGCAAGCACAGCCAGTCCTACGGTATAAGAAGGAGAAAGCCATTTAAACGTCCACGGGCCGCTTATGATAAAAGTTAAAACAGCTACAAGTACAATCGTTCCTATAGATACATAGACACCTAGCAACACGGTAACAACGGATAAAATCAAACCAATAATGATACCTGGAAAAAATAAATATTTTGCTTCTAAAATAAAATCAAACACGCGAACATGAAAATTCTGACGCTCTCTCTTGACGCGAGAAAGACCTACAAAAAACGAGACGAGCAGAAATAAATAAGTTAACGGGTGCAAAAATAAACGCCCGATACCTTTTAAAAGCTCTAATGCAAAATCCATTTTTTCACCACCTGTATTTTTCACATTTTTATTACAACATTTACGATTGATTGTTATGTATCATAGGCTTCTTTATTTTATCAAAATGCATCACTAACCGACAATGTTGTTTTTACTAAAAAAGTTCCGTGCTTTGGAAAAGCACGGAACTTTTTCTACTTCTTATTGACTAGCTAGCTTTAAAGCCGTTTGAAGCTGACGATCTTCATCTTTGGATTTAATTTTTTCTAATAGTTTTGTTTGTAAAAGCGCTGCTGTATCTTCATCAATTTCACCTGTAGCTTTTTGCTTATTGGCTTTTTGGAATGCAGTTACAGCTGTTTCTGTCTCTTTACTAAAATATCCGTCTGTACGTCCAGGTTCAAAGCCAAGGCCTTTTAGCATCACTTGAGCATTCTTCACTTGGTCACCTGTCATATCACGTGTTAATGGCTTTTTATCAACTTGAATTGGATTTGCATAATAGTAATCCGGCTGCTTGACTTCTACCGTTGGTTTTATACCTTTTTCGTTAATCCAGTTTCCATCAGGCGTTAGCCATTTATAGAACGTTAATTTTAAATTACTGCCGTCTTCCATTGGAACAGCTTGTTGAACCGTTCCTTTTCCATAGGATTTTTCACCGACTAGCTTGTATCCGCCTGCTTCTTTTAATGCCCCGGCAAGAATTTCAGAAGCAGATGCACTTCCTCCATCAATCAAGGCCACAATTGGATAATCCTTTTGCTTTTTCATTGAAGAAACCACTTTTTGACGTTCACCGTTACGATCTTCAATTTGAATGTATGGCTTTTTATTCGTTACTAATTTATCGAGCATTTTTTCAACACTCGTTAAATAGCCACCAGGATTTCCACGAACATCTAGAACTAAACCATCAATATGTTTATTTTCAAGTTTTTTCAACTGTTTCGTAAATTCGTCTCCCGTTGACTCAGAGAATGACGTAATTTCCATGTAACCAATTTTTTTATTGTTTACATTTTTAACAGAAGAATAGACGGTTTCAATTGGAATCTCATCTCTTACAACTTTTACTTTCATCGTTTCTTTCACGCCTGGTCTTTGAACATCTAATGTCACGGTAGAGCCTTTTTTACCGCGAATTTTTAATACCGCTTCATTCAATTCAAGACCCGCGATACTTTTACCATCGATCTTTAAAATCTGATCATTTGGTTTTAATCCTGCTTTTTCCGCAGGAGATTGTTTAAACGGAGCTACGATTGTTACTTTTCCATCTACCATGCTTACTTCAGCACCAATCCCCTCAAACGATGAATCAAGAGACTGCGTGAATTGCTGTGCCGTTTTCTTATCCATGTAAGATGAGTGAGGGTCTCCTAAGGTTTGTACCATTCCTTGGATTGCGCCATCTAATAATTTTTTGTCATCTACATCTTTGTAATATTTTGAAGATATCAGTTCGTAAGCCTGCTTGATTTTGTCTAGCTCTTCCTTTTCCACTTTACTATCATTTGAAGAAGTTGTAAGGGGGGTACTGACCGTTCCAGCATTTGCATACTGAATGCCAAAATATGTACCTGCTGCTCCAACAACTAAGGAGAGTGCCATTAATAGTGCAACGATTTTCCGATTCAAGTTCTTTCATCCTCCTCAACCTTAAGCCATCTCTTCTTATTATAATAGATACAACCAAAACTATGTAATAAAAAGGATGCATGTGTTATTTGTAGCAAAAGGCACCACACAAATCAAGTGCGATGCCTTTTTGTTAAACTATATGTTGAGCTTGTACCACGTATGCTAGGAACTTAAAATTTAATATAACGTTCAGGGTTTACAGCAGAGCTTTTGCCTTTCCAATCGCCCTTATGCAATTCAAAATGCAGGTGAGCACCAAACGAACGTCCTGTGTTCCCTATATAACCTAATTGTTGACCTTTATTGATAGATTGACCACTTGAGACGCTGTAGCTCTCTAAGTGAGCATAAACTGTAACCCACGTCTGACCTTCGACATTGTGACGAATAAATACGGCATTACCAAAAGAAGAAGAATGATATGCTCTAATTACTTTTCCGCTTGCTGCGGCTACAACTGGCACACTTTCTCCTCGCTTTCCAATATCAATACCGTAATGTCCTCTTCCAAACGTTTCTCGATATCCAAAATGAGATGTTACCGGGCCCTTTGCCGGCCTCATAAACGACCCGCTTGTAACAGGTGGTGCCTCCTCTGTTGCCCCGGCTTTTTCAATTTCTTGCTGTTGAGCTTGTGCTGCATTTTTTTGATCGGCTAAAATAGAAGCTTGCTCTTCTAATCCAACGGCTTCTTCATTAAATTCTTTTTCCTGATCTTTGAGCGTTTGCATGAGGTGATTCTTTTCATCCACTTGTTTTTGCAGCTGCGCACGAAGATTTTTAAGTTCTTCAAGCGCTTGATTTACTTCCGTTAGCTTGTTTTGAACTTTTGTTTCTTTCTCTTCTTTTGCCTTTTTATCAGCTTCATGCTGCATTAACAAATCGCGGTCAGCCCCTACAATTGTCGAAACCGCACTCACTCTGCTAATAAAGTCTCCGAAGCTTTCAGAGCCTAGCAGTACATCTATGTAATCCACAGACCCGCCGTTTTCTTGTAAAGCACGAGCACGCTTTTTTAATAGCTCATTTCGTTTTTCAATTCTTTTTTTTACAACGTCAATTTCATTTTTCAGCTTTTCGATGTCTTGCTTTGCTTTTTCTACTTCAGCTTCACGGCTGCGGATGTCTGCATTTGTCTGTCCGACTTCTGAATCCAAACGCGCAATCTCAGCTTCTTCGTTTTTTTGCTGTTCTTGAACTTCTTTTAATTTCTCTTTATTTTGATTAATATTTTGGTTCACATCGTTACTTTTTTTCTCTAAATCACTGAGTTTAGTAGTGCTGGCACTTTCTGCATAAGCAACTTTTTCATTACCTATCCAAGCTGTACCTAGTCCAACTAAAACTGCTGCTGTCATTACTAATGTCTTACGTGTCATTTGTTTCTCCCCATTTGCACATATTTCCCCGTATAAACGGGCATTAGCAAGACCCCCATTAGCACTTTTTTCTATTTTTATCTGTAATTACACAACAACCTCACATCTGATAAACATCAAATGTGAGGTTGTTATAATCTATTATGTTAAAAATCTATCTTTATTTTCGTAAGAATTTACGGATGGATAATGTACTTCCCCACATCCCAATTAGACCACCGATTACAAGTAGTAATAGCGATACTTGAAGCACGAATGGAAAAGCAGGTAAAAGTTCAAAGAATCCATCGAACTTAGGCTGAACTTCATTATACAAAACGCTGTACACACCGATAATAACAGCAATTGGCACAATAGAACCAAGCACTCCTAAAAACAGACCTTCAATAAAGAACGGCCAGCGAATAAAGGAGTTTGTGGCTCCAACTAAGCGCATAATTTCAATCTCTTCACGGCGAGCTACAATCGTAATTTTAATTGTATTTGAAATGAGGAACATCGCTGTAAATAGAAGCCCTAAAATCAGTACTACTCCGATATTACGAGCTACTTTCAGCACTTTAAATAACTTTTCAACTTGATCTTGTCCGTATTGAACTTTTGCTGCATACGGATATTTCTCAATTTGTTTAGCTACTTTTGCGACATCAGTCGGCTCTTTTGTTTTAACAACAAACACATCATTTAATGGGTTTTGCTGCTCAAACGGTTCAAAAGCTTGTCCTTCATCACCCATACTATTAATTAAATCTTTTAACTCTTTATCTTTAGAAGAAAACGTCACCGTATCAACTTGCTTAATTGCATCTAGCTTTTCTTTCATTGCTTTTCGATCATCCGCTGTCGCTGCAGCATCAACGTGAACGCGAATTTCCACATCATTTTCAATCAATTTAGCAATGTGATTTAAATTCATCATCAACATAAAAAATACGCCTACAAGCAAGAGCGTCACGGTAACCGCGCTTGCAGATGCGAATGTCATCCAGCCGTTTCTTCCTAAACTTTTAGATCCTTCACGTAAGTGGCGACCGAATGTCCTAGCCTTCATATCCGTATTCACCTCTTACTTCATCACGCACAACATTTCCATTTTCAATCGCAATTACGCGCTTTCGAATTGTATTTACAATTTCACGGTTATGCGTTGCCATTAAAATAGTCGTACCGCGTTTATTAATCTCCTCAAAAATATCCATGATTTCCCATGAGGTCTCCGGATCAAGGTTCCCTGTCGGTTCGTCGGCGATGACAACCTTAGGACTATTCACAATTGAACGCGCAATAGACACACGCTGCTGCTCTCCTCCAGATAATTCATCAGGGAAAGAATCCATTTTACCCTTTAACTTAACAAGCTCTAGCACCTCTAGCACTCGCTTTTTAATTTCTTCGGGACTTTGCTCAATTACTTCTAGTGCAAAAGCAATGTTTTCATAGACCGTTAATTTTGGAAGCAGCTTGAAATCTTGAAAGACTACACCAATATGACGTCTAAAGATAGGAACTCTGCTATCTTTTATTTTTGCTACATTTGCACCGTTTACAATGATATTTCCTGAAGAAGGCTTTTCTTCACGATACATCATTTTAATAAAAGTGGATTTTCCTGCTCCACTTGGTCCTACGATATAAGCAAACTCACCTTGATTAATCTTGATGCTAATGCCATTGATTGCTTTTACACCGTTCGGATACGTTTTATATACATTTTGCATTTCAATCATAAGTAATCACCTAATCAAGTGTGTTATTTTAATACTATGTAAAACTTGTCAAAATACGACAAAACTCTACAATTCAAACCAAAAATTCGACTCTTCTCACGCGCTTTCTCATTATAACATCACTCTTCGTGAAAATAAGCCCCAAAAATATTACATTTTTATTTCAAATATGACATAAGTAGGATATTTTTAGCAGGGTATGAGAATTTATCCTTATTTTTAATTCTGTTGTTTTTTGCTGTTCATTTTTTTACGAATATCGTTAGACAAAGCACATTCATGTCTACTTTTTTACAAACAAGGTATGATAAATAAGAAAAACGATGAGGAGAGATAACATGATCACTATTTATGGAAGTTCACGGGAAAACGGAAATACGGAAGAATTGGCTAAAGCAGTCTTAAAAGATATCAATACTGAAGAAGTTTACTTACGTAGGCATACCATTAACCCCATTACTGATATGCGTCACGATGAACATGGATTTACCAATCAACAAGATGATTATTATGATATAGCGAAAAAGATGGCAGCGCACGATACTATTTTATTTGTTACGCCTCTTTACTGGTACGGTATGAGCGGATTGATGAAGAACTTTGTGGATCGTTGGTCTGAAAGCCTTAGAGATTCGACAATCAACTTTAAAGAACAAATGAAAAATAAGCGCGTCTATGTATTAGTAGTCGGGGGCACAGGCGCATCTGTAAAGGCCCTTCCTCTTATTATGCAATTTCAATACATTGTCGATTTTATTGGTTCTTCCTTTAGCGGATACATCATTGGAGAAGCCAATGCACCTGGAGACATAGCAAAAGATGTCAAAGCTCAACAGCAAGCTATTGTCTTAAATGAACAATTAAAGCAGCTTTAACACAAAAATAAGACGGATACCCGTCTTATTTTTTCTTTGCCAGCCAAGCCGCAACTTTTTTGGCATCTTCTTCATTAATCAGTCCTTTTGGCATACCGCCTTGACCATTGTTAATAATGTTTTCAATTTCAGCTTCTGAGTGCTTGCTGCCTACATGCTGCAAGCTTGGCCCATTTGCTCCTCCTAAATCTACACCGTGACAGCCTGTACAGTTTTTCTTCACAATATCTTCTGCACTCGCTGAAGATTCACCGGCAGATTCATTTTTGGAACTGCCTCCGCCGCACGCGGACAAAACAAGCGCTAGGCCAATTGTTAACGTTAATAATACTTTTTTCAAGCCTTCTCCCCCTTGCTGTAGAGTTTTCACTCTATTATAACCTACTCAAGAATGTTTAAAACACTCTGTTTACAAGGACTTTGTTTCAATTTCATGAATTCTCTCATCGTATTTATGTATGAGGTCAAGCAATTGATTCGTTTCCTAAACGTTTTTTGTATACTACGCGTGAAATTGTCACACTGAGCTCATATAAGAGCAGAAGCGGGACAATGACTAAAATATCCGAAATAAAATCAGGAGGAGTAATAAGCACAGATATCACAA
Source organism: Priestia sp. JSM ZJ58 (assembly GCF_044383985.1). Classification (NCBI taxonomy): domain Bacteria; kingdom Bacillati; phylum Bacillota; class Bacilli; order Caryophanales; family Bacillaceae; genus Priestia; species Priestia sp. JSM ZJ58. The sequence continues at coordinate 161,227 of NZ_JBISEM010000002.1, forward strand.
TTAAAGCAAAATAAGATAACTTCCTTGCTTTAGCTAACCTCACTGGATTTAGAACCCCTAAACGCGTTAAAAATAAGACAACTAAAGGCATTTCAAATAAAAAACCAAATGGTAAACACAGATTAAGCATAAAACGGAAATAATGCTCCGCCGTAAACATGAGTGAAAACTGATCATTCGACAAACCTGTTAAAAATGCTAAAACCATTGGAAATAAAACAAAATAACCAAACCCCAAGCCACTTACAAATAAGAGAAAAAAGAATGGAATGAAGGTAATCATAATCTTATACTCTTCCTTTTTTAATCCCGGTGAAACAAACCGAAATACTTGATAAGCAGCTACTGGAAGTGTAAAAGCAAGCGCAAAAACAAATGCAATCACCATATAAATCCATACAATTTCACTTGGTCCAAGTACAGCAAGCTTGCCGTCCAAATCTTTCACTAGCCACTGATAAATATCTTGTACAAATACAAAACTGACAATAAGTAAAACTACAAATGCACAAAGTGTTTTAATAATACGAACACGCAATTCTTCAAGGTGCTCCATCAAGCTCATTTCTCCCATTGTCTATTTCTCCTTTCTGACAAGTAGAAATAGACGAGTTTCCTCGTCTATTTCCTTACTTACAATGTCGATTCATTCCTTTTTTGTTCAGAAACGGTTGCTGCCTGCTTTTCTTTAACACTTTCATCATCTGATACGAGCCCTTTTGCTGCTCCTTTAAATTCAGTTAATGTTCGCCCAAACGCCCGTCCAACTTCCGGCAGCTTAGACGGCCCAAAAATAATTAACGCAATGACCAAAATAATAACTAAACCAGGAATTCCAATATTAGAAAGCATACTTGACCTCCTTTCCCTTACTCAATTTACTGCTGTACTTTTTCTTTCTTTTTCAACTCTTGTTTTTCATGTGCTTTCCCGTGTGCCCGCATACGATCTTCCTCTACTTCCTTAGAAATCTTTAGCCCACGCGGCACGTTATTTACTTCAACTTCTGTCATACCTTTTCCATCTTTTTTATATTGAAAGGAAGCTCGAGTTGAAATTTCCGCACCAGGTTCTGTTACAAAAGGCACAACGCGATAATCAGCTTGCCATATATCAGGAGTGACCGTACACCTTACATATCCTCTGTAATCATTAAAGAATGTGAGATGTGGATTTTGACTTAAAATTTTATCCGTATCAGCTCGTTTATCTGCTCCGTTCCCTCCGGAAGTGATGGAGGTGCCAACGAACTCTGCACCAATAATTCTTGAATTAAGATTGGCAAAATCCGTGTGTAAATTAGAAGCCCAGTTAGCGTGCACATCTCCAGTTAGTACAATGACGTTGTCCAACTTTTTCTTTTCAATAAAATCAATAACACGCTGACGATTCGCCGTATACCCATCCCATGCATCCATGCTGTATGTAGGCTTAGCCGCCGTTCCAAATTTTCTGGGAGCAAAGAAAATTTGTTGAGCCAGTACGTTCCAATGACACGCTGATTTTTCAAGATTAGTAAAAAGCCATTTTTCTTGTTCAATCCCTAATAGCGTACGTTTAGGATCAAGAGATTCTGGCGTTTGCGGCTTTGTTCCGTCTCCGTTTGCTTGATCGTCTCTGTATTGACGCGTATCCAACACTTGAAAGGAAGCTAGTTTCCCATATGAAAAGTCACGATACAATCTCATATCCGTTCCGTGAGGCAAGGATGTTTGACGCAAAGGCATATGTTCGTAATAAGCTTGATAAGCTGCCGCGCGGCGTTGAATAAATGCTTCTACTGATTGTCCTTTTTCAGGAATTACATTTGCATAATTGTTTTCTACTTCATGATCATCCCACGTCACAATCCACGGAAAAGCAGCATGAGCAGACTTCAAATTGGCATCTGACCTGTACTGAGCATGCCTGTTTCGATAGTCTTGAAGCGTTTGAATTTCTGCGCTGCTGTGAGTACGAACATTTCCGCTTGCAGCCACATACTCGTTTGGTCCATATTCATAGATGTAATCGCCCAAATGAACCACAAAATCCAATTGTTCTTTAACCATATGTTCATAAGCTGTAAAGTAACCATGTTCATACTGTTGACACGAAGCGAATGCAAACGTCATGCTGGCTACTTCTGCATTTGCTGAAGGAAGTGTTTTTGTTTTTCCAACCGGGCTTAACTCATGACCGCTTTTAAATCGATAATAATAAATACGGCCTGGCTTTAATCCTTTTACATCAACGTGAACAGAGTGAGCAAGTTCAGGTCTAGCTATTTCTGTTCCTCGTTTGACAATTCGATGAAAGTCTTCATCTTCGGCAAGCTCCCATTTTACTGGAACGGGTTGATTAGGCATTCCCCCGCCATTCAATGGGTCTGGTGCTAATCTTGTCCAAAGAACAATACTATCTGCTAAAGGATCTCCCGATGCGACGCCTAAAGTGAACGGATAACTTGAAAATTTAGGCGCTGCCGCTGAAACTTCTACTGCATTTAAACCGATAGACTGAGCAATTGTTAAGCCAAGTGATACTCCTGCTACTTTTCCAGCTCCTTGTAAAAAATGCCTTCTATCAAACCCTTTACTCGAAGAAAAACTGTTCTGTTTTACTTGCTCTATTAATTCGTGTAACGATTTATTTGCCACTGCACATGCCCCTTCCTCTTGATTTAACTCAAATTATAAAAGCTGTTTGTAAAAGAGGTATAAAGGATTGTAAAGAAGCATTTACCATAAAATAGGTATTTTAAACCATTTTATTTCATTGACAAAATAAGCGAACGGACGACAGCAACCTTTAAATTTCTGCATTTTCTTAATTTTCTATCTACAAATAGTTCTTTACGCTCGTTTTTCTTCATTCAAATTTTACAAAGTCCTAACAACTAAAAAAAGGCAGCATACCGAGGTATACTGCCTTTTGATTAAATATGAGAACGTAAATACGCATCAATAAACGGATCTAGATCTCCATCCATTACACTTTGCGTGTTTCCGACTTCCGTATTTGTGCGGTGATCTTTTACTAACGAATACGGATGGAATACGTAAGAACGAATTTGACTTCCCCATCCAATATCTTTTTGTTCTCCGCGGATTTCAGCTAGCTGTTCTTGCTGCTTCTCAATTTCTAACTGATACAACTTAGATTTTAACATCTTCATTGCTTGCTCACGGTTTTTAATTTGTGAACGTTCCGTCTGACAAGATACGACTACATTAGTTGGGAGGTGAGTAATACGAACAGCTGAATCTGTTGTATTGATATGCTGACCTCCGGCACCGCTTGCACGGTACGTATCAACCTTCAAATCTTCCGTACGAATATCAATTGAAATTTCATCGTTAAATTCCGGCATTATGTCGCACGATACGAATGACGTATGACGACGGCCTGATGAATCAAACGGAGAAATACGAACGAGACGATGAACGCCTTTTTCAGCTTTTAAATACCCGTACGCATTATGGCCTTTAATTAAAAGCGTTACACTTTTAATACCAGCTTCATCCCCAGGTAAGTAATCAAGTGTTTCTACTTTGAAACCTTTTTTCTCCGCCCAGCGCGTATACATACGTAGTAACATTGAACCCCAATCCTGTGATTCTGTTCCACCAGCACCTGGGTGCAATTCTAAAATGGCGTTATTTTTATCATACGGCTCGCTTAAAAGCAGCTGTAATTCAAAGTCGTTCATGCCTGAAATAAGCTCTTTTAGTTCACTAACTAGTTCTTCTGCTAAATCTTCATCGTATTCTTCTTTTACAAGTTCATGAGATATCTGTAAATTTTCGTATGTTTCATCTAAGTGGTTAAATTGATTTACTGCATCTTTTAAACCATTGGCTTCATTAATAACAGTCTGAGCTGCCTGCTGGTCATTCCAAAAATTTGGATCAGCCATAGTCTCATCTAATTCATCGATACGAGCTTGTTTTGTATCGAGGTCAAAGAGACCCCCTAAAGTCCGCTAATCGCTTAGCTGTTTTGTCAAGTTCTTGCTTAATTTCTACTAAATCCATGAGTTAAACACCTCTATTTTATTTTTGACGCACAGGAAGGAAATGAGAAGACTCATTTCCTTCCTGTACTAGTTCATTCTATACTAATTGACTCTTATTTTATGATTCTTTACCGCAGCAGTTTTTATACTTTTTGCCACTTCCACAGATACAAGGATCATTTCGGCCAACTTCTATCGCATTTACTTTTGGCTTCTTCTTAGCCGGCGCGTCTCCTTCTTTTGGATGAACAGCCGCCTGACCTTGCGCTACTTCTTGACGCTCAAGGTTGTTGTTAATTTCTGCTTTCATGATATACTTCGTCACTTCTTCTTCAATGGTTGCAATCATATTTTCAAACATCGCAAAACCTTCCATTTGGTATTCGCGAAGAGGATCTGTTTGGCCGTACGCACGAAGGTGGATACCTTGGCGAAGCTGATCCATCGTATCGATATGATCCATCCATTTAGAATCAACTGCTCTAAGAACAACTACTTTTTCGAATTCACGCATTTGTTCTTCAGGGAGCTGCTCTTCTTTTTCATTATAACGAGCTTTTGCATGATCTACCAGCAGTTCTACCATTTCTTCAGGCTCTTTACGGCGAAGATCTTCTTCTGTGACTTCGCCTTCCTCAAGAACATTAGCATTTACGTAATCAATAATCGCTTGTAAATTCCATTCTTCTTCTAATTCTTCACGCGGTGTATTTACCTCAACCACACGCTGTAGCGTTGATTCAATCATACGTTCTACAATCGCACGTAAGTTGTCTGAATCAAGCACTTCAAAGCGCTGTTTGTAAATAACTTCACGCTGCTGACGAAGAACATCATCATATTGAAGCAATTGTTTACGCGCATCAAAGTTATTACCTTCAACGCGTTTTTGAGCGGATTCAACAGCTCTTGTTACAATTTTACTTTGAATTGGCTGTGAGTCATCCATACCAAGACGATCCATCATTGCCATCATATTATCTGAACCAAATCGGCGCATTAATTCATCTTCCATGGATAGATAGAATTGAGACACCCCTGGGTCCCCTTGACGTCCAGCACGTCCGCGGAGCTGATTATCAATACGGCGTGATTCATGACGCTCTGTACCAATTACAGCAAGACCTCCAGCTTCAACGACACCTTCACCTAGTTTAATATCCGTACCACGACCGGCCATATTCGTTGCGATTGTTACCGCACCTTTGTGACCCGCATTCTCGATAATATCCGCTTCACGCTCATGCTGTTTTGCATTTAAAACGTGATGGCGAATGCCTTTTTTCTTTAATAAAGCTGATAAAACTTCAGATGTTTCGATCGCAACTGTACCAACAAGAACAGGCTGTCCTTTTGCGTGGCGCTCGGCAATATCTTCCACTACCGCATTAAACTTGCCTTCCATTGACTTGTAAATTAAATCCGCTTTATCATCACGTGAAATTGGCTTGTTTGTCGGAATAACGACAACGTGCATGTTGTAGATATTACGGAATTCTTCTTCTTCCGTTTTAGCTGTACCCGTCATACCTGATAATTTTTCATACATACGGAAGTAGTTTTGGAATGTAATTGTAGCTAACGTCATGCTTTCATTTTGAATCTCAACGTTCTCTTTAGCTTCGATAGCTTGATGCAAGCCGTCACTAAAACGTCTTCCTTTCATCAAACGACCAGTAAATTGGTCAACGATTACGACTTGATCTTCATCAATTACATAATCCACATCGTTTTGCATCGTTACATGTGCTTTAAGCGCTTGGTTGATGTGATGGTTTAGCGCTACGTGTGAAATATCAAATAAGTTTTCAATGCCAAATGCGCGCTCGGCTTTTGACATACCTTCTTCGGTTAGCTGAACGCTTTTTGTTTTGATATCAAAAGTAAAATCGGTTTCTTTATCAAGCGTGCGAACGAATGCATTAGCTTGAATATAAAGCGCAGTCGATTTCTGTGCGCTGCCGGATATAATAAGCGGCGTACGTGCTTCATCAATTAAGATAGAGTCAACTTCATCGATTACAGCAAAATGAAGCGGACGTTGAACCATTTGTTCTTTATAAAGCACCATGTTATCACGTAAATAGTCAAATCCTAGTTCATTATTTGTACTATACGTAATATCCGCTGCATATGCTTCTTGTTTTTCTTCACGCGTTAAATGGTTTAAGTTTAACCCTACTTTCAAGCCTAGGAATTCATATAAACGACCCATTTCACTAGCATCACGGCTCGCTAAGTATTCATTGACTGTTACTACATGTACACCTTTGCCTGTAATGGCGTTTAAATATACAGGCATAGTAGCTGTCAACGTTTTACCTTCACCCGTTTTCATTTCCGAGATATTCCCTTCATGCAGAGAAATACCCCCCATTAGCTGAACTTTGTACGGATACATGCCTAACACACGTTTCGCTGCTTCACGTACAACCGCAAAAGCTTCATCTAATAGGTTATCGAGCGATTCACCATTTTGGTAGCGTTGTTGAAATTCAGCTGTTTTTTCACGAAGCTGATCGTCCGTTAAAGACGCTATTTCAGGACCTAACGCATCAATTTGGTCCGCCATTTTTTCTAAACGGCCGATTTGGCGCTGATTGCCGTCAAACACTTTTTTAAATAATCCAAGCATATTAAAACGCTCCTCTATTTATAATCAGTACATTTTATACTATTTTCATTCATATCTGTATCTTTCATTATAAAACATTCTGAGTAAAATTGTAACATTGCAGCTAAACAAGTAGCAACTTGTACCCTTTTTCGTCTGTCTCTTTACTAGTACTACTCTATTAAGGAGTTATTTTCTATTGTGATTTTCCATGCCTCACTCTTACAATAAAAAAGGGGAATGTAGAATGAACGTTCAAACGATTACGAAAGAACAAGCTTGGGAAGTCCGACATATCGTCATGTGGCCTCATAAAGATTTCAGTTATGTTCAGCTGAAAGAGGATCCATCAGGCATGCACTATGGACTGTTTGAAAAAGGAGAGTTAAAATCAGTTGTTTCCTTATTTATAACAGGTGATGAAGCTCAATTCCGGAAATTTGCTACGCTCAAAGAAGAACAAGGAAAAGGGTACGGCAGTCATTTGCTAAAAGAGGTTTTGTTCAAACTCAAGAATCTTGGGATACGAAGGGTCTGGTGTAACGCACGAGAAAATAAAGTATCTTTTTATCAGGCATTCAAAATGAAAGAAACCACGCGTGTATTCACCAAATCTTCTACACGCTATGTAGTTATGGAACTATTTTTTTAAACAGCTAAAAAAGCAGCGTGCGGAAGCACGCTGCTTTTATTTTGCTGCTCTTATTTAAGAAAGACTGTAACCTTTAGTTTGGTTCAATCAATCCATATCGGCCATCTTTTCTTCGGTACACAACGTTTGTAATGTTTGTCTCAGCATTTGTAAATACAAAGAAACTATGTCCTAACATATTCATTTGTAAAATAGCCTCTTCGCTATCCATTGGTTTTAAATTAAATCGTTTTGTACGAACTAGCTCTAATTCATCCTCTTCAGTTGCAACAGCTACGTTCGCTTCACTTTCTAATGCTGCAAATAGATACTTCTCAGCACCTTTTTCACGCATTTTTCGATTCACTTTTGTTTTATGTTTACGAATTTGACGCTCTAATTTATCTAGGACAAGATCGACAGCTGCGTATAAATCACTGTGGGTCTCTTCAGCTCTCAATACGAGATCATTCATTGGGATTGTGACTTCTATTTTTTGATCGTTATTGTAGACTTTTAAGTTTACATTTACGTCAGCAGTTGGTGTCTCGTCGAAATAACGCTCTAACTTACCAAGCTTTTTCTCTACGTATTCCCTAATTGCTGGAGTCACCTCAATGTTTTCACCGCGAATGTTATACATCATGTTCGAACTCCTCCTTTAATCCATTGCTATACCTCTACAATTCTACAATACCCGACACAATCCCTTCCTAAACTATTAAAATTTTTAGAAAATTTAGTGAAAATTTTTGGAACCTGAGAAAAGTTTATGAAAAAACCAAAAAAATAGACCTTCTTCATAAGAAGAAGGGTTGTATTTTTTGCGCAAAATTAATTTTTTTTATCGTAAAACATCCCATCAAACGATTTCATTTCGTAAGGGTTTACATAGCTGTTATTATGCTTTTTTTTCACTTTTAGCAAACGGAGATCTTCCATGATTCGATGCCGGATGAAGATCAGATTTTGATCAATCGTCTTATTCATTTCGACAATTTTCTTACCCATCCATTCATGATCTCTACTTTTTGGCGGCAGCTTCTCCATGAGGTCACGTCTTTTTAATAGAAGATACTCTAATTTCTGAATGTCCTCTTCTCGATTTTTGTCAGAAAATATTTGAGTAAGTTGGTAAATCTCGTCAGTTATCTGATACAGTTCGTTTATCATATTTATGCTTGGCCGCCGCTTCCATGGACTTGCTGGCGGTGAAGCTGCACAACTTGCTTCCACGTATCGCGGAACTCTGTTACATATTGTTCGGCTTCATCCAAGCTCTCTATGTCATTTTTTGTGTTCGCTTCAATTAAACACTGGTTGATATAGTCATACATAGTCATCATAGACTTAGCAACTTGCACGTTTGTATCAAGGGTAATCATTAATTCTTGAATAATATTTTGTGCTTTTAACAAATTCGTATTTTTTAGCTCAATATTTTTTTCCTGTATGCCTGTTCGTGCAAGTTTGATAAATTTCAAACACCCGTTATACAGCATAAGCGTTAACTCTCCTGGAGAGGCAGTCTGAACAGCTCCCTGCTGATACGCTTGATATGGATTATTTGCTGCCATAAACGTTCACTCCTTCTTAACTAAAATATTGCGATAACTGCGCGTTTTGAGCATTTGCATTTTGAATGGCTTTCTCCATTGCTGTAAACTGACGATAATACCGGTCCTCTACTTGTGTGAGCCTGCTTTCAAAACTAGTAATTTGGCTGTTTACGCTTTTTAAATTCCGCCCAAGCAAAAATTGTTCACTTGTCCATGTTGAACGGCCAGCGCGCTGCTCAACTTTGGATACGGTTTGAGTAATCGTATCTCGTAAACGTCGTACAATCCCTTTTTCACTTGTGGTACTTCCACTTTTCATAAATAAATCCATAACAGACTGCGGGTCTTTTTCAATTGCTTCTTTTAATTTAGTCCCGTCACCTTCAATCACTAGCTTGCCTCGATCACTATAGTTTGCGCTAGTTGAAATACCGATGTCCGTTAGCTGTGAAAATGCTCCGCTCACTCCTGATACAGAGGCATACCAGTTAGAACGCATTTGATTCAGCCCGCTTGATAAAATTGTGTCTCCTTTTAACAAACCGCTTTTTGCTTTATCATCCCACTGCTCAGCTTGTTTGTCCGTTAGCTTTTCTCTTTCTTGATCCGTCAAAGGCTGATAGTTTCGGTCTCTTTCTTCGGTAATCTTTCCATTAATTTTCTCAATCAGCTCATTATATTTAGTCACAAAATCTTTGATTGTATCAAATACTTTTTGCGTATCATTGCTTACGTTAACGCGCACATCTCCTGTGAAATTATTTTGAAGGGTATAGGTAACGCCTCCCGTTGTAAATGTATTAGACTTACGAGTTGTTTCTAGACCGTTTAGCGTAAATTTTGCGTCTGTTCCTTTCGCATTACCGGCAAGTTGTAGAAACCCCGTTGTCAAAAATGCTCCTGAAAAAACCATATTGGATCCATCTGGACTGTCAACAGAAGATAAATTCCCCGTATCTTTACGAGTCATGACAACTTTATTCGTTCCTTCATCAAAAAAAGCTGAAATGCCTACTTTTGAATTACTGATTTGTGTGAGAAGGGTGTTTAATGAGGTGGCACCATCAAATTCAAATGGCGTACTTCCCCCATCTTGAATATTTCCTGTTGCTTTGCCTGTACTATCATAAGTTGTCATAGAAAAGTTCAGCACATTTTGCTGATACGAGAACGCTTCAATTGTACTGCCGCTTGTTAATGTGGTACCAAACGTCATTTCACCTGTGTCTTCGTTAATAAATACTTCATTAGAATTTATAGTTCCCGCCGCTGTTCCTATTCTTACGGTATACGCTTTACTTGTACCATCCGTGGTAACGGATATAGAGTTTAAAGTGCCTGTGTTCTGATTTACAGCAGAAACAGCACCTTTAGCTAATTTCACTGTACTAGTATCCGCACTTAATGTTATGGCGGCTTGTTCCACTGTTTTCTCAGTCCAAACACTTGAATCCATCGACCCGCGTTGAGACCACAAGCTTTTCGTCGGATCCATACTAGAATCAATACTGGTGCTAATAGTCTGAGCAGCAGTCGCCATTGTCACGTTTGAAAGGGTATAAGACGCATTTCCTGCTGAGGAAGTAGCTGCTGCTTTTACTTTTGTTTCATCTGCTGAAGATACCGTTTTGGACGAATAAGAAGACTGCAAGGTCATATTAAAAGCAAGATTATTAAAGTCTGATAACAGCAAATTCATAGAGCGATAATCGTCGCGCTGCCACTCTAACGTTTGCTTTTGTTTTTTCATCTTATCAATAGGCATTCGTTCAGCCTTCATTAAATCACTGACGATTTGATCAATATCCATCCCACTTGCTAATCCACTTACTCTTACCACTTACCATCACCACCGTTTTTTTATTCATCTATCCATCAACTGCTAGCCATAAAATATAAGTATATTTTTTCGAATCTCCCTATTCGTTCATAGGTTCACCACTTCTCTATTTTGTATCGGTAAAACGAACATTTTTTTCATAGGTCAAAGGGTGCAAGATAGAAAAAGCTCACTTATTTTTTTACAATAAGTGAGCTTTTTATTATTGGCCAAACAAGTTCAGTTTCTGGGATAAATTCCTTTGAATATCCTTAGGAATAAGGTATGGTGCTAGATTTATAATATCTCGTAACGAATCAATGGTTACAGAGGCAGATAAATTTATATATTCATCCGTTGTATCTGCTTGCTCAAACGAAATGGAATCTGGCAAATTATTGAGCAGAGTAATTTCATTCATTTCTTTATCGACCGTGACATCAGAAGACTCGTTAATATTTAAGCGATCCCATACAAGAGACCTCGGAATCGGCATTCTTCCTAAATGCACACTATTCACCTTCAAAACAAGCTTTCCATTCTCCGCATTTGGTGTTACATCAACTACAAACTGTGATTCCATAAAAGATACTACATGTTTATTAATATAAAATTTTATATGTTCCGGAAGCAACTCCGCTTCTGCTCCCTCAACCGTTTCATCATTTTCATAAAGGTAGCTGCGCAAATAATCGTTAACATCGCTCTCGCTCAATCGGTAGCCTAAAATAGGGGAGCCTCCGTTCAGTTCTAGCGACGTCGCACGAGCGGACTTTTCTTGTGCTAGTGAAGATAATGAAGCAGTCTGATCAAGCTTTTCAACATTTCTAACTGGACTAACGAAAAAATACAACCCAAATAAAAGGATAATAAATAGAAAAATAACAGCTATAAATTTTCTCAAACACACGCACCCTTTCAAACATTCTTCTTGGAACATAATACCGATTTATCTTTTATCATACAAGATAAATAAGATGTATGTCGAAAACTTGTATAAAATGTACGTATATACTCGACATCCCAAATGGCGAATAAGTCTATAGTGAATAAAACAAGTCTTTTTCGACTTAAAATGCGTCGATTTTAGTAACTTAAAGTCGATTTTTATAGGAATTTGATAATTGGCACACTTCTTGCTTATTATAAAGGTAAGGGGAGGAATTTCTATTTATATTTTCAGAATTTACTTTATTTTCTAATAGTCTTTCGATAATTTTAAAGGAGTGAATACGATGGGAAACAAAACAGAATCACACGGAAAGTTAAAGCAACGTCACGTTTCCATGATTTCCATTGCAGGTATTATCGGGGCCGGCTTGTTTGTAGGAAGCGGATCCGTTATTAACGCAACAGGCCCAGCAGCAGTAGTTTCATATGCAGCAGCCGGACTGTTAGTCGTTCTATTAATGCGTATGCTCGGTGAAATGGCTATGGTAAATCCAGATAAAGGTTCATTCGCGACATATGCTCAGCAAGGAATTGGCCCGTGGGCAGGTTATGCTGTTGGATGGCTTTACTGGTTTTTCTGGCTAATTGTAATTGCAATCGAAGCCACTGCAGGAGGAGCAATTGTTCATGAATGGCTCCCTTCCGTACCAATTTGGCTTTTAAGCTTAATCTTAACCTTTGCATTAACCTTAACAAACTTATTCTCTGTCAAATCATTTGGAGAATTTGAATATTGGTTTGCAATGATTAAAATTGTGGCAATCGTTGCTTTTATGGGAATCGGTTTAGCTATTATTTTCGGATTAATCCCAGGTACATCTTCACCTGGTTTAGCTAATTTAACGGGGCACGGAGGCTTTATGCCAAAAGGTACGAACTCTATCTTTTTAGGAGTTATTACCGTTATTTTCTCTTATTTTGGAGCTGAAATTGCGGCTATTGCAGCTAGTGAATCAGAAAATCCAGCAAAAGCTATTACAACTGCTATTCGCAGTGTCGTATGGCGAATTTTAATTTTCTATATTGGTTCAGTTGCTATTTTAGTAACTCTTTTACCTTGGAACTCAGCTGATTTACTAAAAAGTCCGTACGTAACAATGTTAGAAATGGTCAACATTCCAGCAGCTGCACAAATTATGAATTTAGTCGTATTAGTATCCGTTTTGTCTTGCTTAAACTCTGCTTTATATACGAACTCGCGAATGATTTTATCATTAGCTCAAAAAGGACAAGCTCCTCGTGCTTTAGCAAAGGTAAGCAAATCAGGCGTGCCGGCAAGAGCCGTATGGATTAGCACAGCTGCCGCATATGTATGTGCTATCTTTAGCTTCGTTTCGCCGGATAAACTCTTTTTATTCTTAGTTAACGCATCAGGAGCCATTGCTCTTATTGTGTACTTAGCTATCGCTATTTCGCATTTACGCCTGCGTAAGAAAATGATTCAAGCCAACCAGCCAATTAAAGGAATGAAAATGTGGTTGTTCCCGTATTTAACATACGTAACAATTGCTGTTATTACCGTGATCTTCTTATCAATGGCATTTATTGATTCGATGCGCTCACAGTTTTTCTTAACTCTTGGATTAACCGCTGTTGTTCTTCTTTCATACTCATTCATCAAAAAAACAAATAACAAGCGACCTGACGATCAATTTTCCGAGTCAGAAAATATTGCAAAATAAAAAAAGCCGCATCTGCGGCTTTTTTTATTGTGTTTTTGATTATTTCTCAACCGATATGTCACGATGAAGGTTTCGAAGCGGCTGAGGAGGGCAAATACGTCGCGTTGCGTAAGAAACAATAAAAATAGTTAACAACCCGCCTACCATCGCAAATGTACGAAATGGAAACATGACCACCCCGTCTTCTATCATCGGATACGGAAGCAGCGCTTTTAAATGAAGCAGCGGTTCCCCTCCACCGATTCGAAGAACAAGAGACACAATGAATCCAGCCAAAGATCCGTACCAGTTTGCTCCTTTAAAGAACAAAGCGCAAACCAATTGTGGAAAAAGAATACAATACACTAGGTCCCCTGATAAATACCATAAGGAGTAGACACTCTCAGAGTTTAAAGCAATTAAAGTTGCTCCAGTTCCAATAATAATGATAGAACGTTTAATAACTTTATCTAACTGCGCCTGTGTCGCATTTGGTTTTACAATCGGACGATACACGTTCCAAGCTGCCATTCCCGAAGCTGAAAGTAACGAAGCCGCTACTGCAGCCATGACGGCAGCAGCTAGTCCTCCAAGCGCAATCGCTCCTACTAAATCAGGCGTTAGATATTTAAATACGTATGTTAAAATCATAGACGCGCTCTCAGGGCTTGACGCTCCAAATGAAGACCAGTCCGCACTGTAACCAATCATTCCTATTAAAGTTGGAGGCAAGGCCGCTAGAGCGCAAAAAATGCCGGCTGTAATAGATAGCCACATTGCTGCTTTTTCATTTTTAGCAGATAACACGCGCTGAAAATAAATCTGCCATGGAATACCACCAAAAATAAGTAAAAATGTGCTATCCCACCATTGCCAATATGTATTTCCCCATTTTGGATCTTCCCAGCCTTTTAATGGAGGAAATAAATGAAGAGAACCAGTCATACCTTCTGAATAAGTAGAAAAAACGGCTCCCACCCCTCCCGTATTCGAAAATGCAAAAGGAAGCACCAGAAATAATCCTAAAAACATAATAGAAAGCTGTAAGATATCGGTATGTGCTACTGCCCACAAGCCGCCAATCACGGTGTATGCAATGGCAATAAGTGCGGAAAGAATGATGGAAATTGAAAAACTGAGGCCTAAAATCACACCGAATGTTGTTCCTAAAGCAGTTAAGATAGCTGCGCTCCAAAACAGCTCTCCTAATATAGCTGGAAAATAAAGAACCGTAGCCATTTTCTTACCGAAACGAGATTCTAGAGGATCGAGCATTGTCATAAACTCAAACCTTCTCATCTTTCTAGCAAAAAAGATACCGCCTAAAATTAAGCTGATTGAATAACACCATGGCGCTTGCGTCCAAGTCAGTCCTGAGGAATAAACAGTTTCGGCCGTTCCAGCAATATACCCTCCACCTACCCAAGTAGCGGTCATTGTGAACATTGAAATCCATAGCGGCATAGATCTTCCCGCAACAAGCATATCATCTGATTTTCCTTTTTTACTTGCAGCAGCTCGAGCACCAATAAAGTAAATAACACCATACATAATGAACATTAAAATGAGGCCTGGCCAATAGAGATCTGGATTATAGAGAGAATAGATAAATGCGACAACCATAAAGATGAAAAATCCTATAATAGTTGTCCATAAGGGGGTTAGTAGACGGTTGTTTCTGTTTGATTTCCCTGAAAAGTCAGAAGTCTCATTCGACTTTTCAGGCCTGGCTTGTTGTGTGTCTGAACGAAATGGCTTTTTAGCATTTTGCATCGTCTCACATCCTTTAAATTGATAAAGAAATCTAAAGACATAACTGTCCTCTATTCCTTTTTCCTACCAGCATACAATTAAACCTAAAAATAGATTTTTTTAGAATAAACTATAAATAGTTGGATTATAAATACCAATACGAAGGGGAGAAATTACGTTTATATAATTATATTAAAATAATTTAAATTGACTTATTTTATTATTCAGCTAAAAATTCATAATTATTTTCATCTTCTCTCTAAACTCCTTTCTTAATTTCCACATTCAAAATCCTTTGTTTCTCAAGGTTTGTATGCAAGCAGATATCGTACTATGGTTAATATATCTGAATGTTTAGGATATTGTCAAAAAAGTTTAAGGGTTTTCATATAAAAAAAGAATAATATTCTCATAGCTCATACATAAAAAAACCTTTTGTATCAAGGGACATAGCAATCAGTATTTTTTAATTACTTTTTGTTAAATTTTTTCTTAATATCCGAATAATCAGCTCTTAATAGAGAAGAAAATCAATTTAAATTCAGAACATTTAAAGTTTTTGGATTTGACTAAATTAAATGGCCGATGCTATAATTCAAATTGTTAAGAACGTTAAATATAAATTTAACAAATTCTATTATTTGGAGGTCGATGCTATTGGAACAAACACTTATGCTTGAGAAAATGCACATAAACGGCCAATGGGTTGAAGCACGCGGCGGCGAGAAAAGAGAAATTGTAAACCCCTTTAATCAAGAGGTTATCGCTGTCGTTACAGAAGGAAATCGTGCTGATGCCATAGAAGCCATTGAATCAGCTAGAAAAGCTTTTGATGCAGGTGAATGGTCTAAATTTACAGCGGCCGAAAGAGGTTCTTTGTTATTTAAAGTAGCGGAAGAAATTCGCAATGATCGCGAGGAACTAGCAAAGCTTGAAACCTTAAATACCGGAAAAACCCTCGTTGAAAGCCTAGCAGACATGGATGGAATTGCTGATGTCTTTCAATACTATGCTGGATTAGCAGATAAAGATGGCGGACAGATGATTGAGTCACCTAATCCCGATTCTGTTAGCCGCGTTGTCCGTGAGCCTGTAGGCGTGTGCAGCCAAATTACTCCTTGGAATTACCCGTTATTGCAAGCCTCTTGGAAATTGGCTCCCGCACTTGCTGCTGGGAACACAATTGTTATTAAACCAAGCGAAATCACCCCTTTAACAACTATTCATATGATGAAAATTTTTGAAAGAGTTGGCTTTCCAGCAGGCGTCATTAACATTGTGCTCGGTCCAGGTGCGACCGTTGGACAAGAAATGGCAGAGAGTCACTTAGTAGATTTAGTTTCCTTTACAGGTGGCGGAGTATCTGGACGTAAAGTCATGCAGGCTGCCGCAGGCAACTTTAAAAAAATTGCTCTTGAACTCGGAGGGAAAAATCCGAATATCGTCTTTGCTGACGCTGACTTTGACACTGCGGTTGACTATGCATTAAATGCGGTCTTCTTTCATGCTGGTCAAGTTTGTTCAGCTGGTGCGAGATTACTCGTTCAAGATGATATTCACGATAAATTTGTTTCAGCAGTTATTGAACAAGCCAAAAAAATTAAGCTAGGGGACGGCATGGACGAAGCCACTCAAATGGGACCCGTTATCTCAAAAGAACATCTAGCTAAAGTGGAACATTATATTGAGCTAGGGAAACAAGAAGGTGCTTCTCTTGTTTTAGGAGGCAAGCGTCCAACTCAGGATTCTTTACAAAAAGGATTATTTATCGAACCAACTATTTTTACAAACTGTCATGGAGACATGAAAGTTGTCCAAGAAGAGTCATTTGGTCCGATTATGACAATTGAGCGCTTCAGTACTGAAGAAGAAGCAGTCGCACTTGCTAATGATACGATCTATGGATTAGCTGGAGCTGTTTGGACAAGTGATATGAACCGAGCTGAACGTGTAGTGAAAGCACTCCGTATGGGAACAACTTGGATTAACGATTATCATCCCTACTTCCCGCAAGCTCCTTGGGGAGGTTATAAGCAATCTGGGATTGGAAGAGAGCTTAGCCATATCGGTCTAGAAGAGTATACGGAAATTAAACATATTTATACCAATACAAATCCACAGCCAATGCGCTGGTTTCAATAAAAATTAAGGGGGAATTTAAAGATGTTTATGCGATTTGAAAGAATGGAACGTTTAAAAAGTTTTGAGATGCCAACGGTTGTAAAACATGGAATTGGTGCTGTAAAACATACTGGAGAGGAAGTAAAAAACCTAGGTGTGTCTAAAGTTTTATTAGTAACAGATCCTGGTGTAAAAAAAGTAGGTTTAGCAGATCCCGTAATCGCTAGTTTAAAAGAAGCGGACGTAGACGTTATTCTATTTGACCAAGTAGAAGCCAACCCTTCTATTCACGTAGTAGCAGACGGCACAAAAATGTACAAGGAAAATGGATGCAACGGACTAGTAGCTGTTGGAGGCGGAAGTTCAATGGATACGGCAAAAGCTATTGGTGTAGAAGTAGCTCATAATGCTCCCGTCTTAGATTATGAAGCAGCTGAAGGAAAAAAACCTTTAACAAAACGTATCCCTCCTTTAACAACAATCCCTACAACTGCGGGTACAGGAAGCGAAGTCACACAATGGGCCGTCATTACGGATCCTGTTCGTGAGTTTAAGTTTAATACAGGTGGACCTTTAATTGCTGCTCACTTAACAATTATTGATCCAGAACTGCACGTATCTATGCCTTCACATATTACGGCCGGTACAGGAATTGACGCATTAGCTCATGCAATTGAGTGTTATACATGCCACTTTGCGCAACCAATGACAGACTCTGTTGCTTTATTGGCTATTGAGTACGTTGGAAAATACTTACGACGTGCAGTTGCAAATGGACAGGATATCGAAGCACGCTATGGAATGGCGCATGCAGCTATGCTTGCTGGCCTTTCATATGGAAGTGAATCTGCAGGAGCAGCTCACGCGATGGCTCAAACATTAGGAGGCATTTATCCAATTGCCCATGGCCCTTGCGTAGCAGCAATGCTAGGTCCTGTAATGGAGTATAACTGGATGGGTGAGCCTGAGAAATTTGCGCGCATAGCTCAAGCTCTAGGGGTCAATACACATGAACTAACACTTGAAGAAGCAGCTCAAGCAGCTGTTCGTGAAGTATATCAATTAGTTAAAGATGTACAAATCCCTTCTTTAGAAGAACAAGGTGTTCCAAAAGAAGCGGTTTCTCGCTTAGCGCAAGAAGCATTTAATGATCCTCAAACAGTTGGGAATCCTCGTGATTTAACTGTAAAAAGTTACGAATGGATTTATAACCGCTGTTTTGAAGCTACACCATTAACCGTATAAAAATGATAAAAGGCTGTTGATTTTTCAACAGCCTTTTTTATGTTACTCTTTCGCTAATTCTTCATTTAAAATATCGATGATTCTTCGGTCGTCAAAAACTTTCACTACTTTTTTCAAGAAATGATAATAATGTTTGGACTCTATAATCTGCGCTAAATTACGCTTTGCTTTTACTGCGATCTCCTCAGGTACATCTTCATCATTTAAAAGAATCTGCAGCTTGTTTTCCGCTTCTTCGATTGCCTCTAAATTAACTGAAATTTCTCTTTGCCACTTCTTACAGAAAAATGAAAAAAAGGACTTAGAAAAATCTTTTTCTGCTTCATATAAGTCTTTTCGAACGCCTTTTTTCCACACTTTGTGGACCATGTCAATATTTTGCAGTGAACGAATAGATGTACTCATCGTTGGTTTACTCATACCCAATTCTTCACTCATTTGATCTAATGTAACAGGTTCATCCATAAAATAAAGCATGCCATACAGCCTTCCTACTGAAGGTGTAACACCATATAAATCCATCGTATCAGCTAAAGCACTGACAACCACATCTTCGGCTTCTTTTAATAAATCATGATACTCTTGAACATCACTCATTTACTCTTCTCCTCTTTTGTTAAATTTATTTGAATTATACTTAATAAATTTAATGATACACGATAAAAAGGAAAAAAACAGAAATTCAGTTCAATTTTTTGATAAAAAAGAAGCCTTCTCTTAAAGAGAAAGGCTTAAGACATAGTGGGGAATACTATATGTTTATCTTTCCCGATTTAGATATTATTTATACGGTATATTTTTAATTATTTTCAACCTGATTGTTTTATTTCTTTTTCGGTAATTGTTTCAGCATATCAATAGCATGTAATGTAATTTGAGAAGCACTTTTATTTTCGTTACGTATTTCTTCATAAATCTCTTGTCTATGAATATCTACAGACTTTGGAGCTTGAATTCCTAACTTTACTTGATCACCATTAACTGCAAGGACGGTCACTTCAATTTCATCACCTATTTTGATTGTTTCATGTAACTTTCGTGTTAAAACAAGCATGGACTCACTCCTTATCTATTCCTCTTACTCAAATAACCTGTGCTTCGTTTCGTAAGCTGTATTCATTAAAATCACTTGCTTAGCAAGCTGTTGCTTTGTATTAATAATAACAGGAGCCTGCAAATTAGCCGTTATCTTTTCCACAGAATCTGACATCGTAAGCAATACGTAAACAGCTGCATCTTCCGCTTGTTGTAATTGAAGCTTTTCGATTTCCTGAGGTTCTAGTTGAAAATCATAATCTAAAAAAAACTGAAATGGATCCGTGATAATAAAAGCTAATTCTTTGGTTTGAGTAGACTGCAGAACTTGGAAAGCTTCGGCTTCCGGAAGTGGTAAAATAACAAATTCAGTTTCTTCCAAAAAACCTGGAATCCCTTGATTAAATGTCAGTGTTTGCTGATTATCTATTTCTATATCTCCATGATAGCTTGTGGAAATTTTCATCTCATCACACCTTTGTTAATTAATTTTTTCTTGTTATCTTTTTTCATTATAAAAAAGCTCCTTCTGTGTAGAAGGAGCTTTTTAACGCAAGAAATCTAGCAGCGTAGGCTGAATAATTTGAGCCCCTACTCCCAAAGCAGCACGATGCACGCTTTCTTGTACGGTTAAATCCGTAATGACTTTTTCAATATCTGCATCTTCATTATTTGAAAGCATCTTAGTAGCCGTAATTTCCTGTGAATCAAGGCGGTTTTCGATCAGCTCAAGCCGATTGCTCCTTGCTCCCAATTCAGATCGCTCCGCTAATAGCGTAGACAGCTGCGTGTCTACCTGTGTAGAAAGATCTTTTAGTGAGTTTACATCGTTTTGTTCAAAAGCTGTTTGAACATTGTTCATTAAGTCGAATGCACCTTGTCCAAAGATGTTTTCAGGATGAATATTGACTCTCAGCTGGATACCTTTTGATACCTCAACTGAAAAAGGATCTAGGTTAATAGTTGACTTGATTGTACCACTTGCGTCCTCACTAACAGGTGGCGCTCCTACATTTACACCGTTAAAGATATAGTTTCCTGCCACCTGCGTATTGCCGACTTGCATATAATCCAGCTTTAACTGTTCAATTTCACGTGCAATCGCTTGTCGGTCATCACTTTCATTCGTACCGTTTAACCCTTGCACGACCAGCTCTTTAGTGCGCTGAAGAATGGAATTGACTTGTTCAAGTCCTGATTCTGAACTATCAAACCAAGACTGAGCTTCTGTTAAATTACGTTTATATTGATTTACTTCAGAAAGATTAGACCGATACGCCATTCCTTTCGTAGCTACTACCGGGTCATCGGAAGGACGAGTAATTTTCTTTCCCGTTGATAATTGGTTTTGAAGGGTTTCCAGCTTATTATAGCTATTGCTAATCTGTTTTAACGAATTAGCCGCTAACATTCCTTGTGTGACACGCATCTTTACCTTCCTCCAGTTCCAAGACCGTTTACAATTTTATCAAGCATTTCATCAATCATCGTCACCATACGGGCACTAGCGTTATATGCATGCTGAAACTGAATCATATTGGTCATCTCTTCATCCAATGAAACTGCACTGGTAGACTGGCGCCTTTGCTCCACAGCTCCTTGGAGAGTTTCTGAATTACTTTTTAAGCGGTTGGCTTGTTGGGCATCTACTGACATTTGGCCAATGACAGATTGATAAAATCCATCTAATGAAACAGCTCCGTTTCCGGAATTAATAAGCACCTTTTGACGAAATTGAGACAACAGCTGAGCATTTTGTCCATCTCCTTTGCGGCCAGTTCCATCATCTTCAGAAGAGGCCGAAGAAGCAGCAGCGATATTGTTTGTGTTTTGTTTAATTTTATCAGCAATAACAATTCCAGTTGCAGCTCCTTCTTTTTGAGAAATCTCATTAAAAAAGGACACACCATTCTCACCATCTAGCGTGACACCTTGTTCGTGCTTATCATTAAACCAGTTCACAAATTCATATGCCATTTCATCTAAATCATCAATCATTGAAGCGTAAACACCAGTTCTATTACCACTATTATCTATATATCCAGAAGCCTCAATTAACCCTTTAAGTTTTCCTTGAGGAAATGACTCAGGGTTCCGTATCTCATCCCCTATATGAATGCCCGTCACATAGGAATCTTGATTTGTTGTCAAACTGATGGCATTTATTTGATGAGTTTTCCCATCTAAAAGAGTAATAGGTCCTTGAGACGTTTGAAGCTGAACCGTTACCACTCCTTCTGACGTTGCAGAAGCGTTCCCGCTGCTTTTTGTATACTCTAAAGAAACCGGCATAAATTTAGAAATCTCATCTAGCAGCCGATCTCTTTCATCATACAAATCATTAGGTAAATAGCCATTTGGTTCTACGTTTTGTATTTGTTGGTTCACATTATTTATTTGCTCTAGCAACGAATTTACTTGTGTTACGGCTACGTCACGCTCGTTTTGTAAATCACCTTGAATCGTTTTTAAAGAAGTAGATAAATAAGAGAAAGTATCGCCTACTGCTTCAGCTCGTTCAATCATAACAGACCTGGCTCCTGCTTCTGAAGGGTGTGAAGCTACATCTTGAATGGCCTCAAAGAATTGATTAAAAACAGCTGAAAGTCCATCTTCAGTAGGTTCATTCATAATTTCCTCCATTTTTTCAAGAGCACCAGCGCGTGCATCCCAATACCCCACTTTAATGGTTTCATCTCGATACTGGGTATCTAAAAATGTATCACGTATTCGCTCTACCGTGCTGGCTTCTACTCCCATTCCTATTTGACCCGCAGTCCCAGTCTGATTCATCCCTGGGGCCGGATAAGCTGGGAACGTTTCTAAACTTACTCGCTGACGCGTATAGCCCGGCGTATTTGCATTAGATACGTTATGGCCAATCGTGTAAAGAGCCGCTTGTTGGGCGTCCATTCCTCGTTTAGCCACCTGCAAACCATGAAATGTTGAACTCATTCTGCTTTCCTCCGTTCTTTATGCCTTCGAATTAAAAATAGAGTTGGACTGAAACGATCTATTATTTGTTTTTGTGTAATTGAACGAATCCTCTCGCTTCGATGGAACAAGAAGGTCTAGTTCGGTATGAATCAGCTGTAAAGACTGTGTGAGCAGCTGATTGTTTAAGTCATTTGCATACTTTATATCTTGAATGATATCTATTAGCTGTTTTTGAAAGGGTATCAAGATGGAGTGTTCAGAGAATGAGCCTGCTATTTCTTCAATGGAGCGAGCAGTATGTCCGCTTTTTTCCATTGCTTCTATACGTTTTGTTTCCAGTGCAGAAATAGCAGCTATATGAGATTGCTCTTTTTGCAAAGAAGCCGTCAATGCCTTTACATCTTGTTTAATAATAAAATTCGTTTTCTCTTTAACAATGACAGACAAACTTTTATGAAGCGTTACTTGTTTTTCTAGTATCGTTTGAATTTCTTGCACGTTCAATCAATGTCAGTCCTTTTATTTTTTATAGAAATCTACAATACTTTTAGCAATTTCTTTTCCGTTAATTTCGTATGTTCCGCTGTTAATTTGCTGTTTGAGCTTCTCCAATTTTTCAAGTCTTTCTGGAGATGGTTCATTTCCCTGAAGTTTCTTCGCCTCAGATGAAATATGAATCTGATCTTGTGGATTTTTTTTAGAGACCTGTTCTGTTTTTTCTGATTGTTTTTTGTACGGATTTATTCCAAATAAGTTCGATGGGTTAATCTTCATCTCTCTCACCTCTTTTTATATTTGTATCCGTTATCTCTATTCATTATATCGGAATTTCCACCTAAACCTTTAGCATCCGCAAGGAAGTTGAGACCATTTTCACAGTCCACCTTAAACATAGGTCTATAGATAGAGAGTCTGCAAACATTCAGCACACTTTTACTCTTTTTTCCTTTCGTTAGAACGATAGGTGGGACGCGTGGGCTCTTCATTTGAACGAATCATCTCACGATTATGCTTTTCTAACCCATGTTTAATTTCTTGAGAGCATGAATGGCAAAGTTTCCCTTCCCGAATCTGAGCGTTGCATTGCATGCATGGATAGCTTATATTTGGAAAGTTAGCTAACACTAAGCGACCTTGTCGAATAAATTGATGAATTAACAAATCTGAAACGCCCGTTTCTTTCATCACTTCGTAAGTCGTTGCTGTACGATTTGCTCTTTTCTTCAAGAATGAAGAAACACGTTGAAACAGAGCTTCTTCTTTGTCAAAACATGATTTACATATACTTATTGATCCAATTTTCACAAATAAATGACCGCATTCCCTGCAATTATCTAACGTTCCCATATTCGAAACTCCTCATTTGTTTTTTATTTTACTATCGGTCAAAGTTTTAAATTATACATCTTCATGCACGAATTAAAGTGAGCGAACGAACTGAACGTGCCCCAGCTTCCTGCAAACACTTTGCCGCTTGGCGCACGGTTGCTCCTGTTGTATAAATGTCATCAATCAAGAGAAATTCTTGATTCGTAACCATTGAGGAGTCGACTACTTTAAATTCCAGCCTTTCTGTCAGCCGACTTCGCCTATTTTTCTTTGATTGCTTTGTTCCTGAACAACGAACAAGAGGCATTTCTATGTTGTCACTGATCAGTTCAGCTAGTGCTAAAGATTGGTTAAACCCTCTTTCGTATAATCTCTCCTCCGTTAAAGGTACAGGAACTAGTATAGCTTTTGGGTTACATTCTTTTTTATAGAACTTATACCACTGCTCCTTGAATGCTTGGATAATTTCATAGTCTCCTTGAAATTTAAAACGCTCTATTATGCTTTGCATAAAATCACTGTACGTATAAAGAGAACGGTTAAAAAAAGAAGCATCATTCCATTTCTGACAGTCCTTACATGTGTCTAGCTCATAATGAGAAGGAGCCAGGTCTGCAAGAGAGCGGCCGCATCCCCTGCAAACGCTACTGGTGATGATGGGACATCTTTGCAAGCAAACAGTGCAAATCCTATCCGTTGAAGAAGATTTTAACAATGACCTCCAATCGAAAGAAGAGACAAGAGGTTCAAAACAAATCAGACATATTGTCATCGATCAATCAGCCCTTCCTTATAAGCTAGAGCATTCATATGTTCAATATGTCCTTTTGCTTTTCGCATAGACAGAGATTGTCCATAATGAAAAAAGACCACGTCTCCCGTTGGAAATTGAGCACTCCTCCCCACCCTTCCTGAAATCTGCACAAGAGCACTTTCAGTAAAAATCGTTTCTTCTGCTCCCAATACTGCAACATCTATGTTGGGAACCGTTACGCCTCGCTCCAATATGGTTGTCGTTACTAAAATAATGAGCTGCCCTTCTCTAAATTTCATTACTTTTTCTTTTCGCTGGGAATCTTCAGCATGGACACCGTCTACCTTTTCGGTCAGCTTTCGAATCATGTCTGTGATCGGAGCAATCCACTTAATTTGCGGGACGAAGACAAAGCATTGTTTCCCTTCATCTATTCTTTTTTTTACCCATTCCTCAACATTAGCAGGCAAGGTATCTGTTTTTATTTTTTTCTTCCAATTGCCACACCATTCAAACCGAGGAACAGGAATAAGCATTCGGTGATAGCGGGCTGGAATTTTAACTACTTGTTTTTTTCCTTGCTCAACGTCTTTTTTTAATGATTCACTTGGAGTCGCTGTTAAATAAATCTTTGACGCAACGTGTTTAGCTGCTTTTGCAACAGCATAGTGCAGCATAGGCTCTGTTGAATACGGGAATGCATCTACTTCGTCAATAATCAGCACATCGAATGCTTGATAATAATGCAAAAGTTGATGAGTGGTGGAAATAATAAGAGAGGATTCATGAAAACGGTCTTCGCTGCCTCCATACATAGCCAGCACAGATATATCCGGAAATGCCGATTGAATTCTTGGCTTTAACTCAATAACCACGTCTGTTCTTGGAGTAGCAATACAGACTTTCTTTCCGCTGTTCAACGCGGATTCAATACCTTTAAATAAAATTTCCGTTTTTCCTGCTCCGCAAACAGCCCAAATTAACAGCTCTCCATCCTTTTTTATAGCTTGAATGAGTTCATTTGAAGCACGTTCTTGAGCTTTAGACAGCGTGCCTTTCCAATTCATCACGCTGCTTTTTGGCAGAACATTACTTGCTGGCCCTTCCCAGTTTATAAAGGGTGTGCATTCACTTACTTTGCCCATTACAATACATGCTCGGCAATAGTAGCAGTTCTGGTGACATCTACTGCATGGAAATGAAGCGAAATAAAAAGGGCTATCACTTCCACACCGGTTGCATCTATATCGATTTTCTTTTTGGGTGATTGCTTTTTGATAGGAAATATATCCGTTTAGGTAATGTTCATGAATGAGGGGTAAAGGATAGGGAGTCTGATTGAGTAGCAGCTGCTTTCCGCTTAAAGAGCGCTGAAGATCTAAAGAGTAAGGGTATGAAGGATTTAAAGGTGGAGTTCTCCACATATCGATTTGAGAGAGAGGAAAAGCATCAGGACTAGGCACTTGAACGGGATCTAGCAGTTCTTGTTTAACAGTAAAAAGCATCTCTTCATTCCTTTCCATTTTTATCGTACACATCTATATACGCAAAAAAAGGTGTTTTTTCCTGCAAAAAAACCAAATCAAATGATTTGGTTTTCGATTACTTTTTATACCAGCCTATACCGATGGCGCCTTCACCTAAATGCGTGCCAATGACAGCCCCAAAATAAGAAAGGCTCCATTCAATATGAGGATATTCTTGTTCTAAGTCTCGTTGAATTTCTTTTGCTTCATTTTCACGATTAGAATGAATAACTACAGCTTTCATAGGTACGTTTTCTTTTGCATCTTCATCAAGAAGCTCGGTAATTCGTTTTAATGCTCGCTTACGCGTACGAATTTTTTCAAACGGAACGATTTTTTTAGATTCAAAATGGAGCACGGGCTTTACTTGAAGAAGACTGCCAATAATAGCCTGAGCAGCATTTAGGCGACCTCCGCGCTGTAAGTGAGATAAATCATCTACCATAAAATACGCACGCATTGATAGTTTCATCTCTTCAAAACGCGCAATGATTTCGTCAGGATGTTTATTTAATTGGACCATCTCGGCTCCTTCAATCGCATAAAAGCCCTGAACCATACAGCTGATTTCTGAATCAAATACGTGCACATCAAAGTCTTCTACCATGCTACCTGCCGTCAAAGCACCCTGATACGTTCCGCTAATTCCACTAGATAACGTAATAACGATAGCAGCATCGAACTGATCTCGTTTTAACTGTTCAAACAACTCTACAAATTCTCCAATAGCAGGCTGAGAAGTGGTTGGAAGATTTTTTGCTTCTTTAATTTTTTCAAAATATTGATTTGCAGTCATATCTACTTCTTCACGATATGTTTCTTCACCAAAAATAACGCTTAGCGGTACCATATGTATATGATAGTTTGATCGAATTTCCTCTGATATATAGGCGGTACTATCTGTAATAATTGCTGTTTTCATAAGATAGGGATCCATCCTTTGTTATATAAAATAATTTCACTCTATTCTACAACATTTAGGATCAAAATGCATGTAACGAGAGGTTTACCTATTAGTAAAAGCTCCTTCACGTATACATATTAATTAACAAACCTTGAATTCCCCCTACCTGCTTGAGTAAATTTAAACTGTCTTTTTCTTTTTGAAGGATATCATTTGTCAAGTCAACTAGTTTCGTATCCACTTCTTTCACTAGCTTATATACTTTAGTGGTTCCTCTGTGGTTAAATCCTCTTTCTTCATGCAGTTCAAAACCATTTTTAACGACTTCGTTCATAAACTGCTTCACAAGCGTCTTGTATTTCCGCAAAGAATCAATAGTTTGACTTTTTACTAACTGCTTTCCCTGTTCTTCAATTTTATTTATCACTTGAGTTAAATGTTCATAGGTCAGTTCTTTTTGTTTCTTTACCATTACTCCTGTAAATGAAGCCGAACTACTTACTTCTTTTTCTCTAATGAGATTCACGGAAGAAGAAAGACCGTTAATTCGCTGTAACTCCACTATGTATCTCTCCTTTCTCTGTTAGTATACACTTCATTCAGTTTAGACTTTTAGATGTGCTTGCTTGATTAGCTGAAAAGTTTCGAGAGGCATCTGATGCGTGGATATGATGATTATCCTTTAGCTAAGAGTAATACGTATGTGCTGTTCATAAGAAGACAGCTTGTTTTTGCGGGGCGAAGAGGTAACTTTAGGCGTCTCTTTTAACACTTCATTCCAAGCGTTAGAAAGCTTCTTCATCATTTGTTGAACTTCACATAAAATAAACGTATCTTTTTTTAAATTAGCCATAATTAATCTCTCAGACATATAGTTGTAAAGGGTATCTAACTGCTCTGCAATAATACCTGCTTGATATGTTAAGCCAATTCCTAGACGATATAAAATATCGTTGCACTGTTTAATTTTTTCATTCGCTGTAAAATAATCGCTGTGTTGAATTGCTCTAACAGCTTCATCAATATTTTGAATAAATTTTTCATACATCATAGCTGTTAGCTCTTGAGGAGATTTATGATAGATTAATTCTTCCGTTATAAAATTCAGCTTCATCACCTTCTTGCCTTCTTTAAATCCATTTTCTATGTGTTGCGCTATAACTCTTAAATTTTTAAAGTATACCAGTTGAGGTTTGAATAAATTCTTTTACGACCTCATATGTATCTGAATGTATTGAAGACCTTCCTTTACAAGAGCTTGCATCAAATGGATGGACATTGTTTTGAGGTATGGATGCTTTTGTCGAAAGTTGAAGGACGAGTAAATGCACAGAGGTATCACCCTTCGCCTTCCTAGAAGATATCTTCTTCCCTTAACTTATCGGTTGGTTTCCTCTCTCATTACACATGACTTTTTACCCACAATTTCAAAAAAAGTTATAAAAAGAAAAAAAAAGTCCGATATACCTAGTGGTATATCAGACTTTTGAACTTATCTTACTTCTACCCAACCGTTTTTGATTGCCACAACAACAGCTTGCGTGCGATCATTTACATTCATTTTTTGCAAAATATTACTCACATGGTTTTTAACGGTTTTTTCACTAATATATAATGCTTCTCCGATTCCTCGGTTACTTTTACCATCAGCCAACAATTGTAGCACTTCACACTCACGACGTGTTAACAAATGCAGTGGACGGCGAATCTCAATTGGTTCGTGCGGATAAGAAGACGACTGTCCTTGAGCTGCTAGTCGACGGTACTCTTTTACTAAACTATGTGTTACTTTAGGGTGTAAATATGAACCACCTTCTGCAACTACTTTCACCGCTTCAATTAACGCATCCGCATCCATTTCTTTTAGCAGATAGCCTCGTGCCCCTGTTTGCAAGGCATGAGTTACATATGTCTCATCATCATGAATAGATAAGATAATAACTTTAGCATCCGGATTTACTTCTACAAGCTTTTTCGTAGCTTCTACACCATTCACAGCCGGCATGTTAATATCCATGATTACAACATCAGGTTGATGTTCTTCTACAAGGTCAATAACTTCGCTACCGTCGTCACCTTCTGCAACTACTTCAAAATCTTTTTCGAAATCTAAAATTCTTTTTACTCCTTCACGGAATAATTGGTGATCGTCGATTATGATAATTCTTGTCTGCATGTTTGATTCCTCCCCAAATCGAACAACAAATGTTTTACTCTATATTGACCCCTATTTATATACATATCTCTGCCTTTTTAAGCGGCTATAATCGGTACTTTAATCATAACAAGCGTGCCTTGGTTAATTTTCGAATGAACAGAAATAGTCCCATCTAACAAATCAACACGCTCTTTCATTCCTATTAAGCCGAACGAATTCTCTTTTTTCTCTTCTTGATTAAAACCACAGCCGTCATCTTTGACCAGCAAAATAGCGTGTTCATTGTTGAACTCTATCTTCACCTGGATTTCCGTCGCGTCTGCATGTTTTAATGCGTTCGTTACAGCTTCTTGCACTAGACGAAACAGTGCTACTTCTAATTTTGAAGCAGTTCGCTTCTCTTGTCCAATGGAAATAAACGTAATCCGAGGCTTGCCTTCGTTATAATCTTCGATTGTATCAAGATATTTACGCAGCGTCGGAATTAGACCTAAGTCGTCAAGTGCCATCGGTCTTAAATCATATATAATTCGACGTACTTCGTATAGGGCAGAACGAACCATTTTTCGTAAATCTCGAATTTCCTCCATTGCTTCTTTTGCACTACGTTCCCGGTAAATTCGGTCAATTAATTCTGATCTCATCATAACATTTGCAAGCATTTGAGCTGGGCCGTCATGAATCTCTCTTGACAAACGTTTCCGTTCCTCTTCCTGAGCTTCAATAATCCGAAAGCCAAAATACTCTTTTTGAATAGCATCTTCTACTATTTCCCCTACTTGTTTTAAGTCACTTGTTAAATAATTTAACACAACGGAAATTTGACCTACTAAGTGATCTGCACGTTTAATCGTTTCTTCCAATGTAAGCAAGCGTCTTTCTAGTTCATCTCGACGATTACGCAGCTGATATTCGCTTTGCTGATTCATCAGCAGCTTGGTTTGTAATTCGTGTGCTTTTTCATAAGCGTCTTTTACTTCAGGCTCTGAATAAATTTGAAAATGTCGGCTCACATCAGACAAACGCTTTCGAGCCAACCTTGCCTGAGTTTCTAATTTATCACCTTGCTCTATCGTCTCAAGAACTTTTCCTTTTAACACTTCTAACTCTTCTTTAATTTGCTGATATTCTTGTCTGGCATCTTCAGAAAGGCGATAGACTTCATTTTTACTATCTCCCACTGTGCCAATAATCTTCTCAAAAATTTCATCAAGTGCCTTGCTTGTTAATTTATGTTTCGACATTTACTCACCCCAAACTATACTCACATTCGGAGAAATGTCTATACGTTCATGCTATATATAGTATTCGTATGACCTATCTGAATTGTGAGGATAAGATCCATATTTTCTCCCTATCTGACTTTTTATATCCAAAAAGTAACGGTTGTTTTAGTACCCTCAAACTCGACATCAATCGACGCTTGACTCGCGTTATTTGAATAGATTACCATTTACGCTCACTCTTCAACAGTGACTAACTGCCTGTTTAAATCATTTCATTATTTAGCTATACAAGCCTGCACACTATTTTATTATAACGTATATTCTGTATGGCTTGTTTAAGTGATGTTGAATTTGATTAATTGATGTCTTTTCATAAACATTTTATACTAATAGCAAGTAAACAGTACGTAAATACCCGTTTTTCTTCTATTTATAACGCTAAGGAGGATTTTTTGATTGTTATCACAATATTATACCGTAAAACAAGAAGGTTCACATGAAATCACTATTCAAAAATCTAGATTCATTTGTCATATGAAACGTGTAACAACTGAGGAAGAAGCTCAGCAATTTATTCAAGACATTAAAAAACAGCACTGGAATGCTACTCATAACTGTTCAGCTTACCTAATTGGAGAACGAGATCAATTTCAAAAAGCAAACGATGATGGAGAACCAAGTGGAACAGCAGGCGTACCAATGTTAGAAGTGCTTAAAAAGAGAGGCTTAAAAGATACGGTAGTCGTCGTTACGCGCTATTTCGGAGGTATTAAATTGGGCGCAGGTGGATTGGTGCGCGCGTATGGAAAATCCGTTTCCGAAGCGTTAAATGAATTAGGTACAGTCAAACGAACTCTCATGGCGGTTATGCATACAACCGTCGACTATACATGGCTTGGAAAATTAGAAAATGAGCTTCGCAGTTCCGTTTATCTATTAAAAGAAATCCACTACGCAGACATGGTAGAGATTGAAACATTTGTAGAGGAAGCTCAAACAGAAGCATTTATTGAATGGATGACCGAGCTAACAAACGGCCAAGCAGATATTCGAGCAGGTGAGACGACCTATTTAGAAGAAGATGTAGAATGAATTATTTACTCTTATTAAAAAACATTGTACAATTGATAAATAGCGCAACTATTCTGATGGTTGCGCTACTTGTCAATGAGTAAAAACCTCGTAAAGACGCATAGCTTTGACGAGTTTGATTCATACATTCCAATTTATAACACATACTAAGTGTCACAATAAGTGTTCGAATATACGAATAAAAGGAGAAACCGTATGGCTCAATATAGACGTTTTCAAAAAAGAGTAAACAAACGGAAAAGAAAACGAAGGCTTTTTACATTTTTTCTGTTACCTATCCTTATTTTAGGGCTTTCTGCAACCGCTTATGGCTCTTATTTATTTGTTAAGGCTAAAACAGTAGCTTCTGATTCTTATGAAGGACTTGGAGATCGCGATAACTCTCCTATGCGTGATCGTAAAATCGATCCCAAAAAAGATGATATATCCATTTTATTTATGGGCGTAGATGATAGTGAAACCAGGAAGTTCGGAAAATCAGCCCGTACAGATGCTTTGATTTTGGCGACCTTTAACGAAACAAATAAAACCGTAAAGCTTGTAAGCATACCTCGAGATTCGCGGGTTTATATACCTGAAGTGAACAAAAAAGATAAAATTACGCATGCGCATGCGTACGGAGGTCCAAAAGCAACTGTAGAAACGGTAGAACAGCTGTTTAATGTCCCTGTTGATTACTATGTTAAAGTGAATTTTAAAGCTTTCACAGACATTGTAGACTCACTTGGGGGAATCGATTTTGATGTACCTTATGCGATGAGTGAAAAGGACTCAAAAGATCGTCATAATGCTATTGTCTTAAAACCAGGAAACCAACATTTAAATGGTGAAGAAGCGTTAGCTGTTGCTCGAACACGAAAACAAGACAACGATATTGAGCGAGGAAAAAGACAGCAGCAGTTGATCGAAGCCATGATTAAAAAAGCTGCTTCCATTGGATCACTTAATAAATATGGCAATCTTATCGAAGCTGTTGGCGATAATATGAAAACGAATTTAATGTTCGGTGAAATGCTTTCGTTTTATGATTACGCTTCGAAAAAAGTAGACATCGAAACCATTAACTTAGACGGTAACGATGAAAAAATTAACGGCGTTTACTACTTCAAACTAGACAATGATTCAGTGGAAAAAGTAAGTGAAAAGCTCCGCAAGCATTTAGGCATTGAATCAACTTCAGATACAACAGAATAATTAAAAAGACCTCTTGGATATGCAAGAGGTCTTTTTAATTAATTTTTCAAACGAAGCCCACGAACCATGTTAAGAATTGGCCTATATGTCTTATCAACTAATCCTATTTTTTCAACGATAATTTCAATCGCCACAAGGAGGATAGCTAGTACAAGAAAAGACCCCCACATTGTTTGTACCTTTGAAAAGATAACTGCCGCTAAGCCAAATATCGCACTCATTCCATAAATAATTAAAACCGTTTGTCTATGGCTGTACCCTAAGCGCAACAAGCAATGATGCAAATGAGATTTATCAGGAGCCGATAGCGGTTGATTTTTTACGATTCGGCGAATAATAGCAAAGAACGTATCTGAAATTGGTACCCCTAAAATAATAACTGGAACAATGAAGGAAATAACCGCTACATTTTTAAATCCTAACAGAGACAATACAGAAATCATATAGCCTAAAAATAGTGCTCCTGTATCGCCCATGAAAATCTTAGCGGGGTGAAAGTTGTAAAACAAAAATCCGAGCGTACTTCCCAATACGATGAAACCCATGCTTGTCACAAACACATTACCCATCATAATAGCCATACCAGAGATGGTAATCAATACAATAGAGGAAACGCCGGCAGCTAATCCATCCAATCCATCAATTAAATTAATAGCATTGGTAATTCCTACAATCCATAATACCGTAATTGGAATACTTAACATTCCGAATTCTAATTTTCCGCCAAACGGCAAGTTAATGAAGTCAATTTGGACTCCACCGTATACAACAACAATTAATGTCGCTACTAGCTGACCGCCTAATTTGATTTTAGCGGATAGCTCAATCATATCATCTAAGACACCGGTAATGATGATAATGATGCTTCCGATTAAAATCGGCAGCGCATATTTACTGTCAGGCTGTAAAACGAGGTATCCAATAAGAAAACTAAAAAATATCGCCAAACCTCCAAGGCGAGGCATAATTTTTTGATGAACTTTTCGTTGATTTGGTTTATCCGTTGCACCTATTTTAAACGCCAGCTTCTTAACCAGCGGAGTGATCAGAATAGATGTAATAAAACAAATAAACAAGGTCAAATATAGCATGGAGACCCTCCTCAGGTTTATGTTAACCAAAACCATAAAAAATGTATCCAACTTTATATAATTGGATAGTATTTCAAATTGCGTATAACAATAATTACTTACTTATTCCCAAAATGGATTATATCACAATGATTCTACTACTTAAATAGAAATTTATTCTCAAAAATTAGCACATTTACAAACTATTAATAGAAAGGAACTGTATTTTTTGGTGTATAAACAGCTGATTTACTTTATTCTTATGCGGTTATTTTATGTAGAACATTTTCTTTACTATATTTTATTAAAATATAAGCGAACTCCCCCCTTTTCGTCTAATTTATTCGTCATCTTTAACTCTTTTTCCTTTTTATTAAGCATATTTAAACCTTTATTTTTATTTCACATAGCCCCACTCATTATATGAACAAACTTTTGGCCTATGCATGTCCACTACTTCAAATCACATTCACTGAATCGTTGTCCTTATCTTATATCATTTAAAAGTTAAAATATAGTGAAATGGACAGAGATAAAATTAAACAAAAAAAGGAATTTAATCAAAAATAATGAAACTTTTTTCGATACGGTTCGTAATACATAGTAGAAACAGCGTCAATCATCTTACATAAAGGGGGTGTTGAATGAACTATGCTCGGTCTATCTGTTCAAACAGTGTATTTGTATGGATTAATTATCTGCGGAAGTCTCACATTCTTATACATTTTATTTAGCGATTTGTTAGATGGATTATCTGAAGCGATACCTTTTTTTAACCCCACTCTTCTTTTTTCTTTTTTAACATTCTTTAGTGCCGGTGGATATTTGTTCACCTATACGTCATTGCAAAATTATTGGATTATTTCGATTTCCGCTCTTATTGCCCTTCTACTCGTTATTTTGCTCAACGTTTTCGTATTGATTCCTTTATCATCGGCTGAAGAGTCTCTTGCTTTTACTGAAGATTCGTTAAAAGGAAGACTTGGTACCATTATTACTTCCGTTCCTGCAGATGGTTATGGAGAAGTATTTATCGAAGGGGTTAGCGGCACGATCTCCAAACCCGCTGCCAGCTTTAGAAACACTGCTATACCTTTAGGCAGCAAAGTGCTTGTGGTAGATATACAAAGAGGCAACGCACTCGTTGTGATTTATGAAGAAGTTATGACCAATCAATCATTATAAATAGCATTAGGGGGAGTTTTATGTTTTCAACACCTATATTAGTTGTCGTTGGAATTGTTGTTTTTTTACTAATTGCGCTGATTGCCGTATTTATTACAAAATACCGTACAGCAGGTCCAGATGAAGCGTTAATTGTAACAGGGAGCTATCTGGGAAATAAAAACGTACACGTCGATGAATCCGGAAACCGGATTAAAATTGTTCGCGGCGGCGGTACGTTTGTGCTGCCAGTTTTTCAACAGGCTGAGCCTCTGAGCTTGTTGTCAAGCAAACTGGAAGTATCTACACCTGAAGTATATACAGAACAAGGTGTTCCAGTTATGGCTGATGGGGTATCAATCATCAAAATTGGAGGTTCTATTTCAGAAATCGCAACGGCCGCTGAGCAGTTTTTGGGCAAAGCAAAAGAAGATCGTGAAACCGAAGCTAGAGAAGTCTTAGAAGGTCACCTTCGTTCGATTCTTGGTTCTATGACGGTCGAAGAAATTTATAAAAACCGTGAAAAATTCTCTCAAGAAGTACAGCGCGTAGCTTCACAAGATCTAGCTAAAATGGGATTAATTATTGTATCGTTTACAATTAAAGACGTTCGGGATAAGAACGGCTATCTAGAATCGCTAGGGAAGCCTCGTATTGCTCAAGTTAAGCGAGATGCTGACATTGCAACAGCGGAAGCTGAAAAAGAAACAAGAATCAAGCGTGCCGAGGCTCATAAAGATGCCCAAAAAGCGGAGCTTGAGCGAAATACAGAAATCGCGGAAGCTGAAAAAATGAATCAATTAAAAACCGCTGAATATCGTCGCGAACAAGATATTGCCAAAGCTCGTGCTGACCAAGCGTATGATCTAGAAACAGCTCGCGCGAAACAAGATGTAACAGAACAAGAAATGCAAATCCGCATTATTGAACGTCAGAAACAAATTGAATTAGAAGAAAAAGAAATTCTTCGTCGTGAGCGTCAATACGATTCTGAAGTAAAAAAGAAAGCAGATGCAGATCGTTACTCTGTTGAGCAATCCGCAGAAGCTGAAAAAGCAAAACAGCTTGCGGAAGCTGACGCCAACAAATATCGAATTGAAGCAATGGCTAAAGCTGAAGCTGAACGCGTTCGAATTGATGGTTTAGCAAAAGCTGACGCTCAGCGTGCCCAAGGTGAATCTGAAGCTGAGATTATCCGCTTAAAAGGTTTAGCAGAAGCAGAGGCTAAACAAAAAGTTGCGGAAGCATTCGAGCAGTTTGGTCAAGCGGCTATTTTAGATATGATTATCAAAATGCTTCCTGAATATGCAAAACAAGTTGCAAGTCCTTTAGCAAATATCGATAAAATTACGGTTGTGGATACAGGAAGCAACGGTGAAAACAGCGGAGCTAATAAAGTGACTGGTTATGCAACAAACTTAATGTCTTCTCTTCAAGAATCGCTGAAAGCATCCTCAGGTATAGATGTAAAGGAATTGATTGAGAACTTTTCTGGAAAAGGAAATGTGCGCCAGAGCTTGCACGAACTAACGGATGAAATCAAGCAACAAAACAAGAAAGAAGATATCTAAAAATA
This sequence comes from Priestia sp. JSM ZJ58, assembly GCF_044383985.1. NCBI lineage: Bacteria > Bacillati > Bacillota > Bacilli > Caryophanales > Bacillaceae > Priestia > Priestia sp. JSM ZJ58. The sequence continues at coordinate 197,542 of NZ_JBISEM010000002.1, forward strand.
AAAAGCATGCGGATATAATCCGCATGCTTTTTTAACCTCTTAACACTCGAAGAAGAAACCTAGGTAATTCTAACTGACGCTTCCATCTCCATGGTTCTTTTAACAGTCGATAAAGCCACTCTAAACCAAACTTTTGAAAAACAGCAGGTGCTCGGTTCAATCGTCCTGAAATAACATCGAACGAGCCCCCTACGCCTTGATAAACAGAAGGATTAAGTTTCTCTTTATGAGCAATAATCCAATTTTCTTGGGCTGGACTGCCTAAAGCCACAAACACAATTTCTGCTCCTGAATCATTAATCGTACGTTCAATGACTTCTTCATTTTTTTCGTAGCCATTTAATGTTCCAACAATTAAAATCCCTGGAAACATCTCTTCCAACTTAGCTTTGGCTTCATCTGCAATGCCAGGCTTGGCTCCGTATAAAAAAATTCTTTTACCGTTATTTGTTGCTTCTTTGCACAGCTTCAGCATCATATCAATACCCGTTACACGCTCACGAATACGTCCCTTTTTGAGCTTTGAAGCTAAAATCACACCGATTCCATCTGGAATTTGATAAGTCGCTTGATTTAACAGTGACTTTAGTTCCTGATCTTCTTGTGCTTTCATAATTTTTTCAGGATTGATTGCTACAATAAATGATTTTCGGCCTTTATCTATATCCTGAAGTAACTTTGCCGCTAGCTCATCGTACGTGTCGCTACAAACGTCTATTCCTAAGATGTTTTCCTTCATTAAATCACCCGTATGTTGATTTTTTAGTTTTTTACAAACGAAAGACAGGCTGTTCAGCCCGTCTTTTTATAAAGTAGAAACTTTTGAATCACCAAGTAACACTACGTCAAAGCCTGCTGCTTTCCATTGATCACGCTGAATGCAGTTTTTCGTATCAAAAATAATCTTTGTACGCATATGATTTTCAACAGCTGATGGAAGAAGCTCTTTGAACTCATTATGATCTGTTAAAATAAGAATCACATCTGCATGTGCAACAGCTTCATCCAAACTTTGCGTCTGACGTTCGATTTTATTCTCTTTGATATGAGGATCAAATGCTGTGTAATCAACACCTAGCTTTTCTAAGTGATGAAGCACATCCGTTGATGGACTTTCACGCATATCATCAATATTTCCTTTAAAAGCTAAACCTAAAACAGCTACACGTCCATGTTGAATGCCCTTTTCATCTAGTAGGCTTTTCGTTTTTAATGCTGTATATTCAGGCATTGAATCATTTGTCTGACGAGAAAGAGAAATAATTTTCGCAAGTTCTGGCTGAAGCTCCGTTAAGAACCAAGGGTCAACAGCAATACAGTGGCCGCCTACACCAGGACCTGGTAAATGGATGTTTACACGTGGATGATAGTTCGCTAACTTAATCGCTTCCCACGCATTTACACCAATTTTTTCACTGATTTTTGCCAGCTCATTTGCAAAGGCAATGTTCACATCACGATATGTGTTTTCAATTACTTTCACCATTTCAGCTGTTGTAGCATCCGTTACGTGAATATTTCCTTTTACAAATGTTTTATAAAGCTCAACAGTCAATCGACTGGACTCTTCGTTAATACCACCGACAATACGGTCATTATTTACTAGTTCCTCAAATACTTTTCCTGGAATAACACGTTCAGGTGAGTGAGAAACAAATAACTCACTGCCTAATTCTAAACCAGTTTCTTTTAGCACAGGTAGCATAACGTCTTCTACTGTACGCGGAGGAACTGTGGATTCTAAAATAACTAAATTTCCTTTACGAACGTAAGGAACAATTGATTTTGTCGCTTCTCGAACATAGTTCAAGTTTGCCGTTTTATCTTCATTAATTGGTGATGGTACAGCAATAATAAAAATATCCGCCTCTTCAGCTGTTGTGCCTACCGTAAAGTGGCCGTTGTCAACTGCTGATTCTAAACGTTCTTGTAAGCCATTTTCTTCTATATGAAGTTGCTTATTTTTAATTAATTCTACTGCTTTTTCATTTACGTCAACACCATGTACATATAAGCCGTGATTGGCAAACATAACAGCTGTCGGTAAACCTATATATCCTAAACCAACTACACACAATTTCTTTGTCATTGCAGAAAATCTCCTTTATATGACATGCTTAATAAATAAAACCTATCTGATATTATATCGAAAAATGTCATTTCATGATAGCATTTATATAAAAACATGAAATAATTTCTTTTACTTATTATTATGTAACATTTTATGAGAATTCATCAATAAACGATATAACCATCTTTTGTACAACGGGCTCTAACCCAAAAGAACTATTGAAAATCTCCATGATTCCCAATAGTTCTCCTAGTAAATCTATTTTTACATATGCCCTTCTTTTTCGACAATTTCTCTAAAATAGCTCACTAACTCTTCTCGCAGCGGTTCTCTTTGTAAGGCTAAATCAATTGTTGCTTTAATGAATCCAAATTTATCTCCAACATCATAACGTTTTCCTTCGAAATAATAAGCAAGAACACGTTGAAATTCATTCAGACGTAAAATAGCATCTGTTAATTGAATTTCTCCACCTGCACCAATCTCTTCTCTGCTTAAGATATCAAAAATTTCCGGTGTTAAAATATAGCGCCCCATAATTGCATAGCCTGAAGGGGCATCTTCTGGATTCGGTTTTTCAACGAGCGTTTCTACGTCTAATAATCCTTTTTCAAGAGGCTCTCCTTTAGGACCTACAATTCCGTACTTTGAGGTTTCTTTCCTAGGCACCTCCTGTACACCAACTACAGCGCATTCATATTTTTCGTATACGTCCATTAACTGTTTCAAACAAGGTGTTTCTGATTGGACTACATCATCCCCTAGCATAACAGCAAACGGTTCATCTCCGATAAAACTTCTTGCACAGTGAATGGCATGACCTAATCCTTTAGGTTCCTTTTGACGAATGTAGTGAACATTAGCCAAATTCGAAATCCCCTGCACTTCTTCAAGCATGTCCCACTTTTCCTTTGCCGCTAATGTTTCTTCTAGCTCATATGATTTATCAAAATGATCCTCGATTGCTCGTTTTCCGCGACCGCTTACAATTAAAATATCTTCAATACCTGATGCTACTGCTTCTTCCACAATGTATTGAATCGTTGGTTTATCTACAATTGGCAGCATTTCTTTAGGCTGTGCTTTTGTAGCCGGCAAAAAGCGTGTCCCTAATCCAGCTGCTGGAATAATAGCTTTACGAATTTTCACTTACTTTTCCTCCTGTCAATGTCAATCGTGCTTATTGGTTATAGTATAGTAAGTCTTCGATTGAGTATGTACACAAAGTCATGTTGAATCCATTTCTTTTTATAAAGAGTCATGTTGGATTCTGCTTTATCATAACAAAAGATTTTGTATAATTCTATTTTTATCATTTATAATGAAAAGAAAATTAATCACTTATAAATATAATTTTATGTTCCACTTATGTATAGAAAGGAATGGGATTATGAGTTCGTTTTCAGATCACTTACAGCACCAATTTATACATCATTTCCCGTACAGTGATGCACGCTATCGTACAAATGCCCAAGCAGGACTAGACCTTTACCGTACCCATTCATTCTTCATTTTGCACAATGATGAACAGATATTAAACGTTAAAATCGATTCGTTTTATGTTGAACTAAACAAACAGCTGCTCCCTGAAAGTACCTGTTCTTGTCAGCATAACGGATTTTGTGAACACTGCTTTGCAGCGTTTTTTTATATGTATTCATTAATAGAACCGCTTTCGCCCCTATTCAAAGAATGGCGAAACCATGAGAAAGAAGCTTTGACTATGCTATCTGCCAAACAAGTGTTAAAAAAACCCAAGGCAACTTTTCAAGAGTGGAGACAAACTTTTGAGGAGCAGTATACGCTTTTTATGCAGGGGCGGAACGAAAATGACCGGTCCATTTATCATGAATATTATCAGTACTATTACCGTTCTTTAGTGAAAAAAGCTCCTGAGCATCCATTGCTTTATGCTTTATTTTGTATCTATGGAGCGGTTCATACATTTTATAAACTATCAGCTCAATTACAGGCACATCAGCTTTCTACTAACATCGAGGAATCATTCGTATATAGTCACGTCTACAAAATAACAAATGAAATTTATGCTACCGCTGATTCATTAAAGCAAACGAAATACGATCGGGATGCATTATCTATTATAGAGGACAGCATCCCATACATCCGAGAATTATTGCATAATGATATGCCTTTACAATATGAGCGTATTGAAATTTATCGCGTTATTTGGCAAAAAGTCTTCACGTTAGAAAAATGGCGAAAAAATGAGGAACGCGAATTAAAAGCCAAGCATGGTTCTTTTATAAATAATACAGCTCTTTCCTATCTTTTATTTCTTCAAGAAAAAGATAGAGAAGCAAAAGAACGTTTGAGCGATGGAACATTACAAATGATTCCCTATCTTATCCCTTGGTTAAATGATTTATTGCACGAAAAAGAAACTGACCGCTTTGCTCAGTGGGGCTCTTATATAATGACCTATATAGGAGATTACGTACGCACCGTTCCAACTACTTATCAAGGAAGCCGAAATATGGTCTCCATGATTGTAAATTTATTTCAGCACTATAAAGACTTAACGAACGAGCAAACTTTGTATACTGAAGCATTGCAGACATTACTTCCCTATAGTTTTATTGAATACAGTGATTTTCTATATGCTTCTAACCAATTAAAAAAATGGGTTGAATTACAGGTGCTTCTTCAATATGACAGCATTAAATATGACGAGCAAACGATAGAGGCCTTAAAACAAAAAGATGAAAAGCTGGTTATTCCTCTTTATCATCAAATGATTTCAAAGCTGATTTATGAAAAAAAGAAAAGCAGTTATCAAGAAGCCTATATCTACTTACAAGAATTAAAAAGACTTTATCTACAAATGAATCGCTCTCTACTATGGGAACATTATATAGAAGAATTAGCGATAAAAACGAAGAAACAGCGCGCATTTCAACAACTATTAGAAAAAGGAGATTTACTGAATGTTTGATTTGTTTCATTTAACACTTGAAGTCGAACCTGTACACGATGACTTTTTTCTCTACTGTGTATCACCTAGCGGCCAAATTTTGCTCCCTGATACATGGAAAGATGCGTTGTTTCTATGGCATGAACAGACCTATTACGGAAGTGAAGCTACACAGGTTGAGATTAATGGAAAAAAAGGAATTCTTCTTTCTGCATGGCAAATGTTCACTTTCATACAATCACCTATTCAACAGCATGTGTTGAAACCGGCTTTGTCCGCTTCAGCGGAAGATTATCAGCAAATTGCAGTCGATATGACAAAGAAGATTATCCAAGGGAAATTTCATTCTCTTCCTTTAAAAAAACAAATGACTGGATCGCTTTCACAAGCTGATGAGCAAGAGTGGCGAGCACAAATTAAAGAGAGCCTATTAAAAAAAGAAGGAAAAGACTTTTTAATAAGCATAGGAGGCGAGAGCTATAATCCTCCCTTTGACCTTTCATTGCGTGTTGTAGAGCCAACGACCGATGGAGATGTATGGACGGCTGAAACATTTGTGATTCCCCACGATGAAGCCAAAGAACCTTTTATACTGGGAAGAACACTTCCTAAAGAGTGGAATCACTACGAATCATATATCGCTTACGAACACGAACGATGGAAAGCATTGGCTCCTACTTTATACCAAAAAGGAGCGTTTATTCAGTCTGTCCTAACAGATGAGGAAGTATGGGAATTTCTAACTCAAGATAGTGCAGCATTGATTGAACAAGGTGTCTCTATCCATTTGCCAAGCTGGTGGGAATCATTAAAAAAAGCCACCATAAAAGTATCTGGCGCTATAGAAAATACTTCATCTGCATTGTTTGGTAAACAAGCTATCAGCAGCTTCCGCTGGTCATTTTCTATTGGCGATCAAACTTTTTCAGAAGAAGAGTTTCGGAAATTAGTCGAACAAAAACGCCGATTATTATCTATTAACGGACAGTGGATTCAACTGGATTCTAGATTAATTAAACAAGCGCAGAAAATTGTTAAAGAAGCTAGTAAAAAAGGCGTCTCAATTCATGAAATTTTAAAAACGAAGCTAACCTACATGGCAGACAGTAAAACTGATGAAGAAGAGGTAAAAGTTGAATTCCAACTCCCCGCTTCCTTTCAATCATTTATTACATCCTTAACGGATTTAGAACGGCTGCCGGAAGTGCTGCCTCCCTCTGAATTTAAAGGGATATTAAGACCTTATCAGCAGCAAGGCTTGAATTGGCTCATGTTTTTGAGAAAGTTTAACTTAGGAGGATGTCTAGCAGATGACATGGGGCTAGGTAAAACCATTCAATTAATTAGTTATTTAACAAACATTCATCAGTTACATAGCTTTCCTTCTCTTATCGTTTGCCCAACTTCTTTAATTGGAAACTGGGAAAAAGAATTACAGAAATTTGCCCCTTCTCTTCGTGTTCATGTTCATTACGGGCCGAAAAGAACCGGCGGAGATGCATTTGAGAAGATATGTGAAAGTACTGACGTGGTGATTACGACTTATCAAGTTGCCCTTTTGGATGTCGAATTGTTGAAAGGGTTTATATGGAACAGCATTTCCTTAGACGAAGCGCAACATGTTAAAAACCCGCAGACTAAACAGGCGAGAGCCATTCGTCAGCTGCAAGGAAGACACAAAATTGCGCTTACTGGAACTCCAATTGAAAACCGTCTGCTGGAACTATGGTCATTATTTGAATTCATCAATCCCGGTTACTTAGGAACAATCAATTCATTTAAAAACCGATTTGTAGCCGGCATTGAAAAAGGCGAGAAACCTGAACGAACTGTTGAGCTTAAAGCACTCATTCAACCTTTCTTATTGAGAAGAACAAAACAAGATAAAAGCATCGCCCGCTCACTGCCTGATAAACAAGAACAAAAAGAATATATCCCGCTGACAGCGGAACAAGCTTCACTTTACCAGGAGCTAGTTCAAGAAATGCTTCAAGAAACAGAGGAAAAAACAGGATTTGAACGAAAAGGCATGATTTTGCAAACACTAAATAAGCTAAAATTATTATGCAATCATCCAGCTTTGTACTTAAAGGAAAGTGCAGCTAAACAAACGGTACGGCGATCTCATAAAAGTGAAAAAATTATTGAACTCGTAGAGAGCATTCGCACACAGCAAGAAAGCTGTTTAATCTTTACTCAGTATATTGAAACAGGACTCATGCTACAACGAACCTTAGAAAAAGAAATCAACGAGCCGGTTTTATTCCTTCACGGAAGCTTGTCAAAAGAGCAAAGAGATGAAATGGTTGCTCAATTTCAAGCAAGGAAAAAAGCCATCTTTATCCTTTCTCTTCGCGCAGGTGGAACTGGATTGAATTTAACAGCTGCAAATCACGTTATTCATTTTGACCGATGGTGGAACCCAGCCGTTGAAAACCAGGCAACCGATCGGGCCCATCGCATTGGTCAGAATAAATTTGTTCATGTTCATAAATTCATTACGAGAGGAACGATTGAAGAAAAAATTGATGAAGTGATCAATCAAAAACAACATCTAAACAATGAACTCATCCAAGGAGATCAATGGGTAACAGAACTTTCGAATAAAGAGCTACAAGAGCTTCTTGCTTACAGAAATGAATAAGAAAAATTATAAAATGTGTTACACCGTTACCGAAAAGAGGACTTTTTTACTTGTCCTCTTTTTTTATTAGATCATTCGACACAAAAAAATAAGTGTAAATCGTTCTTCAACTACTGATAAAGATACAAAAAACGCGATAAATATCGTTTCTTGAATAAAAAGGTATTTTTATAGCGAAAAAGACCCTTTACTTTCTCTTTAAATTCCAGCATATTTATACATATAATATTTTTGTAATTTAATAGACATATTGGAAAAATAAACACGAAACATTTACATAATTAGGGGGATTTATTAATGAAAAAAAGGCAGCTCGCTTTATCTCTAGGCGCCATTGTTGGCGGGACATTCTTATATCAAGCTTCAGCTGAAGCATCTGCTTCAACTGTTCAAGTGAAAGCTGGAGATACACTTTGGTCGTTATCTACTAAATATCATACAACGATAGAAGCTTTAAAAAGCGTAAATAAGTTATCTTCAAATACAATTCACATAGGACAAACGTTATCGATTCCTTCTGCTTCAACCTCTCAACCATCTAATAAGGAAGAAAAGCCTTCAGCTCCTGCTACTGGTTCAACCTATAAAGTTCAAAGCGGCGATACCCTTTGGAAAGTGGCTACTCGTTTTAATATGAGCGTAGAAGAATTAAAACGTTTGAACGCTCTTTCTTCCAACATCATTTATATTAACCAAACGTTAAAAGTAAATGGAAGCAACAGTGCATCGACTCCAACTACGAGTAAACCAGCAGAAACTCCTTCTAAGGATGCAAACGGAACTTACAAAGTTCAGCGTGGAGATAGCCTGTCTAAAATAGCTTCGGCATTTCACATGAGCGTCAGCGAATTAAAACAAATAAATGGATTAACGTCTAATACGATTTATGTAAATCAACAATTAAAGGTATCAAAAAGCGCTCAAACAACTACGCCAACAACAAAACCAAGTACATCAACACCTTCAACTTCTAGCGGAACATTAAATGTATCGCAAATGATTTCAGATGCAAAACGTTATATTGGTGTTCCTTACAAATGGGGTGGCACAACTCCTTCTGGTTTCGACTGCAGCGGATTCATTTATTACGTAATGAAACAACAAATTTCTACAACGCGCTATACGACGGCTGGTTATTGGAGTGTATCAACACCCGTAAGTAATCCACAGCCTGGTGACCTAGTGTTTTTTAATACATATTCTAGCGGCCCTACACATATGGGCATTTACCTTGGTAATCGTCAATTTATTCATGCTGGATCTTCTACCGGTGTAACCATTGCAAGCTTAGATAACAGCTACTGGAGCAAGCGCTACTTAGGTGCAAAAAGGTTTGCTAAATAACTGATAGAAGCTGAGACAAGAGTATGTTAGCTGAAGGAAGATCCGAATGAGTTTGATTCTTGAGGGAGAATCAAACTCGTTCGGATCTTTTCATTAAAAAAACCGTTAAATAATTTAACGGCTGAAATAGAGGAATAATTCGGGGATAGTGAATACTTTAATTTTCTCTCTTGAGAATATAGAAAGAGCCTTGCTCTTAAGGAGGATCTATCTTCTATTATGATAGATAAGGGGAATTCAAACCTTAGCTGAACTAATCACCCCCTTTCATACTAGATCACTTTATTCTTCTTGTTGATTTGAACCAAATGAAGAAGAATCAGATGGCTTTCCACTTAAAAATTTAACCGCATCAGCCACAACGTCGGTCATATATACTCGTTGCTGAAGATTATTTTCAAATGTGCGCGTTTGTACACGCCCTACCACGCCTACAACCGCTCCTTTATCACAGTAAGCAGCTGTATTTTCTGCATTTTTTCTCCACAGAGTAATGTTGACAAAATCAGCATCATATTCACCTTCAACATTTCGAAACGTTCGATTAATTGCTAACGTAATAGTAGATACGGCAATCCCTTCATGGGTATATCGAAGCTCCGGCTTTTTGGTCAGTCTTCCTACAAGAACAATATGGTTAATCATAGTCTACCACTCCAACTGATTGAATAATGGGAATCTTTAAGCTCATTCATGTTATAATATGGATAACCTACTATTTACGTAAAGGAGGAAACATCAATGAAAACATTTAAACTTGTGTCATTTCAATTGGTTGATGATCAAGAAAAGCGTCAGTCTGTCTCACTAACTAATGGCCTTATTATTAATAAAGAAGACGGCGAAAATAACTGGATTTTAGAAGCAGTTATCGATAAGAAATGGTACGATGAATTTCATGTTTTGTTGAAAGATAAACAAAAAGTGACGGTAGAAGCTAAAATTACGAAAGAAACAAATGATCCGGCTACCTTTATAGCTACCGTGGCTTCCATTACTTCAATTGGTGAAAATCGTATTAGTTTGTTGATGAAAGGTGTTTTAAAAGAACGGAGACTTCATTATGCTGAAATGCTCTTAGAGGATTTAATTAACCAAGGGTTATTAGGTCAAGATTTACTTCAACAGTTCAAACTGCAGCTTCGAAACAGACCGGTAAAAAGTACATCTAAAAAATAAGTCAAGTCATCTCAAGGTGTCTGGATTTAAAAGAGAGGATTATTGTTTGAGGTCTTTTTCGTTGGTCCATGAGAAGGGTAAAGAAAAGAGAACTCACTGGAGAGGTACCTTTCTTTTTTTCCTAAAAATAAATGTGCATGACTAGAACGTTTGAAGCGATTATCTCTTATGCGAGCGCCTTGCCTTTTCAAATAAAAATTTGTCATTTTTTCACTCCTTTTTCTTTGTAATTCGTATATTAATGCATTTTTCCCCGTTATTCAACCATTTTTTTCAATATACCGAACAAAAAATAGGATTTTTTTACTATAAAAACCTCTATTTTTGTTCTTTTTTTTATATCCATGCAGAAAAATGAATCTTTTTAGAGAAAAAAAAGAAATAAAAACAGGTTTTATTCCCTCTATTGCAGAAAGTAAAGTGTATATGTTTCATATTGTGCAAATTAAGCATGTTACAAAGAACATGAACTACATTCGAACAATAAGACATATACTTATCTTTACGAAATCAGGTGATGCATATGAAAGATTTTGGAGAAAGAATTAAACATTTCAGACTAAAAGGAGGATTTTCACAAGAAGAATTAGCAAATCAGTTGAATGTTTCTCGTACAACTATTTCAAAATGGGAATGTTCGAAACAAACGCCTTCCATTTTTGATTTTCTATCTCTATGTAATTGTTTTCAAATTACGCTCGACCAACTTGTTGAGCCTTCCTCTTATAAACAAGATTATTTACATGACTTCCAACTTCTTTACTTAACAAGAAAACGTGAATCGGATTCACAGGAAAATACCATTTTAACCCTCATAGATAAACAGCCCTTATTAAAACATGTGCTCTTACAATTTTCATCTCTGTCACCAACTCTTCAAAAAGAGTTACTAACGGATATTATACCTTTATTAAAGAAACTTTTTTCTGCTTTGCAGCGCCAATAAAAAAAGCTGCATCAGCAGCTCTTATGTACTATTCTTTTTTATCGCCTAAAGCAAACATAATATCTGTTTCGCAGACTAACTCTCCATCTACAGTTGCGATACCTTTTCCTTTGCCAATAGATCCACGCGCACGTACAATTTCAACCTCTAAACGCAGTTGATCACCAGGTCTTACTTGCTTTTTAAAACGGCAGTTGTCAATGCCTGCAAAAAATGCTAAACGTCCTTGATTTTCCTCTTTTTTTAGCATAGCTACTGCTCCTACCTGAGCCAAAGCTTCTACAATTAAAACCCCTGGCATCACAGGATAGTCAGGGAAATGCCCGTTAAAAAATTCTTCATTGGCAGATACGTTTTTTAAACCAACTGCTTTCTTTCCCTCTTCCACTTCTAAAATACGATCGACCAATAAAAATGGATATCGGTGTGGAATAATTTCTTTAATTTGTTCAATATCAAGCATAAATAAGTCTCCTTTCAAACCGCATGTAACATACGATACTATTATCAATATACAGAATGCTCAATTGAGAAGCAACTACTTGCTTAAGCTCTGATTCCATTCACCAAGCCCATCATTTGGTCTGCAATTGAAATAGAGCGGGAATTAAACTGATACGCACGTTGAGCAATGGACATATCAGTGAGTTCTTTGCTCAAATCTACATTTGACTGTTCCAATTTCCCTTGATCTACGCCTGCTGTTTCTCGAGCTTTTCCAGTCAGATCTGTAAACATATTCGGTTGGTTCATCCCAGCTGGAAAGGCAAATAGATTTTCTCCTTTAGCTTCTAGCTCCTGCGGCTTTTGAACATTTGTTAACCCAAGGGTAAACTGGTCAACGCCCGTATTCGTAGTAACCGTTATCGTTCCACTTCCATCAATCTGTATATCTTTAAATGCGTTACTGAAAATAATAGCTTGACCATTTTCCCCCAGCACATCCTGGCCAGAACCGTTTACTAATTTAACATTGTTGGGGCCTTCAGGGCTAAGGTGAAATGAACCATCTCGCGTATATTGTACAGGCCGTTCGGAATCGTTTACGGCAACTTGAAAATAAACGTTTGGATTTGATGCAGCTACATCTAATGGTTTGTCTGTATTTTCAAAAGCACCTTGCGTCATATTTAAGCGTGTTTGGTCTAGATAAGCTCCTGAACCTTGTCGAATTCCAGACGGTGTAAGCCGCTTTTCTGTTCCCTGGTCTACTTGATTATTTACTTGTTGATACAGCATATCGTTAAATGAAGCGTCTCTCGATTTATATCCTGTCGTATTTGTATTAGATAAATTGTGACTGATGACATCAAGCTGCTGCTGTAGCTGCCCCATTGTATTAGCCGCTGTTATCATTGTACGGTTCATTCTCCTCATCTCCCCTGTTGCTTTTAGCGCACACGTCCAATTTCATTTGCCGCTTTATCCATGCTTCTATCGTAAGCTTGCATTATTTTTTGATTTGCTTCAAAAGCTCTGTAAGCTGTTAGTAAATCCGTCATACTTTGAGCAGCATCTACATTGGAACGTTCAACAAATCCTTGCTTTAACTGATAAGAAATGCCTGGATTATTTCTTGCTGAAGGCAAGGGCTGATTGTTCAACGTTTCATACAATCCATTCCCTGCCTTTTTAATCGTTTGTAAATCACTAGAATAAGCAATACCGATTTGTGCAATCTGCTGATTATTTTCCGTTACGTTACCCTGTGAATCAACTGTAAAGTTTTCACTTTTCAGTTGAATTGTCTGATTATTTGTATTTAATACATAAGCTCCCGTAGACGTAGTTAAAAACCCTTCTTGATCTAATGTAAAATTACTGTTTCTTGTATATTGAGGCGTATTATTAGGGCTTTGTACCACAAAAAATAGGCCGCCCTCTTTTGTAGGCATATTTTGCTCCATCAATGCAATATCAGTTGATTGAGACGTTTGCTGAAGATCGCCTTGTGTAAAATTTGGAACTGTTTCTTGCATATACACACCCGTATTAATTGTACCTATGTCTTTTTTGTTCTGAACAGAGATGCTACGGTCAGTGGGTAATTCTTCAGATTCCATTCGCTGCAGTAACATATCAGGAAATGCCTTTAACGTACCTTGATCTGCTTTAAATCCTGGCGTATTAGCATTTGCTATGTTATTCGTTAATAAGTCAGTTTGACGCTGCTGAGACAGCATACCCGCTGCTGCCGTGTAAAACCCTTTAAACATACTTCATCCTCCTTACAAGTAAACGTTGTTCGTTATAGCCGGCTGACAGAGTATAATAAATAAAAGAAGAGACTCCTCTGTATGAAACGAGCCAATAGAGGAGTCTTCATTTATTTAAACAATATTGCGACGAGATAGTTTATCAATATTATCAAGCATAATACCTGTTCCAACAGCTACACAACCCATTGGATTTTCTGCAATTAGCACAGGCACCTTTAATTCTTCCGCTAACAGCTGATCCATACCGTGAAGCAATGCTCCACCGCCAGTTAAAATAACGCCTCTGTCTATAATATCGGCAGAAAGTTCGGGAGGTGTACGCTCTAATACACTTTTCGAAGCTTGTACAATGACGCTGACAGACTCTCTAAGTGCCTCCTCTACTTCCTCAGAATAAACAGTAACCGTACGAGGTAAGCCTGAAACCATGTCTCGCCCTCGAATGTCCAGCTCTTCATTACGAGCTTTAGGAAACACTGTGCCAATTTTCACTTTAATTTCTTCTGCTGTACGCTCTCCAATTAAGAGCTTATATTTTTGCTTAATGTACTGCAAAATTTCCGCATCAAAACGATCACCAGCCATCTTAATAGAAGCTGCTGTTACAATATCGCCCATTGAAAGGACAGCCACATCGGTTGTACCTCCACCAATATCTACGACCATGTTTCCGCTCGGCTGAAAGATATCCATTCCAGCGCCAATAGCCGCGACTTTTGGTTCTTCTTCCAAATAAATGGTTTTTCCACCGCTTTTTTCAGCAGCTTCGCGAATTGCTTTTTGTTCGACAGAGGTAATATTTGTTGGACAACAAATTAAAATACGAGGCTTGGATAAAAAACCTTTTACATTTAATTTATTAATAAAGTGTTTGAGCATAGACTCGGTAATTTCGAAGTCAGCGATAACGCCATCTTTTAATGGACGAATGGCAATAATATTACTGGGCGTTCTTCCTACCATACGTCTCGCTTCTTCCCCTACTGCTAGCACTCTATTTGTATTTTTATCAATCGCCACAACAGACGGTTCATTTAACACAATTCCTTTGCCTTTAACGTGAATTAAGACGTTAGCTGTACCTAAATCGATACCAATGTCTTTTGCTAACATACCTTAAATCCTCCTTCTATTTACATATCTTTGCATGATAACCATTCTTTTTTCCTAATTTACTATTTTATCACAATTTGTATATGTATGTTGTTATTAGCAAAAATATTTATTATATACCTATTTTATCCAAAAATTAAAATGCCCTATACTACCTCTATAAAAAAGGCAATATCGGGCATTCTTTTACTTTACAGTTTCTTCTTCTTTTTTGTACTTTAATTTTGTTGCTTCTCCTCCACGCAAATGCCGAATAGATTTATGGTAATCAAGAATTTCTTTTACTTCATTTGCTAACTCAGGATTTATTTCTGGTAGACGCTCTGTTAAATCTTTATGGACAGTACTTTTCGAAACGCCAAATTCTTTCGCAATTACACGAACTGTTTTCTTTGTTTCTACAATATACTTTCCAATCTTGATAGTTCTCTCTTTGATGTAATCGTGCACACTACTCGCCCTCCCCAAATTGGATATGAGAAGTATCCAAGGGAATGTATATATTATCCCTTTTCTAACATTCTCTTTATAGGTTTGTAACAGTTTATTAGCTTGTGTGCAGATATATGCTAGAAAAGTCAGTAAGGACAAGTGATTTCTTATATTTTTTTGAAAATTTAGTGTTTTTTATTTACTTTTTTAACATAATGCATCTCATTTTAGAAAAATTCATAAAAAAAGAAGCTCGGTTTTATCCAGCTTCTTTTCATATTTATGGTCTTGCTTTATGCATTTGGTTTAGACGTATCTGTTGAAGGTTGTTTTGAATCTTTATCTTCTTTAGTCTTTTCATCAGATGATTTTTCGCTATCCTTTGATTCTTCAGAAGAAGAGTCGTCTTTTGGTTCTGTCACTTCAGCTGCTTTGACTTCTTTGATAGAACTAACCGATTTTCCAAAATAACTGCTTGGATTAATTGCTACACCATCTTTACGAACTTCAAAGTGCACATGTGTTTTTGCTTCTTGATTATATAAGCTTTTTCCAGCTTTTGCGATCGTTTGGCCTTGTTTAACAATATCTCCTACTTCTACATCAGCTTTCTCAAGAGATTGATACTGTGTTACTAAACCATCTTTGTGATCAATTTCTACTACATAACCTAGTAAAGGATCTTTTGTTGCTTTTGTTACTGTACCGCTAGCTGCTGCTACAACATCAAATGATTTATCTCCCTTAACAGCTAAATCAACACCTGTGTTTGGATGATACGTATTGTTGTAGAAAACTAGTGCTTCTTCTTGTTGTTTTTCAGATGCTTGATCGTCGTAGAAAGGCTTTTTCACGATAGCTGATGCTTCACTAGCAACTGGCATTTTTAAATTTTCAAGCGAAGCATTTACCTCTACAGCGTCGTCTCGATAAGCCGTACCGTCTTGGCTATAGCCGCTTTTGTCTTCTTTGCTAATATCATTTCCATTAGCTTGAAACCAAAGGACTGCTGTAAGAATAATTGCTGCACTCGCTAAATAGATAGCCGGGAACACCCAACGCTTTCTAACTAATTTTTGAACTTTCGATTTTGGAGAAGTACGTTTCTTTTCTTCCTCTCTCATATATCATCACCTCAGCAATCAGTCTGAACACAATTGAATGAATATATACACATCGATAAAAAATTTTTTTCGATTATTTTTCAACAGATGAATCTAAAATATACATTTTATTTAAAAAAAGTGAAAAACATAAAAAAGACCCTGCTATAAGGGTCGTTGAATTAGCGTTTAGCTGTCAATTGTGCAACAAACTGATCGTTAGGAGTAATCGCAACACCTGTATAATAATGAGTAACAATATCTTTATACGTTTTTCCTTCCAGTGCCATACCATTTGCTCCGTACTGACTCATCCCAATACCATGTCCATATCCTTTTGTGTTGATGATAATTTCATTCCCTTTTTTTGTCCAATGAAAGTCGGCTGACGATAAATCCAGTTTTTCCCGAACATCTTTTCCCGACAGTTCTTTACCGTTTATCTTTACGTAATCTACGCGCTGCCCCGGCGTTCTAGAGACGATTTCACCTACTGATCCACTGTTTGTTAATTTCACTCCAAGCCTCTGTTCAAAGCTAGCAACAGACATTACTTTCTGATTTGTAAATTCAGGAGACTTTTTATCCCATGGACTAGCTACACTTTTTAGATAAGGAATGGAATTCTTCCAATACGCTTCTGAATTTTCAGTGTAACCATTGCTGGTAGAAAAGAACGTAGCATTAATTGGCTTATTTTTATACGTAAGAATTTGACCTTGGGTGTCCTTCACTGCTTCTTGAATTTTTTTGATTTTCCAATCATAGTCTTTGTTCCATCGGCTTCTTAGCTCATCTTTATTTAAATATACTTGGTACTCTACGGTATCAGTCACATCCGCTCCTTGGGGAAGATGACTATTTCCATTCATCATAGTTTGCACAATATAGGTTCTGGCTGCCAAACTTTGAGCCTTAAGTGCTTCAAGTTCAAAAGTAGCAGGCATTTCAGCTGCTACTACCCCTACAAGATAGTCTTCGAGCGGCAGTTTTTCTACTTTTTTCGTTTCCGTACGATAAACACTGACATCAAGAGGAGACGCTGTCACTTTTTGTAGTTTTTCGGTTTTTGGGGTCTGTTTGACATTTTCATGTAGCTTTCCATCTGTCTTTTCAGTAAAAGGAACAACGAGAAGTGTTGGGATGAGTAACACAACGAAAAAAAAGATGACTCCTAGTACGACGATTGGCTTTGCTTGTTTCATGAACGCCTAGCCTCCATATCTATTATTTTGACAAGGAACACCTATATCCCTATATTCCATATGTATGGAGGTGGACAACCTTTTATGACAGCAAACCGGCCATAAGGGTCGTCCAACGACAAAAAAAGCATCTCGCTATGAGATGCTTTTTTATGACATATTTACTTGACGTCTGAAGCCTGTTGAGTTTGTTCTACCTGCTTTGTTTCGTCATTTACACGTTCAATATCAGCGCCTAAAGCGGCTAATTTATTGTGGAAATTTACATAACCACGATCAAGGTGTTTTAATTCCGTTACACGCGTATAACCGTCTGCTACAAGTCCTGCTAATGTTAACGCTGCTGCTGCACGAAGATCTGTTGCTGCTACTTCAGCGCCTTGTAGTTGAGAAGGTCCGTTAATAATAACAGAGCGTCCTTCAATTTTAATATCAGCGTTCATGCGGCGAAACTCTTCTACGTGCATAAAGCGGTTTTCAAAAACTGTTTCTGTAATCATACTTGTGCCTTCTGCTGCTAATAATAATGCCATCATTTGAGATTGCATATCCGTAGGGAACCCTGGATGAGGCATTGTTTTAATATCTACTGATTTTAGCTTTTCAGGTCCTACAACACGTAAGCCGTCGCCTTCTTCAGTAATTTCAACACCCATTTCTTCCATTTTAGCAACAAGTGAACTGATGTGCTCTGCTACTGCACCGCGTACAAGTACGTTTCCACCTGTAATAGCTGCTGCTACCATGAATGTTCCAGCTTCGATACGATCTGGAATAATTGCATGTTCTGCACCATATAATTTATTAACACCTTCAATACGGATCGTACCAGTTCCTGCACCGCGAACTTTAGCGCCCATTGCGTTTAAGAAGTTTGCTAAGTCGACAATTTCAGGTTCTTTTGCTACGTTTTCCATAATTGTAGTGCCTTCCGCTAATGCTGCTGCCATCATAATATTTTCTGTGGCACCTACACTTGGGAAGTCTAAATAAATTTTAGCACCTTTTAGTCTTCCTTCAACTTTTGCATCAATAAAACCATTTCCTACTTGAACTTTAGCACCCATTGCTTCAAATCCTTTAAGGTGCTGATCAATCGGTCTTGATCCAATCGCACATCCACCAGGTAAAGCTACACGAGCCTCACCCATACGCGCCAATAAAGGACCCATTACAAGTACTGAAGCGCGCATTTTTCTTACATATTCAAAAGGTGCATCTGTTTTTAACTCTCTTGATGCATCTACAACTACACGATTTGTTTCAAAATCTACTTCTGCATTCAGATGTCTTAAAACTTCGCCAATCGTAAATACATCGGAGAGAGCTGGTACATCATTTAGAATTGTTTTTCCTTCACTAGCTAATAAGGTTGCAGTGATAATAGGTAAAACGGCGTTTTTTGCTCCTTCAACTTTAACTGTACCGCTTAATCTATTTCCACCGCGGACGATGATTTTTTCCAAGGTATTCCCCTCCGCGTCCATTTTCTCTATATTAATATTCAGACGTAATGATAGGTGTGCCAACAACTATGGTTGTTTGACCGCCCATTCTTGTCTTGCGTAATGCAATTTGTAAGTTCATTTCCTGCTTTTTCGTTTGAAGAGCTTCTTTCCACAGTCCAGTATATGCTGAAACAGAGGTAAATGACTCTTCCACTAGAGATTCCACTGGTTTAGCATTGAAAGCTCGTAATAGGTCTTGAATTTCAACAGACAAAACACTTTCCATCTTATCATTGATTTCCCCTGTTGCACAAGAGAAAATTATGGGTTCTGACAGGAAAATTTTTTCATAATTTGTCTGAAATACATTTTGAAAATGGGTCATATTTTTTTCTTTTAAACCTTGTCCCGTTACATGATACGATATGTACGCATTGCTGTGTTCATCGATCGCATAAGTTAACAGAATGACTTCGTTCACATCTTCACTTTTGCGTGTACCTATTGCTTTCCATAGGTCTCTTTCCCTCTTCACTTCCCATTTAAAACCTCTAAAATTACTTTTAATACTTTCAGCTTGCGAATAAAAGGTTTTTTGGTCAGTAACAGCTTTTACTTCTTCTCTTGCATACAACGATACTTCAGTTAACGAAACATGCTGCTTATTTAAGGTGTGAACAATCTTCTCAATAGTAGTTTCATTGTTTTGGGCATTGCTCACATAACTTCCATGATATACGAATAAGCCAGTAATGAAAATAGCCAAAAAGACACTAATTTTTTTAAACATTTCGCCACTCCCTCTCCGTACTCATCAGTCTTTCCAGAAGGCGATGATACATACATGAAAAGGGTCGTCATATTTAGACATAGCGACATACATTAGCGTATAAATTCGTATATCTTCAACGAATGAACGTCTATTTTATCATAGACTCATAGCCTGCCAATCATTGAAAAAATGAGGGAATGCGCTGTGACCAAAATAAATAATCCAAAAAGAAATTACTTACTGTTGATGAAATAGTAATGGTCAATAAAATAAGCATTAATTTTGCTTGAAACACATGATTAGGTTTCATCAGCTTTTCAATTTGAAAGCCTTGCAAAGCATACCAAGTAATCACAATAAAAATCAAATGTGAAATCATGGTTAGTAACGTTTGCTGCTCAATTCCTCCAAACAATAAAAGCACTCCTTTTAAACACCATATGAAAAGAAGAGACGATCATCGTCTCTTCTTTTCATATTAAAGCACACTTATGCAAATTCGTAAACGGTAACATGAAAAACATTTATTTTATTCCCTATTTTAAGATCCTTTTCCATTATTAAGAAAAATAAAGAAGACGGATACGCTTAGTTAAATGGAATATATAATCATAGACGAATGCTATTTGCTCTTCCTCTTTTATATAATAGAGCAAAAAAGCCCTCTCATTCGTTTGAGAGGGCTTTTTTTAGAACTTACGTTGACTAATATCTAAACGATTGACTGCCCGTTTTAAGGCAATTTCAGCACGCTTAACATCAACGTCGTCTTGTTTGCTATCAAGGCGCATTTCAGCGCGCTTTTTCGCTTCTTCTGCACGAGCTACGTCAATCGCTTCAGCTGTTTCAGCAGCCTGTGCAAGAATTGTTACTTTGTCAGGTCTTACTTCAAGAAATCCTCCGCTAACAGCCACAAGTTCTGTACTGCTTGCTTTCTTCAAGCGGACGGCTCCAATTTGTAAAGGAGCAACCATCGGAATATGGCCATGTAAAATACCAAGCTCACCGCTCTGTGCTCGGGTACTTACCATTTCCACTTCTGATTCGTAAACTGGGCCATCAGGAGTCACTACACTGACATGGATTGTCTTCATTTAAAAAACCTCCTATGTCCCTTAAATTAAACTTCTACTCCCATACGTTTCGCATTTTCAATAACTTCTTCAATGCGACCAACTAAACGGAACGCATCTTCAGGTAAATGATCGTATTTACCTTCCAAGATCTCTTTAAATCCTTTAACAGTTTCTTTTACAGGAACATAAGAACCTTTTTGACCTGTAAATTGTTCTGCTACGTGGAAGTTTTGAGACAAGAAGAATTGAACGCGACGAGCACGTTGTACAACGAGTTTATCTTCATCAGATAACTCATCCATACCTAGGATTGCAATGATATCTTGTAACTCTTTATAACGCTGTAACGTTTGTTGAACTTGACGCGCAATTGCATAGTGCTCTTCTCCAACAATTTCAGGAGATAAAGCGCGAGATGTAGATGCTAATGGATCTACCGCAGGGTAAATACCCATCTCTGATAATTTACGCTCTAAGTTTGTTGTTGCATCTAAGTGAGCAAATGTTGTCGCTGGAGCTGGATCCGTATAGTCATCGGCTGGTACGTAAATCGCTTGAATCGATGTTACAGAACCTACGCTTGTTGACGTGATACGCTCTTGAAGCTGACCCATTTCTGTCGCTAATGTTGGCTGATAACCTACTGCTGATGGCATACGGCCAAGTAATGCTGATACTTCTGAACCCGCTTGTGTGAAACGGAAGATATTATCGATAAAGAATAATACGTCTTGACCTTGTTCGTCACGGAAGTATTCTGCCATTGTTAATCCTGTTAATGCAACACGCTGACGTGCACCAGGCGGCTCATTCATTTGTCCAAATACCATAGCCGTCTTCTTAATAACACCAGAGTCTGTCATTTCATGGTATAAGTCATTACCTTCACGCGTACGCTCACCTACACCAGCGAATACCGAAATACCGCCGTGCTCTTGAGCAATGTTATTGATTAACTCTTGAATTAATACTGTTTTACCTACACCGGCACCACCGAATAGACCGATTTTTCCACCTTTAATGTAAGGAGCTAATAAGTCTACTACTTTAATACCTGTTTCAAGAATTTCAGCTTGTGTAGATAGATTTTCGAACTTTGGTGCTTGACGGTGGATCGGATCACGACGTGCACCTGCATCGATTGGGGCGTCTAAGTCGATTTTTTCACCTAATACGTTAAATACACGACCTAACGTAACGTCACCAACTGGTACTGAGATTGCTGCACCTGTATCTTCTACTTCTAATCCACGAACTAAGCCGTCAGTGGATGACATTGCTACTGTACGAACTGTGTTATCACCTAAGTGAATCGCAACTTCTAATGTTAATTCGATTGCAACTTCACTTGCACTGCTCGGTTTATGTGAAATTTTAAGGGCGTTATAAATTGCCGGAAGGTGTCCGTTGTCAAACTTTACGTCTACAACTGGACCCATGATTTGAGTAACGCGTCCTTTTGTCATCGTGTTCCCTCCTAACTTGCTTTTCCATTAAACTTTCTATTCTAACGCTGCCGCTCCGCCAACAATTTCCGTAATTTCCTGGGTAATTGCCGCTTGACGTGCACGGTTATATGACAATGTAAGATTATTGATAAGATCTTTTGCATTGTCTGTTGCACTTTTCATCGCTGTCATACGAGCAGCATGCTCACTTGCTTTTCCATCAAGCAGGCCGCCGTAAATTAAACTCTCTGCATACTGAGGAAGTAATACTTCTAAAATCTCTTCTTGTGATGGTTCAAATTCATAACCAACAAGTTTACCAGAAGGTTGAAGATCTGTTAGAGGCAATAGCTTCTTCTCCGTCACTTCTTGTGAAATCGTATTGATAAAGTGATTATAGTATAAGTAAAGTTCATCAAACGTACCGTCCGCAAACATTTGAACTGTTTGTGAAGCAATTCCTTGAATGTCAGCAAAAGCTGGCTGATCTGCTAAGCCTGTGATTTCAAGCAAAACCGGAATACCGCGTTTTACGAAGAAATCTCTCCCTACTCGTCCAATTGCAATCACACCGTATTCATCAGGTGATTGATGGCGTTCTTCAATAGCTTGAGATACTTTTCGCAAAATATTACTGTTATATGCTCCTGCTAGACCGCGATCTGAAGTGATTACGATATAACCAGTCTTCTTCACGCTGCGCGCAGTTAACATTGGATGTGAAGCGCCTCTGCTGCCTAGGGCTACACTTGAGACTACCTCTTGAATTTTTTCCATATATGGAACAAACGATTTTGCATTTTGTTCCGCTCTATTCAGCTTTGCAGCTGAAACCATTTCCATTGCTTTCGTAATCTGGCTCGTTTTTTTCGTCGATGTGATTCGAGTTTGTATATCACGTAATGATGCCAAAGGTTTCACCACCTTGTTTTAGAAGATCACGTGGTATGAAAGGTGAACAAATGTTCACCTTCACCTTATTGAAAGATTGTCTTAACATACCATGCTGACAATATATTATTCAGATGCAATAAATGTTTTCTTGAATTCTTCAAGTGCTGATTCGAATACGCCAGCTTCAGGAAGGCCACCAGTTGTACGGATTGATTCAAGTACTTCTTTACGGTTTGATTCTAACCATGTTAAGTACTCGTCTTCAAAGCGTGTAATATCTGATACTGGAACATCATCTAAGAAGCCTTTTGTTAATGCGTAAAGCACAGCTACTTGTTTTTCTACGCGAAGCGGTTTGTGTAAACCTTGTTTTAAGATTTCAACTGTACGCGCTCCTCGATTTAATTTTGCTTGAGTTGCTTGGTCAAGATCAGAACCGAACTGAGCAAACGATTCAAGCTCACGATAAGATGCAAGGTCTAGACGCAGTGTACCTGCTACCTTTTTCATCGCTTTAATTTGTGCAGATCCCCCTACACGTGATACAGAAAGACCAGCATTAATCGCAGGACGTACGCCTGAGAAGAATAGATCTGACTGTAAGAAAATTTGTCCGTCTGTAATCGAAATTACGTTCGTTGGGATATAAGCAGATACGTCTCCTGCTTGCGTTTCAATAAATGGAAGAGCTGTTAATGAACCTCCACCTTTTGCGTCCGATAACTTTGCCGCACGCTCTAATAAACGAGAGTGCAGATAGAATACATCCCCTGGATATGCTTCACGACCTGGAGGACGGCGTAATAGTAATGAAAGTTCACGATAAGCTGATGCTTGTTTTGTTAAGTCATCGTAAATAACAAGTACGTGCTTACCGTTATACATAAACTCTTCACCCATTGTTACTCCAGCGTATGGTGCTAAGAATAATAGTGGAGCTGGTTGTGAAGCTGATGCTGTTACAACGATTGTGTAATCTAGAGCACCGTGTTTACGTAATGTCTCTACTACGTTACGAACTGTTGATTCTTTTTGGCCAATCGCTACATAGATACATACCATATCTTGATCTTTTTGGTTTAAGATTGTATCGATTGCTACCGATGTTTTACCCGTTTGACGGTCACCGATAATTAACTCACGCTGTCCACGGCCGATCGGCACAAGTGCGTCAATCGCCTTGATACCTGTTTGAAGCGGCTCATGTACTGATTTACGATCCATAACGCCAGGTGCAGCACCTTCAATTGGACGTGTTTTTGTTGTTTCTACCGGGCCTAAGCCGTCTACTGGCTGACCTAATGAGTTAACAACACGACCGATTAACTGCTCTCCTACTGGAACTTCCATGATGCGTCCTGTACGGCGAACTTCGTCACCTTCACGAATTTCGGTATATGGTCCTAAAATAATGATACCTACATTGTTTTCTTCTAAGTTTTGTGCCATTCCCATGACACCATTTGAAAATTCAACCAGTTCTCCAGCCATGACATTGTCGAGGCCATGAGCACGTGCGATACCATCCCCAACTTGGATAACAGTACCTACATCACTCACTTTAATCTCAGACTGATAGTTTTCAATTTGCTGCTTGATCAGCGCACTAATTTCTTCAGCTTTGATGCTCATGAATTTCACCCCTATCTACGATCTGTGTGCAAGAAGTCCTCGGTGGATCGTTTCTAATTTGCTGCTAATGCTGCCATCATAGATACGATTACCAATGCGAAGCTTCACGCCGCCGATTAGGCTTTTATCTACTACATTTGAAATATTTAACGTATGTTTTCCAACTTTTGAAGCAAATGATTGCGAGATTGCTCGTTTCTCATCTGCGCTTAAAGGTTTGACAGAATAAACAGTTGCGTCTGCCACGCCACGTACTTCGTTCGCTAGGAAACGATACTCTTGCACCATTTGGCTAACAATTTGAATGCGGTGACGCTCTAATAATAGAAGAACCGTATGTTGAACAGTTGGTGAAAGTTCAGCAAATGCCTCACTTACAAACTGTTTTTTTCGCTCAATTGTAATTTTTGGATGAGTTAATACATCCATTAATTCAGGTGTTTTAGCAAACACCTCTTCAACGATTTGTAGCTGGTCTTGCATTTCATCGATCATCTGTTTTTCTGTTGCTAATTGAAAAAGAGCTAGTGCATAGCGCTTGGCTACAGCTGGTTGACTCATCGTACATCCCCTACTTCTTGGATATATTCATGAATTAACTTCTCTTGATCTTGTTCAGAAAGTTCTTTTTCAATAACTTTCGACGCAATTAAAACAGATAATGAAGCAACTTGCTCACGTAACGCAGCAACTGCTTGATCTTTTTGCTGTTCGATTTCTTGTTTTGCTGCAGCTTTTAGACGCTCAGACTCTTCGCGTGCTGCTGCAATGATTTCTTCTTTTTTATCTTCTGCAGACTTTCTAGCGTTTTCCATCATTACTTGCACTTCTTGACGAGATTGCTTTAAGATTTCACGCTGCTCTTCAACAAGCTTCTTCGCTTCCTCATTTTGCTTTTCTGCTTCATCAATCTCACCGGCAATATGCTCTTCACGTTTTTTCATGATTCCCATTACAGGACCAAACGCGAATTTTTGAAGTAACGCAAGTAGGATAAGGAACATCACTAATTGGAAAAGAATATCTCCACCATTAATGCCTGCTGCTCCTAACACAAACATGTTCGACACGGCCATGTTCACTCCCTTCAGAGACTCCACATATATAATTTACTTCTTAAAGACATAAAGTAATGGCGAAGGTTCTTTTGAATGATCTTCGCCACATGTAACACATTATTATTTACCTTGTACCATGAATGCAATAACTACGGCGATAATTGGAAGCGCCTCAACTAAGGCAACCCCAACGAACATCATTGAAGTTAATGTACCACGTGCTTCTGGTTGGCGAGCTGTGCCTTCAATCGTCTTAGAAACGATAAGACCGTTACCAATACCAGCACCTAGTGCCGCTAAACCAATCGCAATTGCAGATGCTATTAAACCCATTTTATAAAGTCCTCCCTTAATATATATGATTTTGTTTAACTAAGTTTTGTTTTGTCCAAATTGGGTATTACTTGAACAAAGCTTTATAAATTAATGGTCGCTACTCACTTTGTGAGATAAATAAACCATCGTTAACATTGTGAAAATGAAGGCCTGAATTGCGCCTACAAAAATACTGAATCCTTGCCATAAAAGCATTGGGATAGCAGCTCCAATTGTACCTAGGAAGCCTGTTGTTGCTAAACCAGCTAGCAAGCTTAACAAAATTTCCCCAGCATAAATATTACCGTAAAGACGAAGGCCAAGCGTTAACGTATTGGCAAACTCCTCGATAATCTTAAGCGGGAATAAAAATGCCATTGGCTTGAAGTAATCTTTCGTGTATGCAGAGAAACCTCGCATTTTAATACCATAATAATGTGATAGTACAACTACCATAACGGCTAACGTCAGCGTAATTGCTGGATCAGCGGTTGGCGATTTCCACCATAAGTTATGGTCAATCACGATGGCGAATGGAAGACCCAACATATTTGACACAAAAATGTACATAAGTAAAGTTACACCTAGCGTCAAAAAGCGGCCACCTGTTTTCCAATCCATATTGCTATTAACGAGTCCTTTAACAAAATCTAAGACCCATTCAATAAAGTTTTGTGCACCGCTTGGCTTCATAGCAAGAGTACGAGTACATAAAACTGCAATTAAGAATACAATAACAGAAGCTACGGTAACCATAAGCAAGTTACTTTGACTAAAAGTAAGGCCTAGAAACTCTATAGTTGGTGATTCATGACCCAACTGTGTTCACCTCTCTTTCTATCTTCTACGCATATTTTGAACAACTAAATCTATGATAATGACAACATAATACGTCATTAATCCCACAACTACACTAATAATATGAAAGGTTTTTGGATAAGAGATGGTAATCACAACTGCGAGAGCAGCTGTTGCAAATCTTACAACAGTCCCAATTGAACGGGGCTTTTTCCCCTCATCCAACGCCTGTCCAAACTGCTCAAACTTTCTTACTAAGTTCCACAAATTATACAAACTCAGGGCGGTTCCTAAAATTAAACCTGCAAAAACAGCCTTATAACTTGTAAATCCCCAGCCGAGAACGTATAATGCTAACAAATACAATATGTATGAACGAAGTCTTGGAAAAACGTGCTGCAAATCCTGCATGAATTATTAATCTCCTGAAAAAAAATGGTGGACTGTCCGCAGCATCATAAAAACACCTGCTGCTAGCCCTGAAAGAAGGCCTAAAATCAAAAATAGTGGTTCGGTGTCAAGCCATTGATCAGCCCATCTTCCAGAGAATAAGCCAATTAAGACTGAACCTGCTAACTGTGATAGAATGATTGACACTAATGCCATCGCTTGCAAAGGATGACGGTTGCGATCTTTCATAAGCTCATACCCCTTTTGCAAAATTTTCTTTTTTCCGAATTCTCTATCGTTTTCATAGCTCAATATATGATAGAAAGGCAAAAAAAATTGCTAAAAAAGGTAAAAACAGCTAATAAAATACGCAGAAATATCAACGGTTTTCACAGGTTGAAAACCTTATCATTTATATTCCCTGTAAGCATACAATAGCGTATATTTAATGTCAATGTGTTTAAGCTAAAAACTTCACAATCTCTTCTTATTGTTCACATTTCTGCCACACATAAAACCTCTTCAAATGAAAACATTTAAAGAGGTTCATTCAATCGTTATTGTACTGTGTACAACCTGCTCTTGTCTATGCTTTTTCACAAATGCAAATATTTGGTACACTCCTGGTACAAGCGATTCATCAATCGCTATTTTTCGTTTTCTCATGCCTCTTTCTACATCCACGTCAACATCTAAATACGATACAAACTGTAAAGACTGCTTATCAAAAAGAGCGACGCCTAACTGATCTGCTCCTTCAGGCAAAAACAGTTCATAGCTATACGTATTTTTCTCTTTTTCCGCTGCTACTTGCAATCCCATGACACGAGGATAATCTGGAATGCTAATCATGTACATATAGGGAAGCGAAAATGTTTCACGTGAATCATTTATTTCCAAATATCCGTCATATATACCTTTATTTTTAAAACGGGGCTGCACCGATAAAGTGACAGCTATCTCTTTTGTCTGACGGGGTGGCACCGTGACGGGTAATGGAACATCCCAGTTCACTCCTTCATCCCTTTTTGGAACGTTTAAGCGATACGTTTTTGCTTTATCAGACTGGTTATCAATTTTAAAAGATAAAACTTTCTTTGATGGACGCGTAAAAATACCAAAAGATAAAGAAGATGGATAAAACAAAGATTCTGCTGTGACGGCTTTTGCTATTTGAATTCTTCCCGCTCCTTGTTCATATACGCGATACGTTTGACCGTTTAGCTGCTGCATTACTTTACTGGTGTTCATCAATGAAGCTTTGACTTGTTCAGGAGACCAGTTCGGGTGAGCTTGTAAAATCAGCGCACACGCTCCAGCTACATGGGGCGCAGCCATACTTGTGCCATGCATGCGTTCATATCCTCCAGGAACTGTACTATTAATGAAGTAACCTGGTGCGACGACGTCTGGTTTGATTCCCCAAGTAGTCGTTACAGGCCCTCTTGAACTGAAAGATGTGAGCAAGTCTTGCACCACCTGCTGGCCAGTGCGTAAGTACGGTTGTTGAGACTGAATGTGTTGGCTAATGGTGTCACCGCTTTTTTTACTTACCCATATCACGGGAATATTTACTGACTCTTTTAGTTTACTGACTATGCTTTTTTCTGTCGGGCTATATAAAATAACCGCTTTTGCTCCCGCCTGTTCAGCTTGTTTAATCTTTTTTTGAACCGCATTTCCTTCTGCTTTTAGCAAAATGACGTTACCCGACGCATGCTTTTGCTCTTTGGAATCTTCTTCATTTATTACACGCAGCGTTTGATTAAACGTCCATGGACGAGACCCTTCTACTGGCGCCATCATAATTTTTTCTTTGTTAAATCCAATTGTTAGAAATTGAACTGTTGTCGGAGAAACAGAAGCGCCAACGGAAATAGCTTTTCCCGCTGTACCCGGAGAGCCCACCGTCCATAAACCTGGACCTGAATTGCCGCTAGATGTAACCGTTACAATTCCTTTTTCAACAGCTCGATCTAACGCTAAGCTTGTTGGTAAATCAGGGCCATTCACATCATTTCCTAATGATAAATTAATAATATCTACATCATCTTGAATTGCTTTTTCAATAGCTAGAATAACACTTTCAGACGTTCCAGCTCCTCCAGGTCCAAGAGCTCGGTATGCATAGATTTCCGCTTGAGGTGCTACGCCTTTAATATTCCCATTCGCTGCAATAATACCAGCTACATGAGTACCGTGCAGAGTCGGTTCTCCTTGCTCACGAGTGGTTTCCATCGGCTCATAATCTTCATCTATTACATCGTAACCCCCTCTGTAGGTTTGTTTTAAATCAGGGTGAGAATAATCAACCCCCGTATCGATAACGCCTACTTTGATCCCTTTTCCTGTTAAACGCTGATTGTGAGTATCAAACAAGCCTCTTACCTGTTCTGAGCCAATGAACGTTACGCTATTTTCTTCTGTAACCTGATAGTTTTTAATAGAATGTGAACTAATAATAGATGGATTCTGAGATAGTTTTTCCAAATCCGAGATGGAGCCGTTTAGTGAAAGTCCTGTAAACACCGTGTGAAATTCGCTCTTAATCTTTATATTAGGATAATTTTTTTGTAGCTGACTTTTAAATTTCGTGAATTTTTCTTTTTTAATCATCACAATGATTGATTTTTCCTGATGATTCATTTCTTGTTTTATAGAAGGAAATGTCGGATTGAGCGACATTTGCCCTCCCCCACTTCCCAATATAAAGCTAATCATTAACCATTTAATCCACATAAAAAAACACCTCTCACACTATCGTGTCTCAAAGAGACGCTTTTCATGTGAAAGGTGTTTAGAAATCTTACGAAAGCGGATTAAAAGCTTCCGGTCTGTTTTCACGGCGGTTGAAATAGTAGCTAATAGCATCACAAATGCGTTTAGAAGCTAAGCCGTCTCCGTAAGGATTCGATGCTTGTGACATTTGCTTATATACGTCTTCATCTATTAACAGCTCTTTTGCTAGCGTATAAATCGTTTCTTCTTCCGTGCCTGCTAGTTTGAGCGTTCCTGCTTCAATTCCTTCCGGGCGCTCTGTTGTATCGCGAAGTACCAATACAGGTACGCCTAATGAAGGAGCTTCTTCTTGAACACCGCCCGAATCTGTCAAAATAATATGAGCGCGCTCAGCGAAGTTATGGAAGTCAATCACATCTAACGGTTCAATTAAATGAATGCGCGGGTCATTTCCTAAGATATCGTTTGCTGTTTCTCTAACTACTGGATTCAAATGAACAGGATACACAACTTGCACATCTTCATGTTCATCTACAATACGCTTAACAGCACGGAACATATTTTTCATTGGTTCGCCTAAATTTTCGCGGCGATGTGCCGTTAACAAAATAAGACGATCATCTCCCAATTTCGTTAACACTTCATGCTCATATGTCTCTTTTACTGTTGTTTTTAACGCATCGATAGCTGTATTTCCAGTCACAAAGATTCGCTCTTCTTTTTTGTTCTCTGCTTGCAAATTAGCTGCAGACTTATCTGTTGGAGCAAAGTGCAAATCAGCGAGAACACCTGTAAGCTGACGGTTCATTTCTTCCGGGTATGGAGAATATTTATTCCATGTGCGCAAACCTGCTTCAACATGCCCGACCTGAATCTGATTATAAAAAGCTGCTAGCCCAGCAATAAACGTCGTAGTTGTATCACCGTGTACAAGTACCATGTCCGGCTTTACTTTTTTCATTACGTCGTCCAAGCCTTGTAATCCTCTGGTCGTTACGTCCATAAGGGTTTGGCGATCCTTCATAATGTTCAGGTCATAGTCAG
Organism: Priestia sp. JSM ZJ58; assembly: GCF_044383985.1. Classification (NCBI taxonomy): domain Bacteria; kingdom Bacillati; phylum Bacillota; class Bacilli; order Caryophanales; family Bacillaceae; genus Priestia; species Priestia sp. JSM ZJ58. The sequence continues at coordinate 228,344 of NZ_JBISEM010000002.1, forward strand.
GCTGAATGTCAAAGATGCTCAATACTTGGTCTAACATTTCACGGTGCTGAGCCGTTACTGTAACAATTGCTTCGAACTCTTCTGGTCGCTTTTTAAGCTCTAATACTAGAGGAGCCATTTTAATTGCTTCTGGTCTTGTCCCGAATATCGTCATTACTTTAATTGGCTGCTTCATGTTCATCACCCAAATCTACAAATTATTTTGTACCGAATAAACGATCCCCTGCATCACCTAAACCTGGAACAATATATCCATGGTCATTTAATTTTTCATCTAATGCTGCAATGTAAATATCTACGTCAGGGTGTGCTTCTTTTACAATTTCCACGCCTTCAGGAGCAGCAATTAAACACATAAATTTAATGTTTTTAGCGCCTCTTTTTTTCAGAGAGTTGATTGCTTCTACAGCTGACCCTCCTGTTGCAAGCATAGGATCTACTACAATAAAGTCACGCTCTTCTACATCATTAGGTAGCTTTACATAATATTCAACAGGCTGTAATGTTTCTGGATCACGATATAAGCCAACGTGTCCAACTTTAGCAGCTGGCATTAGTTTTAAAAATCCATCTACCATGCCGATACCAGCACGAAGAATTGGAACGATACCAAGCTTTTTCCCTGCAATAACTTTTGACTTTGTTTTGCAAACCGGTGTTTCAATTTCAACATCTTCTAGCGGTAAATCACGTGTTGCTTCAAAAGCCATTAAGCTTGCCACTTCATCAACTAATTCACGAAACTCTTTCGTTCCCGTTTTTACATCGCGTATGTAAGTTAATTTGTGTTGAATAAGCGGGTGATCAAATACGTATACTTTGCCCATTGATATCTCTCCTTATATATAAAGATGTACACATTAAAATACCATTCAACGAATTGAATGGTACGTACTAGTAAAAACATATCTCTTGCTAATTAAATTTATACATTGCATTCATTTTACAGAAAAAAGTTTTTGAGTTCAAGCATTATTCAAAAAATGATTGAATTGCTACCACTTTCTCCATAAAAAAAACAGGCACAAAGGCCTGTCTCTCTTAAAGTGATTTATACATTTCAAACTTGCTTGTTAAAGCTTCAACACGTGTTTTAGCTTCAGCTAACTTTTCTTCATCTTCAATATTTTTAAGCGTTAATCCGATGATAGAAGCAATTTCATCCATCTCTTCTAAGCCAAATCCGCGAGTTGTAACCGCAGCTGTACCAATACGGATACCGCTTGTTACAAATGGGCTTTGCTCATCATAAGGAATTGTATTTTTGTTTGTTGTAATACCTACATCATCAAGCGCTTTTTCAGCTACTTTACCTGTCAAATTCATTGAGCTTACGTCGATTAACACAAGGTGATTGTCTGTTCCTTCAGATACAAGAGCAAATCCTTCTTTCTTTAATCCTTCTGCTAAACGATTAGCATTGTCGATGATATTTTGAGCATAGTGCTTAAACTCATCTTGTAATGCTTCACCAAATGCTACTGCTTTTGCAGCGATAACGTGCATCAATGGACCACCTTGAATACCAGGGAAGATCGACTTATCAATCTTTTTCGCAAATTCTTCTTTACATAAAATCATACCGCCGCGTGGTCCGCGTAGTGTTTTATGTGTTGTAGTTGTAACGAAATGAGCATGTGGCACAGGATTTTGATGAAGTCCTGCAGCTACTAGACCAGCAATATGAGCCATGTCTACCATTAAATAAGCGCCTACTTCATCAGCGATTTCACGGAAACGCTTGAAGTCGATTGCGCGTGGATATGCGCTTGCACCAGCCACAATTAATTTTGGTTTGTGTGTACGAGCTTTTTCTAATACGTCATCGTAGTTAATGCGATGTGTTTCGCGATCTACACCATATTCGATGAAATTGTACTGAACACCACTAAAGTTAACAGGACTTCCGTGCGTTAAGTGACCGCCGTGCGATAAATTCATACCAAGTACTGTGTCTCCAGCCTCTAAAACAGTGAAGTATACAGCCATGTTTGCTTGTGCACCTGAGTGAGGTTGAACGTTCACGTGCTCTGCTCCGAAAATTTCTTTTGCACGATCACGAGCTAAGTCTTCTACTACATCCACGTGTTCACAACCACCGTAGTAACGTTTAGCTGGATAGCCTTCAGCATATTTATTTGTTAAAACTGAACCTTGTGCTTCCATTACCGCTGTTGTTACAAAGTTTTCTGAAGCAATTAGCTCAATCTTAGTACGTTGTCTTTGTAATTCATCCTTGATCGCATTATAAACTGCTGGATCTTGTTGCATTAGTTGTTTCTCCATCAAAATCCTCTCCTCGTTTCGTATTCGCAATGTTCGTTATTTGTTAATTCAACTACATTGTAACATGATTTATTTAGAATAAAAAAGAAAAAATGTGTATTATTTTAATATATTTAATTACGAAAGTTCGTAAAACGCTCTCATTCCACCGATTAGTTTTGGACGCGTCTTTGCTAAAGTAACATGAGCGTGTCCAACTGCGTTCAACGTACAACGAACGGGTACTGCGACATGCTTTAAATGCATACCAATGAATGTATCTCCAATATCAATCCCAGCATCAGCTTTAATAAACTCTACTAAAACAGGATCTTTAAGCTGGCCATAGGCCTGTGTAGCCATCGCTCCACCTGCTTTATGAATAGGAACAACACTAACGATTTCTAAGCGTTCTTTACGAGCTAATTCTCTTTCTACTACCAGTGCTCGATTAAGATGTTCACAGCATTGAAATGCTAAGTGGACACCCGTTTTTTTTCGAAAATCTGCTAGTGTATCAAAGATCATTTCTGCAACTTCCATTGCGCCTGCGGTTCCTATTTTTTCACCAATTACCTCGCTTGTACTGCATCCAATGACAAGTGTATGTTCTGAAGATAACTGCACTTGTGCTGAAAAATCAGATAAAACTGTTTCCAACTGCTCTTTCCATTTCGTAAGTTCAGACACGTTTTTCTTCCTTTCTTCCATTGAATACGTTCACATTATGCCGTTACTGTTGCATCACTTTGCTGCTCATACTGTTTAATTTTATTCACGCGATTTTCATGTCGCCCGCCTTCAAATTCTGTCGTTAACCAAATTTTCGCAATTTCACGTGCAAGTCCCGGCCCAATGACGCGTTCACCCATTGCTAAAATGTTGCTATCATTATGTTCTCTTGTGGCTTTTGCACTAAACGTATCATGCACTAGAGCGCAGCGAATTCCCTTTACTTTATTAGCTGCTATGCTCATACCGATGCCTGTTCCGCAAATAAGAATGCCTCGACTTACTTCTTGGCTCGCCACTTTTTGAGCAACGGGAAGTGCATAATCCGGATAATCGACAGATGCTGAGCATTCACACCCTAAATCCACATATTCAATATTTAATTCTTCCATTAAAGAGATAATTTCCTGTCGTAAATTTATACCGCCGTGGTCAGATGCAATAGCTACTTTCATCTTTGTTTCCTCCTCATACATACCTTCATCTTCTATTAATTTTTGTTCAGTTTAAGTCTGCAAAAATTTATGGGACCTTTTATAATTTGTCGACTATTTTGTTAATCATACGCTCTAACTCTTCTAAAGTCTGTTCGTACGTCTGTAATGATCCGCCGAACGGATCAGATACTTCACCTTGCTCGCCGGCAAATTCTTTTAGCGTAAATAATTTATCACTTACGTATGGAGCTTGGTTCAAAATTAGCATTTTATGCTGCTCCGTCATCGTAAAAATATAAGTAGCCCACATCAATTGTTCTTCCGTTAATGCTGCCGAAGCATGAGAACAAGCTATGCCTTTCTGTTGAAGGGCAACTTGTGCATGAACAGAAGCTTCACTTCCATTTGAAGCGAATACACCTGCAGACTTCACGTTTATTCCATCTATTTTTTTAGCTTTCAGCAACGCTTCTGCCATAGGGCTGCGGCACGTGTTTCCTGTACATACAAATAAGATGTTTTTCAAGATACATCCTCCCTTGCTTTCACTATGTGCGACTATGTTGATATTCCACCCTATTGTATCTCTATTGCTTGCATAAATCCAGTTAGCTTTTTTGGGTGTTTTTTATCCATGATCTCTTTATTTATCTTGAAAAAAACACCTTCGCTTTCCTTTTTTTATTGCTGTAATTTAAAAGAAGCAAAAAAAGACCATAACCTGCATGGTCATGATCCTTTACCTATTTATATATAGTTAAAAAGGTAATAGCAATTTGATGCCAAAAGCTAATAAAATGCTCCCGCCCAGTGCCTCACTATATGAACCAAGCCAGCCTTGTACTCTTCTGCCGAGCAACAGTCCTAACCAAGTTAATAGCATACTCACTACGCCAAAAACAATAATGGTCAAAAACGTTCTTGCCCCAAAAATACCTAAGCTAAGTCCAACAGAAAAACTATCTAGACTCACGCTGAGCGCAAAAAATAACAGTCCAAAGCCAACTGGTTTGATAAACGGCGTATCGTCATGCTTAAAGGAGGAATAAATCATCTGCGCCCCAAGAATCAGCAATAAAATTCCACCGCCATAGGTAGCAAACATTCCAAGTTTATCAGACAAAAGTCGTCCAATAAACATGCCCAATAGCGGCATCCAAATATGAAATATACCGATAACAACACCAATGTAGAAAATTTGGCGAAAGCGTAAACGAATTAACCCCATTCCCAAACCAACTGAGAAAGCATCCATTCCTAAGGCAAACGCCATAATGACTAACGTGATCATTTCACTAATTAACTGAGATACATTCATCTTTACCCTCCTCGGACGTGCTCCTATTTCAAAATATGCACATTCGAAAAGGTTTAGAAGATGAATTTTATTGCTTAATCACGTGATGTCCTGCAGCTTTCATTAATCGATTCATAACGGCATGACCGACTCCTTCTTCAGAAAAACTTTCACTAACGATAATATCTACATCGCACTCATTAAATGAACGAAGAGACTCATATAAGTGGCTAGCAACCGTCTCTAAATTTGAGCGAGATCCACATGTAATGACGGCATCGGCTTTATACACATTTTCATGTTCAGATGTCGTTAATACCCCTACTCGCTTACCCTGATCTTGATAGTGATCAATAATAGATTGGAAAAAATCTGAACTGCCGTCAACAATGACAAGCGGTGCATCAGGTGCGTAATGCGTATATTTCATACCTGGAGATTTTGGCGCTTCTTTATCACTTATTAACGCTCGATCTACTTTTACGGGACCAATTACACTTTCTAACTCTTTCTGAGTAATGCCGCCTGGACGTAAAATAATAGGAATCTCTTCAGTACAATCAAGGACAGTCGACTCTACTCCTACCCCTGTCGCTCCTCCGTCTACAACTCCGCTAATACGCCCTTCTAAATCATTCATCACGTGGTGAGCTAAAGTGGGGCTTGGCTTGCCGGAGAGGTTTGCACTAGGAGCCGCGATAGGCAAAGCCACTTTTTTCAATAATGCAAGAGCTACCGGATGTGATGGCATTCTCACTGCAATGCTGTTTAAACCAGCCGTAACCTTATCTGAAACTTGATCTTTTTTAGGTAATATCACGGTAAGAGGACCTGGCCAAAAAGCATCAATCACTTTCTCTGCTTTTGAAGGAATTGACTCTACAAATGTATGCAGCTGCTCTTTATCTCCAATATGAACAATAAGAGGGTTATCACTAGGACGTCCTTTCGCTGCAAAAATTTTATCCACAGCTTTATCCGATGTTGCATCTCCTCCTAATCCATACACCGTCTCTGTAGGAAAAGCAACCACTTCGTGGTTGCGCAGCAAATCTGCTGCTTCTTCTATATGTGGATAAATATCTTTTTCGTTCATAAAATTATCCACAACCCATAACTTAGTTTCCATCTTCTTCAACTCCTTTTTCTTTCTATATCTAGGTTTTTTTTACTTTAAAAGTACAATATGTATCAAAAACAGTAAAATACATGCATTCATTATATCAGCAAACAAGCTTTATCCACAAAATGTGGATAAAGCTTAGATTTTTGTGAATAACATTGTGGATACCCCATTAAAATGATTTATCCACATTTCCTTTTAACTAGCTGCATAAAACATCACGTAGACATCCTTAGGATTTGGTAACTGTTTTAAATACGAATGTTCTTTTAACAAATCAGGTAGCGCACTATAAGATGTTTGCTGAAAATTCATCATTTGAAAAAAATGCAGAGAGGATGCCTTATTTGTTAGTAAATATAGTTGCTTCACACCATGCTTTTGAGCCAGCTGAACGATACTTTTAAATAGCAGCAGAATATCAGATTGCATCAAAGAAGGTGACACGACAAGGGAGCGAAGAATTCCGTCCATGCCTTCTTTTTCAAACCCAACTGTTGCTAGCAGCTCGCCTTCATCACTTTCCATGATGACAAATTGATGAATATGTTCTTCTACACCCGCTGTGCTAATACCCGCTTTTTGTAAAAACTTCTGAATTCGAATATAATCATTTTTACTGGCAATTTTTAATTGTTCTCTCATTTTAATCACCTCAACTTGTTTTCTAGTAACAAATCTATGAGATGGTTAAAAAAAGTAGAACTGAATTTTATTTTTAATGATTCTATTAATTAAATACGGACGATACCCATTCTACTACAAAAAACTTAACTTCTACAGAATCTTCTTTCGATTTAGCATCAGCTTTTTTCTTAGATGAAACAGACTTTTCAGCTTCCTTACTTTCCTTTTTCTCAGCCTTAGCGCTTGTTTCTTCTTTCGCTGTGTTGCTTGTATCCTTTGCAGCTGCTTCTTTAGAAGATGCCGTTGGTTGAGAAGGTTCCTCAGCTTTCTGCTTAATAGAATCCGATGTAATAGTTGCAGATTGAATTTCTGTCTTCACTGCGGGTTCTTTACTTTCAGCCGACGTATCATCTGTTTTGTCTGCAGATTTTAATTCAGAAGCTGCTGGTTTTTCTTTTTCTGCCTTTGGTTCTTCTTCAGATGGCTCTGGCGCTTTTACCGCTTCACCGTTTGAAAAATCTAAGAAGCATAAAGGAGGAAATAGTACACACCACCAGTTTGCTCCTTCTCCTTTACCAAGAGTAATAAGCACGGCTTCATACTCACCTGCTGGATATAAAAACTGACCGTACAACTTAGTAGGAAACTCTACTTTTCCGAATTTAACGTGAACAGATTCATTTACGCCTTCTTCTTTTAGCACTTCTTTCGCAATTGTCTCAAGCGCTGGCAAATTTTCTTTAATTGTTTTTCGAGCTACAGTTACAGATGTTAAATCTTTTACCCATTCTGTAATTTGTTCGTTCACACGGTCACGAATCAGACGTTTTACGTACTGATCTTTTTCACCGTCGCTGTTTGCTAAAATACGCAGTCGAATTGCCTCGTCTGGAATGACTGCAGGCTGATCTGCCTGCACTTGGTTATGTGTATATATAAGTTGAGCATTTGCTCCAATAATTAATAAAATAAAATAAATGATAGCATATTTCTTCATTTCGGCCACCGCCCTTTCATAGGAACAGTATGGCCGAAAGCAAGATATCTTAAACTAGTAATTTAGTAAAAAAATGCATGATTTTCAAAAACCAAAGGGAAAATCATTCCCTCTGATTTTTTTAGTTATCACGAAGTTGTGCAAAAACCATTCGATCTTTTCCATTAATATCATATACACATTCTACAAAAGCTGTAGGAAACGTTTTTTGCAGCATCTCAGCTACATCTTTTGTCTGTCCGGCCCCGACCTCAAATCCAATAATACTGTTTGACTTCGTCACATATGGCAACTCTTCCATAAAACGTCGATAAAAATCCAGACCATCTTTTCCACCAAAAAGAGCTCGATTTGGCTCATGATCTTTTACCACTGTGGACAATTCATCATCTGCTGGAATATAAGGCGGATTAGACACAATTACATCAAATTTCTGATTTGATGATAGGAATGGTTGTAATAAATCTCCCTGTATAAACGTGACAGCAGCGTCCAGATTTTGAGCATTCTCCTTGGCTACATTTAAAGATTCTATAGCTATATCTGTTGCTGTAACATTGACGCTGTCAAGCTCCAACGCTAAAGTGATAGCAATCGCCCCACTTCCCGTTCCAATATCGACAAGCTCAATAGACTGGTGTTGAAATTCTTTTTTCATTCGAGAAATCATTCCATATACGAGCTCTTCTGTTTCCGGTCTTGGAATTAATACATGTTCGTTTACAATAAATGAACGTCCGTAAAATTCTTCTGTCCCGATGAGATATTGTACAGGCATCCCTGCTTTATGAGCATGGACATCTTGTTCAAACCTTTTTAGCGTTTCTTCTTCTAGTTCTTCCTGCAGAGCACCTAGCAAATGAGTTCTCGTCATCTGTAAGTGATGGCGAAGCAAGAGTTCTCCCGCGTTTTCATCTCGCTTTGCCTCTTTCAAAAAAGAAGAAGCCCACTTAAGGGCTTCAAATACTTTCATTAGTTCGAATCTTCCATTCGGCGCGCTTGGTCTTCCATTACTAATGCATCGATAATTTCATCAAGCTTGCCTTCTAAGATTTGATCTAGCTTTTGAATCGTCAGACCAATACGGTGGTCCGTTACGCGATTTTGCGGGAAATTATACGTACGGATACGCTCAGAGCGATCTCCTGATCCAACTGCTTGTTTGCGCGTTGCATCGTACTCTGCTTGTGCTTCTCGCTGGAATTTGTCGTACACGCGAGCACGCAATACTTTCATTGCTTTTTCTTTATTTTTAATTTGAGACTTTTCATCTTGACATGATACCACTGTATTTGTTGGTAAATGTGTTAAACGAACTGCCGACATCGTCGTATTAACACTTTGGCCACCAGGTCCACTTGAAGCAAATGTATCTACACGGATGTCTTTTTCATGAATGTCCACTTCAACTTCTTCCGCTTCAGGAAGACATGCTACCGTTGCTGTAGATGTATGAATACGACCGCCTGATTCTGTTTCAGGAACTCGCTGAACACGGTGTGCACCGTTTTCAAATTTCATCTTTGAGTACGCACCTTTACCGTTAATCATAAAGATAATTTCTTTATAACCGCCTACTCCAGTAGTCGTTGCTTCCATTACTTCTGTTTTCCAGCCTTGTGATTCAGCAAAACGAGAATACATGCGGTACAAATTAGCTGCAAATAACGCTGCTTCATCTCCACCAGCCGCTCCACGAACCTCCATGATTACGTTTTTATCATCGTTTGGATCTTTTGGAATTAATAAAATACGTAGCTTTTCAACTAGCTCTTCTTGCTGCGTTTCTAACTCGGCAATTTCTTCTTTGACCATGTCGCGCATATCTGCATCAAGCTTATCTTCAAGCATCGTTTTCGCTTCTGATAACTGCTCTTTTACATCTTTGTATTCCTGATAAGCGGCTACCGTTTGTTGTATATCTGATTGTTCCTTCGAATATTCTCTCAACTTAGAGGGGTTGTTTACGATCTCAGGGTCACTCAGAAGTTCGTTTAACTTCTCATAGCGCGCCTCTACCGCTTCTAAACGATCAAACACGTCATTCACCTCATTCTTTATCCATAACATTGTAATTATAGTATAGCTTTAAAATAGAGTCAAAACCTTGTTAATACACGTATATGAACAAAAAAACAGAACTGCGCGTTCTGTTTTTATCATCATAAAATTCTTGCTTTATTTTTCGACCATTTCGCTTGAGTCCACAGACACAGCCTGTCCTTTGGACTTTTGCACAACGTGGCAATGACGACATCTTGGTTCGTACGATTCAGACGCACCGACTAAAATAATAGGGTCGTCATAAGAAGCAGGCTCACCGTTAATCAAACGCTGCGTACGGCTCGCAGGAGAGCCACATGAAGCGCATACGGCCTGTAGCTTTGTTACCGATTCTGCAATAGCCATTAACTGGGGCATTTGTCCAAAAGGTTCACCTTTGAAGTCTTGGTCTAACCCTGCTACAATCACACGAAAGCCTTGATCTGCTAAAGATTGAACAATTTCTAAAATATCTGTGTCAAAAAACTGTACTTCATCTATCGCTACTACGTCTGTCTCTTCATTTACTCGCTTTAAAATATCGCGCGATGCTGAGATTGAATAAGCCATAACAGATGTACCATTATGTGAAACGACAGCTTCTTCACTATATCGATTATCAATTGCAGGCTTGAACACTTGTGCTTTTTGTTTAGCAAACTGCGTACGGCGCACACGTCGAATCAACTCTTCTGATTTCCCTGAAAACATACTGCCACAAATTACTTCTATCCAACCGCTTTGTTTCATTACGTACACCACTGCGGGACTCTCCCTTCTTCTCGTTCCGTTTCTGAGCGAACCGCTACTAACTTAATCTACGTCTTCTATGTAGATCTTATTCCTATGATAAAGTACCCACTTTTTTATCAAGCAGACACTGTTTTTCTACTTTTTTAAGCAAAAAAACAGGCAAGAAGTTAAGCTACTTGCCTGTTTGTTTCGACAATGTGATTATTTAAGACCGTATTTTTTGTTGAAGCGATCAACACGGCCACCAGCTTCAGCGAATTTTTGACGACCAGTGTAGAATGGGTGACATTCAGAACAAGTCTCAACGCGGATCTCTTCTTTTACAGAACCACTTTCAAATTCGTTTCCGCAAGTACATTTAACCATAACTGTTTTATAGTTTGGATGAATTCCTGTTTTCATTCGTTTCATCTCCTTCCGCCCTGAATCATTCTGAAACAGAGTTTATTGATAAAGATAGTGATGAAATAATAACTATTTCACTGTGTACTTTATCAACACACATGATGAAATTATAACAAGGGTTGTATGCTTTTGCAACCACATGTTTTATAACTTATCGTTTATTTGCTAGAAGCGTTTTTTTCTCTTCCGTTAACATCGAAAAGAACTCTTCATTTGTCTTTGTTTGACGTAAACGTTTTAAGAATTTTTCTGCAAAATCAGGAGCATCTGCCATTGATTTGCGAATTGCCCATAAGTGGTCTAAATGCTCTTTTGGAATTAACAGCTCTTCTTTACGTGTGCCTGAACGACGAATGTCAATCGCAGGGAAGATACGTTTTTCAGCTAGTGAACGATCTAGATGCAGTTCCATGTTACCTGTACCTTTAAATTCTTCATAAATAACATCATCCATACGAGAGCCTGTATCAATTAAGGCTGTTGCTAGAATGGTTAAGCTGCCTCCATCTTCAATGTTACGCGCAGCTCCAAAGAAGCGTTTTGGACGATGAAAAGCAGCTGGATCAATACCCCCTGATAGTGTACGACCGCTCGGTGGAATAACTAAGTTATAAGCACGAGCAAGTCTTGTAATGCTATCCATCAAAATGACAACATCTTTTTTGTGTTCGACAAGTCTCATCGCACGTTCAAGGACAAGTTCCGCTACTTTAATGTGATTTTCTGGCACTTCGTCAAATGTAGAACTGACAACATCACCGTCAACCGAACGCTCAATGTCCGTTACTTCTTCAGGACGCTCATCAATAAGAAGAACAATCAATTCCGCATCAGGATGATTGGTTGTAATGCTATTGGCAATTTCTTTTAACAGCATCGTTTTACCTGCCTTTGGCGGCGCAACAATTAGTCCCCTTTGCCCAAATCCAATTGGTGAAATCAAGTCAATAATACGCGTAGAGAAACTTCTTGGCTGAGTTTCCAGCAGCATTTGCTCATTTGGATAAATCGGGGTTAGTGCTGGAAAATGTACGCGTTCTTTTGACGTTTCTGGGTCTTCTCCGTTTACTGCTTCTACATGCAGTAACCCGTAGTAGCGCTCATTTTCTTTCGGAGGACGAACTTTCCCCGATACCTTGTCTCCATTACGCAGATCGAAGCGACGAATTTGTGAAGCTGAGATATAAATATCTTCTGAACTCGGTGAATAGTTAATTGGTCGTAAGAAACCGAATCCTTCTGACTGAATAATTTCAAGAACGCCTTCCATAAATAAAAGCCCATCTTGTTCAGCTTGAGCCTTTAAAATAGCAAAGACAAGTTCTTTTTTCGTTAATTTACTATAGTACGAAACTTTATACTCACGAGCATGTTCATATAGCTCTTTTAATTTCATATTTTCTAAACTGGATAATGTTAAGTTCATTAGGACACCACGCTTTATAATGAATAATTTTTAACCGTTCCTCCCATATTAAATTCAAATATAAAATTGAGAGATGATATGGATGGAATAAATCTGTGAAAATGGAGAATATAACCTTTGAAGTATAATAAGTAGAATCAATTGATTAACCATACACTTTTAGAAGAATAATTCCGACATAAAACCATTTATATTATCTTGATAAATTTAACGTAGCAATTTATATTCTAACCTTTTTCTATCTTTTTAATCAATCTTTTTTTACTTTAGAAGATGAATAAAAAAAAGGAAATTTAATAGCTTAAGAGAAGCAAGGAAAACCTTTTCATAATTTCACATTAAAGGAAATAAACTGGACGTTAAAATAAGAAGTGAAATTTATCTTTTAGCTTCCCCTTTTTATCTATTTACCCTATTCATAAATATATAAGCTACACAGACATAGAAGAACGTTCCTACACCTGTGTAGCTTATTTAACGGCTCATTTCTAGAATTTGCTTTCCTGACTGTTGTGCAATTTGCCTCTATGAATTTTGAAATTGTTCAATTTCTTCTTGAGTCATCTCTTCACGCCAAATCATTGCCCCTAAATCCGATAGCTTGTCTACTAAATGGCTGTAACCTCGGTCAATGTGCTCTAAACCCGTTACTTCTGTAATCCCTTTGGCCATTAAGCCTGCGGTTACAAGGGCTGCTCCTGCTCGTAAGTCCGACGCTTTCACACGTGCACCTTGTAAGTGAATGGGACCATTAATAATAGCTGAACGTCCTTCTACCTTAACAGATGCATTCATTCGTCTCAGCTCGTCAATATGCTTAAACCTTGCACCGTAAATTGTATCTGTCACAACGCTTGTACCTGATGCTCTTGTTAGAAGCGTCGTGAATGGCTGCTGTAAATCAGTTGGAAAACCTGGATATACTAACGTTTTAATATCTACGGGCTTCAACAGCTGACGAGTCGCTACGAGAATCTGATCTGAGCTTGTTTCGATATGAATACCCATTTCCCGCATTTTAGCCGTTAATGACTCTAGGTGCTGAGGGATAACGTTGTCAACAACAACTTCTTTTCCCATACTCGCTCCCATAATCATATACGTGCCTGCTTCAATTCGGTCTGGAATGATGGAATGACGGCATCCTTTTAATTGATCTACGCCATCAATTCGAATAACGTCCGTCCCTGCACCTTTAATACGGGCACCCATACTTGTCAGTAACGTAGCTACATCGATAATTTCAGGCTCTTTAGCAGCATTCTCGATAACGGTACGCCCTTTTGCTCTCACAGCAGCTAGCATGATATTGATTGTTGCTCCTACGCTCACAACGTCTAAATAAATTCGAGCACCAATCAGTTCATCAGCTCGAATGTAAATAGCTCCTTGCTCATTTGTTACTTTCGCACCAAGAGCTTCAAAGCCTTTAATGTGCTGATCGATTGGTCTTGGACCAAGGTAACAGCCTCCTGGAAGACCAACTACCGCTTTTTTAAAGCGTCCCAACATCGCCCCCATTAAATAATAAGAAGCGCGTAATTTTTTTACTTTTCCGTTCGGTAAAGGCATTGCAACCATTCCGGATGGATCTACTGTTAATTCGTCGTTATCAATGGTTACTTTCCCACCAATTTCTTCAACTAAATCCCCTAATAACTGCACGTCTGAAATATCAGGCAGACCTTCAATTGTAACAGGTGACTCGGCTAAAATTGTTGCTGGAATAAGCGCAACGGCACTATTTTTAGCACCACTGACGCGGACGGATCCACTTAAGGTAAAGCCACCTTGTATTTTTAACTTTTCCATTTATAGCTCCCTTCTAGTGAAAGAAAGTTTCTCACCTAGTAATTGAGGAAAATTTTGGTACAAAGAATACCTAAAAGAATGGTTATTTTTCCTATTACCTACTAGTGTACACGAAAATGAAAAAATCATGTATAGTTTCGACAAGATAAAAGAAAAATATGGCATTCACCTGTCAGGATGGTAAATGCCACACAAATTTATACATGTTTAGACATTTCGTTTTTCCCAATCTGCTAAAAATTGGTCAATTCCTGCATTTGTTAACGGATGTTTGAACAATTGCATTAAAACTTTGTAAGGAATTGTCGCAATATGTGCTCCATTTTTTGCAGCTTCTGTTACGTGCATCGGATGACGAATAGATGCTGCAATAATTTCGGATGGAATGTCATGAATTGCAAAAATATCTGCAATATCTGAGATTAAATCGAGGCCATTAAAACCAATATCGTCTAACCTTCCCAAGAAAGGCGATACGTAAGTAGCACCTGCTCTTGCTGCCATTAACGCTTGGTTAGCTGAGAAAATAAGCGTAACGTTTGTCTTAATACCTAAACTAGTAAATTCTTTTACTGCTTTTAAGCCATCTGGAGTCATCGGTACCTTGATTGTAATATTCGGCGCAATCGCAGCAAGCTCTTTTCCTTCGCGAATCATGCCTTCTGCATCAAGCGCAATCACTTCTGCACTTACAGATCCTTCAACGAACTCTGTAATTTCACGAAGACGATCTTCAAACGTGATGTTCTCTTTAGCTACTAAACTAGGATTTGTTGTAACCCCCGCTAACAAACCTAATGAATGCGCTTCCTTAATCTCGTCTAAATTAGCCGTATCAATAAAAAACTTCATGAATGCCATCCCCCTGTGTTATGTATTCAGAATGATAAGAAAATTATAGTAAAAATAAAACCGCCTTACAATAAAAATAAGACGGTTTTATTTTTCAGACTCAACTAACTGCAAACAGGCCATCCGAAGATTTCAAATTATGCTTTGTTAGAAGAACCGAATTCACGCATTTTACCTTGAACCGTTTCTTTGATTGCTTCGCGAGCAGGTCCTAAGTATTTACGTGGATCATATTGTTCAGGTTGCGCAGCTAATACTTCACGAACAGCTTTAGCTGAAGCAATTTGGTTTTCAGTGTTTACGTTGATTTTAGCAGTACCTAAAGAAACTGATTTTTGGATATCTTTTGTTGGAATACCAGTTCCACCGTGTAGAACTAATGGTAAGCCTGTACGATCTCCGATTTCTTTCATTTCAGCAAAACCTAGGTTTGGTTCACCTTTGTATGGTCCGTGAACTGATCCTAATGCTGGAGCTAAGCAATCGATACCTGTACGGTTAACAAGTTCTTCACACTCGTTAGCATCTGCATAGATAACACCCTCAGCAATAACGTCGTCTTCTTGTCCACCAACAGTTCCTAGTTCTGCTTCTACAGATACTCCGTGGAAGTGAGCTAGTTCAACTACTTTAGAAGTAATTGCAATGTTTTCTTCAAATGGGTGGTGAGAAGCATCGATCATTACAGAAGTGAATCCAGCATGGATTGCTTTTGCACATGATTCAAAGCTTGAACCGTGGTCTAAGTGAATTGCAACTGGTACTTGAACGTCGTAATCTTCGATTAGAGCTTCAACCATTGCTACAACAGTTTTGAAACCGCCCATGTAGCGTGCTGCACCTTCAGATACACCAAGAATAACTGGAGAGTTTTCTTCTTTTGCTGCTTGAAGAATAGCTTGAGTAAACTCTAAGTTATTTAAGTTAAATTGACCTACTGCATAGCCTTGTTCTTTTGCTGTAATAAGCATTTCTTTCATTGATACTAAAGGCATATTGAAATCCTCCTTAAAATCAACCTTAGATTAGATGCTAACCAAAAGGCACACTCAAATAGTATGCTCTTGAATTGAGTGTTTCATGTAGAAACAACGCGCATCTTTACATAATAGATTGTCGAATTATGAATACAGTAATTAGGATACCAACTAACAATGAAAACAGCAACATTTTTAGGCTGATATTCAAAATTTGTTAGTATGAAAACCCTACCAAAACCTTAATTCGACTTTACTGGTATATATTCCCTAACAACTTTACGGATTTCATCAATATCAAAAGGTTTTGCAAAGTGAGTTAACGCTCCTAGATCTTTTGCTTCTTGAATCATATCCAATTCACCATAAGCGGTCATAATGATGACTTTAATCGTTTCATCGTGCTGCTTTAACCTTTTTAAAATTTCGATTCCATCCATTCCTGGAATTTTCATATCTAATAAGACAAGATCCGGTGCTTGCTCTTTTGTAATATCAATCGCCTGGAAGCCGTTCGCCGCTTGAAATGTCGTATAGCCTTCTTTTTGCAGCACTTCCGTTAATAAAATACGTATACCATACTGATCATCAACAATTAAAATTTTCTCTGCCAATATAATCCCACCTTTTATATTCCTCTTCTACAGACAAAACTAACATATGTATTTCGCCTTTAAAACAAAAATCCCTGCTAATTAGAGAAATTGTTACAAAACATAGCTTTTTTTGTCATCCATCTAACTTCATTGCACTTTACTTTCATTGTAGCTCATTTCAAGATAGAATACAGATAGCTTTTTTCGTTATAATGTGTAGATAGACGGCTTTAGCCGCTTAAATCGAAGGGAGATTCTATGCTTAAAATTTTCACAACTCAACTTTCAGGTTTTTTTAAACGAATTGAAGAACAAGAAGAATTCCAATTTGAAGATGCCGCGCGTATTTTAGCACAGGCCTCTGTCGGAGAAGGATTTATCTATATTTATGGTGTAGAAGAAATGCATGCCGTTACACTAGAAGCACTAAGCAGTGCAGAACCTTTAAGTCAGGCAAAACCTTTGCCTTTACATGAATTGGATCAGCTGACTAGCGTCGATCGCGTACTGCTTGTCTCTCGATTTTCAACAGATCACAAAGCTGTGGAAATAGCTGAACGTTTAAAGAAACGCGATATTCCATTTGTCAGCATTGCTGCTGTCCCTAAAGAAATAACCGAACCTTCTTTAACAGCACTCGCAGATGCTCATATTGATACAAAATTGTTAAAGCCCCTTATTCCTGGAGAAGACGGCTCAAGATTTGGTTTTCCAGCAATGATGGTCGCTTTATACGCGTACTACGGTTTAATTTTTACATTAAAAGAAATCGTAGAAGAATATGAATAAAAAACACGCTGTCTAAAGACAGCGTGTTTTTATTTCACTTATTTGTTTTGGCCTGACTCCATTGATGCGCGAATAAATTCTTTGAACAATGGTTGCGGTCTTGTTGGACGAGACGTGAATTCTGGGTGGAATTGTGAAGCCAAGAACCATGGGTGGTCTTTAAGCTCTACAATTTCAACTAAACGGCCATCCGGGCTTGTACCAGAGAAGATAAAGCCTTTCTCTTCCATTTGCTGGCGATATTCGTTGTTAAATTCATAGCGGTGACGATGACGCTCATACACCACTTCATCTTGATATGCTTCATATGCAAGCGTATCTTCAGACAATTTACAAGGATATAATCCTAAGCGTAATGTACCACCTAAGTCTTCTACGTCTTTTTGTTCCGGTAATAAGTCGATAATTGGATAATTTGTTTCAGGTGCAATTTCTGCTGAATGTGCGCCTTCTAATCCTAATACATTGCGTGCAAACTCAACTGATGCTAGCTGCATACCTAAACAAATACCTAAGAATGGAACTTTTTGCTCACGTGCATATTGTGTTGCCACAATTTTACCTTCGATTCCACGATCCCCAAATCCACCTGGAACTAAGATACCGTCTACATCACCAAGTAAATCTTGAACATTTTCTTTTGTTACAAATTCAGAATTTACCCACTTGATATTTACATCTGCATCGAATGCATATCCAGCATGTTTCATTGCTTCTACAACAGAAATATAAGCATCTTGAAGCTCTACATACTTACCAACTAATGCAATTTTTGTTGTGTTTGAAAGTCCTTTTACTTTCTCAACAAGTGCTTTCCACTCAGTCATTTCTGCCTCTTTGCAATCTAATTTCAAGTGATCGCATGTGATTTGATCTAAGTGCTGCTCTTGTAGAGATAGTGGAATTTCATATAATGTTTCAGCGTCTGCACACTCAATAACTGCTTTTGGATCAATGTCGCAGAATAAAGCTAGCTTATCTTTCATATCTTCAGAAATTGGCATTTCTGTACGAACAACAATCACGTTTGGCTGAATACCTAAGCTACGTAATTCTTTTACACTATGCTGTGTTGGTTTTGTTTTCATTTCACCAGCCGCTTTTAAATATGGCACAAGTGTACAGTGAATATACATAACGTTGTCACGGCCAATATCGCTTTTGATTTGACGAATAGCCTCTAGGAAAGGAAGTGATTCAATATCTCCTACCGTTCCGCCGATTTCAGTAATAACAACATCTGCGTTTGTTTCTTTGCCTGCACGGAAAACGCGTTCTTTAATTTCATTTGTGATGTGCGGAATAACCTGAACTGTTCCGCCTAAATAATCACCGCGACGCTCTTTTTTCAATACTGTTGAATATACTTTACCTGTTGTTACATTGCTGTAGCGATTTAAGTTGATATCGATAAAACGCTCATAGTGACCTAAGTCTAAGTCTGTTTCCGCGCCGTCATCTGTTACGAATACCTCACCGTGTTGGTATGGACTCATTGTTCCTGGGTCTACGTTAATGTATGGATCAAACTTTTGAATCGTTACGTTCAACCCACGGTTTTTTAATAAACGGCCTAAAGAAGCTGCTGTAATCCCTTTTCCTAGAGATGATACAACACCGCCTGTTACGAAAATATACTTTGTCATCTATACTTCCCCCTCTAAATAATTTGAACTGTACAATATTAAAAGTTTTCACATAAACAATCACAATTCATTCATTGTGCATGCGAAATTATAAGAAACCTTATGAATGTGAAACGTTCAAGAACCAAAAGAAAGTTTCTATCAAGGATTTATAAGAACATATCGGGGTGTAAAACATTGATAAATAAAATAAAAAAATTGCTCCCAATACCAAAACTGGATTGGGAGCAATAGTCTATTTTAAATAAAAACTTTTTAAATGCTTGTTTAAAGAGCCCAAAAAAGATTCTACCTACTTCGCTTGAAAAAGTCAAGAAGGATTATTTTTCTTTTTCGTCCTCATAATCGTCTTCTTCATCTTCCTCATCATCGTCTAGATCATCTTCTAAATCGTCAAAATCGTCTTCTGCAAGATCATCTTCATCTTCTTCTAGCTCGTCGATGTCTTCAAAATCTTCTTCTTCGTCTAGATCGTCAACATCTTCATAATCTAAATCTTCTTCTAGATCATCAAAGTCTTCAACTTCTTCAACAACAGCTTTTTTCGCTTTTTTCTTTTTAGGTTTTGCCACCGGAATAACTTCTTCTTCAGCCTGGTCAAAAGGATACCATCCACGAAGACCCCAATGGTTGTCCCCTACTGTTAAAAAGCGACCATCAATATTAATATCTGTATAAAACTGAGCTAATCTCGTTTTTAATTCTTGATCTGACATTTCCGCTGCTGCTTTAATTTCAGCAATAATTTCTTGGAATGACATTGCTTGACGATCTGTTTTTTCTTCTAGAAGCGCGTAAGCAATCTCAATCATCGACATTTCTTTTAAATCCGTTTTTGAGTACTGTGCTAAACTCAAATCTGGCACATCCTTTCTATGGCTATGTATATCGAAAATCTATTAAATCAATTCATCATATGTGTAAATGATGGAAACGAATAAATACATACCATTCATTATAAACAAATTCAATACATTTATGCTAGCCTCGTTTCTAAAATTCTCGAGAATTTCGCATAAAACAACGAAAAAATAGACATTTTATTACTATAATACATTCTACTTGATACACCAACAGTATCCTTTGACCAAAAGGAATTCACCATCAGTTATTCTGAGTCCGTTAGGGTTAAGTCTATAAAAGCCGCGATGACCAAAAATAGTCATCGCGGCTTTTAATATATCACTATATACTAACGATACATTATTACATATTTCGACGATATTGCCCACCGCATTCATATAAAGCTCGCGTAATTTCTCCTAAGCTGGCTACTTTAACAGTCTCCATTAACTCTTTGAAAATGTTCTCTCCTTCTGTTGCAGCTTTCTTTAACCTTTTCAGCGCGTCTTCTCTTTTTTCTTCATGCTGCTGTTGAAACTTCTGAAGCTGATTAATTTGATGATTTTTTTCTTCTTTTGATGCGCGGGCTAACTGCATGTCATCAACTGAGGAACTTTCCTCTTCATTTGGATTAATATACGTATTTACTCCTATAATAGGTAAAGCTCCCGTATGTTTTTGCATCTCGTATTCCATGGATTCATCTTGAATCTTACCTCGCTGATACTGCATTTCCATCGCACCTAAAACGCCGCCTCGATCATTTAAGCGTTGAAATTCAGCCAATACCGCTTCTTCTACCAAGTCTGTTAGTTCATCAATAATAAAAGAGCCCTGTAATGGATTTTCATTCTTAGTGAGTCCATGCTCTTTTGTAATGATTAGTTGAATGGCCATCGCTCTACGTACAGATTCCTCTGTCGGTGTTGTAATTGCTTCATCATACGCATTGGTATGAAGAGAGTTGCAGTTGTCATGAAGAGCCATTAAGGCTTGGAGCGTCGTACGTATATCATTAAAATTAATTTCCTGTGCATGAAGCGATCGGCCGGATGTTTGAATATGATACTTAAGCTTTTGACTGCGTTCATTTGCGCCGTATTTATCACGCATCACAATTGCCCATATTCTTCTTGCCACACGTCCAATAACCGTGTATTCAGGGTCAAGTCCATTACTAAAGAAAAACGATAAATTAGGAGCAAAATCATCAATATGCATCCCTCGGCTTAAGTAATATTCCACGTACGTAAAACCGTTGGCTAATGTAAACGCGAGCTGAGAAATTGGATTCGCCCCTGCTTCAGCAATATGATAGCCTGAAATAGACACAGAATAATAGTTGCGCACTTTCTCGTCAATAAAGTACTGCTGAATATCTCCCATCATTTTTAACGCAAATTCTGTGGAAAAAATACACGTATTTTGGCCTTGATCTTCTTTTAAAATATCCGCTTGAACGGTTCCTCTTACTTGTTTCAACGTACCCGATTTTACTTCCTCGTATTCCTGTTCCGTTAAAGGACGCTTTAATTCTTCTTCTTTCTTTTCTACCTGCTGGCTGATAGCTGTATTCATAAACATAGCTAATAATATCGGAGCCGGCCCATTAATCGTCATCGAAACGGAAGTCGAAGGATGGCAAAGATCAAATCCCTTATACAAAAGTTTCATATCATCAAGCGTACAGACATTTACGCCGCTTTCGCCAATTTTCCCGAAGATATCCGGCCTTGGATCCGGATTTTCTCCATAAAGCGTTACAGAATCAAACGCTGTACTTAAACGCTTGGCCTCATCATCTTTTGACAAATAGTGAAAGCGGCGATTGGTTCGTTCTGGTGTTCCTTCACCTGCGAATTGACGCTTAGGATCTTCACCTTTTCGTTTGAACGGAAAAACACCTGCTGTGTATGGAAATGCACCTGGCACGTTTTCTTTATAAAGAAAACGAAGAACTTCCCCGTATTCATCAACCTTTGGAAGGGCCACGCGCGGAATACGCAGTCCTGATAGCGTATCAACTTGCAAAGACGTTTTAATTTCTTTATTTCTTACCTTTGTAATAAGTTCTTCTTGCCGATACTGACTTTTTAATTTAGGCCAGTTTTCCAGCTTTTCAATCGATTCGGCCGTTAGCTGTTTTTGATATTTCTCCTTTAGCTGAGTGAGCTCTTGCTTGGCTGTTTCTGTTTCCACTTCTTCGAGAGCACCCTCTAGCTGATAAAATTTACGCGCTGTTTGCGCTTGAACGTCCGTATTGCGGTGATAAGAGCGAACGCTGTTTACAATCTCCTGTAAATATTGCTGTTGATCATTAGGAATGATGGTATATTTCTTTTCACTTACGCGCTCTGATGATTTTTCTACGTGCCAAGACGTACGGTATGTTTGATACAGATGATTTACAAGATCTTCAAATAAAATATTTGTTCCCCCGTCGTTGAACTGACTCGCGATTGTTCCGTAAATTGGCATCGTAGAGAGACTATTTTCAAACAGCTGATGATTGCGCTGATATTGACGCTGCACTTGTTTTTTTGCGTCTTCGGAACCTTTTTTTTCAAATTTATTGATGACAATAAAGTCTGCGTAATCAATCATTTCAATCTTTTCTAACTGCGACGGCGCGCCAAATTCGCTTGTCATGACATAAAGAGAGACGTTTGCAATATCTTTAACTTGAGCATCAGCTTGCCCGATGCCGCTTGTTTCGACAATGATAATGTCGAAGCCCGCTTTTTTCACGACGGCAATTCCATCTCGAATGGCCGCCGATAGCTCATGTCCAGATGAACGCGTGGCCAAACTTCTCATATACACACGAGGAGACGCTGCGATGTTCATGCGAATTCGATCCCCAAGAAGCGCTCCTCCGGTCTTTTGTTTAGTTGGATCAACGGATAAAACAGCTACATGAATATCTGGAATATGTTCAATAAACCTTCTTACTAATTCATCCGTAAGCGAACTTTTCCCCGCTCCTCCTGTTCCTGTGATTCCAATAACCGGTATTTTTTGATCTGTCTCGCTGTCGATTACACTTTCTCGTATTTCTTCAAGAGCGGCTGCATGCTCTTTTGTGTATTCATAGGCTTCATTTTCAGCACATGTAATAAGCTGGGCAATTAAACGGTCATTAGCCGGCGTTAAGGTTCGATCATTCGGCAGTGCAGGGGGATTTGTGTAATAACAATCATCGATCATGAATTGAATCATGCCTTCTAACCCCATTTTTCGTCCATCTTCCGGAGAAAAGATTTTAGAGATGCCGTAATCATGAAGCTCTTGAATCTCACTCGGAATAATTACCCCGCCGCCGCCGCCATAAATTTTAATATGAGAAGCCTGTTGTTCTTGGAGTAAATCGTACATATACTTAAAATATTCTACATGGCCGCCTTGGTAAGAAGAAATGGCGATCCCCTGAACATCCTCTTGTATGGAAGCGTTAACAATTTCTTCAACAGATCGGTTATGCCCCAGATGAATGACTTCTACCCCCTTGGCTTGAAGAATCCGTCTCATAATATTAATAGACGCATCGTGGCCGTCAAACAGGCTAGAAGCGGTTAAAAAACGAAGCGGTCTTTTGCTTGTATTCAAACTGTCTCCCCCTCACACAGTTGTTGAAATGAAAAATTTTTAAGTAAAAAATCCAACTGCATATTTGTATATTCTTCTAGTGAATAATGCTTTTGCAGCCACCATCTGCGAAATGCCCACATCTGACCTTGAACAAATAAATGATGAGCAAACAGCGAAATTTCTTTATCCGTAAGTGCAAATTGATTGTTTTCTACGCAGCCTTCGATAATAACCTTAAACATTTCAACCATATCCAGCTCTTTTTTTAATACATATGGAAGCGCATCTTTAGACAGCGATTTCGCTTCTTGGTACATAACTAATACTTCATCTTGAAGCTCATCTACAACTTTAAAATAGTGTTGAATCGCTTGTTGAAGCTCAGCGATTGTATAACGATCCACTACCATCTCTTCTAATCGCTCTCTCACTTCGTCGTAAATGTTGTCACATACAAGATATAAAACATCTTCTTTAGATTGAATATATTCGTAAAGTGTACCGATACTGAACCCAGCGGCTTTGGCAATTTCCCTTGTTGTTGTTCGGTGAAAACCTTTTTCCTTAAATAGCGTGACGGCCCCTTTAATCATTTGATTACGACGCTCTACAATCAGCTTTTCATCTTTAATGGATGTGAGAACTTCTCTCTTTTTCATTTTTTCACCTCTCCTACAACAAGTGTTTTATTTAGCAAGATACCTAGAAATGACGAGACGCTGAATTTCTTGTGTACCCTCATAAATTTGCGTGATTTTTGCATCTCTCATAAAACGTTCTACTGGATAATCTTTTGTATAACCGTACCCTCCAAATACTTGAACAGCTTCTGTCGTTACTTTCATTGCTGTATCCCCAGCATATAATTTTGACATGGCTGATTCTTTGCCGTATGGCAGCCCTTGAGACTCGAGCCAAGCAGCTTGATAGGTTAACAGTCTGGCAGCTTCTATACTCGTGGCCATGTCGGCTAACTTAAACGCAATTCCTTGCTGAGAAATAATGGGCTTTCCAAATTGCTGACGTTCCTTTGCATAAGCCACCGCCGCATCTAACGCTCCTTGAGCAATTCCTACCGCCTGCGCTGCAATACCATTTCGGCCGCCATCTAGCGTCATCATGGCAACTTTAAATCCTTCTCCTTCATTTCCTAGCAAATTTTCTTTTGGAACACGGCAATCCTCGAAAATAATTTCTGTGGTAGGTGAGGAGCGAATGCCCAGTTTCTTTTCTTTTTTACCAACTGAAAATCCCGGCATATCTTTTTCAATAATAAAAGCGCTCGTGCGTTTTTCATTAGGATCGATGCGAGCAAATACGACGTAAATATCCGCTTCGCCGCCGTTTGTAATAAAGATTTTAGAACCATTTAAAATATAATCTTCTCCGTCCTTTACAGCGAGCGTTCTCATTCCTCCTGCGTCTGATCCAGCACTCGGTTCCGTTAACCCATAAGCACCTATTTTCTCACCCGTTGCCATAGGTTTCAGGTATTTTTGTTTTTGTTCTTCTGTTCCGAATGTATAGATTGGCCAGCCGGCAAGAGAAGTATGAGCCGACAACGTAACGCCTGTTGATGCACATACTCTAGATAGTTCTTCAACGGCAATGCAATAAGCTAGATAGTCACTGCCGATTCCTCCGTATTGCTCTGGCCATGGAATACCTGTTAATCCTAGATCAGCCATTTGTGTAAAGATTCCTCTGTCAAAACGCTCTTCTTCATCTCGTTGTGCAGCTGTCGGAGCCACTTCGTTTTTGGCAAAGTCTCGCACCATTTTTCGAATCATTTCGTGCTCTTCTGAAAGTTTAAAAAACATGATTATTCCCCCTATAGTTGACTGCTAATGACAATGCGCTGAATTTCGCTTGTACCTTCGTAGATTTCGCACACTTTGGCGTCACGAAAATACCTCTCTACTGGATAATCTTTCATATAACCATAGCCTCCCAAAACTTGAATCGCATCGATTGCTACATTCATAGCCGTCTGGGAAGCAAACAATTTCGCCATTGAGGCTTCTTTTTTGCAAGGAAGTTTTTGATCATATAAAAAAGCGGCTCTGTACATTAAAAGCTTCGCTGATTCAACAGCCGTTTCCATATCAGCCAGTTTAAAGGCAATTCCCTGCTGAGATAAAATCGGCTTTCCAAATTGATATCGTTCATTTGCATAGTTTTTGGCTGCCGTTAACGCACCTTCAGCAATTCCTACCGCCTGAGCAGCAATACCAATTCTTCCAGCATTTAAATTAGCCATAGCAATTCGAAATCCTTCACCTTCTTCTCCGAGACGATTTTCTACAGGCACCTGCATATTTTCAAAGTGCAGTTGAACCGTTCGAGAACCGTGAAGACCCATTTTATGTTCATCTTTTCCTACTGAAAATCCCTCCATCGTCTTTTCAACGATAAAGGCGCTCATCCCTCTCGACCCGCGTTCGGGATTCGTTTTAGCAAATACAATATATGTATCCGCTTCTCCCCCGTTTGTAATGAAAAGCTTTGACCCATTTAAAAGATAGTGGTCTCCTTTTCGTTCTGCTTTTGTTTTTAGGCTTGCGGCATCAGACCCTGCACTAGGTTCTGTTAGGCAAAAAGCACCTAAATATTCACCTGTCGCAAGTTTTTTTACATACTTTTGTTTTTGATCTTCCGTCCCAAATACGACAATAGGATTCGTACCTACAGAAGTATGAACAGACAAAATGACGCCGAGGGCTGGACTTACTTTTGATATTTCGTGGATGGCAATCATGTATGACACAAAGTCCAGTCCACCTCCTCCGTATGTTTGAGGAACGGGAATGCCCATCAGGCCAAGATCAGCCATCTGCTTTAATAAACCTCGAGGAAATTCACCCTTCTCCATGTTTGGCACAGCCGCAGCGACTTCTTTTTCACTAAAATCAGCTACCATCTTTTTAATCATGTGTTGTTCAGACGTAAAAAAGATCATTTTGCCACTCCTTTATGTTTCGTACGTAAAAAATCCTTTTCCTGTTTTTCGACCAAGCCATCCTGCCTTTACATATTTCCTAAGCAATGGACAAGGACGATATTTGTCATCACCAAACCCTTTATGGAGCGTTTCCATAATAAACAAACATGTATCGAGGCCGATGAAATCTGCTAATGTCAAAGGTCCCATTGGATGGTTCATTCCTAGTTTCATCACTTGATCAATATCCTCTTCGTTTGCTACACCTTCATAGAGCGTAAACACAGCTTCGTTAATCATTGGCATTAAAATTCGATTTGAAACAAACCCTGGAAAATCATGAACTTCCACCGGGGTTTTATTTAATTTTTTTGTTGTTTCATAGACTGCTTGATACACTTCATCAGCAGTAGCCAGCCCTCTAATAATTTCAACGAGCTTCATCACGGGAACAGGATTCATAAAGTGCATGCCAATTACTTTTTCAGGTCGAGTGGTCACAGCTGCAATTTCAGTAATAGGAAGCGAAGACGTGTTGGTTGCTAAAATAGTATGACTCGGGGCTAACGAATCCAACTCCGCAAAAATGGCTTGCTTGACTTCCATCTTTTCCACAACCGCTTCGACGATTAAATCTGCTTTTTGTGCTGCTGTTATTTCATTTGCCAAGTGAAGGCGCTCCATAATCCCTTCATATTCCTTAGCTGAGAGAGAACCTTTTTCCACCTGTTTTTTCAGACGTTTATCAATACCTTCTATTCCTTTTTGTGTATTTTTTTGATCAACGTCATACAAAGAAACTTGATATCCGTTCGCAGCAAATACTTGCGCAATGCCTGCTCCCATCTGACCTGCTCCAATAACCATAACTGTTTCAATATTCAAGTTGATTTCCCCCTTTTACACTTCTACCATGATGGCATCACCTTGGCCGCCGCCGCTGCAAATAGAAGCAATGCCTAGTCCGCCGCCTCGTCGTCTTAATTCATGAATGAGCGTTACAACAATACGGGCGCCGCTTGCTCCAATCGGATGTCCAAGTGCCACTGCCCCGCCGTTCACATTTACTCTTTCAGCCGGAAGCCCTGCAATCTCCATACTCATTAATGCTACTGCTGAAAAAGCTTCATTGATTTCAAACAGCGCAATATCGTCTACTGTCTTCTTTGTTTTTTGCAGTAGCTTGTTAATAGCAAACCCAGGCGTTTTCGGAAATTCCCTTGGCTCCATCGCAAGAGAAGTATGGTTTATAATCGTAGCCAACGGCTCATAGCCATTTGCTTTCGCCACATCTTCATCCATTAGCATGAGCGCAGCTGCTCCGTCATTCACGCTAGGTGCATTTCCTGCTGTAATGGTTCCACTGTGGCCAAATACAGGCCGAAGAGACGAGAGTTTTTCTAACGACGTATCTTTTCTTGGTCCTTCATCTTTTTGAACCGTTATCGTTCCTTTTTTAGACGGAATATCAACTGAAATTCTTTCTGCATCCCATCTCCCTTTTTCTTCTGACTCTACCGCTAATTGATGACTGCGAAGCGCCCATTCATCCTGCTTTTCTCGGGAAATATTCATTTCAGAAGCTATTTGATTTCCATACGTACCCATTTGCACCCCTGTAAAGCTGCATGTCAAACCGTCATGAACCATCAAATCCGTCACCACGCTATCTCCCATCCGGAATCCCCATCTTGCTTTTGGAAGAAGATACGGCGCGTTACTCATCGATTCCATTCCACCTGCAATGATTGTTTTTGCTTCTCCTAATCGAATCAGCTGATCAGCAGTTGTAATACTGCGCATACCCGATGCACAAACTTTATTAATGGTTTCCGTCTCTACTTGCCACGGTAAACCTGCATAATGCATGGCTTGCCTAGAAGGTAGCTGTCCTTGGCCCCCTTGCAGCACGCACCCCATAATAACGGAATCAATTTCTGTACGTCCCTTTGATGCTGCTTGAATCGCTCTCCCCCCTAGTTCTGCCGCTTTTAGTCCGCTTACGCTGCCACCTAATTTTCCAAAAGGTGTTCGAACTGCACTCACAATAACTGTTTTCCCCACTATTGTTTCCTCCCCTTTTTCCTACTCTTTGTCCTTGCCGATTGAACGCTTGCTCAATTTCTTTTCTTTAAAAAGTAGAGATGAATACCATCTCTACTTCTCCTTTATGAAACCTGTTCTTGCACGTCACCATAAATTGACTTTTCAAGCAGTTCTGCTACGTCATACGTATGAACCTTTTCTTCTACTTCTTTTGCTTTTGTTCCGTCACTTAGCATCGTTAAGCAGTACGGACAACCTGAACTGATAATGCTTGGATTAACGGCTAAGGCTTGTTCCGTGCGCGCTACGTTAATGCGCTGGCCGGTCGTTTCTTCCGTCCACATTAACCCTCCTCCTGCTCCACAGCACATACCATTTTCACGGTTGCGATCCATTTCAATCAAACTAACACCTGGAATCGCTTTCAAAATTTCTCTTGGTGGACTGTATACTTCGTTATATCTTCCTAAATAACAGGAATCATGGAAGGTAATTTTTTCATTAACCGCATGTTTTGGTGTCAGCTTACCTTCTTTCACCAACATAGCTAATAATTCTGTGTGATGATACACTTCTCCTTCAAAACCGAAATCTGGATATTCATTTTTGAAGATATTGTAAGCATGTGGATCAATCGTAACAATTTTTTTGATTTCATTTTTTTCAAATTCAGCGATATTTTTAGAAGCTAACTCTTGGAATAAAAATTCATTGCCCAACCTGCGGGGCGTATCACCAGAATTTTTTTCTTTATTTCCTAAAATCGCAAATGAAACACCCGCTTCATTGAGAAGCTTAGCAAACGATAGAGCGATTTTTTGACTGCGGTTATCATAAGATCCCATCGAACCTACCCAGAACAAATACTCAAACGTTTCACCCGCTTTACTTACTTCTTTAACAGTCGGAATGTGAACATCTTCTCTTACATGTCGCCATTCTTCACGCTCTTTTCGGTTTAATCCCCAAGGGTTTCCTTGACGCTCAATATTCGTCATGGCACGCTGAGCATCCGCGTCCATCTTTCCTTCGGTTAATACTAAAAAACGTCGTAAATCTATGATCTTATCTACATGCTCGTTCATTACGGGACATTGATCTTCACAGTTTCGGCACGTTGTACATGCCCAAATTTCTTCTTCCGTAATGACATCTCCAATTAGGGCGGGATTATATTCCGCTGTTGCTGCGGCTTCTGCTCCGCCTTGGCTGGCCGCCATCATCGCCAGCTGATTTCCTTTTGTTTTAGAGAATGCATACGTAGGAACCCAAGGAGCCTTAGATGTCACAACCGCTCCTTTTTCTGTTAAGTGATCGCGCATCTTCAAAATTAAATCCATTGGAGACAAAATTTTCCCCGTACCAGTTGCCGGACACATATTCGTACATCGACCGCATTCTACACAGGCATATAAATCAATGAGCTGATGCTGCGTGAATTCTTCAATCTTACCAACCCCAAACGTCTCCTGCGTCTCATCTTCAAAATCAATCTTTTCAAGCTTACCTGGCTTAGAAACACGGTTAAAAAATACGTTAGCCGGTCCAGCCAGTAAATGAGCATGTTTTGATTGAGGAACATATACTAAAAACGTCAATAACACGGCTAAGTGAATCCACCATGAAACATAAAAAATGGAGATAGCGGCAGTATCATTGATTCCCTTAAACAAGATGGCAATAGATGACGCAATCGGTTCTGTCCATGCTGGTTCATGATTATGCCAGATGATTGACATGCCGTTTCCAACAAGCACTGACAGCATAAGTGCTCCAATAAAAATCAGTACTAAACCAGATTTAAATCCTCTTTTTAAACGCACAAGCTTTTCTACATAGCGACGGTGAAAAGCCCAGACAACTGCTACTAAAATCAAAAACGTCACAATTTCTTGGAAAAATGTAAAGCCGGGATATAAAGGTCCAAGCGGCAAATGTTTACCTGGAAGCAAACCTTTTATAATGAAGTCTAACGCGCCGAACTGAACTAAAATAAACCCATAAAAAAACATGACGTGCATAATTCCACTTTTTTTATCTTTTAACAGTTTCTTTTGTCCAAACACATTCACCCAAATTTTTTGCAGCCTTTCTTTTAACCGCTGATCAAATTCAACTTTTTTTCCTAATTGAATGTACTCAATGCGTGTGCGAATTAAATATACAAACAAAGAGATAGCGTAAGCGGTTACAATAATAAAAAAGAGAAAATTCACCCACAGCAACCCTGTCATCTCGTCCCCTCCTTGAATAATTTGTTACCTTTCTTTCCTCCTGACGACTAAATTTTCTGATAATATATCTGTTTTCATTGTATATAATGAATGAGCATTCAGTCAATATCTTTTCGTTCTTTTGTTCATATTCTATTTAAACAAGGTGACACTAAGAACAACATAAAATGTATTTACATCGGGAAAAGAGGTGACATGATGAGCGGCATGATTGTGATTTTACTTTTTATTATTTTTATTGCTTGGCTTGCAATTGACCTTGGTGTTGGAAAGAAAGTATTTTCCCAGGCTGAAAATACTTTTCCAAAACGCCGTGCTTCTCTCTTTTTGTTCGCAGACGGGAATGTCTTGTATAAAGATTTATTTCACGAAATAGAAAATGCCTCTTCATTTATCCATTTATCGTTTTACATTGTACAAAATGATGAAATTAGCCAAGAATTTTTAGATTTACTAGTCCAAAAAGCACAGCAAAATGTTGAAGTCAGATTATTGGTAGACCGTGTAGGAAGCTATAAAATCAAGAAAAACAAAATTGCATTCTTAAAGAAACAAGGTGTTCATTTTGCTTACAGTCGAACGCTACGGTGGCCTTATTTGTTTTATACACTCAACGCACGCAATCACCGTAAAATGGCCGTTATTGATGGGAAAGTTGGCTACATTGGCGGTTTTAATATTGGAAGAGAATATTTAGGACTCGACGCCAAGCTTGGGGTGTGGAAAGATTACCACCTGCGTATGGAAGGGGAAGGTATACAAGACCTTCAAATGCAACTATTGAGCGACTGGTATGCTGCTACCGGCTTAGACCTGCGTAAAGTGGAAAGATACTTTCCACCAACCTCTGAAGGAGACTATGTTATTCAGCTAAAGTCGACTGAAGGTTTTTCACTTGAAGAAAGCTTTTTATCGATTATCAACCAAGCCAATAGGGAATTGTACATAGGTACTCCTTATTTTATTCCAAGTGAACCTTTGATGAATGCTTTACTCCAAGCTCGTGCACGGGGAGTAAAAGTTCATATTTTAATTCCAATGCGTGCAGATCAACCGCTTGTTCATCATGCTGCGTTTGCTTATCTTCCCACATTACTTCAAGCAGGTTGTATGATTTATCAATATTATTACGGTTTTTACCATGCCAAAGTATTAATTGCAGACAATGTTATCTGCGATGTAGGAACGGCTAATTTTGATAAAAGAAGCTTGTTCTTAAATGCTGAAATCAACTGTTTAATCTATGATGCAACGTATATTGAAGAAGTAAAGAACAGCTTTAAAGCTTGTATGGGGGAATGCCCAATTTTGTCTTTAGAAGATGTCAAAAACCGAAAATGGAGTGAAAAACTAAAGCAAGGATTTGCAACCTTTATTTCTCCGTTACTTTAATGAACGAAAAGAGGAAGATTTATCATGAAAATTAGATTTGGCTATGTATCACATGCACTGTCGCTTTGGGACTGCTCACCTGCTAAAACCCTCACGTTTACTAGATGGGGAAAAATGAAAAAAGATGAGAGGCTGGATAAGCTTCATCACGTCACAAAACAAAATTTGAATCATACTAAGCGCGCTTTGCATTTTAATATTGCCCACGAAATTATGCTGTATCGATTGTCATCTTCTCTTGTCCCTTTAGCTACTCATCCTGAAGTAGCTTGGAATTACATTGATGCGTTCCAAGAAGACTGGTCAGAGATAGGAGAATTGATTCGGAATCATCAGCTGCGCGTGAGTTTTCACCCCAATCAGTTCACATTATTTACAAGCGACAAAAAACACATTACAGAAAATGCGGTAAAAGATATGGATTATCACTATAGAATGCTTGAAGCGATGGGAGTAGCTGATCAAGCTCTTATTAATATTCATGTAGGAGGAGCTTATGGCAATAAAGAAAAAGCGATTGGTCGATTTCATGAAAACATTCAAACGCTGCCGCCTGCCATTAAAAAGCGCATGACTCTTGAAAACGATGATAAAACATACACAACTGAAGAAACATTAGCCGTATGCGAAAAAGAGAAAGTCCCTCTCCTCTTTGATTATCACCACCATAAAGCAAATGAAGGAGAAGAACCTCTTGACCTATTGCTCCCTCGTATCTTTGACACGTGGAAACATATCGGATTAAAACCAAAAGTACATATCTCTTCTCCTAAATCTGAAAAAGAATTTAGAAGTCACTCTGATTATGTCTCAACTGATTTCATCGCACCTTTTTTGCAAATAGCTAAAGATATGGGACAAGATTTTGACGTAATGATTGAAGCAAAGTTAAAAGATAAAGCGCTGCTAAAATTAGTGGAAGATTTAGCATCAATGAGAGGAGTAAAGCGTACGGGAGGCGCCACGCTTGTTTTTTAAATAAAAAAAGAGCCAAGAGGCTCTTTTTTTATTTACATTTTTTCAGGTGCTGAAACACCAATTAGTTTTAAGGAGTTTTGAAGCGTTACTTGAACAGCTTTCACTAGTTCAATACGCGCTTTACTTGTTTCTATATTATCGCTGTCTAATACTTTTTCTGCATTATAGAAGCTATGGAACGTAGAAGCAAGATCAAATACATAGTTCGTAATGCGGTGCGGAATACGTTTTGTTGCTGCTTCCGCTACGGCCTGAGGGAACTCTCCGATTTTCTTCAGCAGTTCCATTTCTTTTTCTGCACTAATTAATGAAAGGTCGGCGCCAGATGTTGATTGAATCCCCATCTCTTCACCTTGACGAAGAATACTGCAAATACGGGCATGAGCATATTGCGCGTAGTATACAGGATTTTCATTAGATTGAGAAACAGCTAAATCTAAATCAAAGTCTAAATGTGTATCCGCACTTCTCATCGCAAAGAAGTAGCGAGTTGCATCAAGGCCTACCTCTTCTACTAGGTCACGCATTGTTACTGCTTTACCTGTACGTTTGCTCATCTTCATTTTTTCGCCATTTTGATACAGTTGAACCATTTGAATAATTTCTACTTCCAGCGTATCTTTTTCATAACCAAGCGCTTGAATCGCCGCTTTCATACGAGGAATATATCCATGGTGGTCGGCTCCCCAAATATTAATTAGCTTATCAAATCCGCGTTGAATTTTGTCTTGGTGATACGCAATATCTGGCGTTAAGTACGTAAATGAACCGTCATTTTTAATTAACACACGGTCTTTATCATCACCAAATGTTGTAGAGCGGAACCACGTAGCACCTTCTTCTTCATATACGTGGCCTTGTTTTTTCAACGTTTCAAGTGCAACTGAAATTTTATCATTTTTATAAAGAGACGTTTCAGAATACCATACGTCAAATTTCACACGGAACTGTTCAAGATCACGCTTTAATTTAGCTAACTCATAATCTAATCCGTATTGACGGAAGAATTCAAAACGCTCTTCTTCAGAGGCGTTTACATACTTGTCTCCGTGCTCTTTTGCTAACTCTTTTCCGATGTTTATAATATCAGCACCATGATAGCCGTCTGCAGGCATTTCTTTCTCTAAACCAAGAGCCTGCATGTAGCGTGCTTCTACTGAATAAGCCAGGTTATTAATTTGGTTACCAGCATCATTGATATAGTATTCACGTGACACATCGTAACCTGCTTTTTCAAGAACATTACATAATGAGTCTCCAACTGCAGCACCGCGGGCATGTCCTAAATGTAAATCTCCTGTCGGATTAGCTGAAACAAACTCAACCTGTACTTTTTGTCCGTTCCCTACGTTTGTCTCACCGTATGCTTCACCAGCTTTTATAATCGTTGGAATAAGCTCTGTTAAATAAGAGTTATTCATATAAAAGTTGATGAATCCAGGGCCTGCAATGTCAATTTTTTCGATAGATGCTTTTGATTTATCGAAGTTTGCTACAAGCTCTTCAGCGATAACACGCGGTGCTTTTTTGGCAATACGAGCTAGCTGCATAGCCATATTGGTAGAATAATCACCATGTGTTTTATCTTTTGGTGTTTCTAATAGAACTTCTGGAAGTTCTGCTTTTTCAGCAAGTCCTGCTTTGACCACAGCATCTTGAATTTCAGCTTTTAATTTTTGCTGCACTTGTTCGACGATGTTCATTTTTTCTCCTCCTTGAATGTAATGGTTAACGCATATTTCCCGGTAGGCTGACCCTGTACTTCTAGATCATACGTTAAAAATAACCGACCCTTTTGAGTCATTTGTTTATATTCAATGTTATGAGCGAATGTTAGTAAATCCATACGTCCATAAGGGCTTATATAAGTTCCTTCGATCTGTACCTTTTTACGAAACGATTGCTTCATTTGAACAGCACCAGTTCGGTTAATTGATACTTCGTCTTCGCTAATTTTTACCATTGTTCTAATATCTCCGATTTCCTCTTGGCGCTCTGTGTATGTAAGATAAATTTTCGATCCTTTTTCATAATACATACCTTTTGCATTTACCGATGTTGTCTCTTTTCGGTGACCATCACGGATATCCGTCACAATTTTAACTTCAATGGGTTTTTTGACTTCTGAAGCGTTACTCACAAAAGACACTTCCTTATTAAAATGAATACGTTATAACTTAAATAGTATAAACATTCTAAAGAAAGAATTCAATAATACTTCAAAGGAAATATGATAGATAAGCCGAGAATTCCTTTTTTCACTGTGTTTGACGTACTCACATATTTCAAACAAAAAAGGCGGCCGTAGGCGGCCGCCTTTTTACTTTATTTATTTCTTTTGAACCCAGCCTAAGATCATTTCGCGAATAAGCTTGCTTGCTGTATTAGCTGTTTGTTCAGACGGATCATAAATTGGAGCTACTTCGACTAAATCTCCTCCGACAATACGAAGATCTGATTTAGCAATTGCGTGAATAGAAGCTAAAAGCTCTTTTGATGTGATACCGCCTGCATCTACTGTTCCTGTACCAGGAGCGTGCGCTGGATCTAATACATCGATATCAATTGTTACATAAACAGGACGACCTGCAAGTGTTGGTAGAATCTCTTTTAACGGCTCTAGAACTTCAAATTTTGAAATATGCATACCGTTTTCTTTTGCCCATTGAAATTCTTCTTTCATTCCTGAACGAATACCAAATGAATAAACATTCTCCGGTCCGATTAGTTCAGCAACTTTACGAATTGGAGTGGAATGAGAAAGTGGTTCTCCTTCATACTCTTCACGAAGGTCTGTGTGAGCATCCATATGGATAATGGCTAAATCCGGGTATTTTTTATACATAGCTTTCATAACAGGCCAAGAAACCAAATGCTCTCCGCCCATGCCTAATGGGAACTTGTCCGCTGCTAAAAGCTGGTCGATATACTCTTCAATTATGTTCAAGCTGCGCTGAGGATTCCCAAATGGAAGTGGAATATCTCCTGCATCAAAATATTTCACTTCTTCTAGCTCCCGATCTAAATACGGGCTGTATTCTTCTAATCCAATTGATACTTCACGAATACGAGTTGGGCCAAATCGTGAACCTGGACGATAGCTAACTGTCCAGTCCATTGGCATTCCGTAAAGAACCGCTTCACTTTCTTCAAAAACAGGGTGACTGCCAATAAATACATTACCTGAATAAGCTTCATCAAAACGCATATTTTGTTCCTCCTTCATTACTCATAGAAAAGATGCCAGCCTTAAACCTCTGGCATCTCACTTGTATGTGATAACTTATTTAATAAGATCTTGCACAAATTTAGGTAAGGCAAATGCCGCTTTGTGCAATTCTTTTGTGTAATATTTTGTATCAATATCAAAGAAACGATCTTCGCTTACTTCCAATGGATCATGTTTCTTTGAGCCCATTGTAAATGTCCATAAACCGCTTGGGTACGTTGGAATATTTGCTACGTATAGACGTGTAATCGGGAAGATTTCTCTTACATCACGCTGAACATTTGAGATAAGTTCT
Organism: Priestia sp. JSM ZJ58; assembly: GCF_044383985.1. NCBI lineage: Bacteria > Bacillati > Bacillota > Bacilli > Caryophanales > Bacillaceae > Priestia > Priestia sp. JSM ZJ58. The sequence continues at coordinate 264,667 of NZ_JBISEM010000002.1, forward strand.
GGCGTGAACCAAGGGTTGTCCGATTGAGCAACAAAGATACCATCTTCTTTAAGTGCTTTTGAGATACCTGCATAGAATCCTTTTGTAAATAAATTCACAGCTGGACCTACTGGCTCTGTTGAATCCACTAAAATGACATCGTATTCGTTCTCGCTTTTAGCGATGTGCATAAATCCGTCATCTACTTGTACATCAACACGAGGATCTTCTAGTTTACCCGCAATTGAAGGTAAGAATTTTTTTGAGTACTCAATAACTTTTCCATCGATATCAACTAACGTCGCTTTTTTTACGCTTGGGTGTTTTAAGATTTCACGGATTACGCCTCCGTCTCCTCCACCTACAACTAGTACGTTTTCTGGATTTGGATGCGTAAATAACGGTACATGCGCAACCATTTCATGATAAACGAACTCATCTTTTTCTGTTGTCATAACCATACCGTCAAGTAGGAGCATGTTACCAAACTCTTCTGTTTCAACCATGTCTAATTTTTGAAACTCCGTTTGCTCTGTATGTAAAGTGCGATTAATTTTAGCTGTAATACCAAAGTTCTTTGTTTGCTTTTCTGTGAACCATAATTCCATTTCAAAATCTTCCCTTCTATTTTGAGAATTAACCTATGCATAGATTACCCTAACATAATTTATACAAACATGAAAAAAGTATAGATGAATTCAGCAAAAAAGCAAGTAAAATTTTTAGCAATGGAGGTTTAAAACCTCCTTTTCTATTTCATACTGATGATAGATACAAGCTTTAGAATCTACTTGCACCGCTCTTTTAATAGAATTTTGTTGTGTTGAAAGCAACATGTATGGTGCATAGTGACACATATTGGTGGTGAATAGAAATGGAAACGGTATTAACCGAACATTTAAAAAAGGCAAGACGCATCTTCCGAATTCTTCTCGTCCTTGGTATATTAGCGGGGGCTTTATTGTTGTTTGCCTACATAAGCATCTTTCTCTACGCCAAAATCGCTGGCCCCCCTCCGCTAAACGTTTCTCAAACAGCTGTTTTCTACTCAGCAAACGGTAAAGTTCTTGATGAAGTTCACAATGGACAAAAGCGCTACTGGGTTTCACTTAATCAAATTTCACCTTACGTAAAAGATGCGACTTTAGCCGTTGAAGATAAGCGCTTCTATGAGCATCACGGCTTTGATATGCATCGAATCGCCGGAGCAATTGTAGCTGATATAAAAGCTATGGGAAAAGTACAAGGTGCGAGTACTATTACTCAGCAGTATGCACGAAACTTGTTTTTAGAGCACGACAAAACGTGGACTCGAAAGCTTCAAGAAGCTCTGTATACGATTCGGTTAGAAATGAATTATAGCAAAGACCAAATTCTAGAAGGCTACATGAATACGATTTACTACGGCCATGGAGCTTATGGAATTGAAGCGGCAGCTAGGCTGTACTTTGATAAGCACGCCAAAAATTTGACGTTAAGTGAAGCGAGTATGTTAGCCGGTATTCCAAAAGGCCCTAGCTACTACTCTCCTCTTATTCATCAGGAAAATGCAAAAAAACGACAAAATATCATTTTATCTCTCATGAAAGAGGATGGAATTATTACGTCGAAGCAAGCAACAAAAGCGCTGGTAACTCCCCTAGCATTTTCAAAGCCTGCTGAAAAAGATCCTAACAAAGAAGACGCTTCTTACTTTATGGATGCAGCGCTAGCAGAATTAAAGCAAGATTTAGGCATTGATGAAACCATGATTTATACAAATGGACTTCGCGTTTATACAACGCTGGATGAAAAGATGCAGCGAACGGCAGAAGAAAAAATGAAAGATGTTATCAGCAGCTCTTCAGACGTACAAAGTGCATTTGTTGCGATGAATCCTAAAAATGGACAAGTGAAAGCTCTTATTGGTGGAAGAGATTATGAAAAGAGCCCGTTTAACCGCGCTACTCAAGCAGTAAGACAGCCTGGCTCAACGATGAAGCCATTTTTATACTATGCGGCATTAAAAGATGGTTTTACTGAATCCACTCCAATGAAAAGTGAAGAAACGACGTTCAAATTAGAAGATGGTGTTTCGACATACACGCCTAGTAACTATCACAATTATTACGCAGATGCGCCTATTACAATGGCTCAAGCCATCGCACTTTCAGACAATATTTATGCGGTCAAAACGCATTTGTTCATTGGGGAAAATCGCTTGATCGAAACCGCTAAAACACTTGGTATATCATCACCTTTAAAGAAAGTTCCATCTTTAGCTCTTGGAACTTCACCTGTCAAAGTCATTGATATGGTTAATGCGTACGGCATCTTTGCTAATGGCGGAAAAGAAATTCGTCCAACATTTATTAAACGAATTGAAACCCATGACGGAGAAGTTGTTTATCAAGCTCCTTCTGAACGGAAACAAGTCATTGATAGACGCTATGCTTTTCTTACTACCCATTTAATGACAGGCATGTTTAATCAAAAGCTAAATGGCTATACAACCGTCACAGGAAAGCCTATTTCTAAATATGTATCTCGTCCTTACGCGGGAAAATCCGGCACAACCTCTACGGATAGCTGGATGATTGGCTACTCTCCTCAGCTCGTTTCAGGCGTTTGGGTTGGATATGATCAAGGAAGGACAATGGATGATGTAGCTGAAAAAGGATACGCAAAAAAAATGTGGGCGCTATTTATGGAAGATGCTTTAAAAGGGAAGAAAAAAGAAAAGTTTAAAGCACCAAACGGATTAATGAGCGTCAACATTAATCCTCAAAATGGAAAGTTAGCATCCAAATCATGTCCTGTTCAATATAAAGCTTATTATTTAACTGGAACACAGCCTAAAACATATTGTACTGATCACATCGATCATGCAACAAAAACGAAGAAAAAAGAGCGTGAAACAGAAGGTAAAAAATTTCACTGGTTCCCAAAATGGTTTGATTAAAAAAAGCTTAAGGCCTTGGCCTTAAGCTTTTTTTAGCATTACGATGTTTGAAGCGCTTCTTTTAAGTCATCATTAGATAACGTCCAGATTTCTTCATTATGAGACTTCAAAAACTCACGAAGCAAAGCCTTAGACTTGTTATCCATTTCTTCTACCATAATGCGTCGTTTTAAGGATTTATCCATTTTGTTTACATGTTCAGGAAGTGACTTATAGCCGCGGCGAATTTCACGATCAACGGTCATTTCACATGCTGTCATACCTGCGTAGTAAGGTCCTTCTTGCTTGCGATCAATCGTTACCCATACAAGCCAATATAACTTGCCGTTTGGCACCTCGTCTTTATTCGGTAAGAACTTAATTCCTTTTTCTACTACACTTCTGGCATGCATCGCACCAATATCGACAAATACTTCTTCATCGCTTGGGCAAACAAAAACCGGTGAAATGTTTTCTAAACTTAACGCTCCAACCCCGTAGCCGCCGTGGCCGTCGGTTGAATCGTCTTTTATGATATTAAATCCTATACTTTTCTTTTTTGGCTGAGTCATAGTAAGCCTCCTCTATTTAGTAAATCAGTGGTGCTAATATCTGCTGAAAGATATTCATCACAAACGTTGCTGCTCCGTTTAGAAGCGGCCAGATTACAATTCGATCCAGAGGTGTAATCACAAGAATCAAAAATACAAAAATACCCCAAGACTCATACTGCGTCATTTTGGCTCGCGTAGACGGCGGAACGAGATCTTCAATCACGCGGTAGCCGTCTAAAGGCGGAAAAGGCAACAAGTTAAATACACCTAGTGTTAGGTTTATTTGAATAAATAATGTAAAAAAACGATAAAGCGCATCGTTGTCCACTGCGGCATTGTTCATCAAATAGTAAATAAGCAAGCCGATAAATGCCAACAACAAGTTGCTAAACGGTCCCGCTATCGATACTAGAATACCAGCTAAACGAGGCTTTTTAAAGAAATAGCGATTAACAGGAACCGGCTTCGCCCATCCAAAACCTGCGATAATTAACAAAAGCGTTCCAAATGGATCTAAATGTGCCAGCGGAGAAAGCGTTAGCCTTCCTTGCTTTTTAGCCGTGTGGTCTCCAAATAAATAAGCTACATACGCATGTGCAAACTCATGCAGTGTGAATGCAACAATAAGGGTCATCACCACGTAAGGAAGGTCTTGCAATGAAAAAGCTAAAAAATGTTCCACTCTTTATCTCCTTTATTTTAAAATAATTTCTACACATCATATCTACTAAATAAACCGTTTGCTTACGAAGAAGGATACAAGGCTTCTTGAACATGGCCTCAAAGGTCTCAAAAACCAGACATGGGCTCCCTATGGCCCCACCTGGTTTTTAGCATCGATGTTATGATAAAAAGTATACTACAGATTATGACCTGCATCACTACCTCATACTGTCATTTTATTCAGAAAACGGGTACACTAATCATATACTGACCAAAAAGGAGTGTACACATTATGCCAGTTGTAACTGTTAAGATGCTTGAGGGCCGTACAGATGATCAAAAAAGAGCTCTTGTTGAAAAAGTAACGGATGCTGTTGTAGAAACAACAGGTGCATCACCTGAAAAAGTATCCATTATCATCGAAGAAATGTCTAAAAACCATTACGCTGTAGCGGGCAAGCGCATGAGCGATCAATAACGCCTACATAAAAAAAATGCCATAGGAGTTGACCTATGGCATCTTTTTAATGTACAGACAGAGTTGCCTGAAGTTTTTCAATATATTCGTATGCTTCTGCAATGTCTTCTTCTGTATAGTTTTGCTTACGCTTTAACGTAAACACTTTTTCTTTTACTTCTTCTTTAGGTAAGTTATCAAAATATAAAATCGTAGAGACGAGCTCCAAAAATTTAGAGCTTTGCTCGTTCATATCCTTCATACATTCCTGCAAGTGAGGAAGCTCTAAGTCATAGTGACTTAAAAATCCTTCTCCCGCTTCTGTTAATACGTAACGATACTGCATATACCCGCCTTTTTTCTCTTTAATTTCACTTAAAAAGCCCAAGTTACACAGCTCCTCAATTCGAAGCGTTAATTCCTCAGAATAAGGTCCAAAAAAGTGAAAATTATACTTTTCATAAAAAGGAAACTTCAGTTTTTTTCCGATAAATATCATCTTTTGTAACTTTTTTCTGCCAACAACTTCTCCCGCCGCGGAAAATACTTTCACAATCTTTGCGTGATCGTTTAACACAGCCCCTTCAACTCCTATACTATTTAACTCTGATCTCCTTTTAGTAAGTTTATAATCTGATCTTTAACTTTTCGCTTAGACGACAATTGATCAATGAGATCTTGTGGAAAATATAATTTATGATCGGTTCTCTTTTTCCCTGAAATTGCTTCAACAATCTCCGACTGACGTGATAATTCACGCACTTCATTATTTGGCATCAACAGATGAATCGGCAAACGTTCTTCCTCTTCACCCGGTCGATAAAAATCGTATGGTAGGTCGCTTGAAGAATCGACGACTAAATAATAATCTGGGTTAATGCCCGCTTTTTTAAAAAGTGTTGTAAGCTCCATCCACATTTTCATTTGTGAATTTGGATTAAACTCAATGTATTTAAAAAGCTGACGATTCATAAATCTTCGGCATAGATCAGATAAAATTTCATCCTCTTCTTCTTCCCATGCTTGAAAATAAAATAAAATAACAGATTCATCTAATTTCAAATACTCTTTTAGCGATATTTCTTCTTCAAAAATCGAATAAAAATGAGTGGGCTCCTGCTTGAACTCATAGTAATGATGATGGAGCTCTTTCGCGCGATGTAAAATTTTTGTCAAAATAACTTCAGCACTTCTCGTAACAGGATGAAAATACACTTGCCAGTACATTTGGTAGCGGCTCATAATATAATCTTCAACCGCATGCATACCGCTGTGTTTAATCACGGCTTGGTCTTCCCGAGGACGCATAACACGAAGAATTCGTTCCATATCAAAGTGACCGTAGCTTACTCCTGTGTAATACGCATCACGCTGCAAATAATCCATGCGATCTGCATCAATTTGACTGGAAATTAAACTAACGACAAGCTTATTTTCATATGTTTTCGCGATTACTTCGGCCACTTTTTTAGGAAAATCCTTTCCCACTTTCGTCAACACTTGATTTACCTCCGTGTCACCTACGATAATGGCTTGTGTAAATTCTTCATGATCTAAGTGGAAAACCTTCTCAAATGAATGTGAAAACGGACCGTGACCTAAATCGTGCAGTAAAGCAGCACAAAGACAAAGAAGACGCTCATCTTCATTCCATTCAGGGCGTCCTTGAAAACCGTCATCAATAATACGGCGCACAATTTCATAAACACCTAAGGAATGACTAAAACGGCTGTGCTCAGCCCCATGAAACGTTAAGTATGTCGTTCCTAGCTGTCTAATACGACGCAGCCTTTGAAATTCGGCTGTCCCAATTAGCTCCCAAATAACACGATCTCTTACATGGATATAGCGGTGAACAGGATCTTTAAATACTTTTTCTTCACTGAGTTTTTCATTAGGATATGTCATTTACATACCTCTCTATCTTCACTTTGTTGTTGCTATAATTTTTCGACACTCACTTCCTATTTTCCTATTCAGAATAAAAAATCACCTTGTCAAGCAACCAAGGTGATTTACCTAACAAACAAGGCGATTCTGTTTGTAAGAAGCTCGTTCGACAAATAAGTAGCAGAAAAGCAGCTATTTATTGTTTCACTATCTATTTTTTTACTTTTTTTTCAATCTTCTCGATTAATTCGTCCTCTGTTGGCGCTGCTACAGGACGGTTATTTACAAATGCAAATGACTTTTTACGTCCGGGTCCACAGTAAGACTGGCAACCGATTTGTACTTCAGCTTGTTCATCTATTTTTTTAAGTCGAGGTAACAACGTTTTGACGTTTGTTGCCTGACAATCATCACAAATTCTAAATTCATTTGCCATGTTGACACAATCCTTTCAAAATTGGTTCATCATTTTGTCTAAGGGGTATTTTACCCCTATTTGAAGTCCGATGCAAGTTAAAGAAGGAAGCAAAATCTATCATACTCCTAGAAGAAATGGTATAAAGTATGGATTTTTTGTACATGATGATACTACAAAACATGATTACTATGAGTCATGGAAAATAGAGGAGTGAACAAAGTGAAAGATAGACAAGATGCTTGGACAGAAGAAAACGACTTATTATTAGCTGAAACAGTATTGCGCCATGTCCGCGAAGGAAGTACGCAGTTGAATGCGTTTGAAGAAGTTGGAGATGAATTAAATCGAACTTCAGCAGCATGTGGATTCAGATGGAATGCTGTTGTACGCCATCAGTATGAAAAAGCACTGCAGCTAGCTAAAAAACAGCGAAAACAGCGTATGCGTGCACTTGGACAAGAGCAAGGCAAAAAGAAATTATTATATACGCCACCAGCATCTGTAGAGCATGTGGAACAAATGATGTCTGCGCCTACAGCAACATATAGCTTACCTGAAACACACGTAGAAAGAAGCAGCAGTGAGGAGCTTTCAATGGCTGATGTTATTCGCTTCTTGCAAACAATGCCAAATCAAGCGAGCAATTTACAAGCATTGCAAAGCGAAAACAAACGCTTGATGCAAGAAAATGCAGAGTTAGCTAAGAAAAACACAGAGTTGGAAAAACAAATTAAACATCTCGAAGCTAATGCTACTACTATTCAAGAAGACTATGAAACATTAATGCAAATCATGAACCGTGCGCGAAAGTTAGCTCTATTTGATGAAGAAGAGCGTTCTTCTACTACGTTTAAAATGGATCGTAACGGAAATCTTGAGAAAATGGCTGAATAAGCTACACGAACGAAGAAAGAGGGATGTCAAACTTGGCTCTGCTTTCTTCTTTTTCTATTTTACAGACAATGACCTGACGCCTTTATGCTATAATATGTTCGTTTACTGTTTATAAAGGGGTTTGAGATATGCAGCAGAATAGTTTGAAACTTTTAGCACAGCCCGCTTGGCGTATTATTGATCAATCCAGTCTAGGTCCTCATTTTGATGCCCGTCATTCTTTTGCCATCGATGACACGCTTTGTACAACCGTTGGAAGAGGTGAATCTCCAGCTGTCATGCGCTCATGGGTGCATCACGATACGATTGTATTAGGCATTCAAGATACAAAGCTCCCTCACCTGGCTGAAGGTGCAGCTTATTTACATGAACAAGGGTATAAAACAATCGTCCGCAATTCAGGCGGCCTCGCTGTCGTACTTGATCAAGATGTTCTAAACATTTCTTTAATTTTTCCAGATGCAGAAAAAGGAATTGATATTGATCGTGGCTATGAAGCCATGTTTGATTTGATTAAGGCCATGTTTGCATCTTACGGTACCGCAATTGAAGCGAAGGAAATCGTAGGATCCTATTGTCCCGGCAGCTTTGATTTGAGCATTCGCAATCAAAAATTTGCAGGCATTTCACAGCGACGCGTTCGCGGCGGTGTGGCCGTACAAATTTACTTATGCGTTAACGGAAGCGGCTCTAAACGCGCTTCTCTCATTCAAGAGTTTTACAAAAAAGGGCTCCAAAACACAGAAACTAAATTTTCATACCCAGATATCGAGCCTCATACAATGGCTTCTCTATCTGAACTATTACAGATTGATTTAACCGTTTCTGATGTCATGCTGCTTTTATTGCAAACACTGAATAGCATGAGCTCTTCTCTTGTAAATATGCCTTTAAATGCTACCGAACAAATGCTGTTTGAGACGCAGCTGCAGCGCATGTATGACCGCAATGAAAAAGCGTTGGGTTCATTAGCCGAATAAAAAAACTCCGCCCTAGGACGGAGTTTTTTTATTAAAGTGCTTGAGCAGCTGTGATTAAAGCAAGCTTGTACACATCTTCTTCGTTACAACCGCGAGATAGATCGTTTACCGGTTTGTTTAGACCTTGTAAGATTGGACCTACTGCTTCGAAGTTTCCTAAGCGCTGTGCAATTTTGTAACCAATGTTACCTGCTTCAAGGCTTGGGAATACAAATACGTTTGCATCTCCTTTGATCACTGAACCTGGTGCTTTCTTTTCAGCTACAGAAGGAACAAATGCTGCGTCGAATTGGAATTCGCCGTCTAATGTTACGCTTGGTGCTAATTCTTTTGCAATTTCTACTGCGTTTGCTACCTTTTCTGTTTCCGGAGATTTTGCTGATCCTTTTGTTGAGAAGCTTAGCATAGCAACACGAGGATCGATATCGAACATTTCAGCTGTACGAGCACTTTCGATAGCAATTTCAGCTAAATCTTGGCTGTCAGGTGAAATATTAATTGCACAGTCAGCAAATACGTATTTTTGATCGCCGCGAACCATGATAAATACGCCAGATGTTTTCTTAACACCTTGTCTTGTTTTGATAATTTGTAGAGCAGGTCGCACCGTGTCTGCTGTAGAATGAGCAGCTCCGCTTACAAGACCGTCAGCTTTGTTCATATGAACAAGCATTGTGCCAAAATAATTTTCATCTAATAAAATTTTGCGAGCATCTTCTTCTGTTGCTTTGCCTTTACGACGCTCAACAAATGCTGCCACCATTTCATCAAATTCAGAGTAGCTTTGAGGATCTAAAACCTCAACACCGTCTAATTTTACGTTTAATTCTGCTGCTTTTGATGCTACCGCGTCTTTATTTCCAACAACGATAGGCTTTAAGATATTGTCGGCAGCTAAACGAGAAACAGCACCTAATACGCGCTCATCTAATCCCTCTGGGAATACGATTGATACATCGCTAGCTGATACTTTTTGTTTTAAACCTGTAAATAAATCACTCAAAGTAAATCCTCCTCGATATGTAAAAAACTTTTCTCATAATAGGATACTCCACTTTTTTTAAAAATCAAAGGCATGTCCTTCAAGAATCCATGATTACGAAAAAGTCTTTTAATTCTTAATTTTCCGCTAACACTCAAAATAAAACCTGTTTTTACTTTGCAACAATTGTTTAAAGTTTAGTCACAAAATCACAGGTTTTTCATTCCAGTTCTTCGGACAAACTATGATATAGTAGAATTGGAATTTATCATAATCGGACAATAGGAGTGAAACGAAATGGCAGAAGCAGCACAAACATTAGACGGTTGGTATGCACTTCATGATTTCCGTTCAATCGATTGGGGCGCTTGGAAGCAGTTATCAAGCGACGATCGCCAAGCGGCCATCCATGAATTTTTAGGTTTGATTGAGAAATGGAAAGGAACTGAAGCTGAAAAGCAAGGCAGTCATGCTTTATATACCATTGTCGGCCAAAAAGCAGATTTTATGCTAATGCTTGTTCGTCCTACTATGGAAGAACTAAATGAAATTGAAACAGAATTTAACAAAACAAAGCTTGCTGAGTTTACCATTCCTACTTATTCATATGTATCAGTAGTTGAATTAAGCAACTACTTACCTGCTGGGGAGGATCCTTATGAAAATCCTCAAATCCAAGCTAGACTATATCCAACTTTACCAAAAGCTAGTCACGTTTGCTTTTATCCAATGGATAAACGTCGTCAAGGAAATGACAATTGGTACATGCTTCCTATGGAAGAACGACGCAGCTTAATGCGCAGCCACGGAATGATTGGACGTCAATACGCTGGAAAAGTAAAGCAAATCATTACGGGTTCTGTTGGGTTTGATGATTATGAGTGGGGCGTTACTCTTTTTGCAGATGACGTTCTTCAATTTAAAAAATTAGTATACGAAATGCGTTTTGACGAAGTAAGTGCTCGCTACGGGGAATTTGGCAGCTTCTTTGTCGGAAATTTATTAAAAGAAGAAGCTATTGCACGCTTTTTACACGTTTAAACTAAGCTGCAAAAGCGTTCATCTCTTTTATAAAATTTAGTATATAAAAAACCTGTTTCCACTTGGAAACAGGTTTTTTTATTTTCTACCCATGGCATATTCGCATCTACAGGACCATATATATACAACAGTGTCACAAGTAAGCGAGGTGGGATAATGGCAGTCGTTGCACACAACGAAGAAGATGTTAAGCTCCTAGCCAGACTCATTCGAGCTGAAGCTGAAAGTGAAGGAAAACAAGGGATGTTACTGGTAGGAAATGTAGGCGTGAACCGCGCTAAAGCTCCCTGTTTGGATTTTAGAAATATAAGAACCATTCGTCAGATGGTATTTCAAAACCCAGGCGGATTTGAAGCAACTCAAAAAGGCTACTTTTATCAGCGTGCCCGCCAGTCTGAAATTACACTTGCACGACGTGTATTAAGAGGGGAACGTTTTAACCCCGCGGAAAACTCACTGTGGTTTTTCAAGCCCAGCGGCGACTGTCCTGCTCAATGGTATAACCAAAATAACACAGGACGATTTAAATCTCACTGTTTCTTTGCACCAACTCAAGCTGATTGTCCAGGAGTTTACTAATTTCTTTTTGTTTGAAGGAGGTTCCTATGAAAAAACCAAAGTCTAATCAACCGCAACAGCAATATATGCAAAATCCGTATATGAGTCCAAACTACCCTTATTATATGCCTCAGCCGCAGCAGCCCCAGCCAGGCGGCCAGCCGCAGGTTCAAGGGCAAAGCCAAGGAGGGCCACCCCCTACCTCTTCTGGAGGCAGTGGTGCCCCGCAAGACCCAAATCAACTGCCTATTGAAGAATCATATATTGAAAATATTTTACGTTTAAATCGAGGAAAAATAGCGACTGTATATATGACGTTTGAAAATAATACGCAGTGGAACGCGAAGGTCTTTAGAGGTATTATTGAAGCGGCCGGACGCGATCATATCATTTTAAGCGATCCACAGACTGGAACGCGCTATGTACTGCTTATGGTTTATCTTGATTACATTACCTTCGATGAAGAAATTAAATACAATTATCCATTTGGCGGTGGAGGCCAACAGTTGAGCAATTATTCTCCGCGTTAAAAAAACCCCTTTTCAGGGGTTTTTTTATAGCCATTTTACAGCTGCAACAACAATTAAAATCCAGGCTACAATAAAAGCAACTCCACCTAGGGGAGTAATCGCGCCAAGAACTTTAATACCGGACGTACTTAATACATAGAGACTGCCTGAAAACAGCACAATCCCTGCAAACATAATCCAGCCCGAAGCTGTTAACAAAGAAGACTGAGGAAATTTGCTTAATAAAAACGCAATAACGAACAGCCCCATTGCATGGAACATTTGGTACTGCACTCCTGTTTTCCATACCTCTAAATACTTCTCTGAGATTTTCCCTTCTAACCCGTGTGCTCCAAAGGCACCAAGAGCAACCGCTAACATCGCATTGATTGCACCGATTATTAAAAATAGTTTCATGTTTTTCTCCTCACTTTAGAAATCAAACAAACTATCGCCGTTTGCATCATCTGATTTCAATTTCGTTCCTTCAAAATTAGGTTTGGATGACTGAATAATCTGTTGCTGCATAATCTCAGGCGATTGCATAATTTCCGGTGAAGACATGACAACAGGTTTTGAAACCGAGACAGGTTTCGATGCTGAAACCTCTTCATTTTGATCTAATGCAAGCTCACACAGTGCTTTGATAGCAACCAATTGATCTCGAACGTTCCCACTATTCGAATGGTGCTTCGCTTTTTGTACTTCTGCACTAATTTTATCAAGGAGCTGCGCCATTTTTATATCCATGTAGACACCTCATCTTACATTCAATATGACTTTATACAGCTATTTTATCAAAAGATGAAATAGGAGGCTATGTCTGAAGCTAATCTTCATGAAATGCTCACTTTTACACATCATCAATTTGCCAATCGATGGATTGACGTCCGTGTTGGAGCAAAAACTCATTTGCTCGTTGAAAATGATTATTGCCAAAAAAGCCTCGATTAGCTGAAAATGGGCTAGGATGCGGGCTTTCCAAAATTAAATGGTGTGAATGATGAATGAGCTCTTTTTTAGCTTGTGCATGTTTGCCCCACAGCAAAAACACGACCGGCTCCTCTTTTTGTGCCACTAATTCAATAATGCGGTCCGTCAGCTGTTCCCATCCTTTTCCTTTGTGAGAATTCGCTTCCCCTCTTCTAACCGTCAAAACAGTGTTAAGCAAAAGAACACCTTGTTCTGCCCATTTGACTAAATAACCGTTATTCGGAATGTGATAGTCCATTTCATTTTTCAGCTCTTTGTAAATATTCACTAAAGAAGGCGGTGTTTTGACTCCTGGTTGAACAGAGAAGCTCAGTCCATGCGCTTGATTTGGTCCATGATAAGGATCTTGTCCCAATATGACAACTTTTACATTTTTATAATCCGTATAGTGTAAAGCGTTAAAAATATCATATTTATCAGGATAAATGGTGTGGTGATTATATTCATCCACTAAAAATTCTCGAAGCTGTATGTAATAGTCTTTTTGAAATTCTTCTTCTAATAAAGGAGCCCAGTCATTTTTTAAAATACTCATTGCTTATCACCTCATAATAATCTTTTTTGTTATTTTATCGTAAACTCTGCCGCCTGCTCAAACGTTGCCTGCTTTAAATACGCTGAGAGCCTGGGCATATTTTAATATTGTCATGTTCAATGAAACTTTGTATACACTTATAAAGAGTGTATTTTTATATTAAAGGAGGGATTCCATATGATCATCAGCAATCCCCACCAAATAGACGTAACCTACAGCCTGGGTGTTACACCCGTTGAACCAATGATACCAAGAAAATACACCGTTTTCCCAGGTCAACACACTTCTGTTCCTTCCATTCAAATCGGCATTGAATTTGCCTACGATCATATGCAAAAAGAGCGGAACGAATATTTAGCATCCTTCGTCTTCGATAAAGGTTTTTATTCCCTTACTGTGTATTATTACATCGGTGCGCATACATCAACAGATGAAACCATTACACGCTACCTTCACTTTTTAGAACAGCTCCCTGTTATTCTATCGTCTATCTATCACGCTGATGCTTCCTTTTTCGAAAAACATCCACTTTTAATGCACTGTCCTATTTTTATCATTGCCGATAGCCCTGAGCTGCCATTTTCAACAAAAAAATCTATCGGTTCCCTGTATCAATATAAATAAATGAGAAAAGCTACTGTTAAAATAACGGTAGCTTTTTCTCCGTATTCGAAACAAAATACTTTTAAACTTGTTAAAAACATGGAATAATAACTACAAATTGTTTTAATCTATTTGCGTTAACCCTTTAAAATCGTTACAATTTATTAGTAGTTCTATACATAAAGGAAAAGGTAAACAAGCAATCATTCGTTTGTTTATAAAGGCCGAGTTTAACGGGCAATGAATCCCCAGATTTCATTTAAGTGTTGTCTGTTAAAGCGGAAAAAAATTGAACGTAACTACGACAAAGTGAGGTCCTAGAAGTAATGACAAATGTACAACCAAAATCCATTATCGTAATTTTTGGCGCTACAGGTGATTTAGCAAAACGTAAGTTATTCCCCTCTATTTTCCGCTTATATAAAGCGAACAAACTATCGGAAGATTTCGCTGTTGTTGGTGTCGCAAGAAGACCTTGGACTAATGACGAATTACGCGAAAATGTAAAAAAATCAGTGAGCAGTTTCAAAAACAGTGACGCTGACATTGAAAAGTTTGCTTCACATTTTTATTACCAACCGTTTGACGTAACAGATGTCGCTTCTTATCAAGAATTAAAAAGCCTAACAGAAAGCCTTGATGAGCAATACAACGTGCCTGGAAATCGTATTTTCTATCTAGCAATGGCACCTGAATTTTTCGGAACGATTGCTTCGAATTTAAAAAATGAAGGTTTAACACAAACAGAAGGCTGGAGCCGCCTAGTCATTGAAAAGCCGTTTGGCCATGATTATCCTTCTGCTAAAGAATTAAATGAACAAATTCGCCATGCATTTAAGGAAGATCAAATTTATCGTATCGACCACTATCTCGGTAAAGAAATGGTGCAAAATATCGAAGTTATCCGTTTTGCAAATGCTCTATTTGAACCGATGTGGAACAACCAATACATTTCAAACATCCAAATTACGTCTAGTGAGACGCTTGGTGTAGAAGACCGTGGCCGTTACTATGAATCTTCAGGTGCCCTTCGAGATATGGTACAAAACCATATGCTTCAAATGGTGGCCCTACTTGCAATGGAACCGCCGATTAAATTAACACCGGAAGAAATTCGCAGTGAAAAAGTAAAAGTATTGCGTGCTCTTCGCTCTTTATCAGTGGATGAAGTAGATGATTATTTTGTACGAGGTCAATACGGCAAAGGTGTACTTGAAGGAGAAGAAGTTATCGGCTATCGCGAAGGAAACTCGGTTGATCCTGAGTCTAATACCGCTACATTTGTATCTGGTAAGCTTATGATTGATAACTTCAGATGGGCTGGCGTACCGATTTATATCCGTACAGGTAAACGCATGAAAGAAAAAGCAACGACAATTGTTGTACAGTTCAAAGACTTACCAATGAACCTGTACTTCAATAAAGATAAAGAAATTCATCCAAACTTGCTTGTCATTCATATCCAACCGGAAGAAGGCATTACGCTTCACTTGAACGCGCGTAAAACGCCAGGTGCCACATCATCCACACCGATTAACTTGAACTATTGCAATAACTGTGGAGATAAAATGAATACACCGGAAGCTTATGAACGCCTTATTTATGATTGCATGCTTGGAGATGCAACGAACTTTACTCACTGGGATGAAGTAGCCCTTTCTTGGAAATTTGTTGATACTATCTCAGAAGCATGGGAAAGCACAAAAGCACAAAACTTCCCGAACTACGAATCAGGTTCAATGGGACCAAAAGAATCAGACGCATTGCTTGCTGAAGACGGTTTCCACTGGTGGCCAGTCGGAGAAGACAACTTCTCACCTAAAGAGTAAATAAAAAAAGCAGCTGTAGTATACAGCTGCTTTTCTTGTTTTTTATTTTAACCACTCAGTATGGAATACGCCCTCTTTATCAACACGTTGATATGTGTGAGCTCCGAAGTAGTCACGTTGCGCTTGTAAAAGGTTCGCTGGTAGCGTTTCTGTACGGTAGCTGTCATAGTAAGCTAATGCACTTGAGAAACTTGGTACAGGAATACCTTGTTTAACCGCAATTGAAATAACTTCACGAAGAGCCGACTGATAGCCTTCTACGATATCCTTGAAGTATGGGTCTAACAATAAGTTTGTTAGATCTGCATCGCGATCGTAAGCTTCTTTAATTTTTTGTAAGAATTGTGCACGGATGATACAACCACCGCGGAAGATCATTGCAATATCACCATACTGTAAATTCCAGTCATATTCTTCAGAAGCTGCTTTCATTTGAGCAAACCCTTGCGCATATGAACAAATTTTACTCATGTACAATGCTTTACGAATTGCTTCTACTAATTCGGTTTTATCGCCTTCAAATGCAGCTGCATTTGGACCGCTCAATACTTTGCTTGCTTTTACACGTTCTTCTTTCATAGCTGAAATAAAGCGTGCAAATACAGATTCTGTAATGATTGGTAGTGGTACACCTAAATCAAGCGCACTTTGGCTTGTCCATTTACCTGTACCTTTTTGACCTGCAGTATCTAAAATAACGTCTACAAGTGCTTTACCTGTTTCTTCATCTTTTTTCGTAAAGATATCAGCTGTGATTTCAATTAAGTAGCTATCTAGCTCGCCTTTATTCCATTCAGCAAATACTTCATGTAATTCATCTGTTTCTAAGCCTAATACGTTTTTCATGATGAAGTATGCTTCACAAATTAACTGCATATCGCCATACTCGATGCCGTTATGAACCATTTTTACGTAGTGACCTGCACCATTTGGTCCAATGTATGTGCAGCAATCATCGCCTTCAACTTTCGCTGAAATAGCTGTTAAGATTGGTTTTACAAGTTCATATGCTTCTTTTTGTCCGCCAGGCATGATTGAAGGTCCTTTTAATGCGCCTTCTTCTCCGCCGGATACGCCTGTACCGATGAAATGGATACCTAATTCTTCTAGCTCTTTGTTACGACGAATTGTATCCTGGAAGAATGTATTTCCGCCATCGATTAAAATGTCGCCTTTTTCTAAGTATGGTTTTAACGAATCAATTGTTGCATCTGTAGCAGCACCAGCTTTAACCATTAATAAAATTTTACGCGGTTTTTCAAGAGAATTAATAAACTCTTCCACACTGTATGTACCTGCAAAATTTTTACCTTCTGCTTCTGTTTTTAGGAACTCTTCTGTCTTTTCAGGAGAGCGGTTATAAACTGAAACAGAATAGCCTCTGCTCTCAATGTTTAGCGCCAAGTTTTTCCCCATAACCGCTAAACCGATAACACCGATTTGTTGTTTTGCCATGTTAAATTCTTCCCTTCATGTGTAATATGAATTGGTCAACCTAATCGTAACTGAACATATCATAAAGAAAGTTACAGATTCAAGTTTGATATAACCATAATCATACGTTTTATTATACACATTTGAAAAGAATCATGCTCACCGAACATTGATTATTTTGAAGAAAATTTCGATAAAATAAGTGAAATGAACGCAGTTACTAATCATCCGTACATTCTTAACTACCTTTAGACGCATTTTAACATTTTCTTAAACAATTACTTTTGTTAAAATATTAAGCAGTTAATCATTTCAATGAATTGATGATCAACACGGTTGTTACCGTTTTACTATATTTACTGCAGCTAAAAAAGCTGCACTAGTACTTATTTTGTTTTACGAAGAGGGATTTTATATATGACAAAACCAATCAAAGATCCGTTCAAAGAAAATTTTGATACGCTTGAAGAATTTGCTGATCGCATTAGCGAGGTATTGAACTGCCCTATTACGATTGAAGATGCTAATCATCGCTTACTAGCTTACAGCACCCATGATGAAAGAACGGACCAAGCGCGTATTGCTACGATTATTGGAAGAAGAGTTCCGGAAAAAGTCATTAACAACTTATGGAAAGAAGGCATTATTCCGAAACTGCTTGAGACAAATGAACCTGTGCGTGTGAAAAATATAAATGAAATCGGGCTTGGAGATCGTATAGCCATTTCTATCTGGAAAAATGAAGAAGTTCTAGGATTCATTTGGGCTGTGGAAATTGAGAAAGCCTTAGGCGATGAAGAAGTGGAGCTATTAAAAAAAGCTGCGAATGTATTAAAAAACAAATTGCTGCAGCTTCAAATTCGAAAATACAAACGAGAGGAGCGCTCACAGGAATTTTTCTGGAAATTATTAACTGGCCACATTAAGTCTCGCCAAGAAATTTCAGAAGCGTTTTATGAAGCTCAAATTACGGCTCCATCAGCGTTTTCCATTGCTATCTTCCGCTTCCAAGAAGATATTACGCCTGAAGCTGAACGCCAAATTTCGTATATGTTGAAAACAATGCACCGCTTAAAAATCGTTCTTTATACGATTGATTGCAATGATTTAATCTTACTGCTTTCTTTGGATGCGGTTGAAAATCCTCTTGATGAACAGCGAGATTTTGTAGACTATTTTAGAGGAAACATGCATGAACGCTTTGATGTTACTCAAATTAAAGCCAGCTGCAGCAGTATTTATTCATCGCACGATCATATCGAAAAAAGCTATAAAGAAGCTTTGAACGTATTAGATATGAAAAGTAAGTTTCCAGAAGAAACAAAAGAGATTATTAACTATCAAGAATTAGGTATTTATCAATTTCTAGATGTTATTTTAGACAAGCGCGTTCAAGATCAATTTGAAAACCATTCTTTAAAGAAGCTAACTGATTATGACCTTCGTCATAACAGTAACTTGGTGGAGACTCTTGAAGTATTTTTAAATAATGATAACAATATTAATGAAGCAGCCAAAGAATTAAATGTGCATATGAATACACTTAGCTATCGATTAAAGCGAATTTCAGAGATTGGTGATATCAACTTAAAGGATGTTAATCAAAAAATGACTCTTTATATTGATATTAAGTTAATGAAATATAAAAAATAACAGATAATGTTATATTTTTTAACAGAAAGCTATTTATTTATTTTCCGATAAATAAATAGCTCTTTTTTTATGTTTTCTTCCCTTAACAATGTTAGATAACCTGACATAAAAATTAAAAATTCTGATAAGTAAGCGGTTACATTTGTGTGTTTAAACAAAAACCGCTTCTTCAATTCTTCTTTCTAGACAAAGAAATTTCACAAAACTTTCTTTATACTAAAGATACACAAACGACCAAGGGGGAAATTAATCATGATTATTGGCGTACCAAAAGAAATCAAAAACAACGAAAACCGAGTAGCGATTACACCAGCAGGCGTAGCATCATTTGTTGGTACAGGTCATCGTGTATTAATTGAAAATGAAGCGGGTATTGGAAGTAACTTCACAAACGAAGATTATGTAAAAGCCGGAGCTGAAATTGTTGAGACAGCAGCTGACGTGTGGGCACAAGCTGAAATGGTCATGAAAGTAAAAGAACCATTAGCAAGTGAATACGGCTATTTTAGACCAGGTCTTATCTTATTCACTTACCTTCACTTAGCAGCTGAACCAGCACTGGCAAAAGCATTAAAAGATAGCGGTGTAACGGCTATTGCTTATGAAACAGTGGCAGTCAATCGTACATTGCCTCTATTAACACCTATGAGCGAAGTAGCAGGACGTATGGCTGCTCAAATTGGTGCACAATTCCTTCAAAAATCAAACGGCGGAAAAGGAATTTTATTAGCGGGTGTTCCTGGAGTTAGCCGCGGAAAAGTAACGATTATTGGAGGCGGCGGTGTTGGTACAAATGCTGCAAAAATCGCAATCGGCCTCGGTGCTGATGTAACAATTATTGATTTAAGTCCTGAACGCCTACGTCAATTAGACGATATCTTTGGCAACCAAATCAATACGCTAGTGTCAAATCCCTATAACATTGCGGATGCAGTAGCAGAGTCAGATTTAGTGATTGGTGCAGTATTAATCCCAGGTGCAAAAGCTCCAAAACTCGTAACAGAAGAAATGGTGAAAACCATGAAGCCAGGTTCTGTTATTGTTGACGTAGCAATCGACCAAGGTGGTATTGTTGAAACAATTGACCACATTACAACACACGATCAGCCTACTTATGAAAAGCACGGTGTTGTACACTATGCAGTTGCGAACATGCCAGGAGCAGTTCCACGCACATCAACGATTGCTTTAACAAATGTAACGGTACCTTACGCACTTCAAATTGCTTCTAAAGGTGTTCACAAAGCAATCGCTCAAAACGAAGCGTTAAAATTAGGAGTGAACGTTGCAAACGGAGCTATTACGTACGAAGCAGTTGCACATGATTTAGGTTATGATTATGTATCAGTAGACGTAGCTCTGGAAAAAGAATTAGCTTCTATTTAATAGATAGTAAAAAACGTCCTTAACCCTCTGTTAAGGGCGTTTTTATTTTGAATAAACAGCAATTAGCTGTAAAAAACACGACTATTTAAAGCTTTGTGTATCTGTTCACCGGTAATCTCCGGTACCATTGGCCAGAATTCAGGAGTAGGAAACATAAGGTTGCTAGGCGTTCTATTATGATTACCATCTAATTCATGAAATGGTTCAGGATCATCTGTCTCGTTAAACCGATTCGTAATAAACATAAAGTGACCTAATTCATGTGCAAGAAGATACTCATCTGTACTTGCATTTGTCATAATCACAAGTGGAAAAGAGTTATAAGTTACAGCAAGAGTCGATGAATAGTCAAAATTAACAGGCCCAAATCTATTTCCATTCATATAAAATACGTATACATCAGCGTCTTGACAAACTTTTCGGCCAGTTTCAAGCATTGCTTGTACCATTGTAAGATGACTAGCTCCTCTAATTGGAAAATTTTCCTCATTACTTACAATGCCACTGATGTTTTCCAAAAAAACAAATGAACGTGTAATAGTAAATGTAACCCCCTGGATTAATTGGTTTTTCTCATATTGTTTCCATATCCTATTAGCAGCCGCTATGTCTCTTTTTACACGGTTGGGAACTGTAGACGGATTATCTTTAGAGTTTCAATCAACTTTAGCTCCTGGTAATACGATTATACAAACATTTAAAGTACCTGTCTTAACAGTTTTGAAGTTATCGCTCATTAAATTCGATTTCATATAACAGTCTTTGTGATTTCTCTTTTGAAGTTGTGATTGATTAGAAGAATCCGGGGCATCTTTATAACTGTCATGATTATAATGTTTTTTTATGTGAATCACCCTTTCTTAAGTTTCTATTCATTTTATTCATTAAGAAAAAGAGTGCTTGTACAATAAGGTAAAAAGCCTTTTAATAAGAAGTTTTTTAGCATCCGATTACTTGTGAAGGTGGTTACTCTTAAGTTTATGTAAAGTAAATGTTCAAATCACCTTATATCTCATTCGCTAACGTTCATTTAACTCATGCTTCACAGTCAGTCATGATAATTCTAAATTACACGTAGGATTCATACAGTTTTTAGAAATTGAATATCTACATTAAAAGCGATAAAATAGAAGAAAAAGTGAATGGAAGAAATTTATCTAAAACACATTGGGCAACTAAAAGCCGCCCGGTAGAAATTTTACTCTATTTTCTCTATGAACTTAAAATACGGGAGGATTTTTTATGACAATGAATAAAGCATTAACCATTGCTGGTTCTGATAGCAGCGGCGGAGCTGGCATTCAAGCGGATTTAAAAACATTCCAAGAACTTGGTGTTTACGGAATGACAGCTTTAACAACAATTGTAACAATGGATCCCGATAACAGCTGGTCTCATAACGTATTTCCACAACAAGCTTCCACTGTTGAACAGCAGCTGAAAACAATTGTAAAAGGCGTAGGCGTACAGGCTCTAAAAACGGGTATGCTTGGCTCAGTGGAAATTATTGAACTAGCGGCAAAAACAATTGAAGAATACGATTTAAAAAATGTTGTAGTAGATCCTGTGATGGTATGTAAAGGAGAAGACGAAGCGCTTCATCCGGAAACAACTGTCAGCTTGCGTGATGTACTAGTTCCAAAAGCAACAGTCGTAACGCCTAACTTATTTGAAGCTAGTCAATTAAGCGGACTTGGCCCTATCAAAACGGTTGATCAAATGAAAGAAGCAGCCGTGAAAATTTCTGAACTTGGTGCCAAATATGTATTGATTAAAGGTGGAAGTAAATTAGCACACGAAAAAGCAATCGATTTGCTTTATGATGGAAAGACATTTGAGATCTTAGAGTCTGAACGTATTGAAACGACATTTACACATGGTGCTGGATGCACATACTCAGCTGCGATTGCTGCTGAATTGGCAAAAGGCAGTGACGTCAAACAAGCTATTTATACAGCAAAAGAGTTTATTACAGAAGCAATTCGCCATTCATTTGCTTTAAATCAATATGTCGGACCAACAAATCACGGTGCATACCGTCGTAACAAAGAAAAAGTAACAAACTAAAAGCATGCCTAAAGGCATGCTTTTCTATTTTGCTTATTGTTTGACTGTTTCAAGCGCATTTAAGATAGCTTGAGCTACGCCGTGCTCGTCATTTGTGCCTGTTACGATATGGGCAAACTCTTTAATTTCTTGAGGGGCATTTCCCATCGCTACGGCACGTCCAACTCGCTGAAACATCGATACGTCGTTATAATTGTCTCCAATGGCCATCGTTTCTTCTAAAGAAATATGGCGTTCTTGAACAAATGATGTAACCGCAATTCCTTTTTGAGCATTTTCATCATTTATTTCAATATTTTCTTTACCAGATGCACTGACTGCAATAGAATCTAACTTCACAAGTTCTACTTTTGCCTGTTCTAACTTTCCTTCATCAAAAGAGAAAGCAAGCAGCTTATAAATGTCCTTGTTTGGATCTTGAAACAGCGCTTCATACTCTTCAATAAGCTTTACTCTGCCGCTATTGAAACGCTCTTTTGCCGCTTCTAACGATTTTTCATAATTATCTTTTAAGCTAGCACTTAAATAAATATCCATTAATACGGACAAAGCTTTTTCATAGTCATTTGAATACGTACCTTCACTTGTATAGACTTCAAAGTACAGCTGAAACTTCTTAAAAATATCTTCTACTTCACGAATAGCTTCCATCGTCATGCCTACTGAATATTGTTTTTCCCCTTGTGGATTGCGAAGCTCTGCTCCGTTTGCACAAATTAAATATGTATGAAGTCCTGCTTCTTCTAAAACATAACGCGCTTCTTCATAAGAACGTCCCGTAGCAACAACAACTTCCACCCCTGCCTTTTGAGCTGTCTTAATCGCTTGGGCATTTTCTTTACTTACAACTTGTTCACTATTTACTAGCGTTCCATCCATATCGATCGCAATACATTTAATCATGATGTACCCCTTCCTATGTATCTTTGCTCTCTTATTTTATTCTAGCATATGTTTTTTAGCGCTTTGCTACTTGCATGTAAAAGATTTACTAATTTTTTGTATACGCGCTGTTATAATCTGTTCCTTTTCTTGCTTTCTCGAAAACCTCTTTGATCGTCTTTACATGCAAATCAGCTGTTGAATATACGCGAAAATTCACATCCTCTTCCCTCAGATGCTTACCAACGCCGATAGAAACCATATCTGTTTGATTAATAGCTTTTATACCTGCCTCTCCATCTTCTATTGCCACACATGCATCGGGTTTTACTTTTAATTGATCGGCAGCTGTCAAAAATATTTCTGGATCTGGTTTTCCCTTCTTGATTTTCCTTACATCCACAATACAATCAAAAAAAGAGCGTATTCCTAGCGCATCTATTACAGTATTTGCATTCGAACTAGAAGAAGCAATTCCCATTTTAATGCCTTGTTTTTTACAATCTTCTAACAACATTTTAATGCCTGGAAGTAAATGATCTTCTGTCATTTCTCTTATTAAAGCCTGATAATGCTTATTCTTTTCATAAGCAAGCTCTTCTTTTTGTTCCACTGTCAGGTGTACATTGCCTTGCGCAGCAATGAGCTCTACAGTTCTCATCCGGCTGATTCCCTGCAGCTGTTGATTTAGTTCTTCAGAAAACGAAACGTTAAGTTGATCTGCTACTTTTTTATTTGCCCTATAATATAAATGTATTGTATCTGCAATAACACCGTCTAAATCAAAAATAATCGCTTGTAGCTCTTCTTTTTTCATATTATCCTCCTCTGTACCTATCTTTATGCCATTACTTAAATGCTTTTATTACATCCCACCATGTTAAAATACCGTTGATATTGTTCACTTTATCATAAAAATTTTTTCATCATTTATAATTTATGAATAAATTTTTCAAAAAAAGAGAAATTACAGTATTGCATTATGAAAGCCCTTTTATTACAATAGGTTTATGCAAACGGTTGCACTATCTTAAAAATATAGTTTATCAAAAAATAAAATGAAAACCCATACATAGGGGAAGGGGAAAAACTATGAAGAAGTTCTTTTCATTTGATTTTTGGCAGAAGTTTGGTAAGGCTTTATTAGTAGTAGTAGCGGTTATGCCCGCAGCTGGTATCATGATTTCACTTGGAAAACTAGTTGCAATGACTGGGGGAGACATCACTGCTGTACAAACAATTGCACGAGTGATGGAAGATATAGGATGGGGTATCATTACAAATCTTCACATCTTGTTCGCTGTTGCCATCGGGGGATCTTGGGCAAAGGAACGTGCTGGCGGTGCATTTGCTGCACTCATTGCATTCATTCTTATTAATCGAATTACAGGAGCCATTTTTGGAGTTAAAGCAGAAATGCTCTCAGATTCAAAAGCAACGGTGCAATCACTGTTTGGACAAGAATTAGTTGTAAAAGACTACTTCACATCTATTTTAGGATCTCCCGCTCTTAACATGGGAGTATTCGTAGGAATTATCGCTGGTTTCTTAGGCGCAAATTTATTCAACAAATATTACAATTATGATAAATTGCCTGAAGCTCTTTCGTTTTTTAACGGCAAGCGCTTCGTACCGTTTGTAGTCATCGGTGGTTCAGTTGTAACGGCACTGCTTTTATCCATTGTGTGGCCGTTCATCCAAGGTTCGCTAAACAGCTTCGGACAGTGGATTGCAACATCTAGAGATACAGCTCCTATTCTGGCACCATTTATTTTCGGAGCATTAGAGCGTCTCCTTCTTCCGTTTGGTCTTCATCATATGCTGACAGTTCCTATGAACTATACGGAGCTAGGCGGTACGTACAAAATTTTAACGGGTTCTGGAGCAGGTTCCACTGTTGCCGGTCAAGATCCTTTGTGGCTTGCTTGGATTGCAGACTTAAATAACTTCCGTGCTGCAGGAGATATGGACAGCTACAAGCAGCTCTTACATGACGTTACACCTGCACGATTTAAAGTAGGACAGATGATTTTATCTTGTGCGTCATTAATTGGAATTGCTTTAGCAATGTATCGCAACGTAGATCCTGACAAACGTTCGAAATATCGTTCAATGTTCTTTTCAGCTGGACTAGCTGTTTTCTTAACAGGCGTAACAGAGCCGATTGAATTTATGTTCATGTTCGCGGCGCCTCTTCTATACGTCGTATACGCCATTATGACAGGACTGGCTTTTGCCATTGTTGATATTGTTCATGTTCGCGTACACTCATTTGGCGTAATTGAACTATTAACACGTACACCAATGATTATCAAAGCCGGACTATGGGCTGACTTAATGAACTTTGTCATCGCCTGCCTTGTATTTTTTGGCTTAAATTTTGGAGTGGCAAACTTCTTAATTAAACGTTTTAACTTCCCAACACCGGGACGTAACGGAAACTATATCGATGAAGAAACAACTGCAACAAGCAGCAAGCAGGTGAAAAATGATTCGCTTGCCCCAGTCATTATTGGACTGCTTGGCGGAGAAAACAATATTGAAGACGTGGATGCTTGTATGACTCGCTTACGTGTAACGGTAAAAGATATACATGCCGTTGCAGGAGAAAGTGAATGGAAACAAAACGGAGCCCTTGGTTTAATCTTGAAAGATAAAGGGGTACAAGCTATTTATGGACCTAAAGCGGATGTTTTGAAATCCGACATTCAAGATTTGTTAGGAGCTTAACATAATGAAGCTATTAACGTTAAATTGCCACTCTTGGCAAGAGGAAAATCAGCTAGACAAGTTATCTTGTCTAGCTGAAGTAATTAAAAAAGAAAAATATGATGTCATTGCTTTACAGGAAGTAAGCCAAAAAATAGACGCGCCTTATGTATATGACTACATTCGCAGCGATAATTACGCTTGGCTTTTAGCAAAAGAACTGGGTAAGCAAGGTGAAGACTATCAATTGGTATGGGATTTATCTCATATAGGCTATGAAGTGTATGAAGAAGGAATTGCCATTTTAACGAAACACCCGATTATTGAAGAGCATTCATTTTTTGTTTCACAAACGTCAAATATTGACTATTGGAAAACGAGAAGAATTGTTGGAGCAACAATCGAATATGAAAAAGAACTCCTCACTTTTTATTCTTGTCATCTTGGCTGGTGGGATGACGAGGAAGAGCCATTCAAGCAGCAAGTTGATACGCTGCTAGCTCATGTACACAAAGATAACCCATTTTTCTTACTTGGAGACTTCAATAACGACGCTCATAGACGACATGAAGGTTACGACTACCTGTTGAGCCAAGGCCTCTATGATACGTATACTCTATCGAACAAAAAAGATAGCGGTATTACAGTTCAAGGGAACATCGCTGGATGGGATGATAATGAACGGGCGCTTCGCCTTGATCTCATTCTATCGAGTCATGCGCAGGATATTCAATCATCGACTGTAGTTTTTAACGGCATACATTATCCCGTTGTTTCTGACCATTTTGGGGTAAGCGTTGAAGTGAAATAAGTGACATAAAGCGAACGAATAGCGTTCGCTTTTTTCTTGTGATTATGATTATGTAAAAATCATCTTCTTTACTGCTTTATCTATCGTTTTAGAAGTGTCCGATAAACTTTCGCATTTTAAAAAGTAGGTGTGCTATAATATTGTGATGTTGACGATATGCAACCCATTTTTGCATGTTTATCAATGAAATCGCTCAACTTAATAGTAAGATGATACATGTAAGCTCTATTTAAATGAACACCCGTTGTCATTATCATAAACTAATAAAGAAAAATAGGTGTGAAACAATCATGAAAATTTTGTTGATTTCAAATATGTATCCTTCTGAACAATTCCCGAGCTATGGTGTATTTGTTCAAAACACTGAAAAAATTTTAGTTCAATATGGTATTCAAGTTGATAAAATTGTCATGCAAAAAAAGACAAGCAAATTAAGCAAGCTTTTTAGCTATGCTTCTCATTATGCTAATGTCATTGTGACGGGCTTAACAAAAAACTACGACTATCTTTACGTACATTATGCATCTCATAATGCTCTTCCGCTGCTGATTCTCAAAAAGCTAAAGAAGAATGTGAAGATTGTGACAAACGTGCATGGTTCAGATGTTGTACCTGAAGTAGCTTCACAGGAAAAATATCAGCCTAGAGTAAATGACTTATTGCACCATTCCACTAAAATTATTACTCCTTCTCCCTACTATAAAGGGCTCGTTGAAGAGAAATATAAGGTTCATAATCCAATCTATATTTTTCCAAGCGGAGGAGTGAATAAAGATCTGTTTCATCCTTATGCAGATAAAAGCAAAGCTTATCAAGAACTAAACTTGGACCCTACTATCCGTTATATTGGATGTGTAAGCCGCATTGATGTGGGTAAAGGATGGGAATACTACCTTCAAGCAATTGCAAAAGCTGAACAACAAACGCCCACTTCTTACAAATACTTATACGTTGGAAGCGGAAAAGACGAAGCTGCATTTAAGGAAATGATCAAGACTCTGGGCCTAGAGGGAAAAGTCATCCATTTTCCTCTGCTTCCTCAGTCGTCTCTTGCTTACGTATATAATGCGATTGAAGCATTCGTGTTTCCGACCGTAAGAAAAGGAGAAAGTTTGGGCTTAGTCGGCCTCGAAGCTATGGCTTGCGGAGCACCCGTGATTGGGAGTCAGATTGGTGGTCTAAAAGATTACATTATAGACGGAAAGAATGGTCTATTCTTTGAGCCTAAAAATGTAGATGAACTAGCTTCACAGCTACAGGCTTTTATTAATCTTCCTGAAGATGTGAAACAGCAAATGTCTCAACAGGCGTTACAAACAGCAAACCGCTACACAGTAGATGTAATTGCTGAACAACTCCCAACAATTTTTTTTGATGAGGTGGAAAAATGAAAGTCGCAGTTTTAATTCCTTGTTATAACGAGGAAGTAACAATTGGAAAAGTAATTGACGATTTCAAACGCGAACTGCCTAGTGCAGATATTTATGTATACGACAACAATTCAAAAGATCGTACAAGTGAAATTGCACTTGAACACGGCGCAATCGTCAAAAAAGAATTTAAGCAAGGAAAAGGAAACGTTGTACGTTCAATGTTTCAAGAAATTGATGCAGATTGTTATGTCATGGTAGATGGGGATGATACGTATCCTGCAGAATTTGTTCATCAATTAATTGAGCCTATTAGAAATCGAGAAGCTAACATGGTCATTGGAGATCGTTTATCAAACGGAACGTATCTCGAAGAAAACAAACGTGCTTTCCATAATTTTGGTAACAACTTAGTACGTTCTTTAATTAACGGCCTGTACAAAAGTAACATTAAAGATATCATGACAGGTTATCGTGCGTACGATAAATTATTTGTAAAATCAATTCCTGTGATGAGCCCAGGATTTGAGATTGAAACAGAAATGAGTCTTCACGCGTTAGATAAACGATTCCGCCTAAAAGAAATCGCGATCGATTATCGCGATCGACCTGAAGGCAGCGAATCGAAACTTAATACGTTCTCTGATGGATTTAAAGTGTTACGAATGATTTTTACGTTATTTAAAGAGTACAAGCCGCTTCAGTTCTTCTCCATTTGGACAGTGTTGTTTATTGTCGCAGGATTAGCTGTTGGTGCTCCGGTACTTTATGAATTTTTTGATACAGGCTTTATTACCAAAGTACCTTCATCTATCTTAGCAACTGGATTGATGGTGTTAGGTGTTTTATCTTTCGTCTGTGGATTAATTCTAGATACAATCGCTTCATTAAATCGCAAGCAATATGAATTAGAACTAAATAAAAAAATTGAACAGATTGAACAAGTAGGAGAATAACAATGATGAAGAATAAAAAAAGTATTTTACTGCTTACAGTAACAGCTTTAATTATTCTTATCGGTTTAAGTATTGGTAATCCAGACGGTGTTCACTATCTTTCCCTTTTTGCTGCACTTGTATTTACCATCATAAGCTCTATTTTTATTTATAAAAATAGAGCTTATGCTTCATTTAAACCGCTAGAATGGCTATTGCTGATTGTTTTTTCGTTTATCGTACAGTTTTCACTTTTAGATAACTTACATATGACGAGCTCAACTATTTTTTCACTCGTTTTGTATGCCATCAGCCGTACTTTATTGGCAATGCTGCTGACGGCCGCTGTACTCAGCGCTATCAAACAGATAAACGATTTTCACTATATATTTGCACACCCAAAGCGTTATCTAGGAATTGTTACGATTCTTATTTTAGCTGTTAGTCTATATTACTGGTTCGCCTTTTTCCCAGCGGCCATGACTCCTGATTCATTAGCACAGTGGAGACAGGCACATAACGGAGAATTTAACGATTGGCACCCTATTATGATTACGTGGCTCATTATGCTGCTGACAAAAATATGGGATAACCCAGGAATTGTAGCGTTCACGCAAATTGTTGTTGTAGTGAGCATATACGCCTATACATTTGACTTTTTCATTAAACGCAAAGCACATCCTGTTATGATTGGACTTTTAACAGCTATTATTGTCATTATTCCAAGCTTCTTAATCTTTTCAATTATTATTTGGAAAGACATTTTATACAGTGCTTTTCTGCTGTTTTTTACGGTTAACATTGCAAAAATTTATCTGTCAAAAGGTGCTTGGGTTAAAAGTAAAGCGAGCTTTTTCTTACTTTTACTTTCCGCATTTGGAGTAGCTTTCTTTAGACATAATGGTTTTCCTGTATTTGTTTTGACTTTCCTTTTAATGATTGTCTTATTCAGAAAAAATTGGAAACCTCTTGTCACGATTTTCTTAGTCGTCTTTATTTTACAAAAGATTGTTACAGGCCCTGTGTTCACGTGGCTTGATGTAAAACCTTCAGATCCAAATGAAGCTTTGTCTATTCCAACTCAACAAATTGCAAACATCATTTCAAATGATGGAGAGATGTCAAAAGAAGAGCGCGAATATTTTAATAAAGTGCTCCCTATTGAATTGTGGAAAGAAAAGTATAATCCATACAAAAGCGATCCAATTAAATTCACGTGGAAATACTACGACCGCGAGTTTATTTTTAATGATTTAGGCCTTTACTTTAAGAACTATGCTAGCATTGTCATCAAAAATCCTTATCTAGCAACGGAAGGCTTTCTCAAACAAACAGCTTTAGTATGGCAAATCAATCCTTTTAAAGATGGCTACACGGATACGTACGTAACCAACATTTATTACGGCAACGATTTAGGTCTTAAAAATAAAGTAATCGAGCCGTTTATTACACATACTGCCAATGCTTACTTAGCTATTTTTAAGCACCCTGTTTTTACATTCTTAT
The DNA here is from genome assembly GCF_044383985.1 of Priestia sp. JSM ZJ58. Taxonomy (NCBI): domain Bacteria; kingdom Bacillati; phylum Bacillota; class Bacilli; order Caryophanales; family Bacillaceae; genus Priestia; species Priestia sp. JSM ZJ58. The sequence goes on from NZ_JBISEM010000002.1 coordinate 295,225, forward strand.
GGAAGCCAGCTTTTTATCACTGTGTCATTTTATTATTTTCATTAATGCTAGTGATTCGAAGAGGAATTACGTCCCTTATTATTGTCATTCCTTGGGCACTTAACACGCTTTCTGTTCTTGCGGCACTGCCGGCTCAAGATTTTCGATATTTATTAGCAAGCGTATTTGTGTCTTTCTTCTTTATTGGTCTTCCTTTTATCCGATTTGATCAGAAAGAAAAGGATGTGACCTCCTGATGGAGAGCAATTATAACAAAAAGCTAGGAATCACACTCATTATCGTGGCTTCCCTGTTTACAGCTGTTGGACAACTTTTTTGGAAGTTGTCCGAAGCTTCATTTAACTTAAATTTAATTATTGGTTTTTTCCTTTATGGATTAGGAGCGGTGTTTATGATTGCCGCTTTTAAATTTGAAAGAGTTTCCTTGCTTCATCCATTTTTAAGCCTAGGATATGTCATCAGCATCGCTCTTGGTTTCTTTCTATTAAATGAAACCATTAGCCCTATGAAGCTGGTCGGTACTCTTATTATTATCGTAGGTGTAATTTTAGTAGGTGGCCAAGATGAATAGTATCCCACTTTTAATTATTATGACTCTTTTAGGTTCAGTTGGAGCTGTCTTTTTCAAGTATATTTCTACGTATTTAAATGAAAAAAAGATAAAGCTAGCGCTTATTTGTTTTGTGGGTGGCGGCCTTTTTTACGGGGCAGCAGCTCTGCTTAATGTGTATGTTTTAACGCTGTTACCTTATTCTATTGTATTTCCGCTCACGTCTATTACGTACATTTGGACATTAACATTCGGTTACTTTTTAATTAAAGAAAAAGTTACAACAAAACAAGTTATCGGCTGTATTCTTCTAATTGTCGGATGCTTCTTTATTGCTAATAGTTGATGAGATAACTTGAAAAGGTAGGAGTTTCGCATGAAAAACTTAAAATTCGCGAGCATTTTACTGCTCATATCAACATTATTTTTGAAATTTTCTAGTATGATTCGTGATTTAGTTATTGCTAACTATTTCGGTACAAGTTATATTGTCGATTCATACAACGCAGCAATGATTATTCCAAATGCTTTTATTTTATTTATGTTAACGGGGATGAAGGATGCGTTTATTCCTAGTTATTTACGTTATGAAAAAGAAAATAAAGGAAAGGTTCATTTGACTAATATTGTTAAATCAACCTTTCTTATTTGTTTCATTATTTCGGTTCTCGGATCAATTGCGGCTTTCTTTTACTTTCCCGCTTCGTATTCTAATTTTTCTAAAGCAGCAATTGAACTAGGAATTTATACGGGCGTTATGTACTTCTTATCTCTTTCACTAGTTGGAGTGAATGCCGTATACGAAGGTGTATTTGATGCACGAAGTCAATATTCTTTCTCTGTGTTTTCTCAAACGGTTGTTGTATTATTTACAATTTTAAGTACAATCCTATTACATTCAATTATGGGCGGCTATGCAATTGCTCTTGGCTATTTTATAGGAACTATTGCTTCTTTCTTAATTAAAGTTGTCTATTTTAAACCGCAGCATCTGCTGTTATGGAAGCAAAAAATTGACCGTGATGAAGTGGTGGCTTTTTATAAAGTATTCATCCCTGTTGGTGTAACCATTATGGTCGGTCAAATTAATTTAACTGTCAACTTCTTCTTTGCCGGTTCCTTTGGTGAAGGCGTTATTTCATACTTGAATTATGCTTTCAGACTTGTAAGTATTCCCCAGGCAATATTCGGGGTTACGGTCGCAACCATTATTTATCCGCTGATTGCAAGAGCCATTTCTGAAAAAGATGAAGAGCGCTTTAAATCAGGAATTGAAAAAGGGATTACGTTTATGCTGATGCTGCTGATTCCGACGATTGTTATCATGATCTTTTATATGAAAGACATTGTAATGATTGCTTACCAGCGCGGTGCATTTGACGCACATTCGACGTTAAAAACAACAGATGTATCTTATTATTACCTAGGTTCGGTGTTTTTCTATTCCCTGCAAGCTGTTCTTGCAAAAGGATTTTATTCTCTTCAAAAAGGTTATCTTATTATGAGAGCAGGCTTATTATCCATTGTGTTAAATATCATCTTTAACATGATTTTCACTAAATTTATGGGATACCAAGGATTAGCACTTTCCATGTCAGTAGTTGCCTTTTTCTATACGGCTATCGTATTCGTTATGCTGGCAAAACAAATCAATCACTTCCATTACGGATATCTAGTGAAAGAAACAGGAAAAATTCTTTTAGCTTCCGTACCTGTTACGATCGTCATGTTCTTCTTAAAGGACATCGCATTTTTGAATTCATTACATGTTATCTTACGATTTGGTATTGTCTGTATTGCAGGTGGTTTAGTATACTTAATGTCGACGCTATTATGCAGAGTAGAAGGTGTTATGCTTTTAGTTAAAAGAAAACGTTAATTCACGTAAAACAGGAGAGTACTATATGAAGAACACATACTGGTTATTTTTTCTGTTCGTTGGTTTTATTTCAATTCAGCCGATTATTGATATGCTAACGACGTACATGGTTTTGAACATGGATAGTGGTCTCTCAATTGGGGTTGTTATTCGCTTTCTATATATGATTTTTGCAGGTGTCCTACTTTTAGTGTTTGCCAAACAATCAAAATGGGCTAGATATTCGATTATCTACCTTATTGTTTTTGCACTCTTTCTTGGACTCAACATCTACTTAAATCATCAATGGAAAGATCCTTATTATATTGGGCAAGAAATTAAATTTTTCAATAAAGTTGTTTATATGAACGTTACGCTGCTTGGAATGATTGTGATGTTTTCACATTATCGATCATCTGTGGATGTAAAAAGAATACTGAGCAAAAACTTATTAACTGCTTCACTCATCATCAGTATTGTTTTTATCGGTACAATGCTAACGGGTACAGCACTAGAGAGTTATCAGTATAATAAAATTGGGTTTAAAGGCTGGTTTTATGCAGCGAATGAGCTAGGCGCAACCATTGCTATTTTGCTTCCTCTCACACTGCTTTTAGCTTTAGATAAAGTACGTTCGTTTTCAAAAGCTTATTACTGGATTCCTTTTATCTTGTTAGCCGTTTCGTCCATCATGCTTGGAACGAAAGTAGGCTTAGGTGCCGTTATTCTTTCTTTAGTTGTAGCAACAGTTGTCTTATTTGCTAAATTATTTACGAATAAACGCAGCTTAATTAAAGCCAACTTAGTAATCTCAATTCTGCTTTTAATTGTAACCGGAGCAACTACTCCGATTTCTCCAGCTTATAAAAACACATATACGCACATCGATATGTTAGAGGCTAAAAAAGAGAAAACAAAGCAAGAAAAGCCGGAAAAGAAAGAAAAAGAAAAGCCGGCTAAAAAGAAAAAACAAAAGGAATCAAATTTAGATGATAAAGATATTCAAAATCTGATTCTAAGCAGCCGTGAGCAATTCTTAGCTCATCATAAGGAAGAGTATGCAAAAGCACCTATTGCACGAAAAATGATAGGTATGGGCTTTTCTGGTGACTATACAAAACAGCTTCCGCCAAAGATGATTGAAATGGATTTTTATGATTTGTTTTTCTCTTTAGGTATCATCGGATTTTTACTATGGGTTCTTCCACTTCTAGTAGTTGGTTTAACCGTATTGGTTCGATTATTTAAAGAGCCATCACAGCTTCTTGATGAAAGCTTTATGATGTATAGTACAGCAATTGTATTAGCTCTTGGAATTGCTTTTGTAGCTGGGCATGTCTTTACAGCACCAGCCGTTACCATCTATTTCGCAGCAGCTGCTGCTTATCTGTTCGTCATTCATTTTAAACAAAGACAAGCATAAAAAAACAGGCCATGAAAGGCCTGTTTTTTTATCTTTTTAATGGCTGAAGGCTTAACACCGTATCGCCCGCATTGACGTTTATTTCTTGATCATGAGCAAAAAAACTCAATGCCTTTCCTTGCGTACTCACTGCTAGTAAAAGAGAATCATCGCTTTTCTCCTCAAGATATGTTTCGTACGTATATTCATCCGTGATTTTTGTATTGTAAATCGTATATCCATGCTCCATTTTATGATGCAGAAACTCCCACGTAATGCCTTTCTTAAAGAGCATACGTCCTCTTACTGTATGCATAATTTCATCAACATCTTCTCTTGAATCTTCTTGGTCACGAATGCTCAATTGAAAAACATTGTTCCGTCCCATATCTTGAAGAAAAGCAGTACAAACAAGCGCATTATATGCATCTAACTCAGTTGCAGCAATCACATATTCATAAGGAGTTAAGTCTAGATGATATTCTGTTTGCTCAGCTAGTACTTCTCCGTGATAAACATTTACCTCCGCTCTGCGCGCAACTCTTAACCGCTCCCACGAAGAATCAGCAACTAATACTGGATAGCCCAGCTGTTTTAACTTTGAAGCAAAGGCAACCGTAAAATCATTGCTTCCCACAAGCAAAATACCAGGTTCTTCGCCAATCGATAAATCCAGCTTTTTAGCTAGCCATGAAAGGGAAAAACCGTGTGCACAAACCGTAGCAAACACTAAAGCAAATGTCAGCGTTGTTAAGATCGAAGCATCTTTAAATCCTTCATCAATTAGTACTTTCGCAAAGTAGCTTGAGACCGTTAACGCCACAATTCCGCGCGGGGCAATCCAGCCAATCAGTATTTTTTCTTTTATAGATAAATCTGTGCCTACCGTTGATAAAAAGATGGAGACAGGTCTGACAATAAACAGCATAAGTAAAACAAACAAAATAATATTCCAATGAAAAATTTCAGTAATGGTCTTCATCGTCAGTCCAGCCGTTAACATGATAAAAATAGTAGAAGTTAATAGAACCGAAATATTCTCTTTAAAGTGTCGCATATCACTAATAGACGAAATATGCATATTAGCAAGGGTAATCCCCATCGCTGTTACTGCTAGAAGACCTGTTTCATGCTTAATTTCATCAGCTACTGTAAAGCAGGCAATAACGACAATAAATACGACCGGAGATTTTAAATACTCTGGAATATGCCCCTTTTGAAACATCCATCCTATTCCGCGGCCAAGAATCCATCCTATTAAAACGGCAATAATAGAGGCTACGAAGAAAAAGAGAATTGTTTTTCCACTCACTTCTCTCAGCACTAAAAATTGAACAATTTCAAACGAAAAAACGGCCAACAGTGCACCAAATGGATCGACAATAATACCTTCCCATTTTAAAATCGCTGCTGGTTTTGGTTTTAATTTAGCTTGTCGTAAAAGAGGTAAAATTACGGTTGGACCCGTCACAATAAAAAGCCCTCCGATAACAATTGCCACCGCCCAGGATAAATCCGCTATATAATGAGCAGCTAAAGAGCCTAACATCCAAGCTAGCATGGCTCCCAGTGTCACAATGCGAAACACGGGCTTTTCGATTCCTCTTACCTCTCTCATGTCTAAGTTCAAGCTGCCTTCAAATAAAATAACAGCTACAGCAATCGATACAAAAGGATCAAAAAGCTGAGCAAACTGTGCTTTAGGATCAATTAAACCTAAAATAGGGCCTGTTAGCAGTCCGATAATCGACATCACGACAATTGCTGGTAGCTTAAATCTCCAAGCCAGCCACTGAGATAGAACTCCTAGTCCCACTACAAGTGTGATATGTACAAGCATAGGTTCCATTGTATCTTCCTTCTCTCGTTCGCATAATGTGTATATATTTTCCCTAAAATAAACCGATGTTATACAGGAAGAAACAAACACTACCTTGTTTTACCACTTTTTCAAAAATGCTAAACGCCTCTCCCCTCTTTGAATCCAAGCTATTTTCCTTCGTTCGACACATATCTTACTCATGTTTGTCGAATTTCACTTTAGTATAAAATAGTAAAAAGCCTTTAGCTGCTGCTAAAGGCTTTTTACCGGATGATCCAATTCATATAGCTTTTGATAGTGACTGTTCGTAGCAAGTAATTCCTCATGCGTTCCGCGAATGGCTATCTTTCCATCTTGTAGGAATAAGATTTCATCCATCTTTTCCATCCCAACTAAATTATGTGTAACCCAAATTAAAGTTTTGTCGTGAAGAGTTTCAAAGATAGTGGATAACAAACTCTTTTCAGTCACGGTATCCAACCCTGCAGTTGGCTCATCCAGCATAACAATTGGCGTACGCTGAAGTAGAACACGTGCTAACGCAATCCGCTGACGTTCTCCTCCTGAAAAGCGCTGACCTGTTTCGAGCATGGACGTTTGATATCCTTGATGCAAACCTTTCACAAGGGAGTGCATATTGACTTGCTTCATTGCCTCAATTACCTCTTCTTTTGTAGCCTCTTCATTAGCTAGTAATAAATTGTTTGCTACGCTTGTATTAAATAAATAAGGATTTTGATTTAATACAGAGATGAGTTTTGGTACATCTTCACGAACTTCAGCAACAGACTGACCGTTTAGTTGAACTGTACCTTCTGTAGGCAATAAGGAGCCTTGCAGCAGCTTTAACAGAGTCGACTTTCCAGCTCCGCTCTTGCCAAGAATCGCAATTTTTTTCCCTTGCTCGACTTGAAATGAAAGATCATGAATGACTGACTCTTCCTCATTGCTATAGCGAAAGCTTACATGCTCGACTTTTAAGCTAACCGAGTCCCATGAACCTTTGTAAGGTAGGGAAAGAGTATGTTTTTTCTTTTCATTCACAGATTCCCAGTTATTTTCCATTTCCTGCACTCTATTTAATGACTCTTCAAATTGAGGAATTTTTTCTACTGCATTAGATACCGGCAGCAGTGCTTCAGATAAAGGAAATACTACTAAAATAAAAGCAGCAATAAAAACACCTGCAAGCTCTTTGTCTGCAAAAAGAGAAGCCCCAAACCAAATCATTGTGACAATTAAACCTGCTACAATAAATTGGCCAATCAATTCTCGGTAATACGTCCATAGTTTAAGCTTACGATCCATGCGGTCTAGCTCATCTTCTGTTTTGTTATACGAATGAAAAAATGACTGCTGCTGACCGCTTAACACCCAATCAGCAACTCCTAAAAACCCGTCTGTGACCTTAGCATATAACTGTGCTTTGCTTGATTTATATCGCTGATTGGCCGCTTTCATATGCCAAAGGGAAAAAAGCGGCATCACTACTACTAACAAAAATAAATAGATGGCAATCAAACATGCAAACTTTAGGCTAAAGAATCCTAAAGCTACAATCGAAATAACGTATAAAATAACAGCTGAGATTGTTGGAAGAATGGTACGCAAGAACAAGTCTTGTAAACTTTCAATATCTTCAGCGAGAACCGCTAAAACATCTCCCGTTCGATAGCGGGATGTAGCAACTAACGGTTCAATCAAATGATAAAGACGTGTACGCATTTTAGCTAAAATGCGAAGAATAAAATCGTGACTAACAAGACGCTCCGCATAACGAAAGGCTGCTCGACTTAAACCAAATGTACGCACAAGCACAATGGGAACGTACACCAGTAAGATTGTTTCTGGCCGTAAGGAAGAAGCTGAAATCAAGTAACCTGATGTGAACATTAGCGCACAAGCAGAACCAATCGTTAACAAGCTTAGTAATAAGATAGAAAAGATACGATATTTATACGTTTTAAAGTAGGGCCATATCCAACTTTTATATTTCATCATATCTCCTCCTCTTCATGTAAAAATTGATAGTAAGCTCCTTTTTTTCGAATCAGTTCTTGATGATTGCCGACTTCTGCAACCTTTCCGTTCTCTATTACAACAATGAGGTCCATATCTTTCATCCAATGCAGACGGTGCGTAGCTAAAATAAATAACTTGTCTTGAAACATCGTTAAGATATCTTGCTTTAATTCATATTCCGTTTCAATATCTACTTGCGCCGTTGGTTCATCAAGCATAATAATAGGGCGATCGCTCAGAAACGCCCTAGCTAGGGCAATCCTTTGAGCTTGGCCGCCGCTAAGCTGCCGTCCTCCATCTCCTATCACTTCATTTTCCTTCTTAGGCATCTGTTGAATCGTAGATAAAAGTCCTGCTTTCGTTAAAGCATCTTCATAATCATAAGAACCGCCTCTATCCTGATAAAATTCAATATTTTCTTTCACTGTTCCATTAAAAATAAATGGGTGCTGAGGGATATACGTAATCTGCTTTTGCCAAGCATCTGAGCGTAAATCAACCGGCACGCCGTTTACTTCAGCAGACCCTTCTGTAAATTGTACAAAGCCGCTCAGTATATCAATAAGCGTCGATTTTCCAGCTCCGCTTTTTCCTATAATCCCAATTTTTTTACTTCCTTTAACATGAAGTGACACATCTTCAAGAGAAGGCGGCTGCTCTTCGTCATATTTTACGGTGATATGACGCAATTGAATTTCACTGTTTTCCGTCCAATCAGGAACATCTTCTTCTTTAGCCGACGGTTTTTCAGCCTGCTTTACAATCTTAATTAATGCATCTCCGGATTCTTTTCCGTCTAATGTTGCATGATAATCGTTTCCGACTTCCCGTATCGGCAGGAAGTATTCAGGCGCCAGCAATAAAATCATAAGTGCAGGCTCTAACGTCATCGAACCGTTCACTAGCCGCAAACCGAGCATAACAGCCACGATGGCTACAGATAACATCGTAAAGAAATCTAAAGCAAACGTAGATAAAAAAGCAATTCGGAGCGTTCCCATTGTCGCTTTTCGATAGCGGTCACTGACTCTTCCAATCGTTTCAGCATGCTCCTTACTTTTCCCGAGAAATGTTAACGTTTCTAATCCTCGAAGCGAATCTACAAAGTGATTGGACAGCACATGATACGTCTCCCATTGGCTATCTATTTTTTTCTGGGCAGCCAGTCCAAGTAAAATCATAAATAAAATTAAAATTGGCATAGTTACAAGCAAAATAATGCCTGAAAGCCGATCTTGATACCAAACGAAAGCGAGCACTAGCCAAGGTGTAACGCTGATGGCGGCCAGTTTAGGCAAAAACAGCTCAAGATAAGCGCGAAGCTTCTGTAGGCCTGTGGTGATGAGCGTCACCAAGTTTCCTGTCCCTTCATTTTTGGTAAAGCGCGGTCCGAGTGCAAAAATGCTTTTCATGACCGTCAAACGAAGTTCCTGAGTCGTTTTGACTCCAAATTGATATGCTGTTTTTTTCACTATAAAACTTACGATCTGACGAATCATAAAGGCAGACAAAAACAATCCGATTGCTTTTGTCTGCGAAGTTAAACTTTCACCATGAAAAAGAGCAGTAATTACTTCGCCAAGCCACTTAGCTTGAAAAATAATGGCTACACTTTGAATAGTAATAAGCCCTATTAACACGGCAAGAACCATTTTTATTCCGTTGTAAACCATTAAATTTCTACCCATTAGTACTCCATATGCTCCTTATGATCTACACGTTTTCTAAAAACGTAGTAGCTCCAAATTTGATAACCTAACACAAAAGGCAGTAACGCAATAGCAGCGTAAGACATAATTTTCAAGGAATAATTCCCTGATGCTGCATTATGAATCGTTAAACTATAGCTTTCATTGACTGAACTAACCAAAACGGTTGGAAACAATCCTGCAAATATAGAAGAAATTGATAAAATTAAAATTAAGCCAGACATAGCAAAGGCCCATCCGTCTTTTTTCCGTGTAAGGAAAAATCCTGCTAGTAAATACACGAAAATACCGATAAAAAATGTGTATAGCATCAAGCGGCTATGATTGCTGAATAAATTTGTTTCAAAAAACGTCATGCCTGAAAAAATAAGAAGCAGCAAGGCATTAACAGGCAAAAGCTTCATGGCAACTTTTCGTGAACGATCTCTAATGTCATCCATCGTACGGATCGTCGCAAAAATAAGTCCGTGCCATAAGCAAAGCATCGTTAGCGTCACGCCGCCCGTTATGGTATATAGATTCACAATATCCGAAAAGCCGGCATTCATTTGCATGTTGCGCTCAACAGGCAATCCTTTCATTAGTGCTGAAAATAAGATGCCGAAAATGAGCGGTGGAAAAAGACTTCCAAAGAAGATAACCCAATCCCACGCATTTTTCCACGCTTGTTTTTCAACTTTTCCTCGAAATTCAAATGCTACACCGCGTCCGATAAGCGAAAGCAACAGAAGAACAAAAAGAACATATGACCCGCTTAATAGCGTTGCATACCAGTTTGGAAAAGCGGCAAACATAGCACCGATTGCTGAAATTAACCAAACTTCATTTGCATCCCAAAAAGGACCGATTGTATTAATAAAAGCTCGTCGCTCTAAGTCATTTCTTCCTAAAAAGCGAGACACCATTCCAATCCCAAAATCAAAGCCTTCTAAAAAGATAAAACCAACAAACAGAATGGATACTAGCAAATACCAGAATTCATTAAGAGAAAACATTGTATCCCTCCTTTGTAAACGGATCAGTTGATGTTACTTTTGTATGTGCTTCGTGATCGTGATCTGGACCTTTTTTAATTTCTTTAACGAACAAGAACACCATAATCACAGCTAAAATTAAATAAAAGAACGAAAACGAGATAATAGAAAATAGCAATTCACCTGCTGTTACACCAGGAGACACGGCATCTTCGGTTTTCATATAGCCAAATACAACCCAAGGCTGACGGCCAATCTCTGTCATAATCCAACCCGCTGAGCTTCCAAGGAATGGAAAGGCGATAGCAATCGTCATAATACGTAAAAATAGTTTGCTTTCTTGAAGTTTTTTACGAGAAAGCAAATACGTACCCCAAATGCCTAATGCACATAATACGCCACCTAGACCAGCCATAATGCGGAAACTCCAAAACGTTGTTCGAACGGGTGGAATATAATTTCCTTCTCCATATTTCGCCGTATACTGCTGCTGCAGCTCGTTCATTCCAGGAACGGAGCCTGAAAACTTACCGTATGATAAGAAGCTTAATAAGTAAGGTATTTTGATTTCACTCGTATTTTTCTTTTCATCAGGGTGAATATTTGCTGTTACTGTCCAAGCACCTGGACTTCCGCTGTTTTCCCATAATCCTTCACTTGCGGCCATTTTCATCGGCTGTGTTTTAACTAAATATCCGGCCTGTTCATGCCCAGATAGTGCAATTCCTACACCTGAAACTAGCCCTACAAGGATAGCAACTTGAAATGATTTTTTAGCAAAAGCCACATGTTTTTTCTTCAAGAGCATAACAGCGCTGACACCCGTGATAAAAAAGGCGCCTGTTGCAAACGAACCTAAAATTGTATGAGGGAATTCGACCCACAGCTGACCGTTCGTTAACAATTTAAAGAAGTCATTCATTTCTAAACGGCCATTATTTAGCTCCATTCCGACCGGATGCTGCATAAAAGAATTAGCCGTTAAAATAAAGAACGCTGAAAAGATAGTACCTAGACTAACAAGCCAAATACATAGACAGTGCAACCATTTAGGCAAACGATCCCACCCGAAAATCCACAGTCCAAGGAAAGTGGACTCCATAAAAAACGCGAGCAGTGCTTCAATAGCGAGCGGCGCACCGAATACATCTCCTACAAATCTTGAGTACTCTGACCAGTTCATGCCAAACTGAAATTCTTGTAAAATACCTGTTACGACTCCGACAGCAAAGTTAATCAGGAATAAGTGCCCCCAAAACTTTGCCATCTTTTTATACTGTTCATCTTTTTTTACTACGTACATCGTTTCCATGATCGCTACTAAAAAGACAAGGCCGATAGACAGCGGTACAAAGATAAAATGAAACAGCGTCGTTGATGCAAATTGAATACGTGATAGTATGACTGTATCCATCTTCTTTCTCCTTTCATATATAAGAACATTCATCATTTCCATAGATACTTTGCTCATTTCTGAGCATCTTTTACTTATATTGTGAAACATTGAGCATAACAATTCGAGAAATATGCTCAACATTTCACAAACATGTGTAATGTCTCTCTTTCTATTTACATAGTATAGTCTATTTTTTTAGCTGTGCACGTACATTTTTTGAACGTTTTTAGACTAAAACGTGACTTTCTTGTGACAAAAAAGGGAAGGATCTCTTTATTTTTTCATAAAAAAAGCACGCTCTGATTTGAGCTTGCTTCTCTACGGTCGATATTTTGCTTTCGCATTTAATTTAGATTGACGAATGATTTGGTTAATGACTTCAGAAAATACAATACCAATGGCAATTGAACCTGAAATCATAAAGGCTTTTGCTGCAAGACTAATCGCTTCATTATAATTATTTTCTACAAAGTTACGCATGGCATCGTATGCTGTTCCCCCTGGAACGAGCGGAATAATACCTGCTACGGTGAAAATAATGATCGGCGTACGATAAATTTTTGCGTAAATTTGACTAATAATAGCAATAAAAAAGGCCGATGCTACAGTGCTTGGAATTTCATCTACACCATAGAACGTTAGCAAATAGTAAATGAGCCAGCCAATCATTCCGACAAAGCCACTTTTTAATAATGATTCACGTGGAACATTAAAAATGATCCCAAACGCTGCTGAAGCAATAAAACTTGTAATTATCTGCTCTACGATATGCATATGATGCCTCCCTTCTATAGAAGCGTAAATACAATGGCAATACCTGCACCAATAGCAAATGCCGTCAGAAACGCTTCTGCTCCTTTTGATAATCCAGACAGTAAATGTCCCGCCATTAAATCTCGCACTGCATTGGTAATCGATAACCCAGGAACGAGAGGCATAACGGATCCAATAATAATTTTATCAATTTGCGTTCCTAGTCCTGAAGCGACTAAAAGAGCTGATAAAAGTCCAATAACTAACGAAGCGGTAAACTCAGCAAAAAAGCGAATCGGAATAAGACGGTGGAAATACACCACGGTTAAAAATCCGAGACCTCCTGAAAACATCGCTGGAATAAAGTCCGTCCATAAACCTTGAAACATGATTAAAAAGCATCCGCTAGAAATGGATGCAGCTGCAAGTTGAACCCATAGTGGAAAAGCTACGTTCGTTGCTTCAATTTCTTGTAGCATTTCATACGCTTCCTCCAAGGAGATGTTTCCTTGACTGATGGTTCTTGAGACGCTATTTACCATAGTTACTTTTTTTAAATCGGTCGTTCGTTCGGAAATACGAATTAACTTCGTTTTCGTCGGTTCTTTCGTTTCAAGTGAAAACATAATCCCTGTTGGCGTCACATAGCTGTGGGATTTTTTTATACCGTAAGACGCTGCAATCCGCATCATTGTGTCTTCTACTCGATACGTTTCTGCTCCGCTTTCTAACATAATTTTACCTGCTAGTAAGCTAACGTCCATAATTTCATATTTATCTAATTTTTGTTGTGTCATCAAATCGCTCCAAACATATTAAAGCTTGGTTTTTTCCCCTACAGCATACAGTGTATAAGAAAGAGGGAAGTGGACGCAATGGTTAATGCAAAAAAGTGTGGACTTTTTGTCTCACACTTTCAGGAATAGTATATACATTCCTTATCAATTCATACGTTTTGTGGTCTCACGCTCTACTAATACAGGTGCCATTTTATACTGTACCTGATCTATTTCTTGCTGACCCTGAATTTGCTGAAGTAAGAGGTTTACTGCTTTTTCAGCCATTTTTTCCATCGGTTGACGGATGGTTGTTAGCGGAGGTTGCGCTTCACTAGCTTCTGTAATATCATCAAACCCTATAACAGACAAATCCGCTGGAACGTGAAGTCCGTTTTGCCACGCACAGTGTATCACTTTCAGAGCAATGTAATCCGTAGCACAAATAAGCGCAGTTGGGGGCTCTGGATGATGAGCTAGCTCATTTATAAACTGATATAGTTCATCTGAGTTATTCATATCTTCTTTCACAAACTTTGCGTTTGCTGACGGTACATACTGATAAAACAGAGACAGACGGTGCTCGACTCCGCTTACAGCTTTTCCAACGAACCCGATATTCTTATGGCCAAGGTCCGTTAAGTGAGCAACAGCTAATTGTATTCCCACCGCATCATCTACATGTACAATTGGCCAAAGTGCAGAAGAGCCGTCTCCTGTAAGAGAAACGTAAGGCGTTTGATATTGTTTTAATACGTCTACAAACGGATGCGGAGCGGCTACATAATCTAATAAAATGACTCCATCAAACCAATGATTCATCATCACATTTAATTGACGCTCAGCCGTTGTTTCTTGGTAATCCGTATGTCCAATAAGAACGTCCATCCCTCGACTTTGAACTTGCTGCTGTACCTTTTTTAACAGCTCGATTAAAAATGGGTCTTTTAAATCTCTAATTAATATCCCGATAATCCCTGTTTTTTGGGCCCGCAGAGCTGCCGCAAATGGATTTGTCTGATACCCTAAATGAGCTGCTGCTTTTAGTACTTTTTGTTTTGTTTTTTCACTGATTTTAATTTTACCGTCTTTATTATTGAAGATTCTTGATACCGTAGCTAATGAAACACCCGCTTCTTTTGCTACTTCTGTAATCGTGACTTTTTTTCTCCCCATTCGTACCGACTCCTATTTCCTTTTAGTCTATCGACCAAGTAAACATTTTTCTTTATTATACTACTAGAAGTCGGAACCACCCAAAACTACCTTCCCTACTTTTCACTAAACAGCCACTTTAACACATCTTGAATTTTTTGATCCCAATATGCCCAGTCGTGACTTCCTTTTCCTTCTTCATATGTAAAACAAATAGGCTCTTGCTTACATCGCTCGGAAAAACGTTTATTTTCCTGATATAAAAAATCTTCCGTTCCACAGCATTGATAAATACGCGGAGTCACTTCTCCATAGCGCCGGCGATTTTCAAGCAGCCAGAAAAGATCATCCTCAGGTCTAATAACAGGCGGGATGCCAAAAATCAAAGGATAATCTAGGAACTGAACTTCCCCTCGCTCTCCAAGCCCTTCAATGTCCATCACTCCTGATAAACTGGCAGCTGCAGAAAATTGATGTGGTTTGCGAAACGCCCATTTTAAAGCGCCGTACCCTCCCATAGAAAGACCAGCCACAAAATTATCTTCTCTTTTTTCCGATAACGGAAAGAATGACCTAGCCAATTGAGGAAGTTCTTCTGTTACAAACGTCCAATACTTCTTTCCATAAGCCATATCTCTATAAAAGCTACGATCTACATTTGGCATTACAACTGCAAGTCCTAATTCTGATGCGTAGCGTTCAATCGAAGTTCTTCTCATCCATATCGTATGATCATCAGAAAGACCGTGTAATAAATAGAGCGTAGGGTGTTTCTCACTTCTTGTATTGGTTTGTAAACCAATCTGAGATTTTGTTTGCTGCGGTATCAAAACGTTCATTGAAGTACTTATTTGCAATACTTCTGAAAAAAAATCACATTGAATAAACGCCATATTTCTCTTCCCCCTTACTTTTTCTTCCCTATTGATTGATAACAAAACGTACATAATTCATATAAAAGTTAAAAAATAGTTTGATTATTTACAATTTTTAGTTTAACATAAAAACATCTTTTATGAAAACGTTTTACGTATAACGTTTTTTTAAATTAAAATAGTGAACGCGATTCAAAGGAGGAATTTATATGGGGATAGTAAAAGTAACTTCTGACGAGTATAAGGAGCAAAAAGGAAATCTATTTTTTGTTATTTTCATTTCATGTGCAGCTGCTTTTGGAGGGTTACTTTACGGCTATGACACAGCCGTCATTTCAGGGGCTATTGGGTTGATGGAAGTG
This sequence comes from Priestia sp. JSM ZJ58, assembly GCF_044383985.1. Classification (NCBI taxonomy): domain Bacteria; kingdom Bacillati; phylum Bacillota; class Bacilli; order Caryophanales; family Bacillaceae; genus Priestia; species Priestia sp. JSM ZJ58. Next base: position 310,879 of record NZ_JBISEM010000002.1, read on the forward strand.
CATTTTAATCTCAGTCCAACGATGGTAGGTTTTGTTGTATCCAGTTTGCTGCTCGGGGGTGCCGTTGGGGTACTTTCTTCAGGAAAACTGAGTGATCGATTCGGTAGAAAAGGTATCTTGCTTTTAGCAGCTTCTTTATTTATCGTATCCGCAATTATGCAAGCGCTATCTTCAACCATCTCTTTTGTGATTATTTCTCGAATTATTGGAGGGCTAGGCATTGGTATGGCCTCCGTTCTTTCTATTACCTATATTTCTGAAATAGCCCCTCCGCACATGCGCGGCCGCTTAGGCTCTCTTTATCAATTTGCTGTTGCCGTTGGGATTGTTTCTGTCTATTTTGTAAATGACTACATTTTATCTATTGGGGAAGACGCATGGCAGAATTCCACAGGATGGCGCTACATTATCGGTGCTTCTGGGATTCCAGCTCTTTTATTTCTTCTTATCCTTTCTCCTGTTCCTGAAAGTCCGAGGTGGCTAGTAAAAGCAAACCGCACTGTAGAAGCTATGGACATTTTAATTAAAATCAATGGTACACACATTGCACGCCAAGAGCTGTATCATATTGAGCAATCGTTAAAAGAAAATCAACCGGCTTCTCTTTCGCTTTTTAAAGAGGCAGGCCTTCGAAAAGCGTTGCTTATTGGTATTCTACTTGCAGCCTTTCAACAGCTTGTCGGAATCAATGCCATTATTTATTACGCCCCGCAAGTTTTTGAAGCAGCTGGAGCTAGAGGAGATTTATCGCTCCTTGTTACGTCTATGATTGGTGTAGCTGCCTTTTTAGGCGTTCTTTGTTCCATGTGGCTTATCGACCGGATTGGCCGCAAAGCTTTATTACTTATTGGCACAGCCGGTATGGCCGTTACGCAGCTTCTCGTTTCTTTTGGATTTCATTCACAGGGTACTGAAGGCTTGACTACTAGTTTACTTATTGTTTTTTATTTATTTCTTTTTAATATTTCTATGGGACCTGTTGTATGGGTTGTGATTTCTGAAATTTTTCCTAATCATGCGAGAGGCTATGCAATGTCTATTTCTACCTTTTTCTTGTGGATAGCTAATTGGTTTGTGTCTCAGTTTTTTCCTATTCTTTGGAACAAAGCTGGAGGATCTTTTACCTTTTTATCTTTTATGATTATGTGTATCGCTTCATTTTTGTTTATATGGAAGTGGGTGCCAGAAACAAAAGGAAAGTCACTTGAAGAAATTGAACATATATGGAAGTAAGGGAAGAGGTTGGGGTATAACTAAATGAATCCAATCTAAAGAAAAACAAATGGGATACATGAGCTAAACGGCTTATGACACCGTAGTTGATTTCCGTGCAAGACTTCGCTTTCCGCGGGAGTCTTCATCTCGCCCTCCAATCAACTACTAGAAGAATTTAAACAGATGAAAACTATGTTCACCCTAACAAAAAAACCGAACCACTAATCAAAAATTTTGATCAATGGTTCGTTTTTACTTTGTCTAAAATACTTTCGTCCCAGCCTCTTCTTTTTATCGAATTTGTCCATCTCCGTAAATAATATATTTTAATGTTGTTAATTCCTTTAATCCCATTGGTCCACGCGCATGAAGCTTTTGTGTACTAATTCCGATTTCTGCCCCGAAACCAAACTCTTCTCCGTCCGTAAACCTCGTCGAAGCATTCACATAAACAGCAGCTGAATTAACGCGCTGTAAAAAACGCTGAGCATGAGCATAATTTGTTGTTACAATCGCTTCAGAATGATGTGAACTATGAACATTAATATGGGAAATCGCTTCATCGATGTCATCTACGATTTTAACTGCCATGATGAAATCCAAATATTCTTTCTTCCAATCCTCATCCCCTGCTGGAACAAGATCTGGAACGATTGTGAGCGCACGTTCATCACCGCGTACTTCTACATCTTTCTCTCGTAGCGCTTGAACAATAATCGGCAAAAATTCATGAGCCGCCCGTTCATGAATAATCAGCTTTTCGGCTGAGTTGCACACCGCTGGACGAGATGTTTTTGCATTAATGACAATACTGGCTGCCATGTCACGGTCATATTCTTCATCAACATAAATGTGGCAGTTCCCGGTTCCTGTCTCAATAACAGGAACCGTTGCATTTTTTACCACCGCTTCAATTAAACCAGCACCGCCTCGAGGAATTAATACATCGATATATTCATTTAGCTTCATTAACTCCAGTGCTGTTTCTCTCGACGTATCTTCAATAAGCTGTACGCTATGCTCAGGAAATCCTGCACTTGCCGCAGCTTGGGATAATACAGAAACAATCGCTTGATTCGAATGAAATGCCTCACTGCCTCCGCGCAAAATAACCGCATTTCCTGCTTTTAAGCATAAGCCTGCTGCATCACATGTAACGTTTGGACGCGCTTCATAAATAATTCCTATGACACCAATAGGTACACGCTGCTGCCCAATTTGTAAGCCATTTGGTCGTTTGGCCATAGACAGCACTTCTCCTACCGGATCTGCAAGCGCAGCTACTTGGCGCAGGCCGTCTGCCATTCCATGAATCCGCTCTTCATTTAAAGATAGGCGATCCAACATCGCTTTTGACGTGCCTTTTTGAACGGCTTTTTCTACGTCTAATTTATTTGCTTTTAAAATCGTTTCTTGTTGATCCAATAAAGCAGCCGCCATTTTATAAAGTGCCTGCTGTTTTTGTTCGCTCGTTACATTTCCTAAGAAATAAGAGGCTTCTTTTGCCTGCTTTCCTTTAAGCTGCAATTCACTCATTTCATTACTCCTTCAGCTTGTTTTAAGAATAACGTTCCAATTTCTTGGCCTTCAATAATATCTCGCAAAATACTTGGTTCTTTCCCATTTGCTAGGATTAAGCTCACGCCTGCACTTGTAGCTGTTTTAGCAGCAGTCAGCTTTGTGACCATTCCGCCTGTTCCAACGTCAGTTCCACTATCTCCAGCAAAATTCTCAAGCTCCGGCGTGATGCCATCTATTACTTTCATTAATTTAGAGTTAGGGTTTTTTGTGGGATCTGAATCAAAGAAACCGTCAATATCAGATAAAATAACAAGTAAATCTGCGTGAATCAAAACTGAAACAATGGCGGATAAATTATCGTTATCTCCAAAACGCACGATGTTTTCAATCTCATCGATGGCAACTGTATCGTTTTCATTCACAATAGGAATCACTTTGTCTTCAATTAATTTTTCAAACGTGTTCACAACGTTATTGCGCACATGTTCATCTTCGATTACATCTTTTGTTAACAGTACTTGACCAACAATGTGACTATACTCACCAAAGAATTTACTATAGATATGCATAAGCTCACACTGCCCGACAGAGGCTGCTGCTTGTTTTTCTCGAATAGAAGTTGGCTTTTCTTTTAACTTTAGTTTTTTTACTCCCACTTGAACGGCACCTGATGTAACAAGCACAACTTCTTTTCCTGCATTCATTAAATCAGATAACACACGCGCTAGTTTTTCAATGCGTGCTAAGTTAATATCTCCGTTATCATAGGTCAACGTAGATGTCCCTACTTTGACTACGATACGCTTGCTATTTTGTAACTCTTGACGATGGTTCACTCATTTCATCTCCCTAACTAAAAACACCTAAATGCGTACTAATTTTTTTAAAAATTATAGCAGAGATTATGTGAAAAGTCTTATAGTTTTTCAAAGGGAATTTGAACTTTCTAATTTTTAAAATAATTAAGGGAAAAACTGGTGATAAAAGCGCTTTCTTCTTTTATAATGAAAGTTGTAAGGGGAACACACAATTACATAACGTTGTGTAGTAGTACAAACATCAGACAACTAAGGGATAGGGGGATTTGTAATGAATGCGGTTACGATTGTTATTGGATCTATCTGTATTTTAATGATTGCGTATCGGCTTTATGGAACATTCATGGCTGTTAAGGTCTTGAAACTAAACGATGCGCAAAAAACGCCGGCACATGAGCTTGAAGATGGAAAAGATTACGTGCCAACCAATCGATGGGTAACATTTGGTCATCACTTTGCAGCTATTGCAGCTGCGGGTCCGCTTGTTGGACCTATTTTAGCAGCTCAGTTTGGCTATTTGCCCGGACTGCTCTGGCTTTTAATCGGAGCTGTAATCGGAGGAGCCGTTCACGATGCAGTTGTGTTATTTGCATCTATGCGCCAAAAAGGCCAGTCGCTTTCAGAAGTGGCTAAAAAAGAGCTAGGACCCGTCGCTGGTTTTTGTACAGGTTTAGCTATGCTTTTTATCATTACCATTACAATGGCCGGTTTATCTATGGTCGTGTTACACGCCCTTGAGAAAAATCCTTGGGGTACATTCGCTGTTGGAATTACCATTCCGATCGCAATGGGGGTAGGTATTTACCACAAAAAAACAGGTAATTTAAAAGCGGCTTCTACCGTCGGCTTCATTTTAATTTTAATCGCCGTATTTAGCGGTCCTTATATTCAAGGAACAGCTTTAGGAGATTTTTTAACGCTAGATATTAAAACACTTTCAATTATTCTTCCCGTTTATGCATTTTTTGCAGCGGCCTTGCCCGTTTGGCTGCTTTTAGCACCTCGAGATTACTTAAGCAGCTTTATGAAAATTGGTGTCTTTATCGCGCTGATTGTAGGCGTGTTTTTCGTAAATCCAGCAATTCCATTTCCTGCAGTTACTGAATTTATTCACGGAGGCGGCCCTATTTTAGCAGGACCTGTGTGGCCGTTTATTTCCATTACGATCGCCTGCGGTGCTATTTCTGGCTTCCATGCATTTGTTGGTTCAGGAACAACCCCTAAGATGCTCGATCGTTGGAGTGACATTAAAGTTGTAGGCTTCGGCGCGATGTTAGTCGAATGCTTAGTAGGAATTATGGCATTAATTGCCGCAACTGCTTTACATCCTGGAGACTATTTTGCAATCAACTCTACACCTGAAGTATTCAAAACGCTTGGCATGAACGTAACGGCTCTTCCTCAGCTTAGCCAAGAAATTGGCCTAAACTTAGAAGGCCGTACAGGCGGCGCTGTTACACTGGCTGTAGGAATGACGTATATTTTCACGGAAATTCCTTGGTTCAGCCACCTGTCTTCTTACTTTTTTCAATTCGTTATTATGTTTGAAGCAGTGTTTATTTTGACTGCTATCGACGCGGGTACACGCGTTTCCCGCTATTTAATTCAAGACTTTTTCGGTGAATTTTATAAGCCATTGAAGCGAGTAGACTGGCTTCCTGGGTCCATTTTTGCAAGTGCCCTAGCCTGTTTTATGTGGGGATACTTATTGTTCTCAGGAGATATTGGCTCAGTTTGGGCGCTGTTCGGCGTATCGAATCAGTTAATGGCATCCATTGGTTTAATTATTGGTGCAACCGTTATTCTTAGAATTGCAGATAAGCGCTCCTATATGCTTACTTGTCTTATTCCACTAGCCTACCTTTACGTAACGGTTAACTACGCGGGTTATTGGATGGTTAAGAATGTGTATTTAAATGAAGCTGCGGCAGGTTACAGCATATTAAATGCGACTCTTTCAATCATCATGCTTATACTCGGTCTCATTATTATGATTGCCGCGATTCAAAAATGGACGCAGCTTTGGCGCACGCCTCAGGCTGAACTAGCGGCGAAAGCAAACTTATCACAAAATATATAAAACGAACACGCTTGCTTATATAAGCAAGCGTGTTTTTGATATGGTAATAGCCGGTCAAAATAATTGCACACCAGGCATTTTTATTATTAAACTAAATATACTATACAGAAAATTTTTAAAATAGTTCGTACACTTCACATGCTTATAACCCCCACTGATTACATCTCAAAATTAACACTTTAAATTATAATAATTATAATTTAGTATTGATTTTTTATTTAAAAATGTTATTATTATTTCTAACATAATAAAATTCAAATAAGAGGTGGTTCTAAGATGACAACAAACAAGAATAACTTAACGACTAGTTGGGGATCTCCGGTTGGAGATAATCAAAATTCGATGACCGCTGGTTCACGCGGACCTACTTTAATTCAAGATGTTCACCTTTTAGAGAAATTAGCCCATTTTAACCGAGAGCGTGTTCCTGAACGCGTCGTACACGCAAAAGGCGCCGGTGCCCACGGTTATTTTGAAGTGACAAACAATGTTTTAGCCTATACAAAAGCAGCTTTCCTTTCTGAAGTAGGAAAACGAACACCTCTATTTGTTCGCTTTTCAACAGTAGCTGGTGAAAACGGCTCAGCAGATACCGTTCGCGACCCTCGCGGATTTGCTGTTAAATTTTATACAGAAGAAGGCAACTACGACTTAGTCGGAAATAATACACCTGTATTTTTCATCCGAGATGCGATTAAATTTCCCGATTTTATTCATACACAAAAACGCGATCCACGCACGCATTTGAAAAACCCGACGGCCGTGTGGGATTTCTGGTCTTTATCTCCTGAATCTTTGCATCAAGTTTCTATTTTAATGTCTGATCGCGGTATCCCGGCAACGTTACGCCATATGCATGGATTTGGCAGCCATACATTTAAATGGGTTAATGCCGAAGGAGATGGCGTTTGGGTAAAATATCACTTTAAAACAGAGCAAAGCGTGAAAAATCTGTCTCCAGACGTAGCCGCAAAGCTAGCTGGTGAAAATCCAGATTATCATACTGAAGATCTATTTAATGCCATTGAAAAAGGCGATTTCCCTTCATGGAAGCTGTACGTTCAAATTATGCCATTAGAAGACGCTGATACGTACCGCTTTGATCCGTTTGACGTAACAAAGGTTTGGTCACAAAAAGACTATCCGTTAATTGAAGTAGGTCGCATGGTCTTGGACCGAAATCCAGAAAATTATTTTGCCGAAGTGGAGCAAGCTACATTCTCACCTGGAACGCTTGTACCGGGAATTGACGTATCACCTGATAAAATGCTGCAAGGTCGACTATTCGCATACAGCGATGCACATCGCTACCGCGTGGGTGCTAACCATCAAGCGCTACCTATTAACCGTCCGCGCAATGAAGTAAATAACTATCAGCGTGATGGTCAAATGCGCTTTGACGATAACGGCGGCCGTTCTGTTTACTATGAGCCAAACAGCTTTGGCGGTCCGACAGAATCTCATGAAAATAAACAAGCGGCATACCCTGTTTCAGGCGTTGCCGATAGTGTTGCATATGATCATAACGACCATTACACGCAAGCAGGTGACTTATACCGCCTCCTAAGCAAAGACGAGCGTACACGACTAGTTGCAAACATCGTTGAAGCTATGAAGCCTGTAGAAAAAGAAGAGATTAAACTGCGTCAAATTCAGCACTTCTACAAAGCGGATCCAGAGTATGGAACACGCGTTGCAGACGGTTTAGGATTGTCTGTTCCGCAGCAAGTAAAATAAAGATATCAGTTTTCCCAATGAGAAAATAAAGGTATTTTTCTCATTTTAGATTTTCGTTTTTTCTCAATTAGTTTAACATTTTATCACTAAATAAGTATCCATATTTTATGGATACTTATTTAAATTCTTGTAAAAAGAGGAAGGGATGAAGAAATGGTTGGACAAGAAATAAGATGTAATCAGTGTCATAGAGAAATAAAAGTACTAAAGCACAGTACACTTTGCGGTTGCGGAATAAAATTACGAACGCTAAAAAAAGAGAAGCAACCAGCATAATGAGGTTGCTTCTCTTTTTTACTAGATATGCTGTTTATATTCACTCACATTAAAGAGTAATCGTTACTTTAAATAAATCTCCGTCAATTTCAATATTCAATTCTCCTCCGTGCAAATCAATAATTGACTTAGCAATAGCTAAACCAAGTCCAGAGCCATCGGTTTGTCTTGAGGCGTCCCCTCTTTTAAATCGTTCAAACAGCTCGTTTTTTACAACTAAAACTACATATTCGTCCATTGCTTTCTCAGTCTCCTTTCAAAAGTATATCATGGGTCATTTCGTCTATGGGTTTTATTGTAAACTGCATTTCTTAAGAAAAAAGAAGGGGGAATCTTAAGATTTTCTTAAGCATCATATATTGAAAAAGGTTTAAGGAATAGGGATAACAGGAACGTTAAAAGAAAAAATATAATCAATTCCTCATTTGATTCTAAAGAACTATCCGTGAGCGATTATATCTTTTTATTTAAAAGGAGGATGATTTAACTTGGAACGGAATCATACAATTATGCAATTTTTCGAATGGCATGTGCCAGCTGATGGCGAGCATTGGAAACGCCTCAAAGAGCTCGCTCCTCAACTAAAAGAACAAGGAATTGATTCCGTGTGGATTCCCCCGGTTACAAAAGGTGTTTCATCAGAGGATAATGGCTACGGCGTTTACGACTTATATGATCTTGGCGAGTTTGATCAAAAAGGAACCGTTCGTACAAAGTATGGAACCAAGCAAGAGCTGCATGAAGCAATTGATGCCTGTCATAATCACGGAATTAATGTCTATGTTGATATTGTGATGAATCATAAAGCTGCAGCGGATGAAAAAGAAACCTTCCACGTCATTGAAGTAGACCCCATGAACCGAACAGAAGAGATTTCTGAACCCTTTGAAATTGAAGGGTGGACAAAGTTTACATTTGAAAGGCGCGGCGATCAATATTCTTCTTTCAAATGGAACTTTAATCATTTTAATGGCACTGATTACGATGATAAAAACGGAAAAGAAGGTGTGTTTCGTATTGCCGGGGAAAACAAAAGCTGGAACGAAAATGTTGATCAAGAGTTTGGCAACTACGATTATTTAATGTTTGCGAATATTGATTACGACCACCCTGAAGTTCGAGAAGAAATGATCAAATGGGGAAAATGGTTAGCAGACACCCTGCAGTGCGACGGTTACCGATTAGACGCCATTAAACATATTAACCATGATTTTATTAAAGAGTTTGCTCACGAATTGTCCTCTTCTCAAGAAAAGCCATTTTATTTTGTGGGAGAGTTTTGGAATCCAGAATTAACAGCCTGTCAGGAATTTTTAGACGTTATTGATTATCAAATTGATTTGTTTGACGTATCGCTGCATTACAAACTGCATGAAGCCTCTCAGCAAGGAAGAGATTTTGATTTAACCACAATTTTTGATGATACATTGGTTAAAACTCATCCGTTGAATGTTGTCACATTTGTAGATAACCATGACTCTCAGCCAAATGAATCTTTAGAATCTTGGGTAGAAGATTGGTTCAAACAAAGTGCTTACGCTCTAATTTTACTTCGTGAAGACGGCTATCCTTGTGTATTTTACGGAGACTATTTTGGGATAGGCGGAGAGCATCCAATTGAGGGAAAAGAAAAAGATATTTCTGCTCTCTTGCACGTACGCTATGACAAAGCATACGGACAGCAAGACGATTATTTTGATCACCCGAATACCATTGGATGGGTAAGGCATGGTGTAGAGGAATTTGAGAAGTCTGGATGCGCTGTGGTGATGTCAAACGGCGAAGACGGCGAAAAGAGAATGTTCGTCGGCGAACACCGAAGCGGACAAACGTGGATCGACTTCACAAAGAACCGAGAAGACCAAGTTGTGATTGAAGAAGACGGCTACGGACACTTCCCTGTAAATGGCGGCTCTGTATCTGTTTGGGCTGAAGCATAAAAAAAACAGTGGCCTGCGCCACTGTTTTTTTACCATAGACCTAGCAGTTTCCACCACAAGCCGCCAATTCCAATCCAAATGATAATATGAATAATTGAAATTAAAAAGCCGAGCGACCACCATTTTTGCTGCGTTACATATCCACTACCGAAGAACACCGGTGCCGGTCCACTGCCGTAGTGAGTTAAACAGCCAAATAAATTGCTAAAGAACGCTAAAATTAATGCTGACAGTAACGGAGGCGCACCAGCGGCCACGATGACAGATAAAAATGCTGCGTACATAGCGCTGACGTGAGCCGTGTTACTCGCAAAAAAGTAGTGAGAATAAAAATATGCAATAGCTAGTACAATCAACGCCGTCATCCAAGACATATGACTAACAGTGCCTTTCATCAGATCACTGAACCAAGGAATCATGCCTAGATCATTTAAGAAAGTTGCCATCATAACCAAAACAGCAAACCAGACTAATGTATCCCATGCTCCCTGTTCTTTTTTGATGTCCGACCAGCTTAACACTTGCGTTAAAAGCAGCGCACATAGACCAATAAAAGCAGTTGTTGTTGCATTAATATTTAAATTAGCGCCAAAAATCCACAGCACAAGAAGAAGTAAAAATACGCCAATCATGTACCATTCTTCTTTCTTTAGCGGACCCATTTCATTTAGTTTTTTTGCTGCAATTTCAGATGCTTCCGGCGTTTCTTTTAATTCTGGCGGATACAGCTTATAAATAACGAGCGGAATAACAATTAAACTAATAATTCCAGGTACGATTGCAGCCGCTGCCCATCCAACCCATGAAATAGTCTTTCCTGTAATTTGTTCCGTCATTTTAACAGCAAGAGGATTGGCCGCCATTGCCGTTACGAACATAGCCGATGTAATCATATCGCCTTGAAACGATACTTTTGTTAAGAAAGCACCGACTCTGCGCTCCGTACCGTCTCCAGTTCTCGATCCGTATGTTTCAGATAAAGAACGAATGATTGGAAGAATAATTCCTCCAGCTCGTGCTGTATTAGACGGCATTGCAGGTGATAAAAGTAAATCACTTACGATAAGAGAATACGATAGTCCCAACGTCTTTTTACCGAATAAACGAACAAAGATATAGGCAACCCTTGTTCCTAGACCAGTCTTAATAAAACCTCTAGAAATAAAGAATGCAATAACGATCAACCAAATCGTCGTATTTTGAAAACCGCTGAGCGATTGTTCAAGTGTTAATGTATTAGTTAATACAATAATGGTTAAAGATAAAATAGCTACACTGCCTAATGGCAACGGTTTAATGATAAGACCTACGATAGTAGCCACAAAAATAGCGAATAAGTGCCAAGCCTTCACATCAAGTCCGGACGGAGGTGTAATAAACCATAAAACAAGTCCGATTGCCAGACAAATTAATAAAGGAATAAACTTCACTTCGCCGGCAGGCTTTTTAGTTGTTTCAGCCATAATCTTTCTCCTTTCATGTTTTTAAATAATAATAGTAGTAGTATGCTCTTTCCCCTTCGTACCCAATACTTGTCCCATTTAAAATAAAATAATTGTAAAAATACGTTTCATAAGGATGATATTGTAAATTTGTGAAGTGTTGAGCATAATTCCTTTATTATTTTATCATACATATTGACAATTTTTATCTTTCACCTTCATTTTATTCCCTTCAAAATAGCTTGTAAGCGTTATTTCATCAAAATAAATAAGCTGCATGAGTTCATCATGCAGCCTTGCATTTAACGATTTACTTTTTGAATAAACACGACTTTGAGATAATCACCTGACTTAAATTCTTTTATTGTTTTAAAATCAGCTGGAAGAGAGAACTGCTCCATCATTTTGTAACGTTCCCCTTTTTCGTTAAAAGCTTTTTCAATAAACGAATGAAATTTTTTCATATCAAAATTACTTGCATTCGTCGAAGCTACAATGACACCATTTGGCTTTGTAAGAGCAATGGCTTCTTTTAATAAATCTTTGTAGTCTTTTGCCGCGCTGAACGTATGCTTTTTCGATTTAGCAAAGCTCGGCGGATCTAGCACCACAAGATCGAACGTCATATTCTTCTTAACCGCATATTTAAAATACTTAAAAACATCTTCCACAATAATGTCCTGTGCTTCGTGATCAATTCCATTTACACTAAATTGCTCAATTGTTTTTGCCAAGCTGCGATTGGCCAAGTCGACACTTGTTGTTTTCGCAGCTCCTCCAAGAGCGGCCGCCACTGAAAATGCGCCTGTATACGAAAACATGTTTAGAACGGTCTTTCCTTTTGCATATTTATCTCGAATCGTTTTACGGACGTCTCGCTGATCTAAAAAGACCCCAACCATCGCTCCGTCATTTAAATAAACGGCAAAACGAATACCATTTTCTCTTACAATTAAAGGGAACTCACCTTTATCCCCTACTACAAAATCATCTTCTTCAATATACTGCCCTTTTACGTTGAAACGTTTTTTCTGGTACAGCCCTTTAAAGTTAGGCGCAGATTTTAAAGCTTCAATAACGTATTCTTTAAATTGATAAATTCCTTCACTATACCAGCTCGTGACGTAATATCCGTCATAATAATCAATGATTAAGCCGCCAATTCCGTCACCTTCACTATTAAATACACGAAAAGCAGTTGTATCTTCAGACGCATAAAAATCGTGACGAGAGGCAATAGCTCGCTGAATTTTTCGTACAAAAAACGCCGCGTCAATTTGTTCACTTTTCTTCTTCGTCAGAATCCATCCGTAGCCTTTGTTTTGTTTTCCATAATAGCCTTTGGCTAAGAATTGATTTTTTGGAGTGACTAAGTTAATAATAACGCCTTCTTCTTGCAGTTTATGACCATCAACAAGCGCATCTTTTTCAATGAGTGGATAACCTTTATTCACTTTTTTAATAAAAGCTTCTTTGGCTATAACTTGTACTTCTTTTCTCATGTGTACACCCTATCTATTTAATTTAGTTCATTCTAGTTTTATCCATTTTACGAGAATAATCTACATTTATCTTAACATAGATAACCGGTAATGTTTCCAGTTACAAAATAGAAAAGCAGAGGATACCTTGAAGCACCCTCTGCTTGATATGAATGAAAAATGAAATGTATGTTTTATGTTTTAAGATAAAAAATTATGAGCACTCTTGTCCAGTATATGCATCGAACTTAAGCGTCTGCTGCTTGCTTCCGCTCACTAAAGTCACCACGTATACAGTTATTGAGTTTTCTGTTATAAGCTCAATATGCTCTACTTTTCCTTCTTGATGTTTTAAAGCAAGAACTTTTACAGCGGTCTCCGTTAACGGCTGAAGCTTATCATGTTTTACATGTGTGATTTCACCCGAAACCGCATCGATTGTAACGGTGTATTCCGTATTATCTTTGATTATTTTTACTGTGAAAATCGCTGCGTTTTGATCATATTCTACCATTTTCACCTTACCTGCATATGTAGCCAATGCAAGATCTTTTGCATCTTGTCTCGTTAATAGCTTCACTGCTTGCTGAGAAGTATTAACTACTTTTCCTGTGAAAGCATCTAACGTTACCGTATATTGAGTGCTATCTTTAAGAATCACTGCGACATACTGACTAGCGGATTCTTTAAACTCTAGACTATATACGTAACCACTATATTGTTTAACAATTGCTTCTTTTATTTTTTGCTCTGATATTAGCTGCGGCTCTTTTTTATTCTCATGAATGACTTTCCCCGTTAGACCATCCACGGTTAGCGTATATTCTACTTTGCCATCTACTACAGTTAACGTATATTCATGCATTTCTTTGTTAAATGTAATAGATTGAATCGCTCCTGTATACTGCTTAGAAATGGATTCTTTCACTTGATTTTGTGTCCATAACTTCACTTCTTGCTTCTTCACTACTTTTCCAGTGCTTGCGCTTACTTCTACGATTCTTTGCTCAAGGTTATTCGTTACAATTGTAATCACATACACACTTGATTCCTGCTTAAATTCCGTAGATGTGACCGTCCCTTTACAATCTTGCAGAGCAATACCATTTGCTTGAGCTTGCGAGATACTCACATGTTCAGTTGTCTCTGCTTTCGCTGTCTGCATTTCTGCAGCGTGACTCGTTGTAATAGAGCTAAATGCAACTGCAGCTCCTAAAGCAGATGTAGACAATACTTTTACCCATTTAATCATCTTTACATTTCCTCCTCTTTCACCATTAGACTTTCCGTCTATGGCGTTTTATCTAGTACGCCGTTCATTATGCAAAAGATTTCTGAGAATAAGACGAATAGAAGCTTAAAGTTAGCTGAAGATATAAGAATAGCTACTATTTTTCAGCTTGCTTTCAGCTATTATTCAGGGCTGTTTCAGATAAAAAAGCATAATAGAAAGTAGAGGAGCAAAGGAGTTTTCACCATGATGGATCAACTAAAAGGAATTAAAGTCTTACTTATAGATGACGAACCAACTATTTTACAGTTTTTATCTTTAGGGTTAACGAATGAAGGATTTGATATCAAAGCTGCCCAAGACGGAATGGAAGGCATTAATATAGCCAAAGAATTCAAGCCTCATATCGCTATTGTAGATGTTATGCTTCCGGGAATGGATGGATTTGAAGTATGCCGCTTGTTAAAGAAAATGGGGAATATAGCTGTCATTATGCTAACAGCAAAAGATCAAGTAGACGATCGAGTAAAAGGGCTGACTATTGGAGCAGATGATTATATGGTCAAACCCTTCAGTTTTGAAGAACTTCTTGCGCGCATTCAAGCTAGAATCCGCAATCAATTTCCCAACTTATTAGACGAAGTATCCATCGGTCCATTTAAAATTGATGACCGCCGCAAAGAAATTAAATACCTTAATCACATACTTGATTTATCCCCTACTGAATATGCACTCTTAAAATTCTTAGTTATTAATCACGGTCTCGTACTAAGTAAATCCACCATTTTAGATCGAGTGTGGGGATATGATTTTGGAGGAGAAGAAAACATTGTTGAAGTATACATTCGATCACTGAGAGAAAAATTACAGGACCATAGCCGAACCGTTATTCGAACGCTTCGCGGTGTAGGGTACCGGATTGATATTTCATGAAGCACAAACGTTTCTTTCATTTGAACTCTCTTCGCCTTCAGCTTTTATCTAGAAGTTTACTCGTTATTTTGAGTTTACTGATGCTGATAGGCGTTTTTCAATACGTATTTATGAAGCAATTTATTTATACAAATAAAATTAGAAGCATCGAAGACCAAATTCACTTGATTCCCGATGATGTCTGGAAGCACGATATTGAAACAAGCCAGAACGTAAAACAATCATCAAGACCAATGGTTTATTTCCCGGGTGTTAATATTACCTTTATCAATCAAAAAAGCACCTTTTTACGGCTGGCTAAGGATCCACATCATTCTTACTTCCCTAAGCTTTCTGCATCTGCATACAAACAAGTAATGAAAAACAGCAACCAGCCGGACAACACGACGAGCCTCATAAAAAAAATGGATGGTCATCAAGAGCAAGTCATTGTTTTAAAACCCATTATCTTTGATGGAGAAATACAGGGAGTTATTCAAATTAATACTCCCACAGAATCATTAAGAGACCTCTTAATCAGACAAATGCTCATCTTTTTAATGCTTTCACTTACCGCAATGACCATTGCTTTTTTTGTTTTTTCTTCTGTTTTAAAACAGACGTTAGTCCCTTTGTTTACTACTACTAAAAAAGTAGAGCATATTAATGCCGGAAGCTTACATGACCGCTTGCCTGTTAATCAAGGACAAATCGAAATGGATCGCCTTTCTCTTTCTATTAATGAAATGCTTGAACGTCTTGAAAAAGCATTTAAAGCAGAAACAGAGGCCAAAGAACAAATGCGGCGTTTTGTTGCGGATGCTTCGCATGAACTGCGAACGCCGCTTACATCTATTCACGGCTTTTTAGAAGTTTTATTAAGAGGGGCTAGCAGTAATCCAGAACAATTAAACGACGCATTAAAAAGCATGTATGGAGAGTCCAAAAGACTGCACAAACTTATTCAGGATCTTCTGCTTCTTGCTCAGCTTGATCAACTTCCACCGTTTCAAAAAGAATACTGTTTTGTAGATGAGTTGATTTTAGATATGAAACCTCAACTCATACTATTGGCGGGGAACAGAAAGGTTTTATTCGACTTTCCAAGCCGTTTACCATCAGACATTAACAAAGATCAATTTAAACAAGTTGTTTTAAACTTATTTTCCAACGCCGTACAGCATACAAATCCAACTACAGGAGTTATTCAAGTGATAGGAAAAATAAATGAGAAAGAACTTTCGTTAATAATACAAGATAACGGTCATGGTATTCCTCAAGAACACCTTCCTCATTTATTTGAGCGATTTTACAAAGCTGATGCTTCACGCTCTCGGGCATATGGAGGAGCGGGCTTAGGCTTGGCCATTAGCGCATCTATTATAGAGCTGCACGGGGGGAAAATACGTGTAGAGAGCAAATTGAATGCAGGAACTGCTTTTGAAATCCTATTGCCCTTGACGTAAAAAAGACGATTGCCGTGAAGCAATCGTCTTTTGTATCAAATCAGCACACTTTTCCTGTTTGAGAACTGATTTTTACAGTATGTTGTACGTTGTCTGTTCCTTTAATGACAAACGTGTACGCTTGTTCACTGAATGAAACAGATTGAACCGTTCCTTTGTGCTGTTGAAGAGCAGCTTGTTTAGCTTGTTCTTGCGTAAACTTTACCGCTTCGACTTTGATTACTTTTCCTGTTTCAGCGTTTATTTTCACATGGTGATCTTTGTTATCTTTTCCGTGAATTAAAAATGTGTATACATCATTTACATATGAACTCGATTGAATCGTTCCACTGCAATTTTTTAATGCAATTGATTGAACCTGTGCTTTTGTAAATGCAGCGCTTTGAATTTGAATCACTTTTCCACTTTGTGCATTGACTCTTACGTGGTGATCACGGCTATCGTTTCCATGAATTAAGAACGTATACACTCCATCGTTGAAGCCTACCGACTTAACCGTTCCTCCACAGTTTTTCACCGCTACTGCTTGTGCCTCACTTTGAGAAAAAGATAGTTTTTCAACCTTTACCACTTTTCCGCTGTGTGCATTTACTTTCACATGATGGTCTTGATTATCTTTTCCGTGAATTAAAAACGTGTAGGCGTTATTTTCAAAAGAAACCGATTGAACCGTTCCTCCGCAGTTCTTTAAGGCAATTGTTTTTGCTTGAGCTTGTGTATATGTGGCCGCTTCAGTATGAGCCGACGCTTTTGTTGAAGTAATGTGCTGACCGTCTGAAGCAAATGCACTTGTCATTGAACCAAGAGCAATAGCTGTTCCAATTGTGGCACCTCCCACGGCTTTTGCTACTACTGCTTTTCCTGCTAATACTTTTCCAATCATGATTATACCTCCGCGTAATTTCCAATGTATTTACAGCACAAGCTAAAGGTTTTAACAGCGGTCATTTATCAAAATAGCGCCATTGGAGTAACGTTTTTTTCTGCTAAAATACCTTTCACTTTTGCTGTACGAGCCAAAGCGCTTCTTGTCCTCTTTAGCTATGTGTTTATTGTAAGAGCGGAACATGAATTCACTATGAAGCCCAGCTGAATGCTATCTGAACAAATTCTGAAAGATAGCTGAATAACTTCTAGTTAAACTTGTCATCTAAATGTTCAACGTTCTTAACAACAGCTCAACAAATCCAATGCTTCTCTTCATATTTCCTCAACAATCAAATGATTTAATAAATGTATGAATACGATTTGGAGGTTATCAACCATGAAAAAACGAGTATCTCTTGGACTATCTCTCACTCTCTTAGCTTCTAGCGCCGCTTCTGCTTTTGCAGCAGAGCATCATCCAGTTCAACATCCAAAACAAATCAAAAGCGTCGAGTTTCAGCCAATGAAAGCACCTACTACGATTGAGAATATGATTAAAACGTATACAGAGGCCTCTGTAAAAGTAACGTATAAAGATGGAAGTGTGGAAGAAACGCCGCTTAACTATAACCAACTCTTTCTTTCAAAAGATAAAATTGTCGATAATAAAGGAGAATTAATCGCCGCAGGTACACCAATCGATGCAAACGGGGATCCAATTATTGACCGAAGCGTTCCTGATCAGCCATCACCGTATGTATCAGACGCGCCGGATTCAAACAGCTTTATTACCATTAACGGTAAGTCTTATATTATTTCACATTATGAATACGAATCTGTTAATAATGCTGGAAAAGAGATTTCCGGTCTTCCTGCTTCCATGACGCTTACACAAGTTGACCGAGATGATAAAACAGGAAAACTAACCGTCAACCATGCTAAAAAAATTGATTTTTCTAATGTAAATGGTTTGTGGACGCCGTGTAATGGCTCTACAACGGATTGGGGTACTCACCTCGGTTCAGAAGAATACGAGCCTGATGCACGCGCTTTTGAAGACCCTGCATCTAGCTCTTATAAAGACGTTACGAACTTCGCTAAGCTTTATTTCGGTGACACGTCAAAAGCAAACCCTTACTACTACGGCTGGATTCCAGAAATTTCAGTGGATGAAAGCGGCGATGCGTCTGTCGTAAAACATTACAGCACAGGCCGTTTTTCACATGAAATGATGCAGGTACTTCCAGATAATAAAACCGCTCTTTTTGGAGACGATGGGTCTAATACCATGATGTTTATGTATGTAGCAGATAAGGAAAAAGACTTCTCAGCAGGAACTCTTTATGCCGCAAAGTTTAAACAAACGAGCACAAAAAATGGAGGGAAAGGCGACCTTCAGTGGATTAAGCTTGGCCATGCAACAGACAATGAAGTGAAAACAATAATCGACAAAGGCACAAAATTTAGTGATATTTTTGAAACAGCCGACCAGCCTACAAAAGGATTTAAAGCAGTCAAAACCGCCGCAAGTAAAAAAGTTGAATATTTAAAAGTAAAGCCTGGCATGGAAAAAGCAGCTGCCTTTTTAGAATCACGCAGATACGGTGCGATTCTAGGTGCCACGTCTGAATTCAACAAGATGGAAGGACTAACGGTTAATAAAAAAGACAAAAAAGCGTATATGGCTATTTCTTACCAAAATAGTGCCATGCTAAAAGAGCCTGGTGCTGTACAAGATGATATTCAGCTTCCAAAATTAGAGTCTGGTGTGACCTACCAGCTGAACTTAGGCTCGCATCAAAAAGACCAAGCAAAAGGCAAGATTAACAGCCGCTACGTTCCTGCAAGTATGGAAGGGCTATTGATTGGACAAGACCTAGAAAAAGCAGATGCATACGGCAATACAGCGGATCCAAATAAAATTGCCAACCCTGATAACCTTACGTATTCAAATGACTTAAATACACTGTTTATCGGAGAAGACAGCTCACTGCACACAAACAACTTTGTATGGGCCTATAATGTAAAAACCAAAAAACTATCACGCATCCTTTCGGTTCCAGTGGGAGCAGAAGCAACGGGACTTCGTGCAGTAGAAAACATTAAAAACTCTCGCTACGTACTAAGCAACTATCAGCACCCGGGCGAGGACATCAGCGACAAAAATATTACCGCTGTTGATAAAGAAGAGTTAGCTAATGCAATGAAAGAAAGCATTGGCATTCAAGAAACTGGTGGTGTCGGATACATTTCTGGACTGCCTTCTAAGGACGGCGCTCCTTACAAAAAGCATTAATACGTAATGAAACCACGTCTGTTGTGAGTGACAGACGTGGTTTTAGTATGTTTATTTTATGTATTATAGAATAACTCCACTATGATCTATGAACAAATCACCTAGGATATAACCCGCTACTCTCCTATGTTATGATAAAGTAAAAAGCTACTTAAGGAGGATGACTAATGAAGAAAAAAGTAAAAGTCGTTGCCGCAGTAATCGAAAATGAAAAAGAAGAAGTACTTTGTGCCTTGCGCTCCAATAATATGTCACTAGCGAACTTATGGGAATTTCCTGGTGGTAAAGTAGAAGAAGGCGAAGATATTTACTCTGCTTTAGTTAGAGAAATTGAAGAAGAGCTACATTGTAAAGTAAAAACGATTGATTTACATAATGAACACGTACACGAATACGAAACATTTATTATTGAACTTATTGCAATTAAAGCAGAAATCATAGAAGGTACCCCTCAACCAACCGAGCATGCAAAGCTGCTTTGGCTAAACAAAGAAAATCTCCTTTCACTTGTTTGGGCTCCTGCAGATATTCCGGCAGTTGAATTATTGGTGAAAGAAAAATGAGGATGGGACATAACGAAATGAATTCCATCTAACGACGAACAAATGGGATACACGAGGTGAATCGCTTGTGACACCGCAGTTGATTTCCGTGCAAGGCTTCGCCTTGCACGGAAATCAACTGCTAGAAGGAACGAAACAGATAAGATCTACGTTCACCGTAACAAAAAAACGAACTACTAATCAAACAGTTTGATTAATGGTTCGTTTTTCACTTCAACTACACTACTTTTGTCCCGCCTTCATACTTTTTCAGTAAACTCCGTATACAAAAGCTTTGGCACTTCGTGTTCAAGCTCTAAAATAACTGTGATTGGCTTTTCACCATGATACTCGACCGTGTTTCCTTTTCCAATATAGATGAACGGCTCGGTCTTACCGTCAATTTCACGGTATTTTCGTATAAATAAGTGTAGATGAATGCCTCTGTCTTTATTAAAAATAATATTCTTTCCTCGCTCAGACGTCTGTGCCGTACTGTTTGGTGTTTGCCAGTGGAACGTACGCTTATCAATGAACTTGTCCTGATAGTTAATACTTTCTTTAATATCTTCTTCCTTATGAAGATCAATAAATAAAAAGAACTCTTTTTCATTTACTAACAAGCCAGAACCACGGAATGAGCTATGCGTTTTACGATAGTTTGATAACAATGCGGGGTCCATCATGGTATATTGTTCATACAGTTTTAAATGTGGAATTCCATAATCTTCTTTTCCAAACTCTTTTTCATAGCGGAAAATTCCATAATCAATCGCGTCCTTAATGAACTGCTTAAACTGTGTATTATCCAGCACATTGGTAAAGCGCTCTGTTTTTACCGCTTCTTCTCCAGTAAACTCAATTAGCTTGAGCTTTGAACGAAGTTGACCGCTGTCGTAGTAGTCTTGATTTAACACTTCAAATGCGTGTTGTACTGAATCTTCTTCAACGTTATCTACATATTTTAAAACTTCTTGCTTCGCCTGGGACAATGAAATGTGATTGTGATTTAATAAATATTTTAAAATAACAAACTCGTAAACTCTCTTGATTGGCAGCTTGCTAGATAGCTCTTTTAGTGCACTTTCAAAGTCTTTATGCAATAAAAGTAATCTGAGCTGGTCGTCTTTTTCAGTCTTCGCTACAAACTGAAGATACGACTTTTCTTTATTAATAAACTTGATTGGATCTGGTGCTCCGTCAAATGTTAAATAATCCAACAAATAATAAGGAATTCTTCCTTGGTTTAGCTTTTTAAATTCATTGTATTCTTCTTTCAAATATTTCATGGAATTAAAGTTTTCATGATCAATTTGAGCTAAAATGCGATCGCGAGAAATCTCATCCATTTGAATATGCGTTGCCCCTGGAATACTTGGAAACCCTGTTGCGATGGCAACTTTTAAGCTTTCTTTATCGTAATAGCGGCTGCCGTTTAGCGCGAGCGCAATTAAAAAGACTTTGCTATGGTTTCCTATAAAGTCGAGCACTGTTAGAAATGATTTACTCTCATGCTTACGCAAGCCGCGACCTAACTGCTGTATAAATACAATAGGAGAGTTCGTTGGGCGAAGCATTAACACCGAATTTACTGATGGTATGTCGACACCTTCATTAAAAATATCAACAGAAAAAATAACTTCTAGTTCATCGTCCTCGTTTTCTAAACGCTCAATATATGCTTGACGATAAGGAATCGAGTGACTCCCATGTAAAACCTCACTTTTATAGCCTCGCTTATTGAACTCTTCTGCCATATACTCTGCATGCTCAACGCTTGCGCAGAATCCGAGCGCTTTACGCTTTAGACCATCATGACCATAAAACTCCATTTTTTCAATAATAAAATCAACGCGCTCATTTACTTTTAAACGCTTGGTAACCTCTGTAATATCATCAATATCTATATCGCTTAAATCTACACCTTCAACATCTGTGATACCAAAGTAATGAAACGGCACCACCAATTGATCTTCCAACGCTTCATGAAGTCTCACTTCAATTCCAACATTATTATCAAACAGATCAAATACGTTCATGCTGTCACTTCGCTCCGGTGTAGCTGTCATTCCTAGCATAAAGACTGGGGTGAAATACTCCATTATCCTTTGATAAGATGGGCTCGTTGCGTGATGGGCTTCATCATAAATAATATAATCAAATTGGTCTCGATCGAATTCACTGTAATATTTCGTTAGTGTTTGAATCGTCGCAAATATGTAATCTGCCTCTTTATCCTTTGAATTCCCTGTCAAAAGACCAAAAGTTATCGATTCATTAACAAACAGTATTTCAAATGTTTCTTTTGCTTTTTTTAAAATCTCTTCTCTGTGCACAATAAAAAGCAGCCTTTTGGGTTTAACTTTCTGAACGTCAAAAGCTGACATATACGTTTTCCCTGTACCCGTAGCCGCAATTACAAGCGCTTTTGTTTCGCCAAAGCTACGCAAGCGTCTCAAGTTTTCCATCGCTCGCTGCTGCATTTTATTCGGGACAATATAGTTACTTCGTTCGAATACCTGCTGAGGCTTGTACGATGCTTCTTTTAACGTACCTAAAAATTTCTCGTACTCCGTCAAAAACTCGCTCGTCGCATCATCACTGATCTCCCACAAATACTCATATTCCTTTAGTACATCTTGAACAAAAGGAGACTCACCCTTTGACACAACTTCCACATTCCACTCAATATTGCTTTTTAAAGCGCTTTGCGTTATATTCGCGGAACCTATAATCACTTTATAATCGTTTTCATACTCAAAAATATAAACCTTCGTATGAAACCCCTTCTCTTCGACTTCACTAAACACTTTAAGGTCAATATGATCAAAGTTCTTAATTTTCTCTAATGCCTTCACTTCTGTAAAATTCAGATAAGTTGATGTAATAATACGCCCTTCCACGCCTCGACTAGCCGCTTCCTTCAAAGGATCTAAAAGAAGCTGAAGTCCGCTAAAATTAATAAAAGCCACACTAAAATAAAAGCTTTTACACTGTTTTAAAGACGTTACAAGCTCATGCAAGAGACTGGTGTTTTTTGAATTGACTAGTAACCGATTATTCATTGACTCCACCTTTTTCCATTAAACTGTTAGTTTTAGTTTAGAGGTTCGGAAAGAAGGGATCAATAGGGTTGATTAATTAAAAAAATGTCAAAGTTAGACTTAGAGATCTTTTTAATACTTTTTATTTATGGTATGGTTTTCCGTCAAAACAAAATGTCTTGTTCCCTTGCACTTTTCGTTCCATACCATTAAAGTATATATTGGTTGAAGTTTATACTAGCATTCAACCTTATAAAAGAAATTACACTTTTTAATTTTGGGAAGATGTTTTCCCTAAAAGAAAGGGTTTAGATATAAGATGAAAGATAATTTTTGGCATGAGTTGCCGCGTCCGTTTTTTATTTTGGCACCGATGGAAGCTGTGACGGATGTCGTTTTTCGCCATGTTGTGACTGAAGCAGCGCGACCTGACGTATTTTTTACAGAGTTTACGAATACGGAAAGCTACTGCCATCCGAAAGGAAAAGATAGCGTAAAAGGACGTTTGACGTTTACAGATGATGAACAGCCAATCGTTGCGCACATTTGGGGAGACAAGCCTGAATACTTCCGTCAAATGAGTATCGGCATGGCCGAAATGGGCTTTCGCGGCATTGATATTAATATGGGTTGTCCTGTGCAGAACGTTGCAGGAAACGGAAAAGGTTCTGGTCTGATTCGACGTCCAGATACTGCGGCTGAGATTATCCAGGCAGCCAAAGCTGGAGGGCTTCCAGTAAGCGTAAAGACTCGTCTTGGCTATACGCAAGTTGATGAGTGGTACGAATGGCTGAAGCACATTCTAGAACAGGATATCGTGAACCTTTCTATTCACCTTCGTACGAAAAAAGAAATGAGCGATGTTGACGCGCACTGGGAGTTAATTCCGGAGATTAAGAAGCTTCGTGACGAAATTGCGCCTCATACGCTACTAACAATTAACGGTGATATTCCTGACCGCCAGAAAGGTCTTGAACTTGCGGAGAAGTACGGCGTTGATGGAATTATGATTGGACGCGGAATTTTCCATAATCCGTTTGCGTTTGAAAAAGAAAAGAAAGAGCACACAAGCGAAGAGCTCTTAGAACTTCTTCGCCTGCAGTTAGACCTTCATGACAAGTATTCTGAAGAGCTAGAGCCGCGCCCTTTTAAACCGCTTCGACGCTTTTTCAAAATTTACGTTCGCGGATTCCGCGGTGCAAGTGAATTAAGAAATCTGCTCATGAGCACGGAAACGACTGATGAAGTGCGTGCATTGCTTGATGAGTTTAAAGACAGAGCTGGAGTGAAAGAAGACGAAGGTTTTTCTGTTTCTTAAATAAGAGCTCGTTTGCTTAAACTCAATTGTTCTATTTTATAGACGTTTGCTATTTATCCACATATGATAAAAGCTGAGGCAGAAGGTTTTACATTTCCTTCTGCCTCAGCTTTTGATGAAAAAATATCCACACGTTCTATTTATGATAAGGTTCATTTCGAATAATACGAAAAGCTCGGTAAATTTGTTCTACTAATACTAGGCGCATAAGCTGATGAGGAAAGGTCATTTTTGAAAAAGAAAGAGCTGCGTTTGAACGTTTCATTACTTCGCTGCTTAAGCCAAGCGATCCGCCAATGACAAACGCTACTTTACTTTTTCCGTAAGTAGCTAATGAATCGATTTCTTTTGCCAGTTCCTCGGAAGATTTTTGTTTTCCGTTGATAGCTAATGCGATCACGTGAGTATCATCTGAGATTTTCGCTAAGATGCGCTCTCCTTCTTTTTGTTTCACCTGTTCCATTTCAGATTCACTTAAGTTTTCGGGCGCTTTTTCATCTGCAAGCTCAATAATTTCTACTTTTGCATAGCTTGATAAACGCTTTAAATATTCTTCAATGCCTTGTTTTAAGTATTTTTCTTTTAACTTCCCAATGGTTATAATAGAGATATTCACAGGCTATTCTCCTCTCCTTTATCCCTTATCCACAGATATTATCCACATATCCACATGCTATATCCACATTTTGTATAAGAATATTAGTTCCCTACTACATATATAGCTTCATTGTCACAATATTCGCAGCTTTTTTTGTCGGTTGAATTTTCTATTTTTTCAAAAACCGGTGCTAGCTCAATCTCATCTACCATTACATCCAGCGCTAGTTCCGTGTGTTCTAAACAGCAATATATCTTCATGTATTTATCTTCCTTTCTCTATTCTTTTCATTAAAAAACCACAGGAGTTTATCCCCTGTGGATAACTTTTCTTTTACTTCATTTGACGAGTTAATTTTACTTCTGTGGATTTCTTTTTGCCATCACGATAGAACGTTACATTCATTTTATCGCCAATTTCTTTTTCAATGTAGAGGTGTTTGCGAAGTGTCGCAATATCCCTTACTTTGCTGTGATCTAGCTCAACAATCACATCATATTCCTTCAACCCAGCTTTAGCGGCTGGCGAACCTGGCTCGACTTTTAGAACAGCGACTCCGTTTACTACATCATGCGGTAACTTAAGGGTTTCTTTTAAATGATACCCTGATACCTCACTTAATGATAGTGTACTAACTCCAAGATACGGACGTCTAACTTCACCATATCGTTCTAAGTCATTAATAATGGGCCTAGCCATGTTAATTGGTATTGCAAGACCAATGCCTTCAACTGCTTCTTGGGCAATTTTCATGGAATTAATGCCTATTAATTCACCATCAATATTAACAAGAGCACCCCCGCTATTGCCAGGGTTAATTGCGGCATCTGTTTGAATGACTTCTGATTGCCAATCAGGATTTCCATCGCCATTCAAATCTTGAGGAATGACACGGTTAACTCCTGAGACAACTCCTTGTGTAACGGATCCAGAAAATTGAAGGCCTAGCGGGTTTCCGATAGCAATCACTGGTTCACCAGCTTTAAGCTTATCAGAATTTCCGAAGGTAGCCACTTTTGTCACGTGACCTGCATCAATTTCAAGAACTGCTAAGTCCATTAAATCATCGCTGCCAAGAATTTTAGCTGATACCCTTGTACCGTTACTGAAGCTCACTTCAATTTCGTTAGCGCCTTTAATGACATGATAGTTTGTCACAATATAAGCTTTATTGCCTTGCTTTTTGTAAATAACACCTGAGCCT
Source organism: Priestia sp. JSM ZJ58 (assembly GCF_044383985.1). Lineage (NCBI taxonomy): Bacteria > Bacillati > Bacillota > Bacilli > Caryophanales > Bacillaceae > Priestia > Priestia sp. JSM ZJ58. Next base: position 336,867 of record NZ_JBISEM010000002.1, read on the forward strand.
GTCCCGGCATCAGTTCGTTCATCATTCCAAAAGCTTTCAGAGTTCTGAATGTTTACAACTCCTACAACTGCTGCATTGGCTTCGGAAACAGCTTTTGTGACGGCCGTAGTGACGTCAAGAGATACTGACTTTTGTATCGTAGACCCTGTTTGTTCATCTCCGTTTTCATCATTCATCCATCCGTATGGCAAAATCCCGTTCCTCACCAAGGCTGGCATAAGAAGCAGTACAATAAGTGCACCTATAATAGCTCCAATCAGAGCAGAAGCGAAATATCCTCTGCGGCGTTTAGGCGGCCGACTATTCGGCTCTTGGCCTTCATCATAATGTTCCACACTATCACCGAACCCTTCATTTATCATCGTGAATGTCTGCATTCACGTACTAAATGAAGTTATTTTTCGCTTCCTTTCTAGAGACTATACATAAACAATATCAGTTGGTCTTTTTGGATCAGTATCACATAGGAGAATATTGTCCTCTACATTGATGTCTTTTTGTTGTAACACTTGTGCAACCGACATGCGGGCAATTTCCTTCATGTTATTGTCTTGACTCAAATGCGCCAAGTAAATGCGTTTGGTTTGATCTCCAATTACATCTGCCATTGCAAGCGCCGCGTCTTCATTTGATACATGTCCTACGTCGCTTAAAATTCGTCTTTTAATGCTCCAAGGGTAGCGCCCCATTCTCAGCATTTCAACATCATGATTGCTTTCAAATACGTACATATCACTATTTTTAATCGTACCTTTCATGCGGTCACTTACATAGCCGGTATCTGTAATAAGGGTCAATTTTTTAGACCCTTGATGAAAGACATAAAACATAGGCTCTGCGGCATCATGCGAAACGCCAAAAGACTCCACTTCCAATTGACCAAACGATTTCGTTTGGCCAATTTCAAAGTGAAACTTCTGTTCCGTATCAATGTTGCCGATCAAGCCGTCCATTGCGTTCCACGTTTTTTCATTTGCGAAAATAGGGAGCTTATATTTACGTGCCAGAACACCTAGTCCTTTAATATGGTCACTATGTTCGTGAGTCACTAAAATTCCTGATAAATCCGGGATATTGCGATTTACTTGTTGAAAGAGAGCTTCCATTTGTTTTCCGCTCAGCCCCGCATCAACTAGTAAGGAATGTTCTCCATCACTTACTAAAATCGCATTTCCTGTGCTCCCACTCGCTAGCACGCTGAAATGCAGGCTCATTTATCTCACTCCAAATACTTATTTATTTCCTTTTTTAATAATCTGCCCTTCAAAGGCATTTACAAAATAACTCGTATCTCCATTTACAACAATGTGCCAAGTTGGTGCTAAAACTTGAGAATTTAGTAGCGGCAGATCAAACGTATAGTACCCAAACTCTACGTTTGTTACAGAATCTTTCTTTTTCAATTCACCCTTCAAAAACAAATTTTCTAATGCTTTTAAAGGCGTTAAAACATCCTGCTCATCATCTAACGTTTTCACAGAACCTAGCATTGTTTGTTCATACGAAATAATTTCACCTTTATCATTTAAATGAGCAATGATCATGCCATTTTCATTATCAAAGATTTTATGCTTCTTATATTGTTGAAAGAATGTAACTGTTTTTTTCTCTTTGTTAACATTCCATAGCTCATAATCCTTACCTGAGATAACATACCGTTTTAGAAATTGACTTAGCTTTGCTTCGGGACTTTTTTCAGATACTGAAAAAGGTTTGTCTAGTACGCTTCGAATTGTTTTTTCCTCAAGCAGCGCTGCTTTTTGCTCTTTCAGCTTTTTTAAATCTTCATCTTTAAACAGCTTACTTTTAGCATTTAACGACGAAGCTTCCTTCACATCTACAGGTAAATGTTTATATTCAATGCCTTCACTCGTCAATTGTTCTTCCACGCTCGACTCTACAAATAGAGAGTACTGATCTTCTTGATGAGTTTTAAAAATCTGATAGCCTAAGTAAATATTAAGAATCAAGAAAGTGAAAATAAAGATGGTTTTTGTTCTATTCCAATCCATCGTTATCGCCTCCTTCGGTCGGCGGTGCAATTCGATACCATTTGCTATTATAATAATAGAACCAAGAAGGAACGAGTTTGACAGAATTAGAATTAAACTCAACCGTCTTTTCGCCGGTTTTCGGCTGCTGTGACACTTCTTCTAGCTGATAGCCTATTGAAATATCTTTTAACAGATTCGGGTCAAAGTTTTGATGTTTTTCAATTAATTGAATCACCTTTTGAGATGACTGCAGCTTTTCTACACTCGAGTCCTGTACTCTTACAAAACGATAAAGAGGACGACGGTAATTTAAAATCTCCGCATTTCCCCATCTTTGATATATTTCAGTCATTCCCTGATTGCTGTACACTGGATAGTTATCTTTATAATAACGATAGCTAATTTCTTTTGTAATGCGATTCCAGCTGTTGAACCTGTAATTAGATTCTGTCCAGCCGCCGTGGTCATTAACGAAGCTAAAGCTGCGATTTATTAAATTATAATCTTCCATTACCTCGGTCGTGGAATTTACAAGATTCACATATTCCATCACATCTGTCTTCGTATTGACATTGATCACTTTTGTACCTTCAGTGTAGACATCTCGGTTTGTAGACGTTTCTTTCCGTGCATAGTCTGGGTTGTTAAAAAGCGCTTCTTTATATTTTTCAATATCTAAATGCCTCATGCTCGTATAGTAGACTTCACTATTCATCGTAATATTATTTTCCGGAAGGAAGATATACCGATTTTTGTTTTCTTTATATACAAGGCTCGGGGCATACGTACGCTTCATTTTATCTTCTAATTCTTTGATATCATCTTTGGCCAAATTCTTGACTGTAACCGAATAAATCTTTTTTTGCTCATAATTCACAAGATACACGCTCACGAAAAAGGAAGGTGTACGCTTAATTTTAATGAGTACACGGTCAAATGTTTGATTAGGCAAAGACGTTTGAGAAAATGAAAAAAGCTGTTGAAATGTTTTCAAAGGTAGCGCGTCTGGATACAGCACTTCAATAGAATTACTTCCATGGACATAATTTAAAAATCCATCAGGAGAAATAGCATCCGAAACGTCCGTCACATTCGAAAATTTCCACTTTTTCATTTCATTTACCCATTTGTTTACATCATCTTCATCGTGAGACATGTAGTGATTATCGTTTCGATGATAGAGAACTTCTGTTGGAAGAATATGATCTTCTATTTTACTTTTTGAACTCACTTCAACTTCTTGCAAATGTTGATTTTTTGAAATGACCTTATAAGAAGGCTGATACGTCCATATATGATACGTCATAATTAAACTGGAAGCGACGAGAACAACTAAGATGGCCGTTTTGATATGTTCATATCTCATTCCCATTCGTCATCATTCTCACTTTCAATCGGAAGAGTAAAGTAAATCGTTGTTCCTTTTCCTTCCTGACTATCTGCCCAAATGCGTCCATCATGTGCTTCAATAATTTCCTTGGCAATAGCAAGCCCTAATCCTGTTCCGCCTAATTTACGCGTTCGTGCTTTATCTACACGATAGAAGCGTTCGAAAATTTTAGCTAAATTTGATTTTGGAATTCCCATACCTTGGTCTTTAATGCTCACAACAATTTCATGCGTATGCTGAGCAATTGAAAATGTAATGGTTCCGCCTTCAGGTGAATATTTTATTGCATTGGAAATAATGTTATCTAATACTTGTGTAATTTTATCTTGATCGATAGCGACATAGATTGCTTCATTTGGCAAGTCGCGCACGAACGAAATACCTTGTTCAATCGTCATTTCAAAGCGATCAATGATGTAATGATAGAACTTTACAAAATTGATTGGGTCACGACTAAATCGGTAGTCTTGACTATCTAGCTTAGATAATTGAAGCAAGTCGTTAACGAGACGAATCATTCGCTCTGTCTCCGTTTGCGTTACATTTAAAAATGTTGGAGCTAAGTCCTTATCTTGCCAAGCACCGTCTGCAAGCGCATCTAAATAACTGCGCATCGTTGTTAACGGCGTACGCAATTCATGTGAAACATTCGCTACAAATTCTCGGCGATCTTGATCAATTTTCTCCTGCTCTGTAATATCATGCAGGACAATGATAATCCCGTTAATAAAACCGGTCTCTTTTTGAATAGCAGAAATGGTAGCTCTTAAAATAAAAGGATCCGATTTTGTACTAAAGTCCAAAATTAATGACTCTTGATTAGCGAGCAAGCTTTCAAACGTATGCGTTTCTTCAAGATCTAATAGGGAAACAACTGGGTCAGACAAAACCGTTTCACGTGAAACATTTAGCATAGCTGCGGCTGGATCATTAATTAAAATTACTCTTCCTTTTCGATCCGTCGCAATAACGCCGTCCGTCATATGAGCTAATACCGAACTAAGCTTACGGCGCTCCCCTTCTGTCGTTGCCTGTGCTTCCTGAAGCTTTCTTGTTAAGTTGTTGAATGTGAGAGCTAGCTGACCAATTTCATCATATCCGTATACCTTAGCTTTTCTCGTAAAATTCCCTTTGGCCATCTCAAGTGCTTGTTTTCTCATTTCAGACATTGGACGAGTAATCGTCTGAGCTAAAAACACGCCTAAAATAGCTGTAATAAAAAGAGCGATCACCGTACCTGCTTTAAAGATCTGATTGATATTACTCATTTGATCGTAAACAGGCTCCATGGAAGCTGTTAAGTAAATAGCGCCTAAGATTTCTTCGCTAGACTGAACTTTTCCATTTTTATTAGTTGAATTTGATTGACTGGCACCTACTTTATCCTGTAAACGAATAGGCTGTATCATAACTCTGATTCGCTGTCCGCTTTGATCAACAAATACATTATCAGAGTTCGTTCCTGCTAACAACGCATTTGTAATCGCTAAATCATTAGTCTTTTTACCTATAATCTGTTGAGGATTTGAGTTCGATGTAGCAATGATTCTTCTATTTTGGTCAATGACTCTTACTTCAGAGATGTCATTCATATCATTTGAAGCTAAATTGGGTCTTGAAGCAAAATCTCGTAAAATAGTCTTTAAGTCTTCCTCAAGAGTGGGTGAATCATCATCACGATTTTTCACCATTTCTTGTCCAATGTTATACGTCAGCAAGTCTGTCCGCTCTTGAAGAGACGTTCGAAAGTTGTTAACTAATTCTTTTTCTAATTGTCGAGCAAAATAGACCCCAATAATTTGCATCGCAATTAAAATAAGCAGCACATAAATCAATACAAACTTTAAATGAATAGATTGCAGGAGCCTTACTTTCTTCATCTAAAATTACTCCTGCTCTGGGCTGCGTAAATAATAGCCTACTCCACGTCTTGTTACAATCCACATTGGATGGCTTGGATTATCTTCAATTTTTTCACGTAATCTTCGAACTGTTACATCTACCGTACGCACATCACCAAAATAGTCATAACCCCATACAGTTTGAAGCAAGTGTTCACGCGTCATGACTTGTCCAATGTGCTTCGCTAAATAATGCAGCAGCTCAAATTCACGATGAGTCAGTTCAATCGTTTCTCCGCGCTTAGACACAATATAAGCATCTGGATGAATAACAAGTGCTCCAATCGTAATTTCATTCGTTTCACTTTCTTCTGTTGGAACAGCTACCTGCTGATGTCTACGTAAATTAGCTTTTACACGTGCTAATAATTCACGCGTACTGAACGGCTTAGTTACATAATCATCTGCACCTAATTCTAGACCTAAAACCTTGTCAATTTCAGAGTCTTTTGCTGTTAACATGATAATAGGCATATCATATTTTTTGCGCACTTCTCGGCAAACTTCCATTCCATCTTTCTGAGGAAGCATAATATCTAATAAAATCATTTCAGGCTGTACTTCTTCCACTTTTTCAAGTGCTTCTACGCCATCATAAGCACAAAATACTTCGTAACCTTCTTTTTGCAAATTAAACTTTAAAATATCTGCAATCGGCTTTTCGTCATCTACGACTAAAATACGTTTATCCATGATCATCGTTCTCCTTTATTAGTTGAAGCAAAATATAAAAGATAGTATTCATACTGTTTGAATACCGTAGTTTTATTATACTTGATAACCCTTGAAACGTCACAAGTTCATCCTCTACTATACATGAAGATATATGATTTTCAACCATCTCTAAATACAAAAGTAATATATTACCATAAAAGAAATGCAAAGCAAATAACGTTTTCTTTTAAATGTAAATAAAAGAAAAAAGCATGACTTTAAATAAAGTCATGCTTTTTGATGGCTCGGGACGGAATCGAACCGCCGACACAAGGATTTTCAGTCCTTTGCTCTACCAACTGAGCTACCGAGCCAAAATGGCGGTCCCGACGGGAATCGAACCCGCGATCTCCTGCGTGACAGGCAGGCATGTTAACCGCTACACCACGGGACCTCAGTCTATATGCTATGTATTAAAAATATTAAAAATGACCCGTACGGGATTCGAACCCGTGTTACCGCCGTGAAAGGGCGGTGTCTTAACCGCTTGACCAACGGGCCACGTTGTAACAAAAGTGAGCCATGAAGGACTCGAACCTTCGACCCTCTGATTAAAAGTCAGATGCTCTACCAACTGAGCTAATGGCTCATGTTATATCTCTTAGCGACGCTTATTATAATAACATGATATTTCATATGAATGCAATAGTTTTTTTAAAACTTTCTTTTTATTATTGAGCTTTTTTAAAAATCTTGTTAAAAAAGCACCAATTATAAATAAAAAAGGTTAGCTCACGAAGAGCTAACTCTTTTTATTTAGCTATATACACCACGTAATACATTTGTTTGTGTACGATCTGGACCTACAGAGAAAATAGATAAAGGAATACCTGTTAATTGAGACACGCGCTCTAAGTAGTGGCGAGCGTTATCAGGTAACTCATCTAATGTTTTCACACCCGTAATATCTTCTGTCCAACCTGGAAGCTCTTCATATACAGGTTCGCATTCTGCAAGTGTTTTTAAGCTAGCAGGGAATTCTTCCATAACTTCCCCTTTATAACGGTAAGCTACACAAATCTTTAATGTCTCAATTCCCGTTAATACATCAATTGAGTTTAAAGATAAGTCTGTGATTCCGCTAACGCGGCGAGCATGACGTACAACTACACTGTCAAACCAACCTACACGGCGAGGACGACCAGTTGTTGTACCATATTCACGTCCTACTTCACGGATTTGATCACCGATTTCGTTTGTTAATTCAGTTGGGAAAGGACCGTCACCAACACGAGTTGTATACGCTTTTGATACACCTACAACGTGTTTGATTTTAGATGGACCTACACCAGAACCAATTGTTACTCCACCCGCTACTGGGTTTGAAGATGTAACAAATGGATATGTTCCTTGGTCGATATCTAACATAACACCTTGTGCGCCTTCAAATAGTACACGACGTCCTTCGTCTAACGCATCATTTAATACTACTGATGTATCAACAACATATTTTGCAACTTGTTGACCATACTCATAGTACTCATCTAAAATTTCTTCTAATGTAAAGCCTTCTACTTCATACATTTTTTCAAGAAGGCGATTCTTTTCAGCTAAGTTTTGTGTTAATTTTGCTTCAAATACTTCACGGTCTAGTAAATCGGCAATTCGAATACCAACACGTGCTGCTTTATCCATATAAGCTGGTCCAATACCTTTTTTCGTTGTACCAATCTTATTTTCACCTTTACGTTCTTCTTCAACTTCATCTAATTTTAAATGATATGGAAGAATCACATGAGCTCGGTTACTAATACGTAAGTTTTCTGTTGTTACACCGCGATCATGTAAGTATTTTAATTCTTGAACAAGTGCTTTTGGATCAACAACCATACCGTTTCCAATTACACACGTTTTGTCATTATAAAAAATACCTGAAGGAATTAAATGTAACTTATAAGTTTCACCATTAAACTTAATTGTGTGACCTGCATTGTTCCCACCTTGGTAACGTGCAATCACTTCTGCATTTTCTGATAGGAAGTCTGTAATCTTCCCTTTTCCTTCATCTCCCCATTGTGTTCCTACTACAACGACTGAAGACATATCTTAAGCACCTCCGCTTAGTAAGCAACAGCTCACTACGACATAATTTAACCATGGATAAGTGTATCAATTTATCACACTAAAGTCAATTAAATCCGAACGATTTAACAAAAGTTATTACAAATATATCGTATTTTGCGGAACGAATGCGATAACAATAAAATAAAACCTCTCATATTGAGAGGTTTTATGCACCAGGCGGCACTCCTGCGTCATCAAAGCGCCGCTCGAGATTAACGAATTTATTGTATTCTTTTACAAAGGCAAGCTGTACGGTTCCAACTGGACCGTTACGCTGCTTGGCTATAATAATCTCGATAATATTTTGATTTTCTGTGTCTTTTTCATAATAGTCTTCACGATATAAGAAAGCTACGATATCGGCATCCTGCTCAATACTTCCGGATTCACGGATATCAGACATCATCGGTCGCTTATCTTGTCTCTGCTCTACGCCACGGGAAAGCTGTGATAAGGCGATAACAGGAACTTCTAATTCACGGGCTAAAGCTTTTAACGCACGCGAAATTTCAGATACTTCCTGCTGTCGGTTTTCTCCGCTTCGTCCATTACCTTGAATAAGCTGTAAGTAGTCAATTAAAATCATCCCAAGTCCGCCTTCTTGTTTCAAGCGACGACACTTAGAACGAATTTCACCTACTCGAATACCCGGTGTATCATCAATATAAATCCCTGCATTGGACAAAGATCCCATTGCCATCGTGAGCTTTCCCCAGTCATCGGCTGTAAGCGAGCCTGTACGCAGCCTTTGTGCATCAATATTTCCTTCGGCACACAGCATCCTCATAACAAGCTGCTGAGCACCCATCTCTAAACTGAAGATTGCTACGTTCTCATCCGTTTTCGTTGCAACGTTTTGCGCAATATTTAAGGCAAAAGCCGTTTTACCTACCGATGGACGCGCCGCTACAATGATTAAATCATTTCGCTGGAACCCTGCTGTCATTCTATCTAAATCACTAAACCCAGTTGGGATACCTGTAATGTCACCTTTTCGATTGTGAAGAACTTCGATATCATCGTACGTTTGTACAAGTACATCTTTGATATTTTGAAACACACCGCTGTTTTTACGCTGTGCTACTTCTAAAATGTTTTTTTCCGCTTCATTTAATAAAACTTCCACTTCGTCTTCCCTTGCATATCCTTCTGAAGCAATATGCGTTGCAGTACGAATTAGACGGCGTAAAATCGACTTCTCTTCTACAATTTTACCGTAATATTCTACGTTTGCAGCCGTTGGAACAGAGTTAGCTAAATCACTTAAATACGATACGCCGCCAACTTCTTCTAGGATTTTTTGGTCAGCTAATTCAGACGTTACCGTTACCAAATCAACCGGTTCACCTTGGTCAGAAAGTTTCAGCATACATGTAAAGATTTTCTGGTGCGATGCCCGATAAAAATCTTCAGGTATCAGCAGTTCAGATGCTAAGGTTAAAGAAGAAGGCTCTAAGAAAATGGCCCCTAATAGCGCTTGCTCTGCTTCAATATTCTGAGGCGGAAGACGATCAGCAAAAAGATCACTCATATTTCTATGCCCCTCTTATATTCTTTCAGTATTTTCTTTCATCATAAATGTTGGCGCGAACAAATACAAGTCCGCGCCAACCCTTTATATTATTTACTTATTTCTCAATCGTACGTTTATTTTTGTTCAGTCACGTGTACCTTTACAGTAGCCGTTACTTCCGGATGTAATTTAACCGGTACATTTGTGTAGCCTAATGCGCGAATGGCATCATTTAATTCAATTTTACGCTTATCTACTTTAATTTTGTGTTTTTTCTTTAATTCTTCAGCAATTTGTTTGCTTGTGATAGAACCGAATAAACGGCCACCTTCACCAGATTTTGCTGTTAATTCAACTGTCAGTTCTTCAAGAGTTGCTTTTAACTCTTTGTTTGCTTGAAGTTCTGCAGCTGCATCTTTTTGCTCTCTATTTTTTTGTGCTTCTAATACTTTCACATTACCGCCTGTAGCTTCAACAGCATAACCATTTTTTAATAAGAAGTTATGTGCATAACCATCTGAAACATTTTTCACTTCACCTTTTTTGCCTTTTCCTTTTACATCTTTTAAGAAAATTACTTTCATGATTTTTTACCTCCATCTAAGTACTCATCAATTGCTTGTTTAAGCCTTTCTTCAGCTTCATCCAAACTAATGTCTTGAAGCTGAGTAGCAGCATTCGTTAAGTGGCCTCCGCCTTGGAGACTTTCCATAATAACTTGTACATTGATATCTCCAAGCGATCTAGCACTAATGCCAATTAGATTATCCCGTCGCTTAGAAATAACAAACGAAGCAACCACTCCGCTGATTGAAAGCAGCGTATCTGCAGCTTGCGCGATTAACACTTGATCATACATTTTGTTCGGTTCAGCGCGTGAAATGGCAATACCCGCTGTATAAATCTCTGCATGTTCAATGAAGCGTGCTCGCTGTACATATTGCGTAATATCTTCTTTTAAAAACTTTTGAACAAGAACCGTATCTGCGCCTTGAGAACGTAAAAAGGACGCTGCATCAAACGTACGAGATCCCGTGCGTAATGTAAAGCTTTTTGTATCGACAATAATACCGGCTAAAAGTGCTGTTGCTTCTAGCATATCAATTTTAAATCGTTTTGGCTGGTATTCAAGAAGCTCAGTAACGAGTTCTGCTGTCGAGGAAGCATATGGCTCCATATAGACAAGAAGAGGGTCTTCGATAAAGTCTTCTCCTCGTCTATGATGATCAATGACCACGACATTTTCAATACGATTTAATAACCTTTCTTCAATAACGAGCGACGGCTTATGCGTATCTACTACTACTAAAAGAGTATCATCACTCACAAGATTTAAGGCTTCTTCAGGCGTAATAAATCGTTCCCACAGGCCTTCTTTCTTTTTAATCTCTTCTAGCATTCGCTGAACACCTGTATCAATATGATCAGGATCTAATACGATAAAACCGTCTTTCTGATTTACTTGCGCTACTTTTAATATCCCAATAGCAGCTCCTACAGCATCCATATCCGGATACTTATGACCCATGATAATCACTTTTCCACTCTCTGTAATGAGCTCTTTTAACGCGTGAGAAATAACTCTGGCACGCACGCGCGTCCGTTTTTCCATTGGATTAGTCTTGCCGCCAAAGAATTTCACTTTTCCATTCGGCTGTTTAATCGCTACTTGATCTCCACCTCGGCCTAAGGCCAAATCCAAGCTAGATTGAGCTAAAGCACCCAGCTCAGGTAAATCAGCAGCACCAGCTCCGATACCAATGCTCAATGTAAGCGGTATATTTTGTTTAGACGTCTCTTCTCGAACTTGGTCTAAGATAGAAAATTTGCTTCGCTCTAAATGAATTAAGATTTGTTCATTCATAATCGCAATAAATTTCTCAGAAGACGTACGTTTAATAAAAATACCGTATTCTTGAGCCCAACTATTTAACATAGAAGTTACTTGGCTATTCAAGTTACTTTTAACTTGATCATCCATTCCTTGCGTTAGTTCATCATAATTATCTAAAAAGATAATGCCTAAACTTGTTCGTTCTTCCTCATACAATTTTTCGATTTCTATTTGCTCTGTAATATCAAAGAAGTACAGTAAGCGCTCGTCTCGTTTAATCACCACTTTGAATTTCCGATCATGCAACGTGACAACTTCTGTTTCCACTTCTTGTTTGATCAGTGGAATAATACTCTCTGCCACATCGTATAATGATCTTCCCACTAGTGTGTCTTCACCCAGACAAGATGCTAGAAAAGGATTGGTCCATTCAATTTGATATTCATCATTAAATAGCATAATCCCAATCGGCATTTCCATTAATGCCTCTTCGCCTACTTTTTTCAACCGATGAGACAGCATTGAAATATAGGTTTCAAACTCATCGGACAGCATTCGCTCCATTCTCATGTATAGAAAAAGACAGGCTAATAGTAATATAAAGCCTATCATTCCTATGATCCAATTATGATAGGTCACGATACCTACTAAAATCAGGGCTATACTATACAATGAGTAAAATGGATAGCGAATGACGTTCTTTTTTGTAAAGACAGGCATCCATTTCAGCTCCTACTTTTTTAAGTTCCACAATATCTACTTTTTTGTGTCTAATTGTTTTCTTAAATTAAATCCTAAATCAATTATACCTAAGATGCGCACAATTTGAAGGATAATTGGAATAATTAATGCTAAAATTGTTACAACAATTGGAATTGCTTTGGCATACCCTTTTTGATGTGAGAAATAGAAAATAAAAGAGATCCCTTGTAACACGACTAGCATTTGCAGTCCCATCACGATGTTGATAATAGCTACGTACATAAATGTACCTTGTTCAATATTAAAAGATGGGAAAGATAAGATTAATGCAATCAAATAATACCATAGAATACTTTTAGGAAGTTTAAATTCACGAAAAGGCGGGAATGCTTGCACCTCATAACCTGTTCTTTTAAGAATAGGCGTAGCAATAAGCTGAGAGAAAAAGGCTAGAATAACTCCACCCATAACAATTAATAGAGGCAGCAGATTTTTAAACATATCAAATGCATCTCTCATTTGGTCAATTTGAGATTCCTTAACGTCTTGTCCTAAACTTTTCATCATTTCAATACTTTGATTAATCGATTGATCTAAAGCATTATTTATTTGCTCCATTAAATTAACATTAAAAATGACATTTGCTCCTACGAACAATAAAAGTAAACCTAAACTAAATGCAACCGTGCCGCCTAGTAAAATGGTATACCTTTTTTGTTTTTGTCGGTAAAGCATTCCTATTGCTAATCCACCAATACCAAATACAAGTGTAAAAGGAAGAGTCAATACATTTCCAAATAACAAAGTCAATAACAACCCTACTACTAAAAATAATATTGCCTTTTTCCACCCATGACGAACGGTATACACAATAAATGGAACAGCTAGCGCTAGTTGAAAAATGGTTCCCACAACAGGTATGTATAGTGAAAAAAGCAACAGCGCTACAAACAGCGCTAAAAGAGCTGCTCCTTCTGTAATATATCGAATTCCTTTCACAACTTCACCTCGTTGATATAGACTATTATTTATTTTATCGATTCAGTTCATAAGAAGCAACTATTTGACAAAAGAGCACCTATGTAATGTAAAAAGAGGCAGTAAGGGAATCCTTACTGCCTCTTTTTATACCGTTCATTATTCACCAGAAACATATGGTAATAATGCCATTTGACGAGCGCGTTTGATAGCGATCGTTAATTTACGTTGGTATTTAGCGCTTGTTCCAGTTACACGACGAGGTAAAATTTTACCACGCTCTGAAACGAATTTTTTAAGCATATCTACATCTTTGTAATCGATGTGAGTGATGCCGTTTGCTGTGAAGAAACAAACTTTACGACGTCTGTTGCGTCCACCTTTACGTCCACCTGCCATTTTGATACGCCTCCTTCCGCTTAAAAGTTTCTATAAAATTTTATACTCCGGATAATCTACTGCGAATTAAAACGGTAAATCGTCATCAGAAATGTCAATTGTCTCGCCATTATTTGCAAATGGATCATCATCAACGCGAGTATAACCTTGATTACCTGAGTTACGGTTCTGATTATCTCCAAATGGAGAGCCTTGTCCAGATCCTCCAGTGTTAGCAAAGTTACTGCGTTGCGTATCCCCACCGCCACTTTTCGGCTCTAAAAATTGCACACTTTCCGCTACAACTTCCGTTACGTATACACGACGACCGTCTTGTCCTTCGTAACTGCGAGATTGTAGTCGACCATCAACACCAGCTAAACTTCCTTTTTTAAGGAAATTGGCTGCATTTTCAGCCTGACGACGCCATACAACACAGTTGATGAAGTCAGCTTCACGTTCACCTTGCTGATTTGTAAATGTGCGGTTTACCGCTAAAGTGAATGTTGCAACCGCTGCTCCACTCGGGGTATAACGTAATTCAGGATCTTTGGTTAAGCGTCCTACGAGAATTACGCGATTCATCATCAGAACCACTCCTTAAGGAAATAAAACCCATTTATTTAAACGTTTAATTATGCTTCTTGTTTAACAACGATATGACGGATAATGTCTTCGTTGATTTTCGCAAGACGATCAAATTCAGAAACTGCTTCTGAAGTAGCCGCCACGTCAAGAATCATGTAGTAACCGTCACGGAAATCATTGATTTCGTATGCTAAACGACGTTTACCCCATTCTTTAACATTTGCGATTTCAGCACCATTATCAGTTAATACGCCGTTGAAGCGCTCAACTAATGCTTTCTTTGCTTCGTCATCAATGCTTGGACGGATGATGTACATTACTTCATACTTTCTCATCACTGTCACCTCCTTTTGGTCTAACGGCCCGAAACGGGCAAGGAGCAATAAAATATTACTCACGAATTAAAATTATAGCACACTACCCTAGGCAAAGCAATATGCATTGCGGGCTGTTTCGTAAATATACGCTAATATTTTCGCCAACGATAAAAGCCGAAAGAAGATATCTCCTTTCGGCTTTTAATCTTATACGTTAAAGCGGAAATGCATAACGTCTCCGTCTTTTACGATGTATTCTTTTCCTTCTAAACGTACTTTTCCAGCTTCACGAGCTGCTCCCATTGTTTTAGCAGCTAATAAATCCTCGTATGACACCGTTTCTGCACGAATAAATCCACGTTCAAAATCTGTATGAATAATACCTGCACACTCAGGAGCTTTCATACCTTGTGTAAACGTCCACGCGCGTACTTCTTGCTCACCAGCTGTAAAGTACGTAGCTAATCCAAGTAAATCGTACGCTGCACGTACAAGCTGATCTAGACCTGACTGTTCAATGCCTAGTTCTTCAAGGAACATTGCTTTTTCTTCTCCTTCAAGTTCAGCAATTTCAGATTCAATGCGTGCGCAAACAACAATTACTTCTGCACCTTCGCTTGCCGCATACTCACGCACTTTTGCTACATATTCGTTAGCAGATGCATCGGCTACTTCATCTTCAGCAACGTTTGCTACATAAAGAATAGGCTTAATCGTTAGCAAGTGAAATTGTTTTACTAATTTCATTTGTTCTTCTGTAAATGATACAGCACGAGCTGGCTGATCACTTTCAAATGCATTCTTTAGTTTCTCTAGAATTTCGTATTCATACATTGCTTCTTTGTCTTTTTGTTTAGCCATTTTTTGAACACGGCCAATACGTTTCTCTACCGTTTCTAAATCTGCTAAAATCAACTCTAAATTAATTGTTTCAATATCTGAGATAGGATCTACTTTTCCTGAAACGTGCGTGATGTTTTCATCTTCAAAACAACGCACAACGTGACAAATCGCATCTACTTCTCGAATATGAGATAAGAATTTATTTCCCAATCCTTCACCTTTACTAGCACCTTTTACGATTCCAGCGATATCTGTGAATTCAAATGCTGTTGGGATTGTTTTTTTAGGTTTTACAAGCTCTGTAAGTTTTTGAAGACGATGATCAGGTACTTCTACGATACCTACGTTAGGATCAATCGTACAGAAAGGGTAGTTCGCAGATTCTGCGCCCGCTTGTGTAATTGCATTAAATAATGTTGATTTTCCGACGTTAGGAAGACCAACAATTCCAGCTGTTAAAGCCATATATTTATTCACTCCTCTTTATATATCCGAAACAAGTTAACCTGTCACAATTATAGTGAGTCAACTTTTGAAATACAAGTTTGATAAAGAACCTTTAACCGCATGGGGTTAAGGTGCTTCATTTTGTCCCACCTTACAGTATAAGGCATAAACATAGAAAATGCATGAGGTTATTCCTCATGCTTTACAAGAATTTTTTTCATTTTACGTGCAAAATCACGTCTTGGAATCATTACGCTATGGCCGCAGCCTTCACATTTAATACGGATATCCATTCCCATTCGAATGATTTTCCATTCATTTGTACCGCAAGGATGAGGTTTTTTCATTTCCACAACGTCATTTAAACCAAATTCTTTTTCCGTCATCAGCTCTCTCCTCCTTATGTCCCTTTCAACGTCGACGAATGCTGTGCTTCTTCTGTACGATTATACATAACCATACGTGGAAATGGAACTTCAATTCCATGTTCATTTAGCCTTGTACGCACTTCTTTACGAATCATACGAGAAATATGGAAATGTCTCATTGGTTTTACTTCGCTTGTAATCCTCATTGTGACTTCAGTTGCATGGATATTTTGAACCCCCAGCAGTTCAGGCGTTTTCACCATATCTTCATAGCGACTTGGCAATTCTTCTAACAGGTCTAAAATCACTTGTTCTGCTTTTTGTATGTTTTCTTCATAAGAAATGCTTACATCAACGAAAGCTACGCTGTTATGTAACGAAAAATTAGTGACCTCTACAATACTGCCATTGGGTAAAATATTAATTTCGCCTGTCCAACTCTTAATCTTCGTGGTGCGCAACCCAATTTCTTCCACAGTCCCCTCAAATGTTCCTACTCGAACATAATCGCCAACGGAGAACTGATCTTCAAAGATAATAAAAAACCCCGTGATGATGTCTTTCACTAAGTTTTGAGCACCAAACCCTACCGCGAGCCCTACGATTCCAGCCCCCGCTAGCAATCCACGGACATCTACCGATAACGTTTCTAAAATCATAACTCCCGCAACGAAATAAATGGCATAAGAAAAAATATTTTGAAGCAAACGGACCATCGTAGCTTCTCGTCGCTCAGAAATACGCAGAGGGCTATTTGTGCGAACCTCTACGAATTTATTTAACGCTTTCTTTCCAATTCGAATTAAAAACATGGAAATAAGTAGAATCAACAGAATTTTTATAAATCCCTCTCCAATATGTGCCCACGTTTCTTCTTGAAAAAATGGCTCAAACACGTTCTTAAAAACCGACTTCAACGAATTCATACTACATGTAGCTCCTAACGTAACATAATCTGCATATGAGAAAGTTTTAACCTATTGTAGCAAGTTTCTACGAACTTTTGTAGCGATTTCGAAATGGATACAACAGAACGGCTGTTACTAGAAATAAATTGACGATTCCATACATTGGATACAAAACGGCAATCAAAGTAGAAAACCCTACCTTTGTAAAGGGAATCATTAAAAGTAGCCAGCAGGCTGCCAGTTTCCAAAGAGATTGCACCTTTTCAGTATGAAAACGAGCGGTCAATCCTAAAATTCCCGAAACGGCTGTCGTATAAATTGCGATAAGCAAAACAATGCTCATTAAAAACGTCATCATATAAGGAAAATCTTTAAGAATAGCGAATAATGGAATTTCATAAGAGGAAAGAAGCCCTGAAACTTGAATAAGTGATTCATTATAAATAAAGGAGAGACCTCCTAATAAAAAACCACTGCCAACACTTGCAATATAAATCTCTTTTTTGCTTTTAATTTCCTTTCCAATTGTAGATAATACCGCGACGAGAGGAAGAATATTCAAAGCCGTAAAGGTAAAAGCAGCAGGCCAATTATGCTGAAGATGCCAATTAGTTACTCCAGGATGACGTAAAACAAATGTAAGAAGTACGCCAGCTAGTCCAATCATTAAGATTGGCATAACGAAAGAATTGATAGAAAGCAGTCCACTTAATCCTCTTGAAAAAACAAAGACAATCAACGCACTAAGAGCACCAATTCCCCACCAGTAAGGAACATGCCACATTTCTAATGTCGCCCCGCCGCCTGCGATCATAATCACCGTCGTCGTAAACAAATAAAAAACGATTAAAACGTCGTAGGCTGCAGCCCATTTCTTTCCTATTAATTCAATAAGCACTGGGTAAAATTGATTGGTTCGGTAGCGATAGCTGATTTGCATAATCACATTGCAAGAAATCGCAAAAATAATAGAAAATAGAAAAATAGCAAGTCCGCTTTCTTCGCCAAAAAACTGCCATAGCTCTCTCCCTGAAGCATATCCAGCGCCTATCATGGTTCCCATAATTAAGAATATCCATTTACATCCTGCTCTCCACATCGATTTTCCCCCAATCTATGAAATATATGTATAGAATCTTCAAAATCTTCGTATACTGTTACTATTATGTATAAGGAGTGGACCCTATGAATTTAAAATCTCCCTTCTTTGAGAAGACACAACATTCAACCCGCGTATTTCATGATGAAGAATCTGCTATAAAGAAGCTGAGTACACAGTTACTATCTTTACTTCCAGCACAGAAAGACAGACCAATTGTTTTTGTATGTATTGGAACGGACCGTTCAACTGGGGACTCATTGGGTCCATTAGTCGGAACGAAACTGAATGAAAAAAAGGTTTCATCTTTTCATATTTTTGGAACGTTAGAAGAGCCTGTTCATGCTGTTAATTTGAAAGAAACGTTAAAACATATTCAAAAGCTTTTCCCGAATCCTTTTATTATTGGAATTGATGCTTGTTTAGGTCGTATGAAAAGCGTAGGCTCTGCATCACTTGGAATAGGACCCGTTAAACCAGGAGCAGGGGTTAATAAAGAATTGCCGCCAGTCGGGGATATTCATATAACAGGGGTTGTCAACGTGAGCGGATTTATGGAGTTTTTCGTCTTGCAAAATACGAGGCTTCATCTTGTTATGTGCATTGCCGATTTAATTGCGAAAAGCATTGAGACTGTACACAACGAACGAGAGAAAGAGTTTAATGCTTCTCCGGTTTACCAAACTGTAAGACACTATAAACAATAAAAAAGGTTGTCCTAAAACTAGGACAACCTTTTTTATACAGAAGATTTATTGGTCTGAGAAAGATCATTAAATAATTCAAGAAGACGGTTTAAATCTTCTTTAGAGAAAAATTCGATTTCAATTTTTCCTTTTTTCTTGCTTTGTGTAATATGAACGGAGGTACCAAAGCGCTCACGGAGCTGTGTTTCACTTTGTTTTATGAATAAATCTTTATCTTTTTTGGTTTTTGATGTTTCACGTGGAACGGCTTTATTTAAGTGAGCAATATAAGCCTCTAGCTGTCTGACATTTAATTGTTCCTTGCGTATTTTTTCAACTACTTTAGGTAGAAGAGCTTTATTTTTTAAACCGACTAGCGTACGCCCGTGTCCCATAGACAATTCATTAGTAGAAATGAGGGTTTGAATTTCCTCAGGCAGTTGCAAGAGGCGAACATAGTTAGCAATATGAGGTCGGCTTTTTCCTAGTCGTGTAGCAAGTTGCTCCTGTGTCATATCGAGCTTATCCATAAGCAATTGATAAGCGGTTGCTTCTTCAATTGGCGTCAAATCTTCACGCTGTAAATTCTCCAACAAAGCTAGTTCCATCATTTGCTTTTCTGAAAAGTCTTTTATAATGACAGGAACAGTAGCAAGGTCAGCTTCTTTAGCAGCTCTAAATCGTCTTTCACCCGCTAAGATTTCATAGCCTTTAATGCTTTTGCGAGCTACAATAGGCTGTAAGATGCCATGATGTAAAATGGATTGCTTTAACTCATTAATTGCTTCTTTATTAAACGTTTTACGTGGTTGATAGGGGTTGGGTCTAAGTTCGTGAATAGCAACTTCCTGAATTGAATCATCAGCCTGTGCATCTAAGCCTGAAAATAAGGCATTAATTCCTTTCCCTAATCCTTTCGCCATTATAAATCACTTCCTTTGCAAGTTCCGTATAAACTGCGGCCCCTCTAGATCTTGCATCATATAAGATAATTGGTTCACCATGACTAGGTGCTTCGCTCAAACGAACATTTCGAGGAATAATCGTTTGATAAACCCGATCCTGAAAGTACTTCTTCACTTCTGCTGTTACCTGGAGTCCCAAATTTGTGCGTGCGTCAAGCATAGTAAGCAATACACCTTCGATACGCAGTTGATTGTTCAAATGTTTTTGGACTAATCTAACGGTATTTAGCAATTGACTTAATCCTTCAAGCGCATAATATTCACACTGTACAGGTATTAAAACAGAATCAGCTGCAGTTAACGCATTTAATGTCAGTAAACCAAGAGAAGGGGGACAATCAATAATAACATAATCAAAGTGATCTTTCACCGTTTCTAAAGCTCTCTTAAGTCGAACTTCACGTGAAATAGTCGACACTAATTCAATTTCTGCACCAGCTAATTGAATGGTCGCGGGAATGATTGATAAATTTTCGACGGCTGTTGAACGCACAACGTTTTTGGCTTCCATATCTTCCACTACTACATTGTAAATACATTCATCTACATCTGCTTTATCTATGCCAACTCCACTCGTAGCGTTACCCTGTGGATCTCCGTCTACAAGTAGAACCTTTTTTCCTTGTTCAGCTAAACAAGCGCCTAAATTAACAGCGGTTGTTGTTTTTCCAACCCCGCCTTTTTGATTCGCAACTGCCACAATTTTCCCCATGTTGTCACCTACTTTCATTTCCATCCCATTTGTCCAGACAGTTTTATTGTTCATTGAATTTTCTGACGAAAAACTTTGATAAAAAAGCCTCATCAAAAAAAGATGAGGGCTATTTCTTTATTTTTTCGGAATCTTAATAGTAAACTGAAAATATTCATCAAACTCTTCTTCTTCTGTGTTTAATGAAATACCGCTGTCACTAACCATTGTCAACGATTGACGGATTGTATTCATTGCGATACGCGTATCTTTACTAAACGCTTTTCTTTTTGCTTTTGGCTTTTTAACCTGCGTTTCTAACAATTTAACTACTCGATCTTCCGTTTGTTTTACATTTAATTGTTTTTCAATAATCTCAGCTAATACTTGAAGTTGTTTTTCTTGATTTTTGAGGGGAATGAGCGCTCTCGCATGTCGCTCTGTAATCAATTTTTGTTTGATTGCTTCTTGTATTTCAACAGGAAGCTTTAACAAACGAAGCTTGTTTGCAATTGTGGATTGGCCTTTTCCTAAACGTTGAGCTAATGCCTCTTGGGTAAGATTATGTAACTCAATTAACTTTGCGTAGGCTAGTGCTTCTTCGACAGCCGTTAGCTCTTCACGTTGTAAGTTTTCTATTAAAGCCACAGAGGCCGTTTCTGTATCGTTAAAATGTTTCACAATTGCAGGAACCGTATCCCATCCTAAGCTTTGTACAGCTCTCCACCGGCGTTCTCCAGCAATTAATTCGTATTCTTCGCCCTCAGTCGGTCGAACCACAATAGGTTGAATAATACCGTGTGTATGAATAGTAAGAGCTAGCTCTTCAATTTTTGCTTCATTAAACACAGTACGCGGCTGATAACGATTCGGAATAATACTTGAAACCCTAATTTGTTTTACTTCATCTCTTAAAACTTTTTCGACATTTTCATCTTGGACAGTTTCAATCTCTACATGAATATCCTCATCTTTTTCTTTTAAATTAAAAAAACGTGAAAAAGCAGATTTCATAGTCCCACACCACCTTCAGGAAAATCCCGCCTTAAACTAATTCGATGTTTTTTAATCATATCCTGCTTTCTAAACAGAAAATATAGAGAAGAAAATGTTTCATATGAAACATTTTCTTCTCTATCTATTTACCGCCTACTCTAATGGAAGCTTAACTGGGGTACCAGGTTTTCTAGGATATTTTTTAGGCGTTTTCTTTATTTTATCTATTAAAATAATGTAACGTTCACTTTGCTCCAAAGGCAATTGGAAATGTTCAATCGACTTCACTTTTCCACCTAATACTTGAAATGATTTTTCCCCATTTTTTAATTCCTCAGGGGCAGAAGCACCTTTCATTGCTAAAAAGCGTCCTTGTTCTTTAACAAGCGGTAAGCAAAATTCATTAAGAACCGAGATACGTGCCACGGCTCTTGCTGTTACAAGATCGAATGACTCGCGAATCGTTTCTTTTTTACCAAATGTTTCAGCTCGATCATGACATAGTGTGACATTGTCTAGTTCAAGCTCATTTACAAGATGCGTCAAAAACGTAATACGCTTTTGTAACGAATCAACAATGGTTACATGCAAATGCGGGAAACAAATTTTGATCGGAATACTTGGAAATCCTGCTCCTGCCCCTACATCACACATGGATTCAATTTCTGTAAAGTCTTGAAAAAAAGCAGCTGAAATAGAATCGTAAAAATGCTTTTCATACACTTCACCGTGATCAGTGATAGCAGTTAAATTCATTTTTTCGTTCCATTCCACTAAAACTTGATAATACTTTTCAAATTGATTCAGCTGTTTAGAAGAAAGAGAAATTCCCTTTTCTTCTAATAGCTGTTGAAACTGTTGAATATTCATTGAGTTTCCCTTTCTTCGCGCCTAAGAGTTTTAATCATTTGATACTTTAGCGATGCGCCCTTGTTCAATATAAACAAGCAAGATTGAAATATCAGCTGGGTTGACTCCAGAAATACGTGAAGCTTGCGCTACCGTTAGTGGACGCACTTGGTTTAATTTTTGACGGGCTTCTGTAGCTAAACCGTTAATTGCATCATAATCGATATAATCAGGAATCTTTTTGTTTTCTAACTTCTTCAAGCGTTCAACTTGTTGAAGTGATTTCTGAATATATCCTTCGTATTTCACCTGAATTTCTACTTGTTCAGCTACTTCAGGATCTACCGTCTCATCCGCTGGTGCTAATTGATGAATATGAGTATACGTCATTTCAGGGCGGCGAAGTAAATCTGTCGCACGAATGCCATCTTTTAATTCGCTGCCGCCAGCTTCTTTAATCAGTTGTTGAACAGCTTCATTCGGCTTAATAATAAAAGAGAAAAGACGTTTCTTCTCTTGCTCGATTTCCGCTTTCTTTTGTTCAAATTTAGCATAGCGCTCATCGCTGATTAATCCTAGTTCACGACCAATTTCAGTGAGGCGTAAATCAGCGTTGTCGTGACGAAGCAATAAACGATATTCTGCACGCGATGTTAGCAGACGATACGGTTCATTTGTTCCTTTTGTTACTAAATCATCCACCAATACACCGATGTAAGCATCAGAACGTCCTAAGATGACTTCTTCTTGTTCCAGCGCTCTTCTTCCCGCGTTAATTCCGGCAAGAAGACCTTGGCCTGCAGCTTCTTCATAACCAGACGTTCCGTTAATTTGTCCAGCCGTATAAAGATTTTTAATTTTCTTCGTTTCCAGCGTTGGCCATAACTGAGTCGGAACAATTGCATCATATTCAATAGCATAGCCCGCACGCATCATTTGGACTTTTTCAAGACCAGGAATTGTTGCAAGCATTTGACGCTGTACGTGCTCAGGAAGGCTTGTTGATAGTCCTTGAACATACACTTCTTGCGTATTTCGTCCTTCTGGCTCTAAGAAAATTTGGTGACGCGGTTTATCATTAAAGCGCACAACCTTATCTTCAATAGATGGACAGTAGCGTGGTCCAGTACCTTTAATCATCCCAGAATACATAGGGGATAAGTGGAGGTTGTCATCAATAATTTGATGCGTTTGTTCACTTGTATATGTTAACCAGCAAGGCAATTGATCTGTAATGTACTGTGTTGTTTCATATGAGAAAGCACGAGGCACATCATCCCCAGGCTGAATCTCCGTTTTGCTGTAATCGATAGTTGAGCTATTAACACGAGGTGGAGTTCCTGTTTTAAAACGGACCATGTCCAGTCCTAACTCCTCTAAGTGTTCAGAAAGCTTAATAGCCGGTTGTTGATTGTTAGGACCGCTTGAGTATTTTAGTTCACCTAAAATAATTTCCCCGCGTAAGAATGTTCCTGTCGTAATAACAACTGTTTTAGCTTTATACACAGCTCCCGTTTGAGTGACAACACCTGTACATACACCGTCTTCTACGATTAACTGTTCTACCATGCCTTGCATAAGGGTTAGGTTTTCTTCATTTTCTAACGTTTTTTTCATTTCATGCTGATAAGCAAATTTATCTGCTTGAGCTCTAAGTGCTCGAACAGCCGGACCTTTTCCTGTGTTTAACATTCTCATTTGAATATGAGTTTTATCGATATTTCTACCCATTTCTCCGCCAAGAGCATCAATTTCACGTACGACAATACCTTTTGCAGGACCACCTACAGAAGGATTGCAGGGCATAAACGCCACCATGTCTAAGTTGATGGTCAACGTTAACGTTTTAGCACCCATACGCGCAGAAGCAAGCGCCGCTTCACATCCTGCATGACCTGCTCCAATGACAATAACATCATATTGTCCACCTTCATATTGCATAATAGTAGCCTCCTTTAATAATCTATTTTCCTAAACAGAATTGAGAGAACAACTGATCAATTAAGCTTTCGTGAACAGCATCACCAATAATTTCACCTAATAGTTCCCACGTTCTTGTTAAATCAATTTGGACAATATCGATTGGAACACCACTTTCAATACCTGTGATGGCCTCATCGATAGCTCCTCTTGCTTGCGTTAAAAGCGCAATATGTCTCGTATTAGATAAATATGTTAAATCTTGAGATTCAATTGTTCCTTCAAAGAAAAGAGCTGCGATTGCTTCTTCAAGCTGATCCACTCCTTGTTCTTGAAGAAGCGAAGTCGTCACTACTGGATGATCACCAGCAAATTGCTGCACTTCCTCTAGATTAATTTTTTGCTCAAGATCTGTTTTATTCACAATGACAATAACGTCCATGCCTTCTACAGCTTCAAATAGCTTTTTATCTTCGTCCGTTAATTCTTCATTGAAATTCAACACAAGCAAAATTAAATCCGCTTCTTTCAAATACTGACGGGAGCGTTCCACACCAATTCGTTCTACAATATCTTCTGTTTCACGAATTCCAGCTGTATCAACTAATCGTAGAGGAACTCCTCGCACATTAACGTACTCTTCGATCACATCTCGCGTCGTTCCAGGAATGTCTGTGACAATAGCCTTTGCATCTTGCACTAAACTATTTAGAAGAGAAGATTTCCCTACATTAGGACGTCCAATAATAACCGTAGCTAATCCTTCTCTTAAAATTTTCCCTTGATGAGAGGTTTGAAGAAGCTTATCAATTTCTTGGCGTACATTTGAAGCTTTTTCGATCAACACTTGGTGAGTCATTTCCTCTACATCGTCATATTCTGGATAGTCAATGTTCACCTCTACATGGGCAAGTGTTTCGAGAATTTCCTGGCGTAAATGACGTACTAGCTTGGACAAACGCCCTTCCATTTGGCCAATTGCCATATTCATCGCTTTATCTGTTTTGGCACGAATTAAATCCATTACAGCTTCTGCTTGTGATAAGTCTACTCGACCATTTAAAAATGCTCGTTTTGTAAACTCACCTGGCTCGGCTAAACGGGCACCATTTGCAATAACTAACTGCAGCACACGATTAACGGATACAATTCCTCCGTGACAGTTAATTTCAATAATGTCTTCTCTAGTAAATGTCTTAGGACCTTTCATAATGGAAAGCATCACTTCTTCAACGACTTGCTCCGTCTTGGGATCTACGATATGACCGTAGTGAATAGTATGAGAAGCTACATCTGTTAATCGTTTATTCGAAACGCTTTTAAAGATACGATCTGCAATCGTAATTGCTTCTTCACCACTCAGGCGGACGATGGCAATAGCTCCTTCTCCCATTGGTGTAGAAATGGCCGCAATTGTATCAAAATCTAGCACCAACTTCACCTCATTTCATTTTATAAACCTTTTATTTTAAACGATGTTATATACTATCATCGTTAACAATTTTCTACGAACAAAAACATCTATTTTAAGGCCCGTGATTTGTATGAACCAAATAAATAGAATACCACAATTCACCGATTTGGAACATCTCTAACGTTCTTCTGTTATGCACAGCAAGAAAAACAGGCAGTATGTACTATTTTAACTTATCCACATGTGAATAACAACGTATGCATCTTGATTTTTTTGAACGCTGGATCGATAAAAATAAGCATATAAAAAAGCACTAGCTTATTTTGCTAGTGCTTTTTGGCAACTGGCTGAACCAAAATACTTCTTTTGGGTTCTTTGCCAACGGATTGTGTCTCAACTAAAGAATTTTTAGCTAACGCTTGGTGAATCATTTTTCTTTCATGGGAAGGCATTGGTTCTAGTTGAACAGATCGATTCGTTTTAATCGCCTGATTAGCTATTTTTAATGCCAGTTTTTCGACCATTTCTTTTCGTTTTTCCCGGTAGCCTTCTGGATTTAAGACAACATTTAAAAATTGCTGACTGTATCGATTAGCTACCAATTGTGTGAGAAGCTGGAGCGCATTGAGGGTTTGTCCATGTTTTCCAATCAACATTCCCGCTGAATCGCTACTAATCTCAATTATGCAGTTTCTGGAGGTTTTTTTGACGTTCGTATGAATCGAAATCCCCATTTCACGGCTAACATTTGTAATAAAATGAACCGCTTCCTCTACAGGGTCAACTATTTTTGTAACTTTTACAACTGCGGGTTTTCCCTTAAAGATTCCTAAAAATCCTTTTTTACCTGGTTCAATTATTTCTACATTTGTTTGATTTCGCTCTACTTCTAAAGCATTTAATGCTTCTTGAACAGCAGCTTCAATCGTCTGGGCCGTAATTGTGATTTCGTTCATTTTTTAACCCCTTCAATATTCGCTTGTTTTAAGTCTGGCCCTTTAATGAAGTAGGTTTGAATAATCATAAATAGATTTCCCACTACCCAATAAAGAGATAAGGCGGCTGGAAAATTGATTGCAAAAACCACAATCATGATCGGCATAATCCAAAGCATCATAGCCATTTGAGGATTTTGATTTGCATTTCCGGCCATCATCATCTTTTGCTGAATAAACGTTGTGATTCCTGCGACAATTGGTAAGATAAATAGCGGATCACGCGCACCTAAATCAAACCATAAAAAGCTGTTGTTTGCGATTTCCGAAGTTCGTGTAATCGCGTGGAAAATCCCAATAAGAATGGGCATTTGAATTAGAATTGGGAAGCACCCAGCTAAAGGATTTACTCCGTAAGTTTGGAATAATGCCATCGTTTCTTTCTGCAATTGCTGCTGCGTCTGGGCATCTTTTGAACTGTACTTCTCCTTTAACTTCTGCATTTCGGGCTGAAGCATCTGCATTGCTTTCGTGTTTCTCATCTGTTTGATCATAAGCGGTAGAATAAGTAAGCGAATCAGGATCGTGACAACGATGATCGCAACTCCATAGCTTTTAAATACCTCCGCCAGATACGTAATGACTAATGACAGCGGATACACAACATACTCATTCCAAAAACCTTTACTATCATCTGTAATAGGTTGGTTCATTTCCGTACAACCCGCTAAAACAGTTAATAGAAAGATAAGCGTTATCCCTAAAAACAACTTCTTCTTCACCTGTTTTTCCTCCTTCTACATGTTCACCTTTCAATTCTGAAAGTGCGTCAAAATCCATTATATAAGGATGCGGTAGAAAAACAACAGCTATTAAAGGCTTTTCTTCTATTGTTTATTAATCGTTTTGTCTATGTGTAAGTAATTTGCCACGCTTAAAGACATGCTGCAAACTGCTTTTAATTTCTTCATAGCTCATTGTTGCAGCAGGCTGCCTTGCAATTACAATATAATCTTTGTCTTGCTTTAAATACGGTGTGAATTCAAACATAATTTGTTTAGCAAGGCGCTTAACTCGATTACGAGTTACGGCATTTCCAATCTTTTTGCCCACGGAGAATCCTACGCGGAAATGTTCTTGATCCGGTTTGTCTAGAACATACAAGACAAATTGGCGATTCGCTACGGACTTGCCCTTTTTAAAAACGGTTTGAAATTCATCATTCTTTTTTATACGATATCTTTTTTTCATTTTTAACAACTCCTGCCCTTTTTCAGGTCATGCTTTTATGTAGTCCCTACAGGAACAGAGGTGATTTTAGCCTTAGAAAGCGAAAAAAGACCACTGGCGTCAGTGGTCTATTATGCTGATAATACTTTTCTTCCTTTACGACGACGACGAGCTAAAACTTTACGTCCATTCGCTGAGCTCATACGAGCGCGGAAACCGTGTACTTTACTGTGCTTACGTTTGTTTGGTTGGTAAGTTCTTTTCATCTATAAACACCTCCTCGAGGAATAACTGAAAAAGACAGTCCTTGCAATTATAATGAAAAGACTAAGAAGATGTCAATGTTATTTAAAAAATAAAATTTTCAATCTCTTGGTTTCATTATCTGTTTTACTCAATCTTCTTCATTCTAATATCTTTATAACCCAATTGTCTATACCTAATCAACAAAATTCATTGATTTATTAAAGAAAAAATTTTTCCTTTTCATCTCTTTTTCTTTCTCTACCAGCTGCGATCGCATCGTTACTGAACAAAACTACAACAATAAATGTTATAAAAAGCCTCTTTTTTATTCAAATTCTTCTCTTAAACCTTTGTGGATAAGTTTTTTCGACATTTTTCTACTTTTCCATTTCTTATCGACAACTCATGCACACTATCTTGTGTTGTGGAAAACTTTTCTCCACAAGGTGTAGTGATTGTGGATAAGTTTCGAAAATTCATTGCATCATGCCGAATTCTTTGATATTATATTTTTGTTTTCACTCTTAATTACTTTTCCACAGTTGGTTTTTATCCACAAACTGTGGACAACTTGTGGACATCATTTCCACTATCACTGTATAAAGTTATCCACACCATGTGGAATCTGTCGAATAGTCGGCTTTCTTCTATAATATATATTTACCCACATAATAGCAATTGTATAAATATAAATTTTTTATGCATAAGGTTTTGTACAGGTTGTACAAGGGTTGTACAAAGCGCATGAAAACTAGAAAAAGGAGGGGTTACTCGTTGGAAAACATTCATGATTTATGGAACAGAGCTTTAGATCAAATTGAAAAAAAATTAAGCAAACCTAGTTTTGAAACCTGGCTCAAATCGACAAAAGCTCATGCTTTGCAAGGAGACACGCTCATTATTACTGCGCCTAATGATTTTGCACGGGACTGGTTAGAATCTAGGTATTCTAATTTAATTGCTGAAACACTTTACGACCTTACGGGGGAAGAGTTAGATGTGAAATTTATTATTCCTCCTAACCAGGCCGAGGAAGAATTCGATATTCAAACTCCTAAAAAGAAAGTCAATAAAGACGAAGGAGCAGAATTCCCTCAAAGTATGCTAAATTCGAAGTATACCTTTGATACATTTGTTATCGGATCTGGGAATCGTTTTGCCCATGCAGCTTCTTTAGCAGTAGCAGAGGCGCCGGCTAAAGCGTATAATCCGCTTTTTATTTACGGGGGAGTAGGATTAGGTAAAACACACTTGATGCACGCAATAGGCCACTATGTGTTAGATCATAATCCTGCCGCTAAAGTCGTGTACTTATCATCTGAAAAATTCACAAATGAGTTTATTAACTCTATTCGTGACAATAAAGCAGTAGAATTCCGCAACAAATACCGCAATGTAGATGTTTTACTGATTGATGATATTCAATTCTTAGCGGGTAAAGAGCAGACACAAGAGGAATTTTTCCATACGTTTAATACGCTTCATGAAGAAAGCAAGCAGATTGTCATCTCAAGTGATCGACCGCCGAAAGAAATTCCTACACTTGAAGATCGACTTCGTTCTCGCTTTGAATGGGGCCTTATTACAGACATCACACCACCAGATTTGGAAACACGAATTGCTATTTTGCGTAAAAAAGCAAAAGCGGACGGCTTAGTTATTCCAAATGAAGTTATGCTTTATATCGCCAATCAGATTGATTCAAATATCAGAGAATTAGAAGGAGCACTTATTCGCGTAGTAGCTTATTCTTCACTAATTAATAAAGATATAAACGCTGATTTAGCAGCAGAAGCATTAAAAGATATCATTCCTAGTTCAAAACCTAGGGTTATTACGATTCAAGATATTCAACAGATTGTTGGACAAGAATTTAATATAAAATTAGATGATTTCAAAGCGAAGAAACGTACAAAGTCAGTAGCGTTTCCTCGACAAATTGCCATGTACCTTTCTCGCGAACTAACGGATTTTTCGCTTCCTAAAATTGGAGAAGAGTTTGGCGGGCGAGACCATACTACGGTCATCCATGCTCATGAAAAAATCTCAAAACTTGTTCAAACAGATACTGACCTACAAAAACAAATTAAAGAAATAAGTGAATCACTAAAAATATAGGCTTTTTTTACTTGTATTTTGTGTATAAGTGAGTTAGGATTGTACACAGTCTGTCCACATGTGGATAGGCTGTGTTCTCACGTTTTTAGGGGTTATCCACATTTCCACAGCCCCTATTACTACTACTATCTTAAAATATAATAAATAATAAGCTTTTAAACCTACTTTTAAGGAGGATTAATTATTATGAAATTTATCATACAGAAAGACTACCTAGTTCAAAGCGTTCAAGACGTTATGAAAGCTGTATCTTCTAGAACAACAATTCCAATTTTAACAGGGATTAAAATTGTAGCGACTGAAGAAGGTGTTACTTTAACCGGAAGTGATTCCGATATCTCTATTGAATCGTTTATTCCAAACGAGGAAGAAGGAAAAGAGATTGTTGATATCCAAAAACCAGGAAGCGTTGTTCTCCCAGCTCGTTTCTTTAGTGAAATCGTCAAAAAGCTTCCTAAAGACATCGTAGAATTGGACGTCCAAAGTCACTTTTTAACAATCATTCGTTCAGGAAAAGCTGAATTTAACTTAAATGGTTTAGATGCAGAAGAGTATCCTCATTTGCCACAGATCGAAGAAAACAACATGTTTAGATTACCGACAGACTTATTAAAAAACATGATTCGACAAACTGTCTTTGCAGTGTCCACCTCAGAAACACGACCTATCTTGACAGGTGTAAACTGGAAAGTCGACGGCAAAGAATTAACGTGTATTGCCACTGACAGTCATCGTCTAGCTTTGCGAAAAGCGACCATTGAAACTGGAAATGAAGCAACGTATAATGTGGTTATTCCAGGTAAAAGTTTAAGTGAATTCAGTAAGATCCTTGATGATTCTCATGAATTAGTAGACATCGTTATCACGGAAAATCAAGTATTATTCAAAACAAAACACTTACTATTTTTCTCAAGATTACTGGACGGAAATTATCCTGACACTTCAAGATTGATCCCAGCCGATAGTAAAACGGATGTTATATTGAACGTAAAAGAATTTTTACAATCGATTGACCGTGCTTCTTTATTAGCTCGTGAAGGAAGAAACAACGTAGTAAAACTATCTACGCTAGATGAAGGAATTGTTGAAATTTCTTCTAACTCTCCTGAAATCGGAAAAGTAATTGAAGAGGTACAAAGTCAGTCTATCTCAGGAGAAGAATTAAAAATTTCTTTTAGCGCAAAATATATGTTAGACGCATTAAAAGCGCTCGAAGGAACAGATATCAAAATTAACTTCACTGGTGCGATGCGTCCATTTGTCATTCGAACATTAGAGGATGATTCAATGCTGCAGCTGATTTTACCAGTGCGAACATATTAAATCTCAGAAAGCTACTAGCATGCCGTACTAGTAGCTTTCTTTTCTCAAGAAGAATTATTTAGTAAAATAGAGATACATCATTAGAAAGTGAGAGAGTCGCATGAAAACAGAGGTTAAAATTTCAACTGAATACATTACGCTTGGCCAGTTTTTAAAACTAGCAGACGTCATTCAAACAGGTGGAATGGTAAAATGGTTTTTAAGTGAGCACGAAGTATATGTGAACGGGGAGCTAGAAGAGCGCCGCGGACGTAAATTATATGCAAATGACGAAGTGGATATACCGGCTGCAGGATCATTTGTTGTTATTACTTAAAGTTGGTGAAACGTTTGTATATTAAAGAAATTACTTTAACAAATTACCGAAACTATACGAAGACAACGATTCCCTTTGAAAATAAAGTAAACGTCATTTTGGGTGAAAACGCACAGGGTAAAACAAACGTGATGGAATCGATCTTCGTATTATCTATGGCTAAATCTCATCGTACATCCAACGATAAAGAATTAATTAAATGGGACTGTGAGTATGCAAAGCTATCGGGCATTGTAGAAAAGCATAGAGGGCCCGTTACACTGGATTTAGTCATCTCAACAAAAGGGAAAAAAGCAAAATATAATCACATTGAGCAGAAAAAACTCAGTCAATATATAGGGTCAATTAACACTGTCATGTTTGCTCCGGAGGATTTGAACCTAGTTAAAGGGAGTCCGCAAGTAAGGCGCAAATTTATCGATATGGAAATTGGTCAAGTTTCGCCTGTTTACATGCATGATTTAAGCAGGTATCAAAAGATTTTGCAGCAAAGAAATCAATATTTGAAGCAGCTGCAGACAAAAAAACAAACGGATCTTTCACTTTTAGACGTACTTACGTTACAGTTAAGTGAAATGGCAGCGAAAATCTTAAAAAAACGTTTTGAGTTTTTACAGTTACTCCAACAGTGGGCAGAGCCTATTCATAAAGGGATCAGTCGAGACTTAGAAACATTAAAAATTGAGTATAAGAATTCAATTGATGTATCAGAAGATGCAGATTTGTCGAAAATGTTAGAAGCATATCATCAAAAGTTTGATAAAATAAAAAGTAGAGAAATTGATAGAGGTGTCACCTTAGCAGGACCACACCGTGATGATCTTCTTTTCTACGTTAATGAAAAAGACGTTCAAACATTTGGTTCACAAGGGCAACAGCGGACGACTGCTTTATCGTTAAAGCTTGCTGAAATTGAGTTAATTCATCAAGAAGTAGGTGAATATCCAATTTTGCTTTTAGATGACGTATTGTCTGAATTAGATGATTTTCGTCAATCACACTTGCTAAATACCATCCAAGGAAAAGTTCAGACGTTTGTAACGACAACGAGCATTGAAGGAATTCATCACGAGACCTTAGAAAAAGCCGCTACATATCATGTAGAAGCTGGCCAAATTCAAAAGGTCAAATAGCAATTGATCTGTCTAAAAACTTTTCACAAGGCAATCTAACTGAAATATGATATCATTATAGTTTTAAGTCTATATATTTCAACTCGTACCCTCGATTATGAAAATTTTGTGCATAAGTAAACAAATGGCAAATACATTAAAGGCTCCGTATTATTTCCACATAATATTCGAAAAACATAATACAAAATGATAAATACAGCAGTTTGCTGTTAAAAAAAAGTGTAGGTGATACATTTGACGATGGAACAAAAAGAAGTACAAGCATATGAAGCTGATCAGATACAAGTATTAGAAGGATTAGAAGCTGTTCGTAAACGTCCGGGGATGTATATTGGATCGACGAGCGCAAAGGGTTTACATCATCTTGTATGGGAAATTGTAGATAATAGTATTGATGAAGCGCTGGCCGGCTATTGCGATGAAATTAATGTTATTATCGAAAAGGATAATAGTATTACAGTCAAAGATAACGGTCGTGGAATTCCAGTTGGTATTCAAGAAAAAATGGGCAGACCTGCTGTTGAAGTTATCTTAACGGTTCTTCATGCCGGAGGTAAATTTGGCGGCGGCGGCTATAAAGTATCTGGTGGATTACACGGTGTAGGTGCCTCAGTTGTTAACGCACTTTCTACCTCTTTGGAAGTACACGTACATCGTGACGGTAAAGTTCATTATCAAAAATATGAACGAGGTGTACCGGCTGCTGACTTAAAAGTAGTTGGAGAAACAGATAAAACAGGTACTGTTATTCAATTCCATCCAGACGGTGAAATTTTTACAGAAACGCTTGAATACGATTTTGATACGTTAGCCAATCGTCTGCGTGAGTTAGCTTTCTTAAACCGCGGCATTAAAATTACGATTGAAGACAAACGTGAAGAAGATAAAAGACGTGAATACCATTACGAAGGCGGAATTAAGTCTTACGTTGAACACTTAAACCGTTCGAAAGAAGTGATTCACGAAGAGCCGATCTATATTGAAGGTAATCGAGACAACATTTCTGTAGAAATTGCTATTCAATATAACGATAGCTACACAAGTAATTTATATTCTTTCGCAAACAACATTCACACATATGAAGGTGGAACGCACGAAGCAGGATTTAAAACAGCGTTAACGCGTGTAATTAACGACTATGCACGTAAAAACAGCGTATTTAAAGATAGTGACGCCAATTTAACGGGTGAAGATGTTCGTGAAGGAATTACAGCTATTATCTCTATTAAGCACCCAGATCCGCAGTTTGAAGGACAAACAAAAACAAAGCTGGGAAATAGTGAAGCAAGAACAATTACTGACTCTGTGTTTGCAGAACACTTAGAAACTTACTTGCTAGAGAACCCTATTGTGGCGAAAAAGGTAATTGAAAAAGGTTTAATGGCTGCAAGAGCAAGAATGGCAGCTAAAAAAGCTCGTGAGCTTACAAGACGTAAAAGCGCGCTTGAAATTTCAAACTTACCGGGTAAATTAGCAGATTGTTCATCAAAAGATCCTTCTATTAGCGAACTTTATGTAGTAGAGGGTGACTCTGCCGGAGGTTCAGCTAAGCAGGGAAGAAGCCGCCATTTCCAAGCTATTTTGCCTTTGCGCGGTAAGATTATCAACGTAGAGAAAGCGCGTTTAGATAAAATTTTATCTAATAACGAAATTCGTACAATCATTACCGCTCTAGGAACGGGTATTGGTGACGATTTTGATATTTCGAAAGCCCGCTACCATAAAATTGTGATTATGACAGATGCAGACGTAGATGGTGCGCATATTCGTACGCTTCTTCTAACGTTCTTCTATCGCTATATGAGACAGATTATTGAGCACGGATATGTGTACATTGCCCAGCCGCCGCTTTACAAAGTTTCACAAGGTAAAAAAGTAGAGTACGCGTACAACGATCGTCAATTAGAAGAGGTATTAGCTTCTTTCCCTGAAGGCGCAAAACCAAACCTTCAGCGTTACAAAGGTTTAGGAGAGATGAATCCTGAACAATTATGGGAAACAACAATGGATCCAGAATTCCGTACCCTTCTTCAGGTGAACTTGCAAGATGCAATTGAAGCTGATGAGACATTTGAAATTTTAATGGGCGACAAAGTAGAACCGCGCCGTAATTTCATTGAAGAAAATGCTCAGTACGTAAAAAATCTCGATATTTAAATGAACGGTAATACCCTTTATATTTTTTATAAAGGGTATATAAACGTCAGGATAGAGATAGGTTCTATCCTGCGTTTACATATATATGAATTACTATACTGAACTTCGCGAAGGAGGTTCTTATCGATGTCAGATAAACCAAACTCTCAAATAAGAGAAGTAAATATTAGTCAAGAAATGCGCGCATCCTTTTTAGATTATGCAATGAGCGTAATTGTATCGCGTGCTTTACCAGATGTAAGAGACGGACTTAAGCCCGTGCACCGTCGTATTTTATATGCAATGAATGATTTAGGTATGGGATCGGATAAGCCATATAAAAAATCAGCTCGTATCGTAGGAGAAGTAATTGGTAAGTATCACCCACACGGTGACTCAGCTGTATATGAAACAATGGTTCGTATGGCACAAGATTTTAGCTATCGTTATATGCTAATTGACGGTCATGGAAACTTTGGATCTGTTGATGGAGATGCAGCAGCAGCTATGCGTTATACAGAAGCAAGAATGTCAAAAGTTTCGATGGAACTGTTACGTGACATCAATAAAGATACAATTGATTATCAAGATAACTATGACGGTTCTGAACGTGAACCAATTGTATTACCTGCTAGATTTCCAAATTTACTTGTAAACGGTTCAGCCGGAATTGCGGTAGGTATGGCGACAAATATTCCTCCGCATCAGTTAGGGGAAGTCATTGACGGCGTTTTAGCTGTAAGTCAAGACCCTGATATCACAATTGCAGAGTTAATGGAGATTATTCCAGGACCGGATTTCCCAACTGCAGGACAAATTCTTGGCCGCAGCGGGATTCGTAAAGCTTATGAAACTGGGAAAGGTTCTATTATTGTTCGCGCAAAAGTAGAAATTGAAGAACAAAACAATGGTAAACAAACTATTATTGTTCATGAACTTCCATACCAAGTAAATAAAGCAAAGCTAATTGAAAAAATTGCCGAGCTAGCTCGTGATAAGAAGATTGATGGAATTACGGACTTACGAGATGAGTCTGACCGTTCGGGTATGCGTATTGTTATTGAAGTAAGACGTGATGCAAATGCAAATGTTTTATTAAATAACTTATATAAGCAGACATCTCTTCAAACAAGTTTTGGTATTAATACTCTTGCATTAGTAGATGGACAGCCAAAAGTATTGAACTTAAAGCAATGTCTACAGTACTATTTAGACCATCAGGTAGTGGTGATTCGTCGTCGTACTGAATTTGAACTTCGAAAAGCCGAAGCACGCGCGCATATTTTAGAAGGTTTAAAGATTGCTCTTGATAATTTAGATGCTGTTATTGCTTTAATTAGAGGTTCTCAAACAACAGATATTGCACGTGAAGGATTAATGACGCAGTTTTCGTTATCTGAAAAACAAGCGCAAGCTATTTTGGATATGCGCCTGCAGCGTTTAACAGGATTAGAGCGAGAGAAGATTGAAGCGGAATATCAATCTTTATTAGCGCTAATTGCTGAATTAAAGGCTATTTTAGCAGATGAAGAAAAAGTATTAGAAATTATTAGAGAAGAACTAATAGAAGTAAAAGAAAGATTCAATGACGGCCGTCGAACAGAAATCGTAAGCGGAGGAGCTGAAATTATCGAAGACGAGGATCTGATTCCTCGCCAAGATATTGTTATTAGCTTAACGCACAACGGCTATATTAAACGTTTGCCTGTTTCTACGTATAAGAGTCAGCGAAGAGGCGGAAGAGGTATTCAAGGAATGAATACAAACGAAGATGATTTCGTTGAACATCTTCTAACAACGTCTACTCATGATACGATTCTCTTCTTTACAAATAAGGGAAAAGTTTACCGTACGAAAGGATACGAAATTCCAGAGTATGGAAGAACAGCTAAAGGGATACCTATTATTAACTTATTAGAAGTAGACAAAGGTGAATGGGTAAATGCCATCATTCGCGTCGATGAATTTGTAGACGATTGGTATCTATTCTTTACTACAAAACAAGGAATTTCTAAGCGTACACCTTTATCTTCTTTTGAGAACATTCGAAATAGCGGACTTATCGCCTTGAATTTAAGAGAAGAAGATGAATTGATTTCTGTTAAATTGACAGATGGTAAGCGCGATATGGTTATTGGAACGAAGAAGGGTATGTTAATTCGTTTTAATGAAAATGATGTTCGTTCAATGGGACGTACAGCTACTGGAGTTAAAGGGATTACTCTCGATTCAGAAGATGAAGTAATCGGTATGGAGATTCTCGAAGAACAATCAGATATCTTGATCATTACGAAAAATGGTTACGGAAAACGTACGCCGATTGAGGAATATCGTGTACAAACAAGAGGCGGTAAAGGTTTAAGAACATGTAATATCACTGATAAAAATGGTGATGTTGTCGCACTGAAATGCGTATCTCAAGAAGAAGATATTATGCTTATCACAGTAAGCGGCGTTCTTATCCGTGTTTCTGTTTCAGATATTTCACAAATGGGCCGTAACACACAAGGTGTCAAAGTCATCCGTTTAGGAGACGAAGAGTTTGTTTCAACGGTTGCAAAAGTACAAACTTCAGAAGATGAAGACGAAGTATTAGATGAATTAGATGAACATGAAGAGACAGATATAATAATTGAAGCTGAAGAAACGGAAGAATAAAAAAAGCCCCTGAAAAAGCAGGGGCTTTTTTTTATGTAAAAAAACCTTGCCATAGGCTTTTTATTTTGGTAATATATAAAAAGTCAGCAAAACACATATAAGTTTTTTAGTAGTTTTAAAAAAAGTTATATAAAAGTGTTGACAATGATTCTTATAAAGTGTTATTATATAGGAGTCGCTTTAAGACAAGAGTTCTTTGAAAACTGAACGAAATAGTAAACGTCAACGTTAATTTTTATTTTTTTAAACGAGCAAGTCAAACATTTCTTCGGAGAGTTTGATCCTGGCTCAGGATGAACGCTGGCGGCGTGCCTAATACATGCAAGTCGAGCGAACTGATTAGAAGCTTGCTTCTAAGACGTTAGCGGCGGACGGGTGAGTAACACGTGGGCAACCTGCCTGTAAGACTGGGATAACTTCGGGAAACCGAAGCTAATACCGGATAGGATCTTCTCCTTCATGGGAGATGATTGAAAGATGGTTT
>NZ_JBISEM010000020.1:0-1705 GCF_044383985.1 Priestia sp. JSM ZJ58
ACCATTGAAGGACCAGCAATCCACAAGGTCCCCGAGTCATGCGTTGCATACCGCGAGGTATGGGGCGAAGCGTTGACAGGGGTGTTGACAGGCCAGCCATTGAGCCACGAAATGTATATTAAATTACCGGGTGCCGACGTTGTACTGTTAACGGAAGGCAACATCATAGGGTGCGATACTGCGAGTGCCACATGGACCCGGCGGGGTCTGAGACCCTGGCATGTCAATACGATCTCTACGCGGGAACCGGGAGATCTCCCCTCTGACCATCTGCCAGTGTCGGAGATGGCCCGCACCGGGAAGACGAGGAGTCATAGCCGGTGATGTACGGAGAGGAGAAGTCGGACTCGCTCATAGTAGCGGCGAAGCAGGCGAACAACCCGAAAGGAGCGGAGTCAGTGGAGCGAAGGAGCGGGGCCAAGGGGAACGCGGAACAGCCACACATGCGCCGG
Organism: Priestia sp. JSM ZJ58; assembly: GCF_044383985.1. NCBI lineage: Bacteria > Bacillati > Bacillota > Bacilli > Caryophanales > Bacillaceae > Priestia > Priestia sp. JSM ZJ58. Next base: position 453 of record NZ_JBISEM010000020.1, read on the forward strand.
ACACAGAGCCGGGAAAGCATGTCACAGAGGCTGTCACGCGTGCGGGAAGCTGCGAAGCAGCGGAAGAAAGAACGGTTTACAGCATTGTTCCACCTGCTGACAGTCGAAGCACTGGAAGCCGCATTCCTCTCCCTGAGCAGGAAAGCGGCCGCCGGAGTGGATGGCATCAGGTGGATGGACTACGCCGGAAACATGAAGAACAACATAACAGATCTGCACCGGAGGCTACATCAGGGCAGCTACAGGGCGCAGCCCGGCAGGCGTCACTACATCCCAAAAGCGGATGGAAAACAACGCCCGCTCGGCATCGCCTCGCTGGAGGACAAGATCGTCCAGTATGCGCTGGTGAAAATCCTGAACGCAGTCTATGAAAACGACTTTATGGGGTTCTCATACGGGTTCAGACCCGGGCGAAGCCAGCACGATGCACTGGACGCACTGGCCACAGGGCTGGTACGCACTAACGTAAACTGGGTACTGGATGCCGACATCAGTCAGTTCTTCGACAGGGTGAGCCACGAATGGCTGATCAGGTTCACAGAGCATCGGATCGGCGACCGGAGGGTAATCAGGCTCATACGTAAGTGGCTCACAGCCGGGACGTCGGAGGAGGGTCAATGGCGAGCAACGGAGGAAGGCACCCCACAGGGTGCGGTCATCTCACCGCTGCTGGCAAACATATACCTCCACTACGTCTTCGATCTGTGGGCGCATCAGTGGCGACGTCGCTATGCCACAGGCAATGTGGTAATGGTCAGATACGCCGATGACATCGTCATCGGGTTCGACAAACGATACGATGCCCGGCGCTTCCGTATAGCCATGCAGCGCAGACTGAGGGAGTTCGGACTCACGGTTCACCCGGAGAAAACCCGTCTGATGGAGTTCGGCCGCTTCGCTGCCGAAAACCGTGCCATCAGGGGAAAAGGCAAACCAGAAACGTTCAACTTCCTCGGGTTCACGCACATCAGCGGGAAAGATCGCAACGGCAGGTTCATGCTGATACGAAAGACCCGCCGGGATCGGATGACGGCAACTCTGAAAGCCATCAAAGACGGTCTGCGAAGGCGCTGGCATTACTCAATCCCCGAACAGGGAAAATGGCTCAGGAGAGTGGTTCAGGGATACCTGAACTATCACTCGGTACCGGGCAACTTCCCCACCATGCAGAAGTTCAGGACACACGTAACAAACCTCTGGCGCCGGGCGCTCAGGCGCAGGAGCCAGAAGGATGATACGACCTGGACGAAAGC
>NZ_JBISEM010000021.1:0-1444 GCF_044383985.1 Priestia sp. JSM ZJ58
AAACCATCTTTCAATCATCTCCCATGAAGGAGAAGATCGTATCCGGTATTAGCTTCGGTTTCCCGAAGTTATCCCAGTCTTACAGGCAGGTTGCCCACGTGTTACTCACCCGTCCGCCGCTAACGTCATAGAAGCAAGCTTCTAATCAGTTCGCTCGACTTGCATGTATTAGGCACGCCGCCAGCGTTCATCCTGAGCCAGGATCAAACTCTCCGAAGAAATGTTTGACTTGCTCAATTTAAAAAATAAAAATTAACGTTGACGTTTGTCGCTTTGTTCAGTTTTCAAAGTTCAAAATTCCGATTGGTGGAGCCTAGCGGGATCGAACCGCTGACCTCCTGCGTGCAAGGCAGGCGCTCTCCCAGCTGAGCTAAGGCCCCATAAATGGTCGGGAAGACAGGATTCGAACCTGCGACCCCTTGGTCCCAAACCAAGTGCTCTACCAAGCTGAGCTACTTCCCGTTTATGGCGCGCCCGAGAGGAGTCGAACCCCTAACCTTTTGATCCGTAGTCAAACGCTCTATCCAATTGAGCTACGGGCGCTTATTAAAATGGTGCCGAGGGCCGGACTTGAACCGGCACGGTAGTCACCTACCGCAGGATTTTAAGTCCTGTGTGTCTGCCAATTCCACCACCCCGGCAGGACTTATATACGTGGAGCGGAAGACGAGGTTCGAACTCGCGACCCCCACCTTGGCAAGGTGGTGTTCTACCACTGAACTACTTCCGCGCATATATGAAATTAAGTAAAGATGCGGGTGAAGGGACTTGAACCCCCACGTCGTAAGACACTAGATCCTAAGTCTAGCGCGTCTGCCAATTCCGCCACACCCGCGTGTGAATATTAAATGGTGAGCCATGAAGGACTCGAACCTTCGACCCTCTGATTAAAAGTCAGATGCTCTACCAACTGAGCTAATGGCTCGAAAAAACTGGTGCCGGCAAGAGGACTTGAACCCCCAACCTACTGATTACAAGTCAGTTGCTCTACCAGTTGAGCTACACCGGCGTGCAATCTCTGACTTAAATAGTCGATGGTGGAGGATGACGGGATCGAACCGCCGACCCCCTGCTTGTAAGGCAGGTGCTCTCCCAGCTGAGCTAATCCTCCGATATAAAAGCCTGGCAACGTCCTACTCTCACAGGGACAAAGTCCCAACTACCATTGGCGCTAAAGAGCTTAACTTCCGTGTTCGGTATGGGAACGGGTGTGACCTCTTCGCTATCGCCACCAGACATATTATATTATACACTATTATATAAAGAAAGCAATACTTTTTTCGAAAAAGATTTATTCTTTCAAAACTAGATAACAGTTTGCTGAGTAAAGCTTACACTTTTAAAGTTTGGTTAAGTCCTCGATCGATTAGTATCAGTCAGCTACACATGTCGCCACGCTTCCACCTCTGACCTATCAACCTGATCATCTTTCAGGGATCTTACT
>NZ_JBISEM010000022.1:0-1144 GCF_044383985.1 Priestia sp. JSM ZJ58
CAAACTCATAATTCGGCACCACTGGTGCATCGTTCACTGGCGTAACCGTTACTAATACATTTGTCACTATAAATGCGCCCGACGGGTCGCTTATTAACACCGTAAATGTATCCGGACCATTATAATTTTCATTTGGCGTATACGTGAACGTACCATCTGGATTTACCACTGCCACTCCGTTTGTTGGCGGATCTTGTAAGCTGTACGTCAGCACCTCTCCATCTGGATCAAACGCTGTAATTTGACTCGATACTGCCGTATCTTCATTGGTAACCAGCGTTACCACCACCGGACCTACTGGTGGATCATTTACTGGCAGAATCGTAATTGTAATGGTTGAAACCGCCGTTCCTCCTTGGCCATCGCTTACTACGACGCTAAAGCTATCTACCCCGTTGTAATTTTCATTTGGCGTATACGTGTAGGTTCCGTCTGGATTTACTACCACCGTTCCATTCACCGGACCTGTCAGTAACCCGTACGTTAGGGGATTTCCGTCCACATCTGTTGCCACCACTTGGCTATTTAAACTCGTGTCTTCGTTGATCACAAACTCATAGTTCGGCACCACTGGTACATCGTTCACTGGCGTGACCGTCACAAATACATTTGTCACTATAAATGCGCCCGACGGGTCGCTTATTAACACCGTAAATGTATCCGGACCATTATAATTGCCATTCGGTGTATACGTGAACGTACCATCTGGATTTACCACAGCCACTCCGTTTGTTGGCGGATCTTGTAAGCTGTACGTCAGCACCTCTCCATCTGGATCAAACGCTGTAATTTGACTCGACACTGGCGTATCTTCATTGGTAACCAACGTCACCACCACTGGACCTACTGGTGGATCATTTACTGGCAGAATCGTAATTGTAATGGTTGAAACCGCCGTTCCTCCTTGGCCATCGCTTACTACGACGCTAAAGCTATCTACCCCGTTGTAATTTTCATTTGGCGTATACGTGTAGGTTCCGTCTGGATTTACTACCACCGTTCCATTCACCGGACCTGTCAGTAACCCGTACGTTAGGGGATTTCCGTCCACATCCGTTGCCACCACTTGGCTATTTAAACTCGTGTCTTCGTTGATCACAAACTCATAGTTCGGCACCACTGGTACATCGTTCACTGGCGTGAC
>NZ_JBISEM010000023.1:0-1069 GCF_044383985.1 Priestia sp. JSM ZJ58
GTATGGCTCCACAGGTAGGACTCGAACCTACGACCGATCGGTTAACAGCCGATAGCTCTACCACTGAGCTACTGTGGAATATGGTGGGCCTAAGTGGACTCGAACCACCGACCTCACGCTTATCAGGCGTGCGCTCTAACCAGCTGAGCTATAGGCCCATTATTTGGAGCGGGTGATGAGAATCGAACTCACGACATCAGCTTGGAAGGCTGAGGTTTTACCACTAAACTACACCCGCGTTACTTAAGATGGGGCGACTGATGGGAATCGAACCCACGAATGCCGGAACCACAATCCGGTGCGTTAACCACTTCGCCACAATCGCCGTCTTAAAATGGTGGCTCGGGACGGAATCGAACCGCCGACACAAGGATTTTCAGTCCTTTGCTCTACCAACTGAGCTACCGAGCCAAACAAAATGGCGGTCCCGACGGGAATCGAACCCGCGATCTCCTGCGTGACAGGCAGGCATGTTAACCGCTACACCACGGGACCACTTTGGTTGCGGGGACAGGATTTGAACCTGCGACCTTCGGGTTATGAGCCCGACGAGCTACCGAACTGCTCCACCCCGCGATGATATGAATATGATATAAATAAATGGCGGAGGAAGAGGGATTCGAACCCCCGCGGGCTTTAACACCCCTGTCGGTTTTCAAGACCGATCCCTTCAGCCGGACTTGGGTATTCCTCCGTATATTTATAACAAATGTAACTTATATGGTAGCGGCGGAGGGAGTCGAACCCACGACCTCACGGGTATGAACCGTACGCTCTAGCCAGCTGAGCTACACCGCCATATTATTCGTTACAATTATTTAATTTCATTGGTGGAGCCTAGCGGGATCGAACCGCTGACCTCCTGCGTGCAAGGCAGGCGCTCTCCCAGCTGAGCTAAGGCCCCATAAATGGTCGGGAAGACAGGATTCGAACCTGCGACCCCTTGGTCCCAAACCAAGTGCTCTACCAAGCTGAGCTACTTCCCGTTTATGGCGCGCCCGAGAGGAGTCGAACCCCTAACCTTTTGATCCGTAGTCAAACGCTCTATCCAATTGAGCTACGGGCGCTT
>NZ_JBISEM010000024.1:0-1063 GCF_044383985.1 Priestia sp. JSM ZJ58
GTTTTATTAACAACCCAAAAGGAGATATTTAGCGGGCGGCCGGAAGGTGAATGCTAGGCATGATCTAACCCTCGGTCTCTGGCGTCGCGACTGCGAAATTTCGCGAGGGTTTCCGAGAAGGTGATTGCGCTTCGCAGATCTCCAGGCGCGTGGGTGCGGACGTAGTCAGCGCCATTGCCGATCGCGTGAAGTTCCGCCGCAAGGCTCGCTGGACCCAGATCCTTTACAGGAAGGCCAACGGTGGCGCCCAAGAAGGATTTCCGCGACACCGAGACCAATAGCGGAAGCCCCAACGCCGACTTCAGCTTTTGAAGGTTCGACAGCACGTGCAGCGATGTTTCCGGTGCGGGGCTCAAGAAAAATCCCATCCCCGGATCGAGGATGAGCCGGTCGGCAGCGACCCCGCTCCGTCGCAAGGCGGAAACCCGCGCCTCGAAGAACCGCACAATCTCGTCGAGCGCGTCTTCGGGTCGAAGGTGACCGGTGCGGGTGGCGATGCCATCCCGCTGCGCTGAGTGCATAACCACCAGCCTGCAGTCCGCCTCAGCAATATCGGGATAGAGCGCAGGGTCAGGAAATCCTTGGATATCGTTCAGGTAGCCCACGCCGCGCTTGAGCGCATAGCGCTGGGTTTCCGGTTGGAAGCTGTCGATTGAAACACGGTGCATCTGATCGGACAGGGCGTCTAAGAGCGGCGCAATACGTCTGATCTCATCGGCCGGCGATACAGGCCTCGCGTCCGGATGGCTGGCGGCCGGTCCGACATCCACGACGTCTGATCCGACTCGCAGCATTTCGATCGCCGCGGTGACAGCGCCGGCGGGGTCTAGCCGCCGGCTCTCATCGAAGAAGGAGTCCTCGGTGAGATTCAGAATGCCGAACACCGTCACCATGGCGTCGGCCTCCGCAGCGACTTCCACGATGGGGATCGGGCGAGCAAAAAGGCAGCAATTATGAGCCCCATACCTACAAAGCCCCACGCATCAAGCTTTTGCCCATGAAGCAACCAGGCAATGGCTGTAATTATGACGACGCCGAGTCCCGACCAGCCCCCATAAGCAAC
>NZ_JBISEM010000025.1:0-1046 GCF_044383985.1 Priestia sp. JSM ZJ58
TGATAAACTTATCATCCCCTTTTGCTGATGGAGCTGCACATGAACCCATTCAAAGGCCGGCATTTTCAGCGTGACATCATTCTGTGGGCCGTACGCTGGTACTGCAAATACGGCACTGTTGCAAAGTTAGCGATGAGGCAGCCTTTTGTCTTATTCAAAGGCCTTACATTTCAAAAACTCTGCTTACCAGGCGCATTTCGCCCAGGGGATCACCATAATAAAATGCTGAGGCCTGGCCTTTGCGTAGTGCACGCATCACCTCAATACCTTTGATGGTGGCGTAAGCCGTCTTCATGGATTTAAATCCCAGCGTGGCGCCGATTATCCGTTTCAGTTTGCCATGATCGCATTCAATCACGTTGTTCCGGTACTTAATCTGTCGGTGTTCAACGTCAGACGGGCACCGGCCTTCGCGTTTGAGCAGAGCAAGCGCGCGACCATAGGCGGGCGCTTTATCCGTGTTGATGAATCGCGGGATCTGCCACTTCTTCACGTTGTTGAGGATTTTACCCAGAAACCGGTATGCAGCTTTGCTGTTACGACGGGAGGAGAGATAAAAATCGACAGTGCGGCCCCGGCTGTCGACGGCCCGGTACAGATACGCCCAGCGGCCATTGACCTTCACGTAGGTTTCATCCATGTGCCACGGGCAAAGATCGGAAGGGTTACGCCAGTACCAGCGCAGCCGTTTTTCCATTTCAGGCGCATAACGCTGAACCCAGCGGTAAATCGTGGAGTGATCGACATTCACTCCGCGTTCAGCCAGCATCTCCTGCAGCTCACGGTAACTGATGCCGTATTTGCAGTACCAGCGTACGGCCCACAGAATGATGTCACGCTGAAAATGCCGGCCTTTGAATGGGTTCATGTGCAGCTCCATCAGCAAAAGGGGATGATAAGTTTATCACCACCGACTATTTGCAACAGTGCCGATAAAAATATATCATCATGAACAATAAAACTGTCTGCTTACATAAACAGTAATACAAGGGGTGTTATGAGCCATATTCAACGGGAAACGTCTTGCTCGAGGCCGCGATTAAAAT
>NZ_JBISEM010000026.1:0-1041 GCF_044383985.1 Priestia sp. JSM ZJ58
AAGCATTTATTTACATAAAAAAAAGACAAGCAATACTTATAGATATCGTAGTTTACCATTTATTTAGAAATAAAGGCATAGGTAGTAAATTAATAAAATATATTATTAATGAACTTAAGGGATCTGACATCATCTGTATTAAAGGTGAAATAAAAAATAAATCCGTAATAAGTTTTTATTTAAAACTCGGGTTTAAATATAATGAACATGGATATGTTTATAAAACATTGAGGGACAATTGAATTTATAGTGAAAAGATAGTTAGGAGAAAAGCAGTCTGTTGCATTACTAGACTGTTTTATGTGATGATTAATTTTTATTCATTTTTGATAATATGTAGGGGGCTGGTATGTACTACTTACTGATCATTATGCAAGTGATAATTTACTGCCTAACGATGTATTTTTTTGTTAAGCATGAAAAAACAGGTAAGCACAAATCGACTTTTAGAATGTTGTTATTCTGTCTGTTACTACTAACAGGTACGCTTTTAGCACTAACAAACACATACACAAAAATACCTCTGAATGTTGCTTAGACTTAAAGGTGACAGTGTAACTAACGGAAAGTTAAATCTATTATGAACATGACAATATTTTTATTCCGATAAGTCTCGTCCTTGCCCTGATTGAGCTGTAGAAGCGTTAGCCAAAGCCATAAAACTACATCATTCCAGTTGATTACTGGCTTTTTAACATAACATTATCTTGATCGTATCTCGTTTTATGATGTAATTTATCAATAATGAAATCTACAAGAAGCTATCTCTAGTCCTTTTTCAGTAACCCTATAAACTAGCCTATGCTCATCTGTAATTCTTCTTGACCAAAACCCTGTTAAATTATGTTTTAGCGGCTCTGGCTTTCCTATACCACTAAATGGCTGCCTCATGATATCTTTGATTAATTCATTTATCCTTTTGATGGTTTTTTTATCCATCTGTTGCCAATAAAGATAATCTTCCCATGATTTAGATGAAAATATTATATTCATTTAGATATCAATATCTTACCAAGATACGCAAAAGTAATTATAAGCAGA
>NZ_JBISEM010000003.1:0-158567 GCF_044383985.1 Priestia sp. JSM ZJ58
AAACCATCTTTCAATCATCTCCCATGAAGGAGAAGATCCTATCCGGTATTAGCTTCGGTTTCCCGAAGTTATCCCAGTCTTACAGGCAGGTTGCCCACGTGTTACTCACCCGTCCGCCGCTAACGTCATAGAAGCAAGCTTCTAATCAGTTCGCTCGACTTGCATGTATTAGGCACGCCGCCAGCGTTCATCCTGAGCCAGGATCAAACTCTCCGAAGAAATGTTTGACTTGCTCATTTTAAAAAATAAAAATTAACGTTGACGTTTGTCGCTTTGTTCAGTTTTCAAAGTTCAAGCGCCGCTCTTAAGCGACTTTTTAATCTTACCAGTTTATCTCTTTCTTGTCAACAACTTTTTTAAGAAGTTTTTTCAAGTTTTTGATAAATTTAGTATCGCTCATCAGCGACGTATATAAATTTACCACGGATATTTTAAAGCGTCAATAGATTTTTTAAAATAAATCGTGTTTTTTTAGAAAAACCTTTTATCCAGACTATAAAATCATGTGTCAGGGCATCTATACGTCATAACCATACCGTATCAGATACCCTTTCTCTCTCTATCATTTCGCCACATAGTGTCTATGGTACAAACTCTTTCCTTTGGTTTCTACTTTTTTTACCATAATGATATCTTTTTCAATTAAAAACTCAAGGAGTATTCCTAAGTCAATAGCATAAGGGCGTATTTCGGGATGGTGAACAAGTTCATTAAACGTCCATTCCTGCTTTTCACTTTTCATAATATGAACAAGATGCTTCGCACCCAATTCAGTTTTTTTATTGACTAGAAATTCACTTGCTAAGAAAAGCAGCTCCAAACGCTTGCTAACCTCTTCTTGGCTAATAATTAGCTCTTCGTAAAGACGATGAATTTCAGGTTCTATTTTTTTCACTTGGTTCCACACTGTCACTTCTGGGTGAAATCCATTTTCCAACACAGACAGTCGTGCTAAATGATGAAGAGCATGAATGACATGATTGAATGCATCTAAATAATGATTAGACGCATAAAAGTCTTTTCCTTCTTTAAATCGGCGAATCAACTTAGCAAACTCGACACCTATTCTCTTTGTCCGATCTTCTCTAGGGAAATCAATTAAGCGTTTCTTTAAGTTTTCCATATATTCGTTTCGATCAAATAGCACTTTACCATTTAAGATCCAATCAATAATACGGCGGTTCGTCCCATTCATAATCCATTCACTCATTTGCTGTTCAGAAGCCATATAAAGTGCAGCACGCTCATTTTCATATTCGTATTGTTTAATAAAAAGAGAAGTTTCTGTGGTTTTGGTCACAATAAATAAGATAGCATCCAAATTATCCGTCACTGGAGATTCTGATTTCTTTTTTTCAATCAGTAAAATACCGAGTGTGTCTTTATTGCTAGCTCTTTCTTGATATATTGGCCGTAAAACATCTTCCATTTTGAGCTCTCCTAACTGTAATAGACAAATATTTTTCAAAATTTTAAAGGCTATGGACTAAGATTTCTTTTTTTATTATATACGATGTATAACGGATATCCCACTCAGAATTATGGAAATCATTCAGAAAGCTCAAAAACTACGGATAATTTTCCGAAGATTCAATTTTTATTACCATTCACTGTCTCACTCTATGATATATTGGTAACAGGGGGGATACTGATGGGGATAAAGTATTCAAATAAAATTAACAAGATTCGCACGTTTGCACTCAGCCTGATCTTTGTTGGTTTCATTGTTATGTATGGGGGAATTTTCTTTCGGTCTTCAGTCTGGCTAATGACTATTTTTATGCTTTTAGGTTTACTGTGCATCGTAGCTAGTACCGGCGTTTATTTCTGGATTGGCATGCTTTCTACAAAAGCAGTTCAAGTAACCTGCCCTACATGTCAAAAGCAAACCAAAATGCTAGGGCGCGTAGATATGTGTATGTATTGCAACGAGCCGCTTACGCTTGACCGGTCTCTTGAAGGAAAACAATTCGATGAAAAGTATAATAGAAAAAAACAAAAAGAAAGCTGATAGTATCACTACTATCAGCTTATTAATGCGCTTTTTTAGCCGTACAATCAGGACACGTTCCGTAAATTTCCATTCGGTGGTGACTAATATCAAAGTCAGTAATATGAGCAGCCAGCTTTTCTACTTCGTCTAAACCAGGATAATGAAAATCCACAATTTTTCCGCAGCTTTCGCAAATCACATGGTAATGCTCTGTTGTAACATAATCAAACCGGCTTGATGCATCACCGTATGTTAGTTCCTTTACAATACCTACTTCGCGAAATACTCTTAAATTATTGTAAACGGTTGCTACACTCATATTTGGAAACTTACCTTCCAGCGCTTTATAAATATCATCTGCTGTTGGGTGTGTCATAGAATTGATTAAATACTCTAAAATAGCATGACGTTGTGGTGTAATACGAACGCCAGTACCTTTTAACGTTTCAAGGGCTTCTTGTAAATGATTTGACACGTCATGCACCCCTCTTCTATAAGTATTATTACTTTATAATTCTTATAATTAGTCTACATGTTTTACCCACGTTTTGTCAACTTGATGCCTATTCCTATTTTATGTAATAAGTAGAAATTATTCATATATGTTATGCAAAAAAAGAAGTGTGGAAATCAATCCACACTTTTAAATATATTAACATCTGAGGAGGTATGCCCTACACTGATATTGTATGTTCAAAGACTAAAACTGCTCTAGTTATCTGCCTGTTTTTATGCCATTTTTTCTTTAATAAATGATAAAGCTTCTTCCACATGCCCTTTTACTCGAACCTTGCGATACTCTTTTACGAGCGTTCCTTCTTTATCAATGATAAAAGTGGAGCGTTCAATGCCCATATATTCTTTTCCAAAGTTTTTTTTCAGTTTCCATACTCCATATTCTTCAGCTACGCTGTGATCTTCGTCAGCTAAAAGCAAGAATGGGAGACCGTGCTTATCAATAAACTTATGGTGTTTGTCGATTGGATCCGGGCTCACTCCTAAAATCACCGCATCTAGCTCTTCAAAATTTTCATGCTGATCTCTGAAATCACAAGCTTCCGTTGTACAGCCTGGCGTCATATCTTTCGGATAAAAATACAGCACAACGTTTTTTCCTTTCATCGAAGCGAGTGATACTTGCTCTCCATTTGTAGACATTAATACAAAATCGGGTGCTTTTTCTCCAACTACAGCTGTCATATTTATCTGCTCCTTTACGCTTTTCATTTTCTTTGAATAGCGTACCCAATATTAGATAAGATGACAAGTTTAAGTGCGGGTAACAGTTCGCATCACAAAGATTGCAGGCATAATGTAGCCGATAAACGCTTCAAAAGTTGCAAATAATTTCCCAATTCCAACCGGATACATATCTCCGTATCCTACTGAAAATAACGTCGCTGCGCTGAAATACATGCTGTTAAACAGCGTATAAAAGTAATGACCTTCATGTTCAAACCCTCCGCTTAACACTGGAATACTTCCCATCTCACACACTGTATAAATAAGGCTAAACCCCAATAAAACTGTGATATATGAATAAAACAAGACAAAGAAATGACCAATTGAGAAAAAATGAAATTCTCCAAGTTCTTTTTCAAAAAGAAACTTCATACTACCAATTACAAAAACAATGATAACGAGGATTAGAAAAATAACCATCATTCTACTCCTTTAATTTATACTCTACTACCACTATACGCGCATCCTTGTCCATTCATTACTACTCAGAAGCCACGAAAAAGAGCAGGCATTTAATTGCCTGCTCCTCTGTATTTTTTGACACCTGTATTCCATAAGAAAATAGAGATTACAAAAAAGACGATTCCCATCACCGGGGTTAAAAATGCATATCCGTACCATTCTGACCTTCCTAAGAAATAAGCAGCTGGATATACGCCTACAAATGCAAAAGGAAGAATCCACGTTAAAACATATCGGATGACATTGTTATAAATATCTACAGGATACCTTCCGTAGTTTCCAATATTATAAATAGTAGGCATAATAGAGGTTCTGGCATCCGACCAGAAGCCTATGCTTGCTAAGGCGATGAAAATTCCTGCGTATACAAGCGCTCCTCCTAAAATAAACAATAGAAAAATAAAAACATCATACCACTGGAAATGAAGATGTAAAGAAGACGCAGCATAAGCCATTACGGCAATCCCTGTGATACCACCAAACAATGATTCCAGTTCCATCCGCTCTAAAATAACTTGAAACAAACTGTGAATCGGCCGCGTTAAAATTCGGTCCATTTCACCTTTAACAATGTAGCGCTCGTTGAAATCCCAAATGTTAAAGAAAGACGAAAAAATAGCAAAAGGGACCAAAAAGAAACCATAAATAAAGATAATTTCCTCTCGTGACCATCCGTGCAGCGACTGAGTATGTCCAAATACAACTAAAATAAAAATCAAATTAACTGTTTGAAACAATAAGTCTGAAATGATTTCAACTACCATATCGGTGCGATACTGAAGCCTTGTTTTCATATATTGACTAATGTACTGAAAGAAAATCGAAAAATAAAACATTTTCATAGACTACCCTCCTTGAATAACCATTTTTTTCTTCGCTATGTTCCACAAACACGCAATAGGAATAAATAGAAGCCCTGACCAAACTGCTTGTGTAATAAGAGCATTTATTACTTCCTGCCCTTTAAATCCATTTGTGAAAATCATGCTCGGAATATAACTAATGGCCTGAAAAGGGAAATAGCTCATAATATGTTGCGCCCATAAAGGATAGAAACTGATGGGCAGAAGAAGTCCTGAAAACAAATCAATAACAACGCGCTTCGCTCGAATGAGTCCGTCATTGTTAAAGAGAAAGAAAGTAGTAATACCCGTTAATAAATTAATTTGTGTATTAATAATGAAACTAAAAATTAAAGACAGTCCAAAATAAAGCCATGTTGCGGCATTGGCTGAGAACTGTACTGGAAATAAAAACGCGACAATAATCATACCGGGCACTGAGAAAAACAGCAGCCGAAAAATCCCTTCTCCCAGTCCTTGCATTGTTTTCATACCAAGGTAGCTATAAGGCTTAATTAACTCTACTGCCACCTTGCCATCTTTAATTTCCATTGCCATTTCACGGTCAATGTTATTAAAATAAAAGGCTCTTGCCATCCATGAAACGGCTACATACGTTGTCATTTGGGTAATGGATAACCCTTGAATATTCTCTTTTCCTCCATAAATAGCGGACCATAAAAAGTAGTAAGCACCAATATTAATCGCATAAATCAATATTCCGCTGTAATAATTCGTCCGATACGCCAGCATCATTAAAAAGCGAATGCGTATCATCTCTATATATTTATCCATTCACAACACCTTCTTCATAAATGTTGCGGATGATTTCTTCCGTTGAAATTTCTTCAATGTTAATATCACTGATTTCGTGCTTTGCCACCACTTTAGCAATCAGCTGTGACAGTAAGTCTCCTTTATTTTGAAGCTGCGCTGTCCACAAATATTTTTGATCACCTTCAATCCAGTTAACAGGCATCCCTTGCGTCAATAGCTTCAACTGCTCTTTATTTGGCGCGGTTCCAAATTCAAACGTGACTTGTTTAAGGTCTCCCCAATTCGAACGCAGCTTTTGCAGTGATCCGTCATAAATAATACTGCCTTCATCGAGCATTACAACGCGTTCACATAAAGCTTCAATATCTGCTAAATCATGTGTCGTAAGCAAAATCGTCGTATTATATTTTTCATTAATTTCTTTTAAAAATTGGCGGATTTTTAATTTAACCAGCACATCTAAACCGATCGTCGGTTCATCTAAAAATAGAAGCGGCGGATTATGAATAAGAGCAGCAGCCAGCTCACAGCGCATTCTTTGACCTAGAGAAAGCTTTCGCACCGGCTTATCTAGCAGCGGTCCAATATCTAACGTTTGAATAACATGTTCCATATGAGCGTTATAATCTTCATCTGACACTTTGTATACTTTTTTTAACAAGCGAAAAGATTCTTGTACGGCAATATCCCACCACAGCTGAGAGCGTTGACCAAAAACAACTCCAATCGTTTGGGCAAACTTCTCCCTTTCTTTATGAGGATTCATTCCATTTACGGTAATCTCCCCTGAAGTAGGAGTTAAGATTCCTGTCAGCATTTTGATTGTGGTCGATTTCCCCGCTCCGTTTTCTCCTATATAACCTACCATTTCCCCTTGTTTTACGGTAAACGAAATATCGTTCACAGCTTTCATAACTCTATAATTACGGGTAAATAAGTCCCGGAATGCCCCTTTAAGGCCAGAGCGGCTAGAATAGGCTTTAAATTCTTTCCGAAGTTGATTCACCTCAATAGCATTTTTCATTGTATTCCCTCCGTTACGTCGACGTATTAGTGGTTTCTTTTATTGTTTCCGGCGCCCTTGCTAGCAACTCCTCTGCGAGATGAGGAACTATTTTCTAGCAGTTAGCTCACAAATTTCTATCATACACGTTCTCGAATGTTTTTCAAGAAACAAATAAGTTTGATAGAATAAAGAAGTTGAACTTTTCATTAGGAGGCATAACATGCAATTTACAAAATCAGAACAATTACACGCTGAAGCGCTCGAACATATTGTAGGCGGCGTTAACAGCCCTTCACGTTCATATAAAGCCGTAGGAGGCGGAGCGCCTGTTGCAATGGAAAAGGCAAGCGGAGCTTATTTCTGGGACGTCGATGGAAATAAATATATTGACTATTTAGCAGCTTACGGCCCTATTATTACAGGACACGCTCATCCTCATATCACGAAAGCTATTACAAAAGCAGCTGAAACTGGTGTTCTTTACGGTACGCCAACTGCTCATGAAGTCACATTTGCTAAAATGCTCAAAGAAGCGATGCCCGCATTAGATAAAGTGCGCTTCGTCAACTCTGGAACAGAAGCAGTTATGACAACAATCCGTGTAGCACGCGCTTATACTGGACGCGATAAAATCATTAAATTTGCAGGTTGCTATCACGGCCATTCCGACCTTGTATTGGTAGCAGCTGGATCTGGCCCTTCTACGCTCGGAACTCCTGACTCTGCAGGTGTACCAAAAAGTATCGCTAATGAAGTCATCACAGTTCCTTTTAACGATATTGAGCCTTACAAGGAAGCATTAGAAAAATGGGGCGATCAAATTGCAGCTGTTTTAGTAGAACCAATCGTTGGAAACTTCGGAATTGTTGAGCCAGAACCTGGCTTTTTAGAACAAGTTAACGAATTAACTCACGAAGCTGGAGCACTTGTTATTTATGATGAAGTGATTACAGCATTTCGCTTTATGTACGGCGGAGCTCAAGATTTACTTGGTGTAAAACCTGATCTGACTGCATTTGGAAAAATCATCGGCGGAGGTCTTCCAATCGGAGCCTACGGCGGTAAAAAAGAAATCATGGAAAAAGTGGCGCCGCTTGGACCGGCTTATCAAGCAGGTACAATGGCAGGAAACCCAGCGTCTATTCTTTCTGGGATTGCTTGCCTGGAAGTACTAAAGCAAGAAGGTGTTTATGAACAGCTAGATAAGCTAGGGGCGATGCTCGAAGAAGGTATTTTAAAACATGCTCGTACATATAACATGCCTATTACGATCAATCGATTAAAAGGCGCTCTTACTCTCTACTTTACAACAGAAACGGTTAAAAACTATGAACAAGCAGAAAATACAGACGGCGAATTATTCGCACGCTTCTTTAAACTAATGCTCCACCAAGGCGTCAACTTAGCTCCTTCGAAATATGAAGCATGGTTCCTTACTACAGCTCATACAGAAAAAGATATTACCGACACTTTAGAAGCTGTAGAAAAAGCATTTAAACAGTTAAGTGAAGAACGCTAATTTTTACTCTAAAGCACTCGTTTGAAAATGAGTGCTTTTTTATCTTGCCTTTGGGTTTCCTTATAGAACATTCCCACCTTTCATAACCATTTCTTACGCGTCATCTCCTTTTTGTCATCCTGTCGAAAAATCCCGAGAAATACCCTTATTTTTCTGCTTGTTTTCTCTTGATATCCATTCTTAAACCTTGTATAGTATGTTATTGTTTATATTATTTCCAACAGGTTATGTAATAAAGAAGGATTGATTTTTGCAATTTATCATTTGTTTTGGGGAACATTCTTCATAACGAAAAAACTTTTTTACAGAAAGGAACTACGAACGCACATGAAACTTGGTGCCCGCATCTTAAAAACGGGAATTGCCATTACACTTTCATTGTTATTAGGTGAATTTCTAAGTTTACCATCTCCAATATTTGCGGCAATTGCGGCAGTTTTTGCAATTCAACCGTCTATTTACAGATCTTATTTAACAATATTGGAGCAAATACAGGCGAATGTGATTGGAGCTGCTTCTGCAGTTTGTTTTGGACTTATTTTTGGTACCCACCCCATCATTATTGGTTTTACCGCTGTTGTTGTCATCGCAGTCAACTTAAAATTACGTATTAATAATACAATTGGGCTTGCGCTTGTGACAGTAATTGCAATCATGGAAAATCCAGGAGATAATTTCGTTGAATATGCGCTTATACGCTTTGGTACAGTGTTACTTGGGGTATTCTCAGCATTTATTGTCAATCTTATTTTTATTCCGCCAAAGTATGAAACAAAGCTGTATTATAAAATTGTAAGCACAACGGAAGAAATTATTAAATGGATTCGCATGAATCTTTATCACGCATCTGAGCACACATTGTTAAAAGAAGACATTGAAAAAATGAAAGACAATGTGGCTAAAATGAATCAACTTTTCGATTTTTACAAAGAAGAACGCACTTATTCAACCAAAAAACGTTTTGTTAAGTCACGCAAGCTCGTTTTATTTCGTCAAATGATTACCGTTACAACACGCGCTCTTACAACCCTGAAACTACTTCATCGAGTGGAAAATGACCTTCAAGTCATGCCGCAGCAATTTCAAGATTTAATCAAATCTGAAGTTGAGTGCCTGTTAATGTATCATGAGCAAGTATTATTAAAATTCATTGGGAAATTACGCGTACAGCCAACCACTACTGTACCAAACGAAGCCTGCGTTGGAAAACGAGCTTTAATCGATAAATTTATGCAGTACAAAATATACGATAATGATGAAGAGAATAAGATTATTTATCATATCTTCCCTTTAATTTCCGTCATCATTGAGTATAGTGAAGAGTTAGAGCATCTTGATAAGCTGATTGATACGTTCCAAAACTATCACAAAGATGATAACTCATTTGATATTAATCATCAGCGACAAGAAGATTAAAAACACCACCTATTGTTAGACAATAGGTGGTGTTTTTAAATTGTATCAAGCTGCTGAACGTTAAAGAGCTGATAGTAATGACCTTTTTTCTTAATTAACTCCTCATGAGAACCTCGTTCGACTACTCTTCCATTTTCTAAAAGTACAATTTCATCAACATGAGTAATTGTAGATAAACGGTGGGCTACAATGAAAGTCGTACGGTCTTTTGCTAGTTCAGCTAATGCTTCTTGAATATAGTGCTCACTTTCCAAATCTAGAGCTGAAGTGGCTTCATCAAAAATAAGAATAGCTGGATTTTTTAAAAATACGCGCGAAATGGAAATACGCTGCTTTTGTCCCCCTGATAGCTTCATTCCCCGCTCTCCCACTTTTGTATCATATCCTTCGGGCAAATTCATAATAAAATCGTGGGCATTTGCGGCTTTTGCCGCAGCAATTACTTCTTCATCTGTCGCTCCTGGCTTTCCAAGCAGTATATTGTTTTTAACCGTGTCACTAAACAACACCGTATCCTGCAGGACGATTCCAATCTTATCTCGCAGGCTGCGTACTTTATAGGTTTTGATATCAATGTCATCAATGAGAATTTTCCCCTCTGTCACATCATAAAAGCGCGGAATTAAGCTGATAAGCGTGGATTTCCCTCCTCCGCTCATTCCAACAAACGCAACGGATTTTCCTTTTTCTACATCTAAATTAATATCATGAATCACAGGTTTTTCTTCTTCTTCATAAGCAAATGAAACGTGCTCAAACTGCACCTTTCCATGAAGCTCAGTACATTCTTTTGCATCTTTCTTGTCTGTAATATCGTATTCTTCATCAATGAACTCAAACACCCGGTCCATAGATGCAACAGACTGCGTGAGCGTAGTCGATGAATTGACCAAGCGGCGAAGCGGATTATACAAGCGGTCAATATAGGCCACAAATGCTACCATCGTTCCTACGCTAAGACTTTCTGTGATGACTTGATATCCAGCAAATGTAATCACGATTAAAGGTGCCAAATCGGTAATGGTGTTCACTACTGCAAATGTTTTGGCATTCCAATTCGTATGATTGATTGCTTTTTGTAGAAAATTTGAATTTTGCTTATCAAATTGTTTCTGCTCATGAGGCTCAATAGCAAAGCTGCGAATAACAGAGATTCCTTGAACCCTTTCATGCAAGTGACCCTGTACTTCCGCTAAAGCCTGCGAACGGACTCGCGTTAAATGGCGCAGACGACTGTAAAAATATTTTACAGAGAACGCATAAACCGGCAGCAAAATAATCGATACCAGTGTTAAAGGTACATTCATCGTAAACATAATCACAATGGCTATTACAATCGTCATCATATCAAGCCATACGTTCATTAAGCCTGTGATAACAAAGTTTTTTGTTTGCTCTACATCATTAATGACTCGTGAAATCACTTCACCCGCTCGCGTGTTTGCATAGTAACGCAAGCTAAGCTTTTGAATATGGCTAAACAGCTGATCCCGAATATCATATAATACTTTGCTCGATACCCACTGAGCATAATACTGCCTGTAATATTCAATGGGAGGTCTTAACACTAAAAATATAACAAACGAAATCCCCATAATCGTCACCATTTTATGAACTTTTTCAGAGGAAGACATGCCATGTCCATTTACGATATCGTCCAAAACATATTTCAAAAGCAGCGGAATTAATAAAGGAATAGCAAATTTAATAATACCAATTAAGACAGTGCCGACAATTTGCCATTTGTATGGCTGTACAAACTTCATGTAGCGTCTTATACTTCCCATAAAATCTCCCCTTTCTATCTATGAGGGCAAGCTTTCTTAGTATATGTACACGCGTCGATTTTTTAGTGCTTTTATCTCTTCTAAAAGATGGCGACCATAACGCCAAAAAGAACATTATATCAAACAGTCAGCTTTAGACGGCCTAACATAATGTTCTCTAGCTCATTCATCAAGAATGCCGATATGTTAAAAAACGTTCATACCAAATGTCAATGAAATCTGGAGCAAACGGGCCTTTTCGCTGTCGAATCCAACCTTTTAACTCCTCGACGTGATTATGTAAAATACGGTCAATCACTTCTGGATAATTCATTTCTTTTCGATGCTTCTCATATTCATCTTCATCAAGAAGGGTGTATGTCATATCTGGATAGACTTTAATATCTAAATCATAATCAATATATTTGAGCGCTTCATTGTCATCATAAATGAACGGCGAACTGATATTGCAGTAATAATAAATTCCATCTTCACGGATCATCCCAATGACGTTAAACCACTGCTGAGCATGAAAATAACAAATTGCCGGCTCTCTTGTGACCCATGTTCGTCCATCTGATTCTGTAACGACTGTACGATCATTTCCTCCAATCACTAAGTTATTGGTTGCTTTTAATACGGTTGTCCGATCCCACACGCGATGAATATGTCCATTATGCTTGTAGCTGTGTATTTGAATTGTTTCTCCTTCCACCGGAATTCCCATCTCCAATACCTACTTTCATTTTAGCACTTAAAAAAATTCATATAACGTCTCCATTTGTCTTATGTTTATTATAACGGTTTCTCTCTCATTTTAACACAAATGTGCTAACCTTCTTGAGTTCAAAAAAGTCACTCCCCCTACTTTTCCTTTGCTTAGCAGCCTTAAAAAAGAGAGGAAGTGACACATCAATGTTCATTAAGCAAGTGTAGAGCAAGCCCCTTCACTTTTATATGTACGAATAATGTCTTCGGTTTGTGCTTCAAACGTCAATTGAATCTCTTTTAATTTTAGCTTCATTTCACTAATTTCATCTTGCACAGAATGAAGTTTTGCTTCTTCATGAAGTTTTACTAGTTCACCTTCGATTTCCTGACAGCGCTCAATCTCAGACTGCAAAAACAGAAGTTGATCCATGGTCTCCAATTGTTGAGTCACTAGCTGATCAAATTTTTTCATACGATAGCTCCTCCCTATTTGCTTTAACCATACACGCGGCACTTCTGTTAACATTCTGTTTAGGTGAGACAGATTCCTTTGACGAGTTGTGTAAAGTTTCAAGAAGTTTTGTCATACTTTGTTGCTTTTTATATAAGAAAAAGCGAACTTAACATCGCCGTTTGAAAGACGTTAAGTTCGCTTTTGATATTAACCTTGGTATTTACCAGCGTTTTGGTTTTTCTTTGCTTCAGCTTGTGCGTTTTGTTGTCTCACTTCTTGAGCACTTGTTTCGCTAGCAAATTCAGTACCGAAGTTGTTTTTAGATGCTTGAGCATTTTGGCTTTTGTTTGCCGCTGCTTGTGCATTTTGTTGCTTCACTTCTTGTACATTTGTTTCGCTACCAAATTCAGTACCGAAGTTGTTTTTAGATGCTTGAGCATTTTGGTTTTTCACGTGTTGTGTGCTTGTACCAGATGCTGTTTTGTTAGTTTGTTTTGCCATTGTAATCACCTCCACGAAAATTAATATGCCCGGGAGGTAAATAGGGTATGCAAACTTTTTTCAGTATTTTAAGGCGCAAGCACAAAATACATTTACCTTACATTAAAAGTGAACGCCCTCCGTCAATAATAAGCGTTTGACCGCAAATCATATTTGCTTGATCGGAGACTAAGAACATCACTGCATCTACCATGTCTTTTGGCTCCACCATACGACCAGCTGGAGTATGTTTGCGCGCATCATCTAACAGTTCATCACGATTTGGGAAGTGCTTTAATGCTTCTGTATCCACAGCACCTCCAGATACAGCATTTACCACAATATTTTTTGGAGCAAGCTCCACTGCTAAATAGCGGGTCAATGCTTCTACAGCAGCTTTTGACACGCCTACTGTTGTATAATTTTCCAAATAGCGAATAGAACCGAGCGAACTGATGGTAACAATCTTTCCTCCGCCTACTTTTTCCATACGTTTAGCCGCTTCTTGTGCACAGAATAAATATCCTTTGCTATTGATGTCCATTGTCCAATTCCAGTGAGTTTCTTCTAATTCCATAATAGGACGTAAAACTCCTGAAGCTGCATTACTTACAAATACGTCTAAGCGACCGAATGCGTCATCAATTTGCTCAAACATTTCTTTAATTTTCTCTACTTTTCCTACGTTTGCTTTAACAACTAATGCTTCTCTGCCTAATGCTTTAATTTCTTCCGCTACTTCCTGCGCTGCACTTTTGCTTCGTGCATAGTTTAATACAATATCGTATCCTTCTTTAGCAAGACGTAAAGCAATCTCTTTACCAATACCTCTGCTGCTTCCCGTAACTAGTGCTACCTTTTGTGACATGATGTCATCTCCCTTATGTATCATATTATCTTTACATTGTACTGATTTTATCGCATAAGAAACAAGTAATATAGGGAAAATAGATAAAACTTGATAAAATGAACGAGGTGAATAGAATGTATGTAGGTAGAGACATGACGGCTCTTTCAATGATTTCTAAAAGCGAGTGGAAAGACAGCGAGCTTGCGTTTTTCCATCACTCTTTACAGCAAATGACGCCGTATTTAAATGCTGAAGGACAAAGTATTCATCAGCAAATTATTAAAGAAATTGAAGCACGAGGCGGGTTACAGCGCCACGAAGCAGATTATACACACGGCACGCACGTATCATATGATTAAATAAAAAGAAGCGCGGAGTTTATCCACGCTTCTTTTATTTAACAAGCAAATATTCTTTTAAGATTTTTTGATGGGAAACCGGAAATGCATATTGTTCTAAGTCTTTTTCAGAAACTACTTTCAAATTTTTTAATGCACTGATATCACTTGCAAGCTCTGCTTCATATACTGTGATGTTCCAGACGATATGAGAAAACACGTGCTGAATTGTGGTAAAAGGCGCATGGATTTTAATATCAGCTCCGTACTCATTTTGAATAAACGCCTGAAGCTGCTGATGATCTGGCGCTATACTAAGATCTACTTCTATATTTGGAAATTCCCATAGATTAGCTAAAAGTCCTTTGCTTGGACGCTTATGAATTAGATAATTTCCTTCACCGTCTTTAATCACCGCTGCAGCAAGCTGAAGAGCACGCGGCGCTTTTTTCTTTGATTTAACGGGAAGCTCATTCTGCACTCCTTCTTCAAAAGCGCGGCAGTGTTCGCGAACTGGACATAACAAACAGGAAGGAGAAGTTGGTGTACAGACAATGGCACCAAGTTCCATCATACCTTGATTGAAATAGGAAGGGTTATCTGTTGAAATAATTTCATGCACGATTTCTTCAAACAACTTTCTTGTTTTCGTTTTTGCAATATCATCCCAAACGGATAAAATGCGCGATAGCACACGCATGACATTTCCATCTACAGCAGGCTGCGGCACTCCGTATGCAATACTTAAAATGGCCCCTGTTGTATAAGGACCCACTCCTTTTAGTTTGGAGATTTCTGCTGGCGTATTTGGAACTTCTCCCCCGTATTGTTCGTGAACTTCTCGAACCGCAGTTTGCAAATTACGGGCACGGGAATAATAGCCTAATCCTTCCCACGCTTTTAACACATCATCTTCATTCGCATAAGCTAAGTCTTTGATAGTGGGAAATTTGCTAATAAAATTATTAAAATAAGGAATGACCGTATCTACTCTCGTTTGTTGAAGCATAATTTCAGATACCCACACCTTATAAGGGTCCTGATCTTGACGCCAAGGTAAAATGCGCTGTTCCTGCTCAAACCAAGAGATTAAGTCATTTTGAAATGCTTGAATATCAAAATTTTGTACAATATCTTTACTTTGTTTCACGTCATAGCCTCCGAGGTATTAACTATACATATACAATGTGTTGCTTTTTGAATCTTAGTAACTTTATGATAACCTTATAACAACTACAAATATGAATAGTAAAATGAATTGTTCAAATAATGAATAAAAACAGCCGATTTGCTGCGTTAATAATAAAATGAGATTTTTTGCTTTAAATCAAGCTCTCATGCTGAATTAGAATAATCTAAGATCGTCATCATCTTACAAAGGAGGAGTTCGCTCTGGATACTGGTACACACATTGCAATGGGAATCGCTCTGGGCGGCCTTGCAACATTAGACCCCACTGTATCTGCGAATACAGCCACAATGGATGCTGTGATGATTGGCGTAATGGCCGGGTCATTAGCACCTGATTTAGACACTGTTTTAAAGCTGCGAAACAATGCACAGTATATCCGCAATCACCGTGGAATTACACATTCTATCCCGGCTGTTATTTTATGGCCTTTGCTTATCGTGCTCATTCTTTCGCTTCTGCTGCCAGGAGCTAACTTGCTGCACCTATGGATGTGGACCTTTGCAGGCGTCATTATTCACGTTTTTGTTGATATCTTTAACGCTTATGGCACGCAGGCTTTACGGCCTTTCACAAATAAATGGATTGCGCTTGGCGTAATCAACACGTTTGATTACGTGATTTTCTCAGCCCACGTGCTCGCAATTTTAATCTGGTTTATTGGAGCAGAGCCAGGACCAACATTCATTACGCTATATGTGTTATTGGCGTTTTACTATGGACTGCGCTTTTATATGCGCCACCAAATCGCCAAGAAGCTTCGAAAACAGTTTCCTGATGTTATCAAGCTCAATATCTCTCCTACGCTGCGTTTCACTCACTGGCACTTAGCCGTGACGACCGAAAAGTACTTTCATGTAGGAAGAGCAATCGGAGAAGAAATTTTTATTTATGATACGTTTGATAAAGTTCCAATTCCTGAATCGGCCGTAATTGAAGTAGCGAAAAAAGATGAAAATTTATCTGCTTTTCTTTCCTTTTCACCTATTTATAGATGGGAACTGGACGAATATAACGACCACATTGAAGTGCGTTTTATTGATTTACGCTACCGCAGCAAAGACTACTATCCATTTGTAGCCGTGGTCCAGCTTGATTACGATTTAAATATTATTTGTTCGTACACTGGTTGGATTTTCAGTGAGAAAAAATTGCGTAAAAAGCTTGATTACCTCCCGCACTAATCATAACAAGAACAAATATGAAACCCAAAAACGAACCGTCTTGAGAAGACGGTTCGTTTTTATTTAATGTTTTAAATAGTCATCGTTATTTAATAAATGCTGATATTTAGGGTTTTTAACCGCGATTTCATGAAGTTTGTCACCGTAGCTGTTGATGTACATCGTAACAACCTTTTCCGTCGCTTCTTTCCCTTTATAATCATATCCTGCTTTTGCGTAAGATGACTCAAAATCTTCCCAGAAAAGTTCGACCCATGTACGGGCTTGAGCGTATGAAAGCGAACTATTTTTGCTTAATAGCTGATTCGTTAATCTTTCGAATATATCGTTCATAAGAACACCTCGATTACCAAAATTCTTTATGAGTATGTTTGCACTTTTAACTTACACTATAAATGCGGAGTTATTCACTCCCTCATGTACTATATCATAACCGCAACGCTTTCTGTTGTAAAAGGAGAGGTATCGATGCGCAATAAAGCAAAAGATTTTACAAACCAACATCATACTAAGTTTGAAGGCGAACCTCGAGCAAAAGCAGAATACGCTTCAAAACGTGCAAATGGAACGATCAATACGCATCCGCAAGAACGTATGCATGCTTCTAATGAGCGCGAAGAATAACCGCTTGCTTTGCTTATTTGTTTAAAAGTAAAGCGAATATAGATATCAAACAAGCAGCACACTTCGTGCTGCTTGTTCGTCCCTTTATTTTTTCAACATGGAAATAGGCAATGCCTCTTCGTTTTGCGGTGAGCCAAGTCTAAACCCCCATGCAAAAACTCCGTTCATATAATCAATTTTAAAATATGAACCCGGATCTCCTTGAATTTCATATACTTCCCCTGCTTGAAACGTTTCAGGATCCAATAAGTACGATCTAGCCATTGTTACTTTTCTTTCTAATACTGCATACTCATTGACCATGCCAAGCTGTTCAGCTTTTCGTGCTTTTTCTTGAAGAGACCCAATTTCTTGTTGAAGTTCATACGTCGTCATATCACTGTAACGTTTTTCAGACATGCTGCTTTCCCCCTTGTTTGCTTTCATTTTATTATAACAAAAGGTATAACTAAAGGGAGACTATGAAAAGGGAGTTTTGGGAATGAAAACAGTGCTAATCACAGGCGGTGCGACGGGTCTTGGAAAAGAACTCGCAAAACTTTACGCAAAAGACTGCAACGTCATTCTAGCTGGACGCAATCAACAGAAATTAACTGAGGCCCAGCATGAGCTAGGAGAAAACGTATATACGATGTCTGTAGATATTACACAGTATGAAGAAGTAGGAAAATCTGTAGAAAAACTGCTGATGCAGCATTCAGTAGATATCCTTATCAACAACGCAGGCATTGGACATTTTGGTCCTTTGACAGATTATACAAAACAAGCAATCGATGAAGTCATCGATACAAATGTAAAAGGAACTATTTTTTTAACACAAGCGCTTATGCCTCATCTCTTGACGAGACCTGAACCTAAAGTTATGAATATCATTTCAACTGCAGGACTTCGAGGGAAAGCCAATGAAAGCGTCTATGTGGCAAGTAAATTTGGCGTAAGGGGATTTACAGAAAGTTTAAAAGTGGAGTACCAAGATACCAACCTTCATGTGACGGCAGCTTATATGGGAGGCATGAATACTCCTTTTTGGGATCACAACAACCACATTAAAGATAAAAGCCGCTTGCGCTCAGCTTCAGAAATCGCTGAGATTATTTATAAACAGCAGAATGATTCAGAAGATATTTTGTTTTAAAAAGATTGAAGCATCACAATAAAAAAATCCGAACGAGTTGGATTCTCTATCAAGAATCTCGATTCATCGTTCGGATCTTCCTTCAACTAACATACTTTTTTCCCCGCTCTATTCCTCTTCAATAGAATCTAGAAATGATTGAATTTGTTCAATGGAGAATCCTTTTCTATAAAGAGCCTGCTTCATTTTTTGCTGATATTCCCAGCCTTCATACTTTGAAAAACGACGATGAGCTTTCATTCCTTGATATTGCAGAGCTTCCCAAACCTCATCGCTTTCTTTTTCTGTATCCGTTCGCTGAAATGCTTCTTGAATAACAGAAAACGAATAGCCCTTCACTGCCAATGCTTGTTCCATTTTTTGTTTCATCATTACTTGAGATAATTTTTTATATTTCCCTTTTAACTTTTCAATTAATTTTACAGCAGTTTGAATTTGCTGTTCTTCAGGGTATTCACATAAACTAAGGGTAATAATGGAATCAGAAATCCCCTTTTCTTTTAATTCTCTTTGAATCACATTTGGTCCTTTTGGTGTTGTGTTCATCTGAGTTAACACAAATGCTTTGGCAAACTCTTCATCATTTAAATAACGGTGGCTGACTAGTTTCTGAATAACTTGTTGAATAATAGTAGAGTTAATTTCTTTTTTCTTTAAATAATCGTGTACCTCTTTTTCAGAGCGCATTCGATAAGATAAGTAAATGATCGCTAAATTATAAGCTTTTTTCTCATCATCTGCGTACTGAATTTCCGTTAATTCAAATTCATCAAGCTCACGACCTTTTTTTAAGTCATATTTGATGAGGACATTTTCGTCAACACCAAAGCCAAACTCTTCACCTTTACCATAATCTAAATACACATTATAACGTTCACCGCTATTCTTTTGCGTTGTGATCTTTGTGACAACAGGCATTAACCTTCACCTCATATTTCTTATTAAATTGATGGCTGAAGAACCGCCAAACGTATCATACACATTTTTATTTATCTCAATAAAGGAGGAAGTTCGTATGAAAATTGTTATTGCTGGAGGAACTGGATTCGTAGGTAAAGCTTTAACAAAACATTTTTTAACACAAAAACACTATGTATATATTTTAACACGCAATGCAGATAAAGCTGCAAGAGATCCGAAACTTCAATATGTAGAGTGGATGCAAGAAAACAGCCAACCTGAAGAGCATGTAGAAGGAGCAGACGTTTTTATCAATTTAGCTGGCGTTTCACTTAACAGTGGCCGCTGGACGGACGAACGCAAAAAAGCCATCGTGGAAAGTCGCCTTTCTTCTACTCAAGAAATTCTTCGCATTATGGCTTCTTTACCCGAAAAACCGTCACTTTATGTAAATGCAAGCGCCGTTGGTTATTACGGGACATCAACGAAAGAAACGTTCACAGAAGCTTCTCCATCGATCGGGACAGACTTTTTGGCTGAAACGGTAAAAAAGTGGGAAAATGAAGCGCTAAAAGCCATGGAACTCAATATTCGTACTGTCTTAACAAGGTTCGGCGTTATATTAGGGAAAGATGGCGGAGCACTTCCTTCTACGGCCCTTCCTTATAAATTATTTGCAGGAGGAACAGTCGGTTCCGGAGAACAGTGGATGTCTTGGGTGCATCTTCAAGACGTCGTGAAGATCATTGATTACTGTATTCATACCGAACAAATAGAGGGAGCTGTTAACGTCACTGCCCCAAATCCCGTTCAAATGAAAGAGTTTGGAAAGACGATTGGAAAAGTGTTGAATCGTCCTCATTGGATGCCCGTACCTAGCTTTGGCCTTCAGCTGCTGATGGGAGAAATGAGTATGATTATTTTAAAGGGACAGCGCGTTTTACCTGAAAAATTGATTCAACAGAATTACATTTTTACATATACTGTATTAGAAGATGCATTGCGAGATTTACTCTAGTTATTTTCTGTTATTTCCCTAAAACAGGTGACTAAGCTGCCGATAGATAGGAGTAACTTTATGAAAACCATTCTCTTAAAAAATGCAACGCTCTATCCTATTACGTCAAAACCTATTTATAATAGTGATGTGCTCATTCAAGATGGAAAAATTGTTTTAATTGGGCCAAACTTGCAGCCACCTCTTCGAGTAGAAGTCATTGACTGCAAACAGCGTTATTTATTCCCTGGATTTATTGATGTTCATACACATCTAGGATTATATGATGAAGGAACCGGCTGGGCCGGGAATGATGCTAACGAAACCATTGAACCTATGACTCCACATATCCGAGCTTTTGACAGTGTACATCCTTTAGATCCTGGGTTTAAAGATGCCATTGAAGCGGGTATTACGTCTGTACACATTATGCCAGGAAGTGCAAATGTGATTGGAGGCACAACTTCCGTTATTAAAACAGCTGGAACAAGCATTTCTCAAATGTTAATTCAAGAGACAGCTGGACTTAAGATTGCGCTAGGAGAAAATCCAAAACGAATTCACAGCCACGGCAATAAAGAATCGATTACGCGAATGGGTATTATGGGGATGCTGCGAGAAGCCTTTTATCACGCAGCAAGCAGTGACAACAAAGATGATTTGCGCATCAAACCTCTCACTCAAGCACTGAATAGAGAAATTCCAGTTCGGATTCATGCTCATAGAGCCGATGATATTCTATCAGCTCTTCGCTTAGCAGATGAATTTCATTTAGACGTCCGTATTGAGCACTGTACAGAAGGCCATTTAATTGCTAAAGAGCTGGGTGGAAGAAATTTAAAAGTGAGCGTAGGTCCAACTTTAACACGCCGCTCAAAGGTTGAACTTAAGAATAAAACGTGGAAAACCTATCAAGCTCTTTGCAATGAAGGAGTAGAAGTTTCCATTACAACGGACCATCCTTATACGCCTATTCAGTATTTAAATATTTGCGCATCCATTGCCGTACGTGAAGGACTCGAAGAGCAAAAAGCATTAGAAGGCATCACGATTACTGCTGCTCGGAATCTCCGTATTGATCATCGAATCGGCAGTATCGAAGCAGGAAAAGACGCTGATTTAGTGCTATGGAGCCATCATCCCTTTCACTACTTAGCAAAGCCTATTTTCACCATGATAGATGGTAAAATATTATTTAAAAAAAATTAACATTTTACCTATTTTCTTTTTTTATTTTTTTTAGTATGATACGTTTAGAAGCATGTGAATTTCACAAAAGCATAAACATCACACGTTGACTTTTTATGTTTGTTGACTTGTAATGGGAAGGCAAATGGTGCGCCACCAGGTAACTGGTTCTAGTGGGTTCGATTCCCACCCCGAAATTTTTTTAATTATTAAAAAATTTCGAGGGTGGGGACTTGATTGGAGTCTGTATATACCCTCGATCAGGAGGGAAAAGTTATGTTAAAAAAACGTGACCTAAATGACTGTCAATCTCTATACGAACTCATGGTACATCCTGATGTCTTCCCTTTTGTTCGTCATAAAGCCCATTCCTATGAAGAATTTTTATTTGTGACTAAACAAACGATGGAAGCAGAAGATCATGGAGAAATTATTTCTCGCACGATTTTAGATGAATGGGGTAACCCTATCGGCACCATTAATTTATTTGATGTACAGGATCAAGCTGGTTTTTTAGGCACTTGGCTTGGCAAACCGTTTCATGGAAAAGGATATAATCAAATTGCAAAAGAAGCGTTCTTTAATGAACTGTTCTTTGAGTTAAATATAGAGCGAATTTTTATGCGAATCCGCAAAATCAACATCAGGTCTATTAAGGCTGCCGAAAAACTGCCTTATGCAGTACTTGCGAATGAAACACACAAAGCTTTATACGATGAAATTAATCAACATGAAGACGTATATGATTTATACGAAATTCCAAAAGACTTGTATACATTATACTACCTGCGTCACGAACAAGACGTTCAAGAAGATCACCAGCTTAAAGAAGCGTAAGAGTCTCTCCGTTACACGGGGAGCTTTTTTTATGATTAAAAACGAGAGATTCTGGAAAAAATAAGTAGCATGATCGAAAAACGTTAATTGGAGGTTTTTTTATGTCTGAAAAAAAACGAAAAGAAAACGCAAAAAATACGTTAAGTAGCGCTCAAGAAATCTATTACGGCCGCGAGTTTAAAAAAGCAGACCGTGCAGGCGGCTACACGAAAAAATAAGTGAGGCAAAACATCTCTATCCAACGCTTGATCATCCCAACGTCCTTTCTGTACACTGTGTATCGGAAGGACGTTTTATATTATGTAAAGATAATAACGCAAAGATTTCATGCGTATGATTTACGATTTTTTAATACTTTACTATATCCACAAAGTTTACCCACAATTATGTGGATAATGTGCATAACTTTATCAGATATGTATATTACCGCTTTCATAACTTGAAATAACAGTGGGTAATTTTTATGTAAATTTTCTGAAAAAATGTGAATAATGTGGATAAAGTTGTGAATATCCTATACAATTCAGCAGTTAACTTCTTGTTAACCTGTGGATATCTTCTTTAGCACTTTCGTTTGTTTTAGTAACATGAAAGCTTTTGATATATTATAAGTATAATAATAAAAAGTAGGGGAACTTCCCCTACTTTTTTATGATTGGAAACAATATATCCACACTTGTTCCTTGATTTAACTGACTAGAAAATGTCATCTGCGCATGATGAGCTTTAATAATCCGATAGCTGACCATCAGCCCTAAACCTGTACCTTTTTCTTTTGTACTATAAAAAGGCTCACCTATCTTCGCTAACCGTTCAGGAGGAATACCTTGCCCTTCATCAGCAAGCTGCAGCCAAAGGTGGTTTTCTTTTGCTTTAATCGTAATATGAATACCCCCTCCTTCAGGCATTGCTTCGATAGAGTTTTTAATAATATTAATAAATACTTGTTTTAACTGATTTTTATCTCCATATACCTGCGGTAATTGCTCATCCCTTTCAAATATGAAAGCTACCTTTTTTTCTACTGCTTCAGGTTCAAGAAGCGAGCACACTTCTTGAACAAGCGCTTGCATATTCAAGGGTTCAACATTCATAACCTGAGGTTTTCCTAACATCAAAAATTCTTCTACGATTCCATTCATTCGTTCTAATTCAGTTTCCATGATATCTATATACAAAGCATCTTTGGGATTTTGTTCTTTTAATAAGTGAACAAAACCTTTTAAAGAAGTCAAAGGATTTTTGATCTCGTGAGCAACTCCAGCTGCAAGTTCTCCTACAACGGCAAGCTTCTCAGAAGTTCTAAGCTTCTCTTCTGCTTTTTTACGCTCCGTAATATCTGTCGATACGCACAGCATTTGAATCACTTCCTGTTTTTCATTCATAATAGGAAGTTTTGCTGTTTCGACCCAGCGCCGGTTTCCTTTCGAATCTTTAAACTGTTCTTCTAATACCATCCCTTTTTGCGTACAGTTTGAAAACGTCCCTTTATATAAAAGATCTGATTGAAGGTTGAATTGATATTTATCAATTGGTTGTCCAATCAAGTCATCAGATTTTTCACCTAGCAGCATCGCAAAAGATTCATTAACAAGAATGAACTCCCTTTTTTGATTAATGGCATAAATATAGCTTGGATTAATGTCAATGACTTGTCTTAAAAACGTTTTTTGTTCCTGCAGCTGATTTTCTTTTTGCTGTAAATTTGCTTTAGAATGGCGTATATAGCTAATCATTTCATTAAACTGTTTAGATAAAGTACCGATTTCCCCCCGCTCAATTTCTCGTTCCGGAATTTTTTGATTAAAATTCCCGCGAGCTACTTGTCCCGCCAATTCATATAGTTTACGAATAGGATTCACAATTTGCCTTGCATATAACGCAGTAAAAAAAGAAAGTAGTAAAATTGTAATACCTGAAACGGTCCAAAGCGTTTTTTCAAACGTTTCATAAGGCCTGTAAATTTCTTCAACGGGTAATTCAGCGACAATTCCCCAATCCAAAACAGGAATATATTCAAATGACGCAAAGAAGTACTTACCTTCGGTGTTCACAACGCGCTGATATCCTGATTTATGATTCATCGTTTCCTGAACGATTTCATTTTCCCTGGCATTTTCACCGATTCTCTGTTTCTCAGGGTGTGAAATAATTCTACCATTGCGGTCTACAATAAACGTATAGCCGTTCTCTCCTATATCGAACGTTTGAAAAATGGATTGAAAGCTTTTATTTTCTTCAATGCGCAGCGCTAAATTTATAACTTTTTTTACATTTTGCTGCTCATCCAAAATAGGAATTGCCATCACCACAATGTAATGCTTTGTGTCTGCTGAAACGACATCGCTTAAATATATTTTTTTAGTTCGCAGCGCTTCTTGAAAATATTTTCTTTTACTTAAGTTCACGTGCTTCATACTCTTTAAATCATCTGGGTAATAATGCTCCACATACCCTTTTGTATTAAAAATGGTTCCGCTATCGATATACGGTGAAATATTAACTATTTTCTGCAGTTCTTTGTCTATCTCTTGTTCATCATCTGATAAAAAAATAGGATCTTGCTGTACCTCGTCGCCCAAGCTCCAAATATCTTTAATAACGATGTTAATTTGCTCTTTCATTCTCTTGACGGTTTTATCAGTTACCTGTCGATATTGATCTTGAGAAATATTAGGCAGCATCACTCTTGAAACTATAAACATTAGCGTCAGTACGGTACAAATAAGAAGCACATTAATCGTGAAGATTTTCCAAAACGTATGAGATTTAAACCATTTCATGTTTGTTCACCTTAATTCAATGAAGTCTACCTCCATTGTACTGCAAAATGAAAACTTTTCCATGTAAATGATAGAATTCCACCTTTAGACATAGAAGAAAAGCATTTGGTTCTACATTACTATCAGAAAACTATGAGCTTTTTCACTGCATTTTCTTCATACAGTAGAAATCAATTATTTATCTTCCAATAAAAAGACCCCATCACGAAATGATGAGGTCACCCATTTACTATTTCTTCTTCCTTCTAGCCCCGTAAAAACCAAATAAGAGAATAAACCAAACGGGTGTCAACAATAAGGCTGGGCGCGTCGCATCAGAAAACAGCATAATAATAAGAATCACTGCAAACAACGCTAGCACAACATAGTTTATAAATGGTGTTAACGGTGCTTTGAATGTTGATGCTGCATGCAGCTGCGGACGTGTTTTTTTATATCTTAGATGGCAAATCAAAATGATACTCCACACCCAAATGAAACAAATAGCGCTGATGGTTGTTACGATGCCAAAAGCTTGATCTGGTATCAGTTTGCTTAACAAAGCTCCCGCCGAGATAACCAGCGTAGATACAAACAATCCGTTGCTTGGTACGTGGTTTTTGTTCAGTTTTGCAAACGTAGATGGCCCTTGGTCATTTTTACTTAAGTTATATAAGATACGGCTCGTTGAAAACATTCCGCTATTACAAGCAGAAGCGGCTGAAGTTAATACAACAAAATTAATAATTCCAGCAGCAAGCGGAATTCCGACTAAACTAAAGGTTTTAACAAATGGGCTTTCTGCTGCATTCAATTCCATCCACGGGTTAATAAATAAAAGGACGATAAGCGCTCCAACATAGAAAAATAAGATTCGCAGCGGAATTTTATTAATGGCCGATGGAATATTTTTTTGGGGATTTGATGTTTCTGCTGCCGATACCCCAACCAATTCAACCCCGACGTATGCGAAAATAACCATTTGGAATGAAAGTAAGAAACCTGAAACACCGTTTGGAAACAGTCCTCCATGATTCCAAAGATTTTGAACCGTAACGGATCCTGCATCTGTTTTAAATCCGATTACCAGTAAAATAACGCCAATAACAATTAACGCAAGAATCGTAATAACCTTTATTAAAGCAAACCAAAACTCTAATTCTCCAAATAATTTTACGGTTAATAAGTTAAGTCCTAATAAAATGATTACACAAATAAGTGCAGGAATCCACTGAGGAATATTGAACCAATATTTCACATATACGCCAACGGCAATCACATCAGCCATAGCTGTCATGATCCAGCAAAACCAGTACGTCCACCCTGTGACAAATGAAGCCCATGGTCCAAGATACTCTTCAGCAATATCTGTTAACGATTGATAACCTGCTTTAGACAGCAGTAGTTCTCCTAGCGCTCTCATCACAAAGAAAAGCGCAATACCCACAATTAAATAAGCAAAGATGATAGAGGGACCTGCAAGCTGTATGGCTTTACCAGAACCTAAAAATAATCCCGTCCCAATGGTTCCTCCAATCGCGATTAGCTGAACATGACGATTGGATAAATCCCTCTTTAATTCTCGTTGTTCCAACTCTAACTCCTCCTAACAATAAAACCTTTGATACGATCGTGCGAACTACAAAATAAAGTCCAATAAAAAAAGAGATTGGATGCGCTCCAATCTCATGGTCATAA
This sequence comes from Priestia sp. JSM ZJ58, assembly GCF_044383985.1. NCBI lineage: Bacteria > Bacillati > Bacillota > Bacilli > Caryophanales > Bacillaceae > Priestia > Priestia sp. JSM ZJ58. The sequence goes on from NZ_JBISEM010000003.1 coordinate 26,371, forward strand.
GAATAACAAATATTATGGTACATGCTACCAATTAGTAACATACCAAATAAATATCCGGTACTCTTCTGTCCTTTTGCCTGAGATTGTGAACCCTTCGGCGTCGCGAAACTATCGCGATCTCTCCAGAAGCTGCTCCTGCTATAGTGTGATCCATAGCAATCATAGCTTTCTACGTATTAAATTTTTCGATCAAGATAATGACTGTCGAATAGTTGTTTATTCTAATACCAGTTGGATGCTTTGTCAACAAGAAAGATGACTTTCATTTATTTACCTTCTTCGAAAGAAGGTAATGAAACAGGTTCAATCGTCAACTTAGTATCCTTTTCTACATGCTACCTGAGTCCCTGCGGAAACCTAAATACGTTAAATGGATCGTACTTTTTATTTACTCTTTCTAACCGCTCTGCGTTGTCTCCAAAATACTCACGCTCATAGTTTCTAAGGTTGCTGATAGGGAAATTCACATAGGAACCTACCGTAATACTTTTAATATATTCAAATCGCTTGCGAAGCCATTCTCTGTTTGCGCTTGCAAACGCATCGTCTGTCCACACGGATTGAAAGCCCAGAATATATCTGGAGTTTCTGTAAAAGAAGGCTGTTTCTCTTTTACCAACACTGCGAATTTCTCCTCCTAGTGCATAAAAAGAAATCGCGGCGTAAACGGACCCTTCCGCTGGACGCTGTATGAGATCTGCAAGATTTTCAAGCTCGCCAACTGAATAACTTCTTTGCACAAATCTTCCCGTTGACTTAAATTTTTCAGACGGAGGATAGGTTGCTTCTATCTTTTGTACCGCTTCAAGAAAAGATAATGACTCTAGCTCGACTCGGAACCCCTCCACCTCTGCAAAAGGCTGCAAGATCTTTCGAGCTCTTTCTGGAGATCCGTAAAAGAAGCCGTTCGCAAATATGCCCAATCCTTCTCCTTCTGCATTATAAAAACTGGCAACTAGCGTCATACGTTTGTCCAGTTCAGGCAGCCAGTTTTGCCATATATTCATCACTTGTGCCTGTTTTTCCTTTGTAGTACCTACATAAAAGAACCGAACGAGCGTCACAGAGCGGTTCGCTGGCTTTGGAAGCTGAAACGTCATGCTTACTACAACGCCAAAATTACCGCCACCGGCACCTCGGCATGCCCAAAAAAGATCAGCGTTACACGATTGGTTTGCCTTAATGAGCTTTCCTTCATAATTGACCAATTCTAGCTCCATCAAGCTGTCACACCCTAATCCGTAAAGTCTGCTCGAAAGCCCCCAGCCGCCTCCGAGCGTAAAGCCTGATACACCAACAGTCGGACACGTTCCTCCTGGAAACACATATCCGTTCGAACCGATGAAATCATACACTTCCGTATTCTTTGCTCCCGCTTCCACCTTTAAGATGTTCCGTTTCCTATCCAACTTCAACGCGTTTAACCGACTAATATCAATGACTAAAACACAGTCACCTGTAGAATACCCTTCATAATGATGACCGCCAGATCAAATCCGAATCTCTACACGATGCTTACGTGCCCAGTGGATCGCATTTACAACATCCTGCTTTTTTTCACAGTACACAATCACAAGCGGAAATTTATCAATAGCGCGATTCCATTCCTGACGAGCTTCCTCATAAATGGGGTCTTTCGGCGTTACCACTTTACCTGTAAGCCCTTTCAAAAACATTGAGTCCATTTGACCTCTGCCCCTCTGTATATACTTTTTAGTAGTTTTATTACTATAGTATTCTTGGGGTGGTTGAGGGTTTGGGTTTTCAAGACTAGATTGGCGTTTATCATCTCTATAAAAAATGAAATATAAGTACTAATAAAACTTCTTTTCGGTGCTCCGATGCTTTCTAAAACATAACTTTCCAATAATTCAAATTAGATATATTAGAATATTTTTTCTTCCAACAAGAGTCCACTTCAAATAAAAAAAGAGCAGAACCAAATCTGCCCTTTACTCTTCATCTATTTATTTCTTTAACGTCAAACTCACCACATTCTCCACGTGCGCCGTATGAGGGAACATATCAACAGGCTGAATGTAATCAACGTTATAAGCCTTCGACAGCTGCTGCACATCTTTCGCTAATGTGGATGGATTACAAGAAACGTAAACCACTTTCTTTGGCTTTACTTGTAAAATTGTTTTTAGAAGCTTGTCATCACAGCCTGTTCGCGGCGGGTCAACAACGATAACGTCTGGCTTCCAGCCTTCTTTTACCCACTGCGGCATCCATTTTTCAGCTGGACCTGTCACGTATGTGGCATGTTCAAATCCATGATCTTTGGCATTTTTTCTCGCGTCTACAATGGATTCTTCAATCGTGTCCATTCCGCGAATTTCTTTGGCATCTTTAGCAAGCCATAAGCCAATCGTCCCTACTCCGCAGTAAGCATCTACGATTTTTTCACTGCCTGTTAGCGCAGCTGCTTTTTTTACTTCGTCATATAGCTTCACCGTTTGAAGAGGATTCAGCTGGAAAAATGCACGCGCTGAAAGTTCGAATGAGATATCACCTAACGTTTCTTGAATCACCGATTTTCCAGCGAGCGTAAACGTTTCGTCTCCAAAAATAAGCGATGTTTTTTGGCCGTTTACGTTTTGTACGAGCGATTTCACTTCCGGCAGGCGGCGCTGAATTTCTTTCATCAGCAGCTCTTTTTTCGGAATTTCTTTTTTAGCCGTGATTAAAACAATTTGCACTTCACCCGTTTCAAATCCTACTCGAGATACGATAGTACGCACAATTCCACGGCGTTTGCGCTCGTTGTAGATAGGGATTTGAAGGTCTTGTAAAATTCGTTTTATTTCTTTTGTCACGTGATTTGTAGCTTTATGCTGAATGGGACAGTTTTCAATATCAATCAAGCGGTGAGAATTCAGTCCATACAAACCAGCAATGACTTTTTGTTTGTCCACGCCGACTTGAAACTGAGATTTATTACGGTAGCGCCACGGATCTTCCATACCAATCGTTTGGCGAGTTTTTTCCTCTACTTTTTTTAATGAACTGTGACGTTCGAACGCTTGCAGAACAATATCCCGCTTGGATTCTAGCTGACCTTCATAAGATAAGTGCTGAAGCTGGCAGCCTCCGCACTGGTCGTAAATCGGACAGGGTGCTTCTACGCGATGAGGAGATTTTTTGCGAATTCGCTTGATTTTCCCTTCGGCAAACTTATGCTGAACATTTGTTGCTTCTACAACCACTTCTTCATTCGGTAATGCTCCCGGTACAAAGACGACTTGGCGCTTAAAATAGCCTACGCCTTCTCCATTAATACCGAGTCTTTTTATCGTCAACGGAAACGTTTGTCCTTTTTGAACTTTCATTTCAGTTTTTGGTTTATTCATGAGACCAACTCCGATTAGTTTAAATTCTTTATATAGTTATTAACGGTCTTTAACTGCTTAAAACCTATTGGACCGTATCGCTTTAAAAAAGACATCAACGCATATTATAACACTTCAACAGCAAAAAACCGACAGGAGAAACATTCCCGTCGGTTTTTATCTTTATTTCGTTTTAGAAGGACTTTTTTTCAATTGTTTACGTTCGTTCATTAAATCATCAATACTTTTAAACGTATAGCCCTGCTTTTTTAAATCCACAATCGCTTGATCTAACGCATCTGCGTTATCCTTTGAAACGGTATGCAGAAGCATGATCGCACCTGGATGTATTTGAGTCATCATATTGTCGTATGAGTAGCGCCAGCCTTTTTGTTCATTCACTTTCCAGTCAACAAATGCTAGTGACCAAAATACATTCGTATAGCCTTCTTGCTTTGAAAGAGCTAGCGTTCGTTCGCTAAATACACCTCTAGGTGAGCGGAGATACTTCATTTCATCACGACCGGTAATATTCTTGTATTCATCTTTTACTTTTTGCAGCTCTTCTTTAAAACGTGCATCATCCACTTGAGTTAAGTCAGGGTGATGCCATGAATGATTGCCGACAATATGCCCTTCTTTTACCATTCGCTTAATTAGCTTAGGCTCTTCTTTTAAATAGTGTCCTGTTACAAAAAACGTCGCAGGAACCTTTCTTTTTTTGAGCACGTCTAATACCTGCGGGGTATAACCATTTTCATAACCGTTATCAAACGTTAAATAAATATTTTTTTTAGTTGTATCGCCGAGGTAAAACGCATCATACTTAGCAAGAATGTGTTCATAAGCTGTACCTGCGGATGCGGGCTTGTGATTTTTACTTTTTTGAAATCCCCAGCTGATCGGAGTGTTTGGATACATTTGTGCTTCAACAGATGCTAGGCCTGTTGACATCACGAATAAAAAAACGAGAAAAAAGGTGAACCGGCGCATAAGAAGCTCCTTTCGGAAGTCATTTTACGCTTAGTATCCACTCAATTTTCTCGTTCATGAACGTTACTTTTTACCATACGCTCCGGACGTATGTTTATTTAAATACCGGTTCTTTAAATTGCTCAAGCTTTTCAAATGAAGACTTGTCTACATCTGCATGCAAGCTGTTTCCGTGTGAATCCATCGTCACTACAGCTGTAAAACCTTCTACTTTTAAATGCCACATTGCTTCAGGAATACCGAACTGCATCAAATCAACGCCTTCTACGCTCTTGATACAATCAGCATAGTACTGCGCAGCTCCTCCGATAGCATTTAAGTACACACCGCCGTGCTCTTGAAGAGCAGCAAGCGTTTTAGGACCCATACCGCCTTTACCGATAACCGCGCGGATACCAAATTTCTTCATAATATCTCCTTGGTAAGGTTCTTCACGGATACTTGTTGTTGGTCCTGCAGCGGTTACGTGCCATTTTTCATCTTCATCTTTTAACATAACCGGGCCACAGTGATAAATGATTTGTCCATTTAAATCAATTGGCGCATCGTGGTCTGTTAAATGTTTATGAATAGCGTCGCGTCCTGTGTAGATCATACCGTTGATGCGCACTACGTCACCAACTTTTAATTCACGAATTTGCTCTTCTGTAATAGGTGCTTGTAATACAACTTCTTTTGTTTCATCCGCATTTTGTTTCTCTTCTGCACCTGCATTTTTATTAAAATCTACTTCTTCGCCTTCTTGATACAGCCACTCTTGAACGCTTCCTGTATCAGCGTTGATTTTAATACCTAAGCGACGGTAAGCCCAGCAGTTATACGCAACTGACACATAGAAGCTAGCAGGAATACGATTGATTACGCCGACTTTACAGCCAAGTAATGTCGTTTCTCCGCCAAAGCCCATTGTACCGATTCCTAACTTATTAGCATTTTCCATTACATACTCTTCTAATTCTTTCAGCTGAGCGTTTGGATTTTCGTCATCTAAGTTTCGGAACAGCTGCTCTTTTGCTAATTCATAGCCTGTTGTACGGTCGCCACCGATTCCAACACCAATGACGCCGGCGCTACAGCCTTGGCCTTGCGCTTGGTATACTGAGTGCATCACACATTTACGAATACCGTCTAAATCACGACCAGCTCGGCCTAACCCTTCTACTTCACAAGGCAGGCTATACTGAATGTTTTTATTTTCACAGCCGCCGCCTTTTAAAATAAGACGCGCATCAATATAGTCATTTTCCCACTGTTCAAACTTAATAACCGGCGTGCCTCCGCCTAAATTATTACCGCTGTTTTCTCCCGTTAACGAATCTACAGAATTAGGGCGAAGCTTTCCGTGCTTTGTTGCTTCTTCAATTGCCCAATAAATCGCTTCTTTAATTTGAAGCTGATTCACTCCTACAGGGGTTTTAATTTTAAATGTTGGCATACCTGTATCTTGACAAATTGGCGATAAATTATCATCCGCCATCTTAATATTATTGGTAATGGTCGCTAAAGACATTGCTGCACGCGTTCCTGCATTTTCACGCGCTTTTGCCTTTGCGATAGCACGTCGAACGTCTTTTGGCAATTTTGTAGATGTTTCAACAATTAAATCGTACATGCTTTGTTTTAAAGCTTCAATCATCACTTAATTCCTCCCATATCCCGCTAATGTATGTATTTATCTATCTGTCGTACAACTTTCAAAATTTATTATACTCCTTCAAAAATTGTTTCGAAAGACCTTTATAGGAGGATTTCTACTTCAAGCAAAAAAGCGCTAGTCTTTCTAGCGCTTTTTTCTTCTTCATTCTTTATCTTTTTTAAACTGCTCACATTTTGCTTCTAAGTCATCAATCATTGTAATCAAACGGTCAATATCTTCTAGATCTGTGTTTTCAGGCTCCATAGAGTCTAATACATGTACAAACATATTTAAACGATCTTTTAAATAACGTACTTGTGAATCTTTATCTCGAACGGCGTTTCCCATTTTAAACCCTCCTGATGTAGCTTTTCATTCGTATTTCCTTATATCCTAACGAATACTTTCATATTTGACAACTAAAAGCAATAAAATCCATAATAGTCACTGGTGTCCGTTTTGAATGGGACGTATAATTTAGTCTAGCAGGACGGACCGTGAGATGTTTTCATCATCATTTCACTTTACGGAAAAATAAAAGGAGTTTTTTTATGGCCACTTTACAACGAATTACCCCGGAATTCGATCCGTGGGAAGCGTATTTAGATATGAAACAATATGGCAAACCGACGCTCACAAACGTTGAATTTACAACAACGACGCTTTGTAATATGCGATGTGAGCACTGCGCAGTTGGATATACGCTGCAGCCAAAAGACCCAAACGCACTGCCTCTTGATTTAATTTTAAAACGTCTCGATGAAATTCCAACACTTCGAGCGTTAAGCATCACGGGCGGAGAGCCTATGATGTCTCTATCTTCTGTGAAAAATTATGTGGTGCCTTTATTAAAGTATGCACACGAACGAGGTGTCCGTACACAGATTAATTCAAATTTAACATTAGATCTTGCTCGTTACGAACAAATCATTCCTTATTTAGATGTTTTACATATTTCTCACAATTGGGGAACGATGGACGACTTTGTTGAAGCTGGCTTTGCAATGATGGAGCGAAAGCCTACTTATGAGCAGCGCGCCAAATATTTCGACCGTATGATTGAAAACAGCCGCGCGCTTGTAAAAGCAGGTGTAACGGTATCAGCTGAAACGATGTTAAATAAACGTACGCTTCCTCATATGGAAAAAATTCATCGTCAAATTGTGGATGAAATGCTTTGTCAGCGTCACGAAGTACACCCTATGTATCCAAGTGACTTTGCCAGCACCTTAGAGACATTATCTCTTCCTGAAATGCGTCAAGCGATTCATCACCTTCTTGATATTCGAGATGAAAATGTGTGGATGCTATTCGGCACGCTGCCGTTTTATGCATGCAGTAATAACGAGGAAGACTTAACGCTTTTACAGCGCTTGTATAGCAGTAAAAATGTAACCGTTCGAAACGATCCAGACGGACGTTCTCGCCTAAATGTAAATATTTTCGACGGAGATATTATCGTAACTGATTTTGGTGATACGCCTCCTCTTGGCAACATTCAAGATACAAAGCTTACAGACGCTTTTGATACGTGGCAGCAAAGCACAATTTCTAAAGAACTTAGCTGCCATTGTTCAGCGGTCTCTTGTTTGGGACCTAATATTTTGGTAAAAAACAGCTATTATCAAGATACTGATTTTAGCAAACTCCAAGCGAAGATTACAAAATAACAAAAAGAGATTCCACCACTGGAATCTCTTTTTTTGTTATCTCGGCTGATCGTAAGCCCCGAAACTTAAGGAGACATAATCTTGTACTGGAATCCATGCTCCAATTCCTTGAGAAGTTACATTTCTCACCACAATTGAACGCTTGCTGCCTTTTACCGTTACATATACTTCCCCATACGTTACTTTTCCCTTTTCACTTACAGCAGGCGTGTACGCATAGAGATAACCTACTTTTTTAGGAGCTACGTTATACACCTGGTCTTTTTTCGTTCCGGCACCTACAAACGTTTGAAATGATAAAGTGAGCTTTGTTTTTTTAGCTGCTTCAATTAGCATCATTTGTTTAACATGATCAGGCTGAGGCACTTTTGCCGTTAATCCGCCTTTTACATGGCTTTGATTTTCCTGACTGTACATCATTTTGTACTGAGTTTTTCCCGCTCTGTTATCATAATGATTCGTATTGATTCGCTGGTGCTGCCAGTTAACGTTTGTTTCTGTTGATTCATAATTTAACGGCCACTGTCCTAAAAAAATGGTTGCTCTGAATCCAATTGCCCATGGAGTTTTAGAAATGTTTGATTCATTTAATATACGAATTAAATCAGGGTTTTCAATTTTTACATTTGACGTTTCAATGAGCTCTTTTGTGAACTCACTCGGCTGCAAATAAGGCGTGTCTTGACTAGCATTTGGATACGTATTTTCTTTTGAAATATTTAAAGCTGAAGAAGGCACGTTGATGGTAGGCTGAGCTGTTTTTGCAATGGCGATCTTCGTTGAACATGAAAATGAAATAATGATGGTAAACACAAATAAAAGCAATTTACGTAACATCTAGAAACTCCTTTCAACATCGTTAATGAATGCAACCATAGTTTTTTCAAACATCCCCTGTTTTATCCTGAATACCAAAAGGGAAATTCTTCTATTCACTTACAAAAAAGAAACGTCCACATAAAGTGAACGTTTCTTTTTTAAATAAGATAAAAACCAATTCCCATAATAATATAAGCACCTAAAAGAGTTGCGCCTTCAAACCAGTTTGTATCTCCGTCATTAGAAATCGCAATCGTTAAAAATACGGCTGTTACCATCGCAATCAACTCAGGCCAAGTAAAAACAAGAGACATTTGGCTTTCGAACATTAGCGAAACAAGTACTAATATTGGTGCTACAAACATCGCTACTTGTAAAGTTGATCCAACAGCAATTTCAACAGCTACACCCATGCGATTTTTAACGGCCATAATAATAGCGGAAGCATGCTCTGCCGCGTTCCCAACAATCGCTACAATGATGACCCCGATAAACAGCTCACTCCAGCCAAAGCTTTCCGAGACAATTTCGATTGTGCTTACCAAGCTTTCGGATACGTAAGCCACCGCTAACGTAGACAAAAAGAGAACCGCAATCGCTTTCCACATTGACCACTCTGGCTCCTCATGTTCTTCCACTTCTTCACTTTTATGCTGATACACGCCTCGATGCGTGACCAGCTTAAAGAATAACGCCGCTAAGTATAAGATGATGAGAATAATGGAAATTCCGACACTTAGAGACATGGTCTTCGCTTCGTCCATTTCGCTAGCAAACACTTCAGGAATAACAAACGCAACGATAACAGCAAAGATCAATAATCCAGAATTATGTCTTGCATCATAGACATTAAATTCTTGACGCTTAAATTTAAGTCCCCCGATAAAGAATGAAAGACCGCCTACAAGAAGGAGATTTCCTAATACAGAACCGGTTAACGATGCAAGCACCACGGCTGTAAGGCCTTCTTTTAAAGCAAAAATCGAAATAATTAATTCTACAGCGTTACCAAAGGTAGCATTCAATAGACCGCCTATTCGAGGACCAGCTACAACAGCTAAGCTCTCTGTAGCTCTTCCCATAAAAGCTGCGAGGGCAATGATTGTTAAACAGTAAATAATAAACATAAGAACATCTGACCAGTGCATCATGTGCCCAATAACAGATAGCGGCACCCCAAGAATAACCGCTATCAGAAAAATCCGATTGATCATCGATATGTACACCTACCTTATTCATTTTTTTACAACAAAATCAATCATATCAAATTAATGGAATTTGTATAGACTCACCGTCAATGTTAGTATTTTTAACCTATTTTTATAAATGATAAACCTCTAATTGATTTTTGATTAAGATATTTAAAAATCAGCCAAACTACCAAGGATAATGAGATAGAATGAGGAGTGAAAAAATGAGTAATGATGTAAAAAATCAAATTTTATCGGTACTGGATGACTATACAATCGGAACGTTAGCTACGATTCAAGATGGAAAACCTTATTCACGCTTTATGATGTTTTTTCATGAAGATCTTGTGCTTTACACCGCCACCAATAAAGATACCCACAAAGTCGAAGAACTAGAAAAAAACCCTTACGTTCATATTTTGTTAGGCTATGATGGGCAAGGTTGGAGTGATCCGTATGTAGAGGTAGAAGCCAAAGTAAATGTAGAAACAAACGAAGAGTTAAAAAAGAAATTTTGGAATGAAAAGTTAAAAGAGTGGATTAAAAGTCCAGATGACCCAAATTTTTTGCTTCTTCAGCTGACTCCTGAACGCATGCGCTATTTTGATAAAGCCGGAAGCAAACCAAAAGAAATATAAAAGTGGACAATGTCCACTTTTATTTTATTTCGAAGGTTTCTGTCACTTCTATACTGTCAATAACCGACTGTAGCATTGAACAATTTTTTCGGGCTAGCTCAATCGATTTTTCAATTTTGTCTAATGGCAGGTCTTTTCCCGTGATGATATAGTGCAAATGAATTTTTTCGATTCGCCCCGCTTTTTCATCATTGCGCGTTACATCAGCTTGGATGCGTAAATCGGAAAAAGCGATTCTTTTTTTCTCTAGAATCTTTCTTAACACGCCTCCGCTGCACACGGCAATGGATGATGTCATTAGCTGATACGGACGAAAGCCATGCTCTTCATCTCCGGCGATATGTAGCTCTCCATAAGGAAAATCTGTCGTAAACCCCGCCTCTTTTTTCATGTTAAATTCCATTTTCTTCACTCCTTTCCTTCATTATAAACCGTTTTTTATATAACCAACTACTCTCACTATAGATCACTTGTTACACCGCGGTTTATTTCCGGGCACCATCACAATAAAAAAATCCGAACGAAGTTGATTCTTGATCAAGAATCAACTTCGTTCGGATCTTCCTTCAACTAATATACTTTTGTCCTAGCCTTTTGTATGACTCCGTATTAAATTAATTTTCCAGCGCGAATATCATCCGTCATTCCTTCGTAAGGCGCTTGAGCGATAACTTCCTCATTGTTTACTCCGACATTTGTGATGAATGTAATGTCAGCAAATTCGGGAACCACGTATTTCGGATATGTTTCGTATTTTTCACGGGATTCATGCATTAAATCAAGATAATCATTTTGATAGCACACGGTAATTTCAGGATGTTCATGTACCCATTTTGGGAAGAAAATAATTCCGTGCATGCGTTTTTCATCAGGCATAAAGTTCAAAGATACATCTGTCCCCGTTGGTTCAGTCCAAGATACTTTATATACACCTTCTGTTAATTTCACAATATCTACTTTTTGGTCACGAACCCATCGTCCTGCCACCATTCCGCTATGAATACGATAATCGATTGTATTTTCGTTTTTAATATAGATTTCATATTCCCATCCGTTTTCGTATGTGTAAATCATATGATTTCCAATAAATTTTTCCATGTCTATACCTCTCCTTTGATTTGATTTATAAAACTTCGTATATGTCTAGCACAACGCTTTCTGGGTTTCTTACAGCAGCGCCTATAAACATGCGGTCCTGTAACCACTTATACTTTGCACTTCCAGTTTCAAAGACAGGAATCGTACGAAAGTAAACGTGCTCTGGGGGTATAATTTCACCTTCAGCAGCCTGTTCTCTAAACTCTTCACTAACCTGACGTATTCCATTGTTTTCAATATAAATAAGTTCATCATCTTCTGTTTGAATGACATATCGTGCAGATAAATCGACGCGGCCATCCCAACGAATAATTTGAGAATCCGCTCCACTTGGAAGAATTAAGCCTTTTATTTCCCCGTCTGCAGTACCTGACTTAATGGGAATAAACTGTTTTTTTCCTAATCCTGTATGACCAATAACGACGGGTGTACCAACATTAATTGTGAATGTTGCTATTTTCTTCAGCCCTGGTTCTATCATAGCAATCACCTCTTAATTGTAAATAAAAACATGTAAATATTTACACGTTTTATTCTACTCCCCTTACATAAAGATGTCAAATGGACAGCACGGCCTGTTTATATCCTTGTCAATAAAGTGTTTTCCTTGTACGATTAAACAGTTGGATTGACAAAATATAGATAAAAAGAGGTTAAATGCTATGGGTGCTACTCATCAACAACGTTTCTGGATTTTAGTTAGCCTTGTCGCCATTTCTGGATTCAGCCAAGGCATGCTGCTGCCTTTAATTGCTATTATTTTTGAGAAAGATGGTCTTTCCTCTACTATAAACGGATTAAACGCAACTGGATTGTACCTGGGCATCTTATTTATTTCTCCTTTCATGGAAGCGCCGCTTCGCAGATACGGATACAAGCCAATTATCGCAGCAGGAGGACTTTTAGTTATTGTATCTTTAGCTTTGTTTCCCCTGTGGAAATCTGTTGTATTTTGGTTTGTGCTCCGTTTATTTATTGGAATAGGAGATCACGCGCTGCACTTTGGAACTCAAACGTGGATTACATCGTCTTCCCCTGCTGATAAAAGAGGTAGAAACATTTCACTGTATGGGCTCTTTTTTGGTATTGGTTTTGCTGTTGGTCCTTTAATGACGCCGTTAATTGAAATTAATCAAGCGCTGCCTTTTATGATTTCTTCTGCTCTATGTCTTCTAACGTGGGTATTTTTATTTTTGATAAAAAATGAATTTCCCCTTCAGGGAGTTGAGGTTAATTCATTAAAAGAAACGGCTAAGCGATTTTCTAAAGCGGCTAAATATGCTTGGATTGCTTTTTTACCGCCTTTTGGATATGGTTTTTTAGAGTCATCACTGAACGGCAGCTTTCCTGTATACGGTTTACGAATTGGATTGCAAGTAGAGTTTATTTCACTGCTGCTGACTTCCTTTGCAGTTGGAGCTATTGTGTTTCAGCTTCCTCTTGGCATACTGAGCGATAAATTCGGACGGAAATTGGTATTAGGATGGATTTTATCAATTGGAGCCGTGACTTTTTTTACAGCAAGTCTCTTGGAAGACACCGCTATTCCATTAGTAGCGTGTTTATTTATAGCAGGCATGGTTGTAGGTTCTACGTTTAGTTTAGGAATCAGCTATATGACGGATTTGATTCCTACTCGTCTGCTTCCTACAGGTAATTTACTATGCGGCATTGCTTTTAGTATCGGAAGCCTTGCCGGTCCTTACATAGGCGGTACTTTTATTCAGTTCTTTCATCATGTCAGCTTTTTTAATATTATTAGCGGGATGCTTGGCTTTATTTTTATCCTTCTTTTTGTATTCGGACAAAAAATGCCTATGCAGCAAAAAACAAGCGAGAACTTATAAGTTCTCGCTTGTTTTTAAACTTTTAGCGTCCGGTGCTGAAGAGCTGATTTTTCAATTTGTATCGTCGTATGCTCAATACCACAGTGATCGTGTACTAAATCAATGGCTTTTTGCAAAATCTGCTGACAATCTTTTTCATCTTCTACGCGCATATGACAGCTCAATGAGTCCAGTCCTGAAGTAATCGTCCAGATGTGTAAATCATGCACATCTTTGACTCCTTCAATGTTTTCAAGAAGGTTTTTTATTTCACTGTGATCCACTCCTTCAGGAGAGCCTTCCATCAAAATATGAACGCTATGAGCAAGCACGCCCCAAGCGCTTTTTAAAATTAATACAGACACAACTACAGAAATAATCGGATCAGCAATATACCATCCAAACAGCATCATAAGAAGTCCCGCTACAATAGCTCCAATAGACCCTAAAGCATCTCCCAATACGTGTAAGTAAGCGCTGCGCAAATTTACATTTCCTTTTACATCGCCTTGTCTCATAAGTGACCATGCGCTGATTAAATTAGCGAGTAAACCAACAGCAGCAATCAGCATCATGCTGCCGCTTGCTACAGACTGCGGCTCCAGTACGCGCTGATAGGCTTCATAAATGATAAACCCTGCTATTACAAACAGTGCCACTCCGTTAAAAAGAGCCGCTAATATTTCAAAACGATAATAACCGTACGTTTTTTTAGCCGACGCATCTCGGTTAGCAAACCATATGGCTACGAGGCTAAGAGCAAGTGAGCTTGTATCCGACAGCATGTGTCCGCTATCGGATAATAGCGCTAAACTATTTGTAAAAAGCCCTCCAACAAACTCAAGAACCATAATACCCGCGGTGATAATTAGTGCAATTAACAGACCTTTTTTGTTGCCTTCACGCTGTGTATCAAAATGGTGATGATGACCATGATGATGGTGGTGATGATCATGACTCATGCAAAGCCCCTCCTTCTAATTGTTATGTGCGCATTCTACGTGCTGAATCACTTGATGCAATATTCCAACCACGTGTTCATCATCGTACGTATAGAAATACGTATTCCCTTCACGGCGATATTTTACTAAACGTAAATGACGCAAGTGAGTTAACTGATGTGAAATAGCTGATTGTGAAACACCAAGCACTTCAACCATATGACCGACTGAACACTCTTCTTGAAATAGCAAATAGAGAATCTTCATTCTCGTAGGATCTGAAATAGCTTTTAGTATTCTTGATGCTTCTTCTACTGTTTGAGGTGATAAAAACGAATGTTCATCTTTTTTCATAACATCTCTCCGTTCATTATATGCAAGTATATGAGCATATGTTCATATATAAATTATAAAATACCTTTTTCTCTATAGTCAATTATTTACGTCTTTCAAAATTTTTTTGCCTATTTTAAAAAAAAATCCACACAAAATACTTTTTCTGTTATATAATACAATTAAATATAATAAACTGTATTAAAACAGATGGAGAGGAGAATAATAAATGAGCAGACAAGAACGTAAAAACATGATTACATTTATTGAAACAATGAAGGGGATCGACCGTGAAACCTTAATGTACATGACGGATGCCGATATCGAGCACATTTACACTTCCGCTTATAAATATTATGAAGAGCATTTAGATATGTAGTACGTTTTTTACAGAATGCAGACGTCCAGCTGCATTCTGTTTTTATTTTTTAAGCATTAGTTGTTACCTCCTTGCTTGTTCCGTGCTATACTATACTAAATATCCCAATTCAAAAGATAATAAATGGAAAAAGTGTGCTGCTATCGCTGAGATGGCAGCTTTCGTGCTTTTTTAGGGGTAATGATTGTGATTATTTTTCTCAATTATCGTTCAAGGAGGATTTGTATGGAAAATGCGTTACCTAAAAAACAAGAACAAACGCCGCAAACATCTTCTGCTGTCAACGTATTAAAAACACATGGTGAACTCATTGCTGCACTGTTGAGCGGAGTGCTTATTTTAGCCGGCTGGCTGATTTCAAAACAGCAGGATACAGCTGTATCTATTACGCTCTTTGTATTAGCTTATGTGATAGGTGGATTTGCTAAAGCAAAAGAAGGCATTGAAGAAACGATTGAAAATAAAGAATTAAACGTCGAAATGCTAATGATTATTGCGGCCATTGGAGCGGCTGTAATTGGCTACTGGACAGAAGGTGCTATGCTTATTTTCATTTTTGCACTAAGCGGTGCATTAGAAACGTACACCATGAATAAAAGCAACCGAGAAATTAGCGCCTTAATGAATTTGCAGCCGCAAGAAGCAACGCGGCTGATTGGAGACCAAGAAGAAATTGTCTCCATTTCAGATTTACAAATCGGAGACTTGCTGTTAGTTAAGCCGGGTGAACGAGTGCCATCCGATGGTATTGTTGTCTCAGGTCAAACAACGATTGATCAGGCGGCTATTACGGGTGAATCTGTCCCTGTACTAAAACAGCTCGACGATGAAGTATTCGCGGGCACGGTGAATGTGAAAGGCGCCATTACCATTAAAATGACAAAGCCAAGTGCTGAGACGCTGTTTCAAAAGATCATTCAACTTGTTCAAACGGCTCAAAGTGAAAAGTCTCCTTCTCAATTGTTTATCGAACGATTTGAAGGCACATACGTAAAAATTGTTCTATCGGTTGTGGCAGTTATGCTGTTTCTCCCCCACTATGTGCTTGGATGGAGCTGGACCGAGACATTTTACCGAGCAATGATTCTCTTAGTTGTAGCGTCTCCTTGCGCCCTAGTTGCATCTATCACCCCTGCTTCGCTGTCTGCTATTTCAAACGGAGCAAAAAAAGGAATTTTGTTCAAAGGCGGCGTGCATTTGGAAAGGTTAAGCCATTTAAGCGCAATTGCTTTTGACAAAACAGGCACGTTAACAAAAGGAAAGCCAGAAGTGACAAATGTTATTGTACGTTCTGATATAAACGAACAGGAATTTCTTATTAAAATAGCATCCATTGAACGTCAGTCTAATCATCCGCTTGCTCAATCCATTGTTGACTTTGTGAAAAACAAGCAGGAATTGACGCTCGTTCAGCCAGATTCACTTGAAGACGTTCCCGGATACGGTGTGATTGGGTCTCTTCAAGAAGATACGTGGAAGATAGGAAAAGCAGATTTTGTAGGTAAAGAAGAAGCAGCTGAATTTGAAAATGGGATTTCATCTACGCTTGCCAGTGAAGGAAAAACGATTGTGTACGCAAAAGACCAGCATGGTATTGTGGGATTGCTTGCGCTAAAAGACGTTGTACGAACAGAAGCTGTAGAAGCTGTTAAATCTCTGAAAGAGCAGGGTATTCATACCGTCATGATTACAGGAGACAGCGAAAAAACAGCCGAGGCCATTTCAAAAGAATGTGCCGTCGATGAATACATTGCAGAATGTTTGCCTGAAGCGAAAGTAGATAAAATTAAAGCGTTAAAAGAAAAATTCCCTACCGTTTCAATGGTGGGAGATGGCATTAACGATGCACCTGCTCTCGCTACTGCTAACGTTGGAGTAGCCATGGGAGAAGGAACCGATGTGGCACTGGAAACGGCAGATATTGTTTTAATGAAAAATGATTTATCAAAAATTTCGGATGCAGTAGCTCTTTCCAGACGAATGAACTCAATTGTGAAGCAAAACGTTATTTTTTCTATTGCCGTCATCTTTTTATTAATTTGTTCGAATTTTTTCCAAGTGCTTGATATGCCATTTGGTGTTATTGGTCACGAAGGCAGCACCATTTTAGTTATTTTAAACGGCCTTCGCTTGCTAAAATCTTGACGAAAAAAAGCCTAACGTATTTGTTAGGCTTTTTATTATGGAAATCAATGCCTTAATGGTAACCGTTTTGTCCATTTTGGCTGTTGCTTGTTTTATGCTTGGGCTGGCTCTTTTTATTTTGCTTTGTATTGCTTCCGTCTTTTTTCGTATGCTTTGTCATGATGTAAAACCTCCCTTTCACTTTGTTAGTATGCTCATATCTTGCGAATGATTTCATCCCAATTTGTGACTATGAAGATTTAACTCGACGGTCGTAGAAAATAGCGTTAATTTCTCCTCCAATAACGATAATCATACCTGATAGATACAGCCAAATAAGCAGGATAATAATTCCGCCCAAGCTTCCATATGTAGCTGTATAGTTATTGAAATGATTTACGTAATACGCAAACAGCATCGATACCACTGTCCACCCGACCGTAGCAAAAGCCGCTCCTTTTACAACATTTCGAATCAGCAGCTTTTTATTAGGAGCAAAGTAATACAACCCCGTAAAAACAGTAAACAAAATGAGACCGCTGATAATCCAGCGGGAGGCAGACCATAAAGCGAGAAAAGTTTCTGAAAATCCAAACGTAGACGATAAATAAAGACCAATCATATGACCGAAAACAGGAAGTAAAAGCGCTACAATAATAACAAATATCATCGCAAAAGTAAGGAGAACTGCCATGCCTCTCGCCACTAAAAACGGCCGATTTTCTTGTACGTGATACGCTCGGTTAAAT
The DNA here is from genome assembly GCF_044383985.1 of Priestia sp. JSM ZJ58. Classification (NCBI taxonomy): domain Bacteria; kingdom Bacillati; phylum Bacillota; class Bacilli; order Caryophanales; family Bacillaceae; genus Priestia; species Priestia sp. JSM ZJ58. Next base: position 44,099 of record NZ_JBISEM010000003.1, read on the forward strand.
GCCCTTACGATCGCATTAATTCCATTTGAAGCAGACCACATCGTGGCAATGATACCAAAGGATAATAGTTTTTCATTATGAGAACCAATGATATGAGAAACGTTGCTTTCAATCATGTGCAGCGTTTGCTGTGGCGCTACATTTTCGACCAAGTCAAGCAGATCTGTTGATTCCAATGGCAAAAATCCAATCAGCGTAATTAAGAAAATTAAAAAAGGAAATAGCGAGAGCAGCAAATAATAAGCCAATTCAGCTGATAAGCTGGGCAGCTCATCTCGATGAATGCGGCCCATGAGTTCTTTGCCAAACTTTACGATGTTATTTATGTATATTCCAGCCATATGTGCCTCCTTATTTATTTTTGTTCATCACCATACTTCTCTACAAATGCTTCTTTTGTATCGTTTACAATTTCCATCACCTGAGGGGTTGTTTCTTTTAACTTTTCTACTTTTCCTGCTACAAATGATACATCTTCAGAAACTTGCTCGATGGTCGTGCGGATCGTTTCATATTTCTCTTTCACAGTATCCGTTACAAGTTCAGGATGCTGAATAAGAGTTGTTGTTTTGTCTTTCAATTTTTTACTTCCTTGAATAACGGAACTTCTGGTTTCTTTATCAAATAAAGAAACAGCTCCTCCTATAATTGCTCCAATGACAATACCTTCTACTAGCTTATTTCGTTTACCCATTTGTCGTTTCTCCTCCGCTTTTTATTTTTTTAGTATCACTTATTCCGAGAAATGCTTCTCTATAATTTCGTCTAAAAGCGCCTTGCATCCTTCTTGAACTAAGTCATATACTTCGTCAAAATTTCCCGTGAAATAAGGATCAGGCACATCTTCAATATGTAAACCAGGCACAAAATCCAAAAGTCTTGCAATATAACCTGTTTTAGTATGTCCAGCCATTCTTCTCAGATTTCCTACATTTTCGACATCCATTCCAATAATATAATGAAATTTAGCTATATCCTCTTGAATCACTTGTCTTGCTGTTTGCCCTTTAAAATCAATGTTGTTTTTCGTTAAAATAGATTGCGTCCCTTCATGAGGAGGATTTCCTTTGTGCCAGCCTCCTGTGCCTGCAGAATCTACGTGAATTTGTCCTTGTAGCCCTTTTTTCTTCACCATATCTTTAAAGACCGCTTCTGCCATGGGTGAACGACAAATATTTCCCAAACAAACGAATAATACGTTAATCATAGTCTCGACTCCTTTCCCTTATTACAAACATTATATACAATCATTTTTAAACTAAAAAATAGTTTTCTTTTATTTATATCGTTTCCACTCTTCTGTGGATAAGAACCTGACATAAAAGTGTTCACACGATAAAAACATGTTACAATAAAAAAAACGCAACTGGAAGGATGAACAAAGTGGATTTATCAGTAAAATCTCCAGAGAATATTAAACATATGGTCGATAGCATCAGTGAAAAATTGCGCATGCTAAATATCGGAGCAATTAAAGCCGAAGCTTTTGACGAAGAAATGTATGAAGACTTAAAGTACTTATACGATATGGTAATGAGAAAAGATTCTTTTAGCCCAAGTGAAATGCAAGCGATCGCAGAAGAATTAGGTACACTGCGTAAACAAGCTTAATGACACCTCCGTCAATGACTAATAGCCATTGACGGTTTTTTCTACATTTTTTTCTATACATGAATGCTGCACCTTTTAGCGAGCAAATAAGAGTTAAATCGTTTACATACACATAGATGAAATATTCCCAAAAATCTTTCTTTTTTATTAGGAATTGACGTTTTTATTATTTGTCTATAGAATGTATCGAAATACCTAAAGCTCGTATAGTCTTGGAAATAGGGTCCAAGAGTTTCTACCGAACTACCGTAAATAGTTGGACTACGAGGGTTGAACATCATTCATACTACATGTTTATTCTTCTTTATGTTCTCCCTTACATAGTCCTTCATTGTTATTCAGTTATACAATGAGAGGAGTCACATTCATGTCAAATACAAAAACAACCTTAAAAAAACAGCTTGCTGTTGCCAATAAAAAAACACCTGCAGATCTTGTAGTGAAAAACGGGAAAATTATCGATGTCTTTACGCTTTCCATCATTGAAGCCGATATTGCGATTGCTGATGGAGTGATTGTTGGAATAGGTCAATACGACGGGAATAACGTCGTTGATGCAAAAGGAAAATACATTTCGCCTACGTTCATTGATGGACACGTTCACATTGAATCATCAATGGTTACACCTAAAGAGTTCTCAAAACTTCTTGTACCTAGAGGTGTTACAACTGTCGTAACGGATCCTCATGAAGTTGCGAATGTTTCAGGGAAATCTGGCATTGAGTTTATGCTTCAAAACTCGGATTCCATTCCTTTAGACGTATTTGTGAACTTACCTTCAAGCGTGCCAGCAACTCCTTTTGAAAGCTCTGGAGCCGTCTTAAAAGCAGCTGACTTAGCGCCATTTTTCTCTCACTCTCGCGTGCTTGGATTAGCAGAAGTGATGGATTTCCCTGCTGTTCGAGATGGAGATGACGATATGCTCGATAAATTACAAGCAGCTAACGATGCAAACGGCGTAATTGATGGGCACGGCTCAGGGCTAGATGCCACGGGCGTTAACATTTATCGTACCGCTAATATTTCAACAGATCATGAATGCGTAACAGCAGAAGAAGCAATTGAACGTATTCAGCGCGGGATGTATGTTCTAATCCGCCAAGGTTCTGTTGCTAAAGATTTGAAACAATTGTTACCTGCTGTAAATGAACGCAACGCGCGCAGATTTTTATTCTGTACCGATGACAAACATCTAGATGATTTATTAACGGAAGGCTCTATTGATTACAATGTTCGTTTTGCTATTGAACTCGGGCTGGATCCGTTAATTGCGATTCAAATGGCTTCATTAAATGCCGCTGAATGCTACGGGTTAAAAGATAGAGGGGCGGTTGCTCCTGGTTACAAAGCTGATTTTATTCTGTTGGACGACTTAACTGATATATCTGCAGCACATGTTTATCAAAACGGAGAGCTTATTGCTGAAAATGGAGAGATGCTGTCTGTGCAAGAAGAACAAATTGATCTTCCGACAGAACTAATGAATTCTGTTCATTTGAAAGAGTTTTCTATTAACAAACTTACGATACCACTTCAGCACAATCGGGCTAATATTATTGAAATTAATCCAAACAGCCTGCTTACAAATCATATTGTAGAAGAAGTTCAAGTAAAGCAAAACGAATTTCAGCCTTCTGTAGAAAACGATCAGCTGAAAATGGCTGTTGTTGAGCGCCATCATCTAACAGGAAATATTGGTCTTGGGATCGTAAAAGGATTTCAGTTAAAAGATGGAGCGCTCGCTACTACGATTGCTCACGATTCACATAATATCGTAGCCGTAGGAACAAATGATGAGGATTTAGCAAAAGCAATTGCGGCAATTGAAGAAATCGGCGGAGGTATTGTTATTGTAAAAGATAATGAAGTGATTGGTTCCCTCCCTCTTTCCATCGGAGGGTTAATGTCACCTCACCCTTACAATGAAGTAAATAGCTTACTTAAGCAGCTTCACGGGGCTCTTCATGATCTCGATATCTCACAGAAATTCAATCCGTTGCTGACTTTATCTTTCTTGAGCTTACCTGTTATTCCATGTCTAAAATTAACCGACAAAGGATTATTTAACGTAAAAGAATTTAAGCATATCCCTGTTCAAGCATAAAATAAAAAGGACTCTTTCGAGTCCTTTTTATTTATACCCTTTAGAGGGGGTAGTTCGAGTTTTACGATTTTTATAATGACGATATCCTTCTTTTAACAGGATAGGAAAAACAGCGACTAGAATTTTTTTTACTATACGTCCCAATTTAAGGCACTCCTTTACGTGTTCTTACTTTACTATACCCAAATTGGACAGCTAAAAACGCAAAAAAGAGCAGGTATATCCTGCTCTTTTTGTATTACTTACCGATAAATTGTTGAGTCCAGTACGTAGTATCACCTTTTACGTATCCAACACCAATTTCAGTGAAATCAGGGTTTAGAATATTTTTGCGGTGACCGTCACTATTCATCCAAGCATTCATTACATCTTCAGGAGATTGCTGACCTTTTGCAATGTTTTCACCTGCAGTTGTATATTCAATGCCGAATTGTTTCATCATATCAAATGGTGAACCATATGTTGGTGAATTGTGGTCAAAGTACCCTTTGTCCATCATATCTTTTGATTTAGTGCGCGCAACGTCACTTAATTTTTTGTTAAGTGTTAAAGGCTTTAAACCTTGTTTTTGACGTTCTTGGTTTACTAAATCTACTACTTTTTGTTCAAATTGACTAGCATCTTTTGTTTGTTCTGCTTTATCAGTATTTTCTGATTGTTGAGCTTTTGTGTTTTGCTGTGTTTGCTCAGGAGCTTTTGCCTCTTCACTTTGCTCTGGTGCTTTTGCTTGTTCCTGTGGAGCTGCTTCAGCTTGATCTGGTGCTTGTGTTTCTTGCTGTGGAGCTGCTGCTTGAGCAGATTGTCCTTGAGCGTTAAATTTCTTTAATAGCTCGTCTACATTTATATTTTGTGCTGCTTGAGCATCTTTAATGGTAATTTGTTTTGGAGTGTTGCAATCAGGAGCTGCTGCATTTGCTTGTCCTGCTGTTAGTAATCCTAATGATACGGCACCTGCGACAGTGGCAATACGAAACCTTTTCTTCATGTTTGAAATCCTCCTATGTGATAATAAAGTTTTTTGTAAAACCGCAACGCATCTAAGCTTGTAGCAAGCCAACCTCGTGATGCATCCTCATTGTTGCACGAAAACTATGAAACTCGCAACGTCTTTTAAGCTACCAAAATTATACTCACACTTATGTAAAAAATATTTCGATTATATTACGCGACTTCCAGCTATTGATAGTAAAAGGTTTTCATATACTTTGAAAAACAGCTTCATCCAATGCGGTAATATAACTGTAAATTCCTCGTCAAAAACGTTACATACAAAAAAGGCGACAACAGAGTGGTAAACCACCCTGTTATCGCCTTTTACAGAAAGTTTTACTAATATTATTTACTTATTTTAAGACGTTTACTGATTCACGTACGAATGCTTCCATATCATCTGGTGTACGGCTTGTAACTAGTTGATTACCGCATACCACAACTTCTTTATCATGGAAGTTTGCGCCTGCATTTTTCAAATCAATAGCAATTGATTTGAAACCAGTTACGTCACGTCCTTTTAATGTTTCAGCATTGATTAGCAGCTGTGGCCCGTGACAAATAGCCATAACCGGTTTGCCTTCATCCATAAATGATTTTGTAAAAGCTACGACTTGATCGTCCGCACGCAAGATATCTGGTGAGAAGCCTCCGGGTAAAAACAATGCGTCAAAATCTTCTGGTTTTACATCGGCAATTGCTTTATCAATTGTTAATGTTGTTTCGCCTTGTTTACCTGTTACTTCGCCTGTTTTCACATCGATTTTTGTTAGCGTATGGCCTTCTTCTTCAAAGGCTTTGGCTGGATCTGTATATTCCACATCTTCAAATAAATCTGTTACTAATACTGCAATTTTCTTACTCATTCTAAGCAACTCCTTAATTGATTTGTGTACTAATGTTCTATAAATAAAATACCCGTACACTATTCTTTTAAACATGGTTTATGAGTAAAAAACTTTTCTACAATAATCTAAAAACACAGTGTAGGTTTTTATAAATCAGACATTCAAAACAAATTAAATGTCTGAAACGTCGTCTCTTCTGGAACTGGATACACATCTCTACCTGCAATTACGTTCAGAATACGCTGATTACGCTGAACGGATAAACCAAGATTTGTTGCGCCAGATCCGTGTGAATGTTCAATGTTAGTTAACGTAAAAAAGTGGTGGTTACGGGGTTGTTTAAAGACAAGCCGGTAATCTTTTGTGACGTTGAAACGCTTGTCATCTTCCCATTCGATATCATCTTTTATTCGTTCGATGAACGGCGAAATCTTTGGCTTATAGCCCGTGGATAATATCAAACGATCCGCTTCGTATTGAAAAGAGCGATCAGCCTTTAATTGTTTACACTCCAGCTCATATCCATTTGCTTTTTTATGAATGTCACTTACTTCAGTCGAAGCTTGAATCGTAACGGGTACTCTTCCTTTAAGTGAACGATGATAGAGTAAATCATAGATTTTCGTTAAGGTAGAAGATTCAATTCCGTGACGTAGGGGGTTTAAATCTTCTACCGTGCTTGTACGTTCCTCAAAAGCCAGCGAATGAAAGTAATCTACATAGTCTGGCGAAAATAACTCTTGAGCAAGCTTGGATTGATCAAGCTGAAAAAAATTAGAGGATCTTGTAAACCATGTAAGGTGGTAATGATGTTCAGTCTGTTCTTCTAGTAAATCCAGAAAAATCTCGGCAGCACTTTGCCCTGAACCAACGATCGTTACATGCTTTCCTTTTTGAATCTCTTCTTTTTTATGTAAATAGCCGCTGCTGTGTAAAATATGCTCATTTAGCTTTTCTTCAAAAGCCGGAGGCACAAGTGGAATGCTTCCTGTTCCCATTACAACGTGTTTAGCATTTACCGTTTGAATTCCCTCAGGTGTTTCTACCTTTACTTCATAATACTCTTCTTCATTTTTTGGTATCACGTCCACAACTTTTGAAGAAAAGTGGCAGGAAGATAGCTGCTCCGCTACCCATTTTGCGTACTCGTTGTATTCTTGACGCGGAATGTCAAAACGATTAAAGAAAAAGAACGGATACAAGCGCTTTTGCTTGTGAATATAATTTAGAAAAGAATAGGGGCTTGTTGGATCTGCAAATGTAACTAAGTCTGCTAGAAACGGAATCTGCAAATCCGTACCGTCAATTAACATGCCCGGATGCCATTCAAATTTCTCTTCTTTATCAAAGAAGACTGCATCAATTTCATCAAGAGGCTCAGCAAGGGCCGCTAAGCCTAAATTAAAAGGGCCTATTCCTATTCCCACCATGTCATACTGCTTATTTGTCATCTTTAAACTCCCTTTCATAAAAAAGCTAACAGTATTGTCTACTGTTAGCTTTTTACCCTTTTTCCATACATTTATGCGGAAGGAGTCATACTCATTTTCGGGCCAAACGATTCATACATGATATTTTCTTGGGAAATGCCCATTTCATCTAGGCCTTCTAACACCATTTGTGTAAATGAAGAAGATCCACAAACATAATAATATGCATGTTTATCGCCGGCATATTTAGCTAGCTCTTTTTTAGTTAAGCGACCATACGTTATGTTTTCATCATGCTGATCTGTTTGCGCTTGACTATAGAAAACGTGCTGTTCAAACGTATATGTCTCTGACAACGATTGAAGCTCTCGTTTCATTGCATGAAACTGCTCATTTTTAGCACTGTGAATAAATGTTACTTCTTGATTGTTTTCCAATGCTTGATGAAGCATTGACATCATTGGAGTAATTCCTACACCTCCGCTGATAAATACTGATTTATTATTTTCTTTTAAGACAAAATCTCCTGCTGGAACGCTGACTTCAAGCAAGTCTCCTTCTTTCAATTGATCATGTAAATACGTTGACACGACCCCGTCTTCCATTTGTTTTTCTTTTTTCACCGTAATTTTATAGTATGGTTGGTTTGGATAGCCAGATAAGCTGTACTGGCGAATGGATAAATATTCTTGACCAAGAATTCGTACACTCACGTACTGACCTGGCAGAAAAGCAGGCAGTGCTTTTTGATCAGGTGATACTAAATAAAACGAGTACACGCCTTCTGCTTCTTTTACTTTTTTATGAACCATTAGTTTTTTATAATCTTTCCATCCTTTTTCTTCAGCTTCTTCATATAACTCTTGCTCCACACTTATGAATACGTCTGCAATGGCACCGTAAGCTTCTTTCCAAGCTTCCATAATCTCATCGGTCGCAGCTTCTTTTAAAACATCTTTAATTGCCTTTAATAAGAACTCGCCGACAATTGGATAGTGCTCTGCTTTCACGCCGATACTGCGATGTTTATGGGCGATTTGCTTCACAACTGGAAGCAGCGTTTCAAGCCGATCGATGTACTGCGCAGCGGCATAAACTGTATTAGCTAACGCCATTTGCTGACGTCCTGTTTTTTGATTTGTTTGGTTGAATACATTTTTTAAAGAAGGATACTGTTCAAAAAGCATTTTATAAAAACGAGTTGTGATTGCTTGACCATGCTTTTCTAAAACAGGAACTGTACTTTTTACAATAGAAATAGTTGTTTGTTTCATAACTTTCGCCTCCGAAAGATTCATTTTTAAAAGATATATTTTTAATACATCTTTATAATACTCATATCCTACTTAAAAAGATATATTTTATATACACATTTAAAGAAATGTTCACAAATTCACCCTGTCAAAAATGTGAGCATTCTTTCTGTATTTCTTAGATATAGACATGCTATTATAGATATATCAGCTGCTGATAAGAGAAGAGGTAAAAAGATGAGGCTCACACAATATACAGATTACTCACTGCGAGTTTTATTATATTTAGGCGTTCGCGATAATAATAAACTAAGCAATATAAAAGAAATTGCTGAAGCGTATAATATTTCAAAAAACCATCTTATGAAAATCATTCACGAACTTGGAAAACTTGGCTTAATTGAAACGATCCGAGGACGAAACGGCGGTATTCGTTTAGCTCAGCTTCCAAAAGACATTAATATTGGCAAAGTGGTACGTCAAACTGAAGAAGATTTTCATATTGTTGAATGTTTTGACCGTGAAGGAAACTTCTGCATTATTAGCCCCGTCTGCAAGTTAAAAAGTGTTTTGCATGAAGCCATGCAAGCCTTCATTAAAGTGTTAGATCAGTATACATTAGAAGATCTAATCCAAAATAAAGACGAATTAAACCTCCTCCTCCTATCTCAAAAAAACGAGGAATGAACAAACTAAAATTCACCTGAAATCATTCTCGTTTTTTTGACCTTTTTCCCTTTCATCATAAAATAAAAGATGTTACAATGAGGCACGTATTGGAAAGACAAGATGTCTCCATTCGAGCAGACAATGAACCTCATTCTGTTCATCCTAAAAAATGACGAAAGGGTGTTTGAGTATGCACGTAGGAAGCAAAGGTTGGTATGTTGAGGAACTTAAAAAACGAGGAGTTCGCAACCATGAAGGCCGCAAAGTGGAAAAGTACAAAACATATGTACTTGCTAACTTGCTTGATAAACACAAAAATTAATTAACGTGTAATAAGAGAGTACAAATTTGTACTCTCTTTTTTGTTCATTTAATAAGCAGCGTCTTGATAAAAATAATTTGGTGATAATACTTTATTTTTATAAGGCTTATGAAAAATATGTGTGGTAGCTGGTGAAACCGGTGGGATTAACCATGTCCAGTTCCCAGTCACTTCCCGGCCATTTTTTTGTTCTCTTTCTTCAAACAAGTGAAATTGCTGAGCAGCCGTGTGATGGTCTACAATGCTAACGCCTTCTCGTTTAAAAGAAGAAAGCACTGCAACGTTTAATTCCACAAGAGCTTTGTCCTTCCAAAGCGTAGCATTATAATTCATGTTCAATCCCATTATAGAAGCTACTTTTGGAAGTTGATTATAGCGATGCGTGTCCGCTAAATTTCGGGCACCAATTTCAGTCCCCATGTACCATCCATTAAACGGTGCTGCGACGTACTCAATCCCTCCAATTTCTAGCTTCATATCTGAAATCATTGGGACAGCGTACCATTTTAACTGTAAGTCTTCAAATTCAGGAAGTTCTGGATGCGTAATAGCTACTTCCTTCACTAAATGTTTTGGAATCTCAAAATATCGAGGCGACTCTTCATTCACTTGCAGGACAAGAGGAAGAACATCAAAGTGAGTTCTCTCACCTTCCCATCCTAATTTTTGACAAACTTCCGTGAACGCAACAGAATCAGGGTCTCCTATCATACCATATTCCGTCTCATACCCAGCATAGCGGATTAGCTGATGATTCCATATCCTAACCGGTTCTTTTGCCTTCATTTTTGGTTTAAACACCGTAATAGTAGGACGGATTTTCCCGTCATTTGTTGCATATTCAATATGATGAAAAAGGGCGTCTCTTACCTCTTCAACTGTGATCGCCTCTCGCTTATCAAATACATTAAGCGATTGCCAAAATAGTCGTCCGATACATTTATTGCTGTTTCTCCAAGCCATACGAGCTCCGTGCTCTAGCTCTTCAAATGTATGATCATAATGTCCGAGTGACATAATTTGCTGATGAATTTCTTTTAACCGCTTATTTTTATCCGCTTCGCTTTTTTCAAGTTCAGCGTAACACGTCTCTATAAATACACGTGCTTGTTCAAATAATTCTTCTTGCTTCAACGTTTGTTCCCCCCTAGAAGAACAGATTTCATTCTTTTCGTTCAAGAAAAGCAAGTTTCAGTATACCATTCTCATAGCGGAAACGCGCATCATAATGCTTTAATAGCCTCTTTCAATATTAACCAAGTTAGAAGTCAATTCGCCCTGCTCAACTTTTTGCAGCGTTTCAACAAAGCATTCGACGGCTTCTTCAGGCGTAGTCACCGCTGAAATATGAGGTGTTATGATGATATGTGAATGATTCCACCAAAAGGATTCTTTCGTTAACGGCTCCTGTTCAAACACGTCTATGTATGCTTTTCGAATATGTTTTTGCTCAATAGCCTCTACTAACGCATTTTCATCTACAGTTGCTCCTCGTCCAACGTTTATAAAGTATGCATTTTCAACTAAATTCATCCATTTTTGATCAAAGTAGCTTTTTGTTTCACTCGTTAATGGCATGGTGCTAATAATCCAATCCGCTTCTTTTAACAATTCTTTTTCTTTTGAAATGGAGAAGACTTGATCAAATGAGGGCTTTTCATTTCCATTTTTAGATACGCCTATCACTCGTACACCAAAAGATTTTAAAACAGCGGCAAGACGTCCGCCGATTTCACCTGTTCCATAAATTATGACCGTTTGAGTAGAAAGCTGCTGAGGCTCTATCACTTTCCACTGCTTTTGTTTTTGCTGATGCTGAAACTGTGCGTGGTGCTGAAGTTCAGCTAGCATATAGCTAAGACAATATTCACTGATTCGCTGACCGAATGAACAAACCGTACGTGTTAACATCACGCTCTTTTTCCAATTCCCACTTTCTAAGAACCGATCGACTCCTGCGCCGAGAGAATGAATCCATTTAAAGCTATGATCTTCAAAGCAATTCGTTGGACCGAAGGATAAAAGCGCATCAGCCCAGTTTAAATCTTCCATTGTAACGTCTTGCTCTTCCATAAACCGAAACGTCTGTGTGAGCTTCTTTTGATTGATTATCTCCTGCAGCTCTTTATGCATTCTTCCTGCCACTAGTATCGTATGAATCTTCATTTCTTTTCCCCCTGGCTTTTTGTTCTTCTATATACTCTATTTGAATGATCCGATATGACCGGCCCTTCGTCATGAAGGATTTTCTATATTGATATATATAGTATGAATGAAGTGAAAGGAAGACGCGAGTGAATTTTATATGACTTTCCAGGCTGGAAAACTCATATGGATTTATGTATATAAGTTCGCTATAATCGTTATGAATCAATTTGTTTATAACGAAACGTACGATAGATATTTTAAAAGAAAAGGTGTGTCAGCATGAGTGTATTAAACGTAAAAAATCTAAGCCACGGTTTTGGTGACCGTGCGATTTTTAACGATGTATCATTTCGATTGTTAAAAGGTGAACACGTCGGCTTAATTGGAGCAAACGGCGAAGGTAAATCAACATTTATGAACATCATTACAGGCAAACTAGAACCGGATGCGGGAAAAGTAGAATGGTCTAAAAAAGTGCGCGTCGGCTATTTAGATCAGCACACAGCATTAGAGCGCGGTCTTTCTATTCGTGATGTACTAAAAAGTGCTTTTCAATACCTATTTGATTTAGAAGCTCAAATGAATGGACTCTATGAGAAAATGGCCGATGTATCACCAGAAGAACTTGAAAAACTTTTAGAAGAAGTCGGTACACTTCAAGACCTCTTAACAAACAATGACTTTTACGTTATCGATGCAAAAGTCGAAGAAATTGCACGCGGATTAGGATTAGAAGATATCGGCTTAGATCGTGACGTACAGGATTTAAGTGGCGGACAGCGTACAAAAGTATTGCTAGCCAAACTGCTGCTTGAAAAACCAGAAATTCTTTTACTTGATGAGCCTACAAACTACTTGGATGAACAGCATATCGAGTGGCTACGACGCTACTTGCAAGAATATGAAAATGCCTTTATTTTAATTTCTCACGATCTTCCATTTTTAAATAGCGTGATCAATTTAATTTATCATATGGAAAACCAAGAGTTAAATCGCTATGTAGGAGACTACGACGATTTTATGAAAGTATATGAGATGAAAAAACAGCAGCTTGAAGCAGCTTATAAAAAACAACAGCAAGAAATGGCAGATTTAAAAGATTTCGTAGCGAGAAACAAAGCCCGCGTGTCGACACGAAATATGGCCATGTCCCGTCAAAAAAAGCTGGATAAAATGGAAGTAATTGAACTAGCTCAAGAGCGTCCAAAACCAGAGTTTAACTTTAAGAGTGCTCGTACTTCAAGCAAATTAATTTTTGAAACATCTGATTTAGTCATTGGATACGAAGAGCCGCTTTCTAAGCCACTGAATCTAAAAATGGAGCGAGGTCAAAAGATTGCCCTTGTAGGAGCAAATGGAATCGGGAAAACAACTCTTTTAAAAAGTATTCTAGGAGAAATCAAACCGATTTCAGGCTCTGTAGAAAAAGGCGATTACCAGCATATTGGCTATTTCGAACAAGAAGTTAAATCAGCTAACTACAATACGTGTATTGAAGAAGCATGGAACGAGTTTCCTCACTTTACCCAATATGAAATTCGTGCAGCGTTAGCTAAATGCGGCTTAACAACCAAACATATTGAAAGTAAAGTAGAAGTTCTAAGCGGTGGAGAAAAAGCAAAAGTCCGTCTATGTAAGCTGATTAACAATGAAACCAACATTCTTGTACTGGATGAGCCTACAAACCACTTGGATGTAGATGCGAAAGATGAATTAAAACGAGCTTTAAAAGAATACAAAGGAAGTATCTTAATTATTTGTCACGAACCTGAATTTTATCAAGATGTAGTCACAGACGTGTGGAACTGCGAATCTTGGACGACTAAATTATTTTAAAAAAACGGGTTAAAAGAGGCATATCTTTTAGAAAAAGTGGGAATGATAAGATTAAGTTCCCCCCCTTTGTGTGAGTAGCCATTTTTTAAATGGTTACTTTTTTTATGTATAGTCCTTTAATAAAATGGCTATATTGTATCTATACTCCCTAAACCCAAAAAGACCGCTGCAGTGATGCAGCGGTCTTTTCGTTGTCATGGTTTCATCTGTAGCCAGCTATCAAAATGATGAACAGCTATACTGCTTGGAGGGTTTTTAGCTTGACACTTCGTAAGCAACATACCCAGCTCTTGCATCATCTCTTCTTCTCCTTTAGCAGAAAAAGAAATGTATTCCCCTTCATCTGAGGCCATCGTTTCTACCCCTATTTCAATCGGAGTAGATAGTACACGTCCCCACCTGCGTTCATTTTGCGTTATGTCAGCAATACCGTCTTCTTTATCTGCATGGTTTCGGTACGACATAATTGTGACTTCATCAGCGTACTGAATAATCCAATGCCCCAGCGAACCGGAACCGTTGCTATTTTTGAATGGAACTTCGTCAAACCAAAACGGTATATCTACAGCAAGCGGCAAGTGTAACTCATGAGACTGTACAGCGGCTTGAGAAATAACATATTGATACTGCAGAATACTTTTCGCTCGATTATTTTTCCAGCTTTTATACAAATACGGCTCTATATCTAAATGAACCCCTGAAAATTGCTGTTGTTCTTCCGCTTCTGCTTGGTAAGCTGTTATCCAATTAAAAAATGCGTCTTGCTCTTCTATACCAGAAGGCCCTATCCAAGAAGGAGCGCCGTCAAGTGCGTAGACATCTATACCCTGGACTTGCGCTTGTTGGATAAAATGCCTATATACAGAAGGTGAAAGATGAGCATCAATTTGTAAATAAACCTTTGTCACCTTTTTTTCTTGAAGTTTTTCACGGATAGCTTCTTGGTTCAACATCCATTTCTTTGTATCCCACACCCACGTCGACAGCGGTATATTCATCTCTGCATTCACCTTTGATCCACATCCTATTCCTTTCCCCATATTAAACAGCCATACAACCACCAGAAAAATAAGAACGCACTTGCTTTTCACACTCTATTTCCTCCTTTATACGAGCCAGAACTCATATAAAGAGAGTCTGGCAGCTTGGCAACTTTATGGTGAATTTCTCCCTTAGATCTGTAGCTTTCAGCAAACTCTCCCTTATCAATTTTTTCAGCCTAATCTTTATTTGTTCTAGCGGTTGCTTGATTTACTTCCCTGTATCTTTCTTATGGAATAAATATGCCTGCTTTGGATGGTTTGGCTGATTTGGATATTTCAACTGTAATTGTCCTTTTCGTAATAGCTTTGTTAAATAATTATTACGTACTCCATCCGGCGTTCTTTCTAGTAAATAAGCAAACTCTTTAAGCATGAGCGGTTTTTCTTTGCATAATTCAAGAATAATATGCTCCATCTGATTAGGCGAAAGCCGTTTTTTTTCACGAGCCAGCGCTGCAATATCCCATAGCTTCGTATCAATATCCTCACCATTCACTGAATTAGAAGAACCATCTTCCGATTCTTTATTATAGGTGCTTTGATAACTATTATAGGAGTAATCACCTTTATTATATGAGTTAAGTTCACTACTGTAGTAGTTTTCTTCTTTATTATAGGAGTTATTGTCGTTATTACATAAGTTTAACTCCTCTAATAAACCTTTATTATAAGAGTCTTTATTTTTATTATAGGAGTTACTTTCGACATTGTTTTCAGGTATGTTTTGATATTTTTCGACACTTTTAAAATTATTTCCCAAATCAGTTACAGACGTATGATAAGTGTCTTTTTCAGAAGAACTAATCTGTCTTTCTTGAGTGGACAAAGATAACGTGACTACCGTACGATGCATAGAAACATCTTGATCAACAGAAGGCTTTTTATAATGATGCAAGCTCCAGTTTTGCTTCACTTTTTTCAAGCCAGAGCCCGAACGTTCACATAGCCCTAGTAAACTGAATAGCTTAACGATATTCGGGTTTCGAAGCTGACTAACGGTTTTACTAAAAACTGAATCTGTAGGTACTAACAAAAGACCTGGATTAGAAAAAACGTAATGAGAAGGTTGCTTTTCTAAAATAACGCCGCCCTCGCCATTATAATCTGCATGAATAAGCATGTTGATTAAAACTTCTGTTAAAGAGGAAGCGATTGACGACTGGGGTTCGCTATTGCGAACAATTTCATGAATATGGAAATAAAAATCAAAAATATTTCCTGACCACGTCCCGTCTTGAGAGGTAAAACGCTCTGTCCATTCTTCATTCCCTTTACTTTCCCGGTATTCTAAAAAGTATTGTGGTAAAACTTCTGTGATAATCCGTTCTTCACTGAATAAAAGCAGGCCTGCGAGTGTAACTCCTTCTTTATGGGTATCTCTTACCTTTCCCCATGCTCCTACTTTGTATAAAAACTCTTTTGTTTCAAGCGCATTCCAAGGATGAGCTGGTTTTACTTCAGCAAATCGATCCCGGTAGCTTTTGATCGTATCAAAATTTAATTCATTTAATCCATAGTGCTCTAGGATGAGATTACCTTGTAACATATTCAACTCTCCTATTATCTTTGTATATTTATTTAACAGCGCGAATATGCTGCTTCTTACCTCTTGTTACTAACGTACTAACTTTATTTATCTAGATGCCGCATAGATCCTGCTTCTGCCGCCTAATCTCTTCTACATCGATATATACACCTCATCTATTCTATCATTTTTTCTTTCTTCTCTCCTGCATTTTTCAATCTTCAACATAGCCGAGTCTATTGTGTAAAAGCTGTGGATATTTATCTTTATCCACAGCTTTTACACAACCTACAAACCCTTTTCTAGCTGTTTCAATATAAATTTGTTATAATACCCTTCATAACAACGGATTAAGTGAGGGATTACGTATGGAAAAAGCTACATTTGCAGGTGGATGTTTCTGGTGTATGGTTACACCATTTGAAGAGCTAGAAGGTATTCACGGCATTGTATCAGGATATATGGGGGGAACTGTGGATAACCCTACCTATGAGCAAGTAAAATCTGGCACAAGCGGTTATTACGAAGTGGTTCAAATCACATTTGACCCTGAAGTGTTTCCGTATAAACGTTTGCTAGATCTTTATTGGCCGCAAATTGATCCAACAGATGATGGAGGTCAATTCCAAGATCGCGGCTCGCAGTATCGAACAGCAATTTTTTACCATAACGATAGCCAAAAGCAGGAAGCTGAAGAGACAAAGCTAGAGGTCGCAAAAAGCGGACGTTTTAAAAAACCAATCGTGACAAGCATCCTTCCTGCCTCTGCGTTTTATGAAGCGGAAGAGTATCACCAAGATTTCCACAAGAAAAATCCAAAGCATTATAAAGAAGACCGCGCTAAGTCTGGTCGAGATGAGTTTATTCAAGCGAACTGGAAATAATTCTTATGTTCGAAACAAAGCCGCATAGCGTTTGCTATGCGGCTTTGTTTACCAATTATCTGTATAAGTTGCTGTTGTTGACGGCACGCTCCAATATTGCTGCGAAGGCTGCCATGCTTTTAACGAGCCATCAGCTCTCTTCACAATTGCTTTAAATTGAACATTTTGACTCGCAGGAAAATAGACGGTGCCTCTCCAATCGGCTGTAGATGAATTATATGTTAATTTAATTGGATAAAGGGACGTATCCCACTGACCTAGCTCAGCTCTGTCTCCAACAATATAAACCGTTTCTCCTACCGCAGTTGGCGCATTTTTTACTACAACCGTTTGCGCAACTGGTGTAACGGCCAGCGTATTTTTAAATTGCCCCATCAGCGTATCATTGTTAATGACATCGTAGAAACGAAGCAAAGTAAATCCTGCAAAATTATAGTTAAAGGCCATTTCAGCTGCTTTTTTATATTGATCTTCACTGCCTATAGTTAGAGCATTTTCCCCGTTTAAAACAATTCCTTTTGCATTCGCAATACCTGCTACTTGGCGTACAAGCGTCTTTGGCATAGAATATTCGGGATAACTTCCGCTGTCCGTCATTTCTAAGCACGTAAACGTTATATCTAATTTAGCTGTTTTAAAAGCGTCTAAAAGCGCATTGTAATCATTATATCCAGCAGGTTTTTCTGCAGCATGAGGAATCGTCGGATTATTATACTGCCAATGAATTCCCGCCACTTTTGCACCGATTGGTACGTTAAAGGTGGCATCAAAAGCCTGATGAGCTAACTGTCCAATACGTTTTGTGTGATCTTCCAAAGCTCCTTGATACCATGCTAAGAAATCTTTTCCATAAGCTGTTGAATAACCATCTTTTAAGAACTGATAGCCATCTGATGGCGGTAAAATTTGCGATGCAGAGGCTAAATTGGTTCCCCATGCCTGATTGACGCCGGCGAGTGAACCGTATTTAGTCAAAGCATATGATTGAAACTTGCTTTTGGCGAAGTTCGTATACACTTGAAATTTTCCTCTAGACGGATAGCCGGTTCCGTCTGCTGCTGTATAGGACGGATAACGAATTTCACCTGCAGGGCCTCCGGATAAATAGATTTTAGCAATCACGTCTTTATAAGGTGCTAACGCTTGCGCAAATGCCGTATAGAGCTCTCCGTATTGCTTAGAAATAACGTCAGTTGCAAGCGGGCTTAGCGTTTCTTTATTTGTCGTACCTGTTTCCGATTTAAAGTAAAGGCTGTCATCACTTTTTAAGTTCCATACCCAAGACGGAAGCGGAACGTTACAATCATCTCCAACATTACCGCCGCACTGATGAGTAGAAATAATAGGAACGATCTTTATACCTGCATTACGAGCAGCTTGAGCAAAGCGCTGAGCATAGGAAAAATCAAACTGCTGATCGCCGTTCTTCTCCATATCTCCCCACCAGAAGTCTACTGTCACCGCATAAAATCCATTTTGTTTCGCTTTGCGTAAATCGTTCTCAAACGCTTCCCATGTTGTATAGTCTGTTACCTTTTTTAAAGGCGCCATTAAGTAGGTTTTGTAACCAGGATTCATTGATTTTCCATCTACGGAAGCCGCTCCATTAAGTGGATTCAAAATGAAAGCGTTAACAAAAATGAGTACCAAAATAAAAGCCAATCCTTTTTTACATAGCTGTTTCATAGCTTCCCTCCATTTTTTCAAAATCACCTATAGGTATTCGGCGGATTTTAGTTTTTTCCTTTTTCTTTTATAAAAAAAGACGCCCCGCCAGGACGCCTCCTACATTAGTTCCAAATCTCATTCACCCATTCAGGATGGTCAATAAACGGATTGCGGTTATGCTGATAGTCTGAATAAATAATATCATTTCTGCGTCGTTCTCGATCATCTACTGGATCTTCGGCGTTCCATTGAAGAAGCACAGATAATTTCCCATGATAAGGAGCAGTGCCATTATTCACTGTGTTATTAAGTTCTAAGTCAGGCTCATCACTTACATCGCCTTCATAGCGTACGGCCATATAAAACAACATACGAGCCACATCACCTTTTACTTCATCTCGAGGTTCCCATGAATCACTGTCAAAATAATTTCCGAGTGCCTCGCTATGTTCCGTCCCTCCGTTATCAAAATCTAAGTTTCCTCTCGTACCATTTACAGACACATCGGTTGGACGTAAATGATGAAGATCTGTTCCAGGACCCATAGCTGTTCCAAAATCCCCGTGAGACTTTGCCCAGACGTGCTCACGATTCCAATCGTCCACTCCGCCTCCATTTGTACTCTTAGCCTGTGAACGCCCCGTGTAGAGCAAAATAACGTTATTTGCGTTAGCTGGATCTTCATCCGTTTTCTTTAAAGCTTCCCATACGGCTGAATAAGACAGTTCTGTGTGATGATCAATAATGTTATGAAGCTCTGTCTTTAAGGTATTTCCTGTTTTTCCAGCTGTGGTACGATAATAGTCTTCTACTGGAACGGTTGGCTCTGTGGGATCTGGCGTCGGATCAGTTCCTCCTGTTTCTGTACTAATAGAAGTAACTGATTTTATTCCTGGGTGTGAAAAATAAGGAGTGAGTGTGCCCGTAACAGTAAGACTTTTCCCTTTTAACTCCGAGCGACTTTGAAGTCCAAATGTACTTCGCAAATTTGAAGGAATTTGAACGTACACCATCTTGTCTGTATTGGTTTCATTTGCACTGTCAGCAAGAGCAAGTGCATAATCGTTTGGGTAATTGCTCGTAATAACTGTAGATGTGCCTGTAGGTTGACCTACTACATATCCTTTAACAGCTTGTACACTGTTGTTTTGATTTTCAAGAGCTTGTGACACAGATAAAGATGCGGCTGCTTGACTAACAGGAGTTAAGCTCACTGCAAGAGCAAAAACAAGCAGGGACATTACCCATGTTTTTTTACACAGAGCATGTAATCTCACTTTTTTATTCCTCCTTATGATAGGTTTAAAAACTCGTTTCCTTCCACCTCTTTATATTATTTTTTCACTGTGAATTCCCTGCCTGTTTTTTGTTAAGTTTTATAGTGAAAAAGATGTGTTCTTCTTTACAGTGGCGGCTGCTTTATGCGAAGGGTTATATTTTTAAAAGTCCACACTGGAAAAAGCATTATGTGTCTTTCTTTATATATGGTATAATCAACCGAATCGTAAAAGAGCTTATACCATTTCAGAAAATGAAATGATTTAAATAGAAATGAGGATTGTCTATGCTTAGTTTTGACGAAAAATTAGCTATTATTTCATCGTTTCCAGAGCTGCATCGAAAAGATGTATCTTTAGGACGCGTGAATTTTCATTATGAAGAAAGCGTGTACGATAAAACGGTTGTTGTGCATCATCTGCATCCTAACGGAAATGGATTTGTATATGCAGGTTTTTTAAAAGGATATGAAACAAATGACAAAGGTCTTGTGAATATCCGTGATTACACTGAAGAAGATCTTCGATCAATTATTGAAGCTTCTATTGAATCTTTGTCTACCCTTCCTGATACAGCTAGAGAAGAAGCTATTGTAGGGAATGGAAATGAACAGCGCTGGAACGGCCCAGACAATGCAACGCTTTTACTTGTTCATGAAGATGACCTGTGGAATATTTATTCTGGCTTGAATTTAGAGGCAGCATTTTTATCTTACGAAGAAGCAGAAGATTATTTGTTTGAAGAAGGCTTCCGCCGCCTGTAAATTTACGTCTATACGCAAAAACCTCGCTGTTGATTAACAGCGAGGTTTTTTCATTTTTTCACAGAAGGCTGAGGGCTAATGCGCGGTATTAAAACCACAAATAATACAACAACCCCCACACCAATCAATAATAAATAAAACCATTGTAGATCTGATGACTTTTCAGAAGCCGTTTGTTCTGTCCGATCTTTCTTGTAGGAAGTGTTTTTAGAAGAAAACAAGTTATATTCTTTTGCTTTCGCAGAAATCGTATTATCTTCAGCTGATGCGTTCGCAAAAAGACTTTCTTTTAAACTCTCTTTCTCTGCATCTTCCTCTTTTTCAAATGTAAGATCCTTTATTTCCTCCGGAATATTTCCTACTTCTTTTTTATTTTCTAGCAAAGATTCGGGGTCTAAGTTAATGGGATCATCTTTATATACATTTGGTTTAATCTCTTCAACGTTTCCATCATCAGCTTCAGCCGCTGCTGCTATAGGGAAACAAAGAAGTGAAAAAATAAGAACAACACTTCCAATCTTCTTACTAAGCACTATAGGTTTCATCATTTTCAACCTCTTTAGTCGTCTTTAAAGCACGAATAATAGATGGCAGAACACTTAAAACAGCAGTCATTCCCAGTAATACAATAAGCGCCTGTCCAAACAGAGACTGCGTATCATATTGAATGGACATGTACACTTTAGATACTGGATCTTCGTAATTAAAGTTTGGCATAGATAAGTTAAGAAGCGGGGTAATATAAAATAAAATCAACCCTACTGTCGTCACCCATCCAGCGAAGCTTCCTAATAAGAAAGCAATACGTACAAGTGTAGATGAAGCAAGCAATAAGACGATCGTAAAGATTGACCATTCCATTGCCCGGTCTCCCGATAACGAATAAATATTAAGGCTAAAGATACTTACCATTAACCCTACAATCAAATTCAATAATCCAAAGAGCGTACCTTTTACAAGCATCGGTGCATGTCGGTAGTATTGACTGAAATAGCCAATTAGTAGGCTGCTGATTAAGATAATAACCAAAATGACAACCGGTGGAACCTCTTTTACTTTTTCAGCCGGCACTTCACCGCTTACTTGAAGAGGATTTGCTAAATAATGATAAACGTAATCATTATTCTGTCCATCTACTAATGTATTATTTAACAAGCGGTATACCTGGCCTCGCACCAACTTCGTTGAATCCACGTTTTGGGCCCACTTGCTGTTAAGCGTGTCAGCCTTATCCTGAACTTCATTTACACGCTTCTGCAATTCATCTGTGTACGTGACAACATTAGCTTGTCTTTCACCTAAAGATGAAATGAGTTCGTTCATTCCCTTCAACTCTTGACCCATGCTTTGCTGCAGCGTCATTAAGCCTGTTACGTCCGGAGCTTCTTTCTTTTCTAATGCTTGATCTTCACCTGCGCTAGATTGAAGCTCTTGATTCATTGCATTTGCTTTTTCTTGAATAGCTGATAGCTCTTCCATAATCGATGCTTGTTCAGCATCAACTGTTTGTCCATATTGATCAGCAAAATCTTGCACTGAACTTTGGAACTGTGCTAACTCTTCTTTTGTTAGAGACAGGTTTTGTTGAATTTGCTTACGCGCGTCTTGAGAAGAAACGGTTCCAGCTAACGCCTGCTGCAAACTTCCTTTAATAGAGTCATTGTTAAGGACGCTGTTCTGTATGTCTGTATTTCCGACTTGAGCTAAAGTCAAATCATACTGCGATAAATCACCGTAGTACTTTAACAGATCTTCGGCACTGCTGCTTTTAATCTTACCTGAGAATGTATTGCTCAGCTTTTCTTTTCGAGAAGCTGAAAGGTTTGGAGAAGATAAGATTTTATCTTCTTTGTTTTTAATCATCGTAATGAGACCATCAACATCCGCACTGCCTTTAGAAGGTTTTTTGCCGTCTTCTTTCAACTTTTCATTCTCTTTTTTTAATCGTTCATTTTCTTCTTGAAGCTTAGCAATTTGACTGCTGGACGACTTGGTTGCTTCTTCTAAGTCTTTCTCTGCTTTGTTTTTCTGTGCTGTCAAAGACTCGACGTCTGCTTCCAAACTGGCAATTTTCTGCTTCAGCGCATCCGTATTTTCTCCTGAAGTTTCAGGCTGAACGGTTACATTTTGCAGCTCATCTTTGACCGCCTGTACCTGTGTTTTCAGATTAGCCACTTTTTCAAGCGCACTTTTCACAGCATTGGATGTGCCTGATGTATCAGGTGTATCCGGTGTTTCAGGCGTTCCAGGCGTTTCCGTGTCCTCAGGTGTCTCAGGTGCTTCAGGCGCTTCGGGTGTTTCACTCGTCATGCCTTGAAGCTGCTTTTCTAAATCATCAAGCCCTTTTGATATATCATCAAGCTTTGCTGTTTGCTGAGATAAATCCACTTGAATTGGTTCTGACGTTCCTTCGCCTTGACCGGAATCTGGCTGAGTTCCATCATCTTCTCCAGGATCCGTCGGCGTCTCTCCACCTTGATTAGGATCTGGCTTAGTTCCGTCACCTTCTCCAGGGTCCGTTGGCGTCTCTCCGTCTTGATTAGGATCTGGCTGAGTTCCATCACTTTCCCCTGGATCCGTTGAGCCTCCACCACTATCATTTGATGAAGCTGTCTCTAGCTGCGCACGAAGCGGCTTTAGCTTACTTTCAATTTGATTTAAGGTTGTTTGCTCAGACTGCTGTTTGTATGAACTGATGATTTGGCCGTTCAAATCTTGCAGAGCTTTTTCTTGTTCACTGACGTTATCTGCTTGTTGATCTCCAAGTTCTCCAACGGCTTTTTGATTTTCATCCAGCTGCTGTTGAATGGAAGATAAGCCACTAAACACTTGATTGGCCTGCTCATTAAAATTTTGCTTAGAGCTTGGCTGATTAGATTCAAGGGAAGACAACCCTTGTTGAATCGCAGCGACACTTTGAGCCTGCGTTTTTTCAAGCATTTGTTTCTGTGTTTCTTGATATGTTTGATATTGATTTACATATTCAATGAAGCTGTTTAAATTCTTTTCAACCTGTTCTACGTCGCCTTGTCTGTCGCTAGAACCTTTTTCTGCTTTATTTACATTATCTTGGATTTGCTGAAGAATTTTCTTTTGATCATTTAATTCACCTGCTAAATCTTTTGAATTCGGTTTATAAAAAGCGACCATTGTTTTTTGAAAGGCGATTTCTTTATTTAGAATTTTATCGAACTGTCCGCGTACCTTATCCACTTCCTGTGATACATAACTCCAGTACAAAGAGGACATTTCATTATTAACCTTTGTAGTAGCATCTTCTAATTCCCCTACTACTTTTTCCTTATTAACTGCGTTAAGCTGACTTTGAACTTTGTATTCCAAAGTAGCTTTTTCTGGTTTTTTTTCCTGATACGATAAAATATTTTGTGAGAAAGTCGAGGGAATATAAATAACCGCATCATATTTCCCATTCTGTAAACCGCTTGTAGCTGCGCTTCGTCCAAGCACGGTCCATTGATAATCTGACCCCTCCTGTAAAAGAGGAGTCACTTTTTCTCCAAATTCTATCGCTTTTTCACTATTTTCTTTTACTCCATTATCTTCGTTAACAACCGCAATCGTTCTTGTTGAGTTTTCTGTGACTTGTAGCGGGTTGTCTCCAATATACTGGAAAAAGAAAGAAGGAAGAGCCAAAATTAAAACAACAGCTAATATGACTTTAAGTGTATACTTACGCTGTTCGGTCATGTTAAGATCTTCCTTTCACTTACACATAGCGGGATTTGAATTCTTGTTTCTTTTCCACTTTTAATATAATAACCGAAGCCAGGGTTAACGTCGGCTTCTTTTCGGTCATAAGGAAGTGTAAATAAGCTTTGCTCTGTTTTCTTCATCAACAACACAGCTTGGCCAATTTGCTTCACTTCTGTTGTTAACGCGTCAAATCCTTTTGAAAACTCATTGTTGTTCCCTGCAACAATCAAGTTAAAGCCCAGGTGGCTATAATTTTTCATCAATTTTGTAATACGATCCTGCAAGACACTGTCTAAGTTTTGCTGGAATCGTACAAATCCGTCTACCACAAGCATGATCGGGGCAAATGAAAGGCCGTGTACGGTTCCTTCCTGCACTGCTTCCAAATACTTATTTTCACGTCGCTGCAATCGTTCTTCGGTTAGGTCAAGCCAGTCGACGATCTGTTCTTTTGTTTCCATGTAAACAACTTGCTCTTCAGCTGCATAGCTTGATAAACCACGGTCAACCGAATCAAATAGTCCGATTTGCTTCACGCCTTGTTCAAGCGCTGTTTGCAGTATGACTTTCACTACATTTGTCTTTCCTTTTTGCGTCTGCCCCATGACGATACAATGCTTATTTTTCGTAAAGTTCATATGCACCGGTCGAACAAACTCTTCATCTAACCCAAGAGGAATAACTCCTTTTTCGCGAATAACTCTTCTGTCCGTCATAAATTCGGCAAGTACAAGTTTCGATGACAGCATTGGCACCGGCTCCGGAAGAATAGCATCAGCATATTGTTTCTTTAATCGTTGAATGTGCAGCTTAACTGCATCAAAAATTTCAAAATCATCTTTTCCTTCCGCAGGTAAAAACAGCTGTGCAAAATAAGGTTGATCCGTTTTGATAATAGCCCGACCTGGAATAGACTCCAGCGCATACGGCGTACGTCCTAAAATAGAATACGCTTCTGAATGATCCATTAAGTAATGAACCACCTTCGTTTTCAAGTTATTCATAAGTGACTGACGAATAGAATTCACGCGCGTCGCGGTAAAGATCATATAAATTCCTAAAGACTGGCCGTCACGCACAAGCTGTGTGAACTGCATTTCTAGATCTTGCATTTCTTCTTTAACAAGATCAAAATTATCAATCGTGATAAAAATTAGAGGAAGCTCTTCTGAACTTAGAGCATTATACATTTTGATATTGCTAACTTCCTGCTGTTGAAATAACTGCTTTCGCCTTGCGATTTCTTGTTTGATAATCGTCATGAATTTTTCAATTTTACGCATTTGATCCATTAAGAAATAATCCGCCGTATGAGGCAGCTGACGAAGCGGCAGCAGCGTACCGTTCCCAAAGTCAAAAATGTAATAATGAAGCTGCTCTGGGCTCTGTCTTTCAGCTAGACTAAGAAGCAACATCATGACTGTAAACGATTTACCGTATCCTGACGAACCAAATATACCAATGTTTCCATCGTCCATCAGCTGATAGTTATATACCGTTTGACTTTGCTTTTCAGGTTCATCAATTAAGCCAATTGGGAATACGCCGTCTCGCTTCTCTTTGTACTCACTGCGAAGCAATCTCTCTTTAAGAGGCGGCAGCCATGGACTATTTAATTTTTTGATACCTAATTCCTGCTGCGTTTGTTCGATTTTTTGCACCACAACATCAATTTCTGCTTCCGCTTGTTTGGATGACGTCTGCTGAGTAGATACATCAGATAAAGGAATCAACCCGAGATCTGTGATAATGGCTACTTCATCTTCAGCCCCATACGTATCTTCCATGTACGGCGCGCCGCTCCAAGCTGACTGAAACAGTTCATACACTTCATTATTTCCAACCTGCAGATAGCCTCGACCCGTCACCGTAATAGAAGCAGCGTCTGCATTTTTTAAGATTTCTTTACTATCAGCGGCATCTTGGACTTTTAACGCTACTTTAAAGCGCGCATTACTCCAAATTTGATCGTCAATAACACCGCCTGGCTTTTGTGTTGCTAAAATTAAATGAACGCCTAGACTACGTCCAATTCGCGCCGCGCTGACTAATTCGCGAATGAACTCTGGTTCTTCACTTTTTAACTCAGCAAATTCATCCGAGATTAAGAATAAGTGAGGCAGAGGTTCTTCTGCCATACCTTGCTTATATAAATCTGTATAATCATTAATATGATTGACTTCATATCTATCAAACAAGCGTTGGCGTCGCTTTAATTCACTTTTAATAGAAGCTAAGGCTCTTGTACTAAAATTCTTACTTCCTTCAATATTTGTAATGGTTCCAAGCAGGTGAGGCATGTTTTTAAACGGCTGAGCCATTCCTCCGCCCTTATAGTCAATCAATAAAAATGCGACTTCATGGGGGTGGAAATTCACCGCTAGAGAAAGAATGTACGTTTGTAAAAATTCACTTTTCCCTGACCCCGTCGTACCTGCAAGTAATCCATGAGGGCCGTGAGCTTTTTCGTGAAGATTTAGTTCAACAATATCTTCTTTTCCTTTTAAACCAATTGGAACCGCTAGCGACTTAGCTGATTCATTGGTGTGCCACCTTTGCACGATATCCAGCTCACCAATTTCTCTTGCTTTAAATAATTCTAAGAATGAAACGCTATTTGGAATTGAGTTGGTCATGCCAACTTGGTGATCCAATGTCCGCAGCATCCTTGCAAATCTTTCATTATAATCAAGCGTGTGTTTATCAAGCTGAAATGGAATATTCACAGCTTTTTGCTTTTGAATTAATATATCCCCCTCGGATTCGTTAATATAACGAACGAGTGTGTGAACATGCTCCGTTAAGCTTTCTTTCGTCTCTGCCGCAAATATCGTAGAGAACCCAAGATGAGGGTGATACCCTTCTAAATACTCTAAGATAACGTGATCTGCAATTAGCTGCTGATTCGTAATAATAAAAACAAAGTGAGGCAAAAAAACCCCTTCTCCTTTTGCTTCATCTAAGTCGCGTTCTCTCAGCATTTCGTAAATAGAAGATAAAAGCTGATCTCTCGTTTGTTCATTATAAATGAAGCCTTTCGCAAAAGAATGAGGCAGCTGAAAATGAGGGAGCCATTTCATCCATTCCCACTCTTTATATTCTTCTTCATCAAAAATGAATACGAATCTCACATCATGATAACTGTGGGAGAATGCCAGCTGTCCTACAAGCTGATGCAGTTCATTCTTCACCGTCTTCATCTTTCCTACCAGACCGATAGAGCCTAAACCTAAGTGAGCGGTAACAGGCGCATTTTTGACTTCTCGATAGACTTTTTCCATGTGCTGAGACTGCTCAAGCAAATCATCAATTTCTCGATTAGCCATATCTCCGCTATTTAAAGAAATTTGGTAGCTTCCAGGAACTGTTCCTTTTCCAAGACGCACCTGTAAGAAATCACTGCTTTCCACAGTTCGTTCCCAAATTCGATCGGAAATCTGTTCTGTTAAATATTTCATTCGTTCAAACGTTGGAAAATGATAAGATAATACGTCTCGTTGAACTGATGCTAGTTCTTGTAATTCCTCGCGCTTGTTCTCTAAGTACTTTGTATAAATTCGACGACGACGCTCTTGGCGCTTCTTGCGCTGTTTTTTATCTTTGAAATATTGAACGGTAGATACAATCAGCGTGGTCGTAAACATCATGACAGATATAATAATAAAAATTCCCCTGGGCTGAATAATCGATACCGTACCCATGACTAAAAGCATGACTAATGGGGGTAAAATGGTAAGCCATAAGCTTCGGTTATTTTCATCATTGTCTTGAGACGGAAAGGACAAGCTCACCTTATCATTAGGCAAATCATATATCATGCGCGGTGTCCGTCTATAAACCGGGTACTTCTTTTTCATTTCAGAAATAGGTTGCGCCGTAGCCGGAAGCTTAGATGCATAATCATAGTAGCTTTGAATCTTCAGCAAATCTTTTTCGATCAATTGAATCGTCATAGAAGACCATAAAATAAGATCTCCGGGCTGAAGGTTCCTATTCTCTTCTATTCGGTGTCCATTAAGATAAAACCGTTCTTGGTTATAAAAGACCTTCCACTTCCCGTTTATCTTTGATAAGTAAAATCCTTCTTTTGGCTCTACTACATACTTTTCTTTCTGCTGATACACATCAGCTGCTTCATCACTTGTGGAAAACGAGACTTCTGATTCGTAATCAATATAATAGACAGCTTCTTTAACAGCCGTCTCTGTAAGGGCAAAGGTTAAAGCCTGTCCTTGTTCTCGCCATACAAACGACTCAGAAACAGATAGCTCTGCTATCCTTTCTTCTCCGTAGGAAATCAAGAGCCGGCCGTTCTTTTCAGATGACAGCGTCATTTGACCTTTCTCAAACGGATAGGAAAAAGTAAACGTTTGATGCTGAGTGTTTCCAACCGTTGCTTGGCGAAAGGTTTTAAAATCTATAGGCAGCTGCTGATACGTTTGCCCACTAACTATCCAAAGCATATTCATACAACTACCTCCCTACTTCGATTGATCTTCCTGCTGTTTTTTCTGCTCTTCTTGTTTCTTTTTCTCGGCTTCTGCAGCTTTCTGTTCTTCTTCCTGCTGCTTGGCCGCCTGTGCTTCCTCAGCCTGTTTCTCTTCTTGCTGCTTGGCTGCTTCCGCTTCTTGCTGATCATTTTCTTTCTTGAATTCTTCCAGTTCATTCGCTACTTTATCAAGCTCTTCTTGCTTTTTATCAGCCGCTAAATCGTTGTCTGTCTTTAGCTGACCTTCGTATTTCATTAATGCATAGATAATTAACGAACGTTCTTCTAACAACCTGCTCACTTCTAAAGCTTTTTTGTTGTCTCCTCGGCCAATGTAAAACCAATAGGCAAAGTACTGAGGATCTGACTGAAGCGTAATAGTCTTTAAAGCATTTGCCTTTTGCTCCTCTCCCAACTTTTCATTAACAAGATAGGAGGTTGCTATTTCGTATTGCACAATTTTAGGCATACTTTCAATATCGTAATCTTCAAGTGTGTCGACTACTTTGCTGTAGTTTTTTTCAAGAAAGTATTCGTTGCTTTCTACAAATGCTTCTTGTTTCGGCTGAGCAAAAAAATAAGAATAAAAAGTATAAATAAGAGCTGGAATTAATAAGACAAGTATACCGACAGATGAAAACTTAAAAATGGTCCAGCGTTTTTGAGGAAGTTGAACAAGTGTCTTTTGATGTTTTTCAATTTGGGTTAGCTTATGCTGAACAAATTGACTCAACTCTTCCTCATTGCTGATATGCATTATTTTTTTAGCGTCTTCTTTTAATTGCAAGGTCTCGTATAACTTAAAATACTGTTCAAATGTATGCGATGAGTCAACAGCCGCCGCTATCGTAGCCTTTAACTCCTGAAAGCTTTGTTCCTCGTTAGGTTCATAAGGAGGTAAACTTTCTTTCACTCCATAATGTAAAAAAGCAGGACTTAAACTTTTATCAAAAATGATATTTTCTGGACAAATCAACAAATGCAGCCTTGAAAAAGAATGCTGCTTTATCTTTTTGATAAGCTGATCTGCAAACAGCCACTTTTGCTGTTCTTCTTTTCCCTTTAATGCTGTAAAAGGTTGAAATTCAGAGGTAGGCTTAATTGTTATTTTAAGTTCATCATCGCTCATCATGATTTCTTTTTGAAAAGCCGTGTTTACATCCTTTAACATTTCAATTTCAACAGAACGATCAAGTCGAATTTTTTCTTTTTGAAAAACAAATGTATATTCATTATTATGACGTGTCATTACAGCTTCGAGCTGCTCTTCTAAGTAAGTCGGTTTCTTCTCTGACATTCTAATAGACTCCTTTAGAGAATTTCGATACAATCACCTGTGGTAATTCCGCAGTTAATCATCGTCTCATTTCCCGAGAAAATAAGATTTTTATTTGAAACACGTATCCACGCACCGTCCTTTGGTGATTGAGTAATCTTTTTAGCTTGCCAAACGATCTCGACTACTTTTTTGATTGAATGATAGTTTGATAGTCGCAAATCGAACCGATCACCTGTATAGTGCTTTAAGTCTACTGTTACTTCTATATACATAGGGTTTCATCACCTCAAAACATAGAAAAAGCGCCTTCATCTTTTGAGAATGGGGCGCTCCTTTTATTACTTCACTTAGATTATTAGATGAAGTTAACCGCGGATTTGGCTAGCGATTTGGTTATCTGTATCTTCAAGAACATTTGCAGAGTCGTCTAATTGCTTAGCAATTTTTGTAAGTAGGTTAGACATTTCAACGAAAGAAGGTTTTAATTCTTCGTATTGAGCAGCAAACGCTTCGCTTGAAGCACCTTCCCACATATCTTGAAGTTGATTTTTCATTGTATCAAGACGGCTTACTAGTTCTTGAACTTGACCGCTTTCGTTAGTATAGCGACCTGACATGTCGCGAAGCTCTGCTGGTGTTACGCGAATAATTCCTGACATACATATCTCTCCTTCGGTTTATATATTTACTATTATTGTAAGAAACTCTAGTGATAAGGTCAAAGGTTACTTGCAAAAGCCTCCAAAAATGAGAATATGTATCTACAAGTACCCCTAAAAAATGCAAATAAAACCTAAAAAACCAAGATTTTGTTCTCATTTAAACCTTTTCCATCTAATCTATAGGTACCTATTTAAAGGAAAATAAAAACTATAAGACTATTAAATTACATTTCTATTTATTATCTATAGAACTATTTACTAGTAATAAAAAAGCAGCAGCCTGTTTAAGGCCCTGCCTATATATATCCTATTTATTTAAGATTCAGACATGCTTGAAAAAAGGACATGTGCTTGTTATCGCCTTGGCTACTGCTTAAAATAATTTTTATCTTCTTTTAACATTCTTATTTCTTCCGGGATGAATAATTTTGAGAGAGGCGTGTCAGGATTAAGTAATATGGCTATTTCTTCATTTAATACAGGCAGCATATCCTTAAATGATACACATACGGTCTTTTCATCTTTTAGCATCTGTTCAATCGGATATTTTGACGAAAAAACAGGTAAATATCGATACGCTGCACTTTTCATCGTCTGAACGTAGTGCTCTGCAATTAATATATCTGATGCTACATGTTCTGAGCTAACAACTAGCCATAAATTGCTATTCATTAAAGTTTTATAAAATTGAGCAATTTTTTTATTATCTTTCATTGCTTCAATTAACGATTTTTCTAATAAATTAAATGTATACTTCATTGCTGAGACAACCCTGTAAGGAACTGTACCATTTCACTTCCAGCGCCATCATATACTTCATTCATTCTCTCTTCACTTCCTCTGTGCTGTCACTAAACATAATGTTTGAAGGATTCATCTCCTGACTTAAAATGCCCAATCCCATTTGAATAACCCCATAAGTGAAAAATTCCGTTCGACTGCATGTAGAACCATTCACTACTTTTTCTTCCCAAGACATAGAAAGCGAATTCCACATAACATTAAGAGTACCTAGAGGTTTTTCAATCGTTCTATGCATATTGTCATACGTGTTCCATTCTTTTAAGTTCTTTATGTCATTCCACGTATCTTGCGAATGGGCGCTCCCATCGCTCCATACGCTCGACCAAAACTCCGTCCAGCCTGAAGAGCCTTCTAGCTCTCCATCTGCTTTTCTCATTTGCTCCGCAGTGTCTTTTACTAATAAATGTGCATTTTCCGTTAGCGAATCAAGTTTGCGAATCATATGCTGTAACTCTTCCTGCAAGTCCAGCACTTTATCAATATCTGCAACAGACAAGAAATGTAGATTTGTAGCTTCCCAGCTTAGTTTTTGAAGTGCATCAGCCGTCTGTGAATGAGACTGTTGAATTCGCTCTGCAAATGTCTGCAGCACCTCTGGATTTACTTTTATCTCCATGTATGTCCGTCCCCCTATCTCTTGTAAGCCTTCAGTCATCATCCAAACATTTTTTAAGCCTATACGGAAAGACTCACTTTCTAAAAGAGTGAGTCGATAATGTTATTTATTACGCCGATGCTAGCTCTCTTAATCGTGAAATTTCTAAGCGTAAAGTTTGAAACAATTCATCCCTTACGTCGTACAGATGAAAAGTGGATTGCGTAATATCATTATAAATATCCTCATATGAGCTCTTAGAACGCCCTGACCAATCTGACGCATATTGTTGGTGCGAATTTTGAAACAGATAGATACCTTCTTCAAGAAATTCCATGATACGTTGAACTTCATGTAAATATGATTCTAATTGATCTGCATCTCGACTATATTCTTTGCTTTTTCTTCTTCGCTCTATGTCGTCAAAGAGATCATCAATTGCATCCATAAAATGTCCCCACGTCCTTCTTCCTCTTTTATTAGAAGTCTCTTAAAGTAATGTTAAAATAAGGTTACAAAAAACAAAATCCATCATTCAAACTATTTTCATACCTAGGAAAAAATATCTACATTTCTCTTTTTTTACTTATTTATACAGGGGAAATAGAGAAAATAAACAACGCCAGGCTGCTGTAATAAAGCAGTAGACGTTGCTTTTTAGGTTGTGACACTGCTGTTATAAAAAGGAAGAATACCTAGTTTACATCCGACCTTTTTGTTTCTTTTTCTTGTTAAATGGCTTTTTTGAAGGTTTTTTAGCTGTACGGGACTGCTCTTTTGTACCTTCATCGACGATTTCGCCCATATAAAGCTCTTTTTTCGCTAATGAAAGTTGAAGTTCACGTGCGATTTGTTTTAAATTTCGCTCTTCTCGTTCAGTGACAAGAGAAATGACTGTACCTTCTGCTCCCGATCTGCCTGTTCTACCTGAGCGATGTACGTATTGATCTGCATCTTGAGGAACATCGATATGAATTACATGCGTCAATCCCTTAATGTCTAATCCTCTAGCTGCGACATCCGTTGCTAATAAGACAGGGAAATCTCCTTTTCGAAAACCTTTAATCGTCGTAGCACGATCTTCTTTTTTCGTTTCACTGTGTAAAGAGCCTGCTTCTACACGCTTAAATGTTAATTTTTCTTCAAACTCGATCAGAGTATCAATCCCTTTAAAAAAGGCTAAAGCTTTCATTTGTTCTTGACGAACTAGTTTTCTAAGCACGTCCACTTTATCTCTAGCTTCACTTTTGATGTATACATGCTCTACCTTCGAAGCTGGGAGTTCATCTCTTCCTACCTCTATTTCAAGAGGCTGGTTCATCATGTCTTTCGCTAGCGATTTGGTACGTTCTGATACAGTAGCTGAGAAGACTAGGATTTGACGATCACTTAACGCCATTTTTACAATCTGTTGAACCGTTTGAACATGCTCAGGTACAAACAATTGATCCGCTTCATCAATCACAATTGTTTTGACTTCGTGCATTTTTAATTTCTTCATTTTAATTAATTCGTTCAAACGTCCTGGGGTACCAACAATGATATTAGGGCGCTTTTTGAGTTTTTCTAATTGCCGTTTCATATTTGCTCCGCCAATAAACGCAGCGCTTGAAATACCGCTTCCCTGCGACCAAGTTTGAATTTCACCATGAATTTGCATAACTAATTCATGGGAAGATGCTAAAATAACCGCTTGAACATGAGATGGTCCCGGCTGAATGCGATGTAAGACAGGCAACAAATATGCCAGTGTCTTTCCTGTTCCCGTTGGGGATTCTCCTATTACATCTTTATTAGCTAAAATCTCTGAAATAGCTTTCGTTTGAATGGCAGTAGGCTCATTGAACCCTGCTTTTTTCCACGCCTCTTGTAAAAAAGGCTGTAAAGTCTCTATAAACTGACTCATATCTATCTCCTTTTCCATGCTTTTCTCGATATTATAAACGATTTTTTTATTTCAATTAAACGAATGTATCAGTGGCCATGTGCGTTAATACTGACCTTAATTTCTATTTATAAATAAACCTTCCTTATCCCAAGGGACCCTGTCAATCCGTCAGTAGAAAAGTCGATTGTTGCCTTAACTTTTCTACATCGATATACATAGCTTCAACTATGATACACTATTGCTTCTATAGAAAACAATATGATCCTCTTTATTATGGACGAAAACTTGTATAAGAAGGAGGTTTTATGTCCTATATGGATCCGGACGCAAAGGGCTCAGCTGCTTACTTCCTCTTTTTCAAGAAAACAACCGCCTCTCTGAACTACGAAAGGCGGCTGTTTCGTTCTGTAATTGGCATATCAATAGTAACCGTTGTCCCTTTTCCTTTACCGCTTTTAAAATGCATGGTACCTTGATGACGCTCCATGATTTTGTAACACACGGCCAGCCCTAAGCCCGTTCCAGCTTCTTTTGTAGAATAAAACGGCGTCCCTACTTGTTCAATCCTCTCTTGACTCATTCCGATTCCATTGTCTTCGAAGTGAATCAATGCTCGTGTATCTTTTTCTTCAACTGTTATTGTAATATGGCCTTTCTCAATAATAGCTTCTACACCGTTTTTGATCACATTGATGAACACTTGTTTCAACTGATTTGCATCAGCCGAAACATAAATAGGCCTTTTTGCTGTTTCTTTCAATAAAATAGAAACATTATTTAAATTGGCCTGCGCTTCCATTAGCGTAATAACTTGTTTTAAAATCTCGCATAAATTGGTCTTTTCAAAAGATACATGCTGCTTTTTTCCAAGAATGAGCATTTCACTGGAGATTAAGTTGATGCGGTCGATTTCAGACATCATGATATCTAAATATGTGTCATTTGTTTCCTTAGAGGCTTGCATAACCTGTACAAAACCTTTTAAAGAAGTAAGGGGGTTTCTAATTTCATGTGCTACGGCACCTGCCATTTGTCCAATAACCGACATTTTTTCCGAGGTTATCATAAGCTCTTCATCTTGGCGGTATGTAGTAATATCGCGTGCAATCATAAATACACCTACTACCTGCTTATGAACAATAATGGGAAGCAAAGAACACCTAAGCAACCGTCTTTCTCGCTTTCTATTGATCACATTCATTTCGAACTTAGCACCTTTTCCATTCAGCACTTCTTTAAAATACTCTTTACACATATCAAACTCTTCAGCTGCGATAAGAGCTGAAGGTTTCATCTTTTGCAGTTCTTCACTGGAGTATCCAACGATTGCTTCACCTTCCGGGTTAGCAAGAAGTACTTCACCCGTTTTACTTATTTCAAAAACACCATCAGGGTTATGTTTGAACAAAGATTGATAGTGCTGATTGCTCGTTTGAAGTTCGTGTTCTTTCACTACGAGCTCTTGCTGGGACT
Organism: Priestia sp. JSM ZJ58; assembly: GCF_044383985.1. Lineage (NCBI taxonomy): Bacteria > Bacillati > Bacillota > Bacilli > Caryophanales > Bacillaceae > Priestia > Priestia sp. JSM ZJ58. The sequence goes on from NZ_JBISEM010000003.1 coordinate 79,375, forward strand.
CCACTAGTTTATAAGCTCTCCTATATACCAACCCATACAAAATAATACCCGTAGCTAAAATAAAAAACCAACCTTTGTATTGTTGAAAAAAAATATATACTTCAAAACGACCTTGCGCTAATGTTCTAGATATATTATCAGATATCAAGATCCATACAGCGCCAATAATGATATATATAATTGAAATTCTTAAAGCTACTTTACGCGCGTGTTTCACCAAATTTTAATCACCTGTTTATCCGTATTGATCCCCTGTCTTATTGCCTTTATATGAAGTGTTCACTTTTTGTAGCCATTTCATGCCGTTGTAAAAAATTGATGAATGGCCTGACCTAGGTTACTAATAGATTTTACATTTGCTTGAAAATGATACTGGTGAAGCCATTGACTGTGATCGGGTGTCACACCTGTTAAATAAATCTGTACGCCCATTAGCTGAAATTCCCATATTAAATGTTCTAGGGCTGCAACACCTCGTTCATCAATTTGACCGATTCCATTAAAATCAATGATAACTCGATCAACCGTTTCCTCATCTATTTGTCTGAGCAGCCGATGTTCATTTTTCATGATGACTTCCTCAAATAAATCGCCAAACAGAGGTATAAGCACCATGTTGTTCGATAAATGAATAAACGGTCCCGACAGCTCTATAACTCGGTTCATGGCCTTTTCTAATCGTTCTTTTTGCAGCAGCAGTTCTAAGTCTGTTTCAGATAAACGCGCTGTATGCTGTTCGATTTTTTCTGAGAGAATTCTAATTTGAGAATCTTCCTCTACACATATTACATGCGCCTTATCTTGCTCCCATTTGCAATTCACGGTATAAAGAGACATCTTAGATTTACGCGAATGCATGACTAATTCTGTTTTTATTTTTTCCTTCTTTCCTAATCGTTTTCTAGCTTTGTTCTGACTATCTTCATCAACAATTTCTAAAAAATGTTGAACCTCTCCGAATAAAGCGGCTGCTTCATCAGATTGCGCTAGAATATTCATTTCCTCATCCATAATAAAAGCAGGAAGCGGAGCATATTTAATAGTCGACAACCTTAATCCCCCTAATTGATTGATAATGAAAAAGCTCTTTCAACTCCTCTAGCTGTGCAATAAATCGAACTTGATTTGTTTGAACAAGAGGAAACTTATAGTTTGAAACTACTCGGCCTCCAACTAAAATAAGCGGCTGATGTTTTGTCTTTTTTAATCCTTCTATATATTCGTTTGCTTTTTCTATATGATGAGTTAAACTGAACGAGATTCCTACTAAATCAGGTTTCCATTGTTCAACAGCGTGCGTTGCATGTAAAAGCGGAGAATCTGCTCCTAAAAGTTTCGTCTGCCATCCGTGCTCTTCAAAGAGAATGGAAATCATTTTTAAACCTAAAAAATGCTGTTCATTTTCTATACACAAAAACAGACCTTTTTTTTCACTTTTAATAACTTCTTGTCTTATACACAATTGATAGCGTGACAAAACATAGTCACAGGTAGTAGTAGCTAAATGTTCATCAGCCACTGAAATTTCATCTTCTTCCCACATCATACCGATTTGAGCCATTGACACTGAAATGAATTGCTGAAAAATATAAAATGTGTCGAAACCCTGCTGTCTTTTTTTCCACACAATATTCCAAGCTTCATCTTGATTCCCTGATAACAGTAATTCAGTCAAGCGTTCTATGCTTTCAATCAAGAAACCACCTCTTTTTCAGTCAAACGACTTGTTTTTTTTCCTTTGTTATTATCAACCATACCACTTAACTCACCGGCACTCTACAGTAAAATATTCTCACACCGACAAAATAACACCGGACGTCTCTGACAGGTAAATCTTTTTATTTTTCAAAGTCAACGAGGTAGTGATGCAGCAAGTGACGGTTTTGTTCATTGTATAAGTACGCATACACAGGACGTCCTATTGTGCCGTAAGTCATTCTTTCTCCAAGAAGACCTATATCTGTTAGAAATTTTAAATATTTTCGAATAGACACTCTTGAAATTCCCGTTTTTTCAGCCACATCATCGGTCGAAAAAGGGTGATCTTTAAGATGCACAATGGCTTCTACGATGACTTCTAATGTTCCTGTCGTTAGACCCTTAGGCAACGGCTCTACCGGAGCTTCTTTTATTTTTTTATTAGACAGCAGCCCGTCTAATTCCTGTTGATTAAGCTGAGGTTGCTGTTTTAACGTACGAAATGTTTGTTTATAAGCCGAAAGTGCTTGATAAAAGCGTTCAAATGTAAAAGGCTTAATCAAATAATCAATCGCTCCATAGCGTAAAGCTTGCTGAATCGTTTGGGCATCCGAAGCAGCGGTGATAAAAATGACGTCTATTTCCTCTTGCTTTGTTCGAATCTCTTGTAAAACTCTCAAACCATTTTGCCCAGGCATAAAGATATCAAGCAGTACTAAATCAACTTGATATTCATTTACCTTCACTAAGGCTTCATGACCCGAATGAGCAACAGCGACCACTGTAAACCCCTCTATCTCTTCAATGTACTTTTGATTAAACTGAGCAACCATTGGGTCATCTTCAACAATTAATACTTTAATCAACTTGATCTCTCCTTGTTTCGTACGGAATATCAATATAGAATGTGGTGCCGCTATTTATAAATGAGTCAATAACGATTTGGCCACCTAGTTCATCAATCGTTTGCTTCACTAAATGCAGCCCAAACCCTCTGCTCGTTCCTTTTGTAGAAAAGCCTTTCTTGAAAATCTGATTCATTGTATCGGAAGGAATGCCGCAGCCTGTATCCGTAACTTGAATCGTAAGCTTATTGTTTTTATACACAAGCATAATGGACACTTTTTTAGAGGCTTGATGACAAACTGAATCAATTGCATTATCAATTAAATTTCCAATAATGGTAATGAGATGATGAGTAACGTGTGGATCTGAAGGTTCTGGAATAACTTCATCAGCGGAAAACGTCAGTTCTACGCTTTCCTCTCTAGCATAACTCATTTTGCCCATGAGAAACCCTGCCAACGCATGATCTTTAATAGATTTAGTCACTGAACTAGATTCATCGACACGATGATTAACAAGCTGATGAATATACGTTTTTAGCTCATCATAATAATTCATCTGCACCATTCCTAAAATCACATGAAGTTTATTCATAAATTCATGCGATTGTGCTCGAAGCGCTTCCACATACATTTTAACACCTGTTAGCTGTTCTGCTAAGATATTAACTTCTGTTTTATCCCGAAACGTAGAAAGTGCTCCTACAATCTCTTCGTTTACCACTAGCGGAACCCTATTAACTACAATGGCTACTCCATTTATGACTTGCTCTTCATCATAATGAGATTCCCCCGTAGACAAAACGTCGTCCAATCTGGAGGTGGGCATATATTCTCGAATAGACAAACCGATTGGCTCTGGTGCTAACCCTGCTTTAACAAATAAGCGGCGTGCAGAACGATTAGCAAGTGTAATATTACCTTCTTTATCAACAGCTATCACTCCTTCACGAACCGACTGCAGCATGGTGCTTCTCTCTTCTAGAATTTTAGCAATTTCAGAAGGTTCCAAGCCAAATAAAATTTTCTTTATGTAATTCGCTAATAAAATAGCACCAAGAACGCCTACAAGTAAGCCAATTAATGAACCTAAAACAATTCGACGATGCCCATCTCTAATCGCTTCATTTACATTATTCAAAGAAATCCCCACAGCCACTGCGCCAATTTGTTGATTTTTTTCATTATAAATAGGTGCAAAAGCGCGCAGAGATTTATCAAGCGTTCCTTTTGATACAGATACATAAGATTTCCCGTGCAATGATTTTTGCTCATCGCCTCCGGCAAACCTCTTTCCTATCTTTTTAGGATCTGGGTGAGATTGGCGGATTCCATTCATATCTATAACAACGATAAACAAGACGCTTGATTTTTTACGAATTCGTTCAGTAAATTCCTGAATTGACTGAGGTGTTTTTGTCTCTAGTCCTTTTTTCACGTTCGTTGATTCTGAAATAATTGTAGCAATAGTCCGAGCTTTTTCAGCCTGTTGATCTCGGATGTTTTTTCCAATTGAACTGCTAACTAATAAATCCGTTAACAATAGCGATAGAATTACCACCATGCATACAAGCAGCACCGTGATGCTTCGCAGCCCCATTCTTCCGTGTTTCACATTCTTCCCTCGCTTCCCTGCTTTCCTTGTTTATAGCACAAGAAAAAGATCTTATCTAGAGGCAGATAAGATCTTCGCTTATTTAATTTCATTTTTACTGAGTTGATGAACATTTATACAGGAAGGTTAACAATCTACTTTATAGTTTAGGTCCTTTTCGATATTTGAACCATCCCATTTTATAAAAGGCAAAGACCATTACGCCTACAAGCCCAATCATAATGCCCAGTACAATAAAATAATTATATTTTCCCGTCAGTTCCGGCATATATGAAAAGTTCATGCCATAGAGGCCAGCAATAAACGTCAACGGTAAGAAAATAGCTGACATCAGCGTTAGCGTAAACATGATTGAATTCATACGATCCGAGTTGATGGACATAAAGCTTTCTCGAATATCATTTGACAAATCCCTGCTTGCTTGCATAATTTCAATCATATTTAATAGGTGGTCATAAATATCATTAAAATAGCGAACCTGCTCTTTTGCTTTTAACGCATTGGTTGACATAATACGATACATTAAATCTCTCATGGGGTTTAAAATCCGGCGCATTCGTGACAAATCACTTCGGATGTCATAAAGCTGCCTCATTAGTTCATCCATAGGTTCGTCTTTTGCATTGTCTTCAATGTCGTCTATGTGATCTTCAAATTTATAAAGCACAGGGAAGTATTCATCAACGGTATGATCTAAGAGTTCATACATGATATCCCATGTTCCATCTTCGGTAGCCTCAGGGTCTTTTTTGATAAGCTCCCACACTCTAGCCACGCTCGTTAGCTTGTCCAAGTGGTAAGTGACTAAAAAGTTATCCCCCACAAATGCAGATACTTCTAAGTGCTCAAGCTCTTCTTTATGAAGTGCATAATACACTAAAAAATAATGCTCATCATACAACTCAAATTTAGCCCGCTGACCTTGATTCAAACAGTCCTCAACTGCTAAAGGATGAAAATTAAATTGTTCAAGCTGCTTTTTTTCTTCCTCGGTGGGATTGTAAAAATCAACCCAATACCATTGAAAGTCATGGCTTGAACGAATCTCATTCATTTCTATCTCTTTAATAGCTCCTTCTTTGGTTTTAGCTACAATTTTAATCATAAGATAACCTCTGTCTTTTTTGATACTATTCTCTGCACATACCCTTTTTACCATTTTGTTAAACTTTTTTCTTTTAATGTACGCCTTTTCTTGTCTATACATACGATGATGGTGACGACAAGAGAACAAAACGGTGAGGAGGTATATCCATATGTATGAATTTTACTCCCGGCATGAAGAATATTGGGAAGATGATACAAGACTAGACGAACAGCTTTTAAGAGATATAAACAAAGCTGTAAACGATGAGTTTTCCGCTATTCACTACTATACACGCCTAGCAGAGCTGGCTCCTAATGATCAGTTTCAACAAGCTATATTAGGTATTCGGCAGGATGAAATTAAACACTTTGACTGGTTTTCTAAAGCCTATTATGATTTATCAGGCAGCTACCCACAGATTTCATTAAACATAAAACTGCCAAATACTTTTCAAGAAGGGGTCTCTGAATCCATTAAAGATGAAGTAGAAACCGTTCCATTTTATCAATCAATCGCTAGAAGAATCACAAATGCTCGAATTCAAAGCCGCATTGTTCGAGCTGCGAGCGATGAACAGCGCCACGGTCAAATTTTTCGAACCATTCAGTCCCACTTCTCATACTAAATAATACGCTTGCCACTGCAAGCGTATTATTTAGTATGGTTTTATTATTATCTCTTACTTTGTAGCATTAAATTCTTCTTTAATTTTTTGGAGCAGCGTTTGATTGGTTAATACGTCATACCCTGTTAATGCCATTGTTTTTGCACCAAGTATCATTGCTTCTCTTCCTTGCTCACTTAAAGCTGCTTCTCTAAATTCGTGCGTATGACAAACAAAATAATCATCACAAATTTGAATATACGGATGAATAGCCGGAACAACCTGACTCACATTCCCCATATCTAAAGATCCATGATCGCCTTGGTCTTCCGTAATGCTTTGCTCGCTCACACCTAATGAGATGAGATTATTTGTATAGACGTCGGATAATGTTTGATTCGTTTGCATATCATCATAAGAAAACTCATAGTTTGAGATTTTTAATTTTGTTCCTGTCGCTAAAGCAGCACCATGTGCACATGCCTTCACCTTATCTGTTACTTCATCTACATATGCACGAGTTGAAGCGCGAACATAAAATTGTGCTACTGCATAATCCGGTACAACGTTGGCCGCCTTGCCACCCTCTGTAATCACTCCATGAATACGTACATCCGGCTTCACATGCTGGCGAAGCGCATTAATGCTATTGAACGTTTGTAATACACCGTCTAGTGCATTGATTCCTTCATGAGGGGCAGCGGCTGCATGTGCAGATTTTCCGAAGAACTCAAACTGAATCGCATCCATCGCAAGAGAACGCCCGCTTTTTTGATGACAGTAATAAGGGTGCACCATCATAGCTACGTCTAAATGATTAAAAATACCTTGTTCAGCCATCGTTACTTTGCCGCCTCGTGTTTCCTCTGCAGGCGTTCCGTATACGTATATTTTACCGCCCGTTTTTGCGACTGCTTTACTCAGACCAATACCAGCGGCAATTGACATGGTTCCAATTAAGTTATGTCCGCATGCGTGTCCGAGATCCGGCAAAGCATCGTACTCTGCCATAAACCCAATCGATGGACCTGGCTTTTGACTGTCATAAACAGCGGTAAAAGCCGTTGGCAAGTCACATGTACCAATTTCAACTGTGAACCCTTGTTCTTTTAAAACATCTGTTAATGCTTTGCAAGCCTTAAATTCTTCATGGCCAAGCTCAGGATTTTGTCCAATATATTTGCTTACATCATAAAATGTATCCTGTAATTTATTAATTGTTTCATTTATTAATTGTTTCATTAGTTGTACTCCTCTTTTAAATATTTAAACAAATTATAGTATATTTATTCGTTTTTTGAAAGCTAGTTTTTAAGACGTGTTTTCCTATCACCTTAATATGCCTTATAATTAAACTACTAACTGTTTTAAAGAAGGTATGCATAATGATTAACGTAAAAAAATTTAATTTTTTAGGCGGTCGTATTATTAAAACAGGCATTGCCGTTTTTTTGACTGCACTCATTTGTCAGTCCGTTGGCTGGCCGTATATGCTCGCTGTTATTACAGCCATTGTTACGATTGAACCAACCGCTGCGGATTCTATCAAAAAAGCGTTCATTCGCTTTCCTGCTTCAGCAATTGGAGCTGCTTTTGCCATGATTTACACATTTCTTTTAGGCGTAACGCCGCTTACCTATATGCTTGTTGCTGTTTCTACTATTATATCCTGTTATAAATTGCGTTTACATGCCGGAACACTCGTTGCAACGCTAACAGGAGTGGCTATGCTGACGATTGTGCACGACCATTATTTCATATCATTTTTAATTCGCCTAGCGACCACTAGTATTGGGCTGCTTACTTCTTCACTTGTAAATATAATTGTTCTTCCTCCTAATTATACACCGATTATTACGAGGAAAATTCAAAATCTCTCAAAACAAATGAGTAGCGTCTTACAGCAAAGAGGAAGCGAACTTTCTCAAGTACACGCTTGTCATAAACAAACAAAGCTTCAATTTCAGCAGCTTTCTGCTGAAATTGAAAAAATTGAGACGCTTTGTGAGTATCAGCGAAAAGAATGGAAATTTCATCATTTCACTCGTACAGCTATGAGAAAATTCCACTATGAATATAAGAAACTTTCTCTTATGAGGCAGCTTGTCTACCATATTGGTAATTTAATTTATTTGCCCGCTCATCAGCTGCAAAGTGCAAAACATCAAGTGATTTGGGACACTTTCACTTCCTTTCATAAAGTCTTACAAAATGAACAATATAAAAGCTCTTTGCAGCATCAAACGCTTGTTTTGACTTTAAAACAAAGGTTTTGGGCACATAAGCAGGAAGAAAACAGAGTGGATCAGCCTTTTTCAACAGAAACAACCATGCTGTACGAACTTCTTGCGATTCATCACCTGCTTGAAGAACTACACCGTATTCATCGTTTGAAGGAACGCTATAACTTAAACAATTCGCCTGTCTCACTTTCTTCATAAAAAAATCCTCACAAATGTGAGGATTTTCTTGTTTACGAAACTTGTGACTCATCTTTCTTATATTCTTTCTCCCAGTAGTCCGCATTTTTAATTCCTAGCTTAACAGGATCAAATACGGGGTCTACCCCTTGTTTTTTCTGAGCTTCATAGTCTTTTAATGCAACTAACGCAGGCTTAGCTAAAATTAAGATAGCAATTAAATTTAGCCATACCATAATACCAAGTCCTGCATCACCTAACGCCCAAGCTAATGAGGCTTGTTTCACTGACCCGTAGAACGTAGCTCCCAGCAGGACAAGTTTTAATGCAAACATAGCCCACTTCCCGTTCTTTCCGCGAGTTAGATAAGCAATATTTGTTTCAGCAATGTAATAATAAGCCATGATCGTTGTAAACGCGAAAAAGAATAGGGCAACTGCCACGAAGCCAGCTCCAAACCCCGGCAACACTGTTTCAATAGCAGCTTGTGTAAATCCAGGTCCTGCTTCTACACCCGGTAAATTTGAAATAATAAATGAACCTCCCGGTCCTTCCGTGTTGTACATGCCTGTGAATAAAATCATAAACGCTGTTGCTGAACAAACGAACAGTGTATCAATATAAACCGAAAAAGCTTGTACAAGACCTTGTTTCGCCGGGTGTGAAACTTCTGCTGCAGCTGCTGCGTGCGGCCCCGTTCCTTGTCCTGCTTCGTTTGAATAAATGCCGCGCTTCACTCCCCAAGAAACAGCTAAACCAACGATTCCTCCAAAAGCAGAATCTAATGCAAAAGCACTTTTAAAAATAAGAGCGATAACTCCCGGCAACTCCGAAATGTTCATGGCAATAATAATAAGAGCTAAAATAATATACCCAAGTGCCATAAAAGGTACAACGAATTGGGCTACCCCTGCAATACGCTTAACGCCTCCAAAAATAATAAAAGCAAGAATAATAACTAATCCTACTGCTGTAACCGTTGGACTAACACCAAATGCATTGTCGATGCCAAGCGCGATGGAATTGGACTGAACGCCCGGCATTAAGATACTCATCGCAACAAGGGCTGCAATGGCAAATAAAATGCCATACCATTTCATACCTGTTCCTTTTTCAATGTAGTACGCTGGACCACCTCGATATTGGCCATCTTGCTTAACTTTATAAATTTGAGCCAGTGTTGATTCGATGAATGCACTAGAAGCACCAATAAAAGCAACTGCCCACATCCAAAATACAGCCCCTGGACCTCCAAAAGCGATAGCTGTCGCAACTCCAGCAATATTTCCTGTTCCAACTCGTCCCGACAGCGCTAAAGACAGTGCTTGGAAGGAAGAAACTCCTGCTTCTGAGCTTTTACCCTGAAACATCAGCATAACCATGTCTTTTAAGTGTCGTACCTGTAAAAACCTTGTTAAAATCGAGAAAAACAGGCCAATCGCAAGACACCCATAAATAACAGGCGTGCTCCATAGCACATTATTCAAACTCGTTACAAATTGCTCCAAACGATAACCCCCTTATTTTTTGATTCAGACTATTTTAAATTATAAGTTAAATTATAAATTTTAACAATAAAACTCTAAATTAAAACTTTTTTTTAGTTAAAATACACAAAAAAAGTTATAAACCCCTCAAAAACATCCAATAAGAAATCGTTTACACTCCATAATTATTGCTCTCAAAAAAGAGATATCTGCACCTTTCTTCTCAAGAACACATAGGCTATAGGAGTTATTTTCTATTAGAAGGTGTGAAAAACAATGATGAGAATCGAGCCTTTATTTTATCGTTCTTTAGCTCTAGACCTTCTTTATGCGTGCGTCTTAGCTTATAAGCAATACGCACAGGGAGGCACATTTGATGTACCTGAAGGCTACCGGCTTATTAAATCGTTTAAAGCTTCTGCCGTAGGGGTGCAAGAATGGTTTGGTTTTATTTTAGAATCTGATGACTCTATCGTAATTGCCTTTCGAGGAACTCAATCTGAGGCAGATTGGATTGCTGATGCTCGCATTAGGCAGCGCCCCTATCCATACAATCAACGAGCCGGGCTCGTTCATGAAGGTTTTTTAGCCGTTTACGAATCATGCCGTGATGAAATTTTTGAAACATATAAATCGCTTCCCACCAAGCCCATTTATATAACGGGGCATAGCCTAGGTGGCGCACTCGCTGCTCTTCATGCCTTAGATGTCGCCACAAACGCATCTTTTCCGGAAATTACAATGTACAACTACGGAGCTCCTCGAGTAGGGGATCCTCAATTCGTTCAAACATACACAAATCTTGTTTCAAATAGCCGCTGTTTTGTTAACACGACGGATACGGTTCCTAAAATCCCTCCGAAGCGACTCTATTCCCCTTCCACCAAGCAAACAATTTATTACGATCAAGACCCTCTGCAACTCTCATTTACCATCCAAACAGGCTCTACCGTAGGGAACCATAATCCCCAAACATACAGTGTTGGGATATGGATGATGTCGGATTACCCTATTTTGGTCCAAAAATAAAAAAACAGGCGGAATGCCTGTTTTTTTATGCGCCAATTGCTGTTTTGATTTCTTCTATTTGTTCTTGGTGACGCTTTTCATGATAGCCAATAAAATCAATCCATTGCTTTAAATCCATTAACCCAAACACAGGATGTGGAAACGATTTTTGCTTTAGGTTTTCTTCACTGGCTGTTTCTTCTAACTCTACTAAAGCCGCTCTTGATTCCGCCAGCTTACTCTTCATTTCTTCTAATGTCTGATTTTCATTAGAAGGCGTAACTTGAGCCGGTGCATCTACTTTTCGAGAACGGTCTACCGCTAAATGAAACGGCTTATCTTCGGTTGGCTGATCTACACCGTTTTCTAACTGATCCTTTACACGTGAAACAATCATGCGCTCCATCAAATATAAATGTTCTAATACTTGCATAACGCTCCATGTATTAGATGCTGGCTGCTGATTTAATTGTTCATATGTTAATGATTCTACACTGTTCAATACATCATTTCGAAACTGTTCATTTTTGTTCATTGTTCATCCTCCTCTAGGATTCCTCTAGCTTATCGTATCAAAAAACTCTTCTATATAAAAAGGATATCCCTTTACTTAACCATGTTTTAGCTGCAATTGTTTCACGTGAAAAAAATATTTTTTCTATTTGACATAGATCAACTGAAGTGTTATATTTAGATTTCTGGCTTTTCTTTAAGAGCTGGACATAGTGAAAGTAACTTGAAAGGATGTATCGTACAATGCAAGGTAAAAATACTGGCATTCGACACATGTCTTTGAACAAAACTTATTCACACTGGATCGGCTTCGGAGCCGTAAGGATGCAAGAGAGGTAGGGCTTGCGTCGTTTAGGTTAATCGATCATGTGGAAAAACAAACCGCGGCAATGGATGAAATCCATGCAAGCACAATCAATGCTAATTGTGCCCTAACAACAACGAAACATACAAAAACCGTAATCATGGATTTTATAAAGAAAGTAATCATTTTGTTTTTACACTTGCAAAAAGCAAGTTACTGATAAGAAACACGAACAAAAGCGAGCAGATGCATCTGCTCGCTTTTTTAATGATGATTTTTTATTTACTTTATCATTTCTTTTTTAGGGAATCTTATAAAAAAGCCAAAACCAATATGGTTTCGGCTTTTTTCTTATTGCCCTGCTAGTACATCAGCAAATGCTTTTGCATAAGGAGGAAGGTCTGGCGGACGGCGGCTTGAAATGATGTGGCCGTCGATTACGACTGCTTCATCATGCCAAATAGCTCCCGCATTTTCCATATCATCTTTGATTCCTGGCGTACTTGTTACGTTTCGGCCATCTAAGATTTTTGCAGAGATTAATACCCATCCTGCATGGCAGATTTGGCCGATTGGCTTTTGCTGTTCATCCATATGACGAACCATTTCAATTACTTCAGGGTAGCGGCGCAGTTTATCCGGCGCCCAGCCTCCAGGTACTAAAATAGCGTCATATTCAGCTGGATCAACATCTTTAAATGCATAGTCCGATACGGCTGGAACACCGTATTTCCCCATGTACGTTTCGTTTGCTTTTTCTCCAACTAAATGTACTTCTGCTCCTTCTTCGCGAAGACGCATCACTGGATACCATAGTTCTAGATCTTCAAAGTCTGCACTAACAAGCGCAATAACTCTTTTATTTTCTAAGCGCATCGTAACACCTCCGCCATCAGTATAGCATGTTGGAGAATAAGATTGAAAATAAGGAACTAAATTGTACATAATTAAAGGATTTTTCAAGTGCCCTTCAGAAATTTTTTGTATGCCAAATGATCTAATTTTATATTTTTACTTGACTGGGGACAAACATCACACTACAATGTGTAGTGTGATGTTCATAATGTTGTAAAATTATCCAAATAAGAAAGACTTTATTTAATTGCTACATTTCTTTTCACGGGCTTTTACACTACATAATGTAGTGTTTTTCAAATACACTTAAAGGAGGAAGTAAAGTGAATAAAAACGTCGAAATTGGATCGCTTATTATTCGTTTAGTATTAGGTTTTACATTTTTAGTACACGGCTTTCAAAAATGGCAAGGGGGAATTGAAAATACAGTAGGCTTCTTCGATAGCTTAGGAATCCCTGGTTTCATGGCATATATTGTGGCAACAATTGAACTTGTAGGTGGGGTTCTGATTATTCTTGGTCTAGCAACAAGAGTCGTAGCTGCTTTATTTGTGGCAGTTATGCTTGGCGCTATTTTTACAGCCAAGCTTAAAAGCGGATTCGTTGGCGGGTTTGAGTTTGATATTGCCTTAATTGCCATGTCTGCTCACTTATTTGTTGCAGGAAGCCAGTTCCTTGCTCTTGATAAAGTGGTATTTAAAAAGAAAGAAACTGCTTTTTCTCTTCAAGAAGAAAGCAGTAAATAAAAAAGAAAGCTTATACTCTCCCAATATAAGCTTTCAGGTTAGTCCCGCCGTTTGAGGCGGGCTTTTTTTATATTTGAAGCAGCAAATTCGCAAATAAAGAAGAACGCTCGGACAACGTATCAATTTGAATATGTTCATATTCTGCATGTATTCCTTTTCCGCATGCTCCTAATCCATCCAACGTGGGAATGCCAATAGCCGCTGTAAAATTGCCATCACTTCCGCCTCCAACAGCTGCTTCTTCTAATTTCATACCCAGTTTGGCCGCAATTGACTGAGCGCATTCAAATAACTCTTCCGTTTGTTTAGACTTAACCATTGGAGGACGATTCATGCCTCCTGTTACTTCAATCTTAATCCCTTTTAAAATGGGCGTTAAATTCAAAATAATATCCGTCATACGTTTTGCTTCTTCTTCTGTAGAAACACGTAAATCCACGTGCGCTTCTGCATATTCCGGCACTACATTTGTACCGCTGCCTCCGGTAAATGTCCCAACGTTCACCGTTGTACCTTTTTCATAATCGGTTAAGCTCTGCAGAAAAATCACTTGGCGCGCTAGCTCTTCAATAGCATTGATTCCTTCTTTGTGGTGATTACCAGCGTGGGCTGCTCGTCCCCACACCTTTACGGTGAAAATCCCCGCTCCTTTGCGCGACGTTTTTAACGCACCTGAACCCGCCACCGCAGGTTCTGCTACTAGCACTGCTTCACTTCTTTGTGCTTCTTCTTCTATATATTTTTTAGAGGAAATTGATCCAATCTCTTCATCTGAATTGCAAAAAAACACAATTTTTTTATCCAGCGATAAGCCAAGCTCTTGAATCGCTTTAATCGCCCATATAGATTGTATAATGCCGCCTTTCATATCTAAAATTCCCGGACCATAAAGCTTGTTTCCTTCTGTTCTTAGACTCAGCCTTCCCTTTTCCCATACCGTGTCAAAGTGACCGATAATTAAAAGCTGCTTCTCTCCTTCTCCAATCGTAAATTTCAAGTGGTTTCCTACTTCTTTTTCTTCTATGATTTCATACCCTACGCCTAAACGCTTCTGAAACAGCTGCGTTAAATACATTCCACACTGATCCACTAACTCTTTACTGTAGGACGGTGATTCTTTTTTCACAAATCCAACTAAATCTTCGAGCATCTCTTGTTCATGTTCTTTTAAATAACTAAATACGCTTTGTTCTACCATTACCTGACTCAAATCAATTCCTCCTCCAAACAACCCCTGCTGCTTGTGCATTCATTGCTTTTATTTATCGTACGTATGAGTATGTTCTACGTTTCACATAACGACCTTAAATTATCCTTAATTATAATGGTTTTCAGACAATTTTCCATCCTTAAAATACAGATAATACTTTAACTTATTCATAACCGACCGAAAATAGCCATAAACTTCAACAAATTTATACAAAAAAGCTTCAATCTTCAACAGATTAAAGCTTTCATTTTATTAATTGACATTTATTTTGATATTTTTCCCTTTTGACTTCACACTTACAAATACAAACATAGACACTAAAAAAATAAACAAAATAACGCCAACCATTTCAAAGTTTACTTCGGCCCATGGATTAAAGAAAGTGAATGCTAAGTAGAAGGACACCCCGTATGCGAGGATAACAATAACCCAGCCCATCAAGCGGGAAGCAGATTGCCCAAACTTACTCGATTCATTCACCATTTTATGTACAATCAGTGAATCGATTGTATCTGTCAGCATCATACCAAACATAAATACTAGTCCTAATAAAAGCGGCGTATATTTGCCTGCGTTCCCTACAGCTAGAGACCACACGGCCGTTTGACTGACCGTTTCAGCTGCTAGGGCAAACAGCGCTCCTACAAGAATAATTAAAAAAGGATTCGTTGTTCCTTTTGCGATTTTCGGAATAAACTTCCCTTTTAACCCGCTCACCTGAAACTCTTCTTCTTTGTTTTTAGTTCGAAGCAAATGATATGTGTTTAATGTCCCAATCAGAAAGAGAGAGATGATAGATACCCAAGATGCAAAATGATCGAAATATGCTGGAAACGTAAAATTCTTCATCACTACGCCCAGCACCCCGGCCGTGACGGCCACCATTCCTCCATGACCGAGTGAAAACAGCGTTCCGACCCACGGGGCAAAACGGCTGCCCATTCGCCAATTATATCGGGTCTGGCCATCAATAAAAGCTAAGTGATCTGCATCTAATCCGTGCCTGATTCCTAATAAAAAGACAAGTAAAAAAACTGATAAACCTTCCATTTCCTACACTCCTTTTTTTAAAATAAAACGTAAAAAAGCCTCAATTCTATAGAAATTGAGGATGTGTCGGCATATGAAAATAAACAGTAATTGCTCACTGCGTACCTTGATACACCGCCTCTTTCCTAGAAGAGTCAAGTGTACAGAATAGGTAGGTCTCCTGGCTTGAGATCATCATTTTCTACCGCCTTCCCCGTTTTGAGTGACGATAAGATAGAAAACTCCCTGCTTACAGTGGCTGGACCGCTCGAGATTTGCACTCGATTCCCTGTTACCTCTTACGCTATGTAAGAGCACCTAAACTGTGCGAATGATTCATTTTCTTCCTCATTATACTAGTACTCCTTACAAATGAATAGAGAAAATTCAAATAAAAAAGCCCTGCTAAGCTTTACATGCTTAACAGGGCTTTTTAAAGCAATTAAACTACTTCTACCGTTACGTCTACGTTGCCGCTGATTGCTTTTGAATACGGGCAGTATGAGTGGGCTAGGTCTACATATTTTTTAGCTGTTTCTAAATCTAAGCCTTCGATATGAGCTTCAAGCGCTACAGCAATTTTTACTCCTTGATCAGCTTTATCTGGAAGCAGCTGAACCGTAGCTTTTACTTCACTGCTTTTAATTTCTACGTTATGTTTTTTCAACATAAATTCTAACGCACTGTTGAAACAAGCACTGTATCCAGCTGCAAATAGCTGCTCTGGGTTTGTTGCTGTTGTTGCTTCTCCACCAAGCGCTGGAGGTGTTGCAACGTCTAAATTAAAGATATTATCTAAAGAATGAACTTCTCCTGTTCTTCCACCTGTGTTAACGACTGTCGTTTCATATAAAGCTTTCATGTATAAATCTCTCCTCTTTTTTAGTAATTTTATTAAAATTTTTTATTTATCGTTTCTGTGATTTAATTGTACACAATTTAATTTTAAAAAACAAGTGTTAAATACATTAAAAATTTTCCAATAAAAAAAGCCGCGTATATGCGACTTTTTCTTAATAATATTGAGACTGTTCGTCATAAGCTGATTTTCGAAAAATAGACAAGTTGGTAATAGCCCTCATCAGTTTCGTATTAAAAATAACATAATGAATAAACAGCGCCAGCACGCAGCCTAAAACGGCTCCTGTTAACACATCGAATGGATAGTGAACGCCAACCCATACCCGTGAAAATGCAATGAGTGCACCCATGACAACCCACATGCGCCCTGAACGTTTGAAATGCAGCCAGATGGTAAAAGTGATAACTAATGCAGATGTAGCATGATCGCTTGGAAATGAAGAATTCGCGGCGTGATCAATAAGCTGATTCACGTGGTGAGAGATAAACGGACGATCTCGATAAGCAAATAAACTAATCACTTTATTGATAATGACTCCTGTGGCACAAGCACATAAAGCTTGAAATGCTACAACACGGCTGCCGTTTTTATTAATAAGTAAAAACAAGCCGAGTAAAACAATAAGTACATACTGGGCATAATCTGCAAAGAATACCATTAGCGAATCTACAAACTTCACATGCGAGGCATACTGATTCACCGCATGGAAAATGGTATAGTCTACTGAATTAATAGCTGATAACATAATCGAAATCCTTTCTTATTTTTAAATGTCATTAGCTATCTTATCAGTTTCTTGGGAAAATGAACATGTTTTTGTCAGAGGCTTCCTAACTGGTATTTATAAATAACGTATTCAGGATGAGTAGTAAGCCAACGGACTTTTGCCCATTAACTTACCTGCGAATGATCCACAATGTTTTTTTGCAAAAAGATTTCTTCTAAAGAAGGTTCTTCTACGTGAACTTGATAAATATCGATGCCGCATTGAATCAATTCGCGAATAATCAGAGGGATATTTCTCTCTTTTTGAAGCATCACTTTTGTGTACGTGTGATGGTATTCCACGTCCGGACTCACCGTACGGAAAAACTGTTGAATATATTCTTTGTGGCTGTTTGGGTAAGGATCATGTTTGATTATCACCGTTTTTTTCGCTTGGTATTGAAAGCGCAGTTCTTCCATTGTCCCTTCTATTAAAATAATCCCATTTTTCATAATCGCTACACGCGTACAAATCTTCTCAACTTCATTTAAATTATGAGACGTCATAAAAATCGTCTTGTCTTGATTTTGAAGTTCTCTTATTAATTCATGAATGTGGAGAGCAGATTCAATATCTACTCCAGAAGTTGGTTCATCTAAAAAGATAAGATCTGGGTCTGTTATAATTGCTTGAGCAATTCCTAACTTCTTTTTCATTCCAAATGAAAACTTTCCAACTTTCTGATGCTCATGTCCTTCTAATCCTACTTTCTTCAGTACATCAATACAGTGTTCTTTCGAAAAACGATGGCCATTTATCTTTAAAAAATAGCACAAATGATTGAGCGCTGTCATCTCATCGTAAAAGTTAGCATAGTCAGGAAGCACGCCTATTTTCTTCTGAAGCTCTAAATCAATATCACTCTGTCCCAGCAGCGTAAATTCTCCTGCTGAAGGAAATGAAACGCCGGTAAGCATATTAATAAATGTAGACTTCCCTGCTCCGTTTCTCCCTAAAAATCCGTAAATTTCTCCTTGTGGTACCTGTAAATTAATACTATTAACAATTGTTTTAGATCCATACTTTTTAGTTAATTTACTTGTTTCAATAGCATACATATTATACTTCTCTCCTTTTAAAACTCCAAAGTGCCGTACATAAACAGAGTGCTGCAAAAATAAGAAGAACCGTTAAATACCCTTTCTCCAACTTTAAATAGTAGTAAGGTGTCACATACTTAAACCATGCAATGTACGCTTTTGATGAAAATATGCTCCATCCACTCAGTACCGGTAGAACAAACGATAAAATAATTGATAAAAACATAGTATGAGTTGGACTTGGTATTAAAGCTGAAAGCATTAAAACAAATGAAATGATACAAACGGTGAATAGCAGGCACTCTAAAAATATATAAAAAGAAAAATGATGCGAAATAAACCCAATCAGTAGAAAAGAAATAGAGATACAAACAAGCCAGAAACAACAAATTCCTAAGAATTTTCCTAGTACAATACGCTCTCTTGATGTTTTGGTAACTAAAAACCTGGCTGTTCTTGTTTTAATTTCTTGATTAATAACATTGTGAGAAAGACTTGAAATAAACAAAGGTCCGAATCCGAGAAGCATCACCAAAATCCCTCCGTTGGCTCCATCTCGAATCTGTGCGCTCGTCAGTTGACCTCCAAGTTGACTAACTAGATGGGCTATTCCATAGGAAGCACCGCATACGATTAAAATAACGATAATTGATTTAACACTTTTAAATAAGCTTTGAAACTCTTTTACACTAATGGCCCACATTTCGAAAATCTCCTTTTAAATAAGTTTGACTGCTATCATCCAACAAAAGGATGATTTATTCCCTCCGGTAAAGCTTTTTTCTCTTTGGGCTTTCCGTTCCAAGAAAAATTTGTCCATATACGCAGCAGCTTTTCCACCGGTCCAGTTTGAAATTTTCGCACGTACATATAGCTGCCGATAAGCTGAATTCCGTAAATACCTATGCAGACAAAAATCCCTGCTATCATGCCGAGCTTTCCGAAATAACCTAATCCATAACCGTAAAAAATCGTCGTGCATATAACCGTTTGCATTAAATAATTACTAAGCGATATCCTGCCTACGCTTTCAAAAGCCTTCATCAAAAATGACCGCTCGCATTTCGTATATACCCAAGCAAAGCCTGCAATATAACCAAGAGATAGGAGACTCCCACCTAACATATGTGTAGAACCAGCCCAATTAGCATCTTGCCATACGTACATAGTTCCTTTTAACAATAAGCTAAGCGGAATCAACACGGCCGCCCAACGGCCATACTGTTTTGGATTAGCTGAAACGTCGTAAAACCACTTTTTCTTCCCTGCGTACATACCAAACAAAAATAAAGCACCCATTATAAATGGTGTAAACAAGAAGGCAAAAGCAAATTTATATCCTGCTATATTCATCGGATCAACGTTGTTGCGGTGGTCTTTAATTTGTTCATAAGTTCCACTTCCATACACATGAATCGTATCTTTTACGTATGTGGTAAGCGTTTGTTGATCACTAAGAAGATACATATTATCGTTTAATGAACCGTAACCAGCTGCTCCCGTAAGAACTAGTAAAATCGATGCCCATACCAACAGCGTTTTAGCTTTACGGTTTAAAAAGAAAAGTAATAAAAATATCCCCATCATTCCGTAAAACGTAAGAATATCTCCTTCCCATAAAAGTACTCCATGCAGTAGGCCAAACCCTAGAAGCAGAAGAAAGCGGCGAAAGAAATGCCTTTTTACTCCTAACTGCCTTCTTTCTAAACTCTCTTTCATCTTCACCATTGAATAACCGAATAAAAAAGTAAAGATTGGCATAAAACTTTCTTCTACCGCGACTTTTAAAAAGACATAGGCTGCTGAATCACTTGGTGATAGGGAGAAAAGATGAATCATATCCTTTCCGTAAATACCATATTGAAAAATCAGCATATTCGCTAGTAAAATACCAAACAAGCTAAATCCTCTCATACTATCAATTACTTTAACCCGCCTAACATCATTACTCATCCTTTTAACTCCTTTACTATGTGTCTGTATATTTAGTATATAAAATGAAGTTTTCAAGAAAATAAACGGGAGATTATCTTTTCTTTAACATTTTCCAATTTTGTTAATCTTTTCGTAATGTTCTTATGCTAAAATCGAATACGTATGAAATGAAACCGAGGTGATTTATATTGGAAGATGCATCTATCTTGCTAATTGATGATGAAATTGCTATTGTCAAAATGCTGGAGACAGTATTAAAAAAAGAAGGCTTCAACCAAATCTATAAAGCTCACACCGCTCAAGAAGCGCTAGATGTTTTACATAATAAAACGATTGATATTATTTTGTTGGACGTCATGCTTCCCGATAAAAGCGGATTTGATATTTGCCCTAAAATTCGTGAGCTCTCAAACGCATATATCCTGTTCATAACAGCCAAAGTATCTGACTTGGATGTATTAACAGGTTTTGCCATGGGCGGAGACGACTACGTAACTAAGCCATTTAATCCTTTAGAGATTGCGGCACGAATTAAAGCACGATTACGCAGAAAACAAACGCTGATCGAAAGAAGTCCTGTAAAAATGGGATTACAGCCTTCAAATCGCTATGAGTTTGATCGTTTTATCGTAGATGAATCCGCTGGAGAGCTCATTGTAGATGGTCAAACGCTTGCTTGCCCCGCACAAGTATTTTTGCTGCTACTTCATTTTTGTAAAAACATGAACGTGGTTCTTTCTAAATCACAGCTGCTTGAAGCCGTTTGGGGATATAATCAGTTCGTAGACGATAATACGGTAACCGTTCATATTCGAAGAATTAGAGAAAGAATCGAAGATAACCCTAGCAATCCAAAACATTTAGTTACGGTACGAGGACTTGGATATAAATTAGTGAACGGCAAAGCACTATGAAATCAATTAAAAGAAGGTTGACCTTTCATTTTTCGTTTCAGTTTATCGCAGCTATTGCGTGTGTTTGCTGCGTTCTTTTTTGCGCTTTAATATTTCTAGGCTATTACCTTACAAAGCAAGATATCAAAAGAGACTTGCCCTCTGGATCACTTAGCGTATTAACTACGGACACAACAGTTAAAAATGGGAAAGCGAACGTTTCAGACAATTTAGCGAAACAGCTTAAACAGGAAGGGTTATGGTACCAAGTACTGAACAAACAAGGAAAAGTAATTGGAGAAGTTAACTCCCCAAAAGACTTACCTAAGCACTACGGTCTTTCAGAGTTATTAGAAATGGATAAAACCAAAAAATTTAAAGGCTATAATGTCGTAACAGAACTTGATACCTTTTTGACTACACCTACTTATTATATTTTGGGCTATAAAAGTGATTTAAAAGACCAGCTATATGCTTTGTATGCTAAATATAATAAACAAAGTGTGCCTCCCAAAAGCGATATCCCTCTTATCAAAAAGGCGTTAAAAGAAAAAGATGCTTCGCTTCAAATTTTAAATGAGAAAGGTGATATCTTAGCTTCAATTAGAATGCCTAAAGAAAAAACACGTTACGATCCTTTAGAAATTATTTCCCGAAAAATTGAACAAGATAAATATGATTCAACAGCTACTGTATTCCATGATCCAAAGAAGAAAATTTCTTGGGTTTTTTACACTCCTAATAATTACCACAGTATAACCGATGAATCTATTATTCGAAAAGCTTGGATGATCTCCATCATCGTGGCGGTTTCTGTTCTTATAGCCACTATCACTTTCTCCATCTGGAACGCTTTTCGCTACGGTGGCCCCTTACTTCTCTTCACCAGCTGGCTCGGGCGCATGGGAAGCGGAAACTATTCAGAAGTGCTAACAGAAAAAGAGCGGAAGCGCGTCTTTCGGAAGAATGGAAAAGTACGTTTTCAATATCGTTTGTATTCAGAAGTAATCACAGCTTTTTATGAGATGGCGGAGCAGCTTAGCTTAGCTGAAAAAGAACGAAAGCAGCTAGAAACCACTCGTGAAGAATGGATGACTGGAATATCACATGATTTGCGAACCCCCCTTTCGACGATTCAAGGATATGGCCATATGCTTGAAAGCGGCTATTACAATTGGAACGAAGAAGAGCTAAAAGAAATTGGCCAAACGCTGCGTGACAAAAGTGAATATATGGTGGGGCTTGTAGAAGATTTTTCACTGGCCTTTAAGCTTAAAAATAATGTGGTTGCCTTAGAAACAAAAAAAGTGGATGTTCATCAATTGCTTCAGCATATTGTTTTAAAATTCGTTAACGATCGAACTATTAAAAATGTTCAATTCTCTTATGTACCCGTTCACCTTCAACCTTTTATTCAAGCTGACCCGCGCTGGTTTGAAAGAATGGTTGATAACCTAATTTTTAATGCTATTAAACATAATCCGGAGAACACCACTATTACAATTTTGACCGTTCTAAAAAGTGACCACGTCTTGATTACAATTCAAGATGATGGAATTGGAATGGATGAAGAAACGCAGAAAAATTTATTTGACCGCTATTACCGCGGCACAAATACAACCGAAAAAACAGAAGGTGCTGGACTTGGCATGAGTATCGCAAAGGCCATTTGCGAACTTCATAAAGGGCATATTGAAGTGAAATCCACTCCTAACCAAGGCACTTCCATTACCTTACATATTCCTCTTTCAACCAATCAGCAGCCGGGCTAACCTCCAGCTGCTTTTATACACCTCAATCCTCTCCATGCTATAATGTACGCAACTATACATAGACACAAGGGGGAATTTTTTTGAGTAAAGGCAGAATTTTAATTGTAGAAGATGAGCGCAAAATTGCTCGTTTGATTCAGCTCGAGCTTGAACACGAAGGGTACGAAACGGGCATGGCTTATACAGGGACAGAAGGATTGGCAGAGTTTCAAGCACATGATTGGGATTTGCTGCTTTTAGATGTGATGCTTCCTGAATTGAGCGGACTCGAAGTACTGCGTCGCATTCGAGCAAACGATGATCAGACGCCCGTTATCTTATTAACCGCTCGAGACGCCCTTCCTGATAAGGTAAGCGGACTAGATTTAGGAGCGAACGATTACATTACAAAGCCCTTTCAAATTGAGGAGCTTTTTGCACGTATCCGCGTCTGGCTTCGCCATCCTGCATCAGCATCTCCTGCTGAAAAAGAAGCAGATACTCTGCAGCTAGGAACTTTAGTTGTGAATGAAAAAACGCGAGAAGTCACGCGTGAAAATGAAGCTATTGAGCTGACTCCTAAAGAATATGATTTGCTTGTCTATATGCTTCAAAACAACAATCAAGTGCTAAGCTTTGAACAGCTTCTTACAAACGTGTGGGGATTTGATTACTACGGCGACACGAATATTGTATACGTATACATTCGTTATTTGCGCAAAAAAATTGATGCTCCATTTTCAACACCCTACATTCAAACAATGCGGGGCGTTGGCTATATGCTTAAGGAGTAGCTCATGAAACTGCAAACAAAGATTATCCTTACATCAACTGTGCTGCTTTTTATTCTGCTAGTGATTGCGAACAGCTCGATTTACTTCATTTTCAAGAAAACCATGGAAGACAATGCAATTGAACGTTTGCAAGCAGAAACAAGCAACGTAACACATGGTCTAAAACAAACAAGTTCGACGGTTAAACAAGCCAATTTGCTTCGTGCCTATTTGCCTCCTAACGGAATGATTCGTATTTTGCCTAAATCAGGGAGGCCTTTAGTTGTATCGGTTACTGATCAAACGAAAGAGCTTCAGGACTTATCCTATTCTTATTATTCAAATGAACAAACAACCATCAAAGAAGACGACGGCCACCTATACGCAATTTCGCATACTCCGGTCATTTGGACGAACGGTGAAGTCGTTTCTTTAGAAGTCACGGAACAACTCGAAGACGTGGAACAATCTTTACAGACGTTAAAATTCATCTTGCTTATTGCCTCTCTTGTTATATTAATTCCGACCATATTTGCCGGACGGCTTTTAAGTAAAATCATTTTGCGGCCTATCAAATCTCTTATTCATACTATGGAAGAAATTCAAGTGTCTCGCACATTCAAAAAAATCGCTCTCTCTTCCTCTTCTAAAGATGAGTTAGATCAAATGGCCAACACCTTCAATAATATGATGGATTTATTAGAGGAAAACTATAAAAAGCAAGAGCAGTTCGTATCCGATGCTTCTCATGAATTAAAAACACCCCTGACCGTGGTAGAAAGCTATGCCAATATGCTAAAACGATGGGGGATGAAGCGTCCAGATATTTTAGAAGAAGCCATCGAAGCCATTCACTCTGAGTCTTTACGCATGAAACAGCTTACGTCTCAAATGCTGGTGCTTGCGAAAGATGAGTCGCAGTGGGAGCTTCACATGGAACACGTAGATGCGGCGGCCGTCTGTAACCAAACAATCAAGCATCTAGAACAAGCTTTTGAACGAACCATTTATTTAAATATAAAAACGGATCATCCCGTCGTAACAGCGGATGAAAAACGCTTAAAGCAGCTGCTGTACATCCTCTTAGATAATGCCATTAAATATAGTGAAAAAGCGGTAGAGGTAACCATAACAAGAAGCGAAAGCTTTATGATTACGGTCACAGATCAAGGAATTGGTATTCCAAAAGAAGATTTATCAAACGTGTATGAACGCTTTTTTCGCGTAGATAAAGCAAGAAATCGAGAAACCGGTGGTTCAGGGCTTGGGTTATCCATTGCTCGAAAGATTGTAGAAGCCCATAGCGGACGTATTGAGATTAGCAGCGATGAAGGCAAAGGGACATCCGTAACGGTTTGCTTTCCTCTTTGATTTCTCACCGTTTCTTAGAGATTTTTAAGAATTGCCTGCTATACTATTTTTCATAATACTGGAGGTGAATGTATGAAGAAAACGGTGCTTTTTATACTTATCTTTCTTGCTGTTGGTTCAGCTTGCTTTTATGGAATAGCAAAAGCAATGAATCGATCTGATACCATTTTATCCGAGTCTGAAATCAGCCGTATGATTCAGCAGAAATATGGCGGCACAATTGAAAATGCAAGCTTTTCTCAAAAAGATGATGAACCGATTTATCTAATTACTTTGCTTAAAGGTGATATTCCATACCACATCACAGTAAATGGAGAAAATGGAGAAGTCCAGTCATTAATCAAACAAAAAGTAGAGAAACAAACGTCTACTCAAACTAAAAATGATACAGAAAAAGAACAAAAAAAGAGCGAGCAGCCACCCGTTTCTCCTACATCCGACGAGCCTCTCATTTCAATGGAACAAGCAAGAGATATTGCTTTACAAAAAGTAAAAGGAACGTTTTCCTCAGTTGAAATAGAAGAGGAAGAAGGCCAAACCTTCTACGAAGTCGAAATTGATCAGTCTAAAACAAGAGAAGCTAAAGTAATGATAAACGCTTACTCTGGGCATGTAGATTCCATAACCTACGAAAATGACGACGACTAAAAGTACAGCGGAAAGCTGTGCTTTTTTTATACACCTTTATTTATTTCTAAGAAAATTTTAAACTTCTTCTTCTTTTCCTTTAAAGTTCATGGGCTAATATAGTCTTAACAACAAATCAAGGAGGCCGTAACATATGAAAGTTATTACAACCGTTTTAGCCAGTGCAGTATTAGTCGGTGGATTAGGTGCAAGTGCATATGCCATGACGGATCAGTCTAAAAGCAATGACAAGAAGCAAACCACAACGATTGAAGAAGCAAAGGCAAAAGACATTGCTCTTCAAAAAACAGACGGCGGTGACATTACAAATATCCAATTAGCCGTAGATGACGGCGTTAAACAATATGAAGTAGACATCACAAAAGGTGATAAAGAATACGATGTAGATATTGACAGCAGCAGCGGTAAAATCATTGAATTTGATGAAGAACAAAAAGACGATGAAGATGAGAAAGAAGAGAATCTTCAAAACGTTTCCCCTGCTGTTTCATTAGATCAAGCCATAAAAACAGCTTTAAAAAGTGCTAAAGGAACCGTGAATGAAACGGATTTAGACCAAGAAAACAACCGTTTAGTATATGAAATTGAAATTGACACAGCCGATAAACGTGAAGCAACTGTTTCAATAGATGCCAAAAACGGTGACGTAATCAGTGTAGAAATAGATGATTAATAGAAAAAGCACGCTCCAAAAGGAGCGTGCTTCTTTTTTATACCGCTAATTTAATAACCGTTAACACAATACCAATCAAGAATCCACATAGAGCTCCGTTCACTCGAATCCACTGCAAATCTTTTCCGACATTGTTTTCCATCATATCCACAAGCGTTTCATCATCTAATTTATCTAAGTTTTCTTGAACAAGCTGCCCAATTTTTGAATGATTCTCGTCTACAAAACTCATGATTTGCTTTTGAATAGCCGTATCAATTGCTTCTTGACGCTGTGCATCCCCTTCAAGAGCATTCAGCCAGCTCTCTACGTAAGGAACGGCGTAGCTTTTCATAAATTCAGGGCTTTCAATAAATGCCGTCACTTTCGCTTTCATTTTATCGACGATTTCTGTTAATTTATTCGTTACATTTAATTCATTAATCGTTTTTTGTTTCCATGCTTCTAATTTCTCAAGAAGCTCTTCATTGTGCTCCAAGCCTTGCAGCTCTTTTCTAATTCCATTTACCAAAGCAAGGCGATATTCATCATCTTCATTACGAAGACGACCTGTAATAGAAACCAGTAGATTTTGCAAAATAGACCCTAGCTTCTCTTCGTTAATCATGCTTTGAAATGATTTGAGAGCAAATTGTAAAATACCGTCAAGCTCAATATTATCAAGCGCATTTTTAGCAATACTTCCGAGCTGGTACTGCGTTTCTTCTTTTTTAATCCAGCTCTCTCCTTTATTTAAAAGAACATCAAGTGCTTTTTCATCATACTGATTTTTTACCACTTCTCCGACAATCGAATGCACGATAGGTTTTAACTCTATTGCTGAAAGCGATGATTTAAGCTCTTTTTCAATAATAGGAACGACTTTACCTGTATCCACACGATTAATCGCATCAACAAGCAGTGCTGTTCCTTTTTGTTGAATCGTTTCCGAATGAACACCTTTTCGAACAATCGGAAGCAAACGCTTTGTAAACGCAATTCTTTTTACTTTTTCTTGAATGCTTTCTTTTGACAGCCAGTCGTTTTCCAGCGTTGAAACTAACCCTTTTGTAATACGCTGTCTGTTTTTAGGAAGCAGCGCAGTGTGCGGAATAGGAATGCCTAAAGGGTGACGAAAAAGAGCCGTAACTGCAAACCAATCCGCTAAGCCGCCGACTAATCCAGCTTCGAACCCACCTTGAAGCAACCGACCCCAAATTGAATCACCAAAAGGCATGGTGGCAACGAAGCCCACTCCCATAATCGCCAAAGAAATCGTGGCCAAGTGCTTTGATTTCTTTTTTGGGTTTGTTGTAAATACATTATTTGATTCCATTGTAGTCCTCATCCTTTATTTATTTAACTAAACATTTCATCTAGAAATATGTAACGTGATACAGAAATTTTCGCAAAAAAAGAAAGACAAGCTTTTACCCTCGTCTTTCTAGTATATTGCCTTTTTGCTATACTTCAAACTTTTTTTCTTTTCGACTTTTATTAATAAATGAAAAAATGAGGAGTACGACCAGGATAACCGCACATACGCTTGATCCAATCACATTGTTTTTGTTAAACATAAACGATACAAAAATAACAAGCAGTGCTGCTGTTGCAAAGAGCGTTGTATAAGGAAACCACTTTAAGGAAAAAAATGGATTTTCTTTATATCCTTTACGCAGCTTTAATTGAGCTAAACAAATGCTTACCCAAATAAGAATAATCGTGAAGCCAGGAATAGTCATTAAATAACTAATTACATTGTCCGGCGTTTTATAGGCTAAAAATAAACCTATTAAAATACAAGCAGCCGTAATCATTAACCCATTAATCGGAATACCGTTTTTCGAAACTTTCAAGAAGCGCTTTGACGCTTCCCCGCTTTGAGCCATAGCATAAAGCGTACGAGACGTTGCATACATACCTGAATTCGCTGCTGATAAAACGGCCGTCAATAAAACAAAGTTCATAATATGAGCCGCACCCGGAAGTCCGGTGATACTAAACACTTGCACAAAGGGACTGTCTTGCCCCGATACAGAATTCCAGGGCATAAGGCCGCAAATAATTAAAATAGGCAAAATATAAAAGCCAATTACTCGCCATACTGTGCCTTTAATTACTTTCGGTAACACATTTTTTACATCTTTTGTTTCGGTTACGGCCACACCAATTAGTTCAGCTCCGCCGTAAGAAAACATTACAATTAAAAAGGCACTTAGCACACCGCTCATGCCGTGAGGGAAAAATCCTCCATGAGCCGTATAATTTGCCCAAGGGTTTTGCACATCACTTGGAATTACACCGAATAAAATGAAAGCTCCCAAAATGATAAAAGCAGTAAGAGCAATTACTTTAATACCGGCAAACCAAAACTCAATTTCTCCGTAATACTTCACTTGAAATAAATTCATCCCTACAATCAGCACTGCACAGAGAAAGCTTAAGAGCCAAAGAGGTACAGAAGGGAACCAAAACTTCAAAAAGCTTCCTCCCGCAAGCAGTTCAACAACCGTCACAACAATCCAGTTCACCCAGTACAGCCACCCTACAATAAAAGAGGTTTGCGTACCGAATGCCTTATGCACTAAATTTTGTACGTTCATATTCGGATAGACAATTGCCATCTCCGCTAGTGCTGTCATTACAATAAATAAGATAAGGCCACCAAATAAATACGCAAGTACAACACTTGGTCCTGCAATACCTAGCGTGTCAGCGCTACCTTTAAAAATGCCTGTCCCAATCATGCCGGCAAGTGCAATGAGCTGCACATGACGAGGCAACAGACCTTTTTTTAAATTTTGATCTTGTTTTTCCATAATGCCCGTCCCTTCTGTTCATTTTACGTGTTAGTTTAACCAAATCACTTCTTGCGCAAAAACCCCTACCGGATATTCAGTAGGGGTTGGACCAACACTGTTTTTTTCTTCTATATAATGAATGAAAATAATCTCATTTAATCACTGTTACTTTAGTCATTTTATGCGTTGCAACAATGCATTGTCAATGTTATTTATTTTCCAAAAATAAAGTCAAAAGAGTATCTACACCCTTTTGACTTCTAGTCTTCGTGCAATGATTGATAAAGCATAGTTTACAATAAAATACATCATCGCAATGATCAAAAACATCGGCACCACGTAACTTTGTTTCTGTCCATAAATGATTTGAGCATTGTGCAGCAAATCAGGAAGCGCGATGACCACTGCAAGCGACGTATCTTTTAATAATGAAATAAATTGACTAACTAAAGGAGGTACCATTCGTCGCAAAGCTTGTGGCAATACAATAAAACGAAGCGTTTGGTAATAGTTTAAACCTGATGAACGTGCCGCTTCAATTTGTCCTTTTTCAATTGATTTTAATCCGCTTCGGATAATTTCTGAAATCATAGCAGATTCAAATACAGTGAGGGCCACAATCGCTGCTGACGTAATTTCCATATCAATTCCGATTTCAGGTAAAGCAAAGTATGTAAAAAAGATGATTAAAAGAAGCGGCAAATTCCGGATAATTTCTACGACAAAAGCGAGTACATGAGACAGAACTGGAATGCGGGCATACCTTAAAATACCTACTATACTTCCAATAAGAAAACTTAACACAATCGAAATGAATGCCACTTTTAAAGTGACCCAAAATCCTTCTACTAAGAAGGAAAGGTGATCAGGAGAATAAGCACTCATAAAATCCATCACTTTCACTCCTTTCAGCTTGTTTTACCAAGACGTTTCTCAAGATAACCAACTCCTAAACTCAACGGAATGGTTAGAACTAAATAGAATAAGGCCACAAAAATATACACATCAAACACTACGTAAGTTCGAGAGGAAACAAGATCTGCCTGATACATTAAATCAAAACCAGCAACAATCCCTAGCACGGATGAGTTTTTCACTAAATTAATAAATTGATTCCCAAGAGGAGGAATGACAATTTTAATGGCTTGAGGCAATATAATGAATCGCATCGCCTGACCGTACGTAAGGCCGGATGAACGCGCCGCTTCAAGCTGCCCTTTTGGAACTGCCATAATTCCCGCTCGTATAGCTTCGGCGATAAAAGCTGCCGTATAAATAGTGAGTCCCAGCACTCCGGCTGCTGTACCGCTGATTCCTGCCACAATAAAAATAAAAAAGACGATAACCACAAGTGGAATATTTCGAATAAACTCTACGTAGACAGTGCCAATTACATTTACTATTTTGAGAGGAGCTATTCGCATTACCGCAATGATTGTACCAAGTACAAAACTGGCCACTAAAGCAATCAGACTGGCGATAATGGTGTACTTAAAACCTTCTAAATAAAGATCCATATTGTTCGTAAGAATTGAAAAATCCAGCAATTTTCTTCCTCCTTTCAACTAAACAAGCAGGATGAGCATAATGCTGCTCATCCTGAGAAAAGAAAACTGTACGCTTATTGTTTGATCCACTTGTCGTGAATTTCATCATATTTTCCAGAGTCTTTCATCTTTTTAAGCGCATCGTTTAATGCATCTACAAGCTCTTTGTTTCCTTTTTTCACAGCAATGCCATAAGGCTCTTCTGTGAACGGCTTTCCTACTAATTCATAAGAAGGATCTTCATCAGCCATTCCATAAAGAATAGCATCATCAGTTGTTAAAGCATCTCCTTGCTTAGATTTTAAAGCGGTAAATGCTTCTGCATAGTTTTCAAACTCTAATACCGTTGTCTCCGGTGCTTTTTCGCGAATATTAATAGCTGAAGTTGATCCTTTAACAGCCAACACTTTAGTACCTTTCTTCAAATCATCAACGCTTTTAATTTTACTGCCTTTTTTCACAAGAAGAGACTGGCCAGCTTGAAAATACACATCCGTAAAATCCACTTCTTTTTTACGCTCATCTGTGATGGTCATTGTTGCAACAACAGCGTCAATATCTCCTTTTTGAAGAAGAGGAACCCTTGTTTTGGACGTAACTTCTTTAAATTCTACCTTGTTTTCATCTCCTAAAATCTCTTTAGCCAGCTGCTTAGAAATATCAACATCAAAACCTTCTACTTCACCCGTCTTTGGATTCTTTAAGCCAAACAAACGCGTATCATTTTTAACTCCAATGACAATTTTCCCTCTGTCTTTGATTTCAGTGAGCGCATCTTTTTTAGCTGATGATCCACTCGTTTCTTCACTTTTCCCTCCACAAGCCGCTAACATCATAGCCGCTGCTAATGAAAGCACGGCTGCCTTTAAAAACGTTTTTGATTTCTTCATATTACTCCCCCTATTAAACAATTAATGATTTAAAATACGGCTAAGAAATAAACGTGCCCTTTCTTCTTGCGGGTTTTCATAAAACTCAGCCGGAGTTGCCTCTTCTAAGATTTTTCCTTGATCCATAAATACAATGCGGTCTGCTACTTCTTTAGCAAACCCCATTTCATGAGTTACAACTACCATCGTCATTCCTTCTTTAGCCAATGTTTTCATGACATCCAGCACTTCTCCAATCATTTCTGGATCAAGAGCAGAGGTAGGCTCATCAAAAAGCATAATCTCTGGTTTCATCGCAAGTCCCCTCGCAATGGCTACACGCTGCTGCTGGCCGCCTGAAAGCTGGGATGGGTAGGCGTTGGCTTTTTCACCGATTCCTACTTTATCCAAATAGTATAGAGCTGTTTTCTTAGCTTCTTCTGACGACTGTCCCAGTACTTTCATAGGCGCTAAGGTGATATTTTCTAAAACCGTTTTGTGCGGATATAAATAAAAATGCTGAAACACCATACCTATATTGCGGCGCAGTTTGTTAATATTTGTTTTTTTATCTGCAACTAATATATTATTTACCGTCAATTGTCCGTTAGATATTGTTTCTAAATAATTTATGCATCGCAGCATCGTGCTTTTACCCGAACCCGAAGGTCCAATTACGACGACAACTTCACCTTTTTTAATCGTTAAATTGATATCTTTTAATACGTGAAAATCACCGTAATATTTGTTCACTCCGTCAAAAACAATCATTTTCCTCCTCCTAATCTGCGAACAACAATAAATATTTAAATTTTTAAAATATTTAAAATATGTTAAAAATTATATTCTTACCCTTAAAGCAAAGTCAACAGTTGACAAATTATCTCTTTTTTGTAATCAAAATGAACTATCTTCAAATAAAATATGCTAGAAAAATAAAAGGTTTTGTTGGCATTTGCCGATATGTAAGCATACGTTCGCTAGGCTGAAGGTACTTGTATAAGCTTAATCAATAGATTATATTAGTTAACGCATATCTTTATACGAATTGTCTTTCATTTTTCTAGGGCAGTTCTCTCTAATCAGCCCTTTTTCTAATTATCTGTCTATCACTTTATTATATTAATATATATAATTCTCTTAGCAGTAAATTAATAAAAAAGTAAATACAAGCTTCCATTCATGTTAGAGGTTCTGACATAAATATAGTGAAATTATATTATTTCTCTAAAAAACACACGCTTTATTAGCGTGTGTGGCCTTTTATATTTTCCGGACTCATTTGAAAATGCGGATAGTCTTTAAAACCTTGCCAATCTCCTCCCCATTCAAACCCTAAACTTTTTGCGATATCTACAACCTCCATCCAATCAGACCGATTATTGTTATTACCGTCATATTTCATGTCCCAAATAACTTGTCCGTCTTTTAACCCAATAGCAAAATCAATAGCTAGTCCATAGTTATGATAAGACTGGCCGCCCTTTGAATAGGTAACAATGTTGCCTTCTTCCGTCCTGCCTTTTGCATAAAGCTTATCTTGTTCTTCTTTTGAACGGAAACCTTCCGTAATGACAATCGAGATTCCTTGGTCGTTTGCTTGTTGAACAAGTTTATTTTTCTTTTCTTCTACGACAGGATGCAACTCAGCTGCTCCTGAAAAATCTTTTAACGTTGGACCTGGCTTTAACTCATCGCGAAACAAAAATAACAGGCTTACCGCTATCACAACTATCAAAGCTATTGCCAATTTTTTAAGAACGTTCATCTATATAAAGTCTCCATTCTTTTTTGCTGTTACTTAGATAAAATCATATCGAATTTCATTTTGTTATCCAATAAAAGAGCTGTAGTGTTCAACAAACGTCTATATTTTTTCGTTTTTTATCTATTTTCACCATTTTTTCACTATTGGTGGTTACATTAACAATTGTGGACAGCTCTGTACCACACCCCTATAACTTTTAAGGAGTGACAACAGCATGAAAAAGAAACTATTCGGTTATATCATGGCAAGCGGTTTAACAATAGGAGTTATGGCCGCTGCAAACTCCACGGCATTTGCAGCAAGCAAAGATGAAACAAGCTCTTCAACGGTTGTAGAGCGAACAAATGGCAATACAACAACTACGAGTGATGCAACACAACAAAAAGTTGATGATATTATGAAAAAAGCACAGGAAAAATTACAGAAACTCGGCGTAAGCTTACCTCAGCATCATAAAGAAGGCCCCTTTAGCAATTTAGATGCTGGTACAAAGGCAAAAGCCAAAGCTGTTATGGATCAGCTTCGCGACGGCACCCTGACTAAGGAACAAGCTGAAGCCAAATTAAAAGAACTTGGCGTAGACTTTCCTGAACATAAAGGCGGTCCTTTTAGCAATCTAGATGCAGCCACTAAGAAAAAAGCCAAAGCTATTATGGACCAGCTTCGCGACGGCACCCTGACTAAGGAACAAGCTGAAGCCAAATTAAAAGAACTTGGCGTAGACTTCCCTGAACATAAAGGTGGTCCTTTTAGCAATCTAGATGCAGCCACTAAGAAAAAAGCCAAAGCTATTATGGATCAGCTTCGCGATGGCACGCTGACTAAGGAACAAGCTGAAGCCAAATTAAAAGAACTTGGCGTAGATCTTCCTGCTAAAAAGAAAGATTTTCTAAATGGTTTAGATGCTGAAACAAAAGCTAAGGCCGAAACCATTTTAGAAAATGCAAAAAAAGAAATTCAAAAACTCGGTGTCACAATGCCGTTTGAAAAGAACGAGCACAAAGCTCAATAACTAAAAAAAGCTACTTGGCTGTTGAGAGCCAAGTAGCTTTTTTATGATGCAGTTTTCCGTTTCACTAATGCCATGTATACACCTAATGCTAATAAATCACAGACCATAATCACAATGCCCATCGGCAGAGCATTTTGCCCTCCTCCAAGTCCCACAAGAGGAGCTACGGCTGCTCCGAGCAAGAACGGCAGCAATCCTAGAAGCGCTGAAGCACTCCCTGCATTAGAAGCTTGATTTTGCATAGCAAGTGAAAAAACGGTTGTGTTCACAATTCCTACGCTTGATACAACAAAGAAAAGCAAGATGCAGACCAAAATAACGGATGTGTGAGTAGCAATTACAGCCACTAAAAGCACGCTTCCAACGGCTGCTTGAAGCAATCCATACATGAGAAGAGTAGCTTCTTTTACTTTACCAGCTAAACGTCCTGTCACTTGAGTAGCTATAATGAGACCAAAACCGTTAATAGCAAAAACAAAACTGAACATCTGCGGAGACAGTCCATAAATGTCTTGAAGAACAAATGTAGAGCCTGAAATATAAGCAAACATAGCGCTCATAATAAAACCTTGCGCCAGCGCATATCCCACGAAGACACTATCTTTTAGCAATACGCTAAATGTACGCAGTACTTCTGTTAATCCACCTTCTTTACGGCGTTCAGCCGGCAGCGTTTCTTTCAAGCCAAATAAAACGGCAAAAAACATTAGTGCACCAATTACGGCTAACACACCAAATACTCCGCGCCACGACATAACCGTCAGCAGCTGTCCACCGGCAACCGGAGCCAAAATGGGAGCTAAACCATTTACGAGCATGAGCATGGAGAAAAACTTTGTTAAATCCGAACCTGAAAACAAGTCTCGCACGCTTGCTCTTGAAATAACCATTCCTGCTGCTCCCGCCATGCCTTGAATAAATCGTAAAACGATAAAAATCCAAATAGAAGGCGCAAACACGCATAACACAGAGGCAGCTGCATAGGTGATTAATGCTGCTACAAGCGGCTTTTTCCTTCCCCGGATATCACTGAATGGCCCCATTACCACTTGCCCAAATGCCAAGCCTAATAAGCAAGCTGTCAGACTGACCTGGGCTAAAGAAGCTGACGTATGCAGTTCTTTAGCAAGCGTCGGCAGCGCTGGCAAATACATATCGATTGATAACGGTCCAAATGCGCTTAGTGAACCCAAAATTAAAATAAATAAAATGCGATTTCCTCGGCTTAAAGACATTCCTTGGGAAATACTTTGCTGATTCATCTATTGTTGTCTCTCCCTTCAGCAGTTTTACAATAGTCTCATCTTAAACCCTCCAGCAACTGGATAGTCAAGACGTAATTCGAATTTGAATTTCCGTCAGCCGCTCTTCTTCATGATGAGAAATAAATGAATCTACAATTCGCCGAATTAAAAAAGGCCCTTCTGCTTTGTATCCTTCGGCTTTAATAAAGTTCAGTAACGTATCGTAATAGACTCCTGTGGTATCTCTCTTTTCTCTCATATAAATAGATGCGTAATCGCCTTCAGGTATTAACGTAACGAGTTCATGCTTAAAAGAAACATCGCTTTCGACCAATAAAAAAATGCCATCGTAATCTGTAAATTGTTGTTTTTTTGTGTTTTCTACAGATAGTATAAACCCTACTTTCCCAATCATAATCGGGGTAATATGACTGATTTTCTTTTTTAAATCACGCAGAACACTTTCAGTTCCGTCTAACGTACCTACCTCTGCTTTTACTTGCACAACCTCACGAGAAGGAAGGTGTTTGATGAACGGGGCTCCTATTTGGTTAATATGTCTCGTCTGTTCTAATTCCTTCATTCGAGTTGTTAACTGCGCATTCACTCTTTGAAGGTGACGAATTTTTTCTTTTGTTACCTTCTGATATTCCGCTAAGGTTTCAATAAATTCGTCCAAGCTGCTGTGCTCCATTTTTCTTTTAATTTCTTTTAACGGAACTCCCATCAGCTTTAAATAGACAATGATATCTAATTTCTTAAATTGTTCTAACGTATAATAACGATATCCAGTTTGCGGATCAACTTCATAAGGCTCGAACAGACCAATTTCATCATAATAGCGAAGTGTTTTAATCGGAATATCGTGCAGTCTGGCCATTTGCCCAATCGTAAATTTGTTTTGCACTATAAGTTCACCTTCTTTATGTAAAGCTGCTTGCACTTAAAGCAAGCAACACCGTAATTCTCATCATTCATTTAGTTCTTGTACAAGCTCTTCCACAATAAGATGTGCAGGCAGTTCTTTTGCCAGCGTAAATCCAGTTCCTGCCCACAAAGAAGTGTACTCTGGATTATTCATTTGTGTAGCTTTTGTTCGAATAGGCTTTGTCATGTAATGAATATGAGGGTAAGCGGATGGTGCTGATTTATCATAGGAAATAAAAAAGGCATTCACAAATCCTCTAGCACGTTTCCCTGTAAAAGCTCTTGTAACACCTGTTTCATTAAAACGCTTTTGAAGAATGCTTTCTTTATGAAGAGCACTCGCTCCGCTTTCTGGACAACAAATAAAAGCCGTACCTAACTGAGCGGCAGAAGCTCCTTCTTGTAATACACGTTTGATGTCAGACCCCGTCATCAAGCCTCCCGCAGCAATTAATGGCTTTTTAGTGATTAGACGGACTTCTTTCAGCAAATTTATAAGCGAAAAGTCCACCGAACTCTCTAAAAAAGTAGACCGATGGCCGCCGGCTTCAATTCCTTGCAAGCACAGCGCATCTGCTCCTGCTCTCAAAGCCACTTCGGCTTCTTGAGGTGTTGTAATCGTAACGAAAATATGACTTCCAATTCCCTTTAAGCTTGCTACAATCTCTCGATCCGGGCACCCAAATGTAAAGCTCACAGCAGGTACTCGATGTTTTTGAATGATGTCGAGCTTGGCACCCCATTCATCATCATCATTCTTTGGTATGCCAACTTGACACTCCAAATATCCAGCGGCTTTTGACAATTCTTTTTGATAACAATCAAGTGCATCAACTGCTACTTTTTCATTTGTCGGAACAAACAGATTTACTCCAAAAGGTTTTTTCGTAAGTGAGTGCATCTCTATAATTTCCTGCTCCAATTCACGCGCACTTTTATATCCCGCGGCTAAAAACCCTAGCCCTCCGCTATTAGATACAGCTGCAGCTAGTTTAGGCGTCGAAACTCCTCCTGCCATAGGAGCTTGTACAATTGGATACTCACATATATTTTCCACACTTATCACCTCAGCCCTTCATGCGTTCTCTCTTCATTCTACTACAACCCCAGAAAAAAAAGCCCTCCAAAAGGGCTTTTCTTCCATATATAGATTATGCTCATTTCAAAAATTGGGATCATAAATGACGCTTAGGAATGCGCACTACCTGACTATTCCCTCAAAGGTTCACCTATGCGGATGGCACTAACCCCGAAAGGGGAGTGACAGCCGCTCAGGTTTAGAAAGCCAGACCTGATTGTTTTTGGATCAGGTCTGGCTTTCTACATCAATTACTTATAGTGGAGGAATTTTACGCATACAGCTTCTGGAACCGTAACGTTAGATTGAAGAAGCGTTAGCTTTCCACTTTCTTGGTCTCTTTCAAACAGCACCAAGTTTCCTGTTTCTTGATTAGACGCCACAATAAATTGTTCGGTTGGATCTAAAACAAAATCGCGCGGCCAGTCGCCTTCAGTGCCTGTCCATTCTACGAATGTTAACTGTCCAGAATCCTGGTCTACTTTGAATGTTGCAATCGAGTTATGTCCGCGATTTCCTGCATAGACAAAGCGGCCGTCTGAAGAAATGTGGATCGCACTCCCTTGATTATTTTCTGTAAAATCAGCCGGAATTGCTAAAGTAGCTTGTTGTTGAGTAAAGCTTCCTGTGCTTTCGTCATACGTTAAAAATAAAACTTCGGAGCTGAATTCTGTCATTGC
Organism: Priestia sp. JSM ZJ58; assembly: GCF_044383985.1. Classification (NCBI taxonomy): domain Bacteria; kingdom Bacillati; phylum Bacillota; class Bacilli; order Caryophanales; family Bacillaceae; genus Priestia; species Priestia sp. JSM ZJ58. Next base: position 117,413 of record NZ_JBISEM010000003.1, read on the forward strand.
ATACGCATAGCGGCCATTTGGATGGAACGTTAAATGTCTAGGGCCCGAACCAACAGATGTAGAAAGGCTGTTGACTTCCTTCAATTTATTCTCTTCCACTTCATATGTCACAATTTCATCAATACCTAGGTCCACAACGGCCACGTGCTTTTCTCCAGGAGTAAAATCGGCATAGTGTACGTGTGGTTTTCCTTTTTGTCCTTTTTTGAGGTCTGAATGAGGATGTTCCACTACGGATGCTACATATTCAATTTCTCCTGTTTCTTCATTAACAGAATACGTCTCAACGCTCCCTTTATGAAAGTTAGCAGATAAAACAAGCGTATTATCTTCATTCACTGAAACATAGCAAGGAGGCGCGCCGTCTAGCAGCTGTTTGTTTACAAACTTTAGTTGACCCGTGTTTGGATCAACCTTAAAAGCAGCTACTCCGCCTTTTTCTCCTTCTTTAATAACTGTATAAAGATGTTCGTTGTCTTTGCTTGCATTTAAGTATGTAGGGTTTTCAATTTTAGCCACGGCTTTTACTTCTACAATCTTTTTAGCCTTCGTATCTAACGTAAATGTATAGACACCTTCACTGCCTGCTTTTGTATATGTACCTGCAAATCCAATAAATTTTCCATGTTCACTCATTTTCCTATACCCCTCCTAAAGAATTGTTTCGTTTCATTTATTTTACTATATCATACCGCATTTGTTATAGAGAATGCTCCAATTCAACGTTCATTTATCAGTTTTCCCTACATGCCTATCGTCAAACCCTTCCTTTTTAAGCCTGCATCTTGCATTTTCCTACCATTGGGCGTTATGATTAAGGATGATTTTATATCGCCCCATAGCAGACGGTTCCTGTATTTCTTAGATTTTTAAATAAAGAAGAATCGACTGATGAATAGTCGACTTTCATCGCTATAACTGCTGCTCAACTTTTTTCGTAAAGTTACATCAAAAAAGGAGTGAACAACAATGATCACATTAAAAAGTGAACGCGAAATTAATTTAATGCACGAAGCAGGTAAACTATTAGCTTCTTGTCATAAAGAAATCGCTAAAATGATCAAACCAGGCATAACAACAATGCAAATTGATAAATTTGTTGAAGAGTACTTAGCAAAGCACGGAGCAACGCCGGAACAAAAAGGATACAAAGGATATCAATATGCAACGTGCGCTTCTTTAAATGATGAAATTTGCCACGGTTTCCCAACAACTAAACCGTTAAAAGACGGGGATATTGTAACCATTGATATGGTTGTAAATTTAAACGGAGGCTTAGCAGATTCCGCATGGACTCATACCGTTGGAGACATTTCAGACGAAGCACAGCGTCTAGTAGATGTTACATACGAAGCGCTTTTAAAAGGAATCGAGCAAGCACAGCCAGGAAACCGTACAGGTGACATCGGCCACGCTATTCAAAGCTATGTAGAAGGCGAAAAGTTCTCTGTCGTACGCGACTTCACAGGACATGGAATTGGAAATACCATGCACGAAGCGCCTACAATTCTTCACTACGGAAAAGCCGGCAAAGGTACACGTTTAAAAGAAGGTATGGTTATTACGATTGAGCCAATGGTAAACGCTGGTACATGGCATTCTAAAATGGATAAAAACGGTTGGACTGCTCGTACAACAGACGGTAAATTATCCGCTCAATTTGAACATACGCTTGCGATTACGAAAAACGGTCCTCTTATTTTAACAGCACATTAAAAAACAGCCCTTTTGAGGCTGTTTTCTTAATGTAGAGGAAATTTAATAACAAAAACTGTGCCGCGGGAAGAAGTAGATAATAATTTAATCTGTCCTCCGTGGCTTTCTAGAATACGTTGAGCAATGGGCAGGCCAAGACCTGTGCCACTATCCTTCGAAGTGGAAAAAGGCTGGTACAGCGACTGCTGCATATGAACCGGAATACCTTTTCCAGTATCTTCAATGTATAGACAGTAGCTATCTTCATGAACCTGCGAGTAGATTGTAATGACTCCTTCTCCATCCATGGCTTCCATACTGTTTCGAATTAAATTATGAAGAACTTGTTTGATTTGTTTTTCATCTACCTTTAATACATGCGGCTGCAATTTCACATCGAAAATAAGCTTATCTTTTTCTGTAAATTTGCTTGAGTGAGTAATCAAAGGCAATAACTCATTAATAATATCCTGCATGCTGACTTTTTTCATCACCGGAGTCCCAGGCTTTGATAACAACAGCATTTCTTCAATGATGTAATTAATCCTCTCTAGTTCTTTCATAAGCAGAGGCAGGTAAAAACGCTTTTTCTCCTCATCAGAAAGAGACTGATTCATAAGAGATATAAATCCATGAATCACGGCAAGAGGATTACGAATCTCATGAGCAGCTCCGGCTGCCACTTCTCCAACCAAGGCAAGTTTCTCAGACTGATGCATTCGCTTTTCTAATTCTTCGGTATCCGATATATCAATGAAATAAAAAATCCTTCCAATGCTTTCGTTCTTCTCATTAAACAGCTGCGTTTGAGAGGCTAAAAAGCAATAGCACGTCTCTTTCGTTCCAAATAATACTTTTTTATTTTCGTGAATTTCTCCCGAATTCAACATGCTCCAAAATTCAGTATTATATTCAGGACATTCCTTCATATACCGGCAAATATCCTTTTCATCGAGATCTAAAAACTGTTTTGCTGAGGTATTAGCAAATATACTATTTGTCTCATCTTCTATTGTGATAATTCCAACAGGCAGTGAATTTAAGATCTGCTGGCGATATGCTTTATCTTTAATGATTTTCCAAAATGAATCTTCTAAACTAACCGACATTTGATTGATAGAAGCCGAAAGCTGCTTCAGCTCGATTTGCTTTGTGTCTTGAAGAACAAGACCGTATTCTCCGTCTGCAATGTCATTCACTTTTTCAATCATTTGTTCAATTGGTTTCGTAAGGCTTGCACTCATACGATAAGAAACATAAAGAGAAGCCACAATAGCACTTACTGTTAAAATTAATAGTAAAATTAATGAATCTTTAATAATGACAGACAGTGTATCTGATAGTGTATCAAGTGAATCAACCGTCTCTTCTTTTGAACTATTAATATCTTTTTTTATCTGATGCAGATCCGGCAAATAATTTCTCTTAAGATACTCTTTTGCTCCCTCTATATCTCCGTACTTCAGCAGTCCCTGCACGTTATTAGAAATCTTGAAATCAAGCAGCTCAATTTTTTCCTTCAGTGGAATCAACGATTTTGGCACAGGCTGCTTATACTTTTCATTGTCTTCAATAACTCGTGTATCATATGATTGATATTCTTCTATCAAAGAGACAGTGGGGTTCTTTAGATTATTTTTCACAATGTATTCTTTTATGTTCAGCTGCTCTTCCCAATAAGAAAGCCACACCATTTGAGGAACATCTTCATCTTTAATTTCGTTGCTTACATGATTCATTTTATCAATGGCATGCACTAAAACTAAAGAGAACCCGCTTAACATGAATGTAATCAAAAGAAGAATCGTTAATATTTGGCTACGGAATGACATGTTGCGAAATAATTGATTCATAATCATCTCTTTCTTTTTCATAGTTACTTCGGCTGTGTAGACATTCTAACTTTCGAATATAATATTTGTTTTTCTTGTTTACTGTACATTGGTCCAAAAGGCGCAAGCTTATAAACACCATCCCGGGCATCAAGTTTGACTTCTCTAGATCGAAGGCCCTTTTTACTAAAATAGTCTTTCATAATCGCGTTGTAAGCTTGAGGAACATCATTTATCACACTTGTTAAAATAACAGGCCTCCCCATATACGCCTGATCATCTAAATATCCTATTACGTACATTTTTTGTTTTTTCGCTTCTTGAATCACTTCTTGATTATATGAATTTCCTTTAGCATAGACGATATCGACGCCTTCATCTTTTAACTCACGGAGCAGCTTTACTGCTTTTGCTCCATCGTCTCGGCTGTTTACCACTCGATAATAAAAAGCAATTGAGGAATCAGACGCTTTTAGGCCTTTTTCAAACCCTGGATTTTTTTCGCGTGCTTCAAATGCATCAATTAATCCAATTTTTTTCGTTCGTGTCTTCATGGCAGCTGCCGTGCCTGCCAGATACTCTATTTTTGTTTGATCAAATGTATATACAGTTTGGTTTTTATAACGTGAAGTACCGTGAATGGTGACGAAATGAACATGAGGATACTTAGGAGCGAGTTCTGTAAAAACGGTAGAAAATTCTCTTCCATGTCCAATTACGACTTTTGTTCCATTTTGAATAACTTTTTCAGCAGCTTCCTTCATTTTTTGGTTCGTATTTACTTCGCTAATAACTTGAGCCGAAACGGGGTACTTCTGCTCGATGTTGATTTTTCCTTTATAAGCTAGACTGCCCCAGCTTTGATCTGTCAGTACATCAGAGGTGAGAATTGCAACGCTTGTGTTTTCTACTTTTTTTGTCGTTTGCTGACTTATAATCCCTTGTGTTTTCGAAACAATAATAATTAAAAACGAAGCGACAACAATCAGGGCAAGCAATAAAATCAGCCTTAACTGTCTTGATCGTTGCATAGACCTTCTCCTTTTTGTTTAGCATACTTTCATTATATAAAAAAAGCATCTAAAAAGACTACATCTTTAACGAAATTCCAACTTTTTTCGACATTTCTTTCATATCTTACCTTTTTTAACACTTTCACTCCAAAAGAAAAAGCAGAAAACATCTGTTTTCTGCTTCGGCCTTCAATCTTCATCTTTTACGTCCATATCTTCAGGGATTGGCTCATTTAGGTATTCTTCAATTTGTTTTTTATACTTTTCCATTTGCTCTAAATGAGTGTTAAACTGCTCTTTATTTAATAAGTAGTTTTCACCATCAAATATAGCCCTTACTTTTCCTTCTTGAATCAATTTCTGTACATATTCTTCAGGAAAAGATAGATACTCTGCTGCTTCTTTTATCGTTAAATACATCCTGCTCCACCTTTTAGACGTTATAGTGTACTTCTTCTGTAGCTTTAACCATTAACTCATACTGACGCAAGCGAAGCTGGAATAATGTTAACGGATCATAGTAAGCTTCAGGATTGGCTTTCATATGACTTAATACGTCTTGATTTTCATTAATATGCGCCTGTGTTTCTTCAATCGTTTCTTTTAGAACCTCTTTTGGCTTTTCAAAGAATAGTTCAATATCAACTTCTAAATTTTTCTCAAATAAATTAAATTGCATAAAAAACTTTGCCAGCATAGATTCTGTGATATCTTGATAGTCTTGACTTTCAATGTACTTTTTATATTGATTATAAAGTAGCGTTTGATTTTGAAGAATGGAAGAAAACAGTTTTCCTGCTCCTTTTAACAAAAGCTGCGTTGGATTAACGCGAAGTAAAATATTTTCTTCATCCAGCTGAACCCGATTAGCCATACGATTAACGTCGCGGCGCCAGTCGTCCAGCACTTTAAAATCGCAGGCTAACGTTAATTTTTGCTCATTGTACATCTTATTTAATGACTCTGCTACTTCTTCAATATCTACTTGACTCGCAATCAGCTCTTCATTTGATGTAGCAATCCAGTCCTTTAAAGAAATGCGGAACTTAGGTAGAACATCTTGCTGCAAGTGCTCTTCCACGCGCATATTCATTTGTTTATTCAGTTCAATATGAACTGTACTAAAATCACTGTCTTCCTTCACTAATTCTGAAGACTTTTTGAGTAAACGAGGAATTTTATTTTTTAGCTTTTTGCTGATATCCTCTTTGATGCCATGATAAGCTGAAACAATACTACTCGCTTTTTCTTGTTCTAAGTCATCCACTCGATGCAAGAAGCCATTTAATCGCACAAGCATATCTTCGTTCCATTTAATACTTTCAATCAAATGATTTTCTGTGTGATTTCTCTTTTCCACTAAGCTCTTTAGCATATTTTGAATGAAGAACAGCAGTCTGCGCGCACGCTCTTCTACTCCAACGTCGTTTGGATCGTAATAGAAATTAGCTTTAATAAACTGAGCCAAGTCTCCGTGGTGCTGACTCGATACGTAGTGAGGCGTATAGGCTAATACATGAGCCTGCGGGAAATCCGCTCCAATGCTTGCTTCAAATTCTTTTGTAATTCGCTCAATCGTTGCTTGATTATAAAGACTGTCCATATTGTTGATGACAAAATGAACTGGCGTATTTGGCGCATATTCTTTAATCTCCAGCAATAATTCTCTTTCTTCATCAAGCAGCGATTCTTTTGCATCAAGCACAAACAGTAAACCATCTGCTAAAGGAGCATATTTAAATGCATCCTGCTCACGCGCCTCTTGTTCTGTAAAGCTTGGCGTAACAATGCATGAACAATTATGCTTATCAAGGAACGCAAAAGGTTTTTTCACTTCTACAAGCGCCTGGTGAGAAGATTGCTCCGCTCCGTCAATCGTTTCCATCGGAATGATTTCTTGATCAGCGATTTGCTGGATAGATTCTTCTTCATCATGAATGAACACAAAGGTTGTTTCATGATTTTGCGGTACCTTTTCTTCTGTAATCGATCCCACAAATGAAGACGTTGCAGCATTTGTTCCTGTAATTAATAAGTGTGTCGTATGAGCATCTAATAAAAAGTCTACCCACCATTTAAAGGTGTGCCCCACTTCTAAACCATTTTCATTAGCCCATTTAATAATGCCATGGCAAAGCTTGTAGTGATATTCAAGACCATCAATGTCGTTACGCGCCTCAAAAATTAATCTGCCTGCATTTTCGATTGTAATGGTATCAATAGTTGACGGAAACTTTTCATTCCATGAAAGCACGGCCGCAGACGGAAATAACGCACGTGACTTATTAGTAATTTTAAGCCAGTTTGTTAATACGTTCGGAATGACTTCATGTAATTCCTTTACAGAATGATCACTTTCCATTAAGTCAGTGTACGTCTCTTGATAAAGAGTTGAAATCTCTTGCCAATAATCATAGAGACCCACTTCAATATTCAAGAAAATATCATTGATGGTTTTAATCCAAGCAAGATAAGGAGGCTGACTCTTATATTGTTTCCATAAAGCTGAGACAAGCTGTTTGAAATATACTTGGTCCACTTTGTAAAATGAAATCATCACTTGATAAAAATAGTTAGGGATAAAGTTTGCTGTATATCCTTTATCTACGTAAGTCTTTAATACCGCAAACCAATTCAGCGATTCTGTTCGAATACACTCATCTACTGCAAGCTCCACTGCGCTATTAAAATCTTCTTGCTCTTCATAAAATCTTCGCGCAATCGCCGTGACGTTTGGATAATCCGGCTGAGAAGCAACCAGCTCGTTAATAACTTCATAAGCTCGTTCAATATTGTTATGGTCCGTATAAAGCGAAAACAGCTTTAGCGCTATTTCAGCTTTTAATACTTTTGAATCCGTTTCGATAGATAGGTAAAGCTCTTCAGCGAGCGTAGACAACCCCAATTCATAATGTGCGTCGGCTGTATTTTTCTTCGCCCACAGCTTAAACTCGCCATTTACATTCTCCCACTTAAAAATCGCGGATTCAAAATCTTGATTGTGGAAGTACACTTCTCCCTGAGCTAAGCGAATGAGCGATAAGTCGTACCACTCTTTTTGCTGCTCTTCGTAATAAGCGTGTCCAAGGACTTTTACAGGCGGCTGATTTTCATTTTCTTGCATAAACGTTTCGTAATATTTCTTTTTCGTTAACTGATATTCTACCGTCATATAGTCTCTCCTTTTTGATGTCAATATTTTATGTACTCTATCAAATTCCCTTTTTTATACTTTTCATACACGATATTTTCTTACTCATATTTTACGCAAAAAAAGCCTCAAGAACTACTCTTAAGGCTTTTTTTATAACTTTTATACTATAAAAATGGCTATTTATCATAAATCGGCGCTGAAATAACAAATATATTAATAGGCATCCCGTCGAAACAGCCCCATTACTTCTACCGTTTCCGTAATATTTACGAAAGCTTCAGGATCCACAGATTGAATTAACTGCTTGAGGTTTGCAAGCTCATAGCGTGAAATCACCGTCATTAATATTTTACGGTCTTCTCTTGAATAAGCTCCTTCACCGTTCATTAACGTCACACCGCGCACCAAATTCGTAAGAAGCTGCTGCTTCATTTCTTCGCCTTTTCTCGTAATAATGGTTAACGTGAGCTTAATGTGGCGAGTATGAATCGCATCCACTACTTTTCCTGTGACGAAAATCGAAAGCATCGTATATAAAGCCGCGTCCCAATTCACAAAGAAACCTGAAACAAATACGACCACGGCATTCATCGCTGATAATATAGCGCCAAGCGGAAATTCTTTTTTATGCGTAAGAAGCATCGCAATAATATCAAATCCACCTGTCGAAGCTGACTGACGAAAAACAAACCCTACGCCAATTCCAGTTAAAACTCCTCCAAAAACAGCTGACAGAATAGGATCTGTACTAACAGCTCTCAAGGGAATCACGTATAAAGCAATTGATAAAGCCACAACGGACAGCAGCGTATGTAAAACAAACCGCTTTCCTAACTTCATAAAACCAATAATTAAAAGGGGTAAATTCAACAAAAAATTCATTGTTCCCGTGCTTGCAGGCGTTAAAATTCCTATAATCATAGCAATACCGCTAATTCCGCTGCTTAGCACTTTATGGGGGATTAAAAACCAATTGTATGCAAATCCAATTAACACAGAACCCGCTATAATAGCAATTGCTCTATACATGATGTCCCTTCACCTCTTACCACAAATATAATGTTTTCATTTATTGCTTCTTTATTATAATTCCTAAAATATTGAAAACCTTAAAAAAAGTATATTCAGAAATTTGCTGTGTTGGTGGGGTGGACAAACTGCAAAATAAAACGGACATACAAGCGGATAATGCTTTTATATCAAGCTTTTGCTGCTTTTGTTATAGAAATGCTACCTTTACCTTTTCCGTACTTATTTAACCTAAAAGAGGTTGAGACATCATAATGAAATGAATGTATTTTAAAGGCGAACAACTAGTATAGATGAGCTTGTATGGAACCGCAGTTGATTTCCGTGCAAGACTTCGCTTTCCGCGGGCGGCCGCTGAGCCTCCTCGTCGCTTGCGCTCCTGCGGGGTCTCACCTATTCCGCTTTTCCCGCAGGAGTCTTCGCCTTGCCCTCCAATCAACTGCTAAAAGGAACGAAACAGACGACACTTATTTGCCCTAACAAAAAAATAAACCACGAATCAAACATGTTGATTAATGGTTCGTTTTTTACTTGGGTTAAAATACTTTTGTCCCAGTCTCTTGGTGGAAAGTTATTTTAATTTTATTCTTCTTCATATAGACCATTAATAAATTCTTCAAATGAATGGGCGACGAAAAACATACCGCTTTCAGGATTCTCGTATGCTAGTTCATGATCTATAAAAACGATAAGAGGCCGCTGAGAGTTAGAACGGTAGTCAAAACATACATGATTATCCGCTATGTCATCTCCAAATGGGCAAATACCATCAACTAGCTGGTATTTAATATCATGATACACGTTTAAAATGTAATCCTTTTTCTCCTGATTAAAACTTAGTAAGTGGTAAAAAGAACATTCTCTCTTTCCAACATTAAATCCATCAGCTGAAGGTTCTCCACCATGATACTTTGTTACACATTCAATAAAGTGGATTGGAAACAATACATCCTATACTTTTTCTACATTCAAAATGGTTTCTAAACTTACCTCTTTTTCATCCGTTTCCCACGTAATCAATTTGCTTCCTCCATTTTGCCTTATGTATATTTAGGAATCTTTTTACTCCCATTTATAATTGCTTTTATTTGTTTCTCTATAAATCTTTTAGTATATTCCGTACTGTATTAAAAATAAAAGCCAATATAAAACACCACTACCATTCCTAATGATAGTGGTGTTTCAAACAATTTTCTTATTTTAATGTAAGCACCGCCACATTCTCCACATGCGTCGTATGCGGGAACATATCAACAGGCTGAACTTCAACCGTCTCATAGCCGCCTTTTTCTAGAATAGCTAGATCACGCGCAAGAGTTGCTGGTCCGCATGAAACATAGACAACTTTTTTCGGCTTCATCTCGATGATGGTATTTAAAAGGGCTTCGTCGCATCCTTTTCGCGGCGGATCTACGACGATGACGTCCGCTTTGATGCCTTGTTTGTACCAGTTTGGAATGACGACCTCTGCTTCGCCTACTTCGAATTCAGCATTGTGAATACCGTTTAGCTCAGCGTTGCGCTTTGCATCTTCAATCGCTTCAGGGACGATTTCAACGCCATATACTTTTTTCGCTTTTTGAGCGAGAAATAACGAGATTGTTCCGATTCCACAGTAGGCGTCAATGACCGTTTCTTCTCCTGTTAAATCTGCATACTCAAGCGCTTTGTCATACAGCACTTTCGTTTGCTCAGGGTTTACTTGGTAGAATGATTTTGCTGAAATGGCAAATTTAACATCGCCGATATAGTCGTAAATATATTCTTCTCCCCAAAGTACGTTCGTTTGGTTCCCTAAAATGACGTTAGTACGCTTGCTGTTTACGTTTTGAACAATTGATTTCACGTTCGGCACGGCTTCGATAATGTCTTCTATAATACGCTTTTTGTTTGGCAACTCAGCTGTACGAGTAACAATTACAACCATAATTTCACCCGTTACAAGTCCGTAGCGCGCCATGATATGACGAAGCGAGCCTTTATGCTTTTGTTCCTGGTAAGCAGAAACCCCATGCTTTTCACAGATTGATTTGACAGCTTGAACAACATCATCATTTGCCTGCTGCTGAATCAAACAGGCATCCATGTTAATGATGTCGTGGCTTCGCTGCTGGTAAAACCCAGCGACCAAACCGCCTTCTCGCTCTGCTACGGGAACTTGAGCTTTGTTTCGATAGCGCCAAGGATCGTTCATTCCTAGCGTCGAATGTACCGGAACGTCAGGTAAATGGCCAATTCGCGCCATGACGTCTTTTACTTGCTTTTGTTTAAATTGCAGCTGTCCTTCATAGCTTACATGCTGCAGCTGACAGCCTCCGCACTGCTTGTATACCGGACAGGGTGCTTCAACACGCTGCTCACTAATTGTATGGTGCTTGATAAGCTTGCCAAACGCATAGCCTTTTTTTACTTTAATGACTTTTACTTGGCCGCTTTCGCCGGGCAGCGCATTTTGAACGAAAATAGGAAATCCGTTCACTTTCGCTACACCCGCTCCGTCATGCGTTAAATCTTCAAACGCAACATCTATATATTCATTTTTTTCTACAGGTGGTTTTAATTTTTCCATTTATCGTTACATCCTTTTAGTCATTTGAAAATGCTGAACTGATTGTACCATAAGAGCCAAAGCCAAACAAAGAAAAGCATGAAAAAAGATCGCAATTAGGCGATCTCATTTTTTTCCATCAATTCAGCTGTTGCTTTTGGAACAAAGATTTCTACATGGCGATATAAGTTTACAAATTCCCCAGGCAATAACCCGCCGTACTCGCCATCTAGATTTAACTGCATTTTATCATTTGTATGAATTTTAACACGGTTCGCTTTTGTATAAATAATATGAGGATCATTGATGTGTTCCCCTCGCAGCGCAAGTGTCGCAATTCGAATAAATTCAGCTAAATTTGCTTTCTTTAAAATAATTAAATCAAACATGCCGTCATCTAAAGAGGAATCTGGTGCCAGCTTTTCAAAACCGCCGACTGAGTTCGTTAAGGAAACAAGGAAGAACATAATCTCGCCGCCAAAGAATTTTCCGTCATACTCAATTTCAACAGATGTTGGTTTAATAGAAGGAAGCATTTCCATGCCTTTTAAATAGTAAGCTAGCTGTCCAAGCATTGTTTTTAACTTGCTTGGCACTTCATATGTTAATTCAGTTAAACGGCCGCCTCCGGCGATATTTACAAAGTAATGCGTTTCTCCATCGTTTGTTACACAGCCCAAGTCAATTGGCTTTGTTACGCCTTCTACAATGACATCAATAGCGCCTTCAATCGTACGCGGCACATTAATGGCACGAGCAAAGTCATTGGTTGTTCCAACAGGAATAATACCTAGTTGGGGACGATAGTCTTGTCCAGCGATACCGTTTACGACTTCATTGATGGTACCGTCTCCACCAGCTGCGATTACAACGTCAAAGCGACGTTCTACTGCTACTTTAGCAGCTTCTGTTGCATCACCAGCACAAGTTGTAGCATGACAAGATGTTTCGTAGCCTGCTTGCTCTAGCTTTTGCAAAACTTCCGGTAAGTTTTTCTTAAAAATTTCACGGCCCGATGTCGGGTTATAAATAATTCTCGCTCTTTTCATATTCATCATCCTAATAATGATAATTTGTCACAAATCTTTGCCTACTTTTATCAGTGAAAGAATGCCCCCTCACATTACATCATCAACAAGAGGGGGCATGAACAAACATATTATAAAGAAATTAACCTTGATATACAATATTCACGTTTGGGTTTTTATTCATACCTTCAGCGCGGTCGCCCTTACTCATAATAAATGTGAGATGGATACCCACCTCACATTTAGTTATCAAATTTAGCGTTTATTAATTTCTTCTAAAAGAATTTTATTAACCATAGGTGGGTTCGCTTGACCTTTTGAAGCTTTCATAATTTGACCAACTAAGAAGCCGATTGCACGATCCTTACCGTTTTTGAAATCTTCAATAGACTGAGGGTTTGCATCTAATGCATCTGTTACGAATTTACGTAAAGTTGCATCATCAGAAATTTGTACAAGACCTTTTTCTTTTACAATTTTCTTTGCATCTCCGCCATTTTCAATTAATTCTTTGAATACTTTTTTCGCAATTTTAGACGAAATTGTACCTTCTTGAATTAATTGAATCATACCAGCTAGACCTTCAGGTGTTAATGCTACATCTGAAAGTTCTTTTTGATTTGAGTTTAAGTAAGCAGAAACTTCACCCATTAACCAGTTAGAAGATAGTTTAGCATCTCCGCCTGCAGCAAGTGTTGCTTCAAAGAAATCAGACATTTCTTTTGTTAGCGTTAATACCATTGCATCATAAGCAGGTAAGCCAAGCTCTTCTACATAGCGCTTTTTACGAGCATCTGGAAGTTCAGGAATCGAAGCACGAACGCGTTCTTTCCACTCTTCGTCGATGTGTAATTCTAATAAGTCAGGCTCTGGGAAGTAGCGGTAGTCGTCAGATCCTTCTTTTACACGCATCAGAATTGTTTCACCCGTAGACTCATCAAAACGGCGTGTTTCCTGCTCGATTAGGCCACCAGACAATAACACTTTTTCTTGACGAATTTCTTCGTGTTCAAGACCGCGGCGCACATAGTTAAATGAGTTTAAGTTCTTTAGCTCAGCTTTTGTACCAAACTCTTCTTGTCCAACTGGACGTAAAGAAATATTGGCATCACAGCGAAGTGAACCTTCTTCCATTTTACAGTCAGATACGCCTGTATATTGAATGATTGATTTTAGTTTTTCTAAATAAGCATATGCTTCTTCAGGAGAACGCATATCTGCTTCCGATACAATCTCAATTAGAGGTGTACCTTGACGGTTGAAGTCTACTAGTGAATAGCCATCGCCTGTATGCGTTAACTTACCAGCATCTTCTTCTAAATGAAGTCGGTTGATACGAATGCGCTTCGTTTCACCTTTAACTTCTACTTCAATCCAACCGTTCTCGCCAATTGGTTTATCAAATTGAGAGATTTGATAAGCTTTTGGGTTATCCGGATAGAAATAGTTTTTACGATCAAACTTTGTATCTGTTGCGATTTCACAGTTTAGCGCAAGCGCCGCTTTCATTGCAAAATCAACTGCTTCTTTGTTTAACACAGGTAGTACGCCAGGATAACCTAAGTCAATTACACTTGTGTTAGCATTTGGAGCCGCACCAAATGCGTTTGGACTTGCTGAGAAAATTTTAGATTTTGTCTTAAGCTCAACGTGTACTTCAAGACCAATAATCGTTTCAAAGTTCATCTTTATCTCACCCCTTACAGTGCTGGTTTCGCTTTATGATGCTCAGTTGCTTGTTCGAATGCATGAGCAACACGATAGATTGTGCTTTCGTCGAAATGCTTACCGATAATTTGTAACCCTAATGGCAATCCATTTGATAAGCCGCAAGGCACAGAAATACCAGGTACTCCAGCAAGGTTTACTGGGATTGTTAAAATATCGTTTGCATACATTGTTAATGGATCATCTGTTTTCTCACCAATTTTGAATGATGGAGTTGGTGTAGTTGGTCCAATGATAACGTCATAGTTTTCAAATACAGACTCAAAGTCTTGCTTAATTAACGTACGTACTTGCTGTGCTTTTTTGTAGTAAGCATCATAATAACCAGAGCTTAACGCAAATGTCCCAAGCATGATACGGCGTTTTACTTCGTTTCCAAAGCCTTCGCTTCGAGACTGCTTGTACATTTCGATTAAGTTCTCAGCATTATCTGTACGGTATCCGTAGCGAACGCCGTCAAAACGAGATAAGTTAGCAGACGCTTCAGAAGAAGATAATAGATAATACGTAGCTAATGCGTATTTAGAGTGTGGAAGCGATACTTCTTCCCAAGTTGCGCCTAGTCCTTCTAACACTTTTAGTGCATCTAAAACAGACTGGCGAGCTTCTTCGCCCACACCTTCGCCTAAGTATTCTTTTGGAACAGCAATTTTAAGGCCTTTTACGTCACCTGTTAAAGCAGATACATAATCCGGTACATCAACATTAGCAGAAGTAGAATCCATTGGGTCTACGCCTGAAATTGCTTGAAGTAAGTATGCATTATCTTCAACAGAATTTGTGATTGGTCCGATTTGATCTAAAGAAGATGCAAATGCCACTAATCCGTAACGAGATACGCGACCATACGTTGGTTTTAATCCAACAACACCGCAATAAGCAGCTGGCTGACGAATTGAACCACCTGTATCAGAACCTAAAGAGAACGGAACTTCTCCTGCTGCTACAGCTGCAGCTGAACCACCGCTAGATCCACCCGGTACGTAATCTAAATTCCATGGGTTGCGCGTTAACTGAAGACCTGAGTTTTCAGTTGAAGAACCCATTGCGAATTCATCCATATTTAATTTACCGATTGTTACTGCTTCAGCTGCCTGCAGTTTTTGAACAACTGTTGCATCATAAATCGGATCAAAGTTTGCTAGAATTTTACTAGAGCAAGTTGTACGTAAATCTTTTGTGACAATATTATCTTTTACACCGATCGGCATACCAAATAATAGGCCAAATTCATCTTTTGTTTGTAATGCTTCATCTAGCTCTTTTGCATAAGCACGAGCGTTGTCTTCATTAAGCGCTAAGAACGCACCTACTTTATCATCTACTTCATTAATACGTTTGTATGATTCGTCTACTAAATCTTGTACACGTACTTCTTTCTTGTGTAAAAGGCTATGTAGTTCTGAAAGTTTACGATCGAATAAAGACATCGTAAAGCCTCCTTCCTTATTCTAAAATAGTTGGTACTCGAATGTAGCCATCCTTGTGGTCTGGCGCGTTTTTTACTACGTCTTCAATTGGTAAGCCTTTAGCTGGCTTATCTTCACGCATCACGTTTTTCATATCCAATACGTGAGAAGTTGGTTTTACATTTGTAGTATCTAGCTCATCTAATTGTTCTGCATATGTAATAATAGCATCTAATTGTTTTGTAAATAGTTCTGCTTCGTCATCCGTCACCGCAAGTCTCGCTAAGTTTGCAACGTGTTTTACTTGATCAACAGAAATTCTTGACATGTTCCTTCACCTCCGAATATTCGTCCCACTACAATATACTGATAATACCAAACTTCACTAGCAACAGGCAACATTTCTGAGACTAGTTCCTAAAATATTAAAAACCCCGCCAGACAAGACAGGGCTTACATTTATCACTTCTATTTTATACCAAATCTATTTCATTCAAACAACATTCCATACTTTTCCTTCGTCATAAAATATTTCTCTCTTGCATAGGTATAAAATAACCTTCTTTTTAGAAAAGATAGATAGAAAGAGAAACATGCTTTAGAAGAACACACCACCATGTTTTAATTTCACTAGTCTTTGGGAAAGTAAAGAAAACGAATAACTACTTTACCGTAAAAGAGGTGCTATAAAAATTGAATAAAATACTTATACAGTCAGTCATCCACCAGCGCCCTGTGTATCAGCAAAGCGGAAGATGGTTTGTATTAGATGAAGAATTCAAGTGGGATTTGTCCACCTTGCAAAAAGATGTTTTTGCTTGTTTAAATAAAGCCTTTCATATTCCTATCATTTTTTGTGATTCATGTGAAGCCAATAAAATTGTCTCCGCTCTTGGAGAAGAAGAAGCAGAATACCTGCAGTTTGCCTCAGGTGTTTACTGGCGAGAAGTCGGCATTATATTTATTTTTAAATTTGATGACTACCTTCCGCTTGTTGAAACCATCTTTCACGAGCTGCGTCACTATATTCAAGATCACATCCCTTATTATCAGAAAGAATTTGAGCTGGATAAAAAACGCCCGTATGAAGAGCGGACAACCGAACAAGATGCATTTGCATTTGCTGCTTATTATCTTGCTAAGTTTACGAGACAAAATTCTCACGCCATTTCTTCATAGGAGGCAATTTCATAGAATTAAAAAAAGACACTGCTTGAGCAGTGTCTTTTTTTGCTTACTCTTCGTAAATATGAACGAACGGCTTGTCTTCATCTGCTTTTCTAACAATGAGAGCTTCCGGTCCGCTTACTGAGTTAATAGAGATACTCGTTTCCATATATGAAGGGAAATGATCAAGCATTAAACCAGCAACGTACTGAGTAAATCCTACAATTTCACCTTTTCCATAAAATTGTACGGGAATATCAATCGTCATTTTTTGAAGCTGTCCATCTTTGTAATACCCTTTCCCTACTACGCTTGTAAAGTTTGGGAAGTAGTCTTCGATTTGCGCTTTAAACTCATCAAACTTCATCGCATCATCTCGGTGATCTTTTGTTGCATCTGATGATGGGAATAAATAATATTGCTCGTCTAAATTATCCCAGCTGCCAACGGCCGTATCATTTGAACCTGCATTTCCGACAGCTATAAAGTTACCCGGTGTTAAAGAGGACTTAGCACTTTGTTTGAATAATGCTACTCGAACTGGCACATTTTCTAAGCCTTTGATGTTGCGCATACGCTTAACAATTTCATCTGCCATTTGCTTTCCTTGCGCTTCAATCTCTTTATTTGTAAGCTTCACTTCACGTGCATAACCATTTTCTTCTGTATAATAATGAACAGAATTCATCGCTAAGCCGATTGTGACGCCTCCAAGTTTTACCTTGTCGTCTCCGTCTTGAATAAGGTAGTCTTGTTCAGTAATGTTCGCTAAGTACATTGGACTTGTTTCGTTACGAGTTTTCAAATCGCCTGTTTCTGTATCAATTGGGTTTAACCCATTGTTTTTAAGCTTCTTTTTCGCCGTATCATCTTTTGTTTTGCTTTGAAGATCTTTAAACTGTTTATCACTCAGCTTACGGCTTAACCATGAGCGAATAGTATCTTTATCAAGGTACTGGCCTTCTTGATACACATATTTTTTCGGAGAATAGCTATCTGTCGATAAGCGCATTAAGCCTGTTTCAAATTCTTGCGCATCCAAGCGGTTATTTAAGTTTGCTGCTACTAAGCCTCTTGCCACTCCCGCTTTAAATGGAAGAATTGTTCGGTAATAATCGTCTGAAATACTATACTTCGGAATAACTGCTTTTTCTTTCTTGTTGTTGGTTTGTTGAACAGTCTCTTTATCGTCCGAAAGGTTCGGTGCACACGCTGAAGTTACAAGCATGACCGCAAGAGAAAGTAACAATATCTTTTTCAACTACACACACCTCTTATTTATTTAATTCCGTAAGTAGCCTTGCTTCATCCCATACTTCAATTTCAAGCTCGTTAGCTTTTGTCAGTTTGGAACCAGCCTCTTCCCCTGCCACAACAAGGTCTGTCTTTTTACTTACGCTTCCTGTGACTTTACCGCCAAGTGCTTCAATTTGTGCTTTTGCCTCATTGCGAGATAGCTGTTCAAGCTTACCTGTTAATACAACGGTTTTACCAGCAAAAACAGAATCTACATTTTCTACACTTACAAGCTTGGGTCCTTTGTATGTAAGGTTTACTCCATACTCTTTTAATTCATGTATAAGTTCTTGAACCTCTTCTTGTGTAAAGTAAGCGACAATAGCATCAGCCATTTTGGCACCAATTTCATTAATTGCCACTAATTCATCATACGTTGCTTTTGTTAACTTGTCTATGGTTTCAAAGTGCTGAGCTAACGTCTTTGCAGCTTTTGCTCCAACGTGGCGAATGCCCAAACCAAAAAGCAAACGCTCAAGTGAATTTTCTTTAGAAGCTTCGATGGCCGCAATCAAATTATCCGCAGATTTCTCACCCATGCGCTCAAGCTCGATTAACTGCTGTTTTGTCAGCGTATAAATATCTGCTACATCTTTAATTAACTGTTCACGAAATAATTGTGATATAACTTTTTCACCAAGTCCATCAATGTTCATCGCATTGCGGGACACGAAATGAATAAGTCCTTCACGAATTTGAGCAGGACAGCTTGGATTAATGCAGCGAAGCGCAACTTCTCCTTCTAAACGTACCAGTTCACTTTCACATTCAGGGCAGTGAGTAGGCATCGTAAACTCTTGCTCTTCTCCCGTTCGCTTCTCTTCAATCACATTCACTACTTCAGGAATAATATCTCCTGCTTTTTTCACCACGACATAATCTCCGATGCGAATGTCCTTTTCACGAATCAAATCTTCATTGTGAAGAGACGCACGCTGTACCGTCGTACCTGCTACTTGAACCGGCTCCAAAATAGCTGTTGGCGTAATGACACCTGTCCGGCCTACCGTCAGCTCAATATTTACAAGCTTGGTTACAACTTCTTCAGCAGGAAACTTATAAGCAATAGCCCAGCGTGGACTCTTGGCCGTTGTTCCAAGCTCAGCCTGCTGATCAAATGAATCTACTTTTACAACAATGCCATCAATATCATAAGATAGTTCTGGACGTTTCGTTTGCCAGCTTTCGATATAAGCAATCACATCATCAATGGTTTCACACGTCTGTCTTTCTTTATTTGTTTTAAAGCCAAGATCATCGAGTAAATTCAAACTTTCGCTGTGAGAGTCGATTTCTAATTCTCCTGTATCAGTCATGGCATAGACAAAGATATCTAAATTACGTTTTGCCGCAATTTTAGGATCTAGCTGACGCAGTGAGCCAGCAGCTGCGTTACGGGGGTTAGCAAACGGAACTTCATCTCTTTCCATTTTTGCTTCATTAAGTGCTTCGAATGATTTCCTCGGCATAAATGCTTCTCCGCGAACTTCCATTGATAACGGTTCTTTAATTCGCAGTGGAATCGAGCGAATTGTTTTTAAGTTTTCAGTAATATTTTCACCAGTCGTACCATCTCCGCGCGTAGCACCCAGCACTAAGTATCCATCTTCATAGCGAAGAGATACAGCAAGGCCGTCAATTTTAAGTTCGCATACATAAGAAAACTCGTCTTCAACGGCTTGGCGCACTCGGCGATCAAAATCTCGAAGGTCTTCTTCATTAAATGCATTTCCTAAACTTAGCATAGACGTTTGATGCTGAACCTTCTCAAACGCATCGAGCACTTGGCCGCCGATGCGCTGAGTAGGTGAGTCAGCTGTTTTTAATTCTGGAAACGATTCTTCTATTTCAATTAACTCATTCATTAATTTATCGTATTCTGCATCTGGAACAGATGGCTGATCTAACACATAATATTCATAACCATATTGATTTAATAAGTCACGTAATTCTTGAACGCGTGATTTTGCTGTCTCAAACTCCATATTCTAGCTCCTTTTCACGATTACACTTTCGTAACCGGGGCAAATTTAGCAAGCAGTCTTTTTACACCTGTAGGACTAGGAAAAGCAATGTCTAATTCTTTTGAGTCTCCTTCTCCTTTTACACTTACAACTGTACCAATTCCCCATTTTTTATGCTCGGCCTTATCTCCAACGCTCCATCCAATCGATTCACTGCCCGTTGATACAAGCTTCGTTTTTGCCACGGCCGCTTGTCGGCGCGCTGCAAACGGCGAAGCTGAAGCCCCTGAACGACCAGCAGCAGGCTTGCGCATCGTTTCATTTAAAGATTCCACAAGCTCGCTTGGGATTTCTCCAATGAAGCGCGATTTTGGATTGACGTTTGTTTTACCAAATAGTGTACGCATTTGAGCATTTAATAAATACAATTCTTGTTCAGCACGTGTAATCCCTACGTAGGCTAAGCGTCGTTCTTCTTCCATTTCATTATCTTCGAATAACGATCGGCTATGAGGGAATACGCCTTCTTCCATACCCATTAGGAAAACAACCGGGAACTCTAGACCTTTTGCTGAGTGAAGCGTCATCAGAATCACTTGTTCGTTCTCTTCTTCTTCCTCGTCGTCAAGCTTATCGATATCAGCAACAAGCGCTAAATCGGTTAAAAATGCTACTAAGCTCTTATCTTCACTTGCTTCTTCAAACGTTTTTGTAACAGATAAAAACTCATCAATATTCTCTAAGCGACTTTGTGCTTCAATTGTTTTTTCTACTTTAAGCGCTTCACGGTACCCTGTTCTTTCTAATACTTGTTCCACAAGCTCTGTTACAGACATATAGTCTTGCATTTGAGCTAAGTTTGAAATCATGGATTGGAAATCACGAAGTGCCTTTGTTGCTTTACCCGTTAACCCCATCAATTCTACTTCATCAAGCGCTTTGAAAATAGAAATGTCATGAACGTTTCCGTAATTGGCTACTTTATCGACTGAAGTAGCTCCAACTCCGCGTTTTGGAACGTTCACAATACGAGCTAAGCTAATGTCATCATCTTGGTTGGCAATTAAGCGTAAGTACGCAAGCAAATCTTTAATCTCTTTGCGGTCGTAGAACTTAATCCCGCCGACAATCGTATAGTTAATATTGGATTTTAGCAGTACTTCCTCCATTACACGCGACTGTGCATTTGTACGATACAAAATGGCAAAATCGCTATATTTACGTTTGCCGCTGTCTACTGCTTCTTTGATTTTACGTGCTACAAACTGTGCCTCATCATGCTCACTCATTGCTTGGTAATGATAAATCTTCTGGCCTTCATCGTTTTCCGTCCATAAGTTTTTCACTTTACGATTCATATTGTTTGCAATGACGCCGTTTGCCGCAGCCAAAATCGTTTTCGTTGAACGATAATTTTGTTCAAGCAAAATGGTTTTGGCTTTTGGGTAATCTTTTTCAAATGACAAGATATTTGTAATATCAGCCCCGCGCCAGCGGTAAATAGACTGATCTGAATCCCCTACTACGCATACATTTTCAAATCGT
Source organism: Priestia sp. JSM ZJ58 (assembly GCF_044383985.1). NCBI lineage: Bacteria > Bacillati > Bacillota > Bacilli > Caryophanales > Bacillaceae > Priestia > Priestia sp. JSM ZJ58. The sequence goes on from NZ_JBISEM010000003.1 coordinate 138,821, forward strand.
GCGGCTAGCAAGCGAACCAGCATATATTGTGCATGGTTTGTATCTTGATACTCGTCCACATGAATATATTGAAACTTGCGCTGATAGTACGTTAACACTTCAGGAACTCGTTTAAATAACTGAATCGTTGTCATAATCAAATCATCAAAATCGAGCGCTTGGTTTTTCTTTAAACGCTTTTCATACTCTTTATAGACTTTACTTACAACTTCTTCATATGGTCCTGCTGCTGTTTTATCAAATTCTTCCGCTACTTTCAGTTCATTTTTAGCTGAACTAATGCTTCCTAATAGCGAGCGCGGATCGAATTTTTTTGGGTCGATGTTTTGATCTTTTAAAATGTTTTTAATAACGGACAGCTGATCCGTTGAATCTAAAATCGTAAAGTTGCGATTAAAGCCAATACGATCAATATCTCTTCGTAAAATACGTACGCACATCGAGTGGAACGTTGAAATCCAGATATCTTCTGCCACTCCGCCAACGATACTTGCCACACGCTCTCTCATTTCACGAGCTGCTTTGTTTGTGAAGGTAATAGCTAAAATATTCCAAGGTGCAACTTCTTTTTCCGCCATTAAAAACGCAATTCGATGCGTTAATACGCGTGTTTTCCCACTTCCTGCACCGGCCATAAGTAATAATGGTCCGTCTGTTGTTTTAACTGCCTCTTGCTGCTGAGGGTTTAATCCTGTTAATAATTTTTCACTTAAAAAATTCACGTTTTCACCGCCTGTATCGAACATATATTCTCTATTCTACTTTATTTATTTTTCACTGTGCAATATTCTTTTTTACCGCTTTTACCGTTTTTAATGCTCCCGATAAATTTGTATAAATAACATTTCCTACAATAACTGTATCAGCTAGCTCTCCCATCTCACTTGCTTGCTCTTTTGTCTCAATACCGCCGCCGTAAAATAACTTCGTCTCATTTAGCGAATTTTTCACTTCTGCCACTAATGCAGGGTCTCCATATGTTCCACTGTATTCTAGATAGAAAACGGGCAAATGAAACATGCGTTCAGCCATGCGAGCATACGCTACAACATCTTCTGCATCCAAATCGGTTTTCGCTTCCGTTAGCGCAGCTACTTTTGCTTCGGGGTTAAGTACGCAGTATCCTTCTACAAAAATTTCATCCCAGTCCATGATTTCACCGTATTCCTTCATCGCCGCATGATGTAAGTCAACAATCCACTTTGGATCCTTGCTGTTCAAAACGGTCGGAATGAAATAAGAATCAAAACCAGGCGTTACAGAGTCAATGGTTGATACTTCTAGCGCACACGGCACCGTGTAGCGGCGAATACGCATTAGCAGCTGCAGCACATTGTCTAAAGTTACTCCGTCTGATCCTCCAACAAGAACCGCATCCGTGCCGGATTCGCAAATTTTTTCTAAATCTGCATCTGAAATTTCTTTATTAGGATCTAATTTAAAGACATGTCTCCACTCTTTAATATCATACATATAGGTTCCTCCATTTCTTTACACTTAAAAGTTCGCGCTCGTCCATTTGTTCATTATAACAAAACTAAGAGGGTGAAATGAAAGGAAAACCTAACTTTTCATCACGTTTTTTGTTTTCAAAAAATATGGATAAAAGATATGGTTTTATCCTCAAATTCCGGAAGAAAACATCACAAAAAAAGCCCATTTTGCACAAGGTTATTGTTTCTCTGCATAGGATATGCTAATATATAGCTACTAAAATTCATATGATATACGCTGAAGGATCAATAGTACTTAAATCCTCTTCACAAAGCGAACTAGGGACGGTGGGAGCCTAGAGAATGGTTTAAGGAAAAGGCAATCTGGAGTATATACAGACGAAGGTGGATACATTTTGTATCAACCAGGGTGGAACCGCGGGAAAAACTCTCGTCCCTGGGCATATTGTTGATATGCCCAGGGACGAGAGTTTTTTTGTACCCGCTCTTTTTGTTTCGCTTGAATTACTACCATTTACAGGAGGAATTAGAATGTCAAAAACAATGGATCAAATCGTATCTCACGCCAAACATCGCGGCTTTGTATTTCAAGGTTCTGAAATTTACGGCGGTCTTGCAAATACATGGGATTACGGCCCGCTTGGCGTAGAATTAAAAAACAATATTAAAAAAGCATGGTGGAAAAAATTCATTCAAGAATCTCCATACAACGTTGGTTTAGACGCTGCGATTTTAATGAATCCAAAAACATGGGAAGCTTCTGGTCACTTAGGAAACTTTAATGACCCAATGATCGACTGTAAGGATTGTAAAGCTCGTCACCGTGCTGATAAATTAATTGAAGAAAAGCTTCAAGAAAAAGGCATTGAAATGATCGTAGACGGCCTTTCATTTGATGCAATGGCTGACTTAATTAAAGAACATGAAATTACATGTCCTGAGTGTGGTTCAGCTAACTTCACTGAAATTCGTCAATTTAACTTAATGTTCAAAACGCACCAAGGTGTAACTGAAACATCAACAAATGAAATTTACCTTCGTCCTGAAACAGCTCAAGGTATTTTCGTAAACTTTAAAAACGTTCAGCGCTCAATGCGTAAAAAGCTTCCATTCGGTATCGGCCAAGTGGGTAAAAGCTTCCGTAACGAAATTACACCTGGTAACTTCACATTCCGTACACGTGAATTTGAACAAATGGAGCTTGAATTCTTCTGTAAACCAGGCACTGAATTAGAATGGTTTAACTACTGGAAAGAAACATGTAACAAATGGCTTCTTTCTCTTGGCATGAAAGAAGAAAACGTTCGTCTTCGCGACCATGATGATGATGAACTTTCTCACTACAGTAATGCAACAACAGACTTTGAATACAAATTCCCATTCGGCTGGGGCGAACTATGGGGCGTAGCTTCTCGTACAGACTATGACTTAAAGCAGCATATGGAACACTCTGGAGAAGACTTCCAATACGTTGATCAAGAAACAAACGAACGCTATGTACCTTACTGCATCGAGCCTTCTTTAGGTGCTGACCGTGTAACATTGGCTTATATGATTGATGCATATGAAGAAGAAACGTTAGAAGACGGCTCATCTCGTACAGTAATGCAGCTTCACCCTGCTTTAGCACCATTTAAAGCTGCTGTATTGCCACTTTCTAAAAAGCTTTCTAACGAAGCGCGCGCTGTCTTTGAAGATTTAGCAAAACACTTTATGATTGACTACGATGATGCTGGTTCAATCGGTAAACGTTACCGTCGCCATGATGAAATCGGTACGCCTTTCTGTATTACATTCGACTTCGATTCATTAGAAGACAATCAAGTAACAATTCGTAACCGCGACACAATGGAACAAAAACGTGTAGCAATTAGCGACCTGAAAAATATCATTGAAGAAGCAACTCAATTTTAATTAAAAAAATAAGCGTATGGCTGCTTCAGCCATACGCTTTACTTTTGATTTGAATCTTCTTGAAGGCGTTCTAACACCATTTGATACGCATCGCTTCCATAATTCAAGCAGCGTTTAACACGGGAAATAGTCGCTGTGCTTGCTCCAGTTTCCGTCTCAATTTTATGGTACGTGTTGCCTTCTCTTAGCATTCTTGCTACTTCTAAGCGCTGTGCTAATGATTGAATTTCATTAACTGTACATAGGTCATCAAAAAATTGATAGCATTCTTCAATGTTTTCTAATGATAAAATCGCTTGAAATAGCTGATCTAATTCTTTTCCTCGTAGTTTGTTGATTTGCATCGTATCGAACTCCTTTATCATTGGCTTTCTTTACTAGTTGTTTCTATCTATAAAATACAGTTTCTATATTTATTTGCACATACATTCATTCTGTATGAAGACAGCCAATTTCATACAAATTTCAAATTCCTTTGATACTTTTATATTTTAACGCATTATAGACGGAAAAAGTACTTTTTTATTCATAACGTCATAAATTCCTACTGGCGTGATACGAATATAAGGCAAATGTGTAGACGAAAAGAACAGCAGTGAATAGACAGGATCATCGTGTTTGTATCCTCGCTCACCCAGCACTTTCTTGAGTTCCACCTCTCGTTTACTTAACTCTTCCATCGGCAGATTCGACATGACTCCTTTTAACGGAAGATCCAGTTCATATACTACTTTCTCACCTTCTGTAATAACAATACCGCCGCCAATTTCTTTCATACGTTTGAATGCACACATCATATCTTTTTTCGACTTTCCAATTAAAATAAAATCACCTGTATTTGAAAACGAACTCGCCATTCCCGATACATTTGTCGCAAATCCTTTTAACAGCGTATTGATGCGCCACTTGCCTTCTCGGTCCACCAGCACTAAAAAGCTTTCATCATGATCAGAGGCTAATACATCTCCGCTCACATTTAAGTAAATTGAATACGGCTCCATAATAACAGCATTTTTCATTTTGACGCCTACTGGCATTGAAAATTGAAAATCGTCCATCGTTAAATCAAAGTCTAACTTTAACGGTGAAAAACCAAACTTTTCCCAAGGAAATTCCACCGAGGCTAATGCTTGTTCTTTGCCTTCTTTTTTCATCCACTTTCCTTTTGCTAGCACAGATACCGGAGTAGGCCGCATAGGATCTTCTAAAATATTAATATTAGCCACACAGCCTGTTGCTACATGCCCATGCAAATGTTCCATGTTGTAATAGCGGGCAATATTTACAGACACCATATTATAAGCATCTAACACAGGAACTCCTTCTGAAATAGCTAATGTAATTAACATATCTGACACGCCGTTTTGGTAAAAAGAAGGCGGAGAACCGTCTGTATTCATGGTAATATGGTCAAAATAATCTACCTGCAGCTCTTTTAACTCCTGCAGCAGTTTTGGCAAATCTGGCCGAATGGAAGAGTGGCGCAAAGCAACGTCATAGCCTTGCGTTAACCGAGCAACAACATCTTCCCCTGTCATAGACTCATGATCGCTGTCTGCCCCGAGCAATTTCATTTTTGCTAAGGTAAATGCTGACGCCCCCGGGAAATGTCCTTCAATATGCTTCCTCATCCGCTTTGTCTCTTGAACCCAGTGAAGCATTAAATCATCTCCGTCTAAAAGCTTCGGCCAACTTGTCAGTTCGCCTCCTTGTAAGACAGCTTCATTTTGTAGCCAAGAAGTAATGTTTGTATGTGAGAAGATATCAGCCTCTTCATCAATTTCTGTCTGCGAATCAAATCTGCACCACCAATACAGTGACTGTGGTAACGTTTTCATTTCTTCAATCAATGAAAATGCCGTTTTTTGTTCAAGCTGTAAAGCGAGAATTAAATTATCATTAAATAAAGTGGTTGTTCCATGCTTGGCTGCATATTGGGAAAAAGTCTGGGGATTATATAACTGAAACGGGTGAACATGCGGCTCAATATACCCAGGAACCACATATTTCTCACTGCAGTCTATAATCTCTGTAGAAGCGTCTGTGTGCTTAGGCATCTCTGAGCCAACGTATACAATACGATCTTGGTAAACCCAAATATGTGCTTTTTTCCACTGCTTCATTCGAGCGTTCAAATATGTTGCATCTTTTAAGACAATAGTTGGTGCTTTTTGACCGTTTAATACTAAAAGCTGCTGTCTAATATGTTTGCTTTTCCAGCGGTATCTCTGTTCCGGCATGCTAAATTCCCCCTAATTTACTATGTATTTTTATCGTAACACATCCGTGATGTAAACGCATTCAGAAACTGTTATTAATTTTATGAATAAAGGTGATAAAACATGAAACCAAATATCGGTATTGTTAACGCATTAATTCGACTTACACTGGGCTTTACCCTTCTTTCTTGGACAACATCTCGTTTATCTCGCAGACCGTACAAAGATTCATACATCTTCTTAGGGTTAATGGGCGCTTTAAAAGTTGCAGAAGGCATCACGCGTTTTTGCCCCCTTACGTACGCATATGATTCGTGTCAAAAACACGATGAACATGAACACCATCCAAATGGAAACGAAGAAACGTATAATCCTTCATAAGGTAAAAAGGAGAGCCGGAGCTCTCCTTTTTTATTTTAAAGCTGCTTTTGCTAATGCACGATGGCCGATGTCTTTGCGATAGAAAAAGCCTTTTTCTACATCGATATGAGCCATTTGTTTGTATACTTCTTGCTGCGCTTCTTGAAGAGTTGCTCCTTTGGCACCTACTAATAGAACGCGGCCGCCGTTCGAAACGTATGTGTCGTTTTCTAAAGCCGTACCAGCGTGGAAAACAAGCGCGTCTTCACTGATCGCATCCAATCCGTTAATTGGCGCACCCTTTTGATAATCTTCTGGGTAACCCGCTGCTGCTAATACAATTCCAATAGCTGCTTCGTTATCCCATTCAATTTCTACTTTTTCTTCTTTCAAAATGCGAAGAAGCACATCGACTAAATCGCTTTTCATACGGGGCAGTACAACCTGTGTTTCAGGATCTCCAAAACGCGCATTAAATTCAATCACTTTTGGTCCTTTTTGTGTTTGAATCAGACCAGCATATAGAATTCCCGTATACTCACAGCCTTCTTCAGCTAATCCTTTAGCCATTGGAAGTAAGATGTTTTCTACAGCCTCTTGTACTTCTGCATCACTAATTTGCGGAACAGGAGAGTAAGCTCCCATGCCTCCTGTGTTCGGACCTTGATCGCCGTCAAAAGCACGCTTATGATCTTGTGCAATTACCATTGGATACACATTTGTCCCGCGTACGAATGCCATTAATGAAAATTCTTCACCATCCAAAAATTCTTCTACAACTACTTTGGCACTTGCTTCTTTAAATTTTTGGTCAACTAGAAAATCACGTAATGTATCTACAGCTTCTTCTACTGTTAAAGCAACAGTTACACCTTTACCAGCTGCTAAGCCGTCTGCTTTAATAACAATTGGAGCGCCTTGCTTTTCCACATATGCTTTTGCTTCCTCGTAAGACGTAAATGTTTCATACGCTGCGGTTGGTATATCATACTTTTTCATGAGCTCTTTTGCAAAGCTTTTGCTTCCTTCAATCATCGCTGCTTGTTTGCGCGGTCCAAAGACCGGAAGACCTTCTTGTTCGAATCGATCAACAATGCCTTCAATTAGCGGATTTTCTGGTCCAACAATTGTTAATCCAATCTTATTTTCTTTTGCAAACTGCACAAGCTCTTCTTGGCTGCTTTCATCGATTGGTACAATCGTTGCCACATCTCTCATGCCTGGGTTTCCTGGTGCTACAAACACTTCGTTAACAAGTGGACTTTTTGAAGCTTTCCATGCAATTGTATGCTCTCTTCCGCCTTTTCCAATAACTAAAACATTCACGTTCTTCACCTCATTAATGTTTAAAATGTCTTACGCCTGTAAATACCATTGCAATGCCGTATTCATCTGCTTTTGCAATTGACTCTTCATCACGAATTGATCCGCCTGGCTGAATAATAGCTGTGATTCCTGCTTTAGCTGCTGCTTCTACTGTATCGCCCATTGGGAAGAAAGCATCTGAACCTAAAGCTGAACCTTGTGCTTTTTCACCAGCTTGTTCAATTGCAATTTTTGCAGCGCCCACGCGATTCATTTGACCAGCACCTACGCCAATTGTCATGTCATCTTTTGCAAGTACAATAGCATTAGACTTAACATTTTTAACAACTTTCCATGCTAATTTTAAATCTGCCCACTCTTTTTCTGTTGGCTCGCGTTTCGTTGGAACAGTAATCGTTGCATCATCAAATCCGAATACGTCTTCATCCTGAACAAGCACGCCGCCTTTTACAGACGTTAAGAAAGCTTCTTTTTCTGCTTTTTCATCAAGCTCTATCGTTAGTAAACGAAGGTTTTTCTTAGCTGTTAATACATCTAATGCTTCTTGATCGAATGCAGGAGCAATGATAATTTCTAAGAAAATTTCTTTTAACTGAATAGCCGTTTCACGGTCGATAGGACGGTTAGCTGCTACGATGCCGCCAAAGATAGATGTAGGATCCGCTTCATATGCTTTTTGATAAGCTTGAGCAATTGTTTCACCCACACCTACACCGCAAGGATTCATATGTTTGATCGCTACGATAGCCGGCTCTTTGAATTCTTTTACGATTTGAAGAGCTGCGTTTGCATCGTTGATATTATTGTATGATAACTCTTTTCCATGCAGCTGCGTAGCTGTTGCAATAGAGCCTTTTTGTGTTAACGGCTTTTTATAAAAAGAAGCTTGTTGGTGAGGGTTTTCTCCGTATCGTAAGCCTTGAACGCGCTCATACGTTACTGTTAATTTCTCAGGAGTTGTTTCACCTGTAATGTTTGTTAAGTATTCAGCGATTAATGCATCATAAGCTGCCGTATGACGGAATACTTTTGCTGCTAATCGTTGGTTGGTTTCAAATGAAACATTGCCATCTGCTTTTAACTCTTCTACTACGGTTGCGTAATCGCTTGGATCTACTACAACTGAGACAGAACGATAGTTTTTCGCAGCTGAACGAAGCATTGTAGGTCCACCGATGTCAATATTCTCAATCGCTTCAGCAAGCGTTACATCCTCTTTTTCAATTGTCTTTTTAAATGGGTATAAGTTTACAACTACAAAGTCGATTGGCGAGATATTATGCTCTTTCATTTGAGCTTGATGCTCTTCATTATCGCGTAACGCTAATAAAGCACCGTGAACGTTAGGATGCAATGTTTTTAAACGGCCGTCTAAAATTTCTGGGAAACCAGTTACTTCAGAAATTCCGATAACGTCAATGCCATTTTCTTCTAGGGTACGCTTTGTACCGCCAGTTGAAATAATTTCTACTCCTAAGTCCTTTAATTCTTGTGCAAATGAAACAATACCTTCTTTATCAGATACGCTAATAAGCGCGCGTTTTGCTGTCATTTTGTAAACTCCTCCTGATCCGATCTCTCATTTAAAATCTTTCTTCCACTACTACTCTACCATAGTAAAGGATTAAAACTTTTTTGACAAGGTTACATCCTATTTATTTAACTGCGGCTTGTTCAAATAATTCATTCAGTACCGCGGGATAAAATTGATGTTCAATTTCATGAATACGGGCCTCAACTGTTTCTCTTGTATCGCCTTTTTCAATGCGAATAGCCTGCTGGTCAATAATTGGTCCTGTATCCATGCCTTCATCTACAAAATGCACGGTAATTCCAATCACTTTTACTCCTGCATCAAAAGCTTGACCAATAGCATCAATCCCAGGAAATGCAGGTAACAGCGAAGGGTGAATATTAACAATACGATTTTTGTATGGCTTAAGCAACGTCGAACCAACTAATCGCATATATCCTGCTAAAACAAGAAATTCTACTTTAGCTGATGTAAGCTCTGCAAGAATTGCTGCTTCATACGCTTCTTTATTTTCATAGTTTTTAGGCGAACAAACAAAGCATGGTATTCCACATGCTTTTGCTCGTTCAATTACGTATGCATCGGGTTTATTGCAAACAACAAGCGCGATATTTGCTTTTAATCGACCTGACTGAGTCGCTTCGTAGATGGATTGAAAATTACTGCCGTTTCCAGAAGCAAACACTGCAATATTTATCATGCAAACGTCCCTCCAGCAAATTCAACACCTGTTCCTTCTTTGACACGTCCGATAACAAATGCTTTTTCGCCTTCGTTTTCAATTGCTTCAATGACTTTATTCATATCTTCAGGTTCAACAGCTAAAACAAATCCGATTCCCATATTGAATACTTCGAACATTTCTTTACGGTCTAGCTTGCCTTGCTCTTCAAGGAAATCAAACACGTATGGAATTGGCCAAGAACCGTAATCGATTTCTACACCTAAACCTTCAGGAAGCATACGAGGGATATTTTCAACAAATCCGCCTCCAGTAATATGAGCCATACCTGCAATCTTAGCTGCATGTAATGCTTTTAAAACCGGCTTCACGTATATTTTTGTTGGTGTTAATAACTCAACTCCGAGCTTTTCATTAAAACCAGCGTAAGTTTCGTGAAGATTTAATCCTTGATCATCAACAATTTTACGTACAAGAGAGTAGCCGTTGCTGTGAATACCGCTAGATGAAATACCGATCAACAGCTGTCCAGCTTTAATCTCATCTCCAGTAATAATTTCTGACTTTTCTACCGCTCCTACTGTAAACCCTGCAAGATCATATTCATCTTCTTCGTATAAACCTGGCATTTCAGCTGTTTCTCCGCCAATTAACGCACAGTTAGACTGTTCACAGCCGTCTGCAATTCCTTTTACAATCGATTCAATTTTTTCAGGAACTGCTTTCCCGCAAGCAATATAATCTAAGAAGTAGAGAGGCTCTGCTCCTTGTGCTAAAACGTCGTTTACACACATGGCCACTGCATCCACACCGATTGTGTCATGCTTATCCATTTGAAAAGCAAGTTTCAATTTTGTTCCTACTCCATCTGTACCAGAAACAAGAACAGGCTCTTTTAAATTCAATGTAGATAAATCGAACATTCCGCCAAAGCCGCCGACTGTTCCCATAATACCTGCACGAGCAGTTCGTTCTACGTGCTTTTTAATACGTGAAACAGCTTCATATCCTGCTTCTAAGTCAACTCCAGCTTGTTTATATGAATATGACATGTTGTCACTCCTTTTTTACGTTAAAACTAACAAGTTACCTTTTCATGAGGGTGTACAGTATCTGGATAAATTTCAGTTGGATACTTTCCAGTAAAACATGCCATACACTGTCCGCCGTTGCCTTCATACTGTCTGCCGATTGCGTCTACTAAACCTTCGTTGCTTAAGAAAACAAGTGAATCAGCTTCAATCAATTCACGAATTTCTTCAACAGAGCGCGTAGCAGCAATTAGCTCAGAGGATGACGACGTGTCAATTCCATAAAAACATGGATTTTTAATAGGAGGTGAACTGATGCGTACATGTACTTCAGTTGCTCCTGCTTCTCGAAGCATACGAACAATGCGACGGCTTGTTGTGCCGCGAACGATAGAATCATCTACCATGACAACACGTTTACCCTCTACAATTTTACGTACAGGAGACAGCTTCATTTTTACACCTTGTTCACGCAATTCTTGTGAAGGCTGAATGAATGTACGGCCTACGTATCGATTCTTAATTAAACCTAATTCGTATGGAATCCCTGACTGTTCTGCAAAACCAATCGCTGCTGAAATACTTGAATCCGGAACGCCTGTTACAACGTCTGCTTCAATCGGTGACTCAACTGCAAGTTGTTTCCCAAGGTTTTTACGAGCAGAGTGAACATTGATTCCATCAATATTACTATCTGGTCTTGAGAAATAAATATATTCCATACTGCAAATAGCACGGTTTACGTTTAGTGTGAATCGCTCTGATTGAATACCTTCATCATTAATAATAAGTAACTCACCAGGCTCTACATCACGCTCATGAACCGCTCCAACAATATCAAACGCACATGTTTCAGAAGCTACTACATAGGCATCACCTAATCGTCCAATTGATAATGGACGCAGTCCGTGAGGATCAAGTGCAACCATCATCGTATCTTCCGTTAAAATAACGAATGCGTATGCGCCTTTAACCATGGATAAAGCATTTTTCACTTTATCTTTCATATCTTCATAGCCGCTTCGTTTAATTAAATGAGCAAGTACTTCTGTATCAGATGTTGATTGGAAAATACTCCCTTGGTTTTCCAGCTGATGCTTTAATGCATTTGCATTAACCAAGTTTCCATTATGAGCTAACGCAAGGCTTCCGCTATGAGAGCGGAAGTGAAGGGGTTGAACATTTTCAAACCCTCCGCCTCCAGCTGTTGCATAACGAACGTGTCCAATTGCTGCTTTACCGTTTAGTTGCTCTAACTCTCCGTGGCCAAATACTTCGTTAACAAGACCGACGCCTTTCATTACTGTCACTTTTTCTCCGTCTGTTACAGCAATACCAGCGCCTTCTTGTCCGCGGTGTTGCAAGCTATGCAAACCGTAATAAGCAATCTGGCTTGCATTTTCATGTCCCCATACACCGAATACGCCACATTCTTCGTTTAAGCCTTTGATTTCAGCAAGCATGGAAGCGCTCCTTTCCAAGCAGTAGTTAATTCTTCAACTGATAATTGAACAAGAACATTTTCTTGATGTTTAACAGTTAATGTTGCGTCTTCTGTTACGCGTCCTACTAATGTTGCATCTTGTACAAGCATTTCGAATTTTTCTTTATTCTCTGGTGAAACCGTTACAACAAAGCGTGATTGTGTTTCACTGAATAGCTCTGCTGTTGCTTCACCGTCTACCGTTACGTTTACGCCTAACCCGCTGCCGTTCATCACTTTTTCAGCTAGGGCTACCGCGAATCCTCCTTCTGCAATATCGTGAGCAGATTGAACTGCACCTTCACGAATTGCTTGAAGAAGCTGATCTTGACGTGTTTTTTCAACCGCTAAATCTAATTTAGGTGACTGGCCGAATACCGTACCGTTTTCTAGTACTTTTTGAAGCTCAGTACCTGCGAATTCTGCTTCAGCTTTACCAATAACATAGATTAAGTCATCTTTTTGCTTCGCATATTGAGTTGTAATATGGTTGATATCGTCGATTAGACCAACCATTCCAATAACAGGAGTTGGGTAAATTGCTTCACCTTTTGTCTCATTGTACAGAGATACGTTACCGCCGATAACCGGAGTCGATAGCTCACGGCAAGCGTCGCTCATACCGTCTGTTGCTTTTTCAATTTGCCAGAAGATTTCTGGCTTTTCAGGGTTACCGAAGTTTAAGCAGTCTGTAATCGCAAGAGGCTGTGCACCTGAACATACAAGGTTACGAGCAGCTTCTGCCACTGCGATACGGCCGCCTACTTCCGGGTCTAGGTATAAATAGCGAGAGTTACAGTCTGTTGTCATCGCTAATGCTTTATTTGTATCACGTACACGAACAACCGCCGCGTCAGATCCAGGAGATACAACTGTATTTGTACGTACTTGGTAGTCATATTGGTTGTAAACCCACTCTTTGTTTGCAATCGTAGGCTGTTTTAAAAGCGTTACTAACATATCACTGTGATTTTCAACAGTAGGAGCGTATGCTGACTGCTCTTGGAACTCACGATAGTATGCTGGTTCTTGAGATGGTTTGTGGTATACCGGTGCATCTTCTGCTAATGCATCTACAGGAACATCTGCTACTACTTCTCCGTTATGAGTTAAACGAAGGCGCTTATCGTCGGTTACGTGTCCGACTGAAACAGCTTCTAATCCGTATTTTTCAACGATTTCGACGATTTCATTTTCACGGCCTTTTTCAACAACGATGAGCATGCGCTCTTGAGATTCTGAAAGCATCATTTCATATGGTGTCATACCCGTTTCACGCTGAGGTACAAGATCAAGGTTCATTTCAATACCAGAACCTGCTTTACTTGCCATCTCTGCCGAAGAACTTGTTAAGCCCGCAGCACCCATATCTTGAATACCTACTAAAGCGTCACACTTGATAAGCTCTAAGCAAGCTTCAAGAAGAAGTTTTTCCATAAATGGATCTCCTACTTGTACAGCAGGACGTTTTTCATCTGACTGATCAGATAGCTCTTCAGAAGCAAATGTAGCGCCGTGGATACCGTCGCGTCCCGTTTTTGCTCCTACGTACATAACCGTGTTGCCAACGCCTTTAGCTTGACCTTTTTGAATATCTTCGTGGTTAATTAAACCAACACACATAGCGTTAACAAGCGGATTTCCTTCATATGAAGCTTCAAACTGAATTTCTCCACCTACTGTTGGGATTCCTACACAGTTACCGTAACCTGCGATTCCCGCTACTACTTCCTCAAACAAATGACGAACCTTTGGAGATGTTAATTCACCAAAACGTAAAGAGTTTAAAAGTGCAATCGGTCTTGCTCCCATTGAAAAGACGTCACGAATGATGCCACCTACACCAGTTGCTGCTCCTTGATAAGGTTCAATCGCTGATGGATGGTTATGACTTTCGATTTTAAATACAACGGCTTGGTTATCACCAATATCAACGATACCAGCTCCTTCACCAGGACCTTGTAATACTTTTTCACCCGTGATAGGGAATTTTTTCAGTACAGGCTTAGAGTTTTTATAGCTACAGTGCTCTGACCACATAACAGAGAATAAGCCTGTTTCTGTATAGTTAGGAGTACGACCAAGCAGTTGCTCTACATTCGCAAACTCTTCGTCTGTTAATCCCATATCTCGATATAACTTTTGTTCTTTAATTTGCTCTACATTTGGTTCAAGAAGTAACGACATTTTGTTCCCTCCACTGCTTTACGATTGATTGAAATAATTTAAGTCCGTCCGCGCTTCCTAAAAGATCGCTTACCGCTCTTTCTGGGTGAGGCATCATTCCTAATACGTTGCCTGTTTCGTTCGTAATCCCTGCAATATCTTGAAGACTTCCGTTTGGATTATCACCTGCGTATTGGAAAAGAATCTGGTTGTTTTCAATCAATTTTTGTAACGTATGTTCATCACAATAGTAGTTGCCTTCACCGTGTGCCACTGGAATAGCAATTACTTCATCTTTGCCATAAGCATTTGTAAACATTGTTTCGTTATTAGCTACTTTCAAATTCACTGTTTTACAGATGAATTTTAAGTTTTCATTACGGCGCATAGCACCTGGCAGTAATCCTGCTTCTAATAAAATTTGGAATCCATTACATACACCTAGTACTGGCTTTCCTTGGCTTGCTGCTTTTTTTACAGCATCCATTACATTTGAGAAGCGAGCGATAGCACCTGAACGAAGGTAATCTCCATATGAGAAACCACCTGGAAGCAAGATACCATCATATTGATCTAATGATTCTGTATCGTGCCAAACGTAATCTACTTCTTCACCAAGCTCATCTTTGATAGCATGATACATATCTACGTCACAGTTTGATCCTGGAAAAACAATTACAGCAAATTTCACTGTACGACAACCTCCTCAACCTCGTAACGGTAATCTTCAATTACTGTATTAACTAAAAGCTTTTCACACATTTCTTTTACGCGTTCATCTAATGAATCTGTGCTGTCGATTGTTAGCTCTAAAAATTTACCGATGCGTACTTCTTGAACTTCTTCATAAGACATACGGTGCAATGAATTTTTAACGGCTACTCCTTGAGGGTCTAATACACTTTCTCTTAATGTGACAAATACTTTTACTTTATACATGGTTGGGTTATCCTCCGATTCGCTGTAAGATTTTTTCGTATGCTTCTGTTAAACCGCCTAAGTCTCTGCGGAATACATCTTTATCTAATTTTTCGTTCGTATGAACATCCCAGAAGCGGCAAGTGTCAGGTGAAATTTCATCCGCTAAAATAATGTCGCCTTGAGAAGTACGGCCGAATTCTAATTTAAAATCCACTAAGAAAATGTCTTTATCTTTGAAAAATTTCGATAATACTTCGTTGATTTGAAGTGCTTGTGCCTTTAAACTATCAATCTCTTCTTGAGTTGCAGCCTTAAGGAAAATCGCATGTTCTGCAAGAATTAATGGATCACCAAGCGCATCATCTTTGTAGTAAAGTTCAACGATTGGCTGTTCAAAACGAATACCTTCTTCTACGCCAATTCGCTTCGCAAGGCTTCCTGCTGTAGCATTTCGTACAACGACTTCAAGCGGAACAATTTCTACTTTCTTAACCGCCTGTTCATGATCTGAAAGCTGCTTCACAAAGTGAGTTGTAATCCCTTGCTCATGTAACATTGAAAATAGTAAACTACTAATTTGATTGTTCAGCTGTGCTTTTCCGCTAATCTCTGCTTTTTTCTGACCGTTGAATGCTGTAGCTTCATTTTTATAAGCAACCCACAGTAAATCTTGCTCATCAGTAGCGTAAATTTTTTTCGCTTTTCCTTCATAAAGTAACTGTTGCTTTTCCATGCTGTCACCTCTACATACAGAATATTCAGATACACTTTCTTAGATAAAGGCAAGGACGTGCCTTGCCTTTTTTATTAAAGACCTAAACGTTCAAAAATCATATCTACATTTTTTAAATGGTGCTTATGATCGAAGCAATCTTCAATCTCTTCTGGCGATAAGTGGCGAGTAATGCGCTCTTCGCCTTCAATTAAAGAACGGAAAGGAACTTGCGTTTCCCATGCTTCCATTGCTTTTGGCTGTACTAAGTCGTATGCTTCTTCACGTACCATACCTTTGTTAATTAATGTTAAAAGTACACGCTGTGAGTAAATTAGCCCTAGTGTACGATCCATGTTGCGCTTCATGTTGTCAGGGAATACTGTTAAGTTTTTAACAATATTTGCAAAACGATTTAACATGTAATTCAAAGCAATCGTTGCATCAGGTAAGATGACACGCTCTGCCGATGAATGAGAGATGTCACGCTCATGCCAAAGCGGTACATTATCATAAGCTGTAACCATATAGCCGCGAATTAAGCGAGCAAGTCCCGTTACGTTCTCAGAACCGATTGGATTACGTTTATGAGGCATTGCAGATGAGCCTTTTTGACCTTTTGCAAAATATTCTTCAACCTCACGTGTTTCACTTTTTTGAAGACCGCGAACTTCTACTGCAAATTTCTCAATAGATGTCGCAATTAACGCTAGTACTGACATATAGTGTGCATGACGGTCACGCTGTAATGTTTGCGTAGAGATTGGTGCTGGTGAAATTCCTAACTTCTCACATACGTATTTTTCAACGAAAGGATCGATGTTAGCGAACGTTCCAACTGCTCCTGACATTTTACCGAATTCCACTTCAGCTGCAGCACGTTTTAAACGCTCTAGGTTACGCTTCATTTCTTCATACCATAATCCCATTTTCAAACCAAATGTCGTTGGCTCAGCGTGTACACCGTGCGTACGTCCCATCATAACCGTATATTTATGTTCTTGAGCTTTTTCCTTTAGTACTTCTACAAAGCGCTCTACGTCACTTAGCAAGATTTCATTAGCTTGCTTTAATAAATAAGATAGAGCTGTATCAACTACGTCAGTTGAAGTCAAACCGTAGTGTACCCACTTGCGCTCTTCACCAAGCGTTTCAGATACTGCACGAGTGAAAGCTACTACGTCATGACGCGTTTCTAGTTCAATTTCATTGATGCGGTTAATATCAAAAGATGCATTTTGACGAATTAACTTCACATCTTCTTTCGGAATATGTCCTAATTCTGACCATGCTTCGCAAGCTAGAATTTCAACTTCTAACCAAGCTTTAAATTTATTTTCTTCTGTCCAAATAGCTGCCATTTCTGGTCTTGTATAACGTTCAATCATGTTGTTACTTCCTCCGTTCTTTCCCAAATTCCTAGAGATTCGGCTTTTTCTATCGCCTCATCTATCTTATCAGCTAATACCGTGATATGTCCCATTTTTCTCTTCTCTTTTGCAACTTTTTTTCCGTACAAATGTAAGTGCATATCATCTAAACATTCGATTTTTGCCATTGTGTTCTCAATATGTTCCCCTAATAGGTTAACCATCACAGCAGGTTTTAATAAAGTCGGCTGTGCTAGGGTCCAGTTACAAATGGCTCTTACATGCTGCTGAAATTGAGAAAGATCACAAGCATTGATTGAATAATGACCTGAGTTATGAGGTCTAGGTGCCATTTCATTTATATAAAGCTGACCTTCTTCAGTTAGGAACATCTCAACTGCTAATGTACCAACTAAATCTAATCCTTTTGCTATTTCTTGCGCATATTGAAGAGCTTTCGCTTCTTGATCTGCTGTAATACGTGCCGGAACAATCGTTTGGTGCAAAATATGATGCTTATGAATGTTCTCAGCTACTGGTAAACATACCGTTTCGCCTTTTGCATTTCGGTGTACAATAACTGATACTTCTTTATCTAAGTTCATCCACTGTTCTACAATGCATTCCGACTGTGCTAATAGCTCAGCTGCTTCACGAATATTATTCTCATTTTTCACTAGAACTTGCCCTTTACCGTCATATCCGCCTCGGCAAGTTTTTACGACACATGGATAACCAATTGTTTCGACAGCTTTTAAAAGTTCTTCTTCAGTCGTAACGATTGCGTAATCAGGAACGTCTAGATTAAGCTTTGTAATCATTTCTTTTTCTAAACGACGATTTTGTGTAACGGCTAGTAAATGACTGCCTTGTGGCACGTAGCATTTTGTTTCTAGCCATTTCATCATCTCAACATCAACGTTTTCAAATTCATAGGTGATGACATCTGACACTTCAGCAAGCTGTTCAACCGCTTTTCTATCATCATAGTTGCCAATGACTTTAATATCTGCTACTTGACCGCAAGGAGAATCTTCTGTTGGTTCAAGCACTGCAATGTAATAACCCATTTCTTTAGCAGATAGTGCAATCATTCTTCCTAGCTGTCCACCGCCTACGATTCCAATTGTTTTACCAGGAGGTATAAGTAAATTAGACAAGTTGATCACTACTTTCTAACACAGATGATTTAATAGACTCTCTACGATTTTCAAGTTGATCACTTAACGTTGGATCCTGTGTTGCTAAGATTTGTGCTGCTAGCAGGCCAGCGTTCGTAGAACCAGCTTTCCCAATAGCTACTGTAGCTACCGGTACGCCGCCTGGCATTTGAACAATCGATAAAAGTGAATCTAAACCGTTTAAGTTACTTGATTTAACGGGTACTCCTATTACAGGTAAAATTGTTTTTGCGGCAATCATACCAGGTAAGTGCGCAGCACCCCCAGCGCCAGCAATAATAACTTTAATCCCTCGTTCTTTCGCTGTTTCAGCATATTCAAACATATAATCCGGCGTTCGATGTGCTGATACAACTTTCTTTTCATATTGAATATTTAATTCATCTAAAATGTCACACGCATATTTCATAGTGCTCCAGTCTGACTGACTGCCCATTACAACAGCAACTTTTACATTCATGAATAAAAGCTCCTTTTTCACGTTATAAAAAAACCTAGGGTAAGTTATGGCTCACTAAAGGAAAGCCACAACTACCCTAGGTTTCATGTATCAACATTCCTTTTGAAAAGGAATCATGTTTACCTATTTAGTAATTGTACTCTCCTCATAGTCCAATGATTTACGGTCATCGGGTAGAGACTCGTGGGCCATATTCCCACTATTATATGAGGTTTCGGATATCTCAATTGACAACTTAATAATAACAGCCAAACTAGAAAAAAGTCAACCTAAAAATCGAATGTTTACTATTTTTATCATTAAAATGTTCGTATTTAGAGACTTTTCCCTTCGAAAACAATCTGTTGCTTTACCGGAACATAGTCCTTTTTACCATTTATTTCTTTTTCTTCAAAAATAGGCTTTTCCATTCGTCGAACAGGCATATACCCATCTTTTTTCATCCGATCTAAACAACTTGCGATTGTTTCATTTTCTTGTAATTCATACAGTACTTTTTTTGATTTCTTACCCAAAATGCAGCCTCCAGTTCGAAAAAAGTTTCTTACAGCGTCAAAAAGAGCTTTTATAACAAAAATTAAATGAATCCACTATAGTGTAACATAATTTAAAAGTTAAATTCATGCTGTAATTTTTAGAAACAAAAAAGACTAGTCATTGAATGACTAGTCTTTTTATTGGCCTGGCAACGTCCTACTCTCACAGGGACAAAGTCCCAACTACCATTGGCGCTAAAGAGCTTAACTTCCGTGTTCGGTATGGGAACGGGTGTGACCTCTTCGCTATCGCCACCAGACAAGAGATTGTTCTCTCAAAACTAGATAACTGTTTGCTGAGTAAAGCTTACGCTTTTAAAAGTTTGGTTAAGTCCTCGATCGATTAGTATCAGTCAGCTACACATGTCGCCACGCTTCCACCTCTGACCTATCAACCT
>NZ_JBISEM010000004.1:0-155900 GCF_044383985.1 Priestia sp. JSM ZJ58
TAGTAAGTGGTTGTTAAGTTTGGGTTAAGGAAGTCAAAGAGATGAAATCTAACTCTGAATCTGTAGTAAGTGGTTGTTAAGTTTGGGTTAAGGAAGTCAAAGAGATGAAATCTAACTCTGAATCTGTAGTAAGTGGTTGTTAAGTTTGGGTTAAGGAAGTCAAAGAGATGAAATCTAACTCTGAATCTATAGTAAGTGGTTGTTAAGTTTGGGTTAAGGAAGTCAAAGAGATGAAATCTAACTCTGAATCTATAGTAAGTGGTTGTTAAGTTTGGGTTAAGGAAGTCAAAGAGATGAAATCTAACTCTGAATCTGTAGTAAGTGGTTGTTAAGTTTGGGTTAAGGAAGTCAAAGAGATGAAATCTAACTCTGAATCTGTAGTAAGTGGTTGTTAAGTTTAACTGAAGTTGAACTATATTCAGGGATTTGAGTGTGATTTTTTATTTGGTCGCCAGTTAATTCAACTAAGGTTAAACTTGTGAGAGTTTGTAATAATATAACTATATTTATTGGATTTTAAGTTCAACTTAAATTTAACTAAAGGGGAGGGGATCTAAATGCAAGTCTATAATATGGAATTTTTAAACATATGGTTGATTGGGATTTTGATATTTTCTTAACTATTAGAATAATAGCTTTTAATTTTTTATTAAATATACGACTTTAGAACTTCCTTTATTGTAAAAATAATCAATAAAAGTAATTAAATTCATTTAATTGTAATTCATAAACATTTATGTGGGTCAAATGAATACGAAAACAGACTTTAACTAAATGTAAAAAAAAGGGACTGTGTTCTATTTGAAACTGAAAGAAAGTTTGATAAGCTGAATTGTAAATATAACCAATGTTTTTACACTATCAATGAAGTGGAAGTGAAGCGATGACTAAAACAATTATTTTTGATTTTGATGGCACTCTAGTTGAATCAGGACAGGTAGTATTTGATCTTTTTAATAGCTTTGCTGATAAATATAAGTACAATAGAATGCCTCAAGAACAAAGCGATTATATTCGTACAATTACATTTAAGGAACGCTTTAAAAAGTTTAATGTTCCATTATTTAAAATTCCGATGTTAACGATTGATATTGTAAAGAAGTACAAAGAAATGATTCCAGATCTTGAGACAATTGGAGACATTAAACGTGTGTTACACGAGTTGAAAGAAGAAGGGTTTAAGTTAATTCTTGTTTCCGCAAATTCGAAAGAAAATATTAGAAAATTCTTAGAACTGAATAAGATGGATTATTTTGAAGAAATCCTTACTTCTCATCGATTCTTTGGAAGGCATGTCACACTCAATAATTACATAAAAAAAACAAAGACACCAAATAAAGATGTTATATTTGTCGGTGATGAACATCGTGACATTGTAGCCTGTAAGAAAAGTAATATCAAAATTATATCAGTGACATGGGGGTATGATTTCGAGGTGCTTTTAAATGAAGCAAATCCTGATTTCATTGTAAGAAAACCAGAAGAAATCTTAAGCGTTATTCAAGAGGTTGTCTAAATGATTACTTTGTTCCTAGTGAGTGGTGTTTTTGCGATTATCTGTTATAAGTATGATCCAAAATCACCGCCTTTAAGATGGGTAGTATTTCTTTTGATTTGTGGTTCATTAGCTGGTTTATCCCGTGCTATCATTGAAACTTTTATACCTGCTTTAAATAGGAATGATATAAATTCAGAGTGGATTAACACATTACTATATTATTTAAGGATTATAACGGGATTTGTTTCTATCTATTTTTGTCCATATGGCATTTTGATGCATGCAATTATATATAGTACAAAGCTTAAAGCCAAAATCACAAGGGTTTTAAAGTGCGCGTTATTAATTCCTATACTATTTATGCTTAAGACAACTGTCTACGTACCTGACATCATACCTGATTTTGATAACATGATCTACTGGGCTGTTCCTTATATCATTATTGCTTGTATTCTTCACCTTTATGGATACTTTACGGAAAAGGACAGACAACAAAAAAAAAGTCGATTTATAACATTATCTCTGATGTTTCCAGTGATATTATCAGCTCTTATTTTAAATTATATTATGCGTGTATTTAATAGTGGCAATCAAGAATGGCGATATATTATTTTTTTCATTGTCGCTTCATTCTTTGTCTTTATTTGGAAAGCTCTTAGTGCAGCTGGTTCTTTGAATGGAATTAAGCTTAGGTATGAAAGACAAGCACATGAAAGAACAAGACAAGCAGTCAACCAGGGGGCAGCTTTAATAAATCATGCTATAAAGAACCAGATATATAAGATTGATACTAGCTTACATACTATTGATTTAAGTCATTTAGATGACTCATCTAAAAAGTCTGTTCAAATTATTGATAGAAGTGCAAAACATTTAATGGAGATCATAGAACGAATGCACCATAAGACTCAAGAGATTAAAATTGTTAAGAGTAAAAATAGTTTGATCGATCTTCTAGAGGCCAGTTTAGAAAATGAAAAATCAGAGTTGGATAAAAAGAGTATAGAGGTTACTAAAGTATATACAGTCAAAGAACCTTACGTTTTTTGCGATAAAACACATACATTTGAGGTGTTTTTAAATATACTAAGAAATTCAATTGAAGCAGTAGAGGGAGATGGAAAGATTAAGATCTCAATCTTACAAAAAAACACTAAGAATGTAATGGTGCGCTTTTCGGATAATGGAATTGGTATTCCTCAAGATCACTTAAGGCATGTTACTGATCCATTTTTTAGTACTAAACAAAATAAAAGTAAAAATTATGGTATGGGCTTAAATCAGTGTAATGAGGTCATGTATAAGACAGGTGGTAGTCTTAAAATAGATAGTAAGGTCAATGAAGGTACAACACTCACGCTAATATTTCCAATACATTTGAAAAAGGATGATGTATATGAAGAACATGATTCGCGTCGTGCTAATTGAAGATGATCCAGATTGGCTCAGTATCATGGAAAATATCATTGGAAAAGAAGAAGACATGATGCTAGTAGGGTGTGCCCAAACACAAAGAGAAGGTATAACACTTTCTCATGCTCTAAGCAATATTGATATATTCCTTGTAGATATTAATTTATCCGGTGCTAATCTCGATGGGATATATACGGCATTAGAGTTAAAACGTAGCAAGACATCTAAAGTTATTATGTTAACATCTCTGTCAGACGAGGAAGTTATTCAGCAAGCTTTTACAGCCGGAGCAACAAATTATATTTTAAAAAAGGATGCTGTTCGTATACCTGAAATTATTCGTTCTACCTACCATACTGAAACGAATCCAGTCGAGGTGTTGTTAAAAGACTATCGCCGTATGAAGACAGAAGAGCAGCTTAAGGATTTAACAAATGCAGAAAGAGAAATTTTTGAATATATTGAAAAAGGATACTCTCGTAAAAAAATTACGCTAGAGACACATAAATCCGACAATACACTGAAAACACATTTTAAAAACATCTTCAAAAAATTATCGGTATCTAATACAAAAGATCTTATAAATAAAGTGAAAACTGGCGGCCTAAAGTGACTTGTTAAATTAACAAGTCGCTTTTTTTGTTTGCAAAAAGGGTGATATTTCGTCACCCCTTGTTTAAAAAAGGGTGAAAAAATATCACCCCATTTCCAAAATAGGGTGATGAAAAATCACAGTATGCAAGTTTTCAGAACTTATATATCCTATATTTAGGAGTTACTTTTCATGGATTCTAGAAGGTCTGTAAAAAGCTTTCTTTCCTTTTCTCCCATTTGTTCAAATGCTTTTATTACGGGAGATAGGTTAGTTAATACAGGTATTATGTCTGTTGTAAGTAAGCTCAAAATGACTTTGATTTCTGATGGTGACAAGTCATTTAGGATGTTAAATAATTGTTCTTTATTTGGGTTATCTGTTTTAAATTCTTTTGAAATATCATCTGGAAGCACGTCATATAGGGTAACTCCTAATGCCTTACAAATCCTTATTAACGTTTTAATATCAGAAGTTGAATGACCGTTTTCGATCTTGCTTATCGTACCTTGTGAAGTATTAGAAAGCTCGGCTAATGTAGTAGTCGACATAAATATAGACTTTCTAAAGCTTTTAATGTTATTTCCAAGTTCGAGGTTAAATTGATCCATAAATTCATCCACCAATTGCAAAATTTTTTAATTTTATTATATCAGAAATAAACAAAGGGTGTTTTTGGTAAAAAATATTAAAAATAGAATAAAAAGTGTTGACTAAACTATTCGATATAGAATATACTGTGTTCAAGGAGGTGCTGGAAATAAAGACCATACGAGAAAAAAGGAAAGAGAGAAATTGGAGCCAAACCTATCTAGCTCAATTATCAGGAGTCCCGCAACCTACTATTTCTCAAATCGAAAATGGGACTCGTCAATATCCTACGTTTGAAAATATGAAGAAAATCGCAGAGGCATTGGATCTTAAGTTAGAAGATATTTTCTTACCGCGTCACAAGGATATGAACTAAGTTTTAGAATATTTAACGAGGGGCGATGAACATGGAAGCACAAAAGCGACTAGCATTCTATGATATATCAGATGCACGGGCGAAAAGTGCCAAAACCTTTGATGGAAAGTTGTATACGTTAAAAGGAGGGGTAGCTGTAGAAAAAGGAACGGGCGATGTCAAACGTGTAGCTGATATTTATTATGAAGTACGCTCAGTAATGGATCAGGCTCATACCATCGTCGCCAAGCGCAGAAAAAAAGATGAAGAATTGAAGGAAGTTTTACAAAAGACCTGTTAGTTCTTAGATGCAGCATACAAGCGATTTTGAAACGTGCCGAGAGCACGAGAAGTAGTACCTTGACAATTACATATTGCGTGCCTCCCCTAAACGGATCACAAGGGGGTGAAGGTATACGATAATAAAAAGGTTCGATGAGTGCGTCCTAAAACTCATCGGTGATCTAGCACCAAAACAGTGACGGTGTATCCATGATCTGTGAAGAGTGGTGGCGTGAGGGTGAATCCGAAGAAGCGACAACATTCCAAACAGTAGATACACGAGGTTCTTCGTACATGCCGAAAACGTTGTGCATTATTGGGCTTAGTGAAAACTATGCATGCCAATATAGGGTTTGCCCTTCCAGCCAGAAACGGGTATATATTTCCTTTCATAGCCTTGAAAAGACAGAGATGATCGCTAAACCTATGGTAAAATATTACTCTCGGTAGGCTTCAGAATCGCTTGTTATGTCTGAATATTAAGAGCAAAGGAGAATGGTTATGAAAAACAAAAAATGGTTACTTTCTGCCGTGGCAGGAATCGTTGTGGCTCTTGGAATAGGCACAGCGTTTGTCTCTTCCTACAATTCAAGTGAAGTGAAAGGAAATGGTGAACTAGAAGAATTACATCCACTAGAAATGAAAAAATTCATGAAAGAAGATGGTACAGGATTCGTTCTCTATTCTTTTAATGCAAACAAACGAGAAGTAAATATGAATGAGGTGAAAAAAGCTTTAAAGGAAAATGAGGTCGATGGAAAAGAAATATACAGCAATGATCCACTCTACGATCAAGATAAAGATCAAAGTTATTATGGTTTAACACAATATCCTGATACTTTAGCTGTCTATAAAAATGGAAAACTAAAACAACAAATTGAGTTTAATGATTACGATCCATCTCAGTTAAAAACAGAACTTTCTCATTTTATTGAAACCTCAAAAGAACTGTATTTCGAAGAATAAGAGATTTGCTTTGAAAGGTGGTGTTATCTTGACGATCTCCCAAAAGGAATTAAAGAAATCCAAAGATCTCGTAGAAAAGTTGCTGAAAGTCAATGGAAACAAATACAATGACTGGCTACATCAACAACACCAACAGTTTATTGAAGAAAATCAGGATTTAATTCTTCAAGCATTAAGTGCCTTTACAGGTGAAGAAGAGGAGGAGGAAAAAAACGAACCGAAAACAGCTGAACAAGTTCCTGTAAGACCACAAAGTATTCCCGTAACGCAAAATTTATGAAAAGAGGAGTGAAATACATGTTAGATTTATTAAATAGCGTGGATGTGACGCAGTTAACTTCGCATTTAACCCTTGGGGCGGCCGATGGTATGAACGGCCTCATCGAAAGTGGAAAGTCTATTATCAAATGGTTGCAGCGTATTGCGATGGTTGCCGCAGCTCTTGGCTTTTGTATAGGTGGTTATCACTTAATTTTAGGTGGAGAACGAGGTCGTCATAAATGTATCGCATGGTTTGTTGGAGGCGCAGTTGGTTTAGTGGTTGTTATGGGTGCTTATGCATTAGCTGAAGGTGTTAATACAAATATCCGATTCGGAAGCTAAGAAAGCTATACAGTTAATTGTATAGCTTTTTTCTATGCTCATTTTTAGACGAAAGGAATGGAGAAACATGCTGTCTGTCATGTTTATAAAAAGTGAGACAAAAGAGTTAAAGCCATTTCAAAAGTTATCGATTCCAGAAGCATGCGAGATAACAGAAACAGTAGAAACACAGTATCGACGTACTAGAAAAAAGGCTCATGCCGATTTTTTTATCCTCGATGAAGAAGATCAAGAGGTATATGCAGGAACATTGTCCATTGGATCGGGGCATGCTCGTCATGTAGTCGATCATATTAAGAAAAAGTTAAGTTCTTTAAAAATGGACGATATACAGGAAGCTCGAAAGAGAAGTTTTGTTGAACAATTGGAAAAGGAAGTACCGGACCATCTGAAAACAACAGATGGTTCGTTTTCTTTAGAGGAAGAAAAAGAGAATCATATGCAAACGACTCAAACACCTGTCCTTTCTATTCGTAATCGAAGGTTGATCTATGGAGGAGGGATTTTATCCCTTCTTATCCTTTCAGCAACGTGTTTTTCGACGGTAGCTACTTCTCAAGATCGAGCTGAAACCATTCAAGGTTTACAAAAACAAGTCAAACTCGAACAAAAAATAACAGGGACTTATGAAAGAGCACTCTTAGGGGATTCAGAAGGGGCTTTAAAACAGCTTTCTTCTATTGATCAACAAAGCCTTACGAAAGAACAAAAAAACGTTTATATGAGTCTTCTCGTCGATCAAAAAAAGTATAAGGAAGCTGTTAAGCTTCAGGGAAACCATCCAGAAGTAGTGGAAAGCGTGATTTCAAAGAAGGGAGATGTTCAGGCGTTAAAAGAGTTTCAACAAACGTTTCCTTCGCCAAATGGAGCCTTTGATCTTGCCTATCACGAACAACGATGGGAGGACATGATGAGCCAATCAGGAGTAGACATGACCGACAAACGATATGAAATGAAGGCTTATGGCTATTTGAAGTTAGATAAAGTAAAGGAGGCCAAAGAAGAGGCAGCACATATTCAAAACCAAAAATTGAATCAAAAAATAGAAACCTATGAAAAAACGAAAAAGGAGATAGAAGAAACGAAAAAACAAGTGGATGAAGAGAACAAGAAAGAAAAAAAGGATGAAAACAAAATCAAGTCGTTAACGGATCAACAAAAGAAACAAGAAGAACTCCTAAAAAATCTATAAGAAAGGATGAACAGGATGTATACACAAACAAAAGTGAAGAACCAGAAGCAAGCCTTTGTCGTAGGGGTCGAGTACTATGAAGAAGATTTATTCCTCGAAATTGAATTAGGCAGCTTTCATACCACTCAACTTCATGCCCAACGCATTGCGAACAGTGTTCATAATGTCATTCTTTTAGAAAATCAGATTGTACTTATCTTTAAAAATGCCGATTCAATCATTCTTACAGATGATTTTCTAAAATATGCGTTTAAGTTTCGATTATGCACAAAGCCAACGATGCCACCTCTAGATATCTCCAAGCTTACTCAACAAGAAAAAGACGACTTAGTTTGTAATGAAGCCTATATGGTGACAGAAGAGGATATGAAAGAGGTACAATGGGACATTAACACGGCTTTTCGTTACCTTCAACACAAGTATGAGGCAAGAGATCAAACGTTCTTTTCTCTTTCATCGAGTGCCTACTATGTCATTCCTACTTCTGAAGAGATTGACCAGGGGGGAATAAGAAATGCAACCTAATAAATCCATCAAATATGTGGTCGCTGAAAAACAAGTACTTATTCCTTTAAGTGCTTGTTTTTTTGTGTCTATTCTACTCATCTTAAACTTTTTGTTTAACATGATGCGGAATCTTGTTCAAACAACGTTTAGCGATGTATTTGAACCGCAGCCGTTTCATTTGGACACATCTTTTTTGACAGAGATTCATCTTCAACAGTACTCGCCTTTATATGGAGCCATGTGTCTAGTAGCTGCCTTATTAACGGCCAAATTCGCTTACAACATTCGATCTAACTTCAAAGATTTAAACCACAATCAAAAAGGGTCGGGACGCTTTACAACAAGATATGAACTGAAAAAGCAATATCGAAAAGTACCTGAAAAAACGACAACGTATCAAGGTGGAGGTGGCGTACCTGTTTCACGTATTCAAACCTATGACCTCATTCAAACATGGAAAGAGTACAAAGCTTTAAAGGGAATACAGAAGCTTCTCCATACACATCGATTCTTTACAAAGAAAAGCTACATGCTGATTGATGACACACCCGTTAATAATTTGATCATTGGGATTACACGATCAGGAAAAGGGGAAACCTTTGTTTTCCCAACAATTGATATCTATTCACGAGCTGAGAAACAACCTTCTCTTATCTTAAATGATCCAAAGGGAGAGCTCCTTGCAGCTTCTAAAAAAACGTTAGAGGAAAGAGGCTATCACGTTGAAGTTTTAAACTTACTCAATCCATTAGAATCGATGAGTTATAACCTGTTAGAAATGATTAAAGAAACATATAAAGATGGTGATTATTCAACAGCTCAAGCATTATGTAACACGTTATCCTATACCCTTTACTACAATCCAAATGCGAAAGATCCGTTCTGGCAACAATGTGCCATGAGTTTATGTAACGCTATGATTCTCGCTGTTACAGATAAGTGTATTAAGGAAAAGGCAGAGAATAAAATCACCATGTACACGGTGGCAAATATGTTGTCAGAGTTGGGATCAAAAGAGATTGTCATTAATAAACAAGGTGATACCCAAAATGCGTTAGACATGTACTTTGATGGTCTTCCAACAGAAAGTGTCGCCAAAATGCAGTATGCCACATCGAACTTTTCAAAAGGCACGACAAGAGGCGGAATCTTTACTCAAACGATGAATGGATTATCTATTTTTACGTTTGATGAAATCGCCAAGATGACCTCTAAAAACAGCGTCGATTTAAAGCGTGTGGGCTTTGGAAAAACCATCAAAGGAACAGCAGCACCTCTTACTCGCTTAGAAATGACCTTTCCAGATGGTCAAACAGAAACCATTAAAACGGACGCCAAAGGACTATTTGAAGTCAACTTTACAAGTGAAGTAAAGCAGAATGATGAAATTATTCTAGCTGAAAAGATGAGTGATAAAATTGTTACTTCATCGAGACTTGAAACTGTTATTAGGGTAGATAAAATCACAAAAGAGACAGGAGCTACAACGTTTACAGTGGAGAAACAGCATCCAACCATCCATGTAAAGGAAGTAACATATTTTATAAAACCAATCGCCATTTTTATGGTCACACCAGATTATGATTCAAGTAACCATGTAATAGCCTCTATTTTTGTCCGACAGTTATATTATGTGCTTTCTAAGAATGCCTCATTGGCACGAGGAAACAAGTGTCATCGAGAAGTAGTGGTGTTGTTAGATGAATTCGGCAACATGCCGGCAATCGAAGGAATGTCCAACATTATCACGGTTTGTTTAGGACGAAATATACGTTTCAACTTAGTGATTCAAGCTTATGCGCAACTAAAAAATAAATATGGAGATGATGCTGAAACGATTGAAGGAAACTGTGGGAATACCATCTATATTTTGACTAATAACTATGAAACAGCTAAAACCATCTCGCAAAAATTAGGAGACGGTACCATCAATTCTACCTCTCGAAGTGGAAAAGGATTATCAACAGATAAAAGTAAAACAGAGGGAGTTGATGGGAAACCGTTATTAACGCCAAATGAATTAATGGAACTTAAAGAAGGAGAAAGCGTGGTTGTACGTGTTGTAAAACGTCAAGACAAATCACGTAGACGCATTAAAGCTCACCCAATTTATAACACTAAAAAAACAGCTCTTAAATATCGATGGGAGTATCTTGGAGATGACTTTAATACAGATCGCTCCATTTTAGATATCGATATTGAATCATTGCATAAGGAAGTAGATCCACGAAAGTTAATTATCGCCAACTTCTTTACCTTTCAACAAAAACAACAAAAAAAGGAGTCGGTTAAAAAAGAGCAGGAATCACTTGATACCCCATTCTCCTCTATGACTTATGAAAACTGGGGAACTAAATCAGTCAAAGAGTTTTTTAGTGAAGATCCTAGCGTCTTTGAAATTCTGAAAACAGAGTTGCCAGGTGTTATGAATAAAACAATTGAAGAAATCCAACAGCAAGCAATGGATGACTTCGTAGATGAGTTTAAGATACTATCTCAAAACGATCAACTGGATTCTAATGTGTATCAACTTGTTGAAACGAAAATTGAGACAACGCTTGCTAAGTTACAGGGCGAAGTTGAAACACAGGAAGCCTAACATAAAAAAGGAGGAGAAAAAATGAATAGTGTTTCAAAGGAATTAGAGCGTATTTTAGAGGACTATGCACCGATTGTGAAGGAAGGGCAACAGGTGTTAATTGGCTTGCTAGATGGCACTATATATTTGGAAAAAGGGCAGGAAGGAGAAGCACCTGTCCAAATTCGTGTTTCTCCTCTAGATGAACGATTAGAAATAACCGTTGATACGTTGTTTCAAGGCATGTAATACGTGCATAAGGAGATGAGCAGATGAAGGATGAAGAAATTCTTGAAAAGCTACATGAGTTTTCGGAGTATTTAGATGTTGGAAATATCCTCACTTATTTATTACGGAAATTGGGTTGGGGATGTATTCAAGTTCTTTCATTTCTAGTAGATGGATTAGAAGGGATTACAGATAGTATCTTAGGAGTTAAGACATTTTTTAATTCACCCGATATTCAAGACTTTATTACGAAGATTCAACCATTTTTATATGTATTACTGGCTTTTTCCTTTCTGTATATCGGCTACATGTTAATTATTCAGAAAAAAGTCAATCGGGAACAAATAATGATTAACATTTTTATTTCAATGGCAGTCTTACTTTTACTAAACACAAGCATGTTAAAGGCGGATAAATTTACCGATCAAGCCATTGAAGCCGTGGATTTAAATGAAAAAGGAACCGTAAGTGAAAAGATTATTAAAAGCAATATAACGGATGTAGCGCAGTTCGATCTTACCAAGTGGAAAAGTCCCGAATTAAAAGAACCAAATAAAGTACCACAAAAAAATATCATGGTGATTGATATTACAGAAAAAATAGATGGGAAGTTTGAAGTATCTAAAGGAAAGTCATTATCAGACAAAGGAAAGAAGATAGTAGAAAATAAAGCAGCTTTGACACCCGATGGAAAAGAAGGATTAGTTGAATTAGATAATGGATGGTTTGATTTCTTTCCAGAACTTTATTACCGATGGTCATGGAACTTCTGGACAATTGCGATTTCCCTATTTGTTATAGGGATGACGTTGTTATTTACGTCTATTAAGTTAGCAAAATTATGTTACGAGCTAGGATTCAATGCGATTTTAGCCCAATTAGTTGCGCCTGCCGATGTAGCAGATGGACAGAAGTTAAAAGCCGTTCTGAAAAACATCCTAAATACATTTCTCGTAACGATTATGATCTTTATATCCATGAAGGTGTATTTGATGGGAACCGTTTTTATTAGCGATAAGCTAGAAGGTATTCCGTACCTTATTGCATTAATCGCCTTTAGTATTGCCGTCGTAGATGGCCCAATTATGTGTGAACGTCTCTTTGGGATTGATGCAGGATTAAAAAGTGGTTGGGGTGCTCTGGCAGGAGGATTTGCGATGGCAAAAGGTCTTGAAAGTGGCATAAATATGATGGGCAGAACAGCAAAAGGAGGAGCCAACCTTGCCAAAGGAATTGGTGGTATAGGAAAAGGTCTTGGGAGTGGTGCTCTTCAAACAGCAGCAGGAGTTGGAGGTCTTGGAAAAGGGTTAGCTACACAAGGAAATAAAGAAAAACAGCCGGCTCTGCATGAAGAAATGAAAAAGGCAGGAATGGCAGGTGAGAAAGGAAACGCTACTTCTAAAGGTCAAAACGCAGGAAATGATCAGAAAGCTTCACAACAGGGATTATCCTCTACTGAAAAACAAGAAGGGGGCAAAAATACTGAAGGGAATTCTTCGGAAGGAAAAGGAGCAGGTCAAGGAAGTTCTTTACAGGATGAGATGCAAGCAGCAGGTGTTTCCACTGATAGTCAGGGATCAACTTCCTCTGTAGAAGGCGGAAATACATCTCTACATGATGAAATGCAGGCTTCTGGCTATAGTGAAAGTGCAAATGAAGGTACTGGATCTTCTGTAGAAGGTGGAAGTGCTTCTCTACATGATGAAATGCAGGCTTCTGGCTATAGTGAAAGTGCAAATGAAGGTACTGGATCTTCTGTAGAAGGTGGAAGTGCTTCTCTACATGATGAAATGCAGGCTTCTGGCCAGAGTGGAAGCACAAATGGAGGCAGCTCCTCTGTAGGGAAAGCAAGTGCTCCTCTTCATGGTGAAATGCAAGCCTCTGGTCAGAGTGGAGGAACAAATGGAGGCAGCTCTTCTATAGGAAGTACAAGTACGCCTGTTCATGAAGAAATCCAAGCTTCCGGTTACGGCGGAAGTACAAGTGAAGGCGGATCTTCTATAGGAAGTACAAATACACCTGTTCATGAAGAAATTCAAACTTCCGGTTATGGTGGAAGTACAAGTGAAGGTGGCTCTTCTGTAGAAAACGTAAGCTATCCTACACCAACAAGAGGACCTTCTGTTTCCATGCCAAAAGGGATGGATCAAGCACAAGCACAAGTGGCAGCTACAGAGGAACCTCGTCAAGTAAAACAACCAATTGAACAAGATACCGTTCCTGCTTCAACAGAAGACATTCCAATGCCACATCAACATCGAACAGAAACACGTAATATTGCACAAGTGGTACGGGATAATGTCAAAGAGAGCGTAGGAAAGGTAAAAGAACGTATTGATAACTCACAAACAATCCATAAAACAAAACGTTCTTATCAAATTGGGCGAAATACCGGACGAGATTTACGAAACCTTGGATCAAAAAAGCGAAATAAACAAGATGAGAAGTAACAGGAGTTACTTCTCTTTTTTATGGAAAGGAGAAGGATTATGGGAAACTATAACATTCCGAAAGAAATCTCTACGGAATTAAAGATTAATAAATCTCTTTATCTCTTTGATTTGTTGTTTATTATTGGCTTACTGATGGTCACGATGATGTTACGCTTTTTTATTCATCCAACGCTTCAAATTCCCTTTTACATCTTCATGGGCGTATTTGGGCTATTGATGATCGTTAGACCAAGTACGAACCCTAAAAAACGGATGTATGAGGCGTTATTGCTTACATTGGTACGAAAGAAGAGCACGTATTGTGCAATAGATCGAGATCAAGAATAAAGGAGGGTATGATTGATGGCATTATTTGATGAAAGAATCCTAGAAAAAGAGAAACCTATTTTAAAAGAAAAAAAGACAAGTACATCCCTTCTCTTTGATGAAAAGGAACTGGATAAACAGATTGCTCGTACAAAGAAAAA
Organism: Priestia sp. JSM ZJ58; assembly: GCF_044383985.1. NCBI lineage: Bacteria > Bacillati > Bacillota > Bacilli > Caryophanales > Bacillaceae > Priestia > Priestia sp. JSM ZJ58. The sequence continues at coordinate 13,726 of NZ_JBISEM010000004.1, forward strand.
GAATCCTTTTTCTCTGTTACAACCTTCAAAGGTCAAAAAGGAAAAAGAGAAGCTACCGGAGGTAAAGAAAAGTGTGGCTGACATCATTCCCATTATCGATCAAACGGATAGTGGGTTATTTCAACTAAAGGATGAGGGAGGCTTTTTTGGGATCTGGCAGCTTCAGAGTACAGATATCAATGCCATGCATGACCAAGAGGCAGGACGCAATATCTATACATTGGCGAAAACATACCAGGGCGATAAAGATTCATTTAAAATTATCTCATTAAACTTGCCTGTTTCAACACAAAAGCAACAACAGTATCTTGAGAAAAAGATTCGAGAGGCTAACAATGCGTTATCGCTCCGATTCTTACGAAAGAAATTAAAAGAACTTCAATATTTAGAATGGGGGCGAACCAATCGAGAATACTTTCTTTTCCTATATGGACCGACTGAACTTGCTGTAAAAGAGCGAAAAGATCAATTTATGCGAGATATTCAACTGGCTGTCCCTCTGTTACCTGTTTCGGATGAAAAACAAATGAACCTTCTTTACAAACTCTACAATCAAAACGCCAAGCTTGGTAATAAACAATAAGAAAGGATGATAAAAGCATGATAACTTTACCTTTTGGTAAAAAAGAGAAAACACCTCAAGAGATCAAGCAGAAAAAAGGATACAATCCTTATTTTGTGGCACAGATTCAACCACAAGGAGGCGTGAGCTTTAAAGAAAACCTCGTTCGGAACGGAGATGGATATTCAACTTGCATTCATATTTATGAGTACCCAACGAACGTGAATGATTTTTGGCTGGAACCGATCATGAATATGCCCAATGCCATTACGACCTTAGATGTGGTAAGCGATGAACGAAAACAAGTCGTAGAAGCCATTAATAAAAATATGTCCGAACAAAATGCACGGCATGTAAATGCCAAAGAAAACATTGATCGTATGGATGCCCAAGAACAGTATTTAGATATGAAAGAGCTATACCGTCAAGTCACGAATGGTGAAGTGATCAAACGAATACACCTTCGCATTTATATTGCAGAAAAAACGATTCCTGACTTAGAAAAGCGATTAAAAGAAGTCATTCATCACCTTGAAACGCATAACTTCAGAGGATCCATTTTCTTAAATGAACAAGAGTATGAGTGGGAATCATTAGTGACGCATTTTGACATACAGAAGAAATACCCTAATAAGCGAAAAGGAAAGGAAATCCCCGCATTAGCACTAGCCGGAGGGTTTCCTTTTCATTTTACTCACTTAGATGATCCATACGGCACGTATCAAGGAACAACCCGTACAGGTGGCAGCGTCATCTTTGATTTGTTTCATAAAGACCAACAACGAAAAAGTTATAATGCGGTGTTGATGGGCTTAATGGGCGCAGGTAAATCCACGTTTTTAAAGAAAGTCACCACAGATAATGCGATTAAAGGCTATAAGATTCGAGGATTCGATATTGTAGGAGAGTTCGAAAGTCTCGTCAGAGAATTAGGAGGAAAACAGATTGCCCTAGATGGATCGGAAGGGCAAATTAATCCTTTACAGGTATTTAAAACACATGAGCACGAAATAAACAGTTTTACGCAGCACCTATCCAAACTAACTGTTTTTTATCGTTTTATTGCACCAGAAGCAAAAGACGATGAATTAAAAGAGTATGAAAAGCTACTTCGTAAACTTTATATTCAAAAACAGTTATGGAACGATGAAAAAGGCGCAAGCAATCACATTACAGGGCGTTCACCAGAAGCCTATCCAACGTTCAGTGAGTTTCTACACCTCATTCGACAAGAGTTATATACCAATGAGGAAACAAGAGAACACCATCCGAACTTAGGAGAGTATCGAAAACGTAGACTTGAGCTAATCGAGCTGAACATTGAAAACTTGGTTGAAACATACGCTCATTTGTTTGATGGGATTTCTACCATTGAAGATTTCAACGATGAACAAGTCGTATTTTTCTCCATCCGTCATTTATCAAAATTAAAAGATGAAATTGCACAAGCACAGCTTTTCAACGTCATGAGTTTATTATGGGATGGTATGCTGCAGAATGGTGAACCTCAACTAGCTGCCTATACAAAAGGGACGTTAGCCTTTGAAGATGCCATTCGTTACTTAATTGTGATCGACGAGGCTCATCACATAGTCAACACGAAAAGAGGCAATGAACATGCCTTAGATTTCCTAACAGAGTTCAGTCGAGAAGCACGTAAATACTTTGCAGGTTTGATCTACGCCAGTCATTTAATCAGTGACTTTGTGCCAGACGGTTCGGAACAAACAGCGATTGAAAAAATTAAAAAGCTTTTTGATTTAACACAATATAAATTCATCATGCAGCAAGATGATAATAACTTAGATACGATTCAACGAGTGTTTAAAACAGGGATTACGGACAGCGAATTGGCTGAAATTCCGAAGCTACCAATTGGGGATGTGCTGCTTTGTATTAAGTCCGTAAAAAACATTCTCTTTCATATTGAAATCGATGAGGAAGAAAAAGTGCTGTACGGTGGAGGTGCATAAGTCTTGCATATCGTTTTACAGCTCATTCCAAAAAAATATTTGATTGGAGGCACGTTGATCCTGTTAGGATTATCGGGCCTCTTAATCATGAGTACGATTGTAGCGATTACAGGTGAATTTGAAAAAGATAGTCAACAAAGTGAGGTAACAGAGATTGAAGGTGGGGGCATTGGCGTAGGAACGGCTAATGTGTCACCGCAGGTCATGAATTATCAACCCTTGCTTGAAAAGTACGCACAAAAACATGGGCTAGATGCTTCCTATGTGCCAATTATGATGGCACTCATGATGCAAGAAAGTGGAGGAAGAGGAAACGATCCCATGCAATCCTCTGAGTCTAAATGTGGAAGCGTAGGGTGTATTCAGAATCCTGAAGCGTCTATCGATCAAGGCGTAAAGCATTTTAAAGATGTGTTAGAAAAAGCGAAATACGATTTAAAGCTTTGTCTTCAGTCGTACAATTTTGGCCCTGGCTTTATCAATTTTGTTATGAAAAATGGTGGTCAGTACACAAAAGAATTAGCGATTAAATTTTCTCAAATCCAATATCAAAAGGTAAAACATACAGGGAATTATCATTGCGTAAGACCTGAAGCTATACCCTATAACGCATGTTATGGGGATTTTTTGTATACGGATGCCGTGCTGAAATATTACACAGGAACGATTACAGCTGACGGAAAACCGGCTGCTCCTGCGAGTAGTGGAAGTGGTGGTAAATCGGGTGTAAAAGTGATTGACGCAGGCAAAACGTTGATTGGTAAAACACGTTATGTATTTGGTGGTGGACGTTCTCAATCTGATATTAACGCAGGACGTTTTGATTGTTCAAGTTTCGTCAGATGGGCATTCGAGCAAGTAGGAGTGAATGTCGGTCCAATGTCAGGGGTAACAACCGATACACTCAAAACACAAGGGCAAGCAATCAATCCAAAAGACATGAAGCCTGGAGATGTGGTGTTTTTTGATACCTATAAGATAGACGGACACGTCGGCATATATGTTGGAAATAATCAGTTTTTAGGCTGCCAAGGAAAAACAGGTGTAGCCATCGCAAGTATGGCAAAAGGAACGTATTTTGGTGAACGATTTAATGGAAGAGTAAAACGATTTTAAAAGGAGAAAAGGCGATGAAAAATAAAGCAGCACTACTATTTGGAGCGCTTGCCGTTGTGGTGGCAGGCGTGACCATTTTCAATATCTACCTTAACCATAATATCTCCAACACAACAGCTTCGAAACAAATTCAAGTCACAAATGACAGCTTAAAAGAAGAAAATAAAGAGTTAAAAAAACAACTAAGTGAAGTTCGCCCTTCTGCCCAAGAACAACAAAAACGAGATTACTTGAATACGGTGAATCAATTCATCGATGTGTCTTATCATCGTGAAAAAGAGGGATTTGAGGAACGGAAGAAGGTCGCAAAATCGATCATGGACAAAGAGCTTTACGAGCAATTTTATCCTTCTGAAAAGTTCGTATATGGAGATAGTTACACTTCGATTCCAAACGATTTACAGCTTTATGTACAACAATATGATGGAGGGCAAGAAGAGGTTGAAGTCATTGCAGAATTTACAAATCATCTTGTCATAAAAGATGAAAACGTCGACGACCAGACGCATGACATTATTAAAGTTTCTCTACGAAAAGAAGAGAATAAATGGATGGTTTATAGTATCGAAGAATTGAAAACAGAAATCATGAAATGAGGTGGTAGAAGTGGCATTTAAAAAGCAATTGGAAGATTATCGATTTAATTTAAATCGCAATCGGTCATGGAAGTATACAGCGATGTTGATTTTTTTCTTTATCGGTTTTTTATCCTTACTGACATCGAAATTTTATTTAAAAACAGAAGATCCGTTGTATCATACGAATACCTATGAGGCGGTTTATTCTGACATAACAGGAACCGTAACCATTGAAAATCGTGTGTATCATCCGGCTAACAATTCACTGGATATGGTCATCAAAATGGATCAACCCGATGAAGAGGAAGTAAGCTTTGTCGCACAAGAAAAAGCGAATCCAAACATCAAATTACCCGTTCAGTTATTGTATGAAGATGATGGCTATTATGTCGTAAGAATCAGCGATTTGTCTTCAAATTGGGAAGCACTCGCCTTTGATCTGTATCAAGAAAATGAAGAAAAAGAAACGGTAAACGTGGATGACGTAACGAGTGATTCAGAAACAGGTTCAACAGAGGATATAGATGCTCATGCGTTAATTACCACGCTCTATTCTGACCAACGAAAAACGAAAAGTGAAGAAAGAAAAGGAACCAAAAACAAACAAGATTATGCACTTTTAGTCAATGAGTTAGAAAAAGATTTTGTCAAAAAGAAAATGAAAAACTATGAAAAAGCAATTAAGGTAGAAGTCAAACATAAGCGTCAAACGCAACAAGAAATGAACGAGTTACAACGTGATATGAAGTACCAAGTACAGGAGGAAAAAGCCGATACGGAATCAAAAATTGCGATGAAAAAGGATGCCATTCAATCAAGTGATGCAAGCATTCAGCTTTATAAAGATGAACAAAAAAGCTTACAAGAAAAGCTCCAAAAATTGAATGAAAAGCAACAAGATTTAGCCATGAAGTGAAAAAACACATTGGGACGTTGAGGGGACATTTACGAATTTGAGGGGGCGTTGAGGGGGTTAGTGGCAAATTTGTTGAAACGTCTGAGGGGACGTTGAAGGGTCGGATAGTTGATTTGAGGGTACGCTGAGGGGGTTCTTGGAGAACTTCTTGTGATATCACGGTTTTGCTAGGCTCTGCCTAGCCTATCACGCTTCGTGATAGCAAAAACCCCTTATGCTCTTCTCTCTATTATTTGAGGAACACCCCAAATTTCAGGGAAGGAATGAATATAGTGGATATAATCATACGAAATATTAAATCAGCAGCAGTTAAAGAAATTGATGAATTAGCAAAAGAACACAAGGTATCAAGGCAAGAATTTTTAAAAAGTCAGCTTGAAACGCTGGCTTTTTTCCGTAAACAAACAGACCGTGAAAATGAGCTTGAAAACTTGATTGAAAAGAATATTAAGATGATGGAAAAGTGTGCTGTTTCTATGGAAAACATGAATCATATTTTGCTTGAAATGATTGGAGATCCAGAAGAATAATACAGATCCCTTAGAAACATTCAATTGGGTTAACGGAGGTAAACAGATGTGCTAGAAAAAACAAATGGTTCAACAGTTGTACCAGGCGTTGTATTAAAAACAAAATTCATTACAGCTTCTCATAAAGCCTTTCAAGAGTATGTTGATTATGTTGATCGTGAAGAAGCAAAAAGAGAACTTGGAGCGCATGAGAAATTGTTTTCTCTTTATCAGGATTATATGGATAATCCTGATAAGACTTCCTCCTTATTTACCCAACATTCTGAACGATTGACAGGGGAACAGAAAGAAGAATTAAAAAAAGGTTTTGAGAAAGCGCAAAGAAATAACAGTATTATGTGGCAAGATGTCATTACATTTCATAATCCTTGGCTTGAAGAACAGGGTTTATATGACTCACGTACCCATACAGTGGATGAAAAAAAGTTAATGCAAATAACAAGACAATCCATGAACAAAATGCTTGAAAGGGAAAAGTTAGATGGTTCAGCTATTTGGTCAGCAGCTATACACCACAACACGGACAATATCCATATTCATATTGCAACAGTTGAACCAGATCCTACACGTAGTCGGGGAAAAAGAAAGCCAAAAACATTGGATGTCATGAAGTCAACCGTTGTTAATCAAATTATGGATCGAGGAGAAAATCAGAATAGAATTAATCACTTAATCCGTAAAGAAATGGTTGGCCAAAAGAAACAGGATTCTTCTTTTGCATGGCGCAATCGAGAATTAAAACCCTTGTTTTTAATGGTCTATAATCATCTTCCTCAAGATAAAAGGCAGTGGCAATATGGCTACAATACCATTAAGCCACTGAAACCTTATATTGATACATTGAGTGAAAAATATATTAAAAAATATCATCAAAAAGAGTATCAGCAATTAATAAAGAACTTAGATAAAGAAGTAAAAGAATTAAAGAAAGCATATGGAGAGGGAACGAGGGATAAAGGACGCTACGAAAAATATAAGCAAACGAAAATAGATGATTTATATAAGCGAATGGGAAATGCATTTTTGCAAGAAATGAAAGCTTATGATCGAAAGCAGCAAGACGTAAAACGCCTGTTGGATAGAAAGCAATCTGGAAATCAAACAGTGAGATATAAGCAGCAAGTACCTGTACATTTTTCACTTCGGAAAATAGAAAAAGCGTTTAAAAGTGACTATGAAAGTTGGAAAAACCAACAGCATTATGAACGAATGCAACGTGCAACAGAACGTGATCGTAACCAACAAAACGACTATGAAAGGGGATATTAACCGATGGAGAAGCAACGAATGAAGTTAGCTATTGAAGATGAGTCAAAAGCGTATATTGAATCATTTAAAGAGGAGCATGGATTACGCTACACCGGTGATGCCATTGCACAAATTTGTAAAGAACATGAAGCAGCTAAAAACAATGAATGGTCATTAAAGTATATTACGGAAGTAGTGAGTCATCATCTCCATGAGTCCTTAAAAAATGAGTTTCAAACTTTACGAGAAGAGATTCATGTATTAAAAGGTGAGATGACAAAAACAAAACTAGGAGCGAACGCAGCAGATAAAAATACACAAATTTTAATTGAATATATGAACGGTCTTTTCTTCCATCATGGATTTAAAGGATTGATGACCACTAGTATGCAGGAGATGGATAGTACAAGAGTAGCGAGAGAAACAGTTGAGAAACGAATTGCGAATCAGCGTCAAAAACGGATTGATTGGGAAGAATCGAGAGGGAAACAACAATCTCATTGATTGTTTCATATAAAAAGAGATTTAACTACTAAAAGGAGGAATTAATCATTATGCTTTTTAACAAAGATTTAGTGTTAGCTTCGATTAAAGCTGTTGGAGAGGATCATGCTATTGTTCAGTATCGAGATCAGGAAGTAGAGGTGAATTTAAGTCCAGAAGAAGCGAAGGAGTTTCATCAATATGTGGTGCATCAAGAGAATATGTTGGTGCCTATGAATATTAAAACACAGAAGCTTTTTGTGGATTTAGAGGAACCTTGGTATGAACAAGAATTAGAAGAGCTCAAGGGGATCTCCTATGAAGAAGAGGAGGAAGAAAATGAGTAGAACCTATGCGAAAAAATCCATCGAAGATAAGCGTAAAGAGGTGGAAGAGTTAACGAATGGGATGGAGAAAAAGGTTGAGCAGCATTTTCATTCTGTCGAAGAATTAAAAGACTACTTATCTTTTATGGGTAAGTTTTATCAGTACTCCATGTTGAATTCGGCTCTCATCCAAAAACAGTTTAGAGGTGCGCAAGCTGTTGGGTCATTTAAGTTTTGGAAAGATAAAGGGTTCTCTGTCAATAAAGGAGAGAATGGTATTAAAATTCTTGTACCAAACAAAACCGTTCCCAAATTTAAGGATGAAAAAGGAAAATGGAAGTCGGTTAATAAAGCCACTCCTCAAGAAAAAAAACTCATTCAAGAGGGGAAAAATGAAGTCACTCAAGGTCAACTATATTTTTCAGTCGGCAATACGTTTGATATTAGTCAAACGAATGCGAAAGCAAGTGATTTACCTAAGATATTTCCCAATCGTTGGTTAGAAGGAAACGTGGAGGACTACACGGTGCTTTATAAAGGGATGGAAGCCATTGCGAAAAAAAACGGTATTTCCATCATTGCACCTAAAGAAGAACTGGGCAGCGCAAAAGGCGCGTGTTATCCACTAACGAAGGAGGTTGCGTTAAATCCTCGTAACTCTGAACGTCAAAATGTAAAGACGCTTCTTCACGAAATGACGCATGCTAAGCTGCATACGGCTGAATCAAGAGCAAACTATACGGATGCGGAAAGAGAATTTCAAGCAGAAATGACAGCTTATACGGTTTCTTCTTATTTTGGGATTGATACGAGCGAGTATTCGCTTAATTACCTGTCACACTGGACAAAAGGAAAGAGCTTTGAAGATAAAACTAAGCTTTTAAAAGAAGTACATGAAACGTCCTTTGGCTTTATTGAAACAATAGAAGAAACGTTGGTAAAAGAACGAGAAAAAAATCATTCTTCAGAAAAAAAGGATGAAAAACAGCAGCAGACAGATCCTCTTTCTTCTGAAAATGAGAAGGGGATCATCAATGATCAAGTTCAAGAACCACCTCTTACTTTTCAAGAACGTGTTGAATTGGATAATCAAATGCAATTCCAAACACCTACAGATACCATCCAAGAGAAAAAAGAAGAACAGGAAATCAAAAGGAAAGGGAGCTTAAAAAGCTCCCTTTTTTATCGTCCAAATACTACTTTAATGGAGGAATATACGATGAAAAAAATTACGTCTCTTTCAAATGATCAATTTAAAGCGCTTGTTTCTAATAAACGAGAATTAAAGAAGTTTATGAAGCACCCACAAAATGAAAAAATTGAGGCAGATTGGGCGAACATTAGTGAGAAACAGCTGGAAGACATCCCTTCTGGTTCTGTTTATTTAACACAATCAGCTCTAGGAGAGAAAAAACCACAGGTTTTACTTGTTTCTACGGATGAAAAAGGACAAAAACAAGCCTATAAAAGTGAAGCAACAGTGGATTTTTTGAGAAGTCATGATGTGAATCCTGTTTTAGAGAAAGATCGAGAAACGCAGCTTAAAACAAGCTATCTTACATTTTTACAAGCCCATGAAAAAGAAAAGCCTCAAGATATTGATAGCATGTTAGCCCGTGTGAATGCAGAAAACGATTATGTCATGTTGAAATCAAGTGCCTTAAAGGAAAAACAATTCACCTCTGACCAATTGAAAGGTATGGAGAATGAGCTTTCTCATCAGTTTCAAGCACGTAAACAGACACAAGAGAAGGACCGATATCAAGAAGATTATAAACAAGAAGTACTAGAAGCTATGCAGCAGCCTAGTGAAGAAACACAGTATAAGCAGCTATTTAAACAAAACTTGTTAGCCCAACTAGGCATATCAGATGAAAAAGCTTCTTCTAAAGAAGCGAAAGAGGAAGCTAAAGCAGAAAAGGGTCCTGTCGAAAAGCAGCTCAAGCAAGAAACACCTCAAGAGAAAGAACAACGTTTGGCCAAAATGAAGGAGTTTGAACAAAAGCATTCCTTTGATAAGGTGTACAAATTGAAAAAAGAGGTGCTGCAGGAATTAAAAGAGCTGAATTTGACTGATTCTCAACGTCAGAAGTTAGCGAAGCTTGAAAAGGCGTTGGACACAGAGAAAAAGGATCACGATAAGCAGAAAAAAGAAGAGAAATCGCAAAGTGGATTTACAAAGTTTTTTGCACGGAACAGTGGAGCATTTTCTTCAAAGAAACGGGACCAGACACAAGAAATGGAACGATAAAACAAGCAAAAGGTGAAAAGAAATGAGAGGGCTGAAAAGCCCTCTTTTTTCATAGGGTGAAAGAGAAGGAGGGATTAGGTGGGAGAACGAAAACACGTCAATGAGGGGGAAATCATGAAAGCGCGAGATGTTGATTTGTTGTCGTATCTGGAAGCCAAAGGCGAAACCTTTGTAAAAGAAGGAAAGTATTATCGTCATACGGAACATGATAGCTTACTCATCAAAGGAAATATGTACGCTTGGAATAGCCGGAATGAAACAGGGTATGGAGCGATCAGTTTCGCTCGAATGTATTATGGGATGTCCTTTCCACAAGCTGTATTAGATATTAATAAAGGCAATTATAAAGAGCTTTCACAGTCACATGGGCAACCGTCGGTTTCACCATCAAAAGAGCCTTTTCGCTATCCAAAAGAGTTAGAAGTAAAGGATCAAAGCAAAATAAAGGATTATCTCATAAGGGAACGTAAAATAGATTCTCGGTTGGTTGACTGGCTTCTTCAAAAAGATTTAATCGCCCAGGACAAACGGAACAATGTGGTGTTTAAATGGCGTGAACATGGAGGTAAAGGAAAAGTAATTGGGGCGGATCGACAAGGCACAGCTTCGATAAGTAATAAGCGTGGTTCCTTTAAACAAGTCTTACCGAACGATAACCCCCATACAGGCTTTTCAGTTGACGTTGGTCGCCCAAATAAAATTCATTTTTTTGAAAGTCCAATTGATTTGCTTTCTTATTGGAGTATACAAGAAAACCAATTGCAGAATACACGCCTTATTAGTATGAATGGCTTAAAGCCTAAAACGGTTGCTCAATCTTATATCGAAGCTCGAAGAGAAGGCTTAGGCATCAAAGAAATGGTATTAGCTGTCGATAATGACCAAGGGGGAAAAGAATTTATTGACAAAATGAACCAAATCGTTAATGCTGATTTAATAAGAGCAGATATTCCAAAGGGAGCGAAAGATTGGAACGACGCATTAAAGAAGAATGGAAAAAACATTCAACCTGTAGCATCACGTCTCCGGAATAAACAAACTGAACAGGAGCTTTCAATGAATGGATAAAGTGTTTCAAGGTGTATTTTACCTCTTTCTTATCATGATTTTAGTGAAACTTTCTCAATTTGCTTACCGTGTCCTTCGTGAACGGAGGTACATGAAAGAGTTAGCCCAATCGGGCATGCCCTATATTGATAAAATGGATGGTTATCAATTCGAAATTTACTTGCAGGCTCTTTTCCAACAGCTAGGATATAAACCACAAGTGACCAAAAAGTCTGGTGACTTTGGGGCTGATTTAGTGATGAAAGGCAAAGAAAAGATTGTCATTCAAGCTAAACGATACGGAATTAAAAATCGAGTCAGTATTTCAGCTGTACAAGAAGTGTATGGGGCAAAAGCGTATTATAAAGCGAATCAGGCGTGGGTTGTAACCAATAGTTATTTCACAAAACAAGCAAAAGAGCTTGCAGCTGCATGTGGTGTGACTTTAGTGGATCGTGCGGATCTTCAAAAGTTTATTAATGAAGTCAATCCTGTTTTCAAGGCAGGAGAAATCTTTGAAAATATCACACCAGAACCTCGTAAGTGTCCGAAATGTGGGCAGGATCTAGTCGTACGAGATGGGAATGGTACTCGTTTTTTTGGTTGTTCCTCTTTCCCTTCTTGTCGTCATACAGAGAAAATTAACAAGGAAGTAAGTAAGAGCAGACCTTCAGTATAGTAAGGTCTGTTTTTTCTTGCTCTAAATAGGTGCTGAAATTTAGTTATACGCAAAATACAAGTTAATTTCGTCAGAGAGCGTTTCTCTGCATGTCAAAAGCGTTGATTAACTAGGTTTGTATTCAGAAATGATTGTCTCGAGAAAGCACCTTTCTAATTAGAAGGTGTTTTTTCGTTTCTTATAAAAATATAAAAAAGAGGAGAGTTTTTATGAAGAACATTTTTTGATAATATTTAAAATCAAGATGATGGTTGCTAACGTATTAATTTGTTAAACAATGAAAAGACAACTTTCCTTCAATGCCAAGGGAGCATACCATTTTAAGGTAGCTTTCTTAATTTGCTGTAAATAAGGTGGTCAAACGTTCCACGCTTATTTAAAAATAAAAAACCAAAACAAAACTTAAAACCCAATCAATAAATAGGAAGAGATACTTCCTTTAATATAGAAAGCATAGTAATGGCGTCTTTTTAAACATCAAAAAATATTCGTAAAATAAACTATACGTACGAACAACTTTTAAATGTCACACTTAAGTTATTATATTACCAACGCTTTACAAAAGTATATATTTTCATATAATGGTTAATAGAGTGAAAAATCACGGTTTGGTTGGTAGTCCAGACGTATTAGTTGAATCATACTAATATTAGTAGCCTTCCCCCCTCGGGATGTCCATCACTCTGTTATATAGTTAGAGGGGGTTTTCTGATGAAATTAACACTTTACTTTGATGGCCAGTTTTGGGTAGGAATTGTTGAAGATAATCAAGATGGGGTTTTAAAAGTTTGTAAACATATTTTTGGCAAAGAGCCAAAAGATGAAGAAGTATTATACTTTGTAAACCACATAATGATGAGATTACTTGAACGGGTTACAACAGGTGTAAAGGTTAATCAAAAGAAAGAACAGCATATAAATCCTAAACGATTAGCACGTGCTGTAGGAAAGGAAATGAAGCAAAAAGGCGCTTCTACCAAAGCTCAAGAGGCACTGAAATTAGAGCTTGAAGATAGAAAAGTAAAGCGAAAAGTGCTTTCTCGCGAGCAACGAGAAGAGGAAAAAGAAAAGAAAAGACAATTAAAGGTAGAAAAGCGCAAGAAAAAACACCGTGGAAGATAAAAAACATCCTATACGGTGTTTTTTCTATAACAGCTATTACTTTAACTAGTATGTGTCAAATTTTGTCTTACACGAATTAAATAATCAGTAAAATTATTCTTTTCTTTTATGCTAAACCCTTTAAGAGCTATATCTTCCACTTGTTCGTGTATAAACCAAAGTTTAGCTAGAATTTCTTTTCCCTTTTGAGTTATATATATTTTCTCACCATTATCTGTTACTAATTCATTTAAAATGAGTATATTTAAGGTTTCTGTAATAGAATCCTCGTCGTAACCAATTAGTTCTTTTAATTCAGTTTTTTGGAGTTTTTCATTGGAGTTTAATACCATAAGAAGAATAATTTGATTAGCGTTATATTCACTAATACTTTTTAGCTTTTTATCGTATAAATTCTTAATTATTTCTAAAGTTTCCCCCATTTCTCTTCCAATAGAGTTATTAATTTTCTCAGTTAACATAGTAATTGCCTCTTTCATTTTTAATTCATATATACTAATCCCAGCTGCTACACCAACATTTAAAGACTCTACTGAGCTTGACATTGGAATCTGAATAAGTTTATCAGCATTTTCTTTAATATCCTTAGAAATCCCATTAGTTTCATTTCCAAGAACAAGTGCAATGGGCTTTTTGGCTAATTCAAAAATAGATTGTATAGAGTCCCCATATGGACTAGTTGCAATTACTTGATATCCTCTTTTTTTTAATAAGTCTATAGTTTCTTTGGGAGAAGAAAGCTTTAGAAAACTTGAATTAAATACAGATCCTCTCGAAGAATCTATAGTTTTTTGATAAAACGGATCAAACTCCTTATTAGTGGTAACAAATTCATTTATGCCATAAGCATTGGCGGTACGAATTATTGTTCCAATATTTCCATGATCCTGTACTCCATCAAATACTATCGTAAAGTCTGTTAGTATCGTTTTCTTTGAATAGTTAGCTACACCTATACATGGAATTACATAATTAGTACCTGAAATTTTCTTTAACAACCCTTCGGAAACCCTAAAAATAGTAGTGTTATATTGGTCATAATCAGTAGCATCTAATTTTTCACTAATAAAAATATGGTCAATGTTTACGTTGAAATTAATGGCCCAGTCCAGTTGTATGGCTCCATATAACAAAAATCTGTTAGTTTTATTACGAAATTTACTTTGCGATAATTCCCTCGCTTCTTGAATAAAAGGGTTTTTCAGTTTTTCAATCTTCTCTATATTCCTCACTATAAATCAATCCTTTGGATAACGTACAATATTTACTTTTCTACCAATTTAAGAACTTAATAAATGTACTTCTTAGTCAACAATCTTAATTGTATTAATTAACAATAAAATACATTATATTACTTTAATGGTATATATTCAAATTTTTTTTAGTTCTGATAAAGAATTCAATAGATAAATTTACGTAATTGTAGGTAAAATTAACTATTAAGCATACCTCTGTTAGGTTTTTATTATATAAATATATTTTTTATATTAAAAAAACATGATTTTATTCCATTGAAACGTTAAATTTTATTATTATAAAAAATAAACACCAACCAGGGAATTAGTAATATAATATCAATTTTAAAGAAAAATATTGATAAAATTAGAAAAATGATACATAATTTCCCATGTTGTGATTTTTCAAACGGAAAAGGAGTGAGTAAAATGGCCTACTTAAATATCATTAATGATAATTTGGAGATTTATGATATGAATAATATTTCTCTGATTATGAGAAAATTTGGTATTGAGATTGGTAAGTTTGATATAAATGAATTAGTTTTAGAATACCAAAAGAAAGATACTTTAAATGAAAATGAGAGAAACAAATTAATAAGTTCTTATTCTCATATAGTAGAAAAATTCAAAGATAAATCTGGATACCGTTCGGATGTAGTATGTTTTTATCCTGAATTTGAACATTTAGATTTTATACTTAAAAAGTTTTCGCCTATTCATTTTCATTATGAAAATGAATACTGGTATTTTGTTGATGGTGAAGCTAAATTTGGATTTTTAGGCACCGACGGCACAAAGTTCGAAGTAGTAGTGCAGAAAGGTGAATATATTCAAGTACCTGAAGGGTTATGGCAATGGTTTGAATTAACTGACAAGAGAAGAATGAAATCTATGCGATTTTTTTATTCAACTAATTCAATTCCTTTGCGTTCAGCTATTAAAGTTTAATCATCTTCAATATAGAATAGGTGAACAATTATTTATGGAGAGTTTTTCTAATAATTTTACTATAGAAGCAATTTGTGCTGTTAGAGCCTCATACAAATATGAATTAAAAGATTCTTATTCAGAATCAATTATTGAATTCTTACCAAAAGCTCAAAAAAATTGTGAAATACTTAACAAAATTTCAAGAGGAAAGTTTTCGCGAACCATTTTATTAAGAAGTTTATTCTTTCGAAAGGTAATGATTGAGGCAGCTCACTCAGTAAGTCAAATAATCATACTGAATGCTGGATTAGATCCTAAACCCTTATCTATTGATTCGTTAAAAAAAAGCACCAAGATTTTCTATGTTGATAGTTCTTATTTATGTGATTTTACAAAAAATATTTTTAATCAACTGAATATTTGTGTTAACAATATCAATTTTATACCTTATAGCTTTAATGGCGATTCGGTAAAGCTAATAGAAGAACTAAAGAAAGTTGAAGTAGATTTCTCTTCTCCAACTTTAATCTTATGGGAGGGAGCCTCCTACTATTTTGAACCTGAAATAATATATCAGTTGATTTCAAATATTTCAAAAGAGTTCGAAAAATTAAATTTCGCTTTTGATTTCCTTAATAAGTGTGATTATTTTAAAAATAACGCTCCTATCACATTGGCAATAAAGAAGAAATTAGAGTTTCTAGAATCTATTGGAGAACCATGGAAAGGTTTCGTTGAACTAAGGAAAATGCTAATGATATTAAACAAGTGTGGGTTCCATAGTATAGAGGTAAAGTCTAGAGAGAAGTTAGAAGAAGAGCTATTAAATTATGTAAAGATGACCAAGGGTCAAAGGTTTTTTGCAAACATATCAAATTATTAAATTTGAAAAGAGGGATTGAATGTCGATTATTGGAACAGATAGCAAAACATTCGTAAAAAAACTAATGGAAGAAGTAACTAATGATCAGATTGAGAAAGCAGAGAAAATCACTTTAGAACTTGAAGAAGGGGAGGAACTCCCTGAATTTGTTATAAAGCATTGGCTTAATTTTGCTGTTTATTATGAAAAAGCAGCAACATATTTTATTGGTGATTGGTTAAAATCGACCAAGGAAGTAGATGCCCTTGTGAACTTTGCTCACCAAATAGAAGATGAAGCTAATCATTATGTGTGGTTAAGAAAGCACCTTGCTGATTATGTACCTAATCCTGATAGCTTTGTTCCCCCAAAAGAATGGCAGTATTTAATGGAAGAATATTATCCTGGTTTAGAGCATTTAGTGGAGCGACTGGCAGCACATAATATTGCTTCAGAAAGCTCGGTTTTAGGATTTATGGAGTTTGCTCAAGATCGCTTTCCGGAATCTATTAAAAAAACCGTAGAGAAGGTTGCGAAAGACGAACTTTTTCATGTTTCTTTTGGAAAAAAACTTTTAGAGAAATATTGTACAACGCCAGAACTTCAGGAGCGTGCATATAAAGCAACACGTGAAGCAATGGAAATAATGAAAAATGCTAGAAAGGTCTTTGTCAACATATAAAAATAAATAATAGGAGCGTTTTTATGGGAAAAGTAGTTGTTACAGGAATTGGGGTTGTAGCACCAAATGGAATTGGAATAGATACATATTGGAGAAACCTTATTTCTGGAAAATCTTATATAGAAAAAAGTGATTTTATGGAAAACTTAGGTTTCAACAGTAAGGTAGCATCTACTATAAAAAATTTTAATCTGGAAGAATACAACGTAAAAAAGCTCTTTCCTTCTTTAGAAAAGGAAGATAAATTTGTGCAATATGGAGTACTGTCAGGGAAATTATCATTAGACGATTCCTTATTAGATTATAAGAATTTAAAAAAAGAGGAATGTGGGGTAATCTTTGCTTCAGCAATAGGCGGAACCACAAGTGTTGCAAAAACATTTGAAGATTTAAGTGATTATGGTAAGTCTCCTATTACTTATAAGCCAATAGGTCCTAACTTTTATAATTCAGGAATGTTTAATCACAGTGCGTCCCTCCTTTCAAAAAGCTATGGTTTTGAAGGATACTGCATGTCGCTTTCTACAGGCTGTACAGCAGGATTAGATGCTTTAGGTCTAGGTTATGAAGCAATAAAAAATGGAGAAGCTTCAGTCATGTTGGTCGGAAGCTCTGAAGCCCCCCATGTGGGATTCACTTACGCTACTTTAGACATCATAGGATCATTATCAGTTGCTGAAGGTGATCCAAGCAGAGCTTCAAGACCCTTTGATAAAAAAAGAGCTGGATTTGTAATAGGAGAAGGGGCATCTTTTTTAGTATTGGAAAATGAAGCTCATGCAATTAAACGTGGTGCAAAAATTTATGGAGAGATTACAAGCTTTTATAGTTTAAGCAACGCTCACCATATGACCGATTTAAAGGCAGATGGAGAATCAATGAGTGAGGTAATAAATAGAGCTTTAACTTTGGGTGAAGTATTACCAAGTGACATCGATTACATAAATGCTCACGGAAGTTCAACTCCACAAAACGATTTATTTGAAACAAACGCATATAAGAATGTATTTGGGGATAGAGCGTACGATATACCTATCAGTTCAACAAAATCTATGATTGGTCATTCCCTATCTTCAGCTAGCTTAATGGGCGCAACATCAGCATTAATGAGTATAAAAACTTCAAAGATTCATCCTACTATTAATTATGAGTTTGAAGATGAACAATGTGATTTAAACTATGTACCTAATCATTTCGTTGAAAAAGAAGTTAATACAGCTTTAGTTACTGCTAGTGGATTTGGAGGAATACATTCAGCTGCGATTTTTAAAAAATATGGAGGTATCCCTCTGTGAAAAGAAGAGTTGTAATAACTGGAATTGGTCTAGTTACACCATCCGGCATAGGAAAAAAGCAGTTTTGGTCATCAATTAAAGAGAATCAACTAAATATAGATAAGATTACGAGATTTAATACAGATAAATTCCCAGTAAAATTAGCTGCTGAAGTGAAAAATTTTAATGTGGAAGAATATGTTCCAAGGCGTTTGAAAATTAAAACCGATAGATTTACACACTATGCTCTAGGAGCTTCTAAACTTGCCTTAAATGATAGCTTATTAGAATTGGATAAAGTAGATCCGTTTAAGGTTGGAGTCTTTTTTGGTAATAACTCCGGAGGTTGGGATATTTGTGAAAGAGGTTTCTATGAGTACTATTCTCAGGGTCCGTTAATGGTAAATCCATGGCAAGCAACTGCTTGGTTTCCAACAGCCCCTCAAGGGTACGTTACTATATCTAATGGAATTAAAGGATATAGTAAGAGTTTTATAAGCGATAGAGCGAGTGGAGCAAGTGCTATGTATTTTGCTACCCGTTCAATAGAGATGGGGCATAATGACATAGTATTAGCTGGTGGAACAGAAGCACCAATTACGGCCTTTGGGATTAATTGTTATTACGGTACAGGAGATCTTTCTTCTATAGAAGATCCAAAAAACGCGTACAAGCCCTTTAGTCATAAGAATACAGGATTAGTTCTAGGAGAAGGAAGTACGGTCTTAATATTAGAAGAAATGGAACATGCAATTAAACGTGATGCACAAATTTATGGTGAAATTTTGGGATCTACAGCTTCTAAAAATAACGATAACCATAACAATAGCCATACTTATCTCAAAAACCTTAAGTCCACTTTAGAGAAAAGTGAGTTGGCTGCTTCTGAGATAGACTTAATCTTTCCAGAGGGTTCAGGATTAAATGTTACTGATACTTTAGAGTTAGAAGCTTTGAATGAATTGTTTAAAAAGGATAACTCACACTTACCATTAAGTATCCCTAAAAGTAATTATGGACATTTATATGGTGCTAGTTTTTCTACAGAGATTGCTTGTGGATTATTAAGTATACAAAATAAGCAGATGCCACCTTTTTTTAGACTTAGTGGGATTTTAAATAACAACATTAATCCAATTATTGGGGTGGAAAATAAAGAAACACAAAATTTTCTAGTCAATTCTATTGCTCGAGATGGAGTAAATATATCGATGGTAATTAAAAAGGTAATCTAAAGGAGGAGATGGGAAATGATTTTTGAAGCAATTAAAGAAATTTTATTAGAACTAGGGATACCTGAAGAAGAAATTAAAGAAGAAGCATTATTAAAAAGCGATCTAGCCTTAGATTCTACTGAAACCGTTCAGATTGCGTTAGAAATGAAACGCCATTTTAATGCAGTTATCAAATTAGAATCGAATCAAGATTTCTCTATAAGAGCTGTCATAGAGATGGTAAATAATCAATTAACAGAAAAAGTGAAAGCATAATAGGAGGAAAATAAAATGAAATTAGAACAAAAATCGGTCGTGAGAAATTACTTTACTCAGGCTTACTCAGAAAAAACTCCATCTAAACATGAATGGACGGCGGGTACAGCATCACCAGAGTTAATTGAATTAGTGTGGAACCAAAATATAAAAAAAGGATCTAAAGTAATTGAAGTTGGATGTGGTATTGGTACCGAGGCAGTTTTTTTAGCTGTTAGAGATATGGAAGTATCAGCAGTCGATATTTCAGAATCAGCTATAAAAACTGCTAAACAATTAGCTGATGTTTATGGGGTAAATGTTGATTTCCGTGTTGCTGATGCTCTTTCTCTACCATTTGATAATAACGAATTTGATGTTTTTTGTGATCAAGGTTGCTTTCATCATCTAACTAATGAAGAAAGACCTCTTTATGTTAAAGAAATTTTAAGAGTCCTAAAACCGGGTGGGATGTTAGTACTGCGTTGTTTCTCGGATAAGATTCCAGGTGGCCCCCAACCACGTCGCATTAGTTCTTCGGAGTTGATTGATACTTTTGCAGAAAGCTTCAATCTAGAGCATATGGAAAGAGTACTCTCTTTTTCGACTGAACAAAGGCAGTTACCTCTAGGATGGTCAACAATCTGGTTTAAAGCTTAAAAGAAATTGATTATAGGGACGGGAATAGACTTAGAACCTATAGCTCGTATCGAGAATTTAACTAAAAGATACGAGGATAGTGAACTAGAAATGATTTTTACTAAAGATGAATTGAAGCAGTGTAGAACAGCTTTGAATCCTGGACTATATTATACTATATGTTTTTCTACAAAGGAGTCTGTGGGGAAATCCCTTGGTACAGGTCTCTCAGATATAAATTGGATTGATATTGAAGCTATAATTTTCAAGGATAAAGTAAGAGTGAATTTGTACAATAATGCGGAAAGAATATTGAAATTAAATCGAATAACAAAAATAGTAATTAATTGGGAAATAATCGACCGACACGTTTTGACTACAGCAATTGCTTCAAGATAAATTATATAAAGGTTTGATCTTTTGAAATGTCTATGAATAATATTATAACTAAAAAATCGAATAACGTAGCAGTACATTTCCTGGAAAAACATTTGAAAAACTTGCCTAATAAAATAGCCTATATATACGAAGAAGATTATGTAACATTCAAACAAGTTTACGAAAATGTAAACAAAATGGCTGCACTTTTAAAAGATTTAGGAATCAGAAAAAAAAATAAAGTTTGTATATTTATTCCTGATTCTATGGATTTTATTTATACGTTTTGGGGATCTATCTGGATAGGTTCAGTTCCAATTCCTATAAATATCTTGTGTACAGAAAAAGACATTAACAACATCCTTAATGATTCCCAAGCAGATTTAATTATAACCAGCAAAGAATATGTCAACAAAATACCATCATCCACTATAAAGGTTTTTATAGTGGATGATAAGGAAAGTTTAACTAATAAGCTATCCAAAATAAGAGGTTCTATTTCCCCTGAACCTTGTAATGAAAAAGATATAGCATTCTGTTTGTATACATCAGGAAGTACGAGTGAGCCAAAAGGTGTAATACATAAGCATGAAAGTATGATTATTTCTGCCACTTCATATGCCGAAAAAACTATTGAATTAAATAGAAGAGATATTATCTATTCAGCTGTACAAATGCCGTTCGCTTATGGTCTAGGAAATAGTTTATATATGCCATTATTCGTAGGGGCCACAAGTATAATATCATCTTCTAGTAACGTATTCGATATTATATCTGAAGTGAATAAGTATAAACCTACTGTGTTTTTCGGAATCCCATCCATATATTCTCATATTTTATCTGTAAACCATATTCAAAAATTTTGCCCTTCAAATATTAGACTATTTTTGTCTGCGGGAGAGCAACTTCCAAAAGTTATTTGGGATGATTGGTTTCGTACTTTTAATGCAGAAATTTATGAAGGTATAGGATCTACAGAAATGTTGCATATATACATATGTAATAAGAAGGGAGCTTGTAAACCGGGAAGTTCAGGAAGGCCTATCTATGGATATGTAGCCACTTTATATGATGACAATGGGGAAAAGGTAAAACAAGAGGAAGTCGGAGAGTTGTACATTCAAGGTGATAGTATGATGAAAGAGTACTCTAACTATTCAATCGAATATGAAGAAGGAAAAGGTTATAGAACTGGTGACAAATATTCAATTGATTCGGATGGTTTCTACCATTATATCGGAAGAAGTGACAATACTTTTAAAATAAACGGTAAATGGATTATGCCTTCAGAAATAGAAAATTGTATATTGTCGCATACGGATATTTCTGATGTTGTAGTGTGTCCTGAAAGGGACAAGCGAACTGGCACAATAACTATAAAGTGTTATTACTGTACTTATAAAAATATTATAGATACAAAAAAGTTAGAGAGAGAAATTAAAGTATTAATTCGTTCAAAGTTATCTTCAGATAAAGTGCCGAAGCATTTACAAAAAGTTAATAAAATTCCTAGAAATCAAAATGGAAAAGTGAACAGGAAATTATTGAATGAATACTGAGAGGAGATTTAAAAAGCTCATGAATTATAAAGTACATGAAAGTGACATAACTCCACTAACAGACAAAGGTGGGGAAGTGAGAGTCTTATTGTCGCCTAGAACAGTGAAATCTACTCAATTAATTATGGGTGTGGCTACAATTCCACCTGGAGAAATTGTTAAAGAACACCTCCATGATTATGGGGAGGAGTGTTTTTACGTACAAAAAGGTACCGGTAAACTTATTTTAAGAAATTTAGATCAACTAAATTTTAAAGCTGGAGATGCCTTAATTATTCCTCAAGGTACCATCCATTCAATTGAAAATATAGGAGAAGAGGACATTGAAGTAGTGTTTGCAACAGCCCCTTTAGCACCTACGGCACGTGAAGGGCACAGAAATTTATAAAGGAGAGATATTAATGAAAAACATCATGGTTGAAGCTCCAGAAGTTTCAAGAAGCTTTTTTAATTTAACTAATTCTGTTACAGAGTATTCAAAAATTGATTTAAAAACAAAAGAACTTATATTAATAGGAATATTTACTACCAATAGGGGGATACGAGGAATCAATACCCATGTTATTCGTGCACTTGAAGCAGGAGCTACTAAAGAAGAAGTATTAGGGGCAATTTTATTAGCTTTACCAGCAGTAGGTATATCTAACGTTACATTGGCCTTCGAAAAAGCACTAGAAATTATTTCTCAAAAAGAAGGGGAATAAATTGGTCAAAATAATTGATTTAAGTGTAAAAATAGAAAATTCCTTATCCGAACCAATGAAAGTAGAATTAAAAAGACTATCTCATAAAAAAGGTGCAAAACAGTTTTGTAGAAAAGTCGCTTGGAATAAAAATTCACCATTAAAAATTAGAATTTTCCAACTTATTAAACACCTATTAGGGCATGGAAAGATAAAACATACTGATTTTCCAAATCAAGAATTTCTAGCTTTAGATACGGTTACGATGCCAACTCACATGGGAACACATCTTGATGCACCTATTCACTATGGTTCTACTTGTGAAGGAGAAATAGCAAAATCAGTGGATCAATTACCATTAGATTGGTTTTATCGTCCAGCAGTCAAAATAGATATGACTAATAAAAAACCGGGAGAAACTATTACTAAAAATGATATAGAATGTTATCTCCAACAAATAAATTATCAATTAAACCCGTATGACATAGTTCTTATATGGACTGGAGTAGATAAACTTTGGGGAACTAGAGAATACTTTACACACGCTCCCGGAATGGGAAGAGATGCAGTTGAATGGTTAATTAGTAAAGGTATTAAAGTTATAGGTATTGATACTTATGGATTTGATAAGCCCTTTGGAATTATGTTACAGGAGTTTTGGAAAACACATAATACAAATGCTTTATGGCCTTGTCACTTCTATGGGAGAGAAAAAGAATATATTCAAATAGAAAGATTGACTAATCTAGAACAATTGCCTGAGAGTGATTTTATAGTCTCCTGTTTTCCATTACGATTAAGTGGGGCAGATGCTAGTTGGATTAGGGCGGTTGGAATTTTTGATTAAGAGAGGAATGTAAGTATGGGGTATACTAAGAACTCAATTCATATTAAACAAGATTTTGATACAGTATTTGATAAGACAAATGATATTAACAACTGGACCAACTTATTTACTGAGTATCAAGAATCAAAAGTATTAAAAAGAGAAAAGAATGAGATACTATTTCAGCTTTCTACATTTCCTGAAAAAAATAAGCCCTCCAGAACATGGATTTCACGACGTATTATTGATAAAGAAAATAAAGAAGCAACTGCAGAACGGTTGGATCCTAAGTTTCCTTTTAAGTTCATGCATATCCATTGGACATATAATATTATTTCAGATAACGAGGTAGAAATGACTTGGGTTCAGAAGTTCCAAGTGGATTCAAAATGCCCTTTAAGTGAGGAAGAAATGGAAACATTCCTTAATGAGAATACGAAAGTACAAATGAAATCTATAAAAAGTAAATTAGAACAACTTAGCACAAAATCAATCTAATAGTTTTTAATAAAGGAGAACTTAAATGCCATATATAAAATTTAGTGGTGTTAATATTTATTACGAAACTATTAACTTTAATAATCTTTCTACAGAAAATGTTTCCTTATTAATTCACGGTGCTGGAGGCAGTAGTGTTCACTGGTATCCTTTAATAAAAAAACTGAGAAGCGATATTCCTATTATAACAGTAGATTTACCAGGACATGGGATATCGGAAGGTTTGGTATTAGAGGATATAAGATGTGTTAATGAATTTATTCTCTATTTAAGCAGAAAGTTGAAAATTAATAAATTTAATCTAATAGGACATTCTTTAGGAGGACTTATAGCTTTAAATTTCACAATTAATTATCCACGTCTTGTAAATAAAATAGCTTTAATATGTAGTTCCGACTATATTAACTTGCATCCTGATTTCTTGATGCAAGCAAGGAAGAATTCTTGGGATATGAAAATACAAAGGAACGGCTTATCTCCTAATATACCGCCAGAAAAAGTTCATTTAATTTTAGACGAACTATATAAAATTAGGATGAATGAAAAACATACTGATTTTATGAATACCAGTAATTATAATCTAAGAAACCTATCTCACTTAATCAAAAATAAAGTGATAATAATAACGAGCAAAAATGACATTATTATATCACCTAGACATTCTAGAAACTTAGCAAAAAAAATACAAAATTCCCAACTTGTCGAACTAGCAGTTGGTAGTCATTATGTCCATGTTGAATACCCAAATTTAATAGCAGAGAAGCTAAATATATTTCTCAAATGATCAATGTAAGTATGCTTACTACAAATTAATAAGGTATCACTATAAGATTAATTATTACTAGGAGAAGTATTGTAATGTTATGTATTTGTTCAAAACATGTAAAGGATGGTATTAGCCATTTTAAAACCCCTCATGTAAACCGAATTAATTTCTTTGCAAAGTGTAGGTTTTGTGATCAAAAAGCTATATTTGGAATATATCTTTTAAACGAAAATGAGTGGCGCTCTAGAGCTAGAATGGTAAAAAATAAATAATAAATCTTAAATAAGTGCAAAAATAAGGAGAAAAACATACATGACACTAAAAACACAAAGTATAACTATGGAAGCAGTATGCGCTATACGTTCTCAATATTCCGAAGAATTAAGAGACAATTATTCTTCCCGTCTTTTATTAAATCTACCTAACGCTATAAAAGGAAGAGAGATATTAGATAATGGTTCTAACAATATGTTCTCTAGAAGCGTTGTTCTAAGAAGCTTATATTTCAGAGACCTCTTAAAGAAGCAAAAAGATAATTTTGAGCAATTAATTATCTTGAGTGCAGGCTTAGATTTGAGTGTATTAGATATCGCTGGATGGGAAGAAAAGAAGGTATTTAGCATAGACCATCCTTATTCACAAGAATTTTGTAAAGAGGTTATAGAAAAGGCAGAAATAGACACATCATTTTACGACTTTATTCCTTTCGATTTAACAGATGAACTTACTAATTTAATAAGTTTATTAGAAAAGGAAGGCCTTGATACTAAACTTAATACCCTTATTATCTGGGAAGGAGCTACTTATTATTTTACTCCTCAACATGTTTATGAAGTTCTCGAGTATTTTTCTAGAAATTTAGAAAGTATTACCTTTGTATGTGATTTTTTAAATAAAGATTCATATTTAAAAGATGGAAAACCAGCCAACATATATGTAGAAAAAAATTTAAAATTTCTTGAAGAAATAGGAGAACCGTGGAGAGGGCTATTTTCGCCTACTGAATTAAAAGCACAGCTAAAATGTTACGGTTTTAACGAAATTGAGATGATACCAAGAGAAGATATAGAAAAAGATTTTATGAAAGAAGTAAAAATGGGCTTTAATAAAATGTTTTTTATGGAGGCAAAAAAGAAAAAGTTAAATGAGTAGGTAAGTCATATAATCTCCTTCAACTTGTAAGAAAATATTATTCCCTACATTATATTAAGTAAAATGAATCCAAATAAAAATTATTAGAAAAGGAAGAATATGATTATGAATACTCAAAAAATTAACTCTGAGCAAATTAGTACTTATTATCAAGAGAAATATTCAAAATTTAAGCCGTCAGAATACGAATGGACAGTTGGTACCGCTTCTCCAGAATTAGTTAAGATGGTTGAAGAAGAAGTAATTCCTAAAGGTTCTCAAGTATTAGACATTGGCTGTGGAGTTGGAACTGAATCAGTATTTATGGCTTTAAGAGGATGTAATGTTATTGGACTAGAAATATCCAAGGATGCCATAGAAAAAGCTAAACAATTAGCGAATTTTTATGGAGTTGACGTTGATTGGAAAGTTGCAGATGTTTTGAATATGCCATTAAAAGATAACAGTATAGATGTAATTACAGATCGTGGTTGCTTTCACTGTATGCGACCTGAACAAAGAGAGGCTTTTGCTAACGAGATAAATCGAGTTTTAAAACCAGGAGGTTTATTTACGATGCGATGTTTTTCTAGTCAAACATCGGGAGCCCCTCAATCTATTGAAGTTAATGAATTTATTAAGCATAACTTTGGGGTATCTAGCAGTGAAATTTGGGAGACTTTTAACCATCATTTCATTTGTGAAAAGATGGAGTTAATCACATCCAAAAAAGACCATGTAAACTCAACCTATGGTTGGAGTTGCTTATGGTATAAGAAATAAATATTTAAGTATATATTTATATAAGATCTTAAATGTTTAAACTGGATATGCATATAAAACAAAACCGGTATAAAAAGATTTTGGAAAAGTATCTGAACACCTGAAAACATTTAAATAAAGTATGTAGATAGTATAAAAATGTTGCTTCTAAGTTAGAGGCTAAGTATGGATTAAAGTTAAAATAAACACTCAATGCATTAATTTATCTGTCCGATAGAAGATAATAATTTGATGTATTGAGTGTTTTATTTTTTAATCTTTAACAACCCTAATTGTAACTGATACCAAAATAAAACCAGCAATACAGTATCTAACTTGGATTCAAAGGAGGTATTAATTACCTTATAGTTAAAAATTCTTTTTCTTCAAATATAAAAATATGTCGTTCTATTTTTATCAACGTAGATAAATTATGAAACCTTATTTCTTTTAGATTATAAATTAACGTTACCATATAAAAAAATATATTTAAAATTAATATTATTAATAAAAGTAATATCTAACGTATTTTATTGAAAGTAGTGTTAGTTATTACACATCTTGTAGAAAAACTATGTATTTGTCGTCACTAACTGTAAATAGTAAAACCTTAATAATAAATTAAATAATTTAATATTTACTTAACGAATAATAAAACGTAGACAAGGTTATTTTCCATAAATATAGTGAATGACAACATTTTTTTAAAAGGTATATGTATATGAATCTACAAATCTGGCCAGACTAATAACGTATTCCCCCTATTCCAATAAATTTGAAAATCCTTTGCATATTTGCAAAGGATTCTTTTTTGTTCACTTAATGATGAGATTATAAATCGAACTTACTTTTTTAACTTATTTGCTTAAAATATTTGGATCAGGTTAATTGGCTACAAACACCACATAACAAAGCCAATGTACAAGAGTCCAAAAGAGACAAATAAAATATATTTTAATATATGCAGGCGTTTTTGAGACGTCATATTTGCTTCATTACTTTTCACTTCTTGATTCATTTCTAGTTACCTCTCACTTTGATCGAAAATATACACATTTGATTTAAAACTAATATTTAAAACGAGCCCCATCAAACACATGCTGCTCATAAGAGAACTGCCCCCATAGCTTATAAAAGGTAAAGGGATGCCTGTAATAGGAAGAAGACCTATACACATTCCTACATTCTCAAGAACATGGAAGAAAATAACGGATATAATTCCTGTACAAATGTACGTAGAATATTTATCTTTTGTATGAAATGCGACCGTTATAATTTGATAAATTAATACCATAAACAAAAGGAGAACCAAACTTGTTCCCACGAATCCATAGTTCTCTCCAATTGCACTAAAAATGAAATCTGAATGCTTTTCCGGAACATACACAGCATAATGGGAGGTATCTCGCCCTGATATAGAACCCGAACCAATTGCCTTTACAACCTGCAAGTAGTTGTAGGAAAGACTTCCAGCATATGATTCTGGATCAAACCACGCATAAATACGATCAAACTGGTAGGGGTGTAAATGAAGATATTTTTCTAGGATTGTCGCATGATTCAGTACCATATATAAAATGATAGAAGCGACTACTCCCATAGAAGTAAAAATAGGAAGAATGAGCTTCCAGGTGACACCTGAAATAAATAACATCATAAAAAATAAAAAAATCATTACGAGTGCTGTTCCCAAATCGGGTTGTTGCATAATCAAAAGTATCGGGATAGAAAGAGTTGCACCCAATTTTCCAATCAGCAGCAAATCACTCCTGACATCTCTAACTCTAAATTTTTCATTGTGTTGTTGAATTACTTTACTAAACGCTAATATTAATGAGATTTTCATGAACTCGGAAGGCTGTATGGAACCAATTCCAGGAAGCACAAACCAACTTTTCGCATTGTTTTTGAGAGGAGCAATACTTGTGGGCGAAATAATTAGCAAAATAAGAATAAAAATAGTGAAACCGTAGAAAAACCACGTGATCCGATTCAATTGGTCTTCATCAGGCCTCATCATCATGAAGATAATGACTCCGCCTACAATGTACCATTCCACTTGTTTAACGACGAAGTTTGTTGTGTACTGGCCTGTTTGCTGGGCATTAAAAATAGCGACACAACTAATAATAAAAAATAACAAAAGGGTGAAAGCAAGCCCATAATTAAAGCTTTCTGATTTCTTACGTTCCATTTGTAAAACACCATTTCTATATAGATTTGTTGAGATCAATAATTAGACGCTTCAAGCTTAAAATAGTTTTCAATTTTCGAGGGAAATTCACTTATATATATCGTAATTCGTTTGATTCAACTTAATGAGAAATACCCAAAGAAATAGCGAGTCTATTCCTGAGGGTATTAACCTGTCTATTTAATTTAGTTTTTTCTCTCTGTTATCGTAAATAATGATTTTATAAGGATCACCTTTTATTTTGGCCTTCATGTCTTTTGTTTGAAGGAATTCATCAATAACTTCCTCAAGTTCATTGGCAAACTGCTTATCCTTTTCAGAATGACTTAATGAGGTGTAGATGAGTAGTTGTGGTTCAGCATGAACAGAATAGCCGATCGTTTCCACATGATATTTCTCTTTCCCTACTAAATCCTCACCAACTTCATTAATAATATCTCCCCATTTCCCTTCTTGATCACGTTTCTTGAGGTTTATTTTATATACTTTGATTGACATTTTTTCTTCTTTGTTTTTAACGAGCACATTGTTAACTATTTGTTTAATCTCTTCAATATGGTTCTCAGTATCAGGTACCTCAAGTTCCACTTTCACATCTTGATCAAACCCTCCAATAGTGGAAGATAACACATGGTAATTATGTTCTTTCAATTCTGTATTAATCTCATGATCAATTTTATCGTATTTTTCTTGACGAGGATCAGGTTTATACTCATATTCAGAAGGGTCATATCTTGTAATCTTGACTTTATAACCGTCATAATGACGTGCTTCTAACCTATTTCTTACAATCTTACGAATATCACCTTTTACGCTCTTAAAGTATTTTTCTGTTCCCGTTACAGATATCTCAATCTGTTTTTTTCCGCCGTAATAAGTTTGACCTAAAGAATCAATTTTATATCCTTTTTTCTCAAGCTCTTTATACAATACATCAGATACAGGCTCTTGTTTAAACAGCTCTCCTAAGTAAGGGATTTTGGCAGCCACTTGGGCCATTGCTGGAGAAACAAATGCTGAACTAATGAATGCCCCACTCAAAATGACAAGTGCAATGCCACAGTAAGCAATATTTCTTAGAGAGCGATTTTGTTTCTTGAAGAATACATCTTTTTCAAATTTTACTGATTCTGATTGTTCCAATTGGTCAATGGCTTCTAAAAGTCGCTGTTTATGTTTTTGTTTTCGGTTTGATTTCCAGACCAATTCTTCATTCAATTTTTCCAGTGAACTATCATCCATAAAAGAATTAAACCGTTTCTTCATATACATATCCGTCCTTTACTAACTGCTTTCTCAAAGCAGGAATTGCTCTGAACTGTGTAGATTTTACTTTGCTTTCAGACCATCCTAGGATAGTAGCTGTATCTTTAACAGAAAACCCCTGCACTTTTCGTAGTACAATGACCTTTCTGTGGGCTTCTTTAAGCTTTTCTAACGCTTGATACAGTTCTAGAGAGGTTTCTTTCAACTCAATCATCTCTTGAGGTAGAGGATTATTGTCTGTTTTAGAAAGAACAAAATCTTTCAAAAGACTTAAGGGTTTTTGTTTCCTAAAATAATCCATGGTAACATTATGTGCAATACGGAACAGCCACGTCTTTTCGCTAGAATTTTTCTGAAAGGAATCATAAGAAAGGTAAGCTTTTACAAATGTTTCATGCGTTAAATCTTCAGCTTGCTGATAATCTTTCACCAGCATTAAAATAAATTTTAATATGGCGTCGCTATGGTCGTCATACCAACGCTCGATTTCGTCTTTTTTTATATTTTCCAATATCCTGACCATCCTTTTAACCAATATTCGTTACTTAGACGAGAGTTTTTCAAAAAAAGTTGTGTTTTTTATACAAAAAATAAAAAAACTCTCTTATTTGAGAGTTTTTAATAAAGATCTTCATACTTTTCCGTACCTGTTTTGTAAAATGAAAATATAGATACATTTTTTAAAACTTTCATTTATGCAATAGGATTGTGCGAAATTGCTATGTAAAGATTGCATAACTGGTGCAACCTTTGAGTAAACTACTTGAGAAGTCTTTCAGGACTCCACTTACAACCTAATATTTATCAGTAGAAAAAGCCATCTTTCCCAAAGATGGCTTTTTCGCCTTTTATTTAAGCTTTTAGTTGCTTAACTCCTTCTTTTACGTTCCATACAATAACACCAAACATAATGAGAATGATTAAAATACTACCACCACTAACTAATATAGAATTAGGTGTCTGTGTTCCAGCTAATTTTGCAGATATGTAATAACTGATTCCTATCACGATAAGGGTCGCAGTTGGTATTAAATGAGATATAAATGCTCTTTTTCCATGCTGCTTCATTTCTTTATAGCCAAATATTAGTGTAATAAGTGGAAAAACAATTGGAGCAAAAAACAAACTAAAATAGTTTAATGCAGACAAAAGACTACGATTAGAGAACATACCTGTTCCTCCCTTTACTTTAATTTTACCTTGCAAAGAATGATCACCTTTTATTAACTCATCAAGACTAATTTCGAATAGTTCACTGAGCAGGATTAGATTTTGAATGTCCGGGTATCCTTTTCCACTTTCCCATTTATAAATTGCTTGTCTGGTAACATTCATTTTTTGACCTAACTGCTCTTGTGAAAGATTTTCGTTTTTACGTATCTTTCTGATTTGTTCAGCAAGTTTCATCTTAACTGCCTCCTTCACATTCAGTTTATGATTTTAATCAATATAAAGCTATAAACCCTTGGTATACATGTGACAACGCTTAGTTTACATTGAGAAAAAGATCACTATTTAGCAAAAAACATTCGCTGAAATAAAAATATGATTTAAAAAAGTTGTTGTAGAAAACAACTTTTTTAAATCATATTCATTTCCTTATTATACCACTAGAAAGAACCGATATATGGTGTCTTTTGAGGAAAAACGATTATAAATAGCTAGTTACCATAATGTGCGCTCTAGGAAGTTTGAATTAGTTTTCCACTTTAGTAATTTAGATTAAAAGATAAATGTTACCATTAATAATACAAGAATATTCTAGGAGGTATTTTAAATTAATGGATAAAGAGAATAAAAACAGCATAAATGATGTTGAAGATCATTTAAATAAGGTTTCAGGAAATCCGACGAAAATCAATACATCAGGAGTTCCTAAAGGAATACGTATAATAGGATACTTTTTTATAACATTTTTTGTGTTATTGATTTTAACTGCTTTTTTTACTTCAGTTCTTAAATAAAACGTTAGTTTAAATATATATGTCTAAGTAAAAAAGGTAGTGACGTGTTTATAAAAGTTTAAAAATTAATACTTTGAAGGGATTAAAATTGTGAAAAGATTATTATTTATTCTTAGCATTGTAATAATAGTCCTTATTATAAATGGACGCAGTAATAACTCTGTAAAGGCAATAAAAGCAGATTATGTTGATATTGGTTTAGGGCAAAGTTTATATGAGGGATATGATAAAGTTGAGCGAGAAAGGGTTCAGTCGCTTGTTAATTCATATAATCAAATCGAATATATAGGACAAACCAACCAACAACTGAATCTTGATAAGACAATATCAATAACATTTGTCTATCATGATAAAATTTCAGGAACTTTAATGATAGATGATAAAGGGATTTGTCATACAGATGATAGCGCAAAAAACTATCAAATTGCTTCAAACAACGATACATATGAACAAGCTTTAAAGATATACAAAGATTTGAAACAAGAGTATTAAAATTATGGAATATAAAAGCAGAAAGTATGGATTTTTTTAAAAGCTACGTGTATCACAAACAGGGTTACGGATTATGCGAAATAAAAAGTGGCAACTTCTCATACCAAGTTGCCACTTTTCATAACTTTAAATACTTTTTAACTTGTTTTGTTTAGGTACTTGATTCTTGTATTTTTTCTCGTAATTAGTAAACATCGAGATATTTGTTAGCACTCCCATTGCTAGCATTAATAATGTGAGGGAAGAACCACCAAAGCTTACAAAAGGTAATGTTACACCTGTGATAGGAAGAATACCTGTTACTGCTCCAAGGTTAACAAATGCTTGAATACCAATCATAACTGAAATACCTATAGCTAATAATGCTCCAAATGGATCGTTACACCTTCTTGCTATTTTTAGTCCTTGTAAAATAATAAAAAATAGTAACCCTAAGACAAGAAGTACTCCCCAAAAACCTAACTCCTCAGCAATTACAGCCATAATAAAATCCGTATGTGATTCAGGAAGATAACCAGCTTTTTGAATACCTTGTCCCAATCCTTGACCTTGCAGCCCACCAGTTCCTATAGATAAGTAAGAATTAACAAGTTGATACCCATCTCCCTGTTGATCTCTAAAAGGATGTAAAAACCCTGTAAAACGGGCTAAACGAACAGGGGAGAATACCGTATCGATATGACCTGTTACTAATAAAACAAATAGCATAACAATAACGCCTATTACTCCTAATAAGGCAATCTTTATCATTGATTTTCTTGAGATACCTGAACATAAGACAATCGCTGCGACAATACCCAAGATGAGGAGAATACCACCATAGTCAGGCTGCATCGCAATCAAGAAACAAATAAAAAGTACAATGACAATAGGTGGAATAATAGAACGCTTTAAATCATTGATATACTCTTGCTTATTCGTAAAGACAGCTGCTAAATATACGATAATTGTGAGTTTGGTTAACTCTAATGGTTGTATCCTAATTGGACCAAGTACGAGCCAACTTGTTGCATTTCCGGCTGTATGTCCAAAAACAAGTACCAAAGCCAAAAGTGCAATGACAGCTACTAACAAGATTTTTAATATTTTTTTTTCTTGATATATTTTATAAGGAATAAAAGCTGTCACACAAAAAAAGAAAAATCCTGCTATAAGAGCAAGTTTTTGCTTTTGATAAAAGTAATCTCCTGCTACTCCATATCGACTAATAGCAGTTACCATGCTTGCACTGTAGACCATTACCAAACCAATAAGGCATAGAACGACTAAAGCCGCGATGAACTTGTAATCATAACACCTTATAATTTTCTTTAACATAAAACTTCCTCATTTCTTGCAAATATAGAAAATCACAATACTTTTAAAAAAAGATACTTAATAAATTATATAAACCAAATCCTGAACTTGCTGCTATTGCCGTGATCCCTGTTGCTTTATTTCTGGTAGTTAAATAATAGTTTACGGCATGTAGTATAAAAGCAATGGAGACAACTAATATAGCTGCTTCGTACCACACAGAACTATTTAAATACCACCCTAAGCTCATAAAAATAAGAAGAAGAGCTAAAGAGATACCTCT
Organism: Priestia sp. JSM ZJ58; assembly: GCF_044383985.1. Lineage (NCBI taxonomy): Bacteria > Bacillati > Bacillota > Bacilli > Caryophanales > Bacillaceae > Priestia > Priestia sp. JSM ZJ58. Next base: position 47,749 of record NZ_JBISEM010000004.1, read on the forward strand.
TATTTTACTTTCTGTAATAACATCTACGTACTTCATATAACACTCCTATTATTCTATGGAATTACGTTTTTTTACTTTTGTGCTAGCAAATAGTTAAACTTCCTTTAAAAATGGACTACTTATTAAGGTATATCTAGAAGTAAAACTCTTATAAGAGATCTCTGTGAAAGTATTTCCTTTTTTTATTAAAAGTGTGTGATGTTTATCGTCTTTTTCTGTTAAGGTGTACCCTTTCTTTTTCATCATTTCGATGTATGTATCTAAATGTCCTTTAGGTACTAGATACATAATGTTATTATCAACATCTGTCGTTTCAGCTATATCTTTATCTTTAAATTCTAATTGGTACATCGCTTTAGCATTTGCTATAGGTCGGTTGTCACCAAAGATATGCTCCCAGTTAATAAAGATAACGGAGAGTACGATAATGGTTGATATAAGAATAGCTAAAAATAATACCAAAATCTTTTTTGCTTTATCCATTATTTCGTTCCTTTCAGAGTTAATTACTAATGTCATTTAGGAAATAAACACATACAATTATTACATAAATTAGAAAATATTTAAATTTATATTTTGAAATATATTTAATTCTGTTTTTTTCTTTGAAAAATATCTTGTTTTGGATGCACAAAAATAAGCAATGCACCATTTTGCATGCATTGCTTATCCTTTATAAATTGCTTCGTAAACTACATATGCAATGAACAAAGCTATAAAAGTAATTCCTATTTCTATAAACAATCCGCAGATTATACCTTCAACACATATTTGGCCATTATAAAAAGACACTCCCACAGTTACCATCCCTATATATAACGGTGTTAAAGTATATGTTTGTATGTGTCTTTCTAGTTAACATAAAACGTATTATCGGAAATCAAATAGAAAGAAGCCTTTTTAACTTCTTTCTATTTGATTTCTATTTAATATAGTTAGCATGTGGATCATACATATATTCCACTTAACAATAAAGTGCTCGTAAATAATGTAGTTGTTCCTATCACCATAAATGCACTACTTTCAATTCAATTCTTTCTCTTACATGAGAATATCCCCCATAAAATAAAGATAATTGCAGAGAATATCAATATAACTCCTAAGCCTATATTCAAATTCCTCTCGTCCCCTGAAATATAATAAAATACACTTTTATCTCTCTTTACCAAAATTAAGGCTATATACATTAATAACGGATAAACAAATGAATTTAGTTTTTTTGTAAAATTCATTATATTATTTCATTTCCATAATGTGTTTTCAAAGTTTCTATATTATGTTAAGTTATTAATGTTTTTACTTTTACATAAATAAATATACAACTAGAGAAAGAGTGATTTTTTGTTAAAAACTGTAGAAAAACCAGCTATATTGGAAATTGAACGTGATGAAATAAAGGATTTGAATGTGCTGCTTAACGAGCTGATATGTAAATACAACAGTTCGGATAATGAAGAATTTATACAGAATTCTTGTATATATGCACATTTATTACCAGAGAGAATAAAGTTGTTTCTAAATGACTTTAGACTAACCGAGGAGAAGGCTGCCTGTGTAATAAAGGGGTACCCCGTAGATAATAATGAAATTGGATCAACTCCACCACATTGGAGAGAAAGTGCAAAATCTAAAGGTACATTAAAACAAGAAATTCTATTCGTTTTATATAGTTCTATACTAGGTGACGTTTTTGGGTGGTCCACAGAACAAGAAGGAAAATTAATTCAAGATGTTTTGCCAATTAAAGGTGATGAAAACAAGCAATTAAATTCTGCAAGTGAGGAATTAATATTTTGGCATACCGAAGATTCATTTCAACAGCACGCTCCGGATTATTTAGGTTTATTCTGCTTGAAAAACTTTGAAAATGCTGCTACTACTTTTGCTTCTATTAGTTCGGTAGACATCAGTGGTAAGGATAAGGAAATTTTATTTGAGGAACGTTTTGTTATTAAACCAGATAATGCTCATCAACAGGAAAACAATCTGTCAGCTGAAAGTTTTAATACTCCAAAACCAACTAAAACTTCACTTTTGTATGGTGATAAAAACTCTCCTTATTTACGTATAGATCCTTATTTTATGGACAGATCAGAAGAAACCTATGAGGAAAAATCAGCACTAGATAATTTAATTGAAGAATTTGATAAAGTAATTGATGATGTTATTTTAGAGCCAGGAGATGCACTTTTTGTCGATAATTTCAGAGGAATTCATGGGAGAAAACCATTTTATGCTAAATATAATGGCGATGATAGATGGCTTAAAAGAGTTAGAATTGCTAGGGATTTAAGAAAATCAAGAGGTTTAAGAAAATCAGGTAATGACAGAATTATAAAATAAAACCTAAAAACAAGGTAATAACATCATATATTACCTTGTTTTTATATTTATATTAATTTCTTAAAAGGAGAAAATTTTAGAATGAAAAAAACTAACTTGCCAGTTCCTCCAAATTTAATACTATTAATAGGTGTTATTTCTATTTCTTTCTCATCTATATTTATTAAATGGTCTATAGCTCCCGCATCAATATTAGGGATGTACAGATTATTATTTACAGTAATAATATTACTTCCTTTTTTACCTTGGAACCAGCTTAATCTAGTTCTTAAAGATATAAATAGGAAAGATTGGTTTCTTTTAATAGTATCTGGTTTATTTTTAGGTCTGCATTTTCTATTTTGGATGGATTCTTTCAAATACACAACCGTTGCAAGTTCAATGATTTTGACAACTTTGGAGCCTGTCTTTGTAATGATCGGAGCATCTTTCATTTTCAAAGAAAAAACCAATTTTATAGGAGTTCTAAGCATACTTATTGCTATATCAGGTTCAATAATCATTGCATCTGGTGATATAAGCCTTTCTTCAGGGGCCTTGTATGGTGATTTGCTGTCCATATTAGGGACATTAGCAGTAGCGATTCACATGATTGCTGGACAAGACCTATGTAGAAAAATTCCTCCTTCAATATATAGCTTCTTTGTATTTTTAATTGGCGGTCTTGTATTATTTATCTATAACGTAGTCAACCATGTATCACTGACTAATTATGCTCCTAATGATTGGTGGATATTTATATTACTTGCCTTAATCCCTAACATTTTTGGACATGCATTATTTAACTGGTTATTGAAGTACGTAGATGCAACCACTATTTCAATGAGTATCCTAGGAGAACCCATTGGCGCAATAATTTTGGCTTATTTTCTATTAGGAGAAGCAACGACATTAACACAGATAATAGGGGGATTATTAGCTATAATCGGTGTTAGTATATTTCTTAAATATAAATCAGCTTCTAATATTAAAGTAAATGAAGAAATTTTAAACAGCTCAAAATAAACAAGGATTATACTTTTAAGACCAAAAAACAGTCTGTCTCTGATAGACTGTTTTTGTTGTTAATCTGTATACTCTATACAAAGTTAGTCAACATAATGTTCCTTACAGGAACCAATCTCCCTTTTTCCTATTTAGGCAAAGTGGATTTATTTACCTATAATTACTTTCTACAGGTGCCCCCAAATTATCTAAATCTTGACTGATATTTAAGATAATTAGGTAATTCCATTCTCCCTTACGCTTCCCTAAATTTACTACTTGATGAATTTCTACTTGATCATTTTCATATTCTCTAGCTGCTTCACACATTTCCCTTAAAGTACTGCCAAACTCTGTGTTATCCCAATTTCTTACCGTCAAATCAATATAAGATTGGCTCTTTTTAAAATTCATATCTCATTCACCTCTATCACTAAAAATAACATTAAAGTAATAGTTTAGGTAAAAAACTTAGTTACGTCGGGTAGGCAGGCACTCTCACGAGCGCCCGCCCCCCTAAGAACCGTACGTGACAGATTTCCCGTCATACGGCTCAAGCCTTCTTTTTATCCGAACAACTTATTTAATACATGGTACATGTACTAATTTAGCCAATTTACCTGTAGAAACCTCTAGGTTTCTCACTGTAACTTTCTCTCCATTTTGTAGAGTCTGCTTACACATTGCACAACGATATCCTTGTTTTCTTGCGAGTTTCATCCTATCGAATGTATTTTCACTATTAAAGACCTTACGGTCTCGCTTTTCCCAATATTCTTTTAGACTAGGATTATCTGGGCTATTTTTATAGGCTACCATGACATGTCGTTCTATCTTAATCCAGGACATTTTTAACAATTGAATGTTAGTAAGTGGACATGTAAGAATCCATCTATTATTTCCACCGTGGTAGGGTTTCCTAAAATAACGCTTTGTAATCCATTTCCACGACTTTTTTTTGTGTAAATGTTTAAGGTGTTTGACTAATTTAGAGAAAATATAATTGTCCATATAGCTAAACGTCTGTTTGGATACGACATGTTTCCAATACTGCCCGTAACCTCTAATAATAGGGTTTAAGACACGTATAATTTCTTTTACTGGTCGTCCTCTCATCATTGTGAACGTATCTTTTATCTTGTTTTTAGCTTTTTGAATACTGTCTTTACTAGGTTTGATAAATAACTTCTTTCCTTGTCCTGTCTTGTATTGACGCAGCGAAAAGCCTAGAAAATCAAACCCGTCCTCAATGTGTGTAACTCTCGTTTTCTCTTGGCTAAGATTAATTCCTCGCTTTTGTAAGTACGGAGTGAGTTTCCCATACATGCTTTCAGCCTGTTCCTTTGTTTCTGTTACGATGACAAAGTCATCTGCATAGAGAACGCGTCCTATCTTACATTTTGGGTCGATTACGTACCCTCCATTTGGTTTGTATGTCTTTTTATAGACAATACCAATTTCTTCTTCCATACCGCATAAGGCGATATTAGCTAGAAGGGGAGACACCAAACCACCTTGAGGGGTTCCTTCTGTTGTCGTATGAAGCATGTCATGTTCTACGTATCCCATTTCAAGCCACCTTTTAATGAGAGTGTTTCCTGGAAACATAGACGTCTGTTTCGTTATCCACTTATGATTAAGATGGTATGCGTGATAGGTAAGTGTTCTCGACAGCATTACCTGTGACGATACTTACTTTTCCCCCACCTCACACCGTACGTGCAAGTTTCCCTGCATACGGCGTTCCATCAAGCTATTTTATTATTATCCTCTGAAGCCATTGAAATGGCTTCTAGTTTACAATATGCCCTTAAAGTATTCAGCTTTTTAAACTTTTGCTTGTTATGAATAAGGTTAATGTGCTTGTTTATTACTGTTTCAGATGTTGCATGAATAAGTCTATGGATATCTTTATGAACAATTATTAAATTATCGTATTCATCCGTTCCACCTAATTTAATAGGTATTTTGTGATGTGCGTGCACATCTTTAACTTCAAGTTCCATTCCAGTTAGTTCACATTTAAAACTGCACATCGACGCACGAGCTATACGATTATCGTTGTATTGTATGCTTCGTTCTTTGACGTAGTTTTTCGCAAGTTCTATGACTTTAATATCGGTTTGATTTTTCAGTGCCTTGGTAGATTTCTGTCTACCTTTGTTTGTATAATCACATGTGTCTTGCGAAAAGCACATGATGTTCTGCGAATGCACATAGTGAATAGGGAATATGGAAATTCCACTAATCGTCCATGTTTTTGCATCGCATTTTCCATAGAATTTTTCAAAAATATTGTTCTTTTTCTTAACCTTTTCATATTTAGATAACTTTTTCAGACGGTTGAACATCATCCTATATACAGGGTAAGCAATTTCTCCAAAGTCTTTCCAGACGTGAGTTGCGGACTTATAGTAAACATGGAGTCCTAATATGATTGCGTTTAATCGCTTAATGTTTTCAGGCGAAGGTTTCTTCTGGATTTTCTTAACTTGTTCCGTTAATTGTTTCCTGATTCTAACCTTAGCTTTCGACTTAACATGAGAGTACGCAACATATTTTCCACTCTTTTTAACTGCTCTAATTTCAAATCCGAGAAAATCCGAAGGATTTCTTTTTAAGTTAATGACTTTGGATTTGTCAGGGCTTATATCTAAACTAAGTCTTTGTTTCAACCAATCTTTGACTGCATGATATATGTTCTGAGCCTGTTTATGAGTTTTGCACATAATCTTAAAGTCGTCTGCATATCTAATGATGAAAATCTTTTTCAATTTTGTTTTGTTGATAGCTCTATATCTGTTTGAGTCATTTGAATAGTTAGATTTGGTTTTGAACGTTTCCCACTGTGAGCTAATCCACCAATCTAGTTCGTTAAGAACTATGTTAGAGAGAAGGGGACTAAGGATTCCACCTTGCGGTGTTCCCTTGGTTGGAATACCTTCTCCCGCGATTGGGGCTTTCAACATTGATTTAATAACCGATAGAAGTTTTCTATCATGGATACCTAGCGAGTACATTTGTTTAATCAATTTGTTATGGCTTACGTTATCAAAGAACCCCTTAATATCGATGTCCACAACATGATAAAAATGACCTACATTAACCAATGAACTCATTCTTACCAGAGCATGATTTGTACTTCTGTTAGGTCTGAACCCATAACTATGTGGATGGAATTTCGCTTCACATATAGGCTCTAGAACTTGTTTAATCGATTGTTGAATCAGTCTGTCTATCATCGTGGGAATACCTAACGGTCTTTTTTCTTTGCTATTTTCCTTAGGGATATGAACCCTTCTGACTTCATCTGGACTGAAGTTGTTAAGCTTATTACGTACTTGCTCGACGTATTCATCAATATTATTTTCTTTAATATTTTGGATGGTTAGTCCATCAGTTCCAGCTGTTTTTGAACCAGTATTTGATTTTATCATTCTGAAAGCGAGCTTAATGTTGTTATCCAATTGGATTACATCCATCAGTTTTTTGAATTTCTTGTTTTCACTCGATTTCTGATAGAGTTCATCAAATATGGGCGTCATATCGTAGTAATCTGAATACCTGTATTTGTTCATAAGCCTTCTATTGGGACACCTCCTAGGAGATGCTTTCCCTGTCATACTCGAAGATAGAAGTTCAACTATTGTATGAGTTACTAATAAAATAAGATTGACTAGTGCCCCTCCCTCAACTGTGATTAGCAGTTTCATCGGTACTATGGCACCACTTTCACTAGAATAAAGTATCTTATACCGTAAGGTTTTCAATACACCTGTTCGAGGCTAATCGTTTTTCTTCCGAAGAAGACCTCAGTTTCTAGTTTCTGACGTTCCACAGTTCCTAGTATAGATAGTAGTTAGGTGCTTCCTATAAGCCCGTTGGCACATTGTTTTCATTGTTAAACACAGAGTGTTTCATAGCTTCGATTTTTACTTCACTCCACCAACTACCTCAGTGTGAGGCAAGAAATCCATCTCAGGAAATCCCTAGGTTAAGGACCTGTACATTCGGAAGTTCGTCGGTTCTAAAAGAACATTCTCACCATGTACTATCACCACCCGATTACTCTGACCTAATGTTGAATTCCATTAGATTTCATCGACTTTACCCAGCTACTAAACAGTCCGAAATTAGCCTTTCTTCCTGCACATGGGAGTATCAGTGTAGAGGTTTCAGCTCAACATGACGGCTTTCATTCCCTCTATCAGAATTGCAGTTTATTACTAAATCATCCCAATCAATATTTCTATTGAAATTTCAGATTAACGTCACGCACCAAAGCATCCTAGAAAGTCTCCCTCAAACACCCACTTTTTCTTGCTGTTGGTGTTAAGCTTATTAAAAAGGTTGCTTATCGCATCATGTGTGCTTCGTTTAGGACGAAAACCGTAGGAAGTAGGCTCAAACTTAACCTCCCATTGAGGTTCGAGTGCGTTTTTTACTACGTTTTGATAGACTCGATCTCGCATTGTCGGAATGCCCAAAGGTCTTAGCTTTCCGTTTTTCTTAGGGATAAATGTTCTTTTGGCTGGCTTTGGACGATGTCGAAAGACATTGTATTTAACTAGCTGTTGATAAAATTTTATACGTTCATTTGATTTTGAGACCATGTAGCCATCTACACCAGGTGTACGCTTACCGTTGTTTTGTTGTGTTACTCTGCGAATAGAAAGCAGTAGATTTGCTTTACTCCGGAGGAGTAAACGTTGAAGTTTCCTTACTTTTCTTCGTTGTTTTTGTTGTTCGGCACGATAAATTCTTTGTCGTAACTTCATTACATATTTTTGTATAATACTCCAATCAATAGAGTACCAATCTTTATGCGAGACGTGCGCCGACGCTCGTAGAGAGGTATTCATAAGAGCACGCTCCTTTTCGTTAGAAGATAGCCACAAATTTATTTTCGTGTTGAAGACCAATGAGAAGTGGGCGCTCTTTCGAGCCTGTCATTGTCCATAAAGACAACAGTATCCGTCCAGTTATACAGTATTCCTGCTTTCCTGTTCTCTTTCGAGATAACGGCTTTCGCTTTTTCTCATATCCCATACCCTCTGCCACATCGTTTGACTTTGCAGTCATCCTACTGCTTACGCAGATAACATAGGGCTTACCAAGTTCCACTTTTTACAGATACGATAGGGGTAGGCAGATTCTTTACTCCGGGTAAGATGCGGGACGCATTAGAGTAGCATTATGATTCTACTTTTCCTCTTACCAAGACCCAAGCGAGACTTATGCATTATCTTGAGTTAACCTTGACGAAGCTTACAAACCTTCACTTTCGTTTACCATACCTATCTTCTCCTAGCAGTGTTCTGGACCATGCATTTGTCCTCTGTTTCCGCATTTCCTCATGCAACCGACAGACTCGTTACCAAGAATGCCGTTTCGGATGGAGATCGTCTTTGCGTCTAGATGAGTAGCGTTAGCTACACTGTAAGAAAGCGACTTCTTGTCGCACCATAATCCAGATTCTCGGCACAAAAAGAGCTTGAACTTATTAATCCAAGCTCTTTTTTCTATGTAATTCTTAAATCAAAAATGAAACTGTTCACTAATGATTTTTGCTACTTCTTTTGCACTTAAATCTGTATTATCTATCTTAATGTAGTTTGGATGTTTTATTTCACCATTGAAGGAATTCAATCTATACTCCTCCATTGATTGCTTTAAGTCATTCTCTGACCATTCAATATCGCGTTTAGAAGGTTTGTGTTCCAGCCTATTAGGAGTTTTATTTCTTTCAAGCCTTTTGTCTAAATTGGCTTCAAGCTCTACAAAATAGACAGTTCCTCCTCTAGACTCGAAAAGTTGAGAAACTTGGTTAACGTAGTCCCAATCATCTTTTAAATCAAATGCCCAAACATACGTGAAAATCATACCAGGTAGACTACTTTTTGATACTTCTTCGAATATCTCCTGACGAAACAAACTTACTAATCTTTTTCCCTCTTCTGTTCCATAATCAAAAAAGTGTCCGACCAAATCTATAGTCATATGGTTATGAAACAATTTTAAATCAGTGATCTTGGCTAATTCTTGTCCAACAGTCATTTTACCAACTGCTTGAGGTCCAAATATAAGAACAAATTTCATATTCACTCTCCCTAACATATCCTAAATGGTTTTTATAATTATAGCTTGGAATATATAACTATATAATATCATTTTTTCTATATTTTAGCTTTGAATATCGTATACAAATCTAGTTAACATAATCACTCTTTCCGGAACACACAAAAAAAAAGAACCCTTATGGGAGTAGGGTTCTCGATGAGGCCTTGTTTCTTCTTTATGCAGCTTTTTATACATCCTTGATATAACAACTATTTTCCTTACAGGTGATTGAAGAAATGATGTATAAAAAGTGCACGTTTTATACATATGCTCAATCGGAAAAATGTAGTCTTTATAGAAAAATGTGTTATTATTTATTTACTAATATTTCTACCTCATGACAAATATTAGCTGTAAAAAGCAACCTCGCTTGCCAATTGTCGAGGTTGCTTTTTATTTTTTTTACATAAAGGGCTTTACTAAGCCTACAGATGAAATTGAGTTTAATGTTTAGAAGGAGTATGAATATGAGAAAGTATGATGGAATAGATTTTGAAAAGATTGCGCTTCAAATGCAGGAGCAAGTTGAACAGGAGCCTCACAACGTAAAGCTAAGAAATGAGCTTGCTATAGTGCTTATGGAGACAAATGAATATGAAGAAGCATTTTTCCAACTACAAACTGCTGCTAAAATTAAACCTTCTGTTCAAACCCTTTATAATTTAGCCTATTTTTATTTTACAGAAGGAAAACCAATTATAGAGACTACGAGTAATACTAAAGAAACACAAGGTTTTGAAAAAGAGGCAGAAGAAGAATCCATGTCTTATACATGGGAAATGGCAGATAAAGAAGCATTTGATATAGTGGAAGATTTATTGAAAAATAAACCTGAGCATTATTTTATCTATAACTTAATGGGTGAGATGTACATAAAAAAAGATAAGTATGAAGAAGCGATAAATGTATTAAAAGAAGGTATCCACTTAACACCTTCACTAGAAAATCTAAATAATCTTGGGTTATGTTACTACCAAAAAGGAATGTTACCTGAAGCTGCTGAGTGTTTTCATAAAGCGCACCCACTACGATCCTGTAACAACTATAGTTTGTTTCCGTTACTTAGCTATGGAATTTGTCTAGCACAACTAGGAAGGGGATCAGAAGCAAGAGAAGTTGCAAAAGAATTACTTATGTTGAGCGAAAGAGAGGAAGAGGAATTAGAGTCGAGTATAGCAGAGATATATTATATTCTGGGAGATTATGAGGAGTTTGTTAACATCTACTCTAAGTTAGATTGGGATTTTTATTCAGAAGAATTTCTTCCGGCTTATTTTTATTCTTTGTGGAAGCTTTCAAAAACAAAAGAAATTGAGGAACTTGCCTCTAAGACTATCCGAAGAAAAGAAAAAGAGATGAAAGAAGTCATTCAAGATCCAGATGAGGAAGAAGATTTTAAAGAAGAATATGAAGAAGTAACAATAGAAGAGATTGCTTTCATTAAAAATGCAATTAGAGAAGTTTATAAAGGCAAAGCCCCTATTATAGATTATAAGCCTGAAGTAGAAACCAGATGTTATTTGTATGGCTGTTTTAGACATACAAATACAAACCCTAACTATTTTTCTATATAAGATGCAGCAAATCTTTGAGGTCAAATAGGAAAAATTACTGTTGCAGGTTCTTTTATATGTAAAGGAGGTTTTATATGAGTGAGATTTGGATTCAACAAGAGCAGTTAAATGCGGAGTTTGATGAAATGGTGGGGCACTATGTTCAATTGGAAGGACCTATTGATTCTGTTTACTTTATATCTGAAACAATGGAAAGCGTTGACGATAGGGATGAACAAAGGGAATTCTTATGCGATTTCTTAATTAAGCAGGATAGGTATCCTTTATATCTTACATTCCTTTGTGATGATATGATGGCAGAGGAGTTTGAAGAGGAATTTAATCAATTAGGTATAGAATATAGGTATGAATTATTAGAGGAAAAACAGGCCTACTATACATTTTTTAAACGGGTTACCTATCACCCTCGACGCTTTACTTTACTAATTAAAGACGCGCGTATATTATCCTTAGCATTAGAACATACCTTTTACCTTGCTAATATGAACCAATTTTATTCACTTTCTTACTCTGAAAATATAAGATTTGAGCTCAAGAGAGTTAAGGAATGGGGCAGATGGAAAAACGTATCTATCCCTATTTTTAAAACGGAAGAAGATACTACATTCATAACTATTTTCCATGATGGAGCAGGGTTTTTCTTGTTTTCAAACGAGGATAGATATTCATCCATACAAAAAGTGTGCTCAACCTTCCCAGAAGACTCAAGAGTAGTACAAATTAATGACCAATTAATAGATTAAGATGAAGAGGTTGAGTTTAGTGTCTTTCAGGGTGTTTCTTATTCTGGGGTTAATAAATACAAGCCCAATAAAATAGCACCAAAACAGTATATGCAACATTCTTTTTTCGTTAACAGAGTATTAAGTACAAGAATAAATTTGTTTCAACGTTTACATATAAATAGTTTAAATAAATGGTAAATATTTAAAAATAAGAAAGTGAGAACAAATGGATTTTATTTTTAATTTTATAGATGAATTTATTGAATCAATCGTTATAATGTGGCTCGTGTCGTTTGTATTAGAAAAACTGGATGTCTATCGGTTAGAAAAGAAGGTTAAATGGAAATTAATCTTTACACTCTCAATTGTAGTAGGGATTATATTTTCAATAATTGACTTATTTTAATAAGAACTTATTCAAATTTAGCTAGTGAGATCACACTTATCCGTAATAGATCGAAGAGAGATTTTCTATTTAAGATAATAACTATTAAATCAGGGGATTAAAAATGAACAAGAGATTAAAAAAGAAAATAGCTAAAAACCAGGAAAAAGGAACAGAAAAGATATTTAAGTACGCTGCTTACGGTGATTTAGGAAAGATAAAGAAACTGTTGGATTTCGGAATAGACATTAATACAAGAGATCAAGGTGGGTATACGATGCTTCATTGGGCCACACAAGAAAGTCATTTAGATCTTATTAGGTTCCTAATATCAGAAGGCTCTAACATTCATTTAAAAGATGAAGAGGGATTTACACCATTGTATATAGCTGCAGGGGAAGGTTATATAGAAATTATTGAATGGTTAATTGAAAATGGAGCAAATATTGAAGTCAAGAGCAATGATGGTACAACACCTTTAATTATTGCTTGTTGTTACAATCACAAAGAAGCTGTTGAACTATTATTAAAAAACGGAGTAAATAAAGACACAAAAGATGATGATGGAAAAACGGCTATGTTTTATGCGAAAGAGTATGGTAATAAGGAAATTGCTAATCTTCTAGGGAATTCGGACACTTATTAGATAATTAAGTTTCTTCAATCTGTTTTTGGACTTTTTAGATTAAAATAGGTCTCCCTTTTAATTACGCTTAAACCTAGCTATTGTTCTTTTTATGTTTTTTCAGAATGGAGTAGTTACATGCAAACACACAAGGGAGAAACCCTAGTATGGAAATGGTATGGAGTAAAGGTTCTTTATAAACACATAGTTAGTGGAAAGCCCACTCCAGAGAAAATTGACACAAATTATAATGAACATCAAATATTTGAAGAAAGTATTTTATTAATTAAAGCCCAGTCGTTCGATCAAGCTTACGAACTTGCAGAACAAGAAGCAAAGGGACATGAGGATAGTTATACAAATGTTTATGATCAACTTGTAGAGTTTAAATACATAGAAAGTTTAGATGCTTTCGAGCTATTTGAAGACGAAGAGCTAGCAAGTGGAACAGAAGTATATTCTAGGTTTGTACATACTTCTAAGGGAGAAAAATTCTCTGATTTTCTAACTAGATATTACCCAGAAGTTGTTGAAGGTGAGGAAGAACAGATAAAAAGAAACTTCATCTTAAGAAACCGAGATTTTAACTGAGTATTAATACTAAAAATCTATATATCATATATGGGCCTGGAATACTTAGTCGCTGTTCTAGACAACAAAAAGAAGCGTTTAAAATGGACGCTTCTTCTTCCTCATACAATGTTATACTTCTCTGAGTATTACTTCTAACTGCTCTTTAATATTTGCTTCTAGGTCATATTTTGATAAATCGTATAGAGTTCCTATACCTTTACGGCCTCCACTAAAGTAATACCACAACTGTATATAGTACACATATGCATCCTCTTCATTTGTGAAACCATCGAAGTTTATAGAAACTTGAGAACGATACTCGCCTTCTAGGCAATGATTAGAAGTTAAATCTGGTAACTGGTCTCCATCAATGTCTCTACAAACCCATATTTTTAAATTCTTCTTTCCGTTGCACTCAAATTTACTTGTGTATTCCTTTTCAATAGCCTCACTATATTTTCCGCCTAACTTTTCTAACGCGATTATATGACTTTTTAAGTCTTCATTTATTTCATTTGCTGGTACTTCAACGTATCTATCAGATGCTTCGTCCTGTTGCTTAGCTGTAAACAAAAGTTTAAATTTGTTAAACAAAATCTCACCACCTAATTAAGGGATAATAGGAAACTTCATTTTCTTTATGATAATCTTGCTAAGATTTCTCTACCATGTAAAACCTATAAAAAAAGCTAACCCTTAAAGAAGCACTAATAAATTACTCGTTATCTTTTAATTCTTTTAGGAAATCGGGATCTATCCAAACTTCCTCAACCTCGTATCCATCCAAATCATCTTCTTCAGGATTATATTCCTTAATCATATTTAAAAACTCATTAAAAGAAGATGCAACGTAATATAGATCCTGGATATCCATTTGATTCTCATCAAAATCTAACTCTATGTCGTGATCCCATAAGAAAATAGCTCCATATTTTTCTGTATTCAAGTTTAGACATACAATATTCCCACCAACATCGCGGCCAATTGGAACACAACCTTTAGGTATTCTATTCTCGAATATAGCATAACAAGATAAAATATCACTTATGTCTTCTACTCTTGTACCAAAGAAGGAAGATAGGATAAAGGATTCTATTTCTTCGAATGGAAGTTCAACTATATTATCTTCTACTTCCCCACCATTATATTTCCTTAGAAAATTCACATACTCCTCTGGAAACGATGCACCTACCTTTTTTTCTACTCTCTCCATATCTTTATGATTAAACTTTCTAGAGTTAGATTTAATACCAATCAACCTCTTGTCCTCCTCAAACAACACCATATTCATTCCATTGATCATGATTGTAGTATTTATTAGCTATTCCAATAATTCCCCTATTCTTCGTGTTCCTCATACTTCGGGAGGGGGGTAATACATATCCATCCAATAGGAAAATTTTTATTTGTCTCTACTTCATTCATTATCGCGTCTTCTTCTAATCCAAATATAATTCCTTTGTATTTTACTGATTCATAACAACTTGCTTCCCAATCTACATGCCAGTTTTCTGGGTTAGGGTCCACCTCTAACAAATCGCTTCCTACTCCATATTGAGTTAAAAACTTACCTTTAAATCCTTTAAACATGCAGATTTGATTTACTTTTTTTGTTTGTTCATCTATAAAAAAGGACATGTGTTTAGTTAGATAAACTGTACAATCGTGTCTTTTTTCACTTTTATATGGTTGCACCAGACTTTCTAGCAAAACTTCTTCAGACATGCCTAAAAGAAAAATGCCTACCCTTTCTCCTTCTACAACAATTCCATCTAAATGGCTTTTCATTAAATAACTCCTTATTCAAAATCACTTTATAAAAGTCCAGCTTTTACACATGTACTATCCTGAACTAGATAGTATTTACAGAAAAAATGATTCGAAAATTATAAAACTAAGACCAAGACCTAAAAACCCTAAAAGTATAGAGGCCATATTAAGTAACCATCTATTATTAGATCTAACAAGCCAAGTTCCAACAACTGCTACAGTTAAGTCTTTTGAAACTGTTTCATTAACATGTAAAACTTCAGGTAGGACATAAATGGATAAATAAAAAACAATAACTAATATCAAAGAGTTTCTAATTAAGATGAACAATATAAGTACACTCCATTAAACATTTTTAAATATAAGGTTTTATAACCAAGATTGAATTTGTACATTTGGTCATCCCAGTCGTGACCATGTATTTCACATAAGATTGATTGTATTATGTCAATAATTTCTCTCTTATGGGTTCTAATTTTCTAAATTTCTTATGATAAGATTGCCGTTGTAACAAACTTTCCACTAACTTAAGAGCATCCTCTTTTCTATTGGCTTTTACATAGCTCTCAATAACTTCTGTAAATTGTTCATCATATGGGAATTTCTCTTCTTGAACAAGTTCAAAAGCTTTATCAAAACAAAGGGTAGCATTGTTATAATCCTTCAAATAAAGGTATGTTCCTCCATTTCCAGCATATAGACTTGCGAGTTCTTCGTTATTTAAGGTTGAAAGCTTTAGACCTTCATTCCTAATCTCAAGTGCTTTTTCGTATTCTTTTTCCATTTCAGCAATAATAGCTGCATTGTGAAAGTGCTTAAACTTTGTTCGCTTTTTCTTAGGACGAGTGATCTTAAAGATAATCAAAATGACAATTAAATCTCTTATTACTAAAGAGGCGTCATAAGCGAGGTTCTCAACGCTATATTTTGCTATAGTCCTATATACTAGATGAACCACATCATAAATAAGAGAGAAATATAACATATAAAGAAGAAATTTTTTCAATTCGTTCCCGACTTTCTATTATTAAGTTCCTTTATTATACATGATGTATGGTAAAATGAGTCGATAATATGACAAATGAAGAAATTTATGGAACTCAATCATTCTACTAAACTAATAATGCCACTAAAAGATTGAATGCGAGGAAATAAGCATGAATGACTATCCTAGAGCAGGCTTAAGATTAAGGAGTGAGCCTGGCGTAGACCCAGAAGTAAGAATAGTGTGCATTAACTTTTGCAGATGGTTAAGAACGCAAATGGGGTTTCCTATCCGAGTTGTTATTTACCTAAAAAAAGATGTTCAAATTAAGAACCGAACGACAAAGGAGTTGGTAACAGCCACTTTCTTTGCTCCCTACGAAAAAGATGTTGAACCATATATCCGTATTGCTACTGGGGATTATAAAGACTTGATTAGAGAAAGAGGAAAAATAGATGCCTTGTATGCGATGTTAGACAGCATTGCTCATGAACTTTGTCATTATCAACAGTGGTTGGAAGATAGGGAATTAGAGGAGGAAGAAGCTGAAGAGAAAGGGTCTCAACTAGTTGATGAATATGCCGAAAACATTGATTCCATTTTAGATTTCTAACCATCTTCAATAACATTTTATAAAGGCTCGAAGTACCTAGAATATACCCTGATTAAAGGGGAGGAGATAGAATGAACCCAACTATTGTAGATGAACTCATAAAGGAGCTTTCCTTACTCGATTCAAACGAGGAATATGTTGAATTAGCAGTTGATTTAAACGATATTTACGAAAGTAGTAATAAACTTGATCGATTGATTACAGATACTCTTAGTTCTTCACTAGACCATGAGAAGCTAATAGATCAATTAATTAAAATAGAGGTCGAGCTTGATCATATTAATTGGCATTATAAAAGCTTGAAAAAGGAATTAAAACAATTACTCAACACATAAAGCGAAAGAAGGTACAGATTTTGAAAAAAGGTGCTATAAAATTCTTGTTATATTTTCTAGTCTTTTTTGGAGGTAATTTAATTATTAATATATTATTTAAGTCTCAGGCTGATTTCCTAACGGCATTCTCTACTGCTTTTGGGGTTGCATTTAGCATAGCTGCTATCGAGATTTATACAAGAAGAAAATCCAAGGCGGTGTAATATAATAGCCTTGGGTTTTCATTTCCGATAACTATTTTTACGTTAAATATGAGGTGTAATCATGCAATATTTATTGTAGGAGCGTAGAGCTGATAGTGAAGCGCTAAGGTGAGTCTAAAAATAGCTAAGAATAAAGGAGATACTTTATGTCTGAGTATAAAGTTAAATTAAAGAAAACTTGGGAAGATGAAACCCTACTTGAATTAAATATGATTGTCACTTCTCCCCATTGCAAAGCAAATATTTATTTTCACACCACTATTGAAGATCTTAAACAGTTGAAAGATAATCTAATCTTATTTTCAAACTTAAAACGAAAAGAATATCAATGGATTCAAGGGGAAGATAAGGAAAGTGCTGCTCACTATGTACAAGTTAGATTCTTTCATTTTAACAATCAAGGGCATATCGGAGTCGAGTTTGTACTTGATAATAAGCTAGATATTCCAGATAGAACACGCGTGAATTTTTATCTTGTTACTGAATTAAACCAAATTGATGATTTTATATATAAACTAGAAGGATTAATTAAGGGGATTACAGATAGTCTAGAAAGTATATCAGAAGCAAGAGTATGAAGCTTCGGAACATTAAATTAAAGAAGGTGAAGTTTTGAAAAAAGAATTTTATCAGGGAGATAGTTTTTGGAGCGACGATAGCGAATATAAGCGTATAGATTATCCGATAAATGATGAAATTATAAAGCAAGCTGAAGTTATTTTAGGTGTTAAGTTACCTAGTTCATTATTGGATTTACTGAAAATAAGAAATGGTGGGGGATTAAACTACCCATACTTTATGTTACCTGATGGTGATGTAGAAAGTATTCCTTACGGAGGAAGAGCAAGCATTAGTTCAATTGATCCTATACATTTCGAAAATGATGATATAAGTATCTTGTCTTCCAAAGAACTATTAAAGGAAGTTAAACTCACCGGTGAATTTGTGGTTTTATGGACGGATTTTCACTATTGGGTCGTGTTGGATTATCGTAATAGATCACAAGATCCTGCTGTAATGTATATTGCAGAAAACTACTCAGCTTCAACAGACGATACTACAGAATGGGAGTATATCAAAATAGCAGACACTTTCGATAATTTTCTAAAGCAATTATTTCGTGTGTCCCTATTAAATCCAAAACAATTAAAAAGTAGTTACAGTCGCAAATAATGATTAAACTAAACCATCTTTTTATAAACTACATGTTTTACCCAAAATAGGATGCTTTACTTTAGCAAGTAGAAAAGGCCTTCAATTGAAGGGCCTTTTTTATATCGAAAATTAGTATTAAGGCAACTGCTTTTATGTAGTGTGAAAATGATGAAATATGGGAAAAGGAGAGGGTTAGTATGAAGATAGTTACTTTAACGGAAAATGAAATTTCTTCCCTAAAACAATTATATGGAGACATTCACTTTAATGATATCACACTTATAGATAAATTCTTTGTAAAAGGCGCTCTAGATCGGTTTAATCGAATTTTAAGTGAAGAGGAAGCACAACAGTTGCTAACTAATAAATACCAAAATAGGCTTGATGAAACTAATTACATAAATTGTTTTAATAAAATTTTTGAATTATGTGCTAAACAGGAGGTGTACGTACATTGTGCGGATCTATTTCATAATAGCGTAACCTCTTATAAAAGAATTCTTCCCAGAAAGGAATACCGTTATATTTTATTACTAAAGCAGGTCATAAAAGGAGAATTTATTCGAACGAATGATAGGAGAGTTTTAGAATTTTTATTTAGACTCTCGTTAGATACAAGCAGCTTCTCAAATTTTTTCTTTCCATCAATCTCTACAGTAATAATAGGTAATTATGATATGTCAATCCCGGTTTTCTGTAAAGATCATCAAACCATAACAAAATTAGAAAATATAGCTCATACATCAGGATTGTATATTAGAAGATAAATGATATTGTGATGAGGAATAGTTTATGAAATATACGATATAGAAATTTTGTATTGGTGTCGTTAAAAAATATCAACTCAAAGAAACCCCTTGATTTTATTCATTAACTTTTTTAAACAAAATTAAATACATAGTCCGTAAAAGTATACGTTTAGGGACTTTTGTTTTAGATATAAAATCTATCGTTTCCATTGTTCAATTAAGTTTGAAAATAAATGACGAACGTCTTCTAAAAACTATACACTTTTACGAACGTTTCTGATAGGAAAATAGATTAAGCTAATGGTTTGCCGTTGTTAAACATGACTGTTAGAACCTATATTCTTAAGAGTTAGTTTGTAGATCTCCTTCAACAAATAAATAAAACAGTTTTTGTGCTCGCTTTAGGGTTTATAAGTATGAAATAACAAGAGGATTATCAATACATGGAGTAAATATATTCATTATTTCACTTTATCTATCAATCTCGTATAAACAACGTCAAAAAGGAGAATAATGTTTAAAGAGGAGAAAAGATAAAGGGGTTGATTTTTAATGAAAAATAATGTGTTTAACGAAAATGGTCCAATTTTACGTGATGAAATGCTGGCTGAATTGTTTTTGGATCAAACGATGAACGACTTCAAAAGAAGTAAGATCCTTAAGGAAATAGACCAGTCTTTAAAGAATAAAGATAAACAAGCTTTTTTACGTTTAACAGAAGAACTTAAATCTGTATCTTAATAAAAACGATGTAATATAGAAGAAATTCATTAAAAAGAAGCCTTCTTTTTTAAAGACTGAGGCTTCTTTTTATTTCTTTTTAAATCAACATAAGTAATATTTCTAAAATCAAAAAAGAACCAAGATGACTCATTAAAATGAGCATAAACAGGCAATAAAATAAAAGAAATTACTTTCATTACTAAGGGTCATTTCTTTTATTCCTAAAAGTCCTGGAGGTTATATTAAATTCCAACAGGTATTCTCACTAAATTCTAGAAATATTAATTATCAAAATTCCGTATAAATATTTCCAATTGTGATAAAGTAAGGTGATTAAATGGAACGAAAGAAGTTTATTGAACACATTGATAAGTTAATAGAACAATCTGATGCGTGGAGAAAGGATGCAGAGAAAAGGGAAGACTTGAACAGTGCATGTTTTTACCAAGGCGAGGTCAAAGCTTATGAGAGAGTAAAGAGATTGGTTAATCAGCAGTTACATGCATAAATAAAAATTACAACCCTAACTCAGAAATGAGGAAGGTTTGCCTTATTTCTTTTTCTAGTTTACATAAGATAAATTATAGGAACCGATTAAAATAAATTTCATTATTTAAATTTGGAATTTATTTTAGTTGATCTAATTTTACTCTCTGCATTATACGCTTTACTCTTTGCTTTTGCTACTTCTGTTTTAAATATAGAATCCTCTATATTTAGATACTTTTCTTCACATCAAATTCTCGTCATTCACACAAGGAAACGCAACCTTCTGCCGAACTTCTGAAGTGAGTTGATTTGCAGTTATCGTATCACCCACTAACCTTATCTGGAAATTGAGCATAGTAATAATTTTGTGGGACTAATTCCTGCAGTAGCCGTCAGTCGTGTCTTTAGATAAACCTCATGAATGATTCTTTTGTAATTTATAAACATCATATAAGAGTATTAAAAGCTAGTATAATGGTCTTAAAATAGAATTCTAATGAAATAATCTATTATTAATTATGCGTTAAGTTCAATGTTTAAGCTCTTTCTTGGCACTAGTTGATCTATAAAAGAGATTGTAGTCCTCATTTATACAGTGTACAATTACACGTTCATCAATATCTGATTTTTGGTTCTGATGCATAAATTTTTAACACACCCGCAACTAATCTCCAATTTTTAGAAATTCTGATACCATTACTCTAAAAAAAGCGCATGATTAGTATGAAAAACCAATATTTCTAATTAAAGCCTACTGTAAACAGTCCTCCCTTATCTGCTGATCTGCCTATTGTACTATTAAAAGCGTTTTAGTTTTTAATGACGTTCGTAATTTGTTTTTTTACTTAAAAGAACGATAGAAATGGTAGATTTGTTATATAAAAGGAAAGTCAGTAAACGTATACTTTGTTGAACACAATTCATTCATAGAACTAATTGCAAATTTAGTATCATAGGGTTTTTGAGAATACATAATTATATATTAGCTGGGACAAGTGTTTTGACTGTAGTATTTAGTGTGTTTAGCTACATTAAGCGCCTTCTTGTTACATGCAGGAGTGGTTTGGTAATTTCTTTTTGCGCCTAGCTATCTAAAATTTGCTCTAACGGGGAAAGATATTTCTCAAAGTGCACGTCCTGAATTTAGGGTATAATGATCTAGTTTAACGCCCTGAATTTCAAGGTAAATCATCCTACTAAAATATTTTTTTGGTATTTTTACCTAATTATTTAGTTCATATGATATTCTATTTATATATTAATAAGCAAGGATGGATAATATGTTGAAAAATTCTATAAATGTTCCTAATCCTATAATAGATGCAGCGATTAACGGCAACTTAGTATTCTTTATTGGTTCAGGTTTTTCTAAGGACTTTGGTTATCCCGATTGGAAAGGACTTGTGGAAGGTATCTTAGGTAATCTTATTTATGAG
Source organism: Priestia sp. JSM ZJ58 (assembly GCF_044383985.1). Taxonomy (NCBI): domain Bacteria; kingdom Bacillati; phylum Bacillota; class Bacilli; order Caryophanales; family Bacillaceae; genus Priestia; species Priestia sp. JSM ZJ58. Next base: position 69,536 of record NZ_JBISEM010000004.1, read on the forward strand.
GATTCCGGATACGAGCCATACCGGACTCTCCTTAAAAGTGGAAAGATGACAGTATTAGATGTTTTAGAACAAATCAAAAATGAAAAAAGAGTTATTGGAGATGCAATACATAATACTTTCTCCTATGATAAAAGTAAGAATCATCTCTTAGAGAAGCATAAAAAGTTATTTAGTATCTCGAAAAAAATCATTACAACTAATTATGATAAACTACTTGAGAATGCCACTGAAGAAGATATATCTTCGTTTTCGTACAATAATACCCATATGGTGGCTCAACTACCTTCTAAAAACGCCTATATATATAAGATACATGGAGATTATTTAGAGGCTGACAATTGTATTTTATTGAAAGAAGATTATGAAAATTTATACAGTAAAGATAATGCTGCACTTACACAGTTTAAAAATATAATAATTAATAATTGTGTCGTTTTTATAGGTTTTAGTATGAGCGACCCCTATGTAACTAATCTTTTTGAATATATTAATGAAATATTTCATGGTTACCACGCGAAAAGTTATATTGTAACAGTAAATGACGACGACTTTTCTAAATATAATGTTAAAAGAATCAAGTTAGAAAATTATGATCAGATTAACCTGTTTTTAGACAGTTTATCGAATCTAGCTGGAAGTAATTCGAATTTAATTTCTTCTATTAAGAGCCAGGATAAAAAACAAGAAGTCCATCAAGAGTTATTTGGACAAATTTATAAGCTACTAGCTGACTTGGTTTTAATAAGAACATTAAATCCTCTTCCATTGTACTTAAGGTCATTCGAATCAATCAAAAAATATCTGAATGAATTAAAATTAAATGTTCCTGAAGAATTAGTGATCTCATGTAAGCCCCTTTTTGACAGTTATGAGAGTGTAAATGAAAAAGTAAGTGAGGAAATTAGTGATAAACTGCACAATGACATTCTATCTAGCACAGCTGATCTAGCAGAATCAATTTTACTTGAAGATTTAAAACCGAAAGTCAGAGATACTATAGATTTCTTGGGTGTAAATGCTCTTTGTTTTTCTGACAATATTTTATTTAAAGCGCAAGACCTACTTAAACTAATGTTTGTTTGTGTAGATGATGAGGTAGAATTTGATAAAGAATCACATGAAAATCTGCTGATTTTGCGTGACGAATTGTACCGTATGATATGGGAAGAACTTTCAAAAGAGAATTAACGAAAGAACCAGTTATAACACACTTCTCAAATTAGTTTTTAAATATTACAGATAATTCGTCATCTACTGACGGTACAAAAAGTTTGTATTTAACTAAAGCAGATCAAACAGTATGGATATAAAACCCTGCGGGTTCTGAAAATGAGTTATAAAGAAAACAACAATATGGTGAGAATTATAAAGCTTGGGATGATTTATTAAATGAAATCTACGTTGTATTAAAAATACAATTATCTTTTTCAGAAATGAGTAAACTTCAAGCTGATCAACCTCAATGGATTAAGTCTAGGGATACAGCTGCTCAAAAAACCTTTAATGAAGAAGCTGGAGGTATTTTTATCTCAAGCTGAACAAGTTCGTACATTATGGGAAGTTACTAAAGACTGTTGCTACTTTTTAATTAATAAATATATGAAGTAATTAATAAACTGAGATAGACTTCACTGAGGAGTCTATCTTTCTTTGTAGAATAAGGTTATTAGTAAAGTCAAAGGAGTTTATTTATGTCTAAAAAATATACTGAGGATAACTACAAAGAGTGGGAAGACCTTTATAATGAAGGTAAGAATTACGTAGAGATTGGAGCTTCATTTAATGCAGATCCATCATATATTAGAAAGGTTTTAATTCAAAAAGGCGTTGCTACTAGAAACCCTGTTAGATTTACGGAAGAGGACTTTTTAATGTGGGAAAGGCTATACCAAGATGGAAGATCCTTTGATGCTGTAGGTAAAGAATACGAGGTTTCTGGGGGTTATGTGAGAAAGATATTGAAAAAAAGAGGGGTTGAGGCCCGATCAAAATCTTCATTTTCCGAAGAAGATTTTAATAGATGGGTGGCGTTATACAATGAAGGGGTCTCCATAAAGGATAGTGCTTTAGAATATAAATCAGATTTTAGAACAATTAAAAAAAAGATTGAACCCCATGTGAAAATACGAGTTAACGGTGCAAAAATAAGTAAGGAAGAAAAAGAAGAATGGATTGATCTTTACCAATACGGGTTTAGCATTAATGAGATTGGAAAACTGTATGATATTAGCAGGCAAGTGGTAACAATATTTTTGAACAGTAATGATGTTGATACTTCACGCGGCATAAATATGACTGCTGATTTAATAAGGGAATGGGAAGAAAAACATTTAGGAGGATGGTCTATACATAAAATTGCTGTTACATATGGATGTGATTCGAGTACAGTTAAGAGTTATTTTGATAAAAATAATATTGAATATACTCTAAGGGAGGCCATAGTACCTGATCCTCCAACTGAAGAGGAGTTGAAAAGGTGGGAACAGATGTATAGTGAGAGAGTTTCAGCAGATAAAATAGCCGAAATTGAAGGTGTAGATAGGAAAAGAATTCGTTATTTCCTAAATAAGATGGGGGTTGAATTAAGAACATCAAATGAGGCTAAACTATCTAAACCCCATCTGTTAAATGCTGAACCTTCTTATATTCAAAAGCAAGTTATCATAGGAAGTCTTTTAGGTGATGGCTGTGCCGATACAAGAGGAAGATTAATAATTGGTCATTCTGAAAAGCAAGTAGAGTGGTTAGAGCAAAAAAGAGATTGGCTAGGTGAACTCGTTTATGACAATGGTATTAAACGATCAGTTAAGAACGGTTATAAAATAGGAAGTATTAAGTACACTCTGAATACTGTTCCAAATCAGTTTATTAAGAAACTAAGGGCAGAATCGTACCTATCAACTGGAGGGAGAGATATATCCTCGTTAATTCCTCACGTAGATGCTTTAGCGTTGGCTGTTTTATTTGGGGATGATGGCCATTATATGAATAGAGGAAGAGGATCTGGAGGTATAAGTACTTATGGATTTTCTGAAGAACAAAACGCATTATTAGCAGAACATTTACACACTAAACTAAACATTGACTGTAAAGTTTCTAGACATAAAAAAGTTTTTGAAGATAAAGGTAAAAAATTTTATTATGGTATTTATATTCGGAGTTCAGGAATGCAAGTAATGAGAGAGCTTATAGCACCATACTTGCCAAATTCGATGAAATACAAAATAGGGTTAAACAGGTAAACGAGATACGAAACATATCCTTAGTGTTATTATTTGAGTGGTAAAGTTTTACTTCAATCTTGAGTTTAGGTAACATAGCAGTAGGAAAAGTCGATGTAATTAGCTTATATTACCATAATCATTTGCATACACTAAAGTATTCAATAAATACAAAGATGGTATGCAGGTGAGCAAAAAGGGGAACATTGCTACCAACAGATTTTTCGCCAATTTTAAAGGCATTTCTCATTTATCATGTTAACTAGTATGTTAGAATGAGATCTTTATTTCTTGAATTTTTTTAATATTATTAACTTATACGTTATAATATAATTACATACACATTTAGTGTAATTGCACTTTTTCTAGGAAAGAGCAGCCTGTATATGATGGTTGCTCTTTTAGTATTTGTATGGAAGAGATTCAACAAAAGGAGCTAGTAATTAACTTGGTTTAGAGAATTCACACTAAGAGATGTAAGAAAGAAAAGAATTAAAAATGAAATAAGAAAAGATTATTATGTTAAATATAATTTTCATTTAATTTTTTTAAGGCTATAGCTGACAATACTATTCTCTATTTTGAAGTAGTTGTTTCTTATGTTAGGTAACATAGACGTTGTATATAGCAATATCTTTTTGGGAGGGAAAATACAGTTTATAAGTTATTGGAAAAAATAATTTTATGTGAGGAAATATTACTAAAAAGGTAATAGAGAATTCGGAGTTCATGGAAATGAACTTGAGGGCTGGGAGGATTAGGTTTAGAAAAAATAATTTTTATAACCGGTATAACGGAAACTTCATTACATGAAGGCAATGAGTTTAAATGAAAAATCAACATATTCTTTAAGGGTTGAAATTAGAAGCGAAGGGAAATTTTTTACCCAAGATAAAACTTCTTTGAACTGAATAAATAGTTCCTTCTCAAAGGAATATCTAGGTTTATGAAACAATATATAAATTGAAATTTGAAAAATTTATACTACTTTGATTAAGTAAGGTAAAATAGAGAATTATTGGGGAAATTCCTCATCTATATTTTAACTATTATTATTTACGGAGGTCACTAATGACAGATAATGTTTTTAATGTATTCAATACTAAAGCTACGGCTGTGGAGAAAACTCCAGATAGAGAGTATTTGGTTAATAAAGCGTTAAACGGTGAGTATAACCTGCTTATTGATCAAGCTAGATATCCTTTGCAAAATCTTCCTTTAATTTTTTCTAATTATAATTTAACTCCAGATTACCAAAGGAAGAGAGTATGGGATACTAAAAGGAAGTCCAAATTAATTGAAAGTTGCTTAGTGAATGTTCCTATCCCGCCGGTCTTTCTATACGAGACGGATTTTAACAAGTATGAAGTAATGGATGGATTACAAAGAATTTCAACAATAATAAGTTTCTATAACAATGATTTTAAGTTAGAAGGATTGGAGTTATGGAGTGAAATTAATGGACTTGGTTATAATGAGCTGCCTGAAGAACTAAGAAACCTGATTAATCGTCGTTACCTATCTGCAATTATTATTTTGAAAGAATCAAACAAAAGTAAAGAGAGAGAAATGGAATTAAAGCAATTTGTATTTGAAAGGCTAAATACTGGAGGAATGGAACTCTCGCCACATGAGATTCGAAATGCACTTCACCCTTCAAGTTTTAATAATATGATTAATGATATTGCAGAAAGTCCTAAATTTAAATTAATGATTAGCAATTCTGAAGATGAACTCATTCGTATGGAAGATAGAGAGTTAATTTTAAGGTTTTTTGCATTTAAGAGTGCCATCTATTGTAATTATAGAAAGGGAATAAAAGTTACTTTAGATAATTATGCTATTGAAGCCAAAGATTTTAAAGAAGATGAAGTTGATTACGCACATGATTATTTTATAAGCATTATCGACTCAGTATATGAAGTTTATGGAGAAAAAGCATTCAAAAAAAGTTCAAAAAGTAAGTTTGAAAAAATGATTTTTGATACTGTAATGCTTGCTTTCTCAAAACTTGTAGATAATGGGGTGGATTTAAGTTTGTTAAATAAGGTAAATGCAGTAGAAAAGAAAAACGAGTTATTCAAAAATAGAAAGGATGCATTCAACGGAAAATATACAGCTTTAGTCAATGTGGAAAATAGAGTAAATATTATGTATGAATTTTTAATTGGAGAAATTAATGAATGAGCAAAGAGTTTGCCTTCGAGGCCTATGAAGAGTTAAATAAATCATTGATGTTAAAAGATTTTTATCAATCTGATCGATTAGAGAAAATAATCGTTAAGAATTATATTCTTTCTTTCTATACAATTTGGGAGACTTACGCTAAAAAGAAGGTTTATGACACTTATATTGATTATGATTATCTATTGCATACAGAAGATTTCATAAAAAAATATTTAAAGAAAAGTTTTGGTAAGCAGTACCTCTCAAATATGTTCTTGAAAGATCTTAAAGATACAAAGGTAAAAAAAGATATTTTATGTCAATCGAACAATCTTACTTGGAGTGAGTTTGAGGAATTATTGTTAATGATTGATTTTGACAAAAATTCTCTAACGGAATTTATAGATGAGTCTCAAGATCTAGCTAGTTTGGTGGAAACTTTAAAAAACCTCGGCTTAATGCCTGTACAAGATACTATTGGAAGTAGCACCTCAGATTCTGTTAAGGGCTACCTCTCTCTTGTAGTAAATATACGAAATACAATTTCCCATACATATAAAATGGAAATTGATGAAAAGTTGAATACCAAGCAAATGATATTATTAATTCACTTGTTTAAATGCCTTATCGGCGTAATTGAACAATATTTCGATAGTGAAATTTCTAAAAAATACCTTGATGCTAATATTGCTGAACAAGTAATGCCAGTACTTAGCGTAGTTAAAGGGTGCAATTCATCTGGGACACAAGAGGCAATACTAGAAGTTGAACTGACAGATGAAAAAATCAATCTTTCTAATGAAAAATTAATTATTCAGAGCTCTTCGAACAAGGGATATTGTGACATAACTGGTATAAGAATTGGTGATGTAAAGTTAAGAAAATTACCTTTACGTAGAACTTGTACTATCTCGGTGAGACCTACTATTAAAATTAGGAAGAGTGGTCAATACCATTTATGTATTGGTGTTCAAAAGGAATCCGAAGGCGTTAATATTATCCAGTATGTCTTAGGCGAAACAAATTCATAGAATAAAAGAATTTATTTTAAACTAAAGTAATAATCTAAAAATGTAGAACTTGTTGTGAAAAGTTAATTCTAATAAGTTCTACATTTTTAATTTCTAAAAGCTTGTTTTTTTCTCCACACTAATAAGTATTTTAATAAATATAATCTAGCAAAAGCTAAATTCCAGACTATAATCTTATAAATATATATAAATCTTAAAAAATGCTAAAAAAATAATGGAGACGATTAAAAAACCTTTGCTTAAAACAGAAGAAAAGTTTTTTACATCATTTTCCATAATTATAAATAATCTTTGACTGTTATCTTGAAACTGCTCATCCTTTAAATGAAGTCCAAAACTTTTTAACATAATCTTTTTCTACAGCAATCTGCAGCTGATCGTAATCAAGTGACTTGTTTTCCATGCATTGTAGCAAACGCGTATTTCTATTTTCTAGCCGTACAATATCTTCTTCTGATGGAAGACGGTTAGACTTTTTGGAATTTTCCCCTTTATGACAGTAAACTAAATTCCATAGATCATCAGAAAACATATAAGACCACGGTATAACATGATCAACAGAGACATCCGTATCATTAATGACTTCACCACAATAAAAGCATTTGCGTTGGCCATCTTCAAACATTAAATCAAGGTGCTTATGAAATTTTTTTAGAGAGGCCCTTTTAATGTTATCTTCATCTATTGCTCTTACCTTTCTCGAAATCTTTGGACTATAATTAAATCCTTCTAGCATTTGTGTCCACCTATAATTTATAAAGGTAACTAGAAAATCACTATGTTCTTTAAGCTTCAGTACATTCTGCTTACTAAAAGCCACAATTCTATTGCTACTATCTAAATTGTATATTTCATAGGTATATCCATTAAGTTCTTTAAACCGCCAACATACATTTTCCCTTAATGTATTTGTTATATTTTTCACTGTTTTTTCATATTGTTTTTCTAATTTAAGTGAGTAAAAGTCTATCTTCTCAAATCTTATTGGCTGTAAATTTCCTCTCTTACAAAAAAACTCTTGAATCAGTTCTTTAGTAGACGTAATTATCTTAGGCGGTTTCTTGAAACTAGGACTTTGTATAAGATCGAAGTAAATGGTTTGATTCCAATAATACTTTAAACAAAGTTTCGCTATCTCACCAAAATCAAAAGCAATAGTTTCCACTTCAGTATCTTCATTAATGTTTAGAGATAACTCCACTAGCGCCTTACTCCATGCCATTTTATACGTATTGTCAAAATTACAATTTAGTATTAAGTCATGCCATTGTTTAATATAACTATCCACTGTGTTCCCTCTCAGTTTAAATAAAATAATTAGTCAGATTCACTCTTTATAATGTGGAATTGCCATTGTAGCCACTCTATTCCATAGAGAAAAGCGCGACTAATGAGGTGATTCCATCTTTACTATTTGTGATAATGCAATAGGGATGCCCTATTTCTTCATTGCACCCCTTTCTCATATGCTCGCCCTATTACTATTTAAGAACCACTTATATGTGTCAATCTTTCCTTGAAATATGCCTCTAATTTTTTATTACGGCAATATACATAGCAACCTTTCATCCCACGGGAAAGTAATGTCTTATAGACATTTTTTACGAGCTCAGTTAGCTGTTCATTATCATTTTTCAATCCTCTTTTCCCCATTTTATCTTTATACTCAGAATAATCCGCGTATAGATAGCCTGAGGCATTATCATACTTAAGGTCATTGCCTATTATTATACCAACGTAATCGAATTCAAGACCTTGTGAAGTATGTACACAGCCAATTTGATTTATTCCATCTGCTTTTATAGCCCACGTAGTGGATAAAGAACGTGCATTCCAAGGCATACTAAAATGATGTTCAGCTATTTTTACATCATTTATTTCTCCATTTCCATTGCCTTGCTTTTGAGATGTCCAGTCCCAAGCATACCCAGCTAACATTCTTGCATTGTATCCTTCATCATTTTTTTCTTTAACCTTCGCATATACCTCTTGAGGTGTATCCAAGACCTTAAATTCAAATGCTTGTTTATCCCACCCGTTGAAATTTCCCGTTTCTTCTATCTGAAGTGCGTCTTTTGTCCAATTAATGAATCCATCTGCTCCAGCACATCTAAATTGAGCTTCTAACTCAACTTCATGGACCTCTGAATCATATTGAGCTGCTACTCGTTTAATTTCATCTACGGTTCCTATGTCTTCCGGTCGAATTCTTTGTGTATCATCAACAAAGAAGATACTGGTTTGAGCAGTTTTTATCATATCTTCAACTTGATTTTCTCCCTTGTATTGAAAGGCACCTTTTCTTTTTAAGCGATGTGCTTCATCAATAATCAGTACATCGAAAGAATTAGACTTGCAGTTATAATATTGTCCTGATCCTGAAAATAACCCTTTTATACGTGCTCTATCCATCGGATTTTCTTTAATTAACCTTTCAAGCATTACTTCTCTAAAGGAGGCATTAGGAGCTATAAATTTAGCATTAAAACCTCTATTAAGTAGCGTTCCTAATGAATTTATTGAGATAACGGATTTTCCAGTACCTGGTCCACCCTTTACAATTATTGTTTTTTTAGTTTCTTGTTGGGTAACTAAACTCATAATGGTTTCATAAGCTACTTTTTGTTCATCTAGTAAAACAAACTCCTGATTTCCTTTGAACAAACCACTAACATGATCAATTAATTTCTGGGAAGGTCTTATTTTTCCTGTTGCGATAGTATGAAGGATATCCATTCCATCGCCCTCTCCTACGAGGTTGAAAAGATGTTCTTGTAGGTTTTTATAATCATTTGAAAAGAAGATAGGAGACTCTTCAACATAATCGCTGTACTGTTCTTCTTTGAGAGGTTCCGGTTCTCTTTCAATATAATTGTGTAGATAAGCACAGGAGTATCCATTTAAATTATTCGTATGTATGCCTTCATTTAAATTAATTAGGTGCTCCTTATAGGACCAAGCTTGATATGAAGGATGTGCTACCTGTTTGTTTCCACCACCCACATATGTGATAACATCCTTTTTCTCTGTTGCATTAGCAGAACTCCACTGCTTTAGTTCTATAATGACAAAATTTTCATTTCCCTTTTTATCAAGGCCGGCTACGATGAAGTCTACCCTCATTCTTGTATTGGGAATATTAAACTCGATAAAGATCCCACAGTCGTCAGCTATACCAGAATTACGGATGATCCTCTCCATAAATTGCATTGAATTATTCCACGATGTCTTTTCAGAAGATCCTGGATATCGGCCTGTCTTTTCTTTAAAAGCTTTTTCTATATTTGTTGTAATCTCATTGGCGTCTACAGCGTTTCTAAATTCTATTGCATTACTTACATAAATAATCACTAAACATACACCCCGCAATTAGTCTTCTAAACTATTAGTAATGAACCACTTTCAAATTCTATAACTCATTGTATTTTTTGTTACTTCCATACGCTTTTTCTACTGGATATTTTTCAGCATTTTTCTGAAGTTTTGCCTCCGCGGCTTTTTCTAGATCAACATTTAGCTCTTCACTTAGCATCAGCAAATAAATCAATACATCAGCCATTTCATCTTTTATATTGTCAATGTTTTTAGCAATTGCTTCTTTGTCACTCTTCCATTGAAAATTTTCAAGAAGTTCACTTGCCTCTAATGATAAAGAAATGGCTAAATCCTTAGTATTGTGAAACTTCCCCCATCCACGATCATCTCTGAATTTTATAGCTCTTTCTTGTAAATGCTTCATTGTTCTGCTCCTTTAAGAGATATACCATATACTCGCTTGAGCTCAGAAAAATTAATTTCTATGCCTATATTCTCTAGACGCTCTTTACGCTGATCATATAATTTTCTTAGTAGTTTTTCCTTATCTGCATCCGTGCCTAAATGGATAAGACGATGACACAATGGGCAAAGGCTTATTAGGTTTGCTTGTTGGTCTAAGTCGTATTGAAACTCACCTTGCTTCCCCATTGGGATGAGGTGATGTGATTCAACGTAAGGCATGTTAGTAGACTTTGAAATAAAAGTTTTATGAGATGAATCAATTTCACATGTATAATTTGAAAGCATCAATGCCTTCGAGGCTTTAGCTGCATTTCGTATCCATTGCTTTTTACCGCCTTTATTAACTATTGGCTCAGGTCGATCTTTTTTCTCCTCTTCCTCATAGACATCTTGAGGTTTTTTAGAAACAGCAGACTTCTGAACTGCTAATTGAAACTCTTCTTCACTGAACTTATCCTCTGGATATAAGCCATCTTCATATAACAATATGTAATCATTAAACTGTTCTATAGACCGGTTACCAATGAGCCCTATTACTTCCCTATAAGTCAGTAGTAATCCCTGTAAATCATTAATAATTTCTTCTTCACTTGGTAAATTATCAATGTCATAATAACGACCAAAAATGTGTCCTAGCTCATATCCTCTGGCAAGATCACCTTTACCCTTTAAGTCAATGTTTAAAAGCTTCATGTTATAAGGTACAGTATTAAGTTTATCTCGAACAATAGAAGCTGTTTTTCGAATTTTTTCTCTACCTATTTTTGTTCCGTACTTATCTTTAAAATAGGTCCATCCCTGGTTTAAACTAATATACACTCCACCTCCATCAGCATTGAACAAATAGACAATATAGTAACCCCTGGTAGCCGAGATAGTTAAATCTTTTATAAAGATACAAAGCCATGGTATCTCCGCCCACTGACCTTGTCCAACTGAGCCGACCAAATGATATACATTAGGGTCTAGGCTAGCCCCTTTGATTAGGGCTTGTTTCATTTTATTCCTCAAAACCTCTCCCATGAAGTGCCCTTTTAAGCTTTCTGTTTTAGCTTGTTGATACTCGCTCATAACACTATTCAACATATTACGGATCTGTAAATCAAAATCACTAGTAACGGTATGACCAATACTTCGATCAATTTTGCTTTTATTCAACGTCAATTCCTCCTATGGTTGCATACTTAAATACTTGATTTATTCTTGATTTGTTAGGATTTTATAAGATTGTAATTCATGTTTGAAACTCATATATATTCTCTCTGGAGCCTTTTTACTATGGGAATATCAGCAGGAGCAAAATCAAACCCTGCTAATTCTTTTATAGTAATCCATTTTACATCATCATGAACAATTGGTGTGACCTCGCCATTCACAATCTCTGCCCAATAGAATAATAGATGAATGGGCTGATCTTTGAAGCCATATACATTGTCGTCATAAAAAGAGCCAATTTCTACTTCTACTCGTAACTCTTCTCTTATCTCCCTTACTAAACACTCTTCAGGGGTTTCACCAGGTTCCAACTTACCGCCAGGGAATTCCCATTTGCCGGCCAAAGGGTCTTTTGAATGCCTTTGAGCGATTAATAGTTGATCTTTCTCTTTTATAATTGCAGCCACAACTTTCTTCATAAGAACACCTTCTTTAAATTTCCTGTATGGTTTTTCCTTTATTTTACCTGAATACAGTGTTCGTTCTCAATGCGGGCGATTTTGTTAATTGCCATTACTCCTAATGATCTTGTTGTTTTGTCACAAAGGCTACCCTTTTTAACCTTTTAGAAATAAACAGAAAAAAATCACTTGTTCGAATTTACTTTAATCTCCATAAAAAGTAACAAATTTAAATTCAAAAGGAAATTATTGCTATGATAATAAGTATGGCTCTTTTAATATAACTATAGGAATACAGTGAATAATAGTTATATTCTCCGGTAAAAACTTAAAAGATGCTAATTAGTTTCAATATATATAGGGGGAGAAAAGAATAAAAAAAATGTTATTTGCTATGGCTATGTGTGGAATGTTGGTTGCTTGCTCAAGTACCACAGAAGACACTGCAACTAGTGAGGAAGTAAAGAAAGAGGAAACAAAGCCACAAAAAGAAACTAAACCTGAAGAGGATATGACCAATACAGAATCAAAAGAAATAACATCAAAAACTGGGGAACCTAAAGAAGAAAAAGAGCCTTCTACTGTAGATGAAAGTCAATTCAATATGTACGCTGGAAGCTTGACAGGTGGTCCGTTCATTACTACCACTGAGTTACAAGATGGAAACAAAGCTATTGTTAAATATGCTGATTCATTCGCAACCTACAAAGTAGAAAATCCAAATAGCTCTGTAACAGAAGATGATTACAAGATGTATTTTGAAAGTGGAGACGCAATTCAAAAGATCATGGTAGGAGAGCCAGCGAGATTGCTAAAACAATTTAAAGGTTTAGAATCAGTATCACTAACTTTACCGTTTGAAGGCAAAATATACTCTACAGAAATTACACGAGAAGAGTTGAACAGCTACTTAGGTTTTAAGATTGAGAGTTTAGGTGAAGATAGTGAGGCATGGAGAACTAAGTTTTCAGATGAATATATTTATAACGAGACTAAACGACAAGAGATGTTTAATAAGTTTGTGAAGACTCAATAATAACTCATCAGAGTGAGTATAAAAAGACATTATGCACCGGGCTTCTAGAGGATTCTTCTAGGGTTGCAATATAAAATGATGTCGAGAGAGAGAAAAGAAATGATAGATTTTTTAGATGTTATTGGTTTATTAGAATTTATAGTGTTTTTAATTTGGGGAATTGTTAGAGCTATACGAAAGAAGAAAGCTAAAAAATATTTCTTAATCTCTGTTGGCAGTTTAATTCTTTTTTTAGTTTTTGCAGTTATTGGTGGACAACAAATGCAAAAATAAAAGGAAGCGCAACAAGCTAAAGAGGCTAAAATGCAAGCTGAAAGAGAAACAAGAATTGAGAAGAAAACAGCCACTACAGCTAGTGCAACTGCAAAGCCTACGCTTAAGTTTGTAGAAGAAGCAGGAATCATTTATAAAATGGTAGGGGAAACAAGAAGTGCAGATGTTGATATGACTAAAGCCAAATTCATTAAAACAAGCGTTATGAAAGTTTATCTTACTACTAAGATGAAAGATCATGTTTACATGTATGCTGATGTAGATAAATCGGGAGAATGGGTTCAAGCAACATTTGATCATAAAGACAGTGTAGTTAAGAAAGTGGAGATGAGCCCCAACCTAGAAAAGGCTCAAGCTCAACAACAGCAGCAACAATCTCAGACAGTGTACTTTAAAAACTGTACGTAGGCTAGGGCAGCAGGAGCAGCACCTGTTTACCAAGGACAACCGGGTTACGCTAAACATCTAGACCTTGATGGTGATGGATGTGATCAGTAATAACTCATTAAAATGAGCAGAAACAGGTAATATAATAAAAGAAGACCTCAAGTACTGGAGGTCTTCTTTTATTCCTCTAGGTTCCATCTCTTTTTCCTCATTTCGATATTATCACTTTGTATTATTAATCTTATTAACAGATAGGTATAGTTTCTGTTATCTGGTATATATTCTTAAATTTATCCAACATTAACTACTTTTTCTAGTAAGATATTGAAATTTAGAGTATAATGTCCTTACCTGAGAGGAAGGGAGGAGAAGCTGTGAACGTGGGGGATGTTTACTCTCTACTTCAGGAAGTAAGTTTCCTTAAATCATATTTAGATGTGATTACTTTTGTTTTGTTCATTGGTATTTTCATTTGTTCAAGTATCTGGATCCCTATGCAATTCAAGGGAAAGCACCTTGCTAACAAGGGACTAAAACTAGATAATGAGATCAAACGTCTGGAAATTCTGACAAAAGAAAAAAAGATACCTGGACCAAAAAAAGGGCCCAAGAACAAGACTAAGTAACGTCTAGTACTAAGGCAATTTACAAACTGAAATTTAGAGAATACTTATCAAAATAAGTAACATAAACTACTGGTGAGGGTAGCTGGAACTATCCTCGCTAGAATGTTACTTTTTAGATAGTATAACACGTTCACAAATAAATATGCTTAGTTGGAACAAACTACTAATTTTATGGATGTTGACACTACTGATGTCTATCTTAGCATTCCAAACTTCTCAATCTACCCTTGCACGTACAACGCTGTTATTAAGTATCGTAGCTTCAGTTTTAGTTATTGTAGCTTATTACTTAATTCAGTATCGGAATAGAAATGACAAGGAGGGAAGAGAAAGTTAAAAGGGAAAGATGACAGGATTGGGTTATCTTTTAGAGATCGCTTAGCAAAAAGAAGAGTTTTAAGGATTATTATTTGAAAAATATTTATAATCAATAGGTGAAATTAGGATACTTTTAGAGAATTCTACATTCCAGATAATAATGAGTTATCTGGAATGTATGAGGTAATTTAAGGAATTGGCATTACAGATAATTCTATATTATCTGTAATGTACAGGGGAATCTAAAGAGCACAAACCCTTGATAATACAGAGTTTGTCCGTACTGCACAGGATACTTCTAGAGAATTCTACATTGCAGATAATTCTATATTATCTGCAATGTACGGGGGAATCTAAAGAGCACAAACCCTTGATAATACAGAGTTTGTCCGTACTGTACAGGATACTTCTAGGCAATTCTACATTCCAGATAACTCATTGTTATCTGGAATGTATGAAGTAATCTAAGGAATTGGCATTACAGATAATATAGAATTATTTGTAATGCCAATAGAACACTGGGGAGCATTTAGAATAATATAAAAGAATCTTCAATAGAAATTCATAAAATTTTCTATTGAAAACATTAAATTTAAGTTAAATTCAGAAATATAGTTTCTGAATTTAGTTACTACCACCTTAGACTATGAAGTAATATATTCAGAAACCCTAATGATGTACAATACAACATCTAAATGATAAAACTTATTCTCTTAATACAAATCTAAGGGGACATATTCGTTTTGAAGATCTTCTAATGAACAAAAAGGACGTAACTGTTTAGGCAGTTGCGTTCTTTTTGTTAAGAGTGAGAAAGTAGCACATTTACTATTTTAATGAATGGAATAAATATAAAATTCTATTTTATCCATTTTATATTTAAAATAACATGTAAAAAATGTATAAAATATAGGTAATTAAAATCGAATCTTTTTTATTATAATATGTTAATATTTATATATATTTGAAAATATTGAGGTGGAGAAAATGATTACTGTTTTAAGTGCATTTGGTATGTGGACATTAGGAGCTGCATCAGGGGGAGTAGTTGGGAATCTTTCTTACGATGGGGTCAAGAAGCTTAACAAATCTTTTAAAGAACGTTTTAAGAAATACTATAAAAGCGAAGAAGAAGCAGAGGTTCATTTAGAATTAATGAGTACAGCACAATCCACTAATCCTAAAAAACCTTTTAGAGATGTCGAAGATACATTTGAAGATATTATGAGTACAGAACTACCGAAAGGTTTTATAGAAGAGTTTAAAGAGTGGATATTAGAGAACCAAGAAGTTTTACTAAATTCTGTTCAAAATAATTCTAATAGCTTTAATATAGGCTCACAAAGTGCTCAGGGCGATATAAATAATGTTAATGGAACTCAAATAGTTAACAGAGGAACAACTGGAGTAAGAAATGAATGAATTTTGACATTAACCAACAGCAAGCTGGAACTATAAATAATGTTAATGGTGCTCAAATCCACTATCATGATCATCTCATCATAATAGATCCTGTAGAAATGGCGAACTTAATCGATAGTTTTTATAGTCACGTAGATGGTTTCTGTGAAGCTATCCAAGATACCAGTAGTTTGAAAAGAACTAAAATAGAAAAGAAAAATGAATTAAACGGTATGAGTAACTATTATTATGAAACATCAATAAAGGAATATTTTATAAGTTTTATGCAAGTAAAGGAATTTCTCGGCGATCCAATAAATATTAAACATAAGAGAAGATACAATTATATTAGAAGGGAAATTAATTCAAAGCTTGCTGCTTATAAAGAAAGGTTTCCTAACTTTGATCAAGCTATAGAACATCTCACATCTAATTATATTGAAAGAATTAATGGAGATTTTGAAAAAAAGGAACTTGTACGAACATTTATTGCATATATGTATTTCATGTGCGAAATTGGCAAAACAATTGATGAGGAGGGGGAGGTTTAAATTCTAATACCTGATAAGCATCTTGATCCTACCAAATCTCTGTTATTCAGAACGGGTAAATTAATTGAAATTCTTCAAGAAGAAGATTTTCAGCGCTTTAAAGAAGTATTTGAAAAATATAAAGTAAGGAATAGAAATGCTGATTTTATGAGTTTCGTTCTATCATTGAATCTATTGTTTAGCTTAGGTAAAATTGAGTACATTAAAGAAAAAGATGTAATAGGATTGATTAAAAATGAAACTTAACAAACTTTATAGTTCGCACCCAGAGTATTTTGAAACAATAAACTTTAACAAGGGTTTAAATATTGTTTTAGCTGAAGTTAGAGATCCAAGTAACACTTCGCGTTCAACGCATGATTTAGGAAAGTCATTACTTGCTTCCTTGATTGATTACTGTTTATTAAAAGAAATAAAGAAGGATTTCTTTCTTTATAAACATTATGATAGGTTCGAAGAATTTACCTTTTATTTAGAAATTGCTTTGGATAATGGTCACTTTTGTACTATTAAGAGATCAGTAAAAAGAAAGTCGAAAATTTTTATCAATGTATCTTCTGAGGAGAAAACTTATAATTTTAATTCCCTATGGGATTTTAATGAAGGTATTAAAAAGGCAAAAGAATATTTAGATAAGCTTTTATCCTTTGAAATCCTACCCAATAAGAGTTATAGAACCTTAATATCTTATTTCTTAAGGGACCAAGCAAGTTTTATGGATGTATTTAGGCTTTCTAAGTTTTCAAGAAGTAATGATATTGAATGGAAACCAATTGTAGCTGAACTACTTGGAATAGATTCTAAGAATATTATTACTAAATATACTCTTGATAATCAAACATCTCAAATAAATTCTGATATTAAAAAAGCATCAAAAAATGAATTACAGTCAAAGGAACAAGAAGATAAATTCAAAACAGTTTTGAGAATTAAGAAAGAGCTTGTAAATCAAAAGGAAACCGAGCTTAATAGTTTAAATTTTAAAAAGAGTGATAATGATAAAATCGAAAAATTAGTTAATTATCTTGATAAAAGAATTCAAGTTTTATTAAAAGAAAACTATTACAAGGCATCACAAATAAAAAACGCAGAAGATGCTTTAATAAATTATGAGGAAATAAATTTAGAAGAAATACAAAATTTATATAAGGAAATAGGTGTGTATTTTCAAGGACAGATCGTGAGAGATTATAAAGATTTAATAGAGTTCAATAATCAAATTTTTGAAGAAAGAAATGAGATACTGAAAGAAATTTTGAAAGAATCAAGACAAAAATATGAGATGAATTCTAAAGAAATTAAAATTTTAAATGATGAAAAGAGCAATTATTTAACCTATATAACAAGTAAAGATTCATTTGAGAAGCTTTATTTGTTAGAAAAAGAAATAATTGATCTTAAAGTTCAAGTTGAGCAATTAGAAGAAAAACTAAGTAATATTGATACTACTCATAATTTAGAAATAGAGAAACAAAATGTTGAAACTAATATATCTAAAGCAGTATTGGAATTAAAAAAGGATATTTACAAGGAGAATCATATACTAAATTCAATAAGAAAACATTTTTCTGATATTATTGTTAGAGTATTAGGTGATGCTGCCACAATAAGTGTTTCTCTTAATAATAAAAAAAATATTGAGTTTAAACCTGAAATATTTGATTTAGAATTAAATTCTGAAAGTAGTAAAGATAAAGGTACAACTTATAAAAAATTGATGTGTTGTGCCTTTGACTTAGCATTATTAGCTACATATTCTAATAATAGATTCTTTCATTTTGTCTACCACGATAGTATATTTGATGGTTTGGATAAGAGGCAAAAAGAAAATTTGATACAAGTAATAAATTACTATATTAGTAAATATAACATCCAATACATTTTTTCAACTATAGAAGACGAACTTCCACCTTCTTTATCTCACTTTGAAGTGAAAATGGGCTTAGTAAGTAGTAATGTGGTCATAAAGACACTTCATGATTACGGTAATGAAGGAAGATTGTTCAAAATGGATTCTTTTTAAGTTATCTTAAATAAGAATACTAAATACTGGTATACATGTAACGTAAAGAACGATACCTAAAATTAAAAGTTCATAAAGTATTGAGCAAATACAAAGATATTGGTAGTAATGATTAAGTAGTTTAAATGAGGTGATCCTATTTTTGGACATGAATTTGGGATAAATCCGACAGTTCTAATTACAAGTAGCCCAGAGTTTGCAAATGATTTTACTGATGCAGGTTTTTATGGAATAGGTTATATAAGTATTCCTGATCATGTATTAGAAAATAAAACTCTAGAAATTGGATTAATCTTTGATAATAATAACTATGCAGAGAAGGCCTTTGCAAACTTAATGGGATGGATCAACGCATCGGATAACGACGGCGATGCAGTAGGATTTGATTTTGTGGAATCCCGAGACGGTAGTTATACAATATGTATCTATCCAGAAACTGATAGATTAATGGAGAGAAATATCCCACATCTATTGAAAAATTGGATAAATCCTACAGTAGCTTCTGTGACTTATTGCAAAAAGATTGATCATGTAAGTGATAATTATATTAAGTTTAAAAAAGCTGCGAAATTTTCAAGTTTGAAAATACACTTGATAAAAAACAATAGTTTGATCAATGGAGGATCATTTGTAAAAAAGAATATAAACTTTTTTTTTGAAGATACCATTCCTTCAGATTCTATACTTTATGGAATTTTTCACTCTCGAAACCAGCAGTTAGATAGCAAATTGAAAGAAAGTAGAACAGAATTCAAGAAAAAAATTAAAGAAGATTTAAATGAAAGAAGAATGGAAAAGATAAAGTATTTCTTTCCTATATCTTACGAAAAAATTAATAACAACGAGAAGCTAAAGGGTATTATTACTGAGTTAAAAATTAAATACCCTTACTCTTCCATCATACAAGCTATTTGTAATATAGTTTTAGATTACAGGTTAGCTAGGGAAAATCATCAGGAAATAATAGCCAACAAAGAAAATTTTCATATTAATATTCTAAATTATTTATTAGAGAATTATGAAGATTTTAACAGTCAGTTTCCGGATTTTAATCAGATAAAAATAGAAGATATTGAGAAACAAATAGAACTTGATTCTAATAATTGTGAGAATTTATTAAAGGAGGAGTAATTTATGGAACCAACAATAGTCGGTGCTTTCACAGGTTGGGTCATTAACGGAGTTGTATCTGGTATAACAGCTAATTTAACTTATGATAAAATGAAACAACTTAAACCTAAATTTGTAGAGAGGTTTAAAGCTTTTTTTGACAGCTCTGAACAAACTGAAGAATACTTTAAGTGTATTGGGGAAACAGTTTCAAAAAATGTTAATAAACCAATTAGAGATATAGAGGACTCATATGAGTTAGTTGCTAAACAGAACCTTCCAGATTCCTTTATTTCAATTTTTAGAGAATGGATATTAGAAAATAAAGAAGATATTAATAAAATGGCTTCATCACTTAATGCAAACTCATTAAATATCGGAACTCAGAATGCAGGAAGAGATATTATAAATGTACAAGGCAGACAAACCATAAATAACTATGGTGGTGATAAGTGAGGCCAAGTGGTACTATGCACCAAGAAGCTCAAAGAGATATTTATAATGTTTCCGGAGACTTAACAATCAATAACTATTATTTAGATGAAAAGAAAAAGATCCTGATAAAAGATACTGCTAAGAATCAGGAAACCATTAATTACGTTAAAAACCTAAATATTTCATTTGAGGAAAAAAAGATAATAAATAGAAAAGTTTATTTTGAGGAATTAGACATTGCATTAAAGGAAGACAAACAGGTTCTTATTTTTGGAGAGCCTGGGGTAGGAAAAACAGCAATATTAAATGAAATTTCTTTAAATAAAGAAGCAATTTATGTTTCAATGAAGAACATGTCTCCACTTAGAATGATGCACTATTTAATAAATAGCATTTCAGTAAAGTTAGGCTTAGAGTTCGATAATGATTGCAACATAGAAGCATCTATGTTGCAATTTGAAGAGCTTCTAGCGAAGACGGAATTGCTTTTTCTCATTGATGACTGCGAAGCTTATCTGGAATTTGTAGCCAGTATAATTGATGTAGAAAAGTTTAGGAATAACTTTATTTTTGTTTCTAGAAATAAAAATGTCATTTCTAAATATCCAATTCAAAAAGTGCATATTAAGCCATTAAATGAAGAAGAAATTAGGGAATTTCTATTTTTACATAATGTAAACTTAAAAACAGCAACTTTAAATGAAGTTATAGATGCTTCAAATGGAAATCCTTTATTTTTATATTATTTTATTAAGTATCAAATAACACCAATACCAAGAGGATTGCAGGCATTTCAAGAAGCTATCTGGAATAATATTGATGATGTACAAAAGAATATCCTGAGTTTAGTGTCGGTTTGTATCTTTCCAATTGAATTAAATATCTTGAATTTAACTATCAACCGACTTCACAATATTAAATTGAATCCTCTACAATTCAATAAAGAGTTAGCAAAGATATCAGCTTTACTCACAATTAATGACGGTAAATATGAGTTATTTCACCCTTTCTTTTCAGACTTTATTAAGCAGAAACTCGATAACTCTGGACTAAGTAATTGGTATAAAGAGGAACTAGGAAAAATATTTTTTGATAAAGGGAATTATATTGATGCTATCCCTCTCTTGATGGACATTAATGATAAGGATATTTATCCAGAGTTGCTTAATGTATTTCCCCATTATATAGAATGGGGATATTGGGATCTTGCTATTTCAGTGCTAAACAAATTTCTTACTTTAAATGAAGATAAACTATCAGTAGAATATGGTTATGCTCATTACCATTTGAGCAATTGTTATAGACATCAGGGAGTTATATATTTAACCAGAACACATATAGATGAGGCTATAAGAGTATTTACTGAAATTGAGAACCAAGATTGGCTTTCAATAGCCCTTATTTGGAAAGCTTTAGATTGGGCTGAGGAAGGCAAATTAAAAGAAGCACATAAACTAGCTAATGAGATATTTCTAAATAAACCTTCTAATGAACACATCGAGGCCACTTTATTAATAAATTTAGCTAAACTGTACATTGAGACACTAGATTTTGAAAATGGTGCTGAGGCATCTAAAAAGGCTTATGAGATATTTAAGAAATATAAGGACACAAAAGGCTTGATTACAAGCTTAGTGAATTTATCGGTTTGTTTGGTTAAATTAAATCAGCTTGATGTAGCTTTAGATTATAGCAATTCATTATTAGATTTTGCTACTGATAATGATGATGAGATGTTGGAAGGAATAGTACTAAATACGATTACTATTTGTCACAGGAAATTGGGGAATATGGCTGAGGCTAAAAAAGCCTGTATGCAGTGTATAAAGATTTGGAGCAGACAAAACCAAAAGCAGAAAGTAGCTATGAATATTATAAACTTAGGTAACGTCTACAGGGACGAAAAAAACTACCTAGAAGCTGAAACCTACTATCAAGAAGGACTAGAGTTAGCTATAGAGATTAATTTTCAAAAAGAACAAGGCCGAGCGTATGAATTATTATCAAATATTTATAGAGAGCAAGAGAGATATGAAGAGGCTATTAGTTTCGCAATAAAAGCTATAGAAAAAAGTGAAGCTGCTGGTGATTATTATAGAGTTGCCGAAGCGTTTATTGAAAAGGCAATAAGCTATGAAAAAATTGGAGAATATGAGAATGCTATTAGTGCTTATCAAGAATCTATAGAACTCTATCTAGAAACAAAAACATATAATGAAATAATTTATCCTCTAATTAATATTATAAAATTATATACTATATTAGAAGAAAGTGAAGGATTAAAGTATCAATATGAACAAACCCTTTCTCTCATTAAGGAAGAAATCTTAACTGTAAATTGTGAGGAAATTGAACGACTATTGAAAGCAATTAAGAATAATTACAGTAAGAACAAGTATCTTAATCTATATGAACTGCTTCTTATTAAAACAATTGAGAAAAACTATTACATCTCTTCTAGATTGATATTAAGCTTTATTTCAGATTGCAAAGAGAATTTAAAGTTAGGAAGAGAAAAGTTCAAAGATTTTTGTATAGAATTAACAAAACATCTTAACATTGAAAGGTATCAAAACATTTTAGCGTTGTGTTTTGAACAATCTGGAGTTTTGCTAGACTATGATGAACTATCTTACCTATTTGAAAGCGTAGTTTATAACTTAAGAGGTATTCATTATAGGGAATTAACTGATGGAGATATATTAATTACATTTTCATGGTTCTCTGGAAAGATGTTTCAAATTAGAGCGAACAGTGAGAACCTACAAGAGTTAAAAGTAAGTATAGCTATAGCGCTTATTTTAAAGTCGAACGAAATCTTATTCAATAAGTGTATAAAATTATATAAAGAAGATAATTTCACAATTTATGTTATTAATCAGTCAGTATTGAATGAAAACGTAAAGGAACTACCTACTGAAGCAATCGATTATGAAAGACCAGCAATTTTTTTCGAAAGAGAGACACTCGATACTTTTCAACCAATTATATTGTTAGATGATTATGGTAAGTTAACAGATTACACACTGAATCCAGAAAATAAAGCATTTGTTTGGGTACTAATAATGTTATTTGAAATTGTCTATAGTCATTTTACCCATAGTGATTTGGGAAAAGCAGACAATGAAATATTTAGAAAAACTTTTATTAATAATGTTTTGGATGTATTTATTATAGATGATATTGAAGATCCTCATAAGGAAGTTCTTAGAGATATCTTAGATGCTGGACTTTATGACTTAAAGAATGAATGAAATGAAACTATTGTACCTATTGCCCGAAGACAATCTATAAATAAGTCTCTGTTTAATAACAGAGACTTATCAAATGAGTACTCAAGAAATTCATCTAGAATATAGAACTAAGGGAATATTTTTTGGACAACCACAAACATATAAAGAAACATTTCCCCTTACATAGAACGGATATATCTTTCTATAAATCCTCAAATTATAATATTGTTTTCAATATGCTTCACCCATTAACAGAAAAACGAATTAAAGGAAATGAAATTCCAATATAATTGCTGAGATTACTTGAGACATACCTGAAAATTTTATTATAAACTATTACAGCTCATAAAGTTACTCCGATCTCTCACCTTAATACGTGTTAATAAATAAAATATTACTTTAGTATCAATTTTATCTATATAAGTAGTTTTATTGTATCGTTTTTTGTTATAAAATGTATATAATTAGACAGAAATATAGGTTATAAATCTATTGGTTAGGAACAAATAACTATTAAAGGTGAAGAGATGAAAAAATTTTACGGATGGGCTGGTACTATATCAGAATTTATTAATATTGAGGAAAAGCAAGGAGCAAACCCAAAAAATAAGAAATTTCATGAGCTAATGACCGATTTTATTAATGGCGTTAAAAAAGATTTAAATCTTGAAAATTTTGAGGTTCAACAAGGGAATATTGAATCATGGAAGAGTACATATAAATTATTTAAGAATACACTTAAAAAAGTGATATCGCTTAATCCTTCTTTGGAAGATACTGCGTGGGTAGTAGCAGAGTATGTTATACCAGGGAGTTCAGGACTTAGAACAGATTTCATTTTGATTTTACCTAATAATCACATATATGTAATAGAGTTTAAAGGTAGTAACATAACAGACGGTGAAATGAGTAGGTTTACAGACTACATTAATGATATTAAACATTTTCACAGCTATAGTAAAAATTCAGTAATCTTACCTTGGTTATTATTTTGGACAACAACTAACACATCTAAAGTTGATTCTTCGATGTTAGATATAAGTATAGAAGCAAGAAAAGAGGGAATTTATAAAGATTTAGCTATAGATATAGTAGAAAAATCAGAGTTGACTAAAACAAATGTTATTGAACCAAGAAAATGGGTGGAAGGTCACTTTCAACCTCATCCTGGAATTCTTATTGAGGGAATAGATTTGCTTGTAAATAGAAGAATTCCAGATCTATACATCAATCGAAGTGATAATGTAATAAATTGCATTGAATTAATTAAAAAGGCATGTGATTATTGTGAACAGAGAAAAAAACATGCTCTCATTGTTGTAAAAGGTGTACCAGGGGCTGGGAAGACTATGGTGGGGTTTGGAACTCTAGGAGAGTCACGTGATATTGGAAACAGCATATATATAACGGGGAACGGGCCCTTAGATGTACTTCTAAGATTAAAAGTAGTTGATGCTGTGATAGAGGATCGTAAGAAAAGACGAATAGAAGAAAAAACATTGGTTTCTCAAGAATTAGTTACAAATATCTTTGAATATGTGATTAAATTAGTTGAATTACATAATATCAACCCTCATGATATTAATGTGCAACTATTAAAAGATCTTATTTTTAAAGGTATATATAATCAAAATCAAGTTGCAGTAGATCCCATACCTATCTATACAATAGAATTAGTTAAAGAGCTTTTAGTAAGGCTGGTAAATGAATTAGGAATCCCACATGCTATACTTAATTCATTTACCTTAGATCATATAAATAGTATGTTGATAGAGCATGATAGAAGAATTGCTGAAGATTTTGCAAGATCTACAATTATGGGTATGAGAGCTTTTGAGAGCTCAAATGTCACTTTCCCGATTGTTATATTTGATGAAGCGCAGAGAGTATGGGAACATCAAATTGAAAATTTATTTAAAAAAATTGCAGACCAGGAATGGGGAGTGTTAATCGCCTTAATTGGAGAAGGTCAAATAATTAACAAAAAAGAAGTTGGAACTATTGATAAATGGTTAGAAAATGCAGTAGCACAGAAAGGAAGTTGGTTATTTTTACTTCCAAATAACATATCTCACAACTTTAACCATGACCGAAGATTTTTTTCTAGGAAAGAATTACTTTTAGATGTAAGCATAAGGTCCTTATATTGGAGTGAATGGCATCGCTGGATAGATTGTATTTTTAAATCAGAAAATTCAAAAGCTAAAAGTTTAATATATCAATTAGGTAGTTTTGAGATTGCAATAACTGGTAGTCGTGAAATAGCAGAAAGATTTGCTAAAGATTATTTCTACGCAGAGGATAATCATTCTTATGGGTGGATTGGTTCTTCTACTGGATTTCGTGGAAGAAAAACCGATGGATTGTTTCCTTTATTTGTCAGAACAGCAGATAGTGAAAAGGTTTATGGCCCATGGTTTAGTGGAAAAAGCAATGAATTGAAAATAATGATAAGTGAATTTGCATGTCAGGGTCTTGAGTTAGATTTAGTGTTATTAAGATGGGGGAACGATTTGATTGTTAACGAGGAAGATTGTTTAGTTGTTAGTGAAAATATACTTAACGACGAAAAAAAATATATTTTTGATAAGTACAGAGTCTTGTTAACTAGAGCTAGAAAAAAGCTTGTAATCTGGTGTGAAAATGATAAGACCAGAGACTTTTTGATTAAATGTGGAGCAAAAGACCTTGATATTTATTATAAGGAAGATTTGACATAAAGGAGGCAATTTGGAAAGAGTGCAGAAGAGAAATATTTAAAGAGCTTAAGCGAGGCATGTTCGTGACATTGATGCACAAATTTGAAATAAATATAGAAAAAATATTTGTTTTCTTCATATTCAAAATGACTTTCTGATAACGATGGGGAATCTATAATTACATATCCAAACTCTGTAATTATTGAAGGTAAGAAGCTACTTTTTTCGAGTGCAAAAATAGCTTCTTATCAAAGTTTATATTTATATATCGTATATATATCTAAAACTCAAATACCATGATGTTTAAAAGTCTTGATCTTTCCAAATCAGCCCAATTTCTTGTTCACGCTGCAAAACCTTCTCTAGATAACGTTCCGTTGTTTTACGGTCACTATGGCCCAGCTCCTTTTGAATTAAGAAGATGTCTGCTCCCTGCTGCCGACTATAGATCGCATAAAAATGACGAAAATAATGAGGCGTAATCCTGTCATTCCGTTCTTTTACGAAAGGTAATTCTGTTCGTTCAATGATACGGGCAATATAATTACTTAAGTTTTTATATTGATAATACCCACCATCTTTAGTTGGAAACACTGGACCTTTATCACTTGAATTTAATGCTATACTGACATGACGTCGTTCTCGAAAAGCAAGAATGCGTTCATATAGGGATGGATGAAGTAACTTATCGAATTTTTTCCCAGCCTTACCTACTCCTCTTAATCGATAGTGGCCACTTAAACTGTCTAAATATACATCTCCCCACGAAGCTTTGGCTATTTCCTGTACACGCAATCCGGTCATAGCCAACATTGTTAATAATCCATAATTAATGGAATGATCTTTGTAGTAGTCTAGAAGCTGTTTAACTTCATGGTAGTACAAATCTCGATTTGGAATTTCTTGCTCAGATAGTGACGTGCTTAAGATTTCTTTATATAACGAATGCTGAATATATTTCGTTTCATGTAACCATTTCATAAAACTTTTTAAAATCGTCATTTTTGTGTCTAAAGTTGCAGGTGAATAAGGTTTCCCTCCCTTACCTAACAATGCGGTGCTTAAATAATTCTGGTAGTTCCGTATATGCCAAGGACGTAGGTTTTTAAAAATAGTTTCATCTATATAATTGTCTACATCTTGGCGTAGGAACGATTCACTTTCTACAGCATACTGATAAAACTGCAACAAAATTCGTAAGTATTCGGTTTTTGTATTTTCTTTTCGTTCTCGATCCTTTCGAATATGCTTTCGTTGATGGACATAGTAGTACATCATTTCTTCATCCGTAAAATCACTAAACATATCTTCATTTTTTCGCTGGTGATGCTCATTTCTTTCTTCTAAGGCATCGTAGTATGTAGTGTCCAGCATTAGTGAAACGATTTTATTGAAATCTCCTTTTCTTTCCCTTACTTCTGCTCCTATATGTACTAACGAGAAATTTTGCATAAAACCTCTCCTTTCGTAAAACATGCCATCTTATTTATAGTTCTCCCTTGTATTAAGATATTTTCTTCTCTATGTGTGGGTTAAGTTTGTATTTATATAGATGTAGACGGTAAATAACCTTTAAAACGTATTAATAATATCAATAACAATATTTAAACTACTAATTATTTTAATTAATTATCTAATGTTTCTATAATTAAATACTTGTTTAAAATTATTTATTATACCTATTACTTATTAATTGTAACTTATTTAAAAGTAAAAGTGTAAACTTACTTTTTATAAGAATAGTTTATTATTTATATCATTTGTAGAAAAATCTCCTATTTGTCATCACTTAGAGTAAATAATAAAACATAAATATTTATAAGTTAGTTATAACATTTACATATTGATTATAAAAACTTTTAAACTCTAACTATATGTATATATGATATAATTAATTATTAGATGAAGAAAAAAGAATAGGAGTGTATGTTATGATTGATAATCCTACTAAAATTATTACTATTGAAGATGTGATGGAGATGTTATCTATTTCATCAAAGAAAACGATTTATACATATATTCAGCAAGGAAAATTAAATCCTATTAATAAAGATGACTGGCATATCGAAGGACGCTATGAATTTGATATCGAAGATGTCGTTCGTTTGCAAGAAGAATTAAAGAAGCCTGGACTTACGACAAAAGAGGTAGCCCAGCAACTTGATATCTCGGTTACAACGGTCAATAAATATATTAAGCAAGAGCTGTTACCAGCATTCCAAGAAGAATATCGAGGAATTAATTGTTATTTTGTCAATGAAGAAGATTTAGAAGAATTTAAGCGTACACATGAAGTTGGGCGCAAACCGAGTAAGCGTCATTTCTATCATGCTGAACAAAATGTGGCTTTATTTCAGCTTTTTGTAAAAAAAGGTGAAGAAAAAGAGCAGTTTGCACGTATCATCTCGGTAGAAGATCCAATTATGGCTGTTACAGAGCAACATGAAGAGATAACAGTAGAAGAATTACTTGATCGAGGCTATGAAGCAGCCTATAAAATTGAATCAAAAAAACCGATTACGAAAGAAGGCTATGCAACATTTGCTTTTAAGCAAACAGCTTATGCAAAATCACAACTTTATAAGCTTATGGATTTATTTTATCAGTACCTAAGTCCAACTAACATGAGAATTACGCCACAAGAAGAGAAAGAACAATTTATAGTTGAAATCAAACCTGTACTGTTGACAGAATCAGCTCAAGAAATCATTGAATTATTAGAGTCGGTTCTTGTCTCAGGAAAGATTAATAAACGTAGCCGTGGCATTTATATTGATAGCGATTTGGAAGTGGTACGTGTAAAGCTATCAAGCGATTTGAAAGAAGAATTGCAACAAAAAGCGAAAGAGCTAGGTAAAAGAAATATTGAAGAATTGTTACTATATGCTGTACAAAAATTATAAAATACAGATAATCAATATAAGCTATTCGTATATGCTGAACTATCTATGTGAATAGCTTATATCTTAAGTGCGTAAAATACTTAAGAAGCCGTGAGGCATCATTGGATAAAGTCGAAAAGTAAAAACTACCTTCTTTCACAAGTTGGTAGTTTTTACTATATTCATTCATATATAATATATCTTTTCTCAAGTTAGGATGAGAGCCTTTATTGATATAGTTTACTTCGGAGTATTACCTTTATGGCTTATAGTTTACGTATTAGCTAATTTGTCACGATCTTCCGAAAGTGGTGGTTCCTCCAGCCAACCATTATTTATCATCATCTTTGCACCATCTTCTGCATATTTAGCAATTTCTGCAGCCAACCGGACATAATCGACAGATAGATCCTTTCTTATACTGGTTGCCATCGATGCGCCATATAGCCCTATACTGAGACCAATCAAAGCTGTTGTCATAAACATCATCATTTTATCGGAAAAAGGAGGGATTTTTGAATCGGTTATTTCGTTATCCCAAGTCATAGGTACTGGCAAGTCATCGTCTTTTAATACAGAACCAAATATCTCTGTATGTTTAGACGCAATTTCTTTTCCACGTACCATAAACCTTCCTACTTCCTTTGACTGAGCGACTTGACTAAATCCTATCATTACAGCTTTCCCCATAGCGTTCTTTTGTAAGTTTAAGAAAAGATTTGTAATTTCAATTGCTGATAAAGGTCTTTTGTGACCGAACCAACCAGACATAAACGTTTGATCCTCAACAAACCTTACTTCTTGAGGAGGGCTCAGGTACGGTGAACGGATGAATAACCCTTTTGACAATAATAAATTTTTAGTTAAACTATCAAATTCACTAAGTTCACGAATACACTCAGAAAAATATGTGTCTACATCCGATCGTACAGATGCTGCCTTCGCAACAGCGTAAAAATTAAGAGCCATGGCCCCCATACTAGAGCTGAAATATAACATGAAGCTATCCGAGAACAATTTTGGAGCAGCAGTATTTACGTCTTCTTTTACAACAAACCCTTGTGGTAAAGGAAATTTCTCTTTATGAAAAATAGTAGTTAATTTCTGTAAATGAATTTGTGTTAATTCTAAACCTTTATCTAGAATAGTTTGTACTTGGTTGTCTTCCACAACTTTCAAGAAATGGGTGAATAAACAGTGACACATGCTGCTATTCATGTAAGATGACCACAGTTGTGCAATTTCTGCAGCACTCAATTTAACATTATGTTCGGTTCCCATGTACTTATCTCCTTGCAAATATAATTTGCCTTTAGTATGTGAAATCACTCTGTAAGTATTCTTAAAACACTCCCTTTTACTTTTGTAGCAAAGAGGATTTAGTTAGAGGATACCTTTTCTTTATTTGAATCAAATTATATTTTATGGAGAAATTATAAAAAATCATTATCACTAAAAAATTACCTCTTTTGAGGAGAGACTACGCTTTCTTTTTCATATGTCGTGCAATAGATTCTACAGTTGAATTGCAATATTTTTCATAATAAAAACCAGCCTAAAGAGAATTTATATTCAATAATATAATTATTTTAGGCTGAAAAGGACCCTAGAAGATATGATTGGACTTGTTATTGCTATTATCGTATTTAACTTATTTGCATTTACCACAAATAAAAAATTAACAGGGAATCAGATTTTTCATATTTGGACATTTACTATTGCTTTTCAACATATGTTTGATGTTTTTATCGATTTAAAATATCACGCCTACTGGTATTTTACAAAACAAGCTGATTGGAAAGGAATCCTTGTCCATACTGTACTGCTTCCACCTGTCAACATGATTTTTCTTAATTGGTACCCTTTTAAAAGACCTATTAAGAAAAAAATTTGCTACTTTATCTTTTGGTTAGTAGGTATTTTACTTTATGAACTCCTTACATTACTTCCTGAACCCTGGGGGTACTTTCATTATGGCTGGTGGAATTTAGGTTACTCAGCTATTATTGATCCTTTTCTCCTCTTAATTATGCTAGGGTGCTATAAGTGGATACGTAAGCTTGAAAATAACCTATTAGAATGTAAGTAATAGGAAAACGCCACTTTAATATAAAAAAGAAAAACTCCTGAATTGTCAAGAGCTTTTCTTTTTTTAGCTTTGAAATGTAGAGTATTCTATTTAGACTTACAAGGATTATGGAATCTATTCATGACAGATACTTCAAACGACAGGTAATTACTTCCTCAACTAGTTATAAGTCATTAAAAGGTAATAACGTGTGGTACAATGAAAAGCAAACCTTCTTCCCTTTAAAAGGTAGACGGCTTATTTATACCTTATATATTATAACTATGAGGAGAAGTGCCTTGTGAAATTACTAAATGTCCAACGATTACAAACGGTTAAAGATAAAATTATTCAACAAAAAGAGGAACTTGCAGATAGGAAGAAACAAGACCTTGCGGAGTTCCATGATATTCATACAGAACTAACACCTTTTCGCCTTGATCTATTAACGATTTACGCCCAAGCAATTATTTCAGATAAAGAGACGGCTGCTATTCTCATTAAAAATTGGGCGGGGAAAATGGCCAATGTACTAGTAGAACGTGACCTTCCTTTAAACCTTGCTTTAGAAGAAATTAGTTACTACCGGGACATCATTGGAGATATGATACTAGAAGAATTGGATAAGCAAGAGGTTTCCATTAAAGAGTTTTACTCTATTATCTCCCACTTTAATTCAATTATTGATTGTGCTACACAGTATATTAGTAAGACTTATCTTAACGATTATAAGCAAAACATTAGATATGCTCAGTATGCCATTGATGAGCTCTCTGTACCGATTGTTCGTATGACTGAAACAGTTGGTATTCTGCCTTTAGTAGGTGATTTGGATACAAAACGAGCTCAAATCTTGATAGAAAACGCATTAACAAAAAGTAGTGAATACCATTTAGCTTGGCTCATTATGGATTTATCTGCTGTTCCTATTATTGATACCATGGTAGCAGATCAATTATTTAAAGTTATAGATGGTTTGGGACTTATAGGGGTAAAAGTTGTGCTTAGTGGTATACGTTCAGAAATTGCTCAAACGATGGTAGGCCTAGGAATTAAAGTTGACCATGTTAAAACTTTTGCAAGCTTACATCAAGCTGTAGCTTACACAAATGCTCTCAATACAATAGCTTAAATAATATGAGCATAGATTAAAGTAAGCTTAAAGTAATACAAATAATACAACAATGAGTAAATCTATAGATTCTGTAATATAAGAGAACTATAAGTTTTTTTACCCATAAATATAATGAAAAAGAGCTTTTACGATAAAGCTCTTTTTTTGTTCATAAAAAGACACTACAAGTATATAAGTAATACCTACCATAGCTTAATTGCGTAATTTACTCCTTATCCAACTTAATATCAACAAACACAAAGGAAACAAAACGCCATACGTAATTGAATACGATATCCACGTAGAAGATATAAAATTACCTAGGTATGTGTTATTAGAAATAAAAAGAATGGAACAAACAAATATGAGCATACCAAGTGGAAACGTTAGAATCTTATATTCTTGGACCTTTAATATTTCAGATAAGGCTTGAGTTAATACAAAAAAGCAAATGGCTACTTTAAAAAACAAACTGATAAACCAAATAATAGCTATAACAACCTCAATATGATTAAAAAAGCTAAGTTGCAAAGTCTGCCCTAACATATAGCTTGGATAAAGCTGCATTTTCAAAACAGCAAAACCCGAAACAGCTAATGCAAATATAGAGATAACAATTAATAAAAAGAGGCCTGCCGTAACCCCTTCTATATAAGCTTGGGTAGCCTTTTCTTTCTTTGTTACATAGGGAAAAAGAAAAAGAAGAATAACCGTTTCTAGCGTATAGGATATGATTGAAAAATTCCCTTTTATGATTAGGTAGGTCCCTTTCTCAAACAAGGGTTGGAGATTCTCAAATGTAGCGTTAGATACGTTTGAAAAGATAAGCAAGAGGTACAGGCCTATAAACCATGGAAAAAGGATTTGAGCAGAACGTACGATGGTTTCTAGTCCTAACCTAACCCCGATAATAACAACTAGTAGGAAAGCGATAATAACATACTCAATGGGTGTTTCCGTGATAATAATCGTCACCATAAAAGATCCCATCTCATAAATCATTAAGAGAAGGTCAACAAATATATAAAATAAAAAAGAACCCCCAAGTATTTTTCCTAACCATTTGCCACTAACCCTTTCTAAAAACTCCATAAGGCTATTTGTTTTAAGCTGATTTCCCAGTTTAGCATACAAAAAGGCCAGTAACATCCCTTCACATAAGCTGAGTAATCCAACAATCCACATACTGTGACCTGCTTCTTTTATAATAAGCGCTGGGACATACAAAACGGCATCCCCTACGATAAATAGAATCGTAATAATAAAAAACTGTTTTGAACTAATATGAATGGTATTCATTTGATATGTATCACTCTTCATATGTGTTTGCACCTTCTAAGAATCTTTAAGGTAAAAGTTTATTTGGATAATGAAAGACTGTGGTTAAGCCATTTAAAATATTAGGAACCTGTATGTGTAGTACATCTAAACTGGATAGAATCAAGGAGAAGCACAAGAAAAGCAAGAAAATTAAACGCTCCTTCTTTGAACTGCCTGCTTTAAAAAGATGTTTCTCTGAAATTACGCCTATAGTTCCAAGTAATAAAACAGAAAGAACCATAATTTTTTCCTACCTTTTCTTTATTACGTGATGTAAATACGTTTCCATTCATCAACAAACAATATATTACGTTTATTTTTTCCTATAAACACAGATTTATACTGTTTACTAAAGGTAGAGTAAAGTAAGTAGCTTTATCTAATACCTTCTATTTAGTAATGCTCTTCTTTGTAAATTGAAGAGCATAAAAAGAGAAAAAACATCTTTTCTCCAAGGTGTTTTTTAGAAAGAAATAAATAAACTATGAAAAATTCACTTAAGTACCTGCTTTTCCTAATCGGTGGAGTTATTTAGGTTATCCTCTTACTATTTTCTATCTAAGCTAATCTTGCCCATCTCTATAGATACAATTCTATGCGTATAGCAAAGCAAAAAAAACTTATATAAATGACTGCCTATATTATGAATTGGCTCGTTCTTTGAATGAAAGTACTTTGCTATGAGCAAACTATCCAAGACACCGTGAGGTATCACATAAGTAATTCTACTATACTCCGTTTACAAGAACAGAAAAACCAACCTCTAGAGCTCACAGGTTGGTTCTTCCTATGCATTTGTAGTTACCATAACAGATGTTATCGGTAAAAGGTCAGTTATTTAATTTCTTTTTCTATAAATAAAGAAATTCTCCCTATATTGAAATTATTATTTCGTGTTATAATTATATGTGAAATAATAATTTCAATTTTTGATGGTACAGGGGGATTTTTTTATGAAAATTCAAGAAGAAACATTACTTTCTGAAAAGACTAAAAAGTCTGCGAGTTTATTTAACAAAGCATGCGAGGTAATTCCAGGAGGAGTTACAGCAAACATTAAATACTTTAATCCTCATCCATTAATGATGGAGAAAGGGAAAGGAAGTAAGCTTTTGGATGTGGATGGAAACGAATATATTGATTATCTCCTATGTTATGGTGCTCTCATCTTAGGTCATGGACATCAGCAAGTATTTGAGGCTGTAACGAAGCAAATGATGGAGTCAGGTACAACTATTTTCGGTACACCACATAAAATGGAAACGACGATGGCAGAAAAATTGGTTGAATTGTATCCTGGTATTGAAATGGTTCGCTATACAAATTCTGGATTAGAAGCTACACTTTTAGCTATTCGTACAGCAGTTGCCTATACAGGTAAAGAAAAAATTGCGAAATTTGAAGGTCACTATCATGGAGGATATGATCAAGTTTTAGTCAGTGTGAATCCTGATATAGATCAAGCAGGGGAGGCAACAACCCCTAAAGCAGTAGGAGAATCAAGAGGACTGCCAGACTATTATCTTGAAAATACTGTGATTCTTCCATTTAATGATCTAGAAGCAACAGAAAAGATCTTAAAAGCTCATGCTCATGAATTGGCAGGTGTAATTTTAGAACCTATCCAAGGTGGATTTATTCCAGCTGATCAAGATTTTATGACGGGTCTCCGCAAGATTACAGAGGAACTTAATATTGTGTTGATTTTTGATGAAGTAAAGACAGGTTTTAGAATTTCCCTTGGTGGAGCACAAAAAGTCTATGGAGTTAAACCAGATATTACTGCTTTAGGAAAAGTACTTGGCGGAGGTTTTCCTGTGGGAGCTATTGGTGGTAAAAAAGAAATTATGATGATTAGTTCTGCCAGGGATGGGCGCGATATTTTAACAGCTGGAGCAGAGAATAAGAATAAACAAGATCCTCTATACCATAGTGGAACATACAATGGTCATCCAACTATACTTGCGGCAGGTTTAGCTACAATTAATGTATTGGAGCAGAAAGGTACAATGGACCAATTATTTGCAAATACTCGATTGTTAAGGGATCAATTAGAAGAAATATATAAATCCCACGGGTTGACTATGCAAACAGTTGGTATGGGTAGTATTTTTAATATTATTCTTGGTGAAGGTAATATCAAAAATTATCGCGATATGAATAAAGCAGATACAAAACTACGCGAAAAAATTGATTATGAGTTATTAAAACTAGGTGTTTATACAAAACCTCTTAATCGTTATTCTATGTCTGTTGTTCATACAAAAGAAGATATTCAGCGTACAGTAGCAGCACATGACCAAGCAATTCAGCGTGTAATCACTAAATAAAGTATCAATTTACTAAGAGCTATAACGACTATGCACATGCATAATTTGTTATAGCTCTTATTTTTATTACATGCTTCAATGTAATATGTGAATGTTTTCGGAAAAGAATAGACTAATTGTTATTGGTGATATTTTCAAAATCTTAAAGGTATAAACTAGAGGGGTATTCTAAAACTGATCAATTTTTTGAAGGGCATTTTAGTTTATAATGATGGATATATAATTGAAAATAATTTTTTATTACACATAACTTGATTAGAATGAAGGAGATTATTAAATGAAGAATGTTTATAAACATATTGCAGAACAGATGCCTACTATGAGTAAATCAAATTTGAGGATAGCTAAATACATTTTAGAAAATCCTAATACAGTTCCTTTTTTAACGGGGGATAAGTTAGCCAAGATTACAGGGGTTAGTCCTGCGACTGTTGTACGTTTTGCTACTTTTTTAGGATGTTCCGGTTATCCAGAACTTCAACAATATATGCAAAGTTCTGCCCAACGACAGTTGACAACAACTGAGAGGTTAAAAATATCCAAAGAAGTATATAAAGATCAGGATCAAAGCGTATACGATATCTTTTTAGACGATATTTCAAACATTAGATCCACTTTAGATGGACTAGATATTGAGGTTTTTAAAAATGCGGTAGAGAGCCTACTTAAAGCTAAAAGGGTATATATTGTGGCAAATAGAAGTGCTACAGCTTTAGGTGTATTTTTACAGTACTATTTGCAATTTCTTTTAGAACAAGTCGAGCTTATTCATTCAATTGAGAATGTATCAGAACGTATATATGATTTAAATGAAGATGATGTAGTAATTGGAATCAGTTTTGCAAGATATACGGAAAGTACAATAAAAGTTTTTTCGTATGCAAAAGAAAAAGAAGCAACAACTGTTGCAATAACAGATAATCTATTATCGCCTCTAATACCTTATGCAGATATCCCATTAACAGCATCTAGTCAAATGCCGACTTTTATTGATTCATTCGTAGCTCCACTTAGTCTCATAAATGCACTAATTATATCTGTAGGAAAAGAAAAAGAAGAAAATTTCCAAGATAAACTAGAGTCCCTTGAACAACTATGGGATAAATTTAATATTTTTCATAAAATTTAATTGAGCACTCACAGGAAAAACTATTGATCGCTGATAAGTCAGTAGTTTTTTTCTGTTTTTAAGCTATATACGATATACACCTTTAGTTAACATAATATTTTTTTGAATTCATAAAAAAGAATCCATTAGTTTTAAAAAAACAAAGAAGAAGTATTATAGGATTTATCTTCAATTAATAAAATGATTAACCTATAATACAATGTAAGAATTGTAGATACAGAACTATTTTAATCGAGGGGCGATAATAAGATGGAAAACTTTTATTTGTTCGTGATTACATGCATATTTCTAATTATTTTACCTGGTCCAGATACTGCTATCATGACAAAAAACACTCTTACTGGTGGCAAACAGGGAGGGTTTAAGACAATGCTTGGGATTTGTTGTGCGCTATCTATTCACACACTAACTGCTATTGCAGGACTTTCGGCAATTATTGCGAAATCAGCTCTGTTATTTTCTATCTTTAAATATATTGGTGCGGTGTACTTAATTTATTTAGGTATCAAGTCATTATGGACATTAAGAAATCAAGAAACAACTGAAACGGTTGTCGAAAGTAAGTATAAGAATAAGTCTTCTTTTAAACAAGGTTTCCTTACCAATCTACTAAATCCAAAAATAGCTGTTTTTTTCTTAACCTTTCTACCACAGTTTGTGAATCCTGAAAGACATACTTTTATGCCATTTCTTATACTTGGGATAACTTATATTGTATTAACTGTCGTGTGGTATTTATTTTATATCTATTTACTTAACCAGATTAGTGCGTTTATGAAGAAGCCTAAGACACAAAAGGTTATTGAGGGAATAACAGGTACTATATTAATAGGATTTGGTATAAAACTCGCTCTGGAAAAAGCTCGTACATAAATAGTTCTAATTTCAACTATTAGTAGAGGATATAAAGTGTGTGCTCTACACACCTCTAATTAACATAATATGATTTATTAGGAGGTCAACTTTTTTCTTCCTATTTACAAAAAGAGGTTCCCTTATATTTTAGAGGAGCACCTTAGTTCTAGAAACCATTCATAATTAATTATAGATTATAAGTTTCACTTTAAAAAATAGCTGTTTTATTCGTTTTCCTATTGTGCATAATAACTCCAAAAAAAATTAAATAATTGTAAAATAAAAAAGCTTTACGAAATCTTTCGCAAAGCTTTTGTCATCCTCTATGTTATCGGATTACTCTTTTTATTTCTTCTATATTTAACCCAGTAAACTTTGCAATGTCGTCTAAAGGCATACCATTCTCATGCATGCTGCGAATCAATCGAATTTTCCCTTCTTCTAATCCTTCTTCACGGGCATGTGCTAATTTAGCTTGCTCATCAAGTAATAGTTTTTCACGCGCTTCGTATGCGCTTCGGAAAGAAGAATCGTGACTCATATTTTCCCATTTATCCATCGCTTTTTGTAAAATTGGATCTTGATTCATCGCAATCTCCTCCAACGTTTGAGTTAAATGTTCATCTTCATGAGCTGGTAACAATAATATCCAACGAACGAATGCATTTTCCCACGGGTTAACCTTTTCTTGCCTCCATTGTTTCACAAGCTTTGGAATTTCCACAAAATGAATTTCAATATCATCACTTAAAACACGTTGCTTTGTTGTGTCCCACAGCTGCCCTGTCGTTTGAAATTCTTCATCTAAAGAGAATAAAATAAAATCCAACAAATTAATGGTGATGGTTTTTCGTAAGGCGCGGTAAGGCATCCCCTCTTGCATTTGGGACGTATATAATTTACTCCAATAATATAAAGAGCGTTTAACCATATCATGCGTATTACGAAGTTGGATTTCTATATTCACTTGTGTTCCGTTGTTCAATGTAGCTAATAAATCTAGAATAGATAACTTGTCATCTTCGTAAGCCTTGTGAAGATGTGGGTCTTCCAATTGAAGAGATGTAATAGGTGCTTCTAGAGACTTTTCTAAAACAGCGTTTAAAAAGCCTGCTAAGATATCCTCGCTGCCTTTTGTACCAAATAATTGTTTAAAAGCAAAATCAATTCGTAAATTTACTAATTTTGTGGACATGAATTTCTCTTCCTATCTTTCTTATTTCTTACTCTTATTTTATAAGATAGAAGGATGTGTTTGCAAATGTTGAAAAGAAAACTAACCTGTTTTCATGATTATCACACTAAAAGTTATTTTGGATTGATATAATCTCAAAGGTTGCTATGGTATTCATGATAAACAAGGTACAGCGTTAACCCTGGCTTACCCATGAACGTTAATAGAAAGCAACGTTCATGGTCGCTTTTTATTAAACCCTTTATTACATATCTTTCTAAAACAATTTTTTCTTCTCAAACTAACCGTGCAGGATAACATAATAAATTTGTTGTATAAATACGTAGTAAGTGTTATGACCAAATCGAACTTACGTTCTTCAACTTGATTAGCTATAATTTATTGAAATCTAAATAAAATTTTAAAAGAGGTGTTTTTCATGGTTTTAGGAATTTATCCTTATTTAATTATGAACGGTAATGGGCAAGAAGCTGTCAAATTTTACGAGAAGGCACTGGATGCAAAAGTTATTGGTGTTCAAACTTTCGGAGAAATGCCCAGCAATCCAGAATTCCCCACTCCTATAGAAGCAGTAGATCGTGTAATGAATGCACATTTAAAAGTTGGTAATACGGATTTAATGCTTTCTGATACATTCCCAGGTCAACCATACCAAATTGGATCACAAGTGACGGTAGCTATTACTATAGACAGCGTAGAAAAATCAAAAGAAGTATTCCAAAAACTACAAGAAGGTGGGCAAATAGAAATGCCACTTCAAGAAACTTTTTGGAGTCCATCATATGGACAATTAACAGACAAATTCGGTATTACTTGGCAAATTTCAACACAAATTGATAGATGAAAATTTAATTGTTCAACTAGATCAAATATTTTATTGGACTAAAGGGTACATTAATTCAATAAAGTATATCTAAATACAGTCAATTTTACTTTATAGAAAAACCACTAGAATTGGGGTGCAGTTCAATTCTAGTGGTTTCCTGTTTAAAAATCGTTATATTCTTCTAAGTCGTCATCGTCTAATGAGCCAGATATATTTGCTAAATCTGCAATCTTTCCTTCTTTGAGTTGGGGAACCTCTGAAGGCTCTTCTTCTTTGAAGGAATCGTTTCCTACAAAACCTGTTGTTTTTGCTAATGTTTTTAAATCAGCTAATTCACTCTTAATATGTTCAAGCATTTCGTAGGTTTTTGTGTCTTCCATTGCTTTGCTTTCAGTAGATGAATCTTCTAGATCACGAAGAATTAAAGATGAAATATAATCCCCTAACTTACGCGATTTAGCATATGTAGCTAGTTGATTATAAACTTCATCACTCAATCGATTTGTCTTAATCGTAAACGCATTTTGACGCTCTGACATTCCTATCACCTACGTTGTTAGGATTTAACGGCTTTCTTCTCTGCTGCTTGCTTCTTTTGAACGTAACCAATACTACGAATCTCTAAGCCAAATAAATTTAAATGGCGGCTATCTTGTGGAACCTTATGATACTTCTCTGTACGTTCTTCTCCAATTTTTTCACGCATACTATTCATGATAGGGACTTCTAAAGTAGGAGCTACCCCACCGCAGTATACATACTTACGCAGTTTATTTGCTGGTGGTGGTGCGACATCATTTAATTTAGCCAATAAGATTTCCACATAGTCTCGTAGTGAAGATTTGATTATGCTTGTTAAATCAATAGATTCACCTGTATTCTCGTTTTTCAATACAAACTTTTGCTTGCTGTAGTTATCAAGAATAAATTGATCAAAGGCACGTAAGTCTGTAAATAATTCTAAGAACTTCTCTTTGCGCAATTTATCAATATGGGCTAAATACGGAATGCCTTCAATGCTCTGGAACGATTCACGGCTATTCGCAGCTTTCAGCCCTTCCGGTAGAATAACGACATCAATAGATCCGCCACCAATGTCTACCATCACTGTTTCACATTCTGCATACTCATTTGCATCTTCACGATTTTCAAGGGTTAAGTCTTTTTTTAACGCAAAACGTGCGCTTTCTCCCTCTTTCAAGCACGCACTTTCTTCTACTACTACCTTTAACGTATTTTCAAAACCAGGCGTGTGCACGGTAAACGTATGGTCGCCTAAGAAGCGATTAGCCATAGCTTTTTGAGCCGCCCCAAATGTGCTCTCTTTCTTAAGGAGCCAGATTGGTAACATCGTAGAAAAATAGTCAATTTCAATTGTGTTGTCCTTTTTATCTTTCGCATGTAAAGCATGGTAGTACGCAATTGCAGCTAAAAAGGTGATGTATGGAATATGACTTGTAATTTTATTATGTAATTTATTAATGTGATTGTTAGCAAGCAATTGACTTGCGGCAATGTCACCTACTAAGAAATAACGCTCTTTCTCTTCACCCTTAATGGTTGTAGAAAGTAAAATACGCTTCTTAAATTCTTCTGGAGCCGTAACAGCATCTGTAAAAAAAGAATCTGCAGCTTCTTTTTGAAGTTCAACTACATTCGTTGGGAAATCAAATAGATACCCATCCATAATGTTCATATCAACAGAGTTCCCGCAATCTTTATTAAAACGTGAAATTTTCATTCTTAAACACCTCATTTTTTAAGTTGAACTTATATTCAACTTATTGTACTTGATGTAGGATAAATATTCAATATGTGGGAGCAACTTAATTATCTACAAAACCTTACATCTATCAACAATATTTAGATTTAATACCTTATGTACCTTATTTTATAGCTTCAACTTAAAAAGAGCCCGCATCAAAAAATGATGCAGGCTCTCCTCTCTTACAACAAAATAATTATCATGTTCATTTGCCCTTGTGAGGCCCTTTCGTTACGTATATCGATTCATAACGAGAGTACCGTTCGTTAAATCACAATACCTACTTTTCAATTCGGGTAATACATTTGTTGAAGTCGCCGTTACGTCTTTCAAAACCGAACCAGTCCCTTCATCAAGTTAAGTATTTAACCTTTTACAGTAGCCTATAAAATTCTTACATTGACTCTGTACTATTTGTTTACCACCTATATATACTCTAAAACATCTTTTTTACTTTCTATTTTACAGCCTCTTTTAGTTCTTTCCCTCTTTTTATTACAAATTGGTCAACTTCACGACTTTTTAAAAATAATTTCTTACCTTATGAATAAATCATTCTTTTTTTACACATCTTAACGATACAAACTGTAAAGGAGTTGTATAAAATGGCAAACAATAAAAATAACAACACAAATGAACTATTGGTATATGGTGCTCAACAAGCAATCGACCAAATGAAATATGAAATCGCTAGTGAATTTGGAGTAAACCTTGGTCCTGATACAACTGCACGTGCAAATGGATCAGTAGGTGGAGAGATTACAAAACGCCTTGTGCAAATGGCTGAACAACAACTTGGTGGCAGTAACATCCGATAATGTAATCGTTCTAGCTAAACGTGTATGTAAAGAAGAAATGGGTTTCCATTTCTTCTTTTTTTTATTGTTATGTATTTTCCATTACTTCCACCTGAAAGGAACATACGTTTGACCTTTTCTCAAAACATATGATATATTCTTAATCTACATACCCTATAAAAAGAGATGAGGTCGTGACATATGAAAAAAGCTGAATTTATTGATGCAGTTGCTTCAAAGTCAGAGTTAACAAAACAAGATGCAAAAAAAGCTGTAGACGCCTTATTTGAAACGATTTCTACAACGCTTGCAAAAGGCGAAAAAGTTCAACTAGTAGGACTGGGAACATTCGAAGTACGTGAACGTTCACAGCGTACAGGACGTAATCCTCAAACTGGGGAAGAAATGACAATCGCAGCAACAAAGGTTCCAGGTTTCAAAGCAGGAAAAGAGTTTAAAGAAGCTGTTAAATAAAGAGCACTTATATAAAGCCTCCAGAAATCCATTCTGGAGGCTTTACATGATGTCTATCTTGATCTCATTAAATGGCGTAACAGAGAGGTAGATCCAAGGGAAAATCAACTTGTTCGATGGTTATTATTACTTGAAGCATCCGAAGATGAAGAAATCACTCAGGTATTGGAGGAGATTGCGATGCAAGAAGATCAAGTATTAGAGAAAGCAATGGACGAGTGGGAACTTGTTAGCCAAGATCCAGCAGTGCTACTAGCATATGAAGCACGAAGAAAAGAATTATTAGATGAAAAGTCAGCTTTAAAACGAGCTGAGAAACTTGGAGAAGAAAAAGGAAAACAAATAGGTGAAGAAATAGGCGAAAAGAAAGGTATCCTAAAGGTGGCCTTAAGTATGATTCAAAAGGGTTTAGATACCCAAACAATCGCTGAATTTACACACCTTACACCAGAAGAAATTGATAAATTACGTCACCAATAATCATAATTAAAAAAGGGACTGCCTAACAAATTAATTTGTTAGGCAGTCCCTTTTTTAACTTCCTTATTATCAGTACATCTAATTTAAAGTTTATTGTAATTGAGTTAGCTTATCTTTATTATGCAGCGTACTAAATGTTATTGCGTACTATAGTAGGAAAATATAAGTCTTATATTTTTTATTAACTTGAAGACCTTTTCTTATATATCCCCTTTTAAGTTGCACTAGCATTTTTCTTTTTTTTCACAGGTAAGCCGTACTTACTAGAGTTTTCTTTTATCTTTTTTGCGATTTCTTGTGCTTCTTCTTTCGTCATTTTCATACAAAAGACTCCTCTCATGTTCTAGTATTATAAGTTTTTTCCACTATCTCAAAAAATATACATGCTCTTCCCTCCCCTGCCATATACATGTTTTAGGTATGTACAAAAAGTCATTG
Source organism: Priestia sp. JSM ZJ58 (assembly GCF_044383985.1). Classification (NCBI taxonomy): domain Bacteria; kingdom Bacillati; phylum Bacillota; class Bacilli; order Caryophanales; family Bacillaceae; genus Priestia; species Priestia sp. JSM ZJ58. The sequence goes on from NZ_JBISEM010000004.1 coordinate 113,115, forward strand.
TCCTAGAGATAATTTTAGATTTTAGGAGTGATTATGTGAGAGTAGAAGAGAAGAAAAGAAAAATACGAAGTGACAAAAAACGAGATGTAAAACCATCACTTCCGATTGATCTTAAAGAATGTGTTTATCGATTGTCTTACATTACGAATACACCTGTAAAAAATGTAATTGAATCGATTTGTATATCAGGCCTTGCTTCTTCAAAAGTAATGGACTACCTATCAAATTATTTTAGAAGAGGATTTAGCTTTGGTAGCACTGTGTATATGGGAGATATGTCCAAAGAGCCAATTAGACATCTATACAAGAATATTGAGAAAGAGCGTGTCTCTACGCGCTTAAAAGATGGACATGGAGAAACGTATGATGTTCTGAAACGCTTAGCTTATGCTTTAGATTGTTCTCCTGCATTAGCAGCATCTTTTTTAATTGAAGCGAGTATAAGGAACTCTGATTTTGTTGATGAATACATGACTCGGCATTTAGAAGAAGAATTGGATCAGGGAAGAGTAAAGGAGTTAAAAGAGGTGTTAAAATTCATCAATAAAAATAACCCTTATAAGGAAGAGTACAGTTTACACAATTTAATTTCTTATATTATGGATGAATTAAAAGTAGGAGCAACCAGCTTAGGGTCTTCTGTACAAAACTGGTTAGAAAGTATACAGCATAAAAAGTAGGTCGACTTAAAAAACCTTTGAATTTACGATTCAAAGGTTTTTTGCTTGTCTTTTATTTCGTTAAATAAAATTTTTGCGCCTAACGGACTTAGAACCATGTTATTTGCATACCTACGGTTCTCAGGTGTTACCTCACCCGTAACCACACATTTATCATATTCTTTATATTTTTTTATTTCTATATGATCGTCTTCCAATAAAATTTCTACAGAATCGTCCTGACCTATATTCAGTTCTTTTCTTAGTTCAATGGGAATTACTATACGCCCCACTGCATCTATCTTTCTCAACGTACTTAGTCCTTTCATGCTGACTCTCCTTTTATATGTTCATAAGCACAACTTTCATATTATACTATAAATGTATAAATTAACCTATAGCAATTTTATAAAACAGAGTTCAAGGTACAAGTTTATAATTTTTTCTTAAATTGCTCTTTTACATAAATACATGTGCGATCATGCTCACGGGAAAAGAAATGATCCTGTTTGGGATACACTTTTACTCCACAAGAGGGACAGTCAAAGAAACCCACATTAATACCTTGAGAATACCTTGAGTCACTTCATGAGCATAAAATTCACCAGCCGTTTCGAACATTACCACATGATTTGCTTTCTCAATCTTTGCTCTCATAAATTCATCTCCCACCTTATTTTGAGTACATTACCATGATAAGGGTTACTACGGCATCTGCTCAAGAAATAGCATCTATAGCAGAAGAACAATCTGCATCTTCAAATGAGCTAACACGTCATACGGACCACTTATCTAAATTGATTATTGAGTTAGATAATGCAGTAGAAAGTTTTCAAGTTGAAATAAATTCTTGAAAGAGTCATTGGAGATTAAAAAAATATATGAGATTGCTTTAAGCATTTAGTAAGGAGGTTATTGTTGCTAAAAAAACAAGAGATTAAAAAATTACTTAAGTACTGTGGGAAGATCCTTTTTGGATAGTGAATTGATGAACGAGAATGTGTAAATAAAGTTCTGTCAACCTTACTCCTTTACTAACAGTTATAATATGACGAGAAGAATTGTATGAGGTTAGGAACAAATGATATATTTCAGCATACTTTTAGGGAATATAAGGTACCATATGAAGTGAAAAGCTCCTTTTATTACTTTTTATAGGTAATAGGTAAGTAAAATATTTATTGATATTTTTAAAAAATAGGTTAAAATATCTAATTGTATAAAAATGTTCAATATACTACTAAAATGTTCAATATAATGAATTCTGTAAAAATTGAGCGATGAATCATTATGGGGACAACTTAATAATGAGAAGCTAGTAGTGCAGCCAACCATTTTTTATGGTTGGTTTTTTTGTTTTTAAAATAAAAAGTAGCTTGTATTAAGTAACTAAACTAATTTTAGTTTATGATTTTTTATTCTCGCTATAAGAAAGGAAAAGTTATGAGGTCATATTATTTATCATTATCAATACTTATAGTCTCACTTTTATGTAGTGTGGTGGGATTAATTTATTTTTCATCAGGTTTCTTTTCTATTTTAAACCTTTTCATACTAACAGTATCTTTAATACTTATGAGTATATTAAACAATGCTTATAAGTATTTATACGTGCTAACAATAAGCTTGTTAGTAGGATTTAGTTTTCTCTTTTATGCTTACTTTCAAAAAGCTTCATCTTCTTTACAAGTCAATTTAATGTTTCAGGATCTTTTACTTACCGTATCTCTTATTCTCTTATGGTTACTTTTTAATCACATTCGTCGTGTATATGAAGAAAATATAGAGTTAGCTAGACAAGTGAATGAATTGAAGAGATTTGAAAACATGCCTCTCTTATTGTCATACTCTGAATTTTTAAACCGCGCAAATGTGATTATGAAGGGAGTTAATCGAAGGGGTGAAAACAGCTATTTGATCCATATAGAGATTGATGCGTCCAAAAAAGTAGAAGATGCTCTGAGACACGTTATTACAAGTTCTATATTAAAAACCGTACGTGCAGACTTTGATTTAGTTACTCTTCTCAACAAAAAAACGCCATTGTTTTTTTTGCAAAATACAGATGAAAAAGGTACTCAAATCGTGATAAATAGATTATTAGAATCATTGCGTACGAAACTTAATACAATTGAGCTTCCCTTGGAGTATAACGTGATAAAGGTAGAGGATGACGTCACAGTTATGCTCAATAGATTAGTGACAGCAAAAAAAGGAGGAAAATCATCGTGAAAGCCATTTTAATTCTCGTTATGTTTTTCTTTTGGTTTTTACTGATATATTACTCATTTTTGACTATAGCTGGCGTTATAGAACGGTTAAAAATAAACAGAAAGAAAAGCTTAGATAGGTTTCCTTCGGTTGCAGTTCTTATTCCTGCTCATAATGAGGGCGTTGTTATTAAAGAAACTTTAGACGCAATGGTTAAATTAACTTATGAGGGGGATTTAGATGTATTTGTCTTAGATGACGCCTCCACTGATGATACAGCTTCTATTGTAAAAAGCTTTAGTGAGACTTTTTCACGTATTCATTATGTAAAAGTACCACCTGGCTCCCCTAAAGGAAAATCACGTGTCTTAAATTATGGGTTATCTATTACCTCTTCGGAGTATTTTTTAGTATTTGATGCGGATAATCAGCCTGAGAAAAAGGCCGTTATAGAGTTAGTCTATGCAGCTGAAACCACAGATAATGCTGCTGGAGCTGTAGGGTATGTAAAAACGATTAATGCTAATCGAAACCTTTTAACACGAATGATTGCCATTGAATTTCAAGTATTTCAATTATTAATGCAAAGTGGCAGGTGGAAAGTTTTTAAAACCGGGTCGTTAGCTGGAACAAACATGTTATTACGAAGAAGTGTGATTGAAGAACTAGGTGGATATGATCCTTATGCTTTGGCAGAAGATGCTGAATTAACGATGCGAATAACAGCTATTAATCAAACATTACCTGTGGTTCATCAATCACGCACATGGGAACAAGAACCTGAAAAGATGAATATCTTTATTCGACAGCGTACACGTTGGCTTACAGGAAACCTATATTTATTAGAAAAAGCCATACATGAAGTATCCTACTGGAAAGGGAGAACTTTAGTTCATAGTCTGCAGCATCTTTTAACTTATTTTCTTTTTGTCATCTTACTTTTGTTTTCTGATATATGGTTTATTCTAGGGTTAGCTGGCTATCAACTACCAAATTTTGAATCACCACTTCTTTTATTTTGGTTTATGAGTTATGTTGTATACACAGCGCAAATTTTAAGTGCAATGGTTCTTGAGCGAACGGTTACGCCTATGAATGTGCTTGTCGGAACAATTATGTACTTTACGTATGCTCAAGTATTTCTACTTCTATTGGTTAAGAGCGCTAGTGCCTACATCTGGAGCCGTTTACGAAAGAAAACAATTCAATGGGATAAAACAAAACGATTCAAAGGAGAAACCATGTGAGTAAATTCAAACTTTTCATTAGTGGGACACTTTTGTTAGGTATTATTTTTATAAGCCTATTTCTTTTGTTGAATCAAAAGGATCCCGTTGTTGAAACGGTTACTACACATTATAAAAATCAAGATGGGCTAATTCAAACGTATGAGAGAAAACAAGATATTCAATATCTTTCTGAAAGTATTGGTCTCTATATGCAATACCTAGTACTAGCAAAAAAGAAAAAAGAATTTGACAAGCAGGTTAACTTATTAAGTAGACATTTTTTGGTGCAAAAACACGATAATACCTTTATAAAATGGAATTTAGCTGAAGGTACTACTAATGCATTGATTGACGATATACGTTTAATTGATGCGCTAAAAAAAGGAAGTAAAGAGTTTAAAGAAAAAAGATATAATACTTTAGCTGCCAGTATTGAAAGTACACTGTTACACACTCATATCAGAAATAATCAACTTGTGGATTTTTATGATTGGTCTTCAAAAAGCCAAACTGACATCCTTCATTTAAGTTATATTGATGATTCTGCCCTGAAAAATATGAAAAGTTTATCTGTTTCGTATCAAAGTGTCGTTGAGAAAGGAATAGACCCGAAATCTCCTTTCTTTTTTGAAATATATGATGTGGACAAAAAGGAGTACAAACATGCACACTCTGAAAATGTAAACATGATTGATCAACTATTAATTGCTATTCAATATGAGCAGATAAAGGGAACTCCTCCTAAACAATTTGATAAGTGGTTAAAGAAAGAATTTACAGAAAAAGGAAAAGTGTATGGGAACTATAACCGTACTACGCTTAACCCAAGAAAAAGTTTTGAGTCTAGTGCTGTATATGCGTTGGCTACATTATATTTTCTTGATCAAGAAGACCATAAATATGCAAGTGAATTTCATAAACGACTAGTAGCACAACCACCATTTAGTTCAGCAGCAAACTATTCAACCATTCATTTCTTTGACTATATTTATTCGAAAATTGCGGACTATGAATATCAACATTAGAATGAAACATGTTGATGAATCTAAAAAAAAGAAAAAGACGCGTAAATAAGGATTTATAAATAATAAAACTTATAACTGGTACAACTTTATCTAAGTATTGCCTTTGGCTTTAACACCTCATTATACAAGTTCATTATTCTACATAAACTTCAGTTTTTAAATTTCTAAAAAAGAGACGATGATTTCAGAAAATACACTCGAATATTTACTTATAATAAATCGCTTTAAGTTACAATTTAAGGGTAGGCGAATAAGTGTAGGAGGTTATGATGATGAAGGGTTCCAAGAAAGATCTTCCTGAAGTATGGATGAACCTAGTTAGAGAAGCAATGAATTCGAATGTGAGTAAAGAACAATTCAAACAGTTTTTAGAAGAAAAAGTTAAAAATAATAACAAAACAAAAAAACATTAGATAATAATATCTAATGTTTTTTGTTTTCAAGATAGTTGTTTACTAGCTAAAAACTCTTTTATTTCTTCAACAGATAATCCCATTTCTTTAGCTTCTTGAATCAAATCTACCCATTCTAAATCTAACGTTGGATTCATTGCTTCCTTTCTAGTATTCAACAAAGTAAACTCCTCCAATTTTTGAAATGATTTGGTTTCTGTAGTTAGTAGAACTAGGTCACCTAGGATTGTGTTAAAGCTTTTAACTAACCTGTTATTAATCCGATACGTAAATTTATATAAAATATTACCATATAAAGGATGTCGAAGTATGTAAAATTAAGTATAATTATAATTATTTTTTGAATTTAATGACTATTATTGATATAAACTGTAGCCGAATATCTTAATCTACGTTAATCCAAGAGAATGTTCAATTGCATGAGTAATTGTACATATGTGGATTAACCCACTCGTACATATTCTGACGAATATTGGACATCTTTCCTTTTAGGAATTTCAAAAAGTCGACTTCCAGTCTTGATTGCTTCTTTAATAAAGGCGGTGGCAGTTAACACAACCAATCCTGACCGTTTGATAGCTGCCCATAATTCATTAAAAGTACTCCTCGACAAAGAACGTTTGTTCTCTATTATATACGAATAAACGTTCTTTGTTGATGAAAACTCTAAAGTTTTCCCGAATTTGACAGCATCGTAATTCAGAAAAAATAAATTAAGACTAAAAAATAATCGGAAACATCCCATTGAAGTAAACAAAACATTATAATGTTTTGTTTACTTCAATGGGATGTTTTGTTATTATAACATTATAACGTTATAATCTAAATGTTTATAAGCTCTTCTATACGTATCTAAATTAGTTTATATACTTCATTTAAAAATTTTAGGTAGCTAATGTAACGGAAAAAAGAGGGTGAGATAAATGAAAGAACAGTTTGTAATATCTAATGCAAAGCTTATGAATGGAGAGCAAGTTGATATTGTAATTGAAAACGGAAAGATTATTGAAATAACAAAGCCTGGAAGAGGTTTTGGAGAGTTACTATTTGACTGTTCAGGTATGTACGTGTCCAGTGGATGGATTGACTTACATGTTCATGCATTTTCTGAATTTAGTCCTTATGGGGATGAAATAGACGAGATAGGTATAAAACATGGGGTAACAACCATTGTGGATGCCGGCAGTTGTGGGGCAGATCGAATTGCTGATTTAATTAAGAGTGGAGAGCATGCAAAAACAAACTTATTTGCATTTTTAAACGTTTCAAGAATTGGTTTAAAAAGAGTGGATGAACTCTCTAACATAGAATGGATAAATAAAGAGAAAGTAAAACAGGCTGTGAATGAGTATCGAGATTTTATTATTGGATTAAAGGTGCGGATGAGCAAAAGTGTTGTTCGTGATAGTGGTATTGAACCATTACGTATTGCACGGGTACTATCTGAGGAAACATCGTTACCATTAATGGTACACATAGGTTCAGCCCCGCCAAGCATTGAAGAAGTTATCCCACTTTTAGAAAAAGGAGATGTAATTACTCATTATCTTAATGGAAAGGAAAATAATCTTTTTGATAATGAAGAAAAGCCCCTTCAAGTTCTGCGTGATGCGATTGCACGTGGTGTACATTTAGATGTTGGTCATGGCAATGCAAGTTTCTCCTTTAAAGTCGCTGAATCGGCAAAAAAATACCAGGTTGCTTTAAATACCATAAGCACTGACATCTATCGCAAAAATCGATTGGATGGACCTGTATACAATATGGCAAACGTACTATCTAAATTCTTATACTTAGGATATTCGCTTAAGGAAGTGATCGAAGCAGTCACAACTAATGCAGCGAACTGGCTAAAAAAACCAGAGCTCGGTCGAATACAAGTTGGAGATGTTGCTAACTTAACATTATTTTCTGTTCAAAATGAGCCGGTTGCATTGATTGATTCTGAAGGGGACAAGCGTGTAGGTAATAGAAAAATAGAAGCAAAAGGAGTGGTTGTGAATGGAACGTTCATTGAATGCTAAATATGGGTTGAAGCGAGTAATTAATGCTAGTGGAAGGATGAGCATTTTAGGTGTATCAGCACCAACAGATACCGTGATGGATGCGATGAAACAAGGCGGACAAAATTATGTTGAGATTGCTGATTTAGTTGATAGATCAGGTGACTATATTGCTGACATTCTAGGATCAGAAGCAGCTGTGGTTGTTAACTCGGCTTCAAGTGGAATTGCTCTCTCTATTGCTGCTCTTGTTACACAAGGAAACCGCCGTAAAAGCGAGCGCCTTCACCAAGAAGTTATCTCAAAAAATGAAATTATTATGCTGAAAGGTCATAACGTACAGTACGGGGCCCCAGTTGAAACCATGGTTTATTTAGGTGGAGGAAAGCTTATTGAAGTTGGCTATGCTAATGAGGGTAGAGCGACTCATGTTGAAGAGGCGATTTCCGAAAATACAGCTGCTATCCTTTATGTAAAATCTCATCACACTGTTCAAAAAAATATGATTTCTGTTGAAGAAGCGTGGGAAGTTGCACAGAAGAATAATATTCCATTGATTGTGGATGCCGCGGCAGAAGAAGACCTTCAAAAGTATGTAAAATACTCAGACCTTGCGATTTATAGTGGTTCAAAGGCAATTGAAGGTCCAACGTCTGGAATTGTTGGTGGTAAACGTAACTATATTGAATGGTTGAAAGTTCAATTACATTGCATTGGAAGAAGTATGAAAGTTGGTAAGGAAACTACGTTTGGATTACTTCAAGCTCTTGATGAGTATCGCGAGAAAGAAGATAAAAGTGAACAAGAAAAAGAAAGTTTACAAGCATTGATGTCATTAAAAGATATAGAAGGCGTGAATGTGACAATTGTACAAGATGAAGCAGGTCGAGCGATATTCCGTGCACGAATTCAAATCAGTCCAGATCAGTCCAATACAACCGCGAAAGAGGTTGTAAAAGAGTTGCGCGAAGGTGAGATTGCTGTTTATACACGTGATTATGGGATAAGACAAGGATATTTTGATATCGATCCAAGACCTTTAAAAGGTGACGATATACATGTAATTGAGTCTAGAATACGAGAAATAGTAGGAGGGAAATAACATGTCAAACATTACAAAACGATTTTACAAAGAGCGAGTGGCACTAAATGTGCTAGCAAATAGTATTGAAAATGCCAAAGAAGTATTTGAAGCTGCAGAGGGGTACGTGCTAGTAGGTGTATTATCCAAGGATTATTCTACTGTCGAAGAGGCAGTAAAAGCAATGAAGGAGTACGGAAAGGAAATTGATGAAGCAGTATCAATCGGTTTAGGCGCTGGAGATAACCGTCAGGCAGCTGTAGTAGCAGAAATTGCAAAGTATTATCCTGGTAGCCACATTAATCAAGTGTTTCCTGCCGTTGGAACAACACGTGCTAATCTAGGTGAAAAGGATAGCTGGATTAATAGTTTAGTATCCCCAACCGGAAAAGTTGGATATGTGAATATCTCAACCGGTCCAGTTAGTGCAGCACAAGATGAGCATGCTATTGTGCCTATCAAAACGGCAATTGCATTGGTACGTGACATGGGAGGAAACGCATTAAAATACTTCCCAATGAAAGGATTAAGTAGAGAAGATGAGTTTCGTGCTGTTGCACAAGCATGTGGTGAAGAAGGATTTGCATTAGAGCCAACTGGTGGAATTGAAAAAGAAAACTTTGAGCCAATTTTACGTATTGCTCTGGAAGCTAATGTCCCACAATTCATTCCTCATGTCTATTCATCAATTATTGACAAAGAAACAGGAAAGACAAATGTAGATGATGTACGTGAGTTGCTTGAAACAATGAAGAAGTTAGTTGATCAACATGGCTAAGAATTTTGCAGCATTTGGAGAGGTAATGATGCGCTTGCAAGTGCCAGGATATGCACTATTATCTCAATCTAGCACATTAAACTATTCCTTCTCAGGAACAGGAGTAAATGTAGCCTCAGCGCTATCTAGATTCGGGTATAAAGGTCATCTTGTCTCTACATTACCATCTAATGCAGTAGGAGATGCTGCAGTATCATACCTTCAAAAGTTAGGTATTACAGACTCGTTTATTACTCGGGGTGGAAACTACATTGGCATGTATTTTTTAGAAAATGGATTTGGTGCACGATCTAGTCGCGTCACCTATTCCAATCGCTTAGAAAGTAGCTTCAATAGAGCTTTTGAAGGAGCATATAAATTTAAAGAAATAGCTAAGCAAATAGATATCATTCATTTTTGTGGAATTACATTAGCTATGAATGATTCTGTTCGCAATCATATGAAATTACTTGCGCAAGCAGTAAAAGCAACTGGAGGAACAGTTGTTTTTGATTGTAACTATCGTCCATCACTCTGGGGAGATGATGGTTATGAAAAGGCAAAGTCACATTATGAAGAAATGCTTCATTTAGCTGATATTGTTATGATGAATGAAAAGGATGCTATGTTTGTATTAAACATGGAAACAGAGAAAAAAGGTCGTACAGAGCAACTTATGGATCTAATTCCAACTGTTGCAGAAAAATATGACATCTCTGTGATAGCAGGTACACACCGTTCTATTAATGATAATAATACGCATTCATTACGCGCATATATCTTTAAAAATCAAGAATTTACTTTTTCTAAAACGCTTACTTTCTCTGTTTATGACCGAATTGGTGCAGGAGATGCTTTTACAAGTGGTATTATATATGGTGAGTTAGAAGGCTTTTCGCCAGAAAAAACCGTCTTATTTGCTGCTACAGCAGGAATGCTTGCCCATACAACTGTAGGAGATACTCCAATGTCCTCGAAAGATGATATAATTCGGGCCATGACAGAAGCAGTGAACGATGTAGAAAGGTAGGAAATAGAATAGTGAAAGTGAATGTATCTCGAAAAAAAGGTCCCTTATATTTACAAATAAAAAATATCTTGAAGGATCGAATTTTACACGGTGTGTATCCCATTGGAGAAAATATACCTTCAGAGCCTCAATTGGAAGATGAATTTCATGTGAGTAAAATTACTGTTCGAAATGCTATCAAAGAGCTTGTTAAAGATGGCTACCTTGAAACAAAGAGTGGTAAAGGAACGAAAGTAATTCGAAATAAATCCATTTCAAAACTTTCTAAAGGAAAACGTTTTACAGAAGTATTGGTGGAAAAAGGTCATAAAATTCGCAAACAATTATTAGGGGCAGAAGTAATTTTTAACCAAGAAGGTACAGAAGAATATCAATTATTCGGAGAGCAGTGTTTTCGAATCGAACGTCTGTATCATCTAAATGATGTGCCATATATTTATTACAAACATTATTTAACAATACAGCTCATGGAGGATATTGAATTATCAGATTTAAATGTTCAATCCTTATACGATTTGATAGAAGCCCAAGGTATTTCTTTAGAAAAATTTCGAGATCAATTTTCTGTTACATCTGCTTCTTCTCTTTTAGAAGAAAAATTAGGTGTGAAAAAGGGAACAAATTTATTAAAACGATCACGTTATTCTTATGATGAAGTTGGAAATTTGATTGAATATAGTAAAGGATATTACAACACAGAAATACAAGATTATGTTGTCAACTATGATATATAAAACTCAGTGAGAAAAAGATTTATAATCTTTTTCTCAGGGATATTTTGTAAGCGTTTTCTTATTTTTAGGGGGATGGTGGGATTTTTTATGGGTACAGACATGTATTTGTTAATAATTACATTATTAGCGATTGTAATTGTGATTCTTGGAGTATCATGGTGGAAATGGCATGCATTTATTAGCTTAACTGTAGCAAGTTTATTTTTAGCTATTATGTCTGGGTTATCAATGGATAAAATCGTCGGTGCGTATGAAACTGGGGTAGGAAGCGTTTTAGGCCATTTAGTCGGTATCTTAGCGTTAGGTACCATTTTAGGAAAAATGATGTCGGATTCTGGTGCTGGCATGCAAGTGGCAGATTTCTTTGTTAGATTCTTTGGGGTCAAGAAATTACCATGGGCTATGTTGTTTTCAGGGTTTATTATTGGCATTCCTGTTTTTTTTGAAGTGGGAATTGTAATCTTATTACCTCTAGTCATTTCGATTCGTAAAACAACCCAGCAAAATATTTTATTAATTGCGTTGCCCGTAGTCGCTGGATTATCCATTGTACATGGCATTGTACCACCGCATCCAGGAGCAATGACTGCCATCGGAATTTATAATGCCAATCTAGGAAAGGTGCTTCTCTACTCACTAATCATTGCATTACCAGCAGCTATTATCGCAGGACCATTGTTCGCAAAATGGGTGCATAAGCGTGTAATTCCTGAAGGGGAGCCAGAATTAATTCGTGTTACCACGGCATCAAAACAGTTACCAGGAACAGGAATTTCATTCTTTATTATCTTATTACCAGTTATCTTAATGGTACTATCGGTTGTTGTACCATATATGTCACTACCTAGTGGCTTGACGAAATTCTTTGTCTTTATCGGTAGTCCAGTAATTGCACTTCTAGTTTCCTGTTTTGCAGCATTTTATCTTCTTGGAATTCGTCAAGGGATGGATAAAAATATCATTAAAAAGTTAACAGAAGAATGCTTACTTCCAGTTGGATCAATTATTTTAATCATTGGTGCTGGTGGCGGATTTAAACAAATTCTTATTGATAGTGGTGTGGGTACGTCAATTGCTCAAATGTCTGAGCACTTATCTCTATCGCCAATTGTCTTGGCATTTATGGTAGCTGGATTAATACGAGTTGCAACAGGATCAGCTACAGTAGCGTTAACAACAGCAGCTGGCATTGTTTCACCAATTATTGAGCATATGTCGGGTGTAAACTTAGAATTATTAGTTATTGCAACAGGTGCAGGGTCCCTTATGTTTTCACATGTAAATGATGCAGGTTTCTGGTTAGTAAAAGAATATCTAGGATTAACAGTAAAAGAAACCTTTAAGACGTGGACTATATTAGAGACATTACTTTCATTTATCGCTTTCGGGGGAGCTATATTATTTGATATGTTTGTTTAAAAGCAAAACTCCTTCTACTTATTCGTAGAGGGAGTTTATTTTTATACTCAATAAAAAATTGTAAGGCGGGGCGTTACTAATTAAAAAAGAGAAGGGTAAAAATCTTCTCTTTTTCATATATAATCATCTATGGTTATATACTTTTCTTCATGCTGCACTCTCTACATTCACGTAGAAAAATGCCACCTTTTACAGAACTTTTGAAGTAAGATGAGTTGCAGTTATCGCATCGGCCACTAACCTTATTATCAAGACCTAAATCGAAAAAAGACATAGAAAATAAAGGTTGATACATATTGCACATGACTAATATGTATCAACCTTTTAATTTTTGCTCAACAAACGTACCCGATTCATGAACATGAGTTAAAACAGGAAAATTTCATCTATGACCAACATACCTCGTTGACTTCATAGTCTTTTGAGGAATCTGCTTCCCCAGTTATACACGAAAAACATCCTTGATAGGCGACCGCACTACCAATCGCCCAGATTTCCTGACCGCAGTTATGGCAAGTTGCTCCATTTTTCTTATCCTTAACTGCCTGTTTCAGATTTTCTCTTAACTGATTCGGATTTTCCCCAGGATTATTTTCGCAATGCTTATTTATATACGCTTCTATCGATATGGGTACTATTGATAATTCCCCTTTTTTATGTTCTTTTTTCTTATTCTATCGTAATTCTTTAGTTCGAAAAAGCTTTCGATAAATCGTTTCTTATCAGTCAATAAAAATGAGCGCCTGATTGTTGAATATTATCTATTGACGTTATATGATTGATCCCTAACTACTACAGTTTCAGGTGCAAAACGAATGAAGACATTTTTTGAATCTTGATTTTTGAATCTAGAATCCCAGTCCTTTTCGTTTGAACCCAAATATTTTGCAAATAACCGTTTTGCTAAGTCAAAGTTAAATGGTTCTACGGTTGCTTTTCCTCTGAAACCTGCATGCAATACCTTCCCTGTAGCAGGATCAAAATCAACAATACCGATGGCACAATTTCGATTTTTGTCTATTCTTAATGGAAAAGTATCTCCAGGAGTTCCTATAATCCAAAGACATTTCTCTTCCCAAAAAAACCACACCGGAGATTCCCTTGGTCCTTCGGATGAAACCGTCGATAGATGAGCAAATAATGGTTTATGTAAGAATTTATCCAAATCAAAACTTCGTTTACCTCTTATAATCTCCATTTATTCCATTCCACCTCTTTATTACGGATTAGCCCTTATTTAGCTGAAGAACAAAATTATCCAAAAATCTGTGCAGCTATCCCATATAATGCTTTATTACGTTGTGGTAATTGCTTTGAATTTTTAATCATTATAGGAGGTTGACTTACTTTTACGAAGCCACATTTATCTATATGGGACATAAAAGCCTCATTCCCTGATGGAATATCGATTCTTAATTTACCTTGATGATTGCTAGCTAATTTATCAATTAATAAAGAAGCTGTATGATGATCAGGTGCTACAATGGGGCCAAGTATAAGATTGGTAGGACCTAAAATAGACAAACCATACCCTATAATATTTCCATCTGAACTTTTGATAACTAGAGCCTCTTTTGCTTGGTTAATCCGGTTTATTAGAAACGTCCTTCTTTCTTCTCCAAATGCATCCTTGTCTATTTTTACAACTTGAGCTAAATCTTCCTTACGCATTGGAACTATTTCAACATTCAAAGCATCGTTTGATTTCATAGAGAGATAGTTGTCACAAAGATATTTATGAACACTGTCTTTAGAACTAAACCCCATACTCTCATACATTGGTTTTCCTTCATCTGTTGCAATTAGCATCACCATTGTATCGCCAGAAACAGAATCTAAACATTTTTGTGTTACTTTTCTTCCAAGTCCTTTACCTCTGTAATCTTGATGAACAATTACCATACCAATAGATGCTAGGCTTGATCCATATGGAATAATTGCCGCACTAGATACAATTTTGCCCTCTTTAGTCTTGTGTCCGTAAACTTTACCAGATGACATCACTGTATTGATTTCATCTTTATCATAGTCCCATCCAATTGATACTGAAAGTGCAATTAATCCAGGAATATCCCACTCTTCAAGTCTTACTAAATTAGTTATGGTTCTTTCGGATACACTCATTCGGAATACTCCTTAAATATTAAATATTTGTCATTTTAATTCTATATCTTTATCCCGTTTATTTACTATTCTTTTCTTCACCAATTGAATACGTTATAACTTCAATTCATTTTCTAATAATTCCTTCTCTTCTTCAAGGTCTGGCCCGACTGCTTAATATCATTTATTACAAAGTTACAAAACTCATACCACTCACCTTCTAAATCATATTAACGCTCGGTCTAAAGACCTCACTACGCCTCCCCCTGTGGGATACGTCCTCCATTTGCAACAAACTTATGTTCCTTTATAAATACATATTAGACTATATTTACAGTATCTAAATAACGAATCTAATATGTATTAGAAAAGAGGATATATGCTCGTATATTGAACATAATATCTTCTTATTAGTTTAGTCCATTTAAACCTTATCCGGAAATTCAGCATAGTCATCATATACTTTATCAAGATCTATTTCTTGCTCCTTTATTTCTTCCAGGTTGATCACTCTTTTCTATTTGGATTGTATTAGACTACCACAATTAGGTCTATACAAGAGGTGTATGTTAAAATTATTCTGGTTTTTCCACTAGTTGCATTTGAAAAATTTGCGTTTCTTGAATACCGGCTCTTTGGAGTTCCTGTTTAAAGGATTCTCCTTCTTTTAGTTTAATGATTCTCTTTGACCCGTCACGTAACGTATATATTCTAAAATTGTACATGAATGTACCTCCACCTAATTAAATGATTCCTTTACACAATTTCTTCAGCAACTAAGCCAAGCGAACATCGACGAGCTCGCTTAATCTCATTTTGTTCTTTAACTCAAACACCTCATCAATAAAAATAAATACGTCCCCAAGGGAATCAACAAACTGAATGTATCCTGTCCCTGTTATGCATTGGCCTCTCTTATAATAAGTAAGGTACACTTGTTTATTTGTATGTAAGGCTTCAATTAAGGTGAAATTCATCTGTTCCATTTGCTCTTCTGTTAAAACAGGTTGATTTACCTCTAATTGCTTGTTTATAACTTCCTTTAATCCTATGTATTGCTCGGGCATAGTGGCGAATGGACGCCATTTTTTCATTCCTCTAGATTCCATCTCTTTTTCCTCCTTAAGCTTTATGGCCACCTATAAGGCCGTTTCGATAACGAGCTGTTGAATGAGGAAGGTGACTAGACGCACGTAGTACACTATTCTTGCCATAACGCAGCCGAATGTCATCAATCGTTTTGGCAAGAGCATGGGCTCTTTCGCGCTGATCAATATCCTCAAATAAGCTCATTTGCTCTTCTTCTTGAATGCTAGTGTTTGATAAGGAAATACCGATGGAGCGAATCGGCATGCCATTATCATAGATATGTAAAATGGTTAAACAATAAGGAAAGATATCCTGGCTTAAGTTCGAAGCTCTCCCCATTTTCTTTTGTCTGGAGAAGCCTCCACTTGTTTGCTTGCTGTAGCCAATCGATAAATGGATGGTTTGTGCGACTACCTGATGCATCCGTAAGCGAAAACACACGTCATCCAATAGTTCCAACAGCAATAACTCCACTTGTTTTCGGTTTGTATAATCACGGAATAGAATTTGACTCTTTCCAAAGGAACGAGAACTAGGAATATATACATCAGAAATGCGACTGTAATCAATGCCATTCGCATGTTGGTGCAACTCTTCGCCTAGTATGCCAAATTCCTTTTGTAACATCTCTTTTGAAGAAAGAGCGAGTTCCTTTATGGAGTGAATGCCCAAACGATTTAAGCGCCTTTCCGTAGCAGACGATATCCCCCAGAAATCCTTCATCGGATGAATGGACCACAACTTAAAGGGAATATCCTTATATCGCCAATAGGCAACTCCTGTTGGGCTATTCTTGGCTTCATGATCTAAGCTCACCTTCGCCAGTAAGAGATTCGGACCGATACCTGCAGTAGCTGTCAGCCGTGTCTTGCGATAAATCTCGTTGATGATTTTATGGGCCAGTTCTTCTGGTGTTTGAGCGAATAAATGCAACGAAGCTGTCGCATCAATAAACAACTCATCAATGCTATAGGCATGAAAGTCTTCAGGAGCCACATACTGTAACACCAAACTCGAAATATAGTTCGAAGCCTTAATATATCTCTCCATAGATGGATTCACCACATGGATATCTTTCTTTTTAGGAATGTCGAAAAGACGACTTCCTGTTTTGATCCCTTCCTTTTTTAATAAAGGTGTGGCAGCTAGCACAACCGATCCTGATCTTTTGATATCTCCCACCACCGCAAGCCTTGTTTTCAATGGATTTAACCCCCGTATGACAGAGGAAACCGAGGCAAAAAACGATTTCATGTCTATACAAATAATCACTCTGTTTGGTAGCTGCCCATCATCCATTAAAAGAACTCCTTAAAAAAAGAACATTTGTTCTATCTATTATATACGAACAAATGTTCTTTAATCAATAAAAATTCTACAGTTTTCCCGATTATTGCTATCACTTATGAAGAGTTTATTGGTACATTAAAAGGGTCAATGGCGGTATAACGCAATAGTAAGAGTTCAAAAAGATTAAATACTAAAGGAGGCTAGAAGCTGAAAAAAGAATATTATGTGCAATATTCAGACCAAAGTATAATTGATAGCTTTGACTTTCCACAGGATATTTTTGTATCTATTACTGTAGGGATCAGTGAGATCAGGCATGATCTGATTACTTCCTTAATTCAAAAAATGTTCCGTTTACCAGTTTTCTTTGTTTTAGAGTCAATGATATTGGGATATGAAAAAGAGACTTTAATTGAAAATAATGTTCCTTTTTTTGAGTTTTCATCGGATGGTGCTATTATCAAAGTTGACTCTGTAGAAAAATTGAATCTTGTTAGTGGGTTAACAGAGGTATTAGTTAATAATGGACTGGGTGTATTCATTTTTCACGGGGAAGGTCTTGCAGAACAGGATTTAATTCCTTCGAGACAATGGAATAGGCCCATAGAATTTAAAAATGTCGATATATATAAAGTCAATACATTTATAGAGGTGGAAGAGGTTGGATTTACGATATTCAGTAAGAGTGATCTATTTAACTCGCCTAGAAAAGTCCAAAATTATATACCTCGTTGCTATTCACTTGATATTAATAGTAGCGATATTTAACATTTCTAGATTAAAAGGAGGAGGATTTATAGTAAATGAAATATAAAAGTAATAAGAGTATATTGAAAATGTCAGCTATCATCCTTCTTGCTATGGACATACTTTTTTATCTTTTAGCATTAAAGAGCCTATACGTTTTCTCTTTAAGGGTTTCAATATATCTTTTGATTTTTGTCCTGCACTTTATCTATCTATACATAGTCCTTATAACTGTTAGCAAAACAAAGGAGTCTAAAGTCTTCTGGGGTGTAATTGGGCCATTCTTTATTGTACCTATAGCAATCCTTGGGTGGTTTATATTCTTTTATAATAATAAAGTTGACTATTACTATCTTAGTTCACCTAATTCTACACAAAAACTTATTATTGGCTATTCTAATTGGAGTCTTGGTGAAACTAACCATTACTATGACTTTTATAGACAAACTGGATTCCCTTTGGTAAAAAAACGACTAAATCACGAATCTCTTCATGTCATGACACGAAATACGGATATGAGTGATTTAAATGTTTTAGGAGCTCATGATGCACAATGGTTAAATGAACAAACAGTAACTTTTACATCTCCATATCTAAATAAGGAAATAACCTTAAATTTAAGGTGAGTACCTAGTTCTACTCAAATAATAGAGTTGAGAAAAATCCTGTATCTAAGAAGATACAGGATTTTTCTTTTCTACTTTAGTTACCATAAGTTTAATTCTAAGTAAGGTTCAATACTAACCAGTCATTGTTCATTTTAATTAGAATATGCTTGTTTTATTTCAGGTCTTAATATAAAAGAAGCATCTAAAATCGAACATTTATTTTCTTGGTTTTCTTTATTAAAATAATGAAGCGATTATCAGTAACTTCCCCGTTATACGCTTTCTAAGGTATGACCATTAATTCGATAGACCATATCGCAAATGTTAATGTCCTCTTGATTATGACTCGTTAATAGTATTGTGCGTCCTTCATCTTTAAACTTAAGCAGCAGATCTCTTATTTTTTTTACACTATCAATGTCTAAAGCATTAAATGGTTCATCTAATATTAATACTTGTTGTTCTTCCATAATTGCTTGACAAATAGCTAATTTCTGTTTCATTCCTAAAGAGAAATTTTTCACTTTCTGATCAGAATCTGGATCCAATCCAACTAATTCCATTGTTTTGATAATCTGTGCATCATTAATTTTACCTCTTATTAAGGATAACTCCTTTAAATTTTGAAATCCGGTCTTATTCGCAATATAACCAGGGCGTTCTATAATCACTCCAAAGTTATCTGGAAACCTCTTTTTTTTACCAATTTTTTCACCATTTATAAATATATCTCCTCTATCTGGAAACATAAATCCGCAAATCATTTTAAATAAAACAGATTTACCTGAACCGTTTGGACCTATAATCCCGTAAATTTTTCCTTTTTCAATATCTAAATTGATATTTTCTAGAAGAGTGTTTTTTTTAAAACTTTTAGTGGCGTTATTTATTGATATAATAGACATTTTAATAACTCCTCCGTTAAATTTTTAAATTTTTTGTAAAGATATATTTCATTGCGAAATATACAACTAAGTTAGCAATTAATAAGATTACAGTTATATGAAATGGAGAAAAATCTACTGTATAAACTAGACTATTTAACCCCACAGGAAGTATTCCCAAGGGGTTAAATCCTGGTAACATTAAAATCATGAAAATACTAACTAATATTAACCCTTGTATTGAACCCCTTTGTGCCCATGAGAATATAAAAATTAATAATATATATAGCACAATTTGTAAGAAACCATTAATGAAAAATTGATAAAAAATAATTAATGTATTCAAGTCTAAGATTGTAGCATGAAATTTGAATTGCATTCCCGAAACTGCTCCTAAAGTAAAGGAGAATATTGTTAAACAGATTAACCAAAAGGCAATTTTTATTAATATTCTTTTAAACCAACTCCAAAACCATTTTTCCAAATTTCTAAATCGAATGATTTTATAGTGTCCCATTCTATCTATCTCTTTATTCATTTCAATGTTAACTAAGTAAACTAGCCCAAAAAATACAATCATATAATAGAAGAAAGATGAATACGTAAAAGAATTAGAAGAAACACCTCTAAAGGATAATATCCAATTATCCAGTACTGTATTTTTATCACTTTCTAAAGACAATGATGTTGAGAAAATACCCATTATACATAGACATGAATACAGCAAAAAAGGCAGGTGAGATTTTATAGATACAACATATTGCTTTATATTCAGATCTACTAATGCCAGGAATATAAAACAGATAATAATTGCTCCTAGCAAAACGGCTATTCCCATTATTGGCGGGTTAAAAGAATGTATATATTGCGTAATAGAAAAGTACGTAGTAGGAGATAAAAAAGCATAATTGTTAGGAAGTAATTTAAAACCTACTATTCCCCAAATAAAAAACCCAACACAAATTGCTAACAATAAAAGTTTTTTTCTAGTAATTGTATATATCACTGACAAAGTTATGTGCAATATAGTTAACGCTAAGAATAAAAGTATTAATTCCAATATAAATACCCATAAGGGCGATAAACCCATTACACTAATTTCATAGAGATCATTATAAACACCATTTGTTTTACTGAATAGACTCCAGTTCCAAGAGAAAGGTAGCTTTATTGTCATATATAAAGAAATGAATGACCAAATTAATATTAAAATAGAAGATTTTTTCCAAAATTTTAATAACGAACGTAGAATCCATTTTTTTATTGTTCCTAAACGGATTAAAGTTTGATAGTTGAAATCCTCAAAAATAGAGGTTAATGAAATAACAAGTATTATAGGAACAATAAAATACAAAATGATATAAATATCATTTTGTACTGTCAATGATATATCCCATATATTAACACCTATATGCTCTTGCACAGATCCTTCTATAAGCTGTTTCTTTAATACATATGCATAAAAGTAAAATACGACTCCTACTGCTATCCATCTAAAATCTATTAATTCTTCCAAATATCTTGCTACGTGAAATCTAAGGCGTGACATATTTATACCATCCACTCTTCTTTATTACAAATTACCCTAAAAAATAGAATCAATAAAATCAGTAGTAAAAATGCAAATGGTACTAATACAGTCCACAAGCTTTGCTGTTCAATGTTAAACGGAAATATTGTACTTAAGGGTGAAAATCTAGCTGCGCCAAGTATTCCTGCAATAAAGTTAAATATATGATAAATCAAAAATGGCACAGATAGAGCTATAAAGGTACGTCTCACAATAAGCATTAGTAAAAAAGAAATAGTTGTATATACAATTGCATTTATAGTTACCCATATAGAATAAGCTATAAAGTAAATGAAATCACCATATTTTAGAAATTGTGAGAAAGTGACATTAGAAGGTTGATTATTTTCAGATAGCTTAATATATTGAACAATATTAAAGAGGTTAGGTTCTATGAATTGAACAAATACATAAGAAAACAGAAGCATTAGAAAGATAATCAAACCTGTAAAAACAGCATTTATTATACTTTTACTTAAGATATAGCTATTTAATGATACTCTAGGACGTATATATGTAATAAAATTATCTTTTTGTTCTTTCCCAAAAATCGGTAAGTAAATAATAACAGCAAGTACCGGGAAAATCAGAGGTACAAATCCCCCAAGTATTTCTTGAAAAACTTCAATAGGACTAAAAAATATGTATCCTTGGCTAATAGGGAAAAAAGCTATTAGTGGTAGTATTAAAATTATAAATAACCAAGTCAATATATTTTTAACATTCATAGCTCTTTTAAATTCTAGACATAATTGAGCAATAAGCACTGTAAAAAACCTCTTTCTTTTTATTTTATAAAATTAGAATGTATTTATTACACTATAACAATTATATTTCTCTTTCAAGTTTTCTTGAAATAATACATTTTTTATTTTTTATAGAAACAAATGCAAAAACCTTAATTAGACAACGTTTTGAGTGTTACTTAATCACTTATTTTCACAAAAAAATATTTTTTAGAATAATTTAAATCATTACAAACCGTTGTAATCTATGTAAAAATATTATATTGTAATAACAACTTCGGAAATTTAAGGAAGTTAATATATGCATAAAGGAGAAAATACATATGAAAAAAGGTAAAGCACTTGCCCTAGTATCTGCTTTTGGATTATTAATTACAGGAGGAGTTGCTGAGGCATCTACTACATATGACTCATATTCTAAAAAGGTTCCTGCATTTAATGGTAGTGCGTATACAGGATATCAAGAAATGACTGGTTACGATACCAAATCGGAAACTATTGATATTATTAGTAAATCAGTTGGTGGAGATTATACCGTTGATATAAGAGCACAGAGAGATAGTGGTGAAAAGACTCCTTGGCAACGTAATGTTGGGGATGATACAAGTTGGACTTTTTATACAAATTATTTAAATGACAGTGACCATTCATACCGACTACAACTGAGCAATGACCTTTCTACACCTGTAAAAGTTCTTGCTACAGGAAGCTTCAGAACTCATTAATTAAAACAGAATTTTAGATAAAAAGAAACCACGTGCCTTTACGTGGTTTCTTTTTATCTAAAATGATTATGGAAACAAATTTCATTTTTATAATTAAAATTGTTCATATTTTACATTACTCTAACTTTTACATTACATGTCATACAATAAAAACGGTAAATATAGACTTATTTAATTAGAACAAAAAGGAAAAAAACTAGTTTTTTGATTCATTTTTATTAAAGGTAAACCCTTTTATGGAATTTCATGTTAAAGTTGTTACAGCTTTTGATCAAGAGTATTACACGTGATTTTTGGAGGTTAACAAATGTTTAAACGTTTTACATGCTTAACATTAGGTTCTTTGTTAGTAGCAGGAAGTTTAACAGGAATTCAAACAAATGCAGCAGAAGATAACTCTCAAACTGATTCTCTAGATATTCAAGAGATAGTGAAATCAACATGGAATGAACAGAAAAAAAAAGGAAGTACAACAAATACACTTCAAACTAAAAAAGCAACAGTATCGAATGTGGAAGGAACAGATAACCAAGATGAACTCATCCACAACAATGGAAAACCCATTAATACAGACATCATTGAGCAGAGTAAGGAGATAGATGGAGAGCAATACCCAGACCAACATTTATTTGCTATTTATCGAGAAAAAAGTGGTGGAGTTAATCGTGATATCTATTACTTTGAGGAAGGTAATTCAGCTAATCTCTCCGACATTAAAGAGAATGTAAAGGACCAGCAGGAGAAATCAGCCACAGCAAAGAGTACAAACAACATGTTAGCTTCAAAATCAGCTGTGTCTAAAAGCAACCCATACGTAAAAGAATACAAGTGGACTTTCAAATACCTAGGTAGGGTACAAGGTACTTACACGTCTGTAAACAATTTTGAACGAAAATCAACCAATACAAATATTAATGGAAAAACTGGATCAGTATGGGATGTTCATTCTTTTAATACGTATGAAGCTGGCAAGTCAGGTCAATATGTAAAATCCCAAGTCACACGGATGGATGCGGGTTACTCAGCTGAAAAATTATTGTCCTATGGCCCTAAGAATGGATCAGGCGCAGGCGTAGCTGTTAGTCTTTCTAATGCAGTGGATCCTATGTCATGGACATTCGATATTGGCCGTGCATCGTTAACAGATAAATCTTCCCCAGCCAATAAATATGGTAGATGGTCTTATTATGTATCGTTAGGACATACGGATCCCTTTACTACTGAGCCAGGAATGCGGGTTTCAAATACAAGTGGTAACTTTGCGATGAAAATTAGTAACACTTTCACCATTTATACACAAAATCATAGTACAGGTGTAGTAACTGCAAGCCTGCCTGATCGATAATTAACATTTATTTATTTGCTATTGCGCCTAATATTTGAGTAATTTGATACAAATAGTAAGCGATATATCCTGTACAAATTGCAGTAGCAATTAGTGCTAATACTTTTATTTGTTCTAATTGTGTTTTATTGTTTTTGTCAAATTTCAAAAAGATTCTCCTTTTAATTATAATAATATGTATACCTATCATAACGTACATACGGGGATTACTTCCATAGGAAGATTAGCGTAGATATTCTAGATTAGAAATGTATTAGTCATAAGCCCTTTTGCAGTATTAGATATAAAATCTATGAAACAATAGTTTTTGAGAAAACTTGCAAATACTTACTTTTCAAACAGACTACTTTTACGAAAATAGAATTTAGGGCCGCCTTAAGGCGGCCTTTTAACACTTATTTCATATAGGATGGTTAAAAATCACTTTGTCATGTACATTATTTAATATATGATAAATCCTAGGAATCAACTAAAATAAATGTCATTGATCTCTCCTCATAAAATGGGACTAATTTTTCTTTACTTATTTTCATTTAAAAACGTTCGCAAAAGTGATTTCATTCAAGTGTACGTTCGTAATTTATTTTAAAACTTAAACGAACGGTGAAAATGATAGATTTTTTATATAAATCAAAAGTTCGCAAAAGTATACTTTCACGAACGTCGCTTTTATATAATTGGAATATATGAAAATATATGGAACTTTTATACACGCAAATCGTATAAGCATATAGGAGGGGATTGAGATGTTTGGTTTATTTGGAAAAAAGAAAATTGTCATTGATTTTGAAGAAAGATACTACAATCTAACTGATTTAAAAAAAGCTGTCGTAAAGCATTTTCAGCACAAAGGAACGACCTGTGAAGTTATTGATACTCACACCTTGCTAGTTGATCATCAGAAATATACGTTATCTGAAAAAACAATAAGCATGGGCGGTGTTCCTTTACAACGAGTGATTTTAAAAGAAGCGTAGATAGCTAAATATTTCTACATACGGTTTTTGTCATTAAATCTATTGGAGGTGTACGTCTTACTTAGGTAAGACAACTAATTGGACATAATTAACTTGTTATTGGTAGCAGTATTAATTGGATTGACTGGTTTCTTTGTAGCCACAGAATTTGCGATTGTAAAAGTACGAAGCTCTAAGATTGATCAACTTGTAGCTGAAGGTAAAAAAGGTGCTGTCTCTGCTAAAAAGGTCATTACGCACTTAGACGAATATTTATCTGCTTGTCAACTAGGTATTACAGTAACAGCAATGGGATTAGGTGTGCTTGGTGAACCTACGGTAGAAAGGTTGCTAAGTCCTGTTTTTATGAAGTTCGATTTAAACGAGTCCATTACACACCTTTTATCGTTTGGTATTGCCTTTATTGTGATGACCTATCTTCATGTTGTGGTAGGTGAATTAGCACCTAAGACATTTTCCATACAGAAAGCAGAAGCTGTCACATTGTTATTCTCAGCGCTCATCATCTGGTTTTATAAAATCATGTATCCATTTATCTGGATCTTAAATGGTTCTGCACGAATACTGGTTGGAATGTTTGGGTTAAAACCTGCTTCAGAGCACGAATTGGCCCATTCAGAAGAGGAACTTCGTCTCCTACTGGCTGAGAGCTATAAGAGTGGTGCTATTAATCAAAGTGAGTTAAAGTACGTAAACAATATTTTCGAATTTGATGAACGTCTGGCCAAAGAAATCATGATTCCACGAACTGAGATGATAACAACCTCTGAACATGACACGATTGGTGCATTTTTAGAAATGGCTGCATTGGAGCAGTATACTCGTTACCCAGTAACAACTGATGGAGATAAAGATCAAATCATAGGGATGATAAATATAAAAGAAATCTTAAGCGATGTTGCATTTGATAACACATTACGAGACCAACTCATTAGTCATTACGTTAAACCAGTGATTCAAGTCATTGAATCGTACTCTATCAATAAGCTATTAAGAAAGATGCAAAAGGAACGTATCCACATAGCCATCTTACTTGATGAATATGGAGGGACAGCTGGTTTAGTAACCGTTGAAGATATTTTAGAAGAAATCGTAGGAGAAATCCATGACGAATTCGATTCTGATGAAGTGCTGGATAGGCAAAAAATTGGTGAACGTCACTATGTTTTTAATGGAAAAGTATTAGTAAGAGACGTAAACACACTGATGGAAACGAACATTGAAACTAATGAGGTCGATACGATAGGTGGATGGATCTTATCTCAGAAAATAGACGTTAAGTTAAATGAAGTCCTTGTGTATAATGATTTTGAGTTTACTGTGAGAGAACTTGATGGGCGAAATATTCAAACCATCGAGGTAGTAAATAAACAGTATTCTTTGAGCTTAGCTAAATAAGAAATAAAAAGACCTTTATAATGCATAAGGGTCTTTTTATTTCTTATCACATATCTTATGTTAACTAGAAAAGCATACCTTCACGGACTGTCTGTTTTTTAATAAAGCAGGTTTAATATTTAAGGCACATACTGGATATGGAGAAGCTTATTAAAGTAAAAGGAGATTGTTTTACATGTTTAGTAAGAAAAGAACCTATCAAATATTAGTAGCTATTGTTGGAATTTCATTCGTCATCTATAACTACACATTAAAAGCCAGTGTAAGTAAAGCGACAGACTCTTATATTATTTTTCCTATTAGCATTACATTACTTTTGTTGTTTGCCTTTATATACATTAAATTAGATAAAAAAAATGAATAAATACTTTACTTTTTTATGCATTCTCAGAGTATTTATCTTCACCATAAACCTTATGAAATCAAGAATGCATAAAAAGCTGCATAAAGAAGAAACAAGGCCTCATCGAGAACCTTACTCCCATAAGGGTTCTTTTTTTGTGTGTTCCGGAAAGAGTGATTATGTTAACTGTTGTTGTATATGGTATTCATGTTGTAAAAGAGCATTTATGCTATTGTTTTCTATAAAGGGGGATTTGCATGAATGTTGAATTAACAAGGTTTAGAGTCAAAGAAGGAAAATCTGAAATTGTTGATGAATGGTTAAAGTTTCTTAATGATAATATGGAAGATGTACTACTAACACTTGAGGGAGAAAAGATGTATGTAGAGACTATATTCAGAGAGGAACTAAATGGCCATGAATATCTATACTGGTATTCGATTCAAGGCGAGAATGGACAAGATGTTGAAGCTTCTAGCCATTGGATAGATAAAAAACATATAGAGTATTGGAAAGAATGTATCGACGAAAGATTTAAACCTGTTGATTTAAAAACAGAGGTAGTTATGATTCCCAATACTATAAGAAAAAGCCTTATGTAGTTAATAAGGCTTTTTTGCTACCTATAATGTGGATTATGGTGACTAAATAAGGCCTGGTTTTATTGTAGATGCCTCATGTATTTTTAAGATCTGAAGCCTTTAAAAGAAGTAGTACACTAAATAATACAATCACGATACCAGCACATAAGAGGATAAATTTAATATCGACATTAATGCTAAGAAGAGTGGAAACTAATCCATAAGAAACTGGAATAAGTCCCATGGAAACCATTGTATTTACACTCATAACTCGACCGACTATGGTTGAGGGTGTTTTCTCCTGTATTAAACTAACTATGGGAATATTAATACTCGATACACAACATCCAATAGCTAACAAGATAGCAGCAGCAAGCCAGAGATCAATTTCTCGGCTAAATATCATAAGTAATAACCCTTCCAAGAATATGAAAGAAATTGCAAGTTTTCCTCTATTCCTTTTTATGTTCAACCAGCCCATGATTATAGCTCCTAACAACATGCCACTAGCAAACGAACTTTGTAAAATACTTAAGTAAAAAGCATTTCCTTTAAAACGATCCTCTGCAAGGATAGGGATGCTTAACATGAGAGGTCCAATAAAGAATAAGTTGACAATAATAAATGTCACCATGACTGTCAGAAGAAACGAGGAATCTTTAACATAATTAATTCCTTCAGCTAAATCCCTTAAGATAGATGTTTTCTTGGGCCTTAATGTCTTCTTTTCTTTGATGAATTGTAACAAGATTATGCTTATCAAAAGTGTAAAGGCAATTACCAGAAAGATGGTTGAATATGAGAAAAATGAAAGGAGAGTAGCACCTAAGACAGGGCCAAACATGACAGAAAGCTGATTGGTTGTTTGTATTACTGAATTCGCTCTGACTAGTTGCTCTTTATGAACAATCCCTGGAACAATTGAATCTCTAGCTGACCAAAAAAAGGCATCAGATGCCCCGAATAATAATGCAAATATAAATAAAACGGAAAGAGATAATAAATTATTTGTATAGAATAAAGCCATCAGAAGTAGCATAAAACACCTAGTTAGTAATGAAAAGAATATAACTTTAGATCGTCTGTATTTATCTGATACAACGCCTCCTATGACCATTAATAATACTCTAGGAATCGTAGTCGCCATTAAAATAATTCCTAAAGAGCTCTTCAAGTTTAGGTAATTGACTACATACCACTGCTCAATAGTTAAATACATTGAAATAGAAAGGCTTGAAAATATACTTGCTACCCATAGATAAATAAACTTTCCTTTCCAAATACCTGTTTGTACTTTAGCCTCTTTAGTTATTGGAATCACATTTACACCTCATTCTTATTAAAAATAACAGTAATCTAATTAGATAGATATCGAATTAGATTGATTGAAAAATGAACGAAGAAACGTTCATTTTAAAAGGTAACAGGCCACATCTCTTTTGGATTTAATTCATATTCTCCATTTTGCCTATACATGAAGTGTTGCATAATTAATTCTCTACGAATAGTCGCATAATCTTCATGATAGTTTTTTATATATTCATTAAGATCCCTTTCTTTATACGTTTTTCCTTGATGTAAATCACGTATTAAATACGCTAATATAACGTTCTTTTTCTTTCTTTGACTCGGAATTTGTTTCAATGTCCCGTCGCTATTTATAAAATTTTTAACAATAGATAACTTATCTTGATTATTGATTTTACTATCTTGGTTCTCCATAGACTCCTCCCCAATATTTAAGATAGCTTTTGAATTATATTCTAGCCTTTCACTATCGAGATAAAAATAAATAATGTTCCCTTGTCTTCTTTGATAAACTAACCCTACATCTCTCAATTTTGAGATATGGTGAGTAATGGTTGGCGGTTGTAACCCAAGTTTATAAGCGATTGCTTGCCCATGAAAAGGGCCATTTTTTAATAAGGAAATAATTCTAATTCTTGTGGGGTCTCCAACTGCCTTATGGTAATTGACTAATTTATCTAGTTGCATAATTTAATACCTTCCTCCTCCAATTCGATTATTATCTAATTAGATAATAATCGAATTGGAGGTCTGTGTCAAAAAGTACCAGATTGATAATTTCCTATAATCTGGATTATGTTGACTAGAAATTACTGTTCTCTGTATATAAAATGTACGTAACTAATTATATTCAAAGGAGATGTCTCGTTTTGTTGGATTATATATGGATCGATGGAGATTTACCTATTTTGTCCCAATTACCTAATGACTTTAATTCTGCTGCTATTCTATTCCACCCTTTTATTCAAATGCCCTCTGGTTGGGATAAATCAAAGAGAGAAAATCCTTATCAGCATATATATCCTAGTGATGAGGAAATGCTTAAACTTGGAGAACCAATATCATGGAAAGAAGTAATGGCCAAATGTAATTTAAAATCCTACAAGGAACTATTCAGAGCGTTGCAACACCTTACTGGTGTGCCTAGTGATGAATATAAAAAATTAGCTCCTTATGTTAAGTCTAATCCAGATTTTTATTACCCCGAAGAAGATCGTACATCGTTGTTTATACTAAATAGTTTAGTAGAGATCCTCTGTTCAAAAGGGGCAAATACTTTATATTTTTCTGAACCTATTCACGACACAAACGGTTCATTTAAAGTCAATGATATGTCACCTTTAGAAATAGCTAACTTATCTCCTAACGAGGCAATTATCACAGATGAAAATATAGATTTTGCATTTATGGGGATCTATGATTCGTTTATAACATTGTTTTTAGCTAAAGATACAAATATTGAGGATACAATTAAGTCTCTAAACCTTGAAGCTTTAATATGTGATAAAGAAACATACCTTAATTCGTTTATTTAATAGGCACCGATAAAATGTTTTATGTTAATTAAAAAATGTAATAAAATGCAAAATTTGATAAGATGTTATTATATAGGTATTAATCTAAAAAGAAAACATTTTATAGGAGAAACTATGTAACTATGCTTAGTAATTTTAATGTTTTGTATGTACTAGGGGTAATATCATTGATTGGTGCGGGGCTTTTCCCAATGGGATATTTAAGATCTTTTGATATATTCTTATTTTTATTTATATTAGGCCTAACATTTATATTAGGAGGTCAATTTTTCAAAAGAAAAAATAAGTAGTTAAGACCTCTTTTATTTTTAGATAATTCTTGTAATAGCTGTTATGGTAACTAGAGTCTCATACTAACTATTTCTTGACCTCCAAATAAGACAAAAAATATGAAGAAAGGTATTATATGATGAAAAAACAAGACCGACAAAAAAGATTAGAGTTTCTATTGACAAAGAGAAAAGAATTAGAGAAAAAAGAGGATAAAGGGCCTCTTTTTTCAGAATGTGTAAATGCCTTAGGTAAAGGCGTTATTATTTATTCTCCTGAAAAAAGTGAAGAAAGATATTACTCGTTTCAAAAAGAGGTTCCATTCACATTTTACGGAAGGATAGAATGGGATAAATTTGATAAATACTGCGTAATCACTTATTTAGAAGATGTAAAAAGCTTAATAAATGACGATGATCTTGAGATATATTGGAGTACAAACAATTTTCCTGTACTAAAGACAAACTTTGAGAACATCTTAAGCGTATATGACGATGTTGTGGCTGTAGGTAGTGACACTTTTCTTTATGTAGAAAATAAATACGTAATAGAAATTTATCATGACGGAGAAATGAGAGTAGGTTTCTTAAATAATTTCTGATAAATGGTTGTATGTTAACTAACAATTAAGTAAGTCTCTTTATGTTAAACTGTACATAGAAACATGTGTGAGTTTGGAGGCAAGGTCATGAAACGTGCAATAGGTGTATTTCTTGTTGCTCAAGCTTTATTAACGTACTTAACTATTAATACGATTTATACTCCTAGTACGACTACCATAGTGGATAGAAATACGGGAGTTACAACAGTTTCATATAGTTACCCTTGGGTCTATTGGTTAAGCTTTATTGGTTTGGGTATTGTGCTTATATTGGGAACATATTTAGTTTTTACTAAGGTAAAGAAGCAGATCTTTAATTAAAGGTCTGCTTCTTTTATCTACCGATAAAGAGGTATTATGCAAACTGGTTTTGTATATGGTATACAGGGTTAGCTAGTATTTTTATATTTCTCAGATTATCTATTTTCAAATTATAATGTAATTAGCTGCTTAGACAATTAAGTAGGAAAGGTGGCTAGTTAATGAAAAACTGGGCGTCGTTCAACGACAAAGAGTATAAACAAATTTGGAAGAAGGTATATAAAGATCTTAAATTCAAGCCAAGTATTTCTAAATTCCCATCATTTAAGGTGCCTTACCCTTTTATAACTTATAATATTTCCGATTATTTCGGTGAATCGGTACCAGGTTTAAATACTTATGATGATCTTGAAGAAAAAGCGTTACTTGCGTTTAAAGAGAACACATTAGCTGAAGAATACATGTTGGCACTGAATTGGCAACACGACTGTTATTGGGTGAATCCACGTTTAAAATTCGAAAGAGATGAGTTTGGGGAATGGACAATACCAATCTTTCCAGATGGTGATTATTATTTTTTTATCCAGAAAGATTTTAAGTGGGGCTTTTTGGGACACCCCTGGGAACGAAGTATAACGATATTTGGAAAAGATTTAATAAGTACTTTTGATAAACACAAACCTATAATGTTTCATGAAATTTTAAGAGAGGGCTAACTCATTAGAGTTAACCTTTTTTTCTGTTACCTAGAATACCTGTTATGTAAAGCAGGTTTCTATATGATATACAAATTAATCCTCTAAAAACAAATCCAGAGCTTCTGTTAAGAATTGAACCTTATTAGGAGTTTCTCTCAATTGTTGTTTTATTCTTTTTATACATTTTGTTTTTATATCGTTTGAGATATGAAGCATCTGAGCTTCTAACAGTATAAAAGCTTGTCTACTTACTTCAAAGTTGTCTTCAAATAACAATTCAGTTATTAGTTCAGCATAGTTAGAACAATTAAATGATTCTAATGCGTATAATAGGGTTCCTCTAGATTTAACTGTCTTAGGATTCTTCAATAATCTAATAAGTGGTTCAATAGCTTGATAATCTCCAATATCGGCTAGCGCTATTGCTAAAGCATCTCTTACAACATTATTGTTGGTACTGACTAAGTATTTTATTAAAGTTGGTACTGTTGAAGGATCTTGCATTGATCCTATTTTTTCAATAGTTTCTAATGCTTTTTCTAAATTATCGGTGTTTAGTTCTTTTTTTAAGTCATCTAATAACATGTAGGCTCCCTATTTTGTGTTAGTATCAGTCGTTAGTTATATAATAACTTACCACTGATTAAGATAGTGAGTTTTCTGTTCCTAAAATTCACATTATGTTAAGTGTCACTAATTCTAAATATAATATTCAGATTTTCCTATTTTTGCTTTATTATTATATAGGTTGTTCAGGGGGATTTTATATCTAAGACAAATTGGAGATAGAAAATGAAAAAAGTATATATGATTATTTTGGGTGCATTAGTATCAGTCTTTATTATAGGTTTTACTATATGGCAACTATTTTTTAACCCACAGCATTTACCTTCAGGTGATTATATTTCTCAGAGTACTTCACCAGACGGAAACTACACAGTAAAAATATATCAATCAAGTGGTGGAGCAACAACAGGCTTCGCAATAAGAGGAGAAGTTATACACAATAATAAAAGCTTTAACAAAACTAAAAATATTTATTGGAATTACCCTCAGGAAAGAGCCAAAGTAAAGTGGATCAATCATGATACCGTTAATATTAGTGGTCATGTACTAAATGTGAAAAAAGATACATTTGATTTTAGAAATGATACGGAATAGATGATTAAAACATAAAAGCCCTTTAAAAAAGGGCTTTTATGTTTGTACCTATAAATAGTTTTATGTTAAATGAAGTTGTAGACGATATTCATTTCGTATGATTAGCTTTTTATAAACAATAAAATATAAACCGCCATGTATATTAATCTATAAATATGATTAGACTAGTAACGTATTCCCCCCTATTCCGTTATAGTTGAAAACCCTTTGCTACTTTATAGCAAAGGGTCCTTTTTTTGTCCTTGATAATACTCATAATGAAAGTAGGTTAGGTAGTAAAAGTAAACATAATGACATAAGGTCAATGGAAACTGAAAATAGCTGTTCTTATAAAATATGTTGTTAATTTAGATGTATAAGAGATTACTAGTCGGGGAACAATAAAAATAGAAATTTATATGTAGGAGGTCAAACTAGTGAGCGAACATAAAAACATTTTTTCTACGTTTGTTAGTGAAAATAAATTTGACTTACATTCATACCTTACTTATTTATTCATCAATGAATGCAAGGAAGGTGTATTAAACGAATTAGAACAGGAACATATAAACAAATAAATTTATAAATAAAAATGTAAAATGAGAGGGTAAATCATAGTGAATGAAAAAATAGTGTAGACGACCTTATCTTTCTAAGAAGAGGGAATAAGTCGTCTATTATACTTGCCCAATCAAGTGCGCATAAAACAGGGTATCAGTGAGACTTCTCCTTGCAGTCCCATAACATATCATAACAAAAAAGCCGGAAAGGTAACTCTCGGCTTTTTCGACCACATGATAATAGCTTTGTATACAACTAGTAAGGGAGTTTAATCTTCCCAAACCTCATTCATTAAATCTTCAATTTCTTTTGCTAGCTTTTTCGTTTCGCCTTTATCAATCTCAACTTTATCTCCCGTAATATAAACGACGTCTCCAATTTGTGTATCCTTAGGGAAGATATCTTTAGGGTAATCCTTTGTTTCTCCTTTAATTTCAACAACAGCAAATCCTTCTTCAAATCGATCAATAATACCTTTTATCTTTTTCATAATTACCTCGATTTTTTAACAGAATAAGATGATCCATCACCTGTAATTATAATCGTACCACTTTGGTCTGTTCGCAGAATACTTGCTTTAGAGTTTTTTAGTAAGTTTACAACTTGAGAAGTAGGGTGCCCATAGCTATTTTTACCAACACTGATGACTGCATACTTAGGTTTTACAACATCTAAGAAATTCTTACTTGTAGACGTTTTCGCCCCGTGGTGGCCTACTTTAAGCACATCCGCACGTAGTGTTTTCTTTGCTTTAATCATATCTGCTTCTGCTTTTGTTTCAGCATCCCCTGTGAATAAAAATGTATTCTTTTTATAAGCCATATGGACAACAGCACTCCAATCATTTAAATCACTGTTAGCATATGTTTTGGTAGGCCCTACAATTTGAGCATTTACATCTTTAACAGGTAGTTTTACGCCTGCTTGTGCTGTTTGAACCTTCAATTTTTTCTTTTTAACTGCATTTAAAAAGTCTTTGTAAGCTTGCGTGTTATTACTTACTTTAGGCGCATAAACGTTTTCTACTTTAAATGCATTAATGATTTCATCTAACCCACCAATGTGATCAGCATCAGGATGAGTAGAGATTAATACTTCTATATCATCAACTTTTTGTTTCTTTAAATAACTTACAACGGCATTTCCTTTTCCTTTATTTCCACCGTCAATAACAATGTCCTCACCATTAGGAGCTTTGATATAGATGCTATCTCCCTGACCTACGTCAATGTAATGCACTTTCATGGTTTTAGGTGTTGCTGCGTAGGATGAAGCTGGAGCTGCAGCAATCCCTAAGCCTATAGCGAGCGAAGAGACAATCTTGATAACACGACTTTTCATTGTTTTATCCCCTTTTGGTAAATATATTTTTCTTTGCATTGTTCATTTATAGCAAAATTAATTTTACTACATGAAACCACCTGTTAATATAAATAATTTGAATATTTTTACTTATAAAAGTGAAAAAAGTCATGTTATATGTAAAAACAAATAACAAGATAGAGGTAAATAGTAATGAAATGTGCTATTTTAGGAATTAAGCGAAGTTGACATTTTAGAAGAAGTTGACCTCATGATTAAGCCGTTATATACAGCTAATCGTAAATTCTCTAATATGCCTAATTAGCTTAAAAGAGAGGTGCTTTCAGGGGGCAAGTTACAGGAAAACCAATAAAAATGATGGATGCAGAAGGTCAGCAAAAAAGGGTTTAGTATAAAATATGTTTTATACTAAACATCTAGATTGACTTGAGCTTTGTGGTAACCCTAATTTGACTATTTGTAAAATCTTATAAAGGGTGGCATGTGAATGAAGAAAGAACGCTTGTTTGAATCGTATGTCTTGCTGTTTGATATTGAAATATCACTTGTCAGTATAATAGAAAGCGAAATGAGTACACATTATGGGCACTTATGGCGACAAATTTTTTTCGTGGAAGCTGGAACTCAACTTTACGATAATCTCCCCTTGTTATTCAGGTTCAATCTTCTTCAAGACATCTTCACTGATCATGAATTACACGACTTATGTATATTAGCAGATATAAAAAATACTTTAAATCAACAATCAATTATTTCTCAGAAGGATTTTGACCATCTTAAACATCTCTCCCACCAACTAAACAGAAAGAAATTCCTCTCATTATCCATCTAACTTTATTCACAGTGAAAAACCAAGAACTCCTAAGCTCAATCGAAATTAAAGAGGGGTCATATTTGTAAGTAATTGATGAAGCAAAAAAGTCTACTTGTGATGCAAGTAGGCTTTTTTGCTACGTTGAAGTTGATCAAAAGTTTACGTATCATCTTCAAAAAAATTAGAGCATCGTCTATTTACATTTGTAGAAAATCTTCTACTTTTACATCTTTCTTTAATCTCTTCAATCCTCTATTTATTTTATGTACCGTTGAAAATTTGGGTATGTACTGCTTATCGTTACACAACCTTGAAATTGTATGACGGCTCAGATTTGTTGCTTGTTCTAGTCCTAATTGATTTATATCTTCTTGTTTATCTAACCATCTTCCAAAACGTGTTCTTTGTTTTCCCAATCCTAGCATTACTATAACTCCTTTTAGACCCAGTATGTCCTATATGTTGTTTTTTTAAACTTTGGCAAAAAAACAACATATAGGACAAGCATTAGCTCATATCATAAATTAAGACGTCAGGAAGAGACGTCACCTTAAATCATCCTGAATGGAGCGAATGAAATGACAAAAGAATTAGTAATCTCGCTACTAAGTCGAAAAGACGTCTATTTAACGCTAGAAGGAAAACAGATGTTAGAGGTCATCTTGAAAGAGAAAAACGCGTATGAAGAGAAATAAGAAGTCGAAAAATCAAGTTGATACCTATCGACCAACCGTGCGGTACCATTCTATGTATCGTACATATGTAGATAGTCTGTTTCAAGCTACAGAATTAGACCGAAATCAAATTATGAGGTGTGCGCTTTTTACTGCAGCGCACAATCCTGTTTTCTTAGCATTAATGAATCAGTATAAAATGAGTGACGTCCCTCTACCCTCCTCTCCGTGGCAGCCTTCTTCCCACCCATTATGGATGGAACAAGAGCCCAACATCGAAGAGAAAGGAGGAGGAGAACATGATGACCTTGAGCGAAAAGGAACGGCTACAAACACTTCTACGTTACTTAGAACATCAACAGATGGCCAATCAATGTCAGGAGCAACTATTCACTCCAAACAGCAGCCTTCTACCAGTGAAAAGGCTGCAGGCACTGCAAGACGTCAGCAACCGATTGAGAGACGAACAAGGACGTTTCCTACCTTACAATTATCAAACAATGGAGGAATCAAACTTGATTTCAGGTAAAGAAGTAGCCTTACAACGAAAGCTAAAAATAAAACCGATTGAAGGTTCTTATAATAGCTATGCGGTGAATGAAAAGGAAAAGAGGGATTGCAGTGGGAATATATATTTAGCTTGTGTGGCAGCGATTTTAGTGATCGCCTTTTTTACCTGACGTCTTTTTAGAATAGTGTCGATATTTTGGTCATAAACATATAGCATGAATACAGTTAAGACCGCCTTATACACTGATACGTAATGGGCGGTCTTTGTTCTAAATATGATTAAAAACATTTGGAAAGTAAAAAGAAAGTCGGTAATAAAAAACAAGGATAAAGATTCATATTAAACATATCTTTTGCGCCTTATAATATATATGGCACAGGAGGAATGTAGATGGAAAATAGCTCTCGTTTCGATAGAAGAGAGATAAAAGATTAATTAGGTTTTTTTAGTTGTAAATTTCCCTTATTAAAGATAATAACGGCATTATAAGCTTCATATAAGGCATACACAGGGTAACAAAAAGCCATAAATACAATCATAGTTGGTACCTTTTCAACAACAGGAAAATGGCCGGCCAAGAAACTTTTAACCGTAATTCCTAGATAAACCAATAAAGGAATAATAATAACAGCTAATAACAATAACCACGGGGTCATTTTGGTTTCCTTCAGTTTTTCTCGACAATGCGGGCATTTCATTGTAAAAGGACTTGAAAAATCTTCGAAATGCTCAATTGTAATAGGTTTTTGACACCCTGGACAAGGTGTTGACTTTTTCATATAAGTTTCTCCTTTTTGAAATGTAAAAGAGTAGAAATAATAGGGTTATTGAATATATAACATTGCTCTTTTAAAAAAAGTTTTAAATAAGTTTAGAGCTGTCTACTTTGGTAGGATCTACACGTTTCACATAGGTAGCTGCCATCGAATCGTGTAAACTTCGCTTATCCTGGCGGAAAACCACCATAAAAAGGCTAATGATAACAACTATTGTTATCGTAAGACCACACATAAGACTCACGATGAAGACACGTAAAACCATAGATCTACATTTCGCTAAGGTTATAGTTAAATCGTTTGTATACCTTGTTTTTGTGTTGGTGATTCGTTTTCATAATGTTGATGATGACATGTTGCTCATTTTTCCAATGCACATTCACATCATGAATCATAGAAGGTTGAATGCCTTGAAGCTCTTTATATTGGTTAAGAGTGCTTCCGGGTTGTCCGTAGTACATTCTAAGAGAATCAGCCTTTTGTTTTTGCTCATAATCAAAGTAATCAGTGGTTTGTTTGTACATCTTTTTTACTTCTACAATGTTTTGTTGCTCAGGAGATGTGCTGGTTGTAAGTGAGACGCTGTGTATCATGCTTTGTTGTTCCTGACTTTTGTCTATAAAGTAATTCATCATAAACACGAGAGTAATAACTCCAACGGATAACATGATCCAAAGCCACTTTTTCATGTCGACACTTCCTCTTTTATGATTAAAAATCAAAATGAGTAGATGATCTCATTACAAAATAGCATTTTCTGCTATTTCGTATTCTTAGATAATAACATACTCAAAAAAACTTGAAAGTTATCAGCAATCTTTGATGTAGCTGGATCACACTCATATGATTCTTCGTAATCTAGAAAATCAACAGACGGATTATTTTTATCATAGTGAAAGTTCAAGCATAAATAATCTCCCCATGCTAGCTTCGCAATTGGAATTAATTCAGATCCGATGAGATTTTCATCATAAAAATTCCGGCCTTGTTCTCCTAAAGAAGTTTCGCAGCAACCAATATCATACGCCCCATAAGGATGCTCACTGAAGTTTTTAATAATGCCTAAAAAACGTTCAATTTGACACCTCTTATTGATGATTGTTAGGGGTGTAGAATCTATTACTGTACATCCGTTATATTGTTTCAAGAATTCTTTATACGCATTGGGCAATTGGATGCGAAAAGAAGCTTCTAATTGCCCAATGTCTTGATCCTCTGGTAATGGATAAATAATGCTTTCTTTCACAACTCTCATTGTTATCAATCTCCTTGCAGTCCTTGCAATGGGTCATCTTCAAAGAAATACATTATGACTTCTGGTATTCATACATAACTGGAACTTTATCCATTTTAAGGGTTTTGGCCACAATATAACGACGGTAACCATCTTTCAAGATATTCGATCCTTTTTCGATCGTTAATGGCTCATCCAGACGCCCTGTACGCTTCACAA
This sequence comes from Priestia sp. JSM ZJ58, assembly GCF_044383985.1. Lineage (NCBI taxonomy): Bacteria > Bacillati > Bacillota > Bacilli > Caryophanales > Bacillaceae > Priestia > Priestia sp. JSM ZJ58. The sequence goes on from NZ_JBISEM010000004.1 coordinate 152,007, forward strand.
AATCAATGACCTTTTGTGTTTTTTGAGGGTTTGGACGTGTCTTTAAGAACTCTTCAGGTACGATGATTTCGTCGAAACTTAGAAGATCTTGTGTCCCTTTTGGCTGATTTGTTATTTGTTTCTTTTGTGGCTCCACCTTTTTCTCTTGAACAGGTGTCTCCTTCACTTCTGTCTGTACTTTTTCAGCTTTCTTCTCTTCATTTGCTGCAGGTTGAGAAGTAGGTACCGGTTTTTCTTCCTGTTTAGTAGCAGCAACTTCTTGTTGCGCTGCAGAAGCCTCTTGTTTGGCCTCTTTTTTATCGTTTGGTTCATTGTCTTCTTTGTCTTTCTTATTCGGGAGAACGGTAATCTGGAAGCAGATTACACCTACTTCACCAGGGCATTCATCAATCGGAATGTCTAAAGTTGGTTCTCCTTGAATTAAGATCTTTTCATGCATAATACTTTTTTTCGTGAGACCGGTTTTGTTAAAAGCCTTTTTTGCAACAAATACCGTGTACGAAATAAACGTACTCTTCTTCAAGCCTTTAGGCGCAGATGGTGACCCTTTTTCACGCATATCAAAGGCAACATAGCGATCGTATTCTCGTAGTGGTCCTGTGGCTGATCCAGTTAACGTAATTTTATGTGGCATAATGTGCTCCTCCTGCGTAGATATAGATTTATTTATTATTTAGAACACTGTTCTAAATAAACATATCCTAATAATAATTTAGCTTCTAAGGGATTTCTTCACTTTTTACATTTTCCCGTGTCGTACATATAACCAGAGACTATGTGCATACTTGTAGTGTGGACTTGTAGCTCAATGGCAGAGCAGCCAGTCGTATTACACTATACAACTTTGGCGTCTTGCAGGTTTAAATCCTGCCAAGTCCTCTCTTAAAACACTGAATACGTTAGAAATAGTGAAAGTCCTTGCTATGCTTTAACTATTTTTAAAAATTAAGAAGCTGGTTCCTTTAATTTAGCATGTTGATGCAACAATTCCTGCTCCTCAGGTGTTACTGCTTGTCCTAAATCTTGTTTCAGTTTCGCCATTTCTAACGAACTGTATGTTGAGCAATGTTCTTGCAGCAAGTATTCCTCTTCTGGTGTAAGTTCTTGCCCTAAGTCTTGCTTTAACTGAATCATTTCAAGCTGTTGTTCTAAAGATATTTCTACTTTTTTTGTACCCTTCTCTTGATCCTGCTCAGCCTCTAACCAATCAGGAACGATTTCTTTACGGATAATATGTTTTGGTATAAACAATTTTGTTGATGACTCTTCTTTATGTATAACTTCCTCATGAGTTGGATATACTGATGAATAATCCTGGTTTTTAGGATCTACCAACTGATAGAATTGGTTTTTCGCAATTTTATAGAGTAATTGGCACATATTATCTAAGGACAAAGAATTGCCTTTATGATTAGCTTCATGTACATATTTGTCTAATGCAATAATAGATGTATACGCAATTTCATGTACTTGCCCTTTGGTAATATCAATCTCTGTATCCCGTTTGACCGTTTTTGCAGCATTTTGAATGCGAGCATAAAAGTCTTTTAATTGATGACCATACTTACCTGCATAGACTTGATTGACTTTCTTAGGAACACCTTTGATATAGGTAAATGACTGTGAAGCAGACATTAAATGATTATTTATATGATTTACAGGTAAATCAAGGTTAATAAAGGCACCAGGTGATTTATCAGTCTTTAAGCTTGGTGTATCAACGTTTTCTGCACTTTCTGGAGACATCACAGGAAGCGTCACAGGAGTTGTCATTTCTTCTTGTTGGACCGTTTGTATACCTGTTGTATCATGGGCAAAAAAGATTTCGTCGCAAATCCGATTAAAGTTCTTATGACTTTTAAGAATAAATACATAGCTATCAGGGTGAGTACCTGTTGCATCCTCTTTAATGTAACGTGCTACAAGGACAAACGGCGTCGCTTTTAACGAACGTACAAAACGAGAAACCGTACTTTTAGAAACTTCAAATTTCTTCATGAGCGTTTCAGAACGAATGGCCTGGATGCCTGTAGCCACTAGGTTATAGATGACATGATCGAGCATTTCCATTCTTTTTTTAGGAAATTCTTTATGTATGGCTGATTGGTTCTGTTTGTAATGAGTACGGATAATTTCTAAAAACTCTTCTTTCTTTTTCCGAAGTGTGGATTTGTTCTTCCATAACCACTTAAACCGTCCGTTGAAGGTGTCTACATCTCTTAAATAGCAGGTTAATATTTTTGTCATTTGTTCATCTTCTCCTTTAAGGAACAAAAAAAGACACTGTTTCCCTGGAAAAAGGAAAACAATGTCGTGATTTTGATGAACTAAGCCCTTGAAATAGATAGCTATTTCATATAAAATAAAACCATAAGTTTTATTTTATAGAAAAACTAAATCTATTAACAAGAGACTTCGACAAGTGTTTTCCCTACCGTAACTAGGGGGAACGGTTTAAGAGTGCTACCAACACTTCTTAAACAGTTGAAGTCTTTTTTCTATTCCGGTCATTTTTGTTAGTTTTATTATAGCGTTAACTAGTCTCATAATTCAATAAAAATTAGCAAAATATATCAAAACGAGTATTTTAGGCTAATCTTTTTTATTTAAGTAATAAATAATTAAACAAATATTTGCTTATAAAACAAAATCTATCTCTACTTTTAATCAGCTTGTAAAAGGTTGTCTTTTATTTTGTTTACAAAGGATCTTCTAAATTTATAGTATCAAAAGAGGCATTGAACTTAGTTAATTTAGCTTAACTAAGTTCAATGCCTCTTTCCTTCTCTCTATTTCACATTTATTTAAAATCAGATTAATTATTAATTTTATTGAATATCATACTCTTTTTCAAGTCGATCTACTAAGTGTTCGCTTATATAGTCCTCTATGAAAGATCGTTTTTTATTATAATCTTCTTCCTTCTTGAAGCTAAATAGGCCAGTTTTCACAGTTATAGTACGATCCTCTTCAGGTAAAGTACCCCATTTTTGAATTGCTTCTTTTCTTAGTTTGTTTCTAATTTTCAATTCGTTTAGACGTTGCTCTTTTTCTAATATTCTTTGGTTATCTGTGGTTGCAGATGTTTCTGGGAGTGCCTTTAGTACATCTTGAAATTGAGATAGAATCTCTTGATTTGTTTGTCCACTTTGTTTCATAAATGTTGTTAAAACCTGAACCATAGAATCAATTTTCTCAGTTGCTTCTGCTAATTGTTCTTCTAAATCTACTATCTTCTTCTCAAAAACTGTTTTCATGGGCTCATTCTTTTCCAACATCTCAGATGTTGTTTCTCCGTTAAAATGTGAACGGATTTGCTTAATAGAATAGCCATTCTCTTCTTTTAATCTCTTAGCCTCAAGCAACATATCAATTTCTTCTCTTTTAAAACGACGATGACCACCTTGAGTTCGGATCCCTTGAATATTAAAATCCTCTTGATATCGCCTAATTGTTTGATCAGAAAGACCAGTAAGCTTTATCACTTCGCTTAATTTGAATTCTTCCTCAGCTTGTTTCAAAATTACCCCCCCTTTTTTCTCAAATATAATAACAACAAATTTGTTGTTATTATAACAGAACTTACACTGGTTTTTGAGAGATTTAATGATGGATTTTATGTTAGATTTACAGTGTTTTTACTATTTTGATTGAATAAATAATTTAAAGTTCTAGTCTATTATAACAAAGTTCTTACACAGACTAAAGAGATGAAATCTAACTCTGAATCTATAGTAAGTGGTTGTTAAGTTTGGGTTAAGGAAGTCAAAGAGATGAAATCTAACTCTGAATCTATAGTAAGTGGTTGTTAAGTTTGGGTTAAGGAAGTCAAAGAGATGAAATCTAACTCTGAATCTATAGTAAGTGGTTGTTAAGTTTGGGTTAAGGAAGTCA
>NZ_JBISEM010000005.1:0-138824 GCF_044383985.1 Priestia sp. JSM ZJ58
AAACCATCTTTCAATCATCTCCCATGAAGGAGAAGATCCTATCCGGTATTAGCTTCGGTTTCCCGAAGTTATCCCAGTCTTACAGGCAGGTTGCCCACGTGTTACTCACCCGTCCGCCGCTAACGTCATAGAAGCAAGCTTCTAATCAGTTCGCTCGACTTGCATGTATTAGGCACGCCGCCAGCGTTCATCCTGAGCCAGGATCAAACTCTCCGAAGAAATGTTTGACTTGCTCATTTAAAAAATAAAAATTAACGTTGACGTTTGTCGCTTTGTTCAGTTTTCAAAGTTCAACCGCCGCTCTTAAGCGACTTTATTATCTTATCAAGTTACCGACGTAATGTCAACAACTTTTTGAAATTCTTTTTTCAGCTTCGTTGTTACTGTTATGTCTCAACGACGCTTTATAATAATAAAATATATCTTTATTAAAGTCAACAGTTTTTAACAAAAAAATTCGAAATCATTACTTTTTGATTCAGATAGCTGTTTTATCTAGATCATATCATCATATTATAGGCAAAAGCTAGGTTTAAACTTTTCCTTCTCTATTCTTGAACCCTTTACTTTTTTTAATTTCTTCATTATACGAAGAAATTAAAAAAGAGCTGTCCATTAGACAGCCCCTTCTTATTTCCCTTTAAAACTAGGTCTTCTCTTCTCAGCAAATGCTTGAAGCGCCTCTAGACGATCTTCTGTCGGAATCGTTAACTCATATGCTTTTCGTTCAATTTGCAAGCCAGTCTGCAAATCGGCCTTCATTCCTTCTTTGATAGCAAATTTTGCTTGCTGAAGTGCAATTGGCCCATTTTTTAATAAAAGCGAGATAAAAATATCTATTGTTTCTTCTATTTGATATCCAGGAGCTACCTTCGTTACTAGACCACATTCTTTTGCTTCTGATGCCGTGAGGCGCTGAGCTGTTAAAATTAGTTCCATTGCTTTTGCTTCACCAACTAGGCGAGGGAGACGCTGTGTTCCTCCTGCGCCTGGTATAATCGCTAAGCTTGTTTCCGTTAAACCCATAAGCGCTTCTGTTGAAGCAATCCGGAAATCACATGCTAAAGCCAGCTCCATTCCTCCTCCAAATGCATATCCGTTGATGATTGCTATCGTTGGCTGAGGAAGCTGCTCTATCTTAGAAAACACTTCTCCTATTTTGTAAATATTGCGCTTTACCTCTTGATCAGAGAGGGTTTTACGTTCTTTTAAATCCGCACCTACACTAAAAGATTTTTCACCTGTCCCTTTAAACGTCACAACTCGAATATCTTTTTGAATACGAATTCCTTCAATTGCTTCTTCCAATTCTTTAAGCATATCGTAATTAAAAGCATTCATCGCTTCCGGACGGTTCAGTATCACATGGGCGACGTGTCCCTTTATTTCATAAGAAATAGATGACATTTTTTACCACCTCCAAATTGGAATCGCTTTCATTTTATCGCTCCTGAGATACCTGCTGCTTCAGTGCACGCCTTAAAATTTTTCCCGTTGTATTTTTAGGAAGTTCTTTTAAAAATTCAATTTCACTTGGCACTTTATATTTAGCAAGGTGCTCTTTGCAGTAGGCAATAAGCTTCTCTTCCGTTATCTCTTGATTATTGCAAACCACGTAACACTTCACACATTCACCTAAAGAAGGATCAGGAACTCCGATAACAGCCACTTCTACAATATCCCGATGCGCATATAGCACTTCTTCTACTTCGCGAGGATAAACATTATATCCTCCTACAATAATTAAATCTTTTTTACGGTCAACGATATAAAAATAACCTTCCTTATCCATTCTTGCTAAGTCACCTGTATACAGCCAACCATCTCGGAGAGCATATTCCGTATCTTCAGGAAGCTTATAATACCCTTTCATCACATTAGGGCCTTTGACGATAAGTTCGCCAACTTGTCCTACTTCTACTTCTTTTCCTAGTTCGTTTACCACTTTATTTTCAACATTCATAATAGATGTGCCTATAGAACCTGCTTTTCTCTCTCTATCAATCGGATTGAAACACGTCACAGGAGAAGCCTCAGATAATCCATAGCCTTCTGCTACCATGACCCCAAACTTACGTTCAAAATGGGTTAGAAGTGCCACCGGCATTGATGCCCCGCCTGATATACAAAGCCTTACCGTGTGAAAGTGCTCTTTTTTCCCTTTGTCATGCTGAAGTAAAAAATTATACATTGTCGGAACGCCAGCAAAAATAGTCGCTTGTCGATTTTGAATTAATTCAAATATAGAAGATGGACTGAATTTTGGTTCAATTAATATCGTTCCTCCATTCATTAAAGGCGCATTCAATGAAACAGTTAAACAAAATACGTGAAACATCGGCAAAGCAGCTACGACTCGGTCATTCCCATTTATACTTAAATAATCTGCTACGTCTTGAGCGTTTGAATAAATATTCTTATGCGTAAGCATAGCTCCTTTTGGTTTTCCAGTCGTTCCTGACGTATACAGAATGATGGCCACATCTTCTTCTTTTAACTCGAGAAAATCATATGTAGCTTCCCCTCTGTTTACAACTTGCGAAAACGTGTGAAAATAAGAAGGTATACTTTCCACTGTATCTGTCGTTTCACATAAGATAACGTGTTCCAAAAATGGAGTGTGTCCAATGATTTTTTTTAAAACAGGGAGAAGTAAATCAACCGCAATAACTGCTTTTACATCTCCATCCTGAAGCATGTAGCTAATTTCATCCGCTGTGTAAATAGGATTAATGGGTATAACAGTAGCTCCTACTCGAAGAGCACCGTACAATCCAATAACAAAATGAGGCGAGTTGCCGACAATTAAAGCGATATGATCTCCTTTTTTTACACCTAATTGCTTCAGACCATTAGCAAACTTAGATACCGATGCATCAAGATCTGCATAAGATGTTTCCTGATCCATAAAAACATATGCCGATTTTTGCGGAAATTGCTCAGCTGTTTTATGAAGCTGTGCTGACAAATTCATCTCATAACTTCCTCCTTTTAATAACGAATGAATGAACAACCATTCATTATTAAGTCATAATAATGGAAAAATTCTTACTTCTTCTATTCTATTATAATGTTACTGCTGTTCTATTGACAAGACTCATCTGTTTAAAAAGAAAAAAAGCCTGATGTGGCAGACTTTTTTCTTAATAGATTAATTCAACAAACTCTTCTTTTGTAATATTACCAAAATAATGTGGAATATTGATGTCCTCCAAGGCTTGTTCAATAGAAGCTTTTTCATAACGAACACCTGTTAATTTTTCCTGTACTTCCTGGACATCTCCCACTCCAAAGAAATCTCCATAGATGGTGCAAGCATCGATTTTCCCTTTATTCACTTCCAAACGAACGTCAATTTGTCCCACAGGAAAGCGGTGAGAGTGCTGTAAGTTAAATTTAGGTGATTTTCCATAGTTCCAATCCCATGACTGATAGCGCTCTTTAGAAATTTGATGAATCGTTTCCCAATCTTTTTCCGTTAGTTTATATTCTGTTATATTTTCTTCTCCCTCAAAGATATACCGAAGCAGCATTTCTCTAAATTCTTCCACCGTTACTTTCTGTTCTAAAAATTCACTGATATTCGCTACTCTATTTCGAATAGACTTAATGCCTTTGGATTCAATTTTATCTTTTTTTACTTTTAACGCTGATACCACGTTTTCAATCTCTGAATCAAAAAGAAGAGTTCCATGGCTGAACATCCTTCCTTTCGTCGAAAACTGAGCATTTCCAGAAATTTTACGTCCTTCCGCCATTAAATCATTTCGTCCGCTTAACTCAGCATTGACTCCTAATTTCTTTAACGCTTCCACGACTGGCTCGGTAAACTTTTTAAAATTATGAAAGCTATTTCCATCGTCTTTCGTAATAAAGCTGAAGTTTAAATTTCCTTTATCATGATAAACGGCACCGCCTCCAGATAGACGTCTCACTACATGAATATGCTGATCTTCAACATATTTTGTATTAATCTCCTCAATGGTGTTCTGGTTTTTTCCAATAATAATAGAAGGTTCATTAATATAAAACAGCAGATATGTCTCATTAATATCTAGATGCTTGAGCGCATATTCTTCAATTGCTAAGTTAATTCGGGGATCATAATTTTTTTGATTATCAATAAATAACATTCATTTTCCTCCTTGTTATTCCCATACGTATCCTGATTCAGCTAACGTAAGCGTACCTCCATAACGAGCAGCAGCTTCCTCTACTAGCTGTTGGTGTTCTCCGTAGTGTGGAAGGTGAGTAAGCATGAGTTGTTTGACACTTGCTTTAGAAGCAAGTGTACCGGCTTCTGTACTCGTCATGTGTCCAGCACCGCTTCCATCTTGGCTAGCATAAAAATTACATTCACAAATAAGAAGATCTGCATTTTCGGAGAAAGAAACAAATTCTTCTAAATAGCTCGAGTCCGCTGTGTACACGACGGTTTGATTGCCAGCACTTATTCTCATGGCATAACAAACGACTGGATGTTTCGTTTTCATAAATTCGATTGTAAAAGGCCCAACGTCAAGTTTTTGACTCGGATCGTACTCTACTCCTTTGGTAATTCCTTTATGAGTAAGTTTGTTGAAGCTTTCCTGATCATATGTATGTCCGTAAATAGAAAGTTCCTTAACAGCGTTCCCTAGATGAGTCTGAATGAGGCGAGCATATTGAAATACTCCGACATCAGCCACGTGGTCATGATGATAATGAGATAAAATCATCGCATCTATTTCTTCTGGTTTTGCATATTTTTGCAGCTGAGCCAATGCACCGCTTCCACAATCAACAAGCAGCTGAAATCCATCGTGCTCAACTAAATAGCTAGAAGTAGCTTCTGAAACAGCAGGATATCCTCCCCAAAAACCAATAACAGTTACTTTCATTTCAATCACCCTTTCGTACTATTTTTATTACGTTCAGTATACCCTACTTTTTTTTGAAAACTAACTGAAAGATACTCGTTTTGCCTATTTTATCGAAATAACTCATTGTTATATAACAAATAACCACTTAGAATAGCAAAATAGGCTAGATTGTTATAAAACATAATTGACATTTCACCATCTGTTATAATACAATGTTAGTAACAAAAACAACGGAGGGGATTTAAATGTTAGAAAAAATGACTGAATTTTTCAAAAGATTACCCAATAAAAAGTGCGTAGAATGCGGAAACGACATCGAGGAACAGCATGAGTGCTACGGAAACAAATGCGATCACTGCCTAGATATCATGAAATAAAAAAAGTTGAAACTGTTTTATAACAGTTTCAACTTTTTTTTATACGGTCAAACTGCGATACTCGTTTGGCGTAATGCCTTCTACTTTTTTAAACACTTTTCGAAAGTATTTATCATCATGATATCCTATCATATTCGCAATTTCATAGATTTTTAGTTCTTCATTTAGTAAAAGTGATTTGGCTTTATTCATTCTGACTTTCACCATATAATCTGAAATATTTTCTTGAAATTCTTGCTTAAACTTTCTCGAAATGTATTCACGGCTTAAATAGAAACGTTCCGATATTTCTTGAAGCTTCACATCTCGATGAAAATTTTGCTGCAAATATTGTTCGATCTCATAAATAACGTCGCGATTGTTTTGCTTGCTATACCTTTTTACTACTTTTAAAAAGCGCTTTACTTCACGCTTCTTTCTCTCTACATACTTTGCTAGCTGAAACTGCCCATCTTGGTTATAGAAAAAAGAAAGAACATATTCAGGACCGTTATTTATCGTATAAGGAATGTGATATCTTTTTAACCAATGCTGGCTTAACAGCTGATATTCCTGCTCAAAATGCAGAATTTGCTTTAATGATAGATAATTTTGTGCTTCAAAAGCTGTGATAATTTCGTTGAATACCGGCAAAAAGGCTTCAAACCTCCCTACTTGCAGCGCTTCTTCAATTTTACTGTTATAATCCATCATATTTATTAATAAAGCACTTGCTAAAACGTCTTGCTCGCCGTAGACCTTCACTTTATTTTGATCAAGAACATTGCTTAATAAAAGCGAATTTTTCGCATGTTCATAGGATTTCATTAGCTGATCAATAGAAGAGACTTTGCATCCTCTTGCAATCCGACAGCTCACCTCTAACGTACGGCGAATTGCTGTATGTAAAGTCGTCAGCAAAGAGGTGATGCGTTCAAAATCATTCCAAAATATAATGATAATTTCCCACTTATTTGATAAGTAACGGAAGGCTACCCCATTTTCTCCTGCCATCAGCATTTCATTGATTACATTTAAAATTGAAAAATAGGCTAAATCCCGATCACCTCCAAAAGAACGAATAATGGATTCATCTACACGTACAATCCCCACTTCATATTCTCTAGTCAGATGGAAACCAAACTCTTCATAGATTGATTGATTTAGCAAATAATTGTTCATTAACTGCGTCAGTTTTCGATCTCGATAAATCGGCTTCATTTCATTGATTAAACGATAGCTGCTATTATGGACTTTTCTGGACTCTTCTTCTTTCTTCCATTGAGTTACAGCTCGTACAAGCGTATCGTTTAAAATCGAAGGATCCACTGGCTTTAGAATATAATCCGTACTTCCAAAATGAATAGCTTTACGCATATAGTGGTAGTCATCATACCCTGTTACCACAATCGTTTTGCTAGAAGGTGAATTCTCTTTAATCCACTCCAACAAAGCAATTCCATCGATATTAGGCATCTTCATATCAGTAAAAATGATTTCAGGTCCGTGATCCTCAATAAGCGCAATCGCTTGCTCACCGCTATCAGCTTCTATCACATCTGTAATTTCATGCTCTTCCCACTGTCCAAGCAGCTTTATTCCTTCTCTTACATGCTCTTCATCATCCACGATTAATACTTTCATCACTATCCCTCTTTTCTTCAATTGTTGTTAGCTTTATGACAACGGTAAAATCGTGATTTTCTTGACTGCTAATTTGCATTGAAGCATGATCTCCATAGTAGATGCGAAGTCGTTCATAAATATTTTGCAACCCAATATGCTCATCTGTTTGATTATACGATTGCTGAAGTCTCGCTTTTAATTGATTCAACTCTTTCTCTCCTATCCCTTTTCCGTTATCAGAAACAGTTAGAATCAGTTCTTCTCCGTTTAACTTCGCTGAAATCAACAGCTTTCCGCTTCCTGTGCGGGTTTCGAATCCATGCTTAAAAGAATTCTCAACAAGAGGCTGCAAGATCATTTTCGGTATTCGCATAAGCTCTGCCTCTTTTTCGATATTTAACTCATACTCAAACTTTGAACCAAACCGCTGCTTCTGCAGACTCAAGAAAGCTTTTACGTGATCGACTTCTTGCTTTAAGCTAACGATATCCTCTTTCATATTCATGCTGTAACGCATAATGTGAGAAAGTGAGGTTAATAAAGAATATACTTCAACTGCTTTATGCTTAAGGGCAAGAGTTCCAATCGATTGAAATGCGTTGTATAAAAAATGCGGATTAATTTGTGACTGCAGCACTTTTAGCTGCGTTGATTTATTTTCTAACTCCAATCGGAATTTACGTTCAATTAAGTCATTAATTGTTTCCACCATAGAGGTAAAGTGCCTTCCTAAAACACCAAATTCATCGTTTCCAAGCGATTTAAACCGGACTTCAAATGATCCTTTTTCCACTTCTTTCATATTGCGAATTAATACGTTAATCGGCTGTGTAAAACGGACCGATATAAAAAGCGTCGCGATAACGAGCATACACAAAAATGGCAGGCCAATTAATACATTCATAAGTGCTGTCTTTCTCGCATCTTCATATAAAACACTGTAAGGAATTCGCTTCACAATGTATAAGTCCTCAAAAGGCTGTTTAAGCTTTTCATACATTAATACGCCTGAGAAGCTTTTATCTTCCCATTCCATGCTGTGATCCTCTTGAGACGTAAGCGCCTTTAGCCACGGGTAGTTTTCGTTTTTTCCAATAACCTTTGAATCCGAAGAATACAAAACCTTCCCTTTATTGTTCATTAAATAAAAATCTTCTGACTCTTCATTATATAAGCGCTGCGATATAGATTGAATTTGTGTCATGTTAATGTCTAAAGATAGATAAGCTAACAACTTGTCTGATGGAATTTCATCAATCCGCTGATGAAAGCTAATAACTTGATTCGGCAGTGAGTCAATTAATGTTGATAAATTATTGTAGCTATAAATTTCATGGGTAGGCTCAATGGCAAGAAATTTATGATGTTTATTTAAATAAGAATAGTAAGGCTGGGTGTAAATATCATCGTACTTCCCTCTGCTGCTCACTTTCGAATTATAAGCTGTATACGAGTCATGCCCGTTCTCAATATAAAGATGGAGCTGTTCAATCTCTGGACGAGTATTATATAAATAAAGAAGAGTGCGTGATATTTCTAGTTGATTGGCTCCTAAGTCACTTGATACGCCTTCATCTAACACTTTAATAAATGGGTGGTAGCCGTACAGCCTTTTTGTAATATTAGCAATTTCATTTAAGTAATCACTCAAATCATTGCTTCCATTTTTAATAACTTGATAGTTGGTAGAAATAAATCGATTCTTAACCGTTTCTTTTGTGTATTGATACGTAAAAATCGTTGAAATTAAAAAGGGAATAACGGTTGCGAATAAGAAAAACAAAATTAATTTCTTGCGTATGCTCCAGCCTTTCACAACTAACCTCCTTTGACTAATGTCATACATTATGACTATTATTATACATTAAAAGCGCTTTCAATTAACTATTATTTTTTCATAACTATGAATCTAACCAGCTATTTTTTCACACCAAAAAGTCCGCGTTTTCCACGCGGACTTTTTGGTTATTTTTTCATTTTTGCCCAAATTGTATCTAATTTCTTCATAAACTCTTCTTCCGTCATTTGTTTGCCTGCGTAAGACTGCATTGCTGCGCCTACTTCTTGAACCGTTCCTTCTGGATACTTAAACCAGTTCCAAGATAATGTTTTGCCTTCTTCAGAGTATTTTAAGATATCATCAGATAAAGAATCGATTCCTTTTCCATCGATGTTTTTGAACGCTGGAATGAACTTGAACTTTTCAACTAAGAATTTTTGACCTTCTTTAGAAGAAACCATCCAATTTAAGAATTCCTTCGCTGCTTTTTTATCTGCATCTGGTGCATTTTTGTTCACTACCCAGTTATTTGGAACTCCGATTGCTAATTTATCATTTTTCTTCGCATCGTTGCTGATCGGCATTGGTATAAAGCCCATTTTCATGTCCGGATTGATTTTCGTGATCATATTTACCGTCCAGTTACCTTGTTGCATCATCGCTGTTTCACCAGAAGCAAATTGAGTAACTTGTGTATTGTAATCTGTCGTTAATGGATTTTTATTTCCATACTTTAACGTTAAATCGAACAGATTCATAAATTGCTTAAACGTTTCATTGCCTTCAAATTTTGCTTTTCCTTCGTTTAGACCTTTAATAAACGCATCTGGATCATCTTGCTGCGCCATTGGAATATTAAATAAGTGGTTACCTAGCACCCACCACTCGCCGTATCCGTTAGAAAATGGCGTAATGCCTTTTGCTTTAAGCTTTTTAGAAGCTGCTTCTAATTCCGACAGCGTCTTAGGCAATTCTTTAATGCCTGCTTTTTCAAATAAATCTTTATTATAAATAAAACCATAACCTTCTAAGTTTAGCGGCTGACCATAGATTTTCCCGTCCATTGTCATCGGTTCTTTAGCGATATCATACAGATTATCTACCCACGGCTGATCAGACAAATCTTCTAATTTATCCTTCCACGTTTGCGCTTCTTGGAACCCTCCATTATTAAAGATATCAGGTTCATTTCCAGAGGCAAACTGTGCTTTTAATGCTGCACCATAGTCCGCTCCTCCGCCGACTGTTTGGATGTTAAACTTTACGTTTGGATGTTCTTTTGTATATTCATCCGTTAATTCTTTCAGCTGATCTGCAATTTCCACTTTGAACTGGAACATATCAATAACAACTTGATCACCTGAGCCTGTTGATTTACTTGCTTTTGAATCCGTACCTGAGTTTGAACATGCTGTCGCAAATAAAAGTGATGTTGCTAACACGCCAGACATTATTGAAAGCCTTTTCATTTTCATTCGTTTTGCCCCCCTTGATATCTATCTCTCTTTATTTTACCGATTCTAGGACATTTGAACAGGTAACAATATTGAACAACCGAGTGGAAAATATTGAACACCCCCCTTCAGCACCCTTCGACAGGTCTCTCTTCTTTCGCAAAAATTTCTATAAAATTTTTATCTGTTTTATTCCACCTAATAACATTTATAGACAAAATTATGTTAATATGTAGAGTGATAGATTCATAAGAAAATTTATGAATTTTTTTAACTTGTATAAACAAAGTGAAGGGGTTTACATGAAAACTAAAAAGCGCAAAAAAACACATGTCTCATTTCGAATTAACTGGCTGTTTATTGTGGTTTTCCTGCTTTTTTCTGCACTCATTTTACGATTAGGCTTCGTACAGATTGTGTACGGAGAGAACTATAAACGAGAAGTTGAAAAAACAGAAGATGAAACGGTAGATTCACCGGTTCCTCGCGGAAAGATGCTAGACCGCTATGACCGCGTTATCGTGGATAATAAACCGTTGAACGCTGTCACGTACACGCGTTTGAAGGGCGTCACTCAAGAAGACAAGCTAAAAGTAGCTAAAAAGCTTGCCACTCTTATTGATGTTCCTGTTACAACAGACGTGTTTGGCAAATCGGATAAAAAGAAAGATAAAAATACGATTAAGCTAACAGAACGCGACTTAAAAGATTATTGGATTGCAACTCATCCAAAAGCAGCAGCGAAAAAAATTACCGCAGCAGATAAGCAAAAAGTAAAAGAAGAAAAAATTTCTGAAGATGATTTGTATCCTCTTCAGCTGAAGCGCATCACTAAAAATGAACTTTTATCGGTGAAAGACGACCTTGAAGTGATTGCCATTAAAAGCAAGATGGAAGGCGGGTATGCGTTAACTGCTCAAATTATTAAAAGCGGCTTAACTGATAAAGAGCTTGCCGTTATTAGTGAGCAGCTGAGTGACTTGCCTGGCGTCGATACGACAACTTACTGGGACCGTATGTATACATACGATGACTTACTTAGCACGCTGCTTGGTAAAATCACATCGGCAGACGAAGGGTTACCAAGCGAAAACTTACAGTACTACTTGTCCCACGGCTACAGCCGAAATGACCGAGTAGGAAAAAGTTATTTAGAAAAGCAGTACGAAGACGTTCTTCGTGGTCAAAAAGCGCGCATACAAAACGTAACCGATCGCTCCGGCAACTTAGTGAGTCAAGAGACCGTTACTGAAGGTCAGCGCGGCAGTGACTTAATTTTAACGATTGATATGGAACTGCAAAAACAAGTCGAAGATGTTTTAACGAAAGCTGTACTTGAAGGCTCTGCGAGGAACCGCTTAATGGACCGAGCGTTTGCTATTATGATGGACCCACATACGGGAGACATTTTAGCAATGGGAGGAAAACAGCTTGTTACTGACAAACAAACAGGAGCACGCAAAGTTCAAGACTTCGCGCTTGGAAATCTTACAACTTCTTATGAAGTAGGTTCCGCGGTTAAAGGAGCGACCGTTCTAGCCGGACTTGACTCAGGTGCAATTCAGCCTGGTACTGTTTTTTATGACGCACCAATGAAGTTTGCTGGTACTAAACCGAAGAAATCTTCTCACAATATGGGAGCTACAGGTATCGAAAAAGCTCTCGAGCAATCTTCTAACGTTTTTATGTATAGAACAATTCTAAACATGGCTGGTGAAACTTATCGACCTGGCGGATCATTGCATATCTCGCCTTCTATTTTTAATAAAATGCGTTCATACTACAGTCAGTTTGGCCTTGGAATTCCAACGGGAATTGATTTAGAAAACGAATCAACCGGTATTCGTAACACCGTGACAAACGAACCTGGTAAAGCTCTCGACTTTGCAATTGGTCAATACGATACGTATACACCGCTTCAGCTTGTTCAATACATTTCAACAATTGCCAATGGTGGATACAGAATGAAACCTCACCTTGTGAAAGAAATTCGTGAGCCTGAACTTGACAGTGAGCTAAAAGGAAGTATACAAAGTTCCGTGGAACCACAAGTATTAAACCGTATTACAATGAATCAGTCGCAAATTGACATTGTAAAACGTGGTTTTCGTCGTGTTGTTACTGCTCAAGGTGGTACTGGACACGCCTTGTATACAAATCCAAAATACAGAAAATATAATATAGCAGGCAAGTCAGGAACAGCTGAAACCTATAATCAAGGCGTAAGCGTACGTAACTCCACTTTTGTCTCTTATGCACCTTATGACAATCCTGAAGTAGCTGTAGCAGTTGTTATTCCTTCTGCGTATGTTGCTGGAGCGAATTCTGGCGGACAAAGTAAAACTATTACAGGTGATGTTATTGATGCCTACTTCAAACTTAAAAAGCAAGGAAATACAGAAGTAGAGCAAAAAGAAGAAGATGCAAAAACAGGAAATACAGAATTAAACGGCGTAAAAAAAGATGATAATGAACAATAAAAAAAGGTCTCGTCATGAGACCTTTTTTGTTTTTTCTATGAAAAAAGCCCATCTCACTGAGACAGACCGCGTAAAAAGTATAGTTCAATTAATTCAGCAATTTTTTCTTCTGAAAGCGGCTCATGCCGTTTTTCCCAATCATAGACGAGTGCAATGTACATTTTAAATAGTAAAAAAGCTGTGAGCTCCGGGTTGCACGGTTTGATTTCTTTTTTAGAAATCGCAATTTCGATTTTGTTTTTTATATAAGTCAAAATCTCTTCTTCTACTCGCACCAGCACTTCTTGCACTGCTGTAGTGCCTAACTGCTGTTCCTGTACCAGCTTCAGCATGAGCTGATGCTCCGTGCGGAACTCTAAGATTCGAAAAATAGCTGCTTGGGCATTTTCAAAAAAAGGACGGCTGCTGTCAATGACAGTTTCAGCTGCATCTGTCATTTCTCGAATCATTCGTGTAACAATTTCATCGAATAACTCTTCTTTGTTTTTAAAAAAAGTATAAATCGTTCCTTTTCCGACATTTGCAAGCTTCGCCACTTGCTCCATAGTCGTTGCTTTATATCCAAACAGCGCAAATGATTTTGACGCTGCGTCAACAACTGATTGCTTTCGGTCTATAGCCACGTTATCCCCTTCTTTCTGACCAAATGAATATTTCAGTCAACAAGTACGGTTTTACTATAGCATAAGTTTCTTTTGCTTTTCAACCACAATCTCTTCTCTTAGCATAACCTTTCTCTTCAGGTAGTAGACAAAAAAGCGGAGCATTGATTCATCGCTCCACTTCTACAGCTGCTGCAGGTATTTAACCGCTTTTTTAGCCACATCTTCTCCTTGCTCTACACATTCTGGTATACCTAGACCCTCGTACGAGCTTCCTGCTACATAAAGGCCTGCCAGCTCTTTTTCGAGCTGCTCGTTCATTGTATCTAGCATATCATGATGCCCGACCGTGTACTGAGGCATTGACTGCTTCCATCTCGTTACGGCGTAAAATTCAGGCTCAGCAGAAATTGTGATGAGCTTCTTCAAATCGTCTAGGACAATTTTGAAAATTTCATCGTCAGGCTGATCCACAATAGCTTCGTCCCCGGTTCGTCCAACTAAACATCTCAGCAGCACTTTTCCTTCCGGAACTGCGTGGGGCCATTTTTTATTTAACCATGTGCACGCCGTAATCGTGTAATCGCTATTTCTTGAAACGGCAATGTTCATTGCATCTAGATTGTCTTGCAGCGCTTCTTTTGCAAAGGCTATCACAACAGTAGCTACTGAAGTGGAAGGCATATGCTTCAACGGCTCGAATATTTTATATTCCGAAAGCATAGACTGAGCAGCTGCATGAGGAGAAGTTACAATAACGCTGTCTGCTTTTATGACTTTCCCGCTATTTAACGATAATTCATATGTGGTATCTTCTTTATAAATTTTCTCTACTTTTATTCCTTTTGTAATAATATCAGGATCTATTGCTTTTTCTACCCCATCTACTAGCGATTGCAGACCTTCTTTTAATGTTAAAAAGACGCTATTTTTTTTAAACTCCGAATCATCACCGTGCTGTGGGTGAATTTCTTTTAGCTTTTTCATTCCAACAATTAAGCTTCTGTACTTATGTTCAGCATGCAAAAACTGTGGAAATGTTGATCTTAAACTCAAACGATCGACGTCTCCTGCGTAAATTCCTGATAATAGAGGTTCAATTAAATTTTCAACAACTTCATCACCAAACCGTCTTCTAAAAAATACACCTAGCGAACGGTCATCCTGATTTTTTGTCTTTGGTATAAAAAAATCAGCTGCTGCGCGCAGCTTTCCAACAGGTGAAAATAGCCCCGTTGTGATAAAAGGGGATAACTTGGTTGGTATCCCCATTACAGCACCATCAGGCAGTGCATGCGGTGTATCTTTTACTAGAATATAGGATTTCCCCTTTTCATTTCCGACTAGCTCCCTGCCTAACCCTACTTCTTTTGCCAGTTTTGTAGCAGCTAGCTTACGCGCTAAAAATGAATCAGGACCTTTTTCAAATAAATAACCGTCTCGTTTGACCGTTTGAATTTTCCCGCCAAGCCGATGCGTCGCTTCTATTAGTTGAAGATCAATAGGCAGCTGATGATCCTTTATTTTTTTTTGCAAATAATAGGCAGCTGAAAGACCTGTTATTCCTCCACCGATGATGACAACCTTTTTTCGTCTATCCGTCATGTTATCATCGCCTTTTCTGTAAAATTCAATATAAAGAGAAGCGATTATGGAAACCCATAGCTCGCTTCTTACTTTTCTTTATATTGATTATAAGTTACTTTTCGTCCCTGTTCAACGTACAAAGAATCTATATTGACTTAACGGGCAATTCGTTTTAACACAACTGTAGCTAACCCATCGATAAATTCAGGCTGTGCATTCGGCATTTCAGGACGGTAATAATCAGCCCCAATTTCATCTGTTACCACTTTGCATTCGTAGTCGTTATCATAAAGTACTTCTAAGTGATCCGCGATAAATCCAACCGGGATATAGACGAACGACGTATAGCCTTTTTCTTCATGCAGTTCTCTTGTTAAATCTTGGACATCAGGACCTATCCATGGCTCAGGCGTATTTCCAGCACTTTGCCAGCCAATTTCGTAATGTTCAATACCAGCTGCTTGTGCAATTAAATCCGCTGTTTCTTGAAGCTGATTTGGATATGGATCTCCTGCTGCAATAATTTTTTCTGGCAAGCTATGCGCAGAAACAATCAATACGGCTTTTTGGCGTTTCTCTTCGTCTATTAAATCAAACGTTTGTTTAACACGTGTAGCCCAGTACTGAATGAACTTTGGCTCACTGTACCAGCTTTCTACGGAATGAATGATTGGTCCTCCTAATTTTTCAGCTGTTTCTTTGGCGCGTCCATTATAGGATTTTACGCTAAACGTTGAAAAGTGAGGTGCAAGCACAATGCTGACCGCTTCTTTAATTCCGTCTTTATGCATGGCTTCTACTGCATCTTCAACAAACGGTTCAATATGCTTTAAGCCAAGATACGCTTTAAATTCAATTTCATCCTGTACTTCATTCAAGCGCTTTTCTAGACTTTCCATTTGCTGCTGCGTAATTTTTGCAAGAGGTGAAATGCCCCCAATTGCTTCGTAGCGGTTTTGTAAATCTTCCAAGGCTTCCGGTGAAGGTTTACGTCCGCGGCGGATATGTGTATAGTAACGTTCAATATCTTCTTCTTTATATGGTGTTCCATATGCCATTACAAGTAATCCCATTACTTTTTTACTCATGTGTTCGACACCTCTTTGTTAGATTCAATACTTGTCTTCATTTTGCCATGAATAAAAAGAAAAATTCAAAGTTTAGCGCTCCAAATTATTTGACAATTTATTGTCTATTTGCAGAATATTCATGAATAAAAGTTGTTAAACGCTTCAACGTTTCCGGCTGAACCTGTGGAAAGACGCCGTGCCCCAAGTTGAAGATGTAACCAGGACTGGCCATCCCTTTATCTAATATTTCTGTTACACGTTCTTCAATAACTTCCCATGGAGCTAACAAAATAGCAGGATCTAAGTTTCCTTGCAGTGTTTTTGTTAAGCCTAGTGCACGTGCTTCATCCAGCTGTGTTCGCCAATCTAATCCCACTACATCCAGCGGCAGATCATGCCATTCTTTTGCCAAATGACTTGCTCCTACTCCAAACATAATGAGAGGTACATTTTTTTCGCGCAAAGAGGTAAAAATCCGCTCCATAACAGGCTTTATAAAATAACGATAATCCGCTACATTTAAGGCCCCCACCCATGAATCAAAGATTTGAATGGCTTTTGCTCCAGCGTCAATTTGCGCTTTTACATATGTAATCGTCATATCTGCTAACTTATCCATTAGCGCAAACCATGCTTTAGGTTCCGTGTACATAAATGCTTTTGTTTTATTATAGTTTTTTGAAGGTCCTCCTTCAATCATATAGCTTGCTACTGTGAAAGGAGCACCGGCAAAACCAATTAGAGGTACGTTTAACTGTTCTGTTGTTAACAGCTTAATCGTATCTAATACATACGGAACATCTTCTTCCGGGGTAATTTCTCCTAGCTTTTCTACATCGCTTAAAGATTGAATTGGATTAGAAATGACAGGACCAATTCCTGACTTGATTTCAACATCCACTCCAATTGAAGGAAGCGGTGACATTATATCTTTATATAAAATAGCTGCATCCACTCCGTACTGTTCAACGGGCAGGCGTGTTACGTATGCCCCAAGCTCCGGCTGATGAGTGATTTCAAATAGAGAGTACTTCTCTTTTAGCTTTCGGTATTCCGGCTGTGAACGCCCTGCTTGGCGCATATACCAAACCGGAACATGATCCGTTTTTTCCCCTCTACAGGCTTTTAAAAAAGTATCGTTAAACGTTCCTTGACTCATAATTTCCACCTTTCTCGATTGTCTTCCATCCGTATTTTCTTCGATTAGACAGACAATAATCAGCAAAGGAACATACCGGTTCCTCTACTGATTAAAGTTTCACGTTATATTCTCTACTTGTCACTATACCCATTTCTTTACGACTTGTATAGCCACCTGCTAAAAATGTCAAAAAATCGCCCTACTCTTCCTTTTTTTATTGAAAAAGAGCAGGTGTTACTTCGTTGGATTTTTTTCCTTTTTGTTGTGTTTGGGAATTGTAAGGAACTACATAATAAGTAGGACTGTCGAGCAGATTCACACGCTCTTTTTCAAATGCTCCTTTTCCCTTCACTTTGCCAATCAATTCGGCTTTATCCCCTTTTTTCTCATAAACATAATAAACAGCTCTTTTATCAGGTGAAGGTGTCCACGATAAACTTACCGTTAGCAAACCAAATGGATGGAATGTTAATTCTTGTTTTAAGTCTTTAACTTGCTCTAAACGTATTGGTTTTGGCAGATCTTTAACGCCTGCTGGCTTTTGAAATGCAGCTTCGTCGTAACCAGCTCTTGTTAGAATGTCTTTAAATAATAGAGTTGGATAAGAACTTCCTTTTGTTAAATAGTGCTGGTCATTTGTAGAATCATATCCCATCCACACGCTTCCTACAACATCTGGGGTATATCCAACAAACCAAGCATCTCTTGTGGCTCCTTTAACATTCGTATACGAAGTAGACCCTGTTTTTCCTGCTAACTCTCCTTTAAACTCTCCATTTTTTGCCGTTCCTTCTTTAACAACTCCTTGAAGCATTTTTGTCATATACCAAGCCGTCTGTTTTGAAAATGCTTTGTGAGTGTCGGGAACAGCTTTTGCAATCACTTTTCCATCTTGATCTTTTATCTCTTGAATAAAGTACGGTTGGATGTTTTCTCCATTTTCAGCAAATGCCCGGTACGCTCCTGCTAATTGAAGCGGTGTAATTCCTTCCTTTAATCCTCCAAGAGCAATCGCAAGCCCTTTATCTTCTAACGGAATTCCTAGCTTTGTGAGATACTGCTTGCTTGTTTCAACTCCTAGCTGATTCAATGTCCAGACGGCAGCTGCGTTTTTAGAATCTTTTAAGGCATCGTACATCGTTACCTTTTTAGCATATTGGCCGTCTACGTTTTTAGGTGTGTATCCCCCGTAGCTTCTAAGCTTGTCTTGCAGCAACGAATAAGGCTTGAATTGACCTTCTTCTAATGCAGGGCCATATACCGCAATAGGTTTCATCGTAGAACCTGGCTGTCTTTTGACATTTACGCGGTTGAGCGATTTTTGTACATAATCTCGTCCTCCCATAACAGATAAAACTCCTCCGCTTTTGTTATCGACTAATACAAAAGCACCTTGGGCACTGTTATCTGTACCTGGAAAATAACGATTTTCTTTCATCAGCTCGTAGGCGGCTTCTTGTACTTTTATATTCATCGGTACTTTGACCGTATAACCTCCGCGCAGAAGCTCATTGCCCGAAATGCTGTATTTCTTCTCTGCTTCTTGGATAACCATATCGATATAGGTTAAATACGCTGGATTTTTAGCCTGCTCCTTTATGTTCAACCCCAGCGTTCTTCCTTGCAAACGGACATTTTTTTCAGCTGATAAATAACCTGCTTTTTGCATGGCATTTAACACAACATTTCTACGTTCTATACTTTTTTCTGGATGTAAAATAGGAGAATAGGAATTCGGTGCTTTTGGCAGTGCAGCGAGAAGTGCACCTTCTTCTACCGTTAATTCGGAGACATCTTTATTGAAGTAAAGCTTGGATGCAGCTTGGATTCCATAGGCTCCGTGTCCAAAGTATATTTGATTCAAATACATTTCAAGCAGTTTTTGCTTACTGTAACGCTGCTCCAGGTTAATAGCCACCACTACTTCTTTTGTTTTTCTAAGCAGCGTTTTATCATTCGATAAAAACACATTTTTAGCCAGCTGCTGTGTTAAAGTACTTCCTCCTTCAACACTTCCTCCAGCCAATATATCTCGGTATAATGCTCGGCCAATAGATTTAAAATCGATTCCGTGGTGTTCATAAAAACGAACATCTTCAATTGAAATAAATGCTTGTTGCACATGCTTTGGAATCTTGTCAATTGAAACCAAGTCCCGATTTTTCACATAGAGCTTTGTTAATTCGTCTCCATTTTCATCGACTAATCTCGTAGCCGAGTCCATGACGATTTTTTTCTCATCAATTACATAGTTTCCAAGAAACAAGATGATAATATATCCAATCAATCCTAATAGAAAAATTCCAACTAAGGCAGCAATTGCGTATAAGCCTTTTTTGTACATCGTGCCACCCCTTTTCTTCCGCTAAACTTTTGATAATATGGAAAACAACTTCATCAATGTTTTACTTTACCATCTTCATTAGAAGTTCACAATTTTTGAATTTTTGTGTGTAAAATTTTATAATTTTAGTATGATTTACAATTGTAAATTGTATGCAATTCCCAATTAGAAAGGAAGTATAATCCATGAAGATCTTTATTACTTACGGAACAGGCCCTTACCTTCAAAAGTTGATCGACGAACATCCGAGTGAACGTTTATTACTGCTTCACAAAGATGACGATCAATTTGCACTAGTCCACGAAACAGATGGAGATACAATTTTTAAAGAAGGACATGCTTATGAAGTATTAGATGCTTCTGGAGATCTTGCAGATAGCGGATTTGCTGTACTAAATAATATTTCAGTTACAGATGAAGGCCGTCCTTTGTTTGAACAGCGATTTAGCCAACGCGCTCGTTTAATTGAAAATGAAGCAGGCTTTTCAGCTATTCGTGTGCTTCGTCCACTGCAAAATGACACATACATTATCTTTACAGGATGGAAAGATGAAAGTTCATTTAGCGATTGGCAGTCTTCAAAAGCCTATAATGAAGCACACAAAAAACGCGGTACGTCAGAAGGCGTGGATCAGCAGCCATCGATTTTCTCTCGCCCTTCTTATGTCACCTCATACCACGTAGTTAAATAAGTAAACATCCTCCTAGTAGGCGAGTATCACAATAGGCACAAACGTCATATTGTATACTACATCACCTATTGGGAGGAATTTTTATGGGCATAGAGCTTGGAGCTCTTCATTGGATGTATGTCCTTTTTATCGCCTTCATTATCGGCTTTATGATTATGCGGCGAGATACGAGTATCCTTTGTATACTCGGGATTTTTTTGCTTTCCTTAACGGCTACCTCTTCGTTAAGCCACTCCGTCAGCGCTGTTTTTTCCAGCTTCATTTATGCCATTACAGAACTGCTTCCTACCATTTTAATTATTTCAATTATTGTATCCATGAGTAAAGTCTTAATGGCTACAGGAATAAATGAATCGATGATTTCACCTTTTGCTCGCCTCATTAAAACACCTACTCTTGCCTATTGGGTTATTGGATTAGTTATGATGACCATCTCCTATTTTTTCTGGCCTTCTCCAGCCGTTGCTTTACTTGGAGCCGTGCTTTTACCAGTTGCCATCCGCGTAGGGCTTCCAGCTATAGGCGTAGCTGTAGCGATGAATTTATTCGGCCACGGCGTTGCGCTTTCAGGAGACTTTGTTATTCAAGCTGCCCCTAAGATAACCGCTGACGCAGCAGGGCTTCCGGTTCACGAGGTTGTTCAAGCAAGTGTCCCTCTTGTCATTGTGATGGGAGTCGTTACCACACTCTCTGCTTTTTACTTTCTAAAACAAGATATGAAGCACAATAAAATTCAGGCGCAACCGACAATTTTAACAAGCAGCTCTTCTAACCAATCCACACCTCTTTCTCCTTCATTACGCCGGGCTTTAGCCATTATAGTTCCTCTTTTCTTTGCTATAGACGTATGGGCAATGTTCGCCCTTCATTTACAGGGAGGAGATGCCACTGCTCTCGTTGGAGGTACAGCTCTATTTATTTTAGTAGTGGTGTCGCTTATTGCTCACAAAGGAAAAGGTCTCGAACAAACCACTTCCTACTTGATTGAAGGCTTGCAGTTTGGGTTTAAAGTATTCGGTCCCGTTATTCCGATTGCCGCTTTTTTCTATTTAGGAGATGCTGGATTTAAAACAATCATTGGTGACTTTCTTCCGAAAGGATCACATGGACTTGTCAATGACCTAGGCGTTGCGCTTGCTTCGACTGTACCGTTAACTGCACAGGTCGCTACTGTGACGATAACTGCGCTAGGAGCTATTACAGGGTTAGACGGTTCAGGCTTTTCAGGTATTTCACTCGTAGGCTCTGTCTCTCATTTATTTGCATCTGCTTTAGGATCGGGCGCTGCCACGCTAACTGCTTTGGGGCAAATTGCTGCGATTTGGGTTGGAGGGGGAACGTTGATTCCATGGGCGCTCATTCCAGCTGCTGCGATTTGTGGAGTCAGTCCGTTTGAACTCGCTAGACGCAATTTAAAACCTGTAGCGATTGGATTAGTTGTTACAACGATTGTCGCAATGTTCCTAGTTTAAACAAAAGCCCCCTTCTTTTGATGAAGGGGGTCATATGTATATATTTGTTACATACCTTTTGGAAACTCTTTTTCCGCTGACGGCCTTACATACGCATAAACAAGCGTATAGAAGAAAATGCCTACAATTAGCCACATAAGCCCTAAGCTGTAGCCAGCTAATACATCTGTTAAAAAGTGTTCTCTTAACAGAATACGGCTCACGCCGATTAACAAAACAATTAAAGTAATTGCCCGCTGATACCACTTGGCCACCTTTTGATTGTTTATATGCTTGATCAGAAAAAAGAAAATCAGACCGTAGATAAGAATTCCCATCATTGCATGGCCGCTTGGAAAACTGTAGCCTTCGATGCCTTCAAGAGGACGGGCTCGTTCTACCGCATCTTTAACTGCTTTATTAATAATATCGCCGCTTAAAATAAGTAAAAATGAGGATATCATGCCAATATAGTCTTTTTTTAAAAATAAAAAAACAATAAGTACAGCTAAAAGAACCATAATCATCACTTTTGAAGCTAAAAAAGACAGGCCGTGAAAAACAGATGACGCTGACTGAAGAATAGTGCTGTCATCTATAGCTGAAACAAGCCAGCGGTCTCCTTGAAAAGAATCTGTCGACACAGCAAACAACACTCCTAAAAAAACGAGACCCGCAATCCCAAACGCCCACATCAATTTTTTGTACAGAGATACAGTTTGTGAATCTACCATATCGTTACCTCCTATTATCTCACGAGAAAATTGGTAAAAAACTCATTCTTTGTCCCTATTTCTCATCTTATGTATCTATTATGTATATAAAATATTTCATGATTCAATTACTTTTTTCAATAACAACGCTTACATTCTTTTCTTTTTTATAGATAATGATATAATGATTAAAATGTCAAAAAATTCAAAACTTTATTCAACTTACACAGAAAGGATATGGTTATGTGAACTCCAAGCTACATACTTTACTTGAAGAAAAATTTGATGAAATGGTTCAAATTCGCCGATATCTGCATCAGTATCCAGAACCGTCTTTTAAAGAATTTCAAACTGCTGCCTACATTCGGTCTTTTTATGACAAGATCGGTATTTCTTACCGAGCAAATGTAGGAGGAAACGGCATTGTAGCAAGCATTCAAGGAGGAAAACCTGGTCCTACTGTAGCTTTGAGAGCCGACTTTGATGCCCTTCCTATTCAAGATGAAAAAGATGTACCCTATCAATCAACTGTTCCGGGCGTGATGCATGCATGTGGCCACGATGGTCATACGGCTACTCTTTTAGTCCTTGCTAAAGCGCTTTTTGAAATAAGAGATTCTCTCCCTGGTAAAATCGTCTTCATTCATCAGCACGCCGAAGAGTATGCTCCCGGAGGCGCCAAGTCCATGATTGAAGACGGATGCTTAGACGGTGTAGACGCAATATTCGGAACGCATTTATGGTCATTAACTCCCACTGGTGTGGTTCAATATCGAACGGGCCCTATTATGGCTGCTGCTGATCGCTTTGAAATTACGATCAAAGGAGCAGGCGGACACGGTGCACAGCCCCACAAAACAAAAGACTCAATCGTCATCGCCTCTCAGCTTGTTGTTAATTTACAGCAAATTGTAAGCAGACGTGTAAATCCAATTGATTCAGCGGTTGTAAGCATAGGTTCTTTTGTAGCAGAAAATGCATTTAATATTATCGCTGATTCTGCTCGACTAATTGGAACGGTAAGAACATTTAATGAAGATGTACGAAATGATGTCGAAAAAGAAATCGAACGAATTGTCCAAGGTACATGCTTAACGGCTGATGCTTCTTATGAGCTGAGTTATACGCGCGGCTATCCTTCCGTCGTAAACCACCCGGAAGAAACGGCCTTTCTTGCTTCTGCTGCTTCTCAAATCGATGAAGTTCATACAGTCGAAGAAACGGAGCCTCACATGACTGGAGAAGATTTCTCTTATTATTTGCAGCATATTAAAGGAACATTCTTCTTTACAGGAGCTCAGCCAGAAGGTGTAGATGCTCCTTATCCTCATCATCATCCTAAATTTGATTTTAACGAAAAAGCAATGCTTATCGCAGCGAAAACGCTTGGTACGGCTGCTGTTGAGTATTTAAGAGAACAAGCTCATTCTAAAAACGCAATAAAAGCGAATTAATCATTCAGCAAGCATTCGTACAGATAAACAGACGATTGCTTGCTGTTTTATTTTAGGAAACTTTTTCTCACTTAAAACGTAGTATTTATATCGACTGAAAAGAGGTGACTTTTTTGAATACGTATGAAGAAAAAGTGTTACGAGAAGCTGAACATTGGAAATTTAGCATGTTGAAACGACCTTCTAAATTTCAGCGTACCGCAAAATCCTTACAGCTTAAACTAAATGAAAAAATCCCTGCTAAAGTCCATAGAATTATAACTGAAAGTATAAAAAAAATGGTTGAAACCACGCTTGTTGGGTCCGATTTCACGACTAAAAAAAGAGATGTCAGCGGTCTTTCGTTTGAAGAAAAAGAGAAAAGAATTTTGGAGCTCATACCTAAGTACAAAAAAACAGCTGCTGTAGAAGGAGCTGGTACTGGTGCAGGTGGTCTCCTTTTAGGCGCAGCAGATTTCCCACTTCTTCTTTCCATAAAAATGAAGTGCTTATTTGACATTGCCGCGACGTATGGTTTTGATGTAAAAGAAAAAGAAGAACGCATTTATATGCTGTATATTTTTCATCTTGCCTTTTGCAGCGACGACCATAGAACGAAGCTGCTCGAAGTAGTAGAAAGCTGGGAGGAAAAGAAAGAGGAACTTCTTGAGCTTGATTGGAAAGCTTTTCAACAAGAATATCGCGATTACATTGATGTTGTGAAAATGTTTCAGCTGATGCCGGGAATTGGAGCTGTTGTAGGTGCGTATGCGAATTATCAGCTTCTTGATCATCTCACAAAAGTAGCGATGAACGTCTATCGCTTTCGGATATTATCTTCGTCTCAAAAGTAGTCTAAAAACGTAAAAAAAGCTCCATTCGGAGCTTTTTTACGTTAATTTTTTATTTACATATGCATTTACAAATAAGTGAATAAATATAGCACCTGCTGCCAAGGAAAGCAGTGCAGCAACTATATTAGAAAAAGCCACCACTATGGCGAGCACAAGAATTTGTACATACAGCGCTTTTTTCCATACGTCCAAAAATGCCCTTTTTCGTTCTTTAGCTTCGACTGGATAAAGAGAAAGCCATAAAATTTGCTTGTGCTGCTTCCAAAGCGGGAGTAATTGAAAACCCGTCATGTATACAACAAATAAAACAACCACTATATTGCCGTATTGAAACGGCGCAGCTACAATTAAAAATCCGCCAATGACAGTTAAGCGAACGAGCAAACTTAAATAATCTCCTGATCGCAAAAATGTTCTGGTGTACAAGTAATGGTAAGTGGCATTTTGACGAAATGGAATACGTGTTACTAGCCAATCTAAATATCTACGGCGTTTGATTCGTTCTTTGACTTGTGGAACATCCGTAAATAAATTAGCTAATCGATAAAAATAGCCCATGCGCTTTTCTTCTAAGTCAATTAGCTTTTCCCATTTGATCGGCTTCCTTTTTGTAAGAGAGCGATAATAAACGGCTAGCGCAATCATAATTACCGCTACAATTCCTGTGAAAAATACGTATGCATGCGAAAATAAGAAATAAGTAAAAACTGCGTTTAAGAAAAATCTGACGATATAATCTGTCCACTTCGCCCACTTTTCTTCAAACCATACGGCCCACCAAGACATGCCTAAGTTTACAACTTTCAGAATGAGTAATAGCAGAAAAAACACAAAAATATTTGAGTAAGAATCATGCATTACTTTTACGTGAAGAGGCGCTGCTGCACCCGTTGCAAATAATAAAATATAAAGCTGAATCGTAAAGGTAAACCAAAAAGATTTTTTGAAATAAGGCTGCAGCTTCGTCTCCAAAGGAAGCAAAAAGACTAAATCAGGTCGTTTTAAAAACGTTTGAATTTGGCCCATTGTTAAAATCAATCCCATAAGGATCGCAATCACTACAGCCGAAGGAAACGCAGGTGTTAATGTACTCAACCACTGTTGATAATAGTAGGCTAAACCGCCAATCGCAAAAATTAACACTAATTTAATGTGGTCATTTAAGATATATTTTGTATATCTTCTTACATCCACTAAATACTGCTGAAATCGTTGCTTCCATAATGCGTCAATCTTACTCATAGCCTTCTTCCTTTGTTAATTCAATATAAATTTCATCAAGAGTAGCATTGCGCATCTGAAATTCTTCTTGAAGATCTTTAAGCGTTCCTTGCGCTCTTACTTCTCCGTTATGTAAAATAACAAATTTATCACAGTAGCGCTCCGCGGTCGCCAAAATGTGTGTGGACATTAAAATGCCTGCACCTTGCTTTTTCATATCCGTCATCAAATCAAGTAAAGATTGAATACCAAGCGGGTCTAAACCTAAAAAAGGTTCATCAATAATATAAAGAGACGGCTGAACCAAAAAAGCGCACATAATCATAACCTTCTGCTTCATCCCTTTTGAAAAATGCGCGGGAAACCATTTTAACTTCCGGTCTAAACGAAATTCTTTTAAAAGCGGCTGCAGACGTGCTTCATATGCTTGAGGCTCAATTCCATAAGCCATAGCTGTCATATCCAAATGTTCTTTTAATGTTAATTCATCGTAGAGCACAGGAGTTTCTGGAATAAACGTAAACTGACTTCGATAGCCTGTTGGGTCTTGTTGAAAGGTTTTATTATTAATGGATACACTTCCTTTTTTTGCTTCCATTAATCCAATGATATGTTTAATCGTTGTACTTTTTCCGGCTCCGTTTAAGCCGATTAACCCAACTAATTCACCTGCATTTACATCAAACGATACATCTTTTAAGACGGGAGTTTTCGTATATCCCCCTGTAATATTGTTAATTTGCAATAAAGAACCCATCACGATCTCCTTTTATTTGTTCTTTTTTGTCTACAAGCGCAAGCGCTATTTGCTCTATTGTACCAAATCTTTTTCGTCCTCACATCGTTTTCAATTCTTTTCGGTTAATTTTTCCAGAATATAATCGAAATATCGGGACATTCTATATAGGGAAGAAGGAAAACAAGTTATTGATTACAACTAATCATTACAAAGCTTCTTACATTTGGGATGAGGTGTCTACAGCAGGCATATTTCAGAAAACCTTATTGTAAATCAATGTATGTTTGATTCATAAGGGGATGGTAGTCATGAACGTAGTAAGAATATATATAATGGGTAGACAATAATGTTCATTTATTACTGTGTAAATGAGGTGTTTGTCAAAGACCAAGAACGATTTCGTTCACATTGTATATTTTTTTAGCTTAATGCTTAAATGAGGTGTTTGTTAAAGAGAATATACTTTTTCAAGTGACTGTTTCATTAGGCAATGCAATTACGTAAATGAGGTGTTCCTTAAAGATCATATGCTGCATTAAAAGCTATTTTTTCCTTCTTCACATGACGGGATGCATAATCGTTTGCATCCCGTTTTTGTGTATAAAATATGAGTGGCTATTTCTTGCCTGCTGATTGCATTTCTACTTTGTGGTAAAATAAACGTACATGTATACCCATACATTTATATTAGTAACGGAAGGTGAACATAATGAGCACACATGATGAAAACTGTATTTTTTGCAAAATTATTCGCGGTGAAATTCCAGGTGCAAAAGTATTTGAAAATGAACATGTATTAGCTTTTTTAGACATTAGTCAAGTAACAAAAGGTCATACGTTGGTGATTCCAAAAGTACATAAAAAAGACATTCACGAACTAACACCGGAAATTGCGCGCAATTTATTTGAAGTGGTTCCTCAAATCGCAAATGCAATTAAAGAAACATACAGCCCAATCGGCTTAAACATCTTAAATAATAATGGTGAAAAAGCTGGTCAATCCGTGTTTCATTATCATATGCACATTATTCCACGCTACGGGGAAGGCGATGGATTCGGTGCTGTATGGAAAGAGCATACAAGCGAATACACGCCTGAAAAACTTCAAGAAATCGCTGGCAATATTTCTTCTCGCCTTTCTTGAAACAAAAAAAGCTTACACATGTAAGCTTTTTTTGTTTTATCTATTAATCAGTTTATGATGTAAAACTCAATACGTCTCTCGCTCATTATGAACCATTTTCTGCCTTAACTTCTAAATTCATACGCTCTTCAATCAATTTTGTTAATGCTCTTGATCCTTCAGGTACCAAGTGGACACCATCTGATGTAAAGTATTCAGGGTGCTTAGAAGCCTCAGAGTACCAATCTACAAGCGTGACGTGATCAAACTTTTCAGAAGCAGCTTTCAAGTTCTGGTTCACGGTGCTTTCCCAGGAACGAGGAACGCGCGTATTCACTAAGTAAACGTCCGCTTGTGAAAAAGCTTTTAACAGTTGTTCAAGTTCTTCATTGGTAAAATAACCGTTCGTTCCTAACTCAATAATCACTGCGCTGTTCGGATTATTAAATGCTTGATAACTTGGAGTTAGCTGCAGTGCTTCATTGAGCTGCCTTCCTACTTTTCCGTCAATCGTAATACTAAGCGGCATCTCTTTAAGATTAGGAGCAATATCCAGCATGACCGAATCTCCAATCGCAAGAACATCTCTGTAAGAATTCGGCTGCTGTTCTTCTTTTGCATCAGATTTTTCTTCTGCGGAGTTCTTTTCCGCGTTCTTTGTTTTTTCATCCTCCGCTTTGTTCTTGTCTTTGACAGAAGTTGAAGCATTTTCTTTATGATTCGTTTGAATTTTAACCTCTGTTTGTTTTGCTTCGGTCTCATCCTTTTGCTGCGTACTAATAGCAAAGCTTGTCATATCCGCTGTAAACAACGCCAAAAAGAAAATGAGACTGCCCAAAACCGCTTGTCTCGAACGAGAGAGATTACGCCATTTAAAAAGCTCTCTCGGATGGTAATGCCGGAAATAATAGCGAAAACCGCGTGTGCGAATAGGCACCTCGATGTAACGGTACGAAAGTTCAGCAATGATAAATGTAATTCCTACTTGTAACAGCGCATGCCAATAGACCGGGCGGCCAATCTCGGCTACAGGTGTTGTAAGAACAATAACCGGATAATGCCACAAATAGATACCGTATGATCTAGTACCAAGCCAGCGAAGCGGTTTAAACGACAAAGCTTTTCCTAAAAAGCTACTAGGGTGACTAATCGTTGCAACCAGCACAGCAGCGTTTAAACAAATCAGCAGCATGCCACCTTGATAAAGAAAAGATGCATGCGTATACTCATCAACGCTCCATACGCAGAGAATAAATACAAAGAAGCTTACCATACTTACTGCGTTTAATACTTGCTTGCCCACAGCTGGAAGATTTTTTGATGATAAACGATACATGGGCCAGACAAATGCAAGTAAACAACCGATTAAAAGGGCAAACAGCCGAGTATCGGTTCCATAATAAATGCGGCTAGGATCTCCTCCTGGCTCATATAAAAAAGACATCAGAATGGCTGAGGCCATTACTCCAGCTAAAATAAATAGAGAAAGAATTCCTCTCTTTTTAATAAATTTCAAACCCAACAATAAAACAAGTGGCCATACAATATAAAACTGCTCTTCAATAGCAAGTGACCATAAGTTCTTTAATGGTGACGGTGATCCAAAACTATCAAAATATGAAACTTTATGAAAAATAAACCACCAGTTACTCATATAAAAAATAGACGATAATGCATCGCCTCGTAGCGTTGTTAACAATGGTCGGTTAAATAAAATAACCCACGCTGCAGTTAATATGACCATCACATACACAGCTGGAAGAAGTCTTCTCGTACGGCTAATCCAAAAATGCTTCAAATTCTTTAAAGGATTTTCCCAAGATTGCACCAGTAAAATTGAGGTAATTAAATACCCAGATAATACAAAGAAAACGTCAACTCCTAAAAATCCTCCAGACGCCCATCCAAAGCCTAAGTGATAAGCAATCACAGCCATGACAGCAAAGGCCCGAAGTCCGTCCAAACTATATATATACCTATTTTTCTTTTCTTTTGCACTCATAAAAATGCCTCCAAGCAATATGTACAACAAATTTCTTTCTCAATAAATATTAAGAATATTACGTAATTGTTACATTTTTGTTACAAAAATCATTATATACAATATTATTACTTTCTTCAATATATCACTTACTGAAAATCAAAGAATAAGTAAAAAGAAACAAATTCACTATCTATCTTATTCATAAATTACTAATTTAGTAGTAGTCATATCGATTCTATCTGCATGCCACTAAACCCTACACGTTTCTTTCACCTTACCCGTTTTAAAAATAGAAAAACTTCACACAAATGGTGAAGTTTCTAAGGTGTCTTTAGCATATCGACGTGTGGGAGTCCTTCATCTGAATAAATATCGGAAATAGGTCTAAAACCAAACGATTCATAAAATGTTTGAAGTCTGCTTTGAGCTTGAATTTTAATTGTCTTCTCGTGCCATTCATTCTCTAGAAAAGCAATTCCTCTTGCTACTAGTTCTCTTCCGAGACCTGTACCGCGCTGTGCTTGTTTTACAATAATACGTCCAAGAGAAGCTTCCTTATAGCTAATTCCTTTTGGTAAAACTCTAAGGTATGCGATAATTTTCTCATCTTCTTTTTTGAACAAATGATAAGCAAATTTGTCTTTTCCATCTACTTCTAAGTAAGCACACTTCTGTTCCACAACAAAAATAGAGGTGCGAAGCTGTAGAATTTCATAAAGCTCATCGTTTGTCAGCTCTTGAAATGATTTTATGCACCAACTCATGATCTGCTCACCTTTTCTTATTGTTCTTTTTCAATTAAATTCAGCGTACGTTCAAGCCAATTGATATAGCTTGTCTCCCGGTCTTGAGCACGAGATAGCACCAAGTAATGACCAAATTGAGGAGAAGAAACGGTAATGTGGTGATTAACTTCTTCTAAAAGATCATCCATTCGTTTTTTTAAAAAAGTCAGCTTCATTTTCCTGCTTGATAATTGGTTATCTATTTGTTGCTTTAACTCTTCTATTGACATGGATGAAGCAAAATAAGCTTTTAACATAAATTCATCTTTAGTTGTTTCAGGAATAGGATCAATCGTAGTGAGCCACTTGCTTAGCTCGACTCTTCCTTCTTCCGTTATCGAATACATCTTTTTTTCTAATTTTTTGCCTTGAATCACCGTTTCATAGCGAATAAATCCCTCTTCTGTTAATCGCTTTAGCTCGGGATAAATCTGGCTGTGTTTAGCACTCCAAAAATTACCAACCTCTTCTTTAAAAAGTCTGGTAATGTCATACCCGCTGAGCTCCTCCTGATTTAAGAGCCCTAATATTGCATATTTTAATACTCTCATTCTGTTCCTCCACATTATTTCTTCCATCAGTATAGCATATAAACATTTCTTTTACATGTTTACCAAAACATGTTTACGTATACTTTTTATTTATCTTTTTTCTATTATTTTCTCTTTACAGATTAATTTAAATTTTTGAAAAGTTACCTCCACAACTAAGAGTTTTCATGATAGTATAATGATATTCTTTCTGACATCAGTCATTAGCCATTTTGTATGATGAGTGTTCGAACTAATTTGAGGAGGAATTAATGTGATTACGTTAAACAGAGCTTATAATTTTAATGCAGGTCCATCTGCGCTTCCCCTACCTGTCTTACAACTTGCTCAAGAGGAGCTAGTTAACTTCAAAAATACAGGTATGTCTGTGATGGAATTATCACATCGCAGCAAAGAGTTTGAAGATGTATTAACACATGCTAAAGAAACACTAACGGAATTGCTTAATATTCCAGATACACATGAAATTTTATTCCTGCAGGGCGGAGCAAGCCTGCAATTCTCTATGATTCCAATGAACTTTTTAGCTCCTGATCAAGTGGGGGCATATGTGCTAACGGGATCATGGTCAGAAAAAGCGTTAAAAGAAGCAAAGAAACTTGGAAAAACAGCAGTGGTTGCTTCTACTAAAGAAGAGAACTACAGCTCTATTCCAGCTTTAGATGATATAAAGCTTCCAAAAGAAGAGATTGGGTACTTGCATATCACGTCCAATAATACCATTTTTGGTACACAATGGGCTGACTACCCTTCTATTGAAGGAGTAGACTTAATTGCTGACATGTCAAGCGACATTCTTTGCCGTCAAATTGATGTATCTAAGTTCTCACTCATTTATGCTGGTGCTCAGAAAAACCTCGGACCATCTGGTGTAACAGTTGTCATTTTGAAGAAAGAATTGCTTAAACGTATCCCTGAAGGTTTACCAACAATGCTGAACTATGAGACTCACGTAAAGAGCAATTCTCTTTACAACACTCCTCCAACGTTTGGTATTTATATGCTTTCACTTGTTTTAGATTGGATTAAAGAACAAGGGGGCGTTAAAGCCATTGAAGCTCAAAATCATAAAAAAGCTAAGTTACTCTACGCAAGCATGGAACGTTCAAACGGTTTCTATACTCCTCACGCTACAGAGGAAAGCCGTTCAATTATGAATGTCACGTTTACTTTACCAAACGATGAGCTAACGGCTGAGTTTTTACAGCAAGCAAAAGAAAAAGGCTTTGTAGGATTAGCTGGACACCGTTCAATCGGCGGATGCCGCGCTTCTATTTACAATGCTGTGCCGCTTGAAGCGTGTGAAGCTCTTGCCGTCTTTATGGATGAATTTGCGCAGGCAAACGCGTAATTGGCAGAATTAGCTGATTCTTTTTTCACATAAATATGTTATAATCAGTATGTAAATATATGCAATGGGCATAGACGCACTATTGGTATATTTCGAGCTTAGCTTAGAAGAGGAGAGATGAGAAATGAATACAAAAGTTTTAGTTTCTTTAGCGTTATTAGTCGGAATTGGAGCGGTTCTCCACACGGTGGTACCTCCTATTTTATTTGGAATGAAGCCAGATATGATGTTAACAATGATGTTTTTAGCAATCCTGTTGTTTCCTAGCGTAAAAAATGTTGCATTGGTTAGCTTAACCACAGCAGTTATTTCTGCTTTAACAACAAGCTTTCCTGGCGGACAAATTGCAAACTTGATTGATAAACCAATTACAGCATTTGTTTTCTTTGCATTATTTATGCTTGTGAAAAAAGCAATAGGCATGAAAACACCAGTTGCTGCTGCTTTAACAGCTGTTGGCACGCTCGTATCAGGAACCGTATTCTTGTCAGCTGCCGCGCTAATCGTCGGCTTACCGGGTGGAAATAGCGTCATGGCACTTGTTGCTGCGGTTGTATTACCTGCAACAGTAGTAAATACAATCGTTATGGTCGTTATTTATCCAATTGTTCAATCCGTTCTAAAACGCACAAGTATCAAAGCAAAATTATCGTAACGTCAAGAGCCTGATTTAATTAAGAATCAGGCTCTTTTTTTACACCAAAAGCTAAGGCCCGCCAAAGCGTGGCGGACCTTTAGATAAAACGGTTCATTTATAGTATGTTGCTGATCTTTTAGAGACAGCCTACGGTTCTTTTGTTTAAAAAGAAATGGTACAGGATGCTTTTCACTTAAATTTCATTTGCAGCTCATACAATAGGTATGAAGACTTACTATGTAATAAAGGTTTAAGTTCCCCATCCTAGGTTACATAATAAAGTATAAGCGCCAATAAAAAACTCGCAAAAGCCACTGTCGCACATGTAAGAGACTTTTGTTTAAGTACGTGTTTAGGTGGATATGATGCCGTTCTAGTCGTAAGGCTAAACCATTTAAAAGCAGCGAGAAAAAAACTCAGGCTAATCATCAAAAGAATGAATAAAGCTATCCCATGTTGATAACCTCCTTCTTTTGTATAAATCTATGCTATTTTTTTATGATTATGTCAGAAGGAAGTGTTAGCAATTACTTTACTACATAGGAGGAAATAAATAATGAGTAGAATGAAAAAACTAGCAGCTGGAGCAGCAATCGGAAGCACCGTAGCCGCTATTACAACGCTTCTTATTACTCCATATTCAGGACGAGAACTTAAACAGCGTGTCAGTTCTCGAAAAGACCGAGTTAACGCTTCACAACAAGAGCTCTCAACAAAAATAAAAGCTGTTTCTCAACAAGTACAAATGACCGCCAGAGAAGGAAATACTATAGTGAAAAATATCGCAAGTGACCTTTCTACTACCCTTGGTCAGTTTAAAGAAGAAATTGTCCCTCATAAGGAATCCATTCAGCATCATTTGAAAGAAATCCAAAATTCTTTGTCAAACCTAGAGGAACATGTACAGACAACTAAAAATCCCAATGAAAAAATTGACAAAAAAGAAGGTTAAAGCGCCTTCTTTTTTAATTTTTTAAAATTTTGTAAATTTACATCTTTATAATTTTTTATTTTATTGGCATAATAGAAGATAAATAAAAAAAGAGACTAAGTAGGTGGGAGAAGATGAAAAAGACTAGTGATCAGGATTACAGTTTGAAAGAAGCACTTCTATTTAGCCAACGTATTGCCCAATTAAGTAAAGCCCTTTGGAAAACCGTAGAGAAGGATTGGCAGCAATGGATTAAGCCTTATGACCTTAATATTAACGAGCATCATATTTTGTGGATTTCATATCATTTAAACGGGGCTTCCATTTCCGAAATTGCCAAGTTTGGAGTTATGCATGTTTCTACTGCATTTAACTTCTCCAAAAAACTAGAAGAACGAGGTTTACTTGAGTTTTCTAAAAAAGAAAGCGACAAGCGAAATACGTACATTCAGCTGACAGATAAAGGCGAGGCCATTTTACTGGATTTAATGGAACATTACGAACCTTCTAATAATTCAGTATTCAGCGGCGCACTTCCGTTGCGCGACTTGTACGGCAAATTCCCTGAGTTTATGGAACTAATGACCGTCATCCGCAAAATTTACGGTGAAGATTTTATGGATATCTTCGAGCGATCTTTCCATCATATCGAAGAAGAATTCACTGAAGAAGATGGCAAGCTTGTCAAGAAAGATAAAGAGAACCACCAGGAGACTATTTCAAACTCTTAATGGTTAGTCCCTTATCCATTGAATAATTTCAAAAAATTCATTCATCACATCTTGATAAGAAGGTTGATAACGAAGCGATTCGACCGTCTCTCTAGGAGTTAATTTATAATTCAGCATACCAACAAATTGTGTAAGAAGCGGAACAAAGTCTGTTAGGCCTTCCGCTTTTTGCTCAATATATTCGTTTTTTGTATCTTCACACAGAATTAAAATTTCCTCTACTTCCTTCTTTGTAAGCTGATTTCTTACCACTAAATCAATAAATGGTTTAGCTTC
Source organism: Priestia sp. JSM ZJ58 (assembly GCF_044383985.1). Lineage (NCBI taxonomy): Bacteria > Bacillati > Bacillota > Bacilli > Caryophanales > Bacillaceae > Priestia > Priestia sp. JSM ZJ58. The sequence goes on from NZ_JBISEM010000005.1 coordinate 34,775, forward strand.
TTGTTCAGATGTCCCAGATAACAGTTTTATGTAATATTCTAAACGTGATACTCGAGATTCTAAAGTTTCCATCCGCTTCCCCTACTCCTTCAACGTTCATATATCTCTACTCCATATTGTACATGATTCATTCATGTTCTTCCAAATAATTCTTTCTTCGTCAATCACATTTCCTGTTTGAGTAGCACCGTATAAAGATTTTCATATACTGATTATGTACTCACTGCATATATTAATATAAATCCCTCTGTCCTTTTTAACAATCCTTTTGCACAATGGCTGATTGTTACTCATTTCTTATCCATTCACTTTGCTATTTCGTTTAAAACCTATTTCTCAACTTCTTAACTACCCTTTATAAAATAAAAACCGCATTTCTGTGTAAATACCTTTTGAAATTCTTTGTTCAACTGTATATATAACTATCTATTTTACCGCTTTTTTGGTAATGTTAATATAGATATTTGTAAATTCATACAAAGCTGTACTATATAAATGACTATAAGACTTTTTGTCTTCGTCACACTGATTTTGTTAGGGGGATTTTTATGTACATATTCTTTATTGTATTTGCACTATTCATTTTATTCTACATCAATGCACTAACAAATACATTGTGTATTCAAAAAGAAATTCCAGCTGAAAAACAGCCTAAAGTTTTTCGTACGATTAATGTATTAATTACCATTTTATTAGTTTCATCTTATATTGAAGTATCATTTACATAAAAAACGGTGAGATGTCTCACCGCTTTTTTATAGGCTTAGCAAAAACAGCTAGCGCCGATGATAACTAATAAGATGAATAATACGACTAATAGAGCAAATCCACTGCCGTATCCGCATCCGTAAGAACCCATATCTATCGCCCCTTTCCTTTTATATTCATCTGTTTCCTAGTGGTAACATGCACAACCAACAATGACTAATAAGATAAACAGTACAACTAATAGTGCAAAACCGCCTCCATATCCGCATCCGCTCATTTGAGCACCCCCTTTGTTTACTAATACTGCATCTTATGCATCAGCTCAAAAAACGTCTAGGCTTTTAGCCCAAACTCCATAATTTATTTCTCTTGCTTCTCGTTTGGAGATTACTCTGTGAGTTTGTCCACCATTTTGAAAACGCTTTATAAAAAAGCCATCATAAGCGTATAATCACTCCATGCTTAGTGGAAAATAAATGTAAATTTACGTGGTTTTAACTTCATTTGCTAACATCAGGAAATGTGATATAGTAAATCTTGAGTCAAGCTACATAAGTAAAAATGATGAGTAGGAGTGTTTACGTATGAAAAAAAGCTTAGTTGCACTAACAACGGCAGCCAGCCTCGTTGCTTTATCAGCATGCAGTGGGGGAAATGATGCTTCAAATGCAAACGATTCTTCAAAAGTAATTGTAGAAACAAAAGCAGGCAATATCACTCAAGGTGATTTGTATAAGCAAATGAAAGATACAATCGGACAAGACCAATTTAATACACTCGTACGAAGCGTTACCGAAGAAAAAGTATTGAGTAAAAAATATAAAGTAACGGATAAAGAGCTTGATCAGCAGCTGAACATTCTAAGAGAACAATACGGTGATCAGGTGGATTCAGTTATTAAGCAAAAAGGCGAAAAAGAAGTCAAAGATATGCTAAAAGTTGATATTCTCCGTGAAAAAGCTGCTACGGCAGGCATTAAGGTATCGGACAAAGAACTGAAAAAAGCTTATGATGAATATAAAGCTCAAAAACCTCAAATTCGCGCAAGTCATATTTTAGTAAAAGACGAAAAGACAGCAAACGAAGTAGAAGCGAAAATCAAAAAAGGCGAGGACTTTGCTAGTCTAGCAAAAGAATATTCAACGGATCAGCAGTCTGCAGCTAACGGCGGCGATTTAGGCTACTTCGGTGAAGGCCAAATGGTTAAAGAATTTGAAGAAGCGGCTTACAAGCTGAAAAAAGGTGAAGTAAGTAAACCAATCAAAACAGAGTACGGCTACCATATCATTAAACTAGTCGATAAAAAGAAAGTAGAATCGTTTGAGAAAAAGAAACCCGAACTTGAGCAGCAAATCAAACGTTCAAAAGTAGATCAAGCAGAAGCGAACAAGAAGATTCAAAAAGAGCTTGATAAAGCAAAAGTGGAAGTCAAAGATAAAAATGTAAAACCAATTTTCGAAGAAGGTGCGACAGATAGTCAATCTGGCGTAGAAACTCCTCAGCAGTAATGCTAAGAGCCTGTCACTCATGTGACAGGCTCTTTTATATAATCAGATAGAATCGCTGTTGCGTCTTTCTTTTTCCACTTGCATTCTTTCGATGAAGACTTGTCCCTCTTTTTCAATAAACGAATCATCCACTTGCTTATCATGTTGTGCAGCACGAATTGCCATAAATCCACTAAAGAAAATGCCTGCTACAACTAAATAAATCCAAATTGGTAGTGTCACCATATATTGATCCCCCATCACAGTTATTTACAACCACTATATGCGAAGGAAGAAAGACTTATACCTTTTTAATCAATCGTTGGTTTATAAAATGAACGATTATCAAGTGCAAAAATACGCTCTGTAAATTCACCAGGCTTCACTTTTGTTAATGCTCGGTCCAGCATATTCATTTTAGCGTCTACATTGTCAATCAAATGAAGCATCTCAGCCTCTTTAATTAACGGCTTTTTCGGACTTCCCCACTCTTCCTTACCGTGATGCGATAATACAAGGTGCTGAAGAAGCATGACCTCTTCTCCTTCAATCGCTAATTCTTCCGCCGCTTTTCCAATTTCATTCACCATAATCGAGATATGGCCAAGCAAGTTCCCTTCGACTGTGTATATCGTCGAAACAGGACCTGAAAGTTCAAATACTTTGCCAAGGTCATGAAGAATAACTCCAGCATACAGCAAGTCGCGGTTTAAGCTTGGATAAAGGGTTGAAAATGACTCAGCCAGCTTCAGCATAGACACCACATGGTAGGCAAGCCCCGATACAAACTCATGGTGATTTTTAGTTGCTGCCGGATATTCTAAAAATTCCGTTTGATATTTTTTAAACAAATGGCGAGTAATGCGCTGGACATTTGAATTTTTCATTTCAAATATACTCTTTGTAATATGTTCCACCATTTCTTCTTGAGATAAAGGCGCCACTTCTAAAAAGTCAGATGTGCGCACTCCGTCTTGGGGCTGCGCAGGACGAATGTTGCGTATTTTCAGCTGGTTGCGCCCGCGGTAATTCATTACTTCTCCAGCAGCTCGCACAATCTTTTGAGCAGCATAATTTTCCTCGTCATCTGGGGATGCATCCCACAGCTTGGCTTCAATATCACCTGTTTTATCCTGTAGGATTACCGTTAAAAATGGTTTTCCATTGCTTGCAATTCCTCTCGTTGAGGATTTAATTAAAAAATAAAGATCAACTTGCTCTCCTACTTCGTATTGAGCAATTCCTTTTGTCATGCCCTTTTCCTCCTTACCACTTCATTCTATGTATTTGATAGCAAAGCTCTTATCGCTTCGTCCGCTTATTTACAGCTCTTTACATTTCATTTTACCATCGCTTGGCACCGAATGCACGGGTAGACGCTTTTTCATAAGAGATGAGATTATGACACAACAAAATCAATACATTCTAAAGACAAACAGATTGGATAAAGGAGCTAGTATGAATCGCTTGAGGCACCGCTGTTGATTTCCGTGCAAGACTTCTCTTTCCGGCAGCCGCTGAGCCTCCTCGTCGCTTCCGCTTTCTCCGCAGGAGTCTTCGTCTTGCTCTCCAATACACAGCTAGAAACAACTACATACATGCAAACTATGGTCACCATACCAATAAAAAAATCCGGACGAGTTGGATTCTCCATCAAGAATCTAGATTGTTCGTCCGGACCTCCCTTCAACTAATCTACTTTTGTCTCAGCCTCTCACTTCTTTATGTTTCTTTTTTCGTTAACTGCAGCGCCTTTTTAATATCTTTAAAAGAGGTAGATTGACCATACATAAGGACTCCTCCTTTATACACACGGGCACCAAATATAGCTAAAGCAGTAATCGTCACAACCAAAATCCCTATCGATACACTCACTTCCCACATAGGAACATTTAACATACCTACACGCAAAAACATAATCATCGGAGCAAAAAACGGGATAAAAGATGTGACCGTAATGATTGTGGTTTCAGGATCACCAAGTCCAAACATAGCAATTAAAAAAGCGGCCACAATCACAAGGGTCATGGGCGTAATCATTTGCTGTACATCTTCAATACGGCTTACAAGAGAACCTAAAAAAGCCGCGAGCGTAGCAAAAAGAAAGTACCCTAATATGAAAAAGACAAATGCATACACGAATGTAGTCAGCGGAACATCATTAAATCCGAGATAAGAAAAGATGCCGTTATGATTTGTTTCCACACTGGCTTTTAACGATGTGTAGCCCACGCTCAGTATCACTGCAAGCTGTGTTAAGCTGAGCAGTGCAATTCCAATAATTTTAGCAAACATTTGTGTAATAGGTGATACGCTCGATACAAGGATCTCCATAACGCGGGATGATTTTTCAGTAGCTACTTCCATCGCAATCATGCTCCCATACATGATAACGGCAAAATAAATAACAAACAGCAGAACATACACAAGACCTCTTGCTTGATTTAGCTCTTGTTCTGTTTTGGCATTTTCAACTAACGCTTCTTTTTCAAATGAAACAGGGCTGTAAAGCTGATCAATTTGCTTTTCTTCTAAACCAATTTTCACTGTAGCCATAGCCACTTTTGTTTGCTGTACCGCCTGTTCTAAGGTAGACGAAAGATTTGATTCGGCCAAAGAGTTAGCTTTGTACACAGCTTGAGGCAGCTGCTTATCGTTTAAAGATAAAAGTAAATAGCTATCGAGCTGCCCGCTTTTTACCGCTTGCTTTGCCTTAGCCTCAGACGTAAATTCTTTTAAATGAATGTCTGAATCCATAGCATTTACATTTTGTTTGAACAACGTATATACGCTTTCCACTTCATAGATGACACCCACATTTGTGCCATTATCGTCTGAATTAAAAACGTCGATAATTTTCTCCATATTTGTAAGAGCAACTAGAATAAGAGCAGTAATAATCGTCGTAATAATAAAAGATTTTGTTTTTAATTTATTAAGATATGTATGAAAAACGATGACCCAAAATTTATTCATAGGAAGCACCTACCTTTTCAATAAAAATATCATTTAATGAAGGCTCTTCCACTGCAAATTTAGATACAAATGAAAAATGTTTAAGTTCTTGAAAAATGAGTTGCGATACGGATTCATGCTGAATTTGAACAATCATGCCTTCAACCGTTTTTTTCACCTTTACAACACCTTCAAGCTCCGTAATTCTCTCAAACGGACCTTTCCCATGTATAATGACGTTTTTCTTGCCAAATGAACGCTTGATCTCCGGCAGTCTTCCATATACAACAGGCGTACCATGATGCATAATACATAAATATTCACAAAGTTCTTCCACATGTTCCATTCGATGACTTGAAAAAACAATCGTCGTCCCGCGTTTTTTCAAATCAAGTACCGCTTCTTTTAGTACCTCTACGTTTACAGGATCCAAGCCGCTAAAAGGTTCATCTAAAATAAGCAGCTCGGGACGATGAATAACGGAAGCGATAAATTGAATTTTTTGCTGATTTCCTTTGGATAGCTCTTCTACTTTTTTTGAAGCATATTGAGGAATATTAAATCGAGATAACCAGCGCTCCATTTCTTGCAGCACGTTAGCTTTTTTCATCCCGCGCAGCCGTCCTAGATAAACAAGCTGATCTTTGACTTTTAATTTCGGATATAATCCCCTTTCTTCTGGAAGGTAACCAACTAGATGGCTTCTACTGTAAGTTAAAGATTTATCATTCCATTGGATGTGACCTGAGGTTGGTTCAATGAGCCCTAAAATCATTCGAAACGTCGTTGTTTTGCCAGCACCGTTTGCACCTAAAAAACCAAACACTTCACCCTTTGGAATTTGCAAGGATAGTTCATTTACAGCTGTAAATTCACCGTACCTTTTTGAAACTTCACGGATAGAAAGAGACATTTAATTCCTCCTTTGTAAATAAACCTATGTTTATTGTATGGAAAAAAATGATATCTGTAAACCTTAGCAGGATTTAGAGGAATAAGACGAGAAATATGTTGAATACGCTTACAATTATACTATAAGAGGAGAGTAGATTTTATGAGTACTTATACATTAACCGCTTTTGAAAAGACTGGAGAAAAATTAATAGATGAAAGCTTCGAAGCAGCTTCTGAAACAGAAGCAAAGACAATCGGCACCAAAAAGTTAGAAGAGCTTGCCTACTTAGAAAAAACACATCGATGCGTTAGCTCTAGCGGAAAACTTGTATTATTTCATCGTTAATACAAAACGCCGGAAAGGTTTAGCTTTCCGGCGTTTTATATTACTTTACAGCTTCTTTTAGTTCTTTACCAGCTTTAAATGCCGGTACTTTTGATGCTGGAATTTGCATTTCTTCACCCGTTTGAGGGTTACGGCCTGTACGAGCAGCACGCTCGCGTACTTCAAATGTACCGAAGCCGATTAACTGAATTTTTTCACCTTCACCTAGCGTTGATGAAATTGTTTCTAGTAATGCGTCAACTGCTTTAGATGCATCTGCTTTTGTTAACTCTGATTTTGTTGCCACTGCGTTTACTAAATCTGTTTTGTTCATTTCCAATCACCTCATTAGTTTCTACATTATCTTGTGTTACCACTGTTTTGCAACTTTTAAACATGCTCTATCAATATGATAGACAAAAATATTGGCTTTTAAACTAGTTCACTTAATTTTCGGAAATATCTTTTTCACTTTGATTAAAAACAGGCGCTCGCTTTTCCAGAAACGCACGTACACCTTCCTTATGATCCGAACTTTGGCTCATAGCAAACTGACTTCTTTTCTCAAGCGCAAGCACTTGCTTTAATTGTGAAATAGATGTCTCCACATAAATTCGCTTTGTTTCCTTCAAAGCACGTGAAGGTTTTTTTAGCCAATATGAGAGATAATCTTCTACACGCTTCGCCAAATCTCCTTCTTTTATTTCATCAATTATGCCAAATTGATGAGCTTCCTCTGCTTTTAATGTCTTTCCTTCCCAAATCAGCTGTTTCGCACGATGAGAACCGATGCGCTTTTCTAGTAAAAAGTGACCGCCTCCGTCTGGAATTAGAGCAATGCCGATAAAGTTCATCGCAATTTTCGTGTGTCTTTCTGCAATAATATAATCAGAAGCAAGCGCAATGCTGAGCCCTAGCCCTGCTGCCGCACCGTGCAGTACACTTATCGTCATTTGAGGCAGGCTGTATAAAGTCAGCACGGCTTCATTAATTAAATCCATCACCTGCTCAAAACGTTCTGATTGTGAAGGTGACATCATCATATTAATATCTCCCCCTGCTGAAAACACTTTTCCGTTTCCTTTTACTACTAAGAAGTCCACTTCACTTTCTTCGACAACTTTTAAACATTGAATAAACTGCTCTAGCACTTCTTCGTTTAATGCATTTAACGCATCCGGCCTGTTAAACGATATTGTGGCGACACGTTCTTGCAAAACTAGTTCTACTACTTTTAATTCGACGGTCATATTTACTCACCCTTTCTGATAATGATTGAGGACTTGTTCACGAAGCGTACGTTTTAAAAACTTTCCGACCGTTGTCTTTGGGATTTCATCCATAAATAAAATGTCATCTGGAAGCCACCATTTTGTGAACTGCGGCGCTAAAAATTTGAGCAGCTCTTCTGACGAAACGACACCTTTATATGCATCTTTTAACACGACACAAGCAACTGGACGCTCTTGCCACACCTTATGAGGGACTGCTATGACACAGGCTTCGAAAACAGATTCATGGGCAATCAGCGCGTTTTCTAGATCAACCGATGAAATCCATTCTCCTCCGCTTTTAATTAAATCTTTTGTTCGGTCTACAATTTTGATCGTTCCCTCTTCGTCAACCGTCACAATATCTCCCGTATACAGCCAGCCGTCTTTAAACGTATCTTCTGTTCTTTTATCCTTGTAATATTCAGAAGCTACCCATGGCCCCTTTAGTAATAGCTCACCCATTTCCACTCCATCCCAAGCAACTTCTCCATTTTGACCTATTACTTTCATTTCAACGCCAGGAACTAAGAAACCTTGCTTCGCTTTTACGCTGAGCTGATACTCAGGGTCTTCGCTGTACTGATAGCTTTTTAAGCGGGAGACGGTTACAACAGGGCTTGTTTCCGTCATTCCGTATGCATGCATAAATTCAATTTGATATTTTTCCTGAAATTCTCGAATGACGCTTTTTGGGGCCGCTGATCCGCCGCATAAAATAGCCCGCAAACTATCAACTGCGTAAGGCTTTTTTTCTAACTCTTGTAAAAAATTTAACCAAACGGTAGGTACTGCTGCAGCAAGAGTTACTCTCTCTTGTTCAATGAGAGAGGCAATCGTCTCTGAGGTACAAAAAGCGCCCGGCAGCACGAGCTTTGTCCCAAACCAGACCGCAGCAAAAGGAATTCCCCATGCATTTACATGAAACATTGGAACGATAGGCATAGCGGTATCACCTTCTGATAATCCAGCACTATCAGCAAGTCCTAGCGCCATACAGTGTAAATAAATAGCGCGATGAGAATATACAACGCCCTTTGGCTCTCCTGTAGTAGCAGAGGTATAACAAAGGCCTGCTGGTTCTTCTTCGCTTAAATCTTGAACAAAGGAATGCGATGCATCCCCTTGCTGAATCCAATTTTCGTAATGATACACTGGCAACTCTGTTTCTGGCAGCTCACCTTCATCTGACATAAGGATATAGGCTTCAACATGTGGAAGCCTTTGATGAATGCTTTCAAATAAAGGTAAAAAGCATTCATCAAGTAAAATGACTTTATCGCGTGCATGGTTAATGATGTATACAATTTGCTCAGAATCTAACCGGATATTAATTGTGTGAAGCACAGCGCCTATTCCCGGTACAGCAAAATAAGCCTCTAGATGTCTATGATGATTCCATGCAAACGTTCCGACTCTTTCTCCTCGCTTCACTCCAATTCGTTCTAGCATACTAGAGAGCTGCCGAGTCCGTTTTATTAACTGATTATAAGTTAAACGTTGAATCCCTTTTGAAGATTTAGAAACCACTTCTTTTTTACCAAACAGCTTTTCAGCTCTTTCCATCATAGATGGTACGGTTAACTGTACATTCATCATTAAGCGGCACCTCGCATCGTCATAATAAGAAAACGCTTACAACTTTCTTATATATTCAACAGATTCCGACATTTCCCTGCTGAAAATAAAAAAGATCACTAAAAAGTGACCTTTTTATTTCCTAAACAATTCATCTAAAATCTTGAGTTTCTCTTGCGTATAGTGCTCGAATCCATCGTTGTACGATTTTGGGTCTTTTGGATTCGCAAACCTTGTAATAATGCCTGTTTCTGGATGCACGAACTTACTGGATGCCCCGCACCCAAGGCCAATAATCGTCTGCTTTTCTTCCATGATCATAATATTGTACAGGCTCTCTTGACCAGGGAATGAATATCCAACGTTCTCTAAATTACCTAAAATATTTTTTTGGCGATATAAATAATAAGGTTCATATCCTTGTTCTTGAGTCCACTCAGTCGCTAAATCCATCATTTTACCAATTTCATAGCGATCTGCTACTTTGTATTTCCTTTTATTTTGAGTCATTTCAGACGCGCGTTTAAACGATAGCGTATGAACAGTTAAAGATTCAGGAAGCAATTTTTTAGATTCGTCTAGCGTATGCTGAAATTCTTCTACACCTTCATTTGGAAGCCCAATAATTAAGTCCATGTTAATGTTATTCATCCCCATTTTTCGAGAAAGATGAAATTTATCAATCGTTTCTTCAACTGTATGATGACGTCCAATAGCTTTTAAGGTTTCTTGAATATAAGACTGCGGATTTACACTAATCCGGTCAATATTCCATTTGTTCAAAACAGCTAGCTTTTCTTCCGTAATCGTATCGGGTCTTCCTGCTTCTACCGTAATTTCACGGATATTTTGTACATCAGGGAACGATTCATACATCTCTTCATACAGCATGTCCATTTCTTCAGCGGTAATGCTCGTTGGTGTGCCTCCGCCATAATAGACGGTTGTAATCTTGACGTCATTGTCTTTTAACCATTTCCCTACTTCACGCATCTCATAATGCAAGCCGCCTAAAAATGACGTAACGGATCCTTGACGTCCGTTAATCGCATAGGCTGGGAATGTACAGTATGCACACTTCGTCGGACAAAACGGAATGCCTATATAAATGCTTACCTCGTTCTTTAACTCATGTAAATCGGGAATAGCTGCTAGTTGACGATCCACAATATGCTGCATTAAATTAATTTTGTCATTAGTGATTAAATATTCTTCCTTTAGCTCACGATGTGCTTGTTCTTTACTTTTGCCTGACTGCAGTTTCATATGAAGCAACTTCGTTGGACGTATACCGGTTAAAATACCCCATTTTTGAACAATGTTTGTATACTCCTGTAACACAGATAAGTAGACGCGAAGCACCACATTTTTTATTTGCTTAAATTTTTCTTTTTCTGTTTCATACGGCGTAAACGATTTAGAAAGCTCTTCTGTAAACACCTTGTCCGTTGCAGCATCATGCAGCACTGCTTTCGCATAAATTTCTTCATGAACTTTTAGCTCTACTTCGACCTTCAGCTGAGCTTCGTTATCATCCTCAAAGGAGACGTTGCTTTCTTCAAAAAACAAATCTGAAATTCGGTGAAGCGGACGTAAAAAACGCTCATCTTCTATACCTTTTATATAAATGTTCAATATAATCACCTTTCAAATCAATTCTATCTAAGTAATCAGTTTACAAAACCTACGTATGTCCGGTCAAGGTGCTCAGCTCAAGGGAATATGCGGACAGGAAACAAACGGAAAAAGAAATTGAACCATAATTACATTAATTCAACCTACAGACGAACAAATGGGACAAATAAGCTCATATGAATTGCTTGTTACACTTCTGTTGATTTACGCAGGAGTCTTCGCCTTGCCCTTCAATCAACAGTTAGAAACAGCTACATACGTGAAGCTGACGTTTATCCTACCAATGAAAAAAATCCGAACGAGTTGGATTCTTCGTTCGGATTTCCCTTCAACTAACATACTTTTATTTATTTTAAACGAAAGCTGTCAATTTGATGAAGATAACCAAGACGCTGCTGCTTTCTAAATAATTCTTTCACCATATATGCTACACCATTTTCATTATTAGAACGAGTAACCCAATCCGCAAGCATTTTTAATTCCGTTGGTGAATTACCCATGGCCACACCCATTCCCGCGTGTTCAATCGTTTCTACATCATCATAGCAATTTCCAATGGCTACTACGTCTTCCATCGGTATCCCTAGACGATTTGCTACATAACGAACGCCGGCAGCTTTTGTGGCTCCTTTTGGCGTAATATAGCATCTATTTTCATTTGGATACGAAAACCATTCAATATCCGGAACTGCACTGGCAATTGTTTGCTCAGCGTATTCTTTTTCTCTACGATCTGCAAAATACACTTCTATTTTTGGAGTAGAAACAGGTTCATCACGAAGCGTATCTCCTAATGAATCTACGAACTGCACGGGATAAAAGAGCGGTTCTCCCGTTTTTAACACGCTTTTAGCTACAATATTATTAGGAAGCTTTACACGATTTCCAATTGAAAACCTTTCATGCAAAATGCGGACATGACAATTAAAATTTTCAAAAAGCTGAATGAGATTAAATGTTTTTTCCTCGCTAATTCTCTTATCTAGTATCGGTTTGTCTATCGATGTTCCGATAAAGGCACCGCTATGAGTAATGAGCATTGCTGGATGAACTTTAAGCGATCGAGCAATTTTTTTAGCAGACGGAAAATGCCTGTTTGTTACTAATGTAACGTAAACCCCTTTATTTTTCACAAATTGAATTGCGTCTTTCGTTTCTTTTGTAACGCGCCCTTGGCTATTTAAAATGGTTCCATCAATATTCAACGCTAGCAATCGATAAGCCATATGAGAACCCCTTCTTTCATAGATGTCTAATCCGTTAGGATACGGTTATAAATGACCTTTTCATGATAGTCGGCATGTGTAGCCTTGTTACTAAGCTTATGAGCAGAACTGCACAATTAGAAGGAATTTCCGCATAAAAAAAGAGGAAAAGATTTCTCTTTTCCTCTTTTCTCTATCTCTTATTCAGCCGCACCGTAAAGTTCTTCAAGTGGCTTCATGATAATTTTGTTTAATTCACCAATTACCATGCTCATACGTTGCTCAGCTTCCATTAACTTCGCGATATTTTGATCTTGTTGAACGATTGCAACTGTTTGTTGAGCTTGCTGAACTTCTTCTTCAGTGATCTCTTGGCCCATCATTTGCTTTTGTTGCAGCTCCATTTGCATTGTACGGAAACGCTCAAATAATTGTTTTGAACCTTGATCAGCGTTTACTGCTGCATATAAGTTTTTTAAGTTTGTGTAATCGTCGCTTTGACGAATTGCTTTTTCTAAATCATTTGCTACATCATGTAAGTTTACAGACACGTTAAGTTCCTCCTAATTCAGTTCTATAATTTCTTGACTTCCCTAACTATAACAAATTATTATATAAAATTCAGCTTAAGACCTTTATTTTCTCAGAAAACGATAAATTCTCTTCACAGATTGGGCTAATTCCTCATAGTATATATCAGCATTCGCCTACTAAAGGAAAGAAAAAGAGGATTCGTTTATGAATACTTTTACCATTTCTCTAAAACCACTAGAGAACCATATGAGCGACGACATTTACATTAGTTCTGCTCTGTTCTCACGTGTGAAATGCAAGCACGAGTTTACGTTAACAGTAGGCTCCATCACGAAAGAAGTCAAAGCCACTGTTTTTCAGCATCGAGAATGCTGCTTCATGATGTCGGAAGCTCTATTTGCAGACTTTTGCTTTCCGTATGAAACGCATCAGCTGAGAGGCATTTACGAAGAGAACACGTTTAGGATGGGACCCGTGATTAGCATCGTAACAGAAGTTCGAGAAGATGAAGAACCCTTTGGCTCCATTTCTGTATTTTGTAAGGAATTTGTTCAAGCTTGCAAGGAGTTAGGGTGTTTTTGCTATGTGAGCAAATTGAGCGACGTGAAGTCATTGTCCCCTAAAGGATATGTTTATCGCGGTGATCGATGGGTTTATTCAGACGTTCCCTTTCCGGGAATCGTACACAACCGGATTCATGCCAGGAAAACCGAGCAAAGCGCTGATTTTCAAACCTTTAAAACATTTTTGAAAGAGCATGACGTTCCTTTCTTTAACGCACGCTACTTAAATAAATGGACGGTTTTTCAACAGCTTAAAGATGTTGTACACTTGCTTCCATATTTGCCAAAAACGTATCAGCTTCGTTCACGTCAAGATCTTCTTGACGCTTTGGAACTTCATGACGATGTTTTTCTGAAGCCTGTTCATGGTAGCCAAGGAAAAAATATTTTTAAAATTTCAAAGAAAGAGAAGTATATTTTAGACTATACAACGTTTACACAGACGTATGAAAAAGAATATGAATCTCTCTATGACTTATTTGAAACGCTTTATAGTCAATTAAAAAGGCAAGGATTTCTCATCCAAGAAGGAATTTCACTGCAGACATACAAACAGTGCCCTTTTGATTTCCGCATTCTCTGTCATAAAAAAGACGACTTGACGTGGAAAATCACGTCCATTGTCACGCGTGTATCAAAACCCGGCAATTTCGTCTCAAATCTTGCTCGTGGAGGGGATATTCATCCTCCTCAGCAAGTTTTAACTCAGCTCTATGATTCAAAAACGACGCGCCATATCCTTTCACTTTTAAAAGAGATTGCGATTGAAATTTGCACACAGCTTTCTCACCCGTCTGAACTTTATGCAGAATTTGGTATTGATTTAGCGATTGATCAAGAAGGAAAGCCTTGGATTATTGAAGTAAATGTCAAACCTTCCAAACAATTAGATTCAAGCGCTTCCTCTGTTCGTCCCTCAACAAAAGCACTGCTTGATTATTGTCTGCATGCAACGAATTTTCAATTTGCCAAGGAGGATTTACGATGATTTCATTAGGCTTTTTAACGATTCACCCACAGCAAGAAGTGGAGTATGTGACCGAAATTGCTAAACATGCTTCTGAGTTTTCAATTGAAATATACCGTTTTACTCCTTTTAACATTCATCCTAACACCGAAAATATTGAAGGCTTCCGCTACGATTTACAACAAAAGAAATGGATAGAAGATTCCTTTTTACTTCCTTCGTTTATTTACGATCGCTGCTTTTATCGAAAAGACTCGCTGTCTAATAAGGCTCGCCCTATTGTAAACTGGCTTAAACAGCGGGAAGATGTTACATTTTTAGGCCATGGATTGCCCAATAAGCTAGATGTCTATGAAGCCATTAAAAAAGATAGCTATTTATCTTCATATATTCCTCCTACCACTCCAATCGAAAGTGTAGAGCAGCTTGTTCAGCTGCTTCGAACAAATGATAGCCTAATGATTAAGCCTGCCAACGGTTCACAAGGTAAAGGAATTGTGAAATTAAGACAGCGTGGACGTGAAATTGAAGCTTCTTATCAACAAAATGACATTGTAAACACCATTCTATTTTCCTCTTTTCAGGAGTTTAAGAACTGGTTTACGAAAACGACCCGTGATGTATTGTATATTGCTCAGCCCCATATTTCATTTTTCCCTTATGAGCGCACTCCTTTTGATATAAGACTGCTATTACAAAAAGGAAACGATGGTGCTTGGAAAGAAATTGGAAGAGGAATTAGACAAGGTGAACGAGACTCCATCGTAACAAATGTAAGTTCAGGAGCCTCTATTGTACCTTTTGAGAACTTGCTGCCTCGCATCCCTCGCGTTCACCGTCAATATGTAATGGATGAAATCAACACCATTTGTAAAACGATTCCGTCCGTGCTGGAAAATCATTTTCCTTCTCTTTTTGAATTAGGTATTGATTTATGTATCTCGAGAGACTTCAGCATCTGGATTCTAGATTTAAATTCGAAACCAGGAAGAAAAATCGTAATGGAGACAGCTCCTGAACAAAAAGAAGTCATGTATAAAAATGTCCTGTCTTACTGCATCTATTTAGCTAACACACTATCGTATCGTAAGGAGTAATGCTATGAAAAAAACTCTTACTCGCCTTGTTGTAGTAGAGCAGCTAGGATGCGATCTTTCTGTTCCTGCATCTCTTTACAAAGACTCCTTGAAACAAGCAGCTTTTGGAACAATGACAGCTCCATGCCTTATACAATCTTCAGAATGTGAAGAAATTCAGATTTCAGCTGAGCTAATGACAAAACTGCAAATTCCTTTCGCTCATATGATGCACCCTATTATTGTGAATGAGACCATTCACTTAGGACCTTTAATTGGTGTGTTATCAGCTGGTTTTACTGGTTCTCTGCTGCGGCCAATTGGAAAGCGTTCCCTTCACTTAGCTAAACTTCTTTCTACTGCAAGTATAACAGGGGGACTTCCTTTTATTTTTGGAACTCATCATATCAACTGGGAAACCGGGACCATAAACGGCTATTTTTACGAAGAAAGCGGCTGGACACAGCATGAAGTCCCGCTTCCTAACGTTGTATATAACCGTTTGCCAAATCGAAAAACAGAGGGGTTAGCTCCTTTTAAGTTCATTAAAGAAAAGATGATGACTGATTACGGCATTCCATTTTTTAATCCTGATTTTTTCAACAAGTGGGAAATTCATGAGCTTTTAAAACTGAACGAGCAGACAGCCTATTTGTTACCTTACACGGTTGAAAGTCCTTCGTGTGAGCAAATAAAAAAACTTCTGCTTCTTCATCAAACCGTTTATTTAAAGCCGAAAAACGGAAGCTTAGGCCGCGGCATTTATACCCTATCTTTTAAGGATTCCATGTACACGCTGACTTACAAAGGAGAAAAAGGTCTTCATGTTCAAGAAAAAGAAACCTTGGAGGAACTATTATCAGAATTTGAATATTTACTTACTAATCCTTCATACATTGCTCAGCAAGGTATTTCATTAATCAAAAAAGAAAAGCGCTGTGTAGACTTTCGCGTGCATACGAATAAAGACGGGAATAACCAATGGGTGCTTACTGCTCTAGCTGCTAAAGTAGCCGGTCCCAACAGCATCACTACGCATCTTGATTACGGCGGAGAAATTGAAGCTACAGCCAAAATATTCACTAACCCTTCTTACAAAAAAGAAATTGAAAATAAGCTAAAAGATGCCGCTATCTCAATTAGTCATATACTTGAACAGGAGTTGAACGGATTAATTGGAGAGCTTGGATTCGATTTTGGAGTGGATTATCAAGGAAACGTGTGGCTGTTTGAAGCTAACTCTAAGCCCGGTCGCTCTATTTTTTCACACCCTGCCTTACGAAAAGCAGATCAACAAACTAGAAAACTTTCTCTAGAATATGCGATTTACTTATCTGGATACTATCTAAATACACCTGAAGGCATCAGCATATGATTACAATTTACTATCACAAAGAAAAGCAGCAGTGGTTTCATAATAATCCTTCAGCATCTTACACATGGGGAGTTCAAGAAATTGAACTTCCCTTTACTCAAAGCATTTCTCCTACTCAAGCTTTTCTTCGTTTAAAAGGAGAAAAAGCAGGTCCTATTGTGGGAGTTTTAACGAACAAAGCTGTTTTGGAAAAACTGAATGTAAAACAGCGTCCTTTATTAGAACTCTTACATCATACCCTGCAAGAGAAAGGCGGGCTTCTTGCTTTATTCGCTGAAGAAACAATGTCTCATCACTTCTTTGAAGGGTATTGCTTTGACGGGGCAAAAAAGCAGTGGATCAAAACAACTTTGCCGCTGCCAAACGTTATATATAATCGTTATCCAGGAAGAAAATCAGAAACCAAAAAGCTGAAATCTTTACACAAAAAAATAAAAAGCAGGCACATCCCCCTTTTTAATTCCGCTTTTTTTTCAAAATGGAAAGTGTATCAGTTATTTTCAAAACATCCACTATTATCTTCTCACCTTCCTAAAACCTATCGTTTAACACCAGAAATTGATATTGCTAAGCTTCTGCAAAAACACTCTTCTCTTTATTTTAAGCCTATTAACAGCAGTAAAGGCGCTGGAATTTTCCGATTATCTTCCGATAAGCATACGATTATTTATCAAGATCATACACGCAAAGAAGAATTTTCTTCTTTACAAGCAATTGACCTTCCCAGGTCTGCTTATCTCATTCAAGAAGCAATTGAGACGCAGCCATTCAAAGACCGGCGCTATGACTTACGTATTTTAGCGCATCACAAAGATAGCCGGTATGTTATTAGCGGCGTCGGTATTCGACATAGTCCCTATCACTCCATTACAACACATACGTTAAACGGCGGAAGCATTTCACCTTCTCAAGATCTTGAAGATGAAGTAGATACTTCCTTTCTTTCGTCTTTTGTAAATACGTGCGGGCAAGTCCTTCAAAAGTCCTTCCCTCTCATTGAAGAATTTTCTCTTGATATGGCAAAGTCAGTCCAAGGTCATTATTATCTGTTTGAAGTGAATGCAAAACCGATGATTTTTGATGAAACAGACATTCAAACGCAAGGTGCTAAACACATATGCAACATATTTTACAAATTAACAAAATTTTTAGATTAAATGATTTTTCATCTCCTTTTCTCATGGTAAGCTTATAATAACTACTTGAGAAAGGAGATTTTCTTTATGGTTGCACATTTTCAGGTTAAACCACTGTATCAAAATAATCGAATGCCGGGCTGGCACATCTCGTTTTATATGAATCGGGTTTATTACGAGGCTGATTATTTAAAAGATGGACAAATTGTATGGAAAACTGCGCTTTCTAATCAAATAGATGAAACACAATTAATTGATTATATTCATGAGCTTATGCTTTTTCACGTTTATGAATAGTAAGCTTTCACCGAAGGGAACGAGCACAGATGAAACAGCTGCACACACTATTTGGGGATAAAATGATTAAGGCTAAAATCCCTTCTCAATTTGAACGATACAAATGGTTTTCATGTGATGAAGGCTTCATTGGAATTGAACACACGGCTTTGTCTCAAAAAGAGCAGGCATTACTTTCTGCTTTTTTAACGCCTTATGATGAGGAAGTTTCTTTCCTGACGCCAGAACAATTGTATTGGTCAAACCTGTTATTTAAAGCACCTGAAAAAGTCATTCACTCTCATCATACGCACCATTCTTTTCGCTTTACCCAGTTTTTAATTAAACGTTTGTTTGAACAAAAAATAGAGTTTGAAAATGCGCTTCACGCCTTGTATTCTACCTCGATTACTGTGTTGTGGATTGATAAACAATCAGGTATCGTTATCGAAACCTTTGATGATCCTAATGACTTAACTGAAAATTTATCAGATTCTATCGAGGTGCTATGTCATGATTTTGAAACTTCAATTCAGTTCTTTGAAGGACAAATTCACTTTTTTCCGTCTTCACCGCGATTAATTTTTGAGCGTGAAAAGAAATGGTTTTATCAAATTAAGCATACAGTCGAACAAAACCATGTTATCCATTTTACCGACGTTTTACCCCATTTGGTTCTGCAAGAGTCTTCAGAGGCAATCCAAAATCATATGATACATTTACTTGACTTAGTAAAAGATGATGGAGATCTTTTAGAAACGATTAAAGTTTATTTAGAATGTAATTTAAACGTATCTCTTGCTGCTAAGAAATTGTACATGCATCGCAACAGCTTGCAGTATAGAATTGAGAAATTTATTGATCGCACACACCTTGATATCAAACACTTCACGGGAGCTGTGTCTGCTTACTTAGCTATTCTTGCGTTAAAAAATTCGCAGGATAAAAAATAAAATGAAAGGGTTTTCGTAAATAGTGCACGAAAACTCTTTCTTTTTTTTGTGCATGTTTGCCATTTACCGTTTCATTAAAAAAAATTACACTAGAGTTAAGAAAACGGTTTCACAGAGTACATACAAGGGGGAAATGGAAATGGCTGAATTACGTTTAGAACATATTTATAAAATGTATGATAAAGATGTGACGGCGGTAAAAGATTTTAACCTTCACATTCAAGATAAAGAATTTATTGTATTTGTTGGGCCTTCAGGCTGCGGGAAATCGACAACGCTTCGTATGGTTGCAGGGCTAGAGGAAATTTCCAAAGGTGATTTTTATATTGACAGCAAGCGTGTAAATGACGTTGCTCCAAAAGATCGCGATATTGCAATGGTATTCCAAAACTACGCATTGTATCCGCATATGAGCGTATATGACAACATGGCTTTCGGCTTAAAACTTCGTAAATTACCAAAAGATGAAATCGAACGCCGCGTAAAAGATGCCGCTCGTATTTTAGGACTTGAGCAATACTTAGAGCGCAAGCCAAAAGCATTATCCGGCGGACAGCGTCAGCGTGTAGCTCTAGGTCGTGCAATCGTTCGTGATGCTAAGGTCTTCTTAATGGACGAACCTTTATCAAACTTAGACGCGAAATTACGTGTGCAAATGCGTTCTGAAATTGCGAAGCTTCACCAGCGTTTGGGTACAACGACAATTTACGTAACACATGACCAAACCGAAGCAATGACAATGGCTTCTCGTCTGGTTGTTATGAAAGATGGGATTATCCAGCAGGTTGGTACACCAAAAGAAGTATATGAAAAACCTGAAAATGTATTTGTAGGCGGGTTTATTGGTTCTCCTGCTATGAACTTCTTAACCGGAACGTTAAAAGACGGAAAGGTTCAAGTAGGCGATTCTCTTCTTGCAGTTCCGGAAGGTAAAATGAAAATACTTCGCGAGCAAGGATATTTAAATAAACAAATTATTTTAGGCATCCGTCCTGAAGATTTCCATGATGAGCCTGTATTTATTGAATCTTCACCCGGCACAAAAGTTACCATTAAAGTCGATGTATCCGAGTTAATGGGAGCTGAAACCATGCTTTATTCTAAACTTGGCGGACAAGATTTTGTAGCACGCGTAGATTCAAGAACAGATATTAAACCGCTTCAGTCTCTAGACTTAGCATTAGATATGAACAAAGCACATTTCTTTGATGCAGAATCTGAACAGCGCATCCGTGCTGAACACGAATAAAAAAGACCCTTAGGGGTCTTTTTTTATTCCTGTATTTGCTTCAATTCCTCACTGTGACAAGTAGAGCAATAAAAGAGATGAATACATTGGTGATTTGCTAAATCACTAGGATACCCATTTTCTACTTTTAACTGATCGATTTCCATGTAAGCACTGTAATCATCAAAATAATCGCTGACTTTTCCCATATCCCCTAGCACTTCTCCACATGCTTTACACGTCATTTGTACATCACTAAACCCATTACATAAGGAACAAATCGACATCCGCACACCTCGCTTTACCTGATCAATATGTACCTATAATATGCACGGAATAAAACTCTCTTACTCTTTATCAAACTCCACACAAAAATTTCTATAAATTACCAATAATTTTCTATGTATATGTTTTTTTACCTTTCGCCATAATACTAGTAACAACCGAGCACAACAGCTCGCAAACATTGAGTTACGCCGCGGTAGGCAAGCAGGTCTAATCGATGTATCTGCTCGGCTGGTTCAACTCCAGCTAACTCAACCATTACAATCTATTTTATCTAACGAGGAGATGAATACACATGGCAAATTATCAAAACGCATCAAACAGAAATTCATCAAACAAGTTAGTAGCTCCTGGTGCTCAAGCTGCTATCGATCAAATGAAGTTCGAAATCGCTAGTGAGTTTGGTGTAAACTTAGGACCAGATGCAACAGCTCGTGCGAACGGATCTGTTGGTGGCGAAATCACAAAACGTTTAGTACAATTAGCTGAGCAAAACTTAGGCGGCAAGTACTAATATTAACTAATTTCATATTATGGCTTTAGCGCTCCAAGATCTCTTGGAGCGCTTTCTAATTTCTTTTAATCAGCTTCCTCATTCTTATTCGCAAATGATTTTACGGAAACTTTGCGAATGCGTCGATTTTCTACTTCCTTAATGGTAAACAATATCTCTTCATATGAGAAAAAGTCTCCTTTAGCAGGAATATGATCAAACTGCTCATATATCCATCCCCCTAAGGTATGGCACGTACTGTCAGGAGAACTAACTGCTACATAGGTTAAAAATTCATCAATAGGGATGTCTGCGTTAAATTCGTACTCCTTTTCCCCTATCTGATGTACATACTTAACAGCTTCATCATGTTCATCCCAAATCTCTCCCACAATTTCTTCTAATATATCCTCTAAGGTCACAAGACCGGCCGTTCCACCAAACTCATCAACTACAATTGCCATGTGCACCTTACTTTTTTGAAGCTCTGGCAATAGTACAGATATTTTCATGGATTCTACTACAAAAATAGGTTGTCTCAACAAATCACGAATAAAAATCTCTTTTCTTTGGACTAAACAGGTTAAAAATTCTCTTTCTGATAAAATGCCAATAATGTTATCAATATGATCTTCGTATACAGGGACTCTCGAATATCTCTCTTCAAGAAACATTTGACAAACCGAATCAATATCGGCATTTACGTCAACCGCTGTGACATCTATTCTAGGTTTTAAAATTTGCCCCACCACAATGTCATTAAAATTGAGTGAACGATGAACTAGCTCTTTTTCAATATTATTAATCGTTCCTTCTTCTTCGCTTAAATCTACCATCACTTTAATTTCATCTTCTGTAATCGTTGGTGTAGGAGCAGACGCTAACAAGTGAGAAGCTCCTTTTCTCACCTGTAAAAATAAGAAGGAAATCGGGGTTAATAATTTAATAATAAGAAATAACAAGGAAGAAATCCTCAGCGCAAAAGATTCGGCATGCTCTTTCGCTAACGATTTCGGCAAGACTTCACCAAAAATCAAAATGATGATGGTCATAACGATGATACTAATCACAAGTGCTAGGTTTCCTTTAAACACATCGAGGGCAATTTTAGCTGCCAAAGAGGACGCAGCAATGTTTACGACAACATTTCCTACTAAAATTGTCGATAGCGTCTGCTCAAAGTGTTCAGCAATATGCAGCGCTTTTTTACTTCCTCGATATTTTTTCTCAGCGTAATGTTTTAAACGAATTTTATTTACGCTTGAAAAGGCTGTCTCAGCAGATGAAAAGAAAGCTGATAACATAAGCAAAACGACTAATATCATCATTTGATTCAGAGGCAAGTCTCCCAAAAGACATTCACTCTCCTATTTTTTTGATTTTTCTGTCTTTTTATCATATCAAATTTTTTTGATGTTGAATATTTTCTTCATCAACTTTGTATTACTTTATGCTACACATGCTTTTTATTATGAATAAGTATACAAATTGTATATTCTAAAGAATAGATACTATCTTTTATAGAGGGGTGCAACCAATGAAAATTTTACTATTAGGCTCAACAGGACGAGTTGGACAGTCTTTATTAAAAATGATGCTAAAAGATGAAAACGACGTTACGGTACTTGTTAGAGACCGCAATAAGCTAAAGATTAGTCATCCAAACCTACATATCTTACAAGGCGATGTCCTTGATCAAGAAAATATCAGCTTTGCCCTCAAGCACCAAGATATCGTAGTCAGCGCGTTAAATACAGATGGTGCAGAGACCATTTCAAAAAGTATTCCGCTTATTATAAACAGCATGAAGCATTACGGCGTTCATCGTATTCTTACTATCGGAACTGCAGGTATTTTACAGTCACGAACAGAACCGGAAAAGTATCGTTTTCAATCAAATGAATCGAAGCGTAAAACGACCAGAGCAGCAGAAGATCATTTAAAAGGATACTTACACTTGAAGGAAAGTGACCTAAACTGGACCGTTATATGCCCAACCTACTTGCCTGATGGTGAAGTAACAGGCACATACCGAGTGGAAAAAGATATTTTGCCAGCAGATGCCGTTAAAATTTCAACGGGAGATACCGCTCACTTTACCTACCATGAAATATGGGCTCAAAAATTCCCAAAATGCCGCGTTGGAATTGCTTATTGAAAAATCAGGAGAACTTTTCGTTTTCAAAACGAAAAGTTCTACATCCAAAAAATACCAATTATAGCTAATCCACCTAGAACAAAACCTCCTATTTGACCAACGAGAGACGGTGTCAAAACAGGCTTTCCTTTTTCTTTCTCTAATGTGCTAATATCAAGCTTCATCTGATAAATTTCTTCTTTTAAATCTTCAATCTGGCCGTGCAGCGCTTGAATCTGACGTTCTTGGTCACTCATCCACTATCTTCCCTTCCCTTTTTTATTTTTATCATATGCGTAAAAAAGTTAAAGCTTTACTTTTCAGCATCACTTTTTCTAAATGTTAAAAACTCCTTTCCCCGGCTTTAGGATAAAAAACACTTTCCTTCTCATAATAAAAAAGAATAGAGTCCTTAGTCACTGTTGAAAGGAGAACATGATGATAAAACTTGTGTTGATTAGGCATGGACAAAGCGTATGGAACCTTGAAAATAAATTTACAGGCTGGACGGATGTAGACCTTTCTAAAAATGGATTGCAAGAAGCGCGAGAAGCCGGAAAAGTGCTAAAAAAAAACGAATATGCTTTTGATATCGCCTATACTTCTGTTTTAAAACGATCCATTCGTACTCTATGGATTGTCTTACATCAAATGGACTTCATGTGGATTCCTGTATATAAATCTTGGAGACTGAATGAACGACACTACGGGGCTCTTCAAGGTTTGAACAAAGAAGAAACCGCAAAAAAATTTGGAGAAGAGCAGGTGCATTTGTGGAGAAGGTCGATGGACGAACGCCCTCCTGCTTTAGAGACAACAGATATTCGCTATGAAGCTTCCAACCCTAAGTATAAGGAATTAGCCAAGGGACAATTTCCTGTAACGGAAAACTTAGCCGATACAGAAAAGCGGGTTCTAGAATATTGGAACAAAACTATTGCTCCTTCTATTAAAGCTGGCAAAAAGGTTATTATTTCCGCTCACGGTAATACGATTAGAGCTCTGATGCAGTATTTGGATAACATTTCACCTGATGGCATTGCGAACTTGAATATTCCCACAAGCGTACCGCTTGTGTATGAGCTTGATGATAATTTAAAGCCCATTAGACATTATTATTTAGGCATCGATGGAGAAATTCCGACACATATTCCTTCTTCATAAAAAACGTGCCTAGATTGTAGGCACGTTTTTTTATATATTTGAACGAAAGTATTTTCTATACGCCCAATGATTAGTAGGACCGTGTCCCGAACCAAGTTCAAGCGTATGCTTAATCGCATAGTGAACAAAATCCGAAGCGGTTTGAACTGCTTCAACTACGCTTTTGCCTTTCGCTAGTTCAGCCGTGACGCAAGCAGCAAACGTGCATCCCGTCCCGTGTGTATGCTTTGTATTCATCTTTTCATGCTTGATTTCAACATACGTATGACCATCATACACTAGATCAATCATATCCTGATGAGATTGGTCATGTCCGCCTTTAATTACCACGTGCTTTACACCTAGCTCATGCATCTGTTTTGCCGCTTCTTTTCTGTCTTCAATCGTGTGAATTTCTTTCCCCGTGATGACTTCCGCCTCCGGTATGTTCGGCGTAATGACTTCACAAAGGGGCAATAATTCTTTTAGAGCCTGTATAGCTTCTCTTTGAAGAAGAGATTGACCGCCTTTTGCAATCATAACGGGATCAACTACAACATTTTGCAGTCCGTGCTGTTTGATTTTACGAGCCACTGCGTAAATAATATCAGCACTGAACAACATACCTGTCTTCACTGCATTAGGAAATAAGTCAGTCGCAATTGAATCTAACTGCGTTTCAACTGCTTCTACTTCTAAAGGATAAACTCCTTGAACGCCAACTGTATTTTGTGCAGTCACAGCTGTAATAACAGACATGCCAAAAACGTCACGCTCTTGAAATGTTTTTAAATCTGCTTGAATGCCTGCTCCTCCACCGCTGTCTGATCCAGCAATGGTTAATGCTTTTGGTACTGTCATGCTTGAAACCTCCATCTCTTTCTTACCCAATATACCGATGATAAAGTGACTTTGCTTCTACTATATCGTTTGTTCCATGGACAAAGACGCGCCCGTCTTGAAACATCACTAAACGGTAATCATCTACATAAAAAGAAAGCAGATACGGATTTTGTTCAATTTTATATCCTTTTTCTTTTAATCGTTCACCTAAAGACTGCAGCGGCTGCTTGGCTGATTTGCCCGGACGGATTTGTACCGTGTTTCTTCCGCATAGCACAGCTGTTTTCGTTTGATTTTCATATTGTAAAAAGGGATACGTTTGTTCACTGCCGCATGAGCGGCAAGCAGATTTGCGAAATACGTTCACATTGATGCTCGTATACTCATTTTTCCATACGTCAAACGAAACAAGTTCCCTCCTGAGCGCATTCCAGTCTCCAACTAATATTTTTAACACCTCTGTTACTTGATGAGCGACTACCATTTGTACAGCAGGACTAATAATCCCCACTGTATCACATGTTAACCCTCCAAGCGGTACAGATTCAAGCAAACAGGATAAACACGGTGTTTCACTTGGTATGATAGTATAACTAATTCCGTAACTTCCTACACATGCTCCGTAAATCCAAGGAATATCATATTTTTGTGATAAATCATTCATTACAAGGCGTGTGTCAAAATTATCGGTTGCATCAATCATAACATCTACCCCCTCAACAAGCTGTTCTAAAACTTGAGGGGTACCGTCCGCTACGTGGGCTTCTACTTTTACATCATGATTAATATCGTGAAGCCTTTTTTTAGCGGCAACTGCTTTTGGGATTCTTTTATCAGCATCTTTTTCACTATACAATTGCTGACGCTGAAGGTTACTCCACTCTACATAATCGCGGTCAATGAGCGTTATTTTCTTTACTCCCGCTCGTGCAAGGGCCTCGGCGTTCCCTGTTCCAAGAGCACCTGCTCCTACAATCAGAACATGCTTTTCTTGAATTTGCTGCTGTCCGCCTTTTCCAATAGGTTGAAACAATTCTTGGCGGGAATAACGATTAATCAACCGATACTCATCCCTTCTGTTGGACTGCTTGCCGTTGCATATTGTTTCTTTTCAATACGTCCTGCTTCAAATGCTGCTCTTCCTGCCTCAATCGCTAGCTTCATAGCACGAGCCATTTTCACAGGATCTTTTGCTCCTGAAACAGCTGTATTTAATAACACACCATCTGCTCCTAGCTCCATAGCTTGAGCTGCGTCTGAAGCCGTTCCAATACCTGCATCTACAATTACTGGAACGGTTGATTGTTCAATGATAAAACGCATGTTCAACGGATTAATAATACCTTGACCTGAACCGATAGGCGACGCTCCTGGCATAATGGCATGTACGCCTAACTCCTCTAAACGACGCGCAAGTAAAACATCATCTGATGTGTAAGGTAAAACGGTAAAGCCCTCTTTTAACAGTTCTTCACTAGCTTTTAATGTTTCAACTGGATCAGGAAGCAGCGTCTTATCACATCCAATTACTTCTACTTTCACCATGTCACAAAGTCCAGAAGCCTTTGCTAATTTAGCAATACGTACGGCCTCTTCTGCATTTTTTGCTCCAGCAGTGTTAGGCAAAAGAGTGAAACGCTTCACATCAAGTGCTTCTAATAAATTAGGCTGATTTTGATCAAAAATATCCATTCGTCTAACAGCAAATGTTAAAATTTCTGTTTCCGACTCTTCTACCGCTTGACGCTGAGTCGTAAAGTCCGGAAATTTCCCTGTTCCTAATAATAAACGTGAATTAAATGTATATTGTCCAATTTTTAACATACTCTTCATCCTCCTCCAACAAATGAAACAACTTCTAATGTATCTCCATCTTTTAAGCATGCATCGCTATGTTCTTCTTTTTGCAAAATATTCTTGTTTAATTCAACAATTACAACTCGCTCATGCAGACTCTGAGCCTGCAGCAAGTGCTCGACCGTTTCAATTTCATCTCCGACAGTGACGGTCTTACCGTTAATAATTAGATTCAATGAACTCCCTCCATTGCTCTCGTTAGCTGAAATGATGTAAAGAATGAATGATTTGGCTTTTT
Source organism: Priestia sp. JSM ZJ58 (assembly GCF_044383985.1). Lineage (NCBI taxonomy): Bacteria > Bacillati > Bacillota > Bacilli > Caryophanales > Bacillaceae > Priestia > Priestia sp. JSM ZJ58. Next base: position 61,937 of record NZ_JBISEM010000005.1, read on the forward strand.
CCCTAACAAAGCATCAGCCATAATTTTTCCAGTTGCAGCGCTTAATAAAATACCGTTTCGGTAGTGGCCAAAAGCCATGTGCAGATTCGCTATTTCAGGGTGCTCTCCTAAATAAGGCCAGCCATCATTTGTTTGTGGACGAAGACCAGCCCATGCTTTTTCAAATGTGGCTTCTTTAATGGCCGGCAGAAGCGCAGAAGCTTTATTCAGCAAAAATTGAATACCTTGTGCAGAAACGGTCTTAGTAAAATCATGCTGCAGCTTAGTTGCCCCGATTACGATTCTTCCACCAGTCTTAGGGACTAAGTAAAAACCTTCATCTAAAAAAATCGTTTTAGAAAGCAGGGGCTTATAACTTTGCAGAGCAATACACTCTCCTTTTACAGGAAACACCTCGCCTAAATGTTCAGAAGAAATAAAGCGTTTAGCCCATGAGCCTGCTGCAATCACTACTTTTTCTCCATAAAAAGAGCCTTTGGACGTCTGTACCCCTTTTACTGTTTCATTTTCCATAATCAGAGAGTGAACGTCACAGTATTCGAATACATCTGCTCCGTGATACAAGGCTCCATGAGCAAGAGCTTGTGTTAACTTAGCCGGAGCTAGCTGGCCGTCTCCCGGTATTGTAATGGCTCCGTATATGTCTGGAGAGAGCCCGGGTTCTAACAAACGCGCTTCTTTTACATCGATCCATCTTACATCTTTGTCCCACCGGTGGTGCTGAGCGGCTTTTTTCTTTAATACGTGTGCATCTTCTTCTGTTACAGCGACTTTTAATAAGCCTTTTTGAATGAGCTCTACGTCGATAGCCGTTTTTTCTTTTAGTTCCTTCACCAGTTCAGGAAACATGCTTCTGCTCTTAATAGCAAGGTCTAAAAGAGGACCTTCTTCATCAATTTCAGCTTGAGCACCTAAAATACCAGCGGCTGCACTTGAAGCTTCACAACCAACTTGATTGCGTTCAAGAATAGCTACTGACGCTCCTTGTTTTGACAAATGATAAGCGATAGAAGAGCTGATTATACCTCCTCCGATTAACAGTACATCATAATGCTGCTTCATTTTCTCCACCTCCAGATGTCCATATATGAGAATATTGTTTAATCGCTTTCAGGGGATCTTGCGCAAGCATGACACCAGACATCACGGCTATACCGTGTGCTCCTGTTTGAAGTACCTCTTTGGCATTTACAGGTGTAATTCCTCCAATGGCAATAACCGGTATCTGCACAGCGTCTACTACTTCTTTTAGTGCCGCTATCCCTCGACTTTTTAATTCTTTTTTTGAATGTGTTGAATAAATATGTCCGTATAAAATGTAGTGAGCACCATCTTTTTCAGCTTCTAAAGCCTCTTCCACAGAGTGAACTGACTTTCCAACAATAAGAGAAGGAAATGCGTCTATAACAAACGAAACGTCTAAACTATGATAGGCAAGCTGTACACCTTTTGCTTTTAAAGCATGCGCTACATCAACTCGGTCATTCACAATAATTTTAGAGCGACAAAATGGTAGGCTTTCTAGTAAACATTGAATCTGCTTTGCCGTTTTCTTTTTTTCTCTAATATGAATGGCGCCCGCAAAAGGCGCGATAGCCGTTAAAATTTTTTGAAGCTCTTCGATTGGCTGCTTATCTGTTGTAATGACATGAAATTTAGGAATATCCACATGATCGAAACCTTTCCATTCAGAATAAAGAGAAATTTCAATCACTTCATCTTGTGCAGAGGGCTTTATTACATACAAAAAACCACTCTACAACGTAGAGTGGTTAGCATGCATCGTTATGTAAACATGATCGCCACTTCCCTACGCTGGTCCAAACCAGATCAGGTTCAAAGGGTCCGAAATACATCCGTCTCAGCTTCAAAAAGCTCCCCTAGTGATTGCTATTTATTGATTTTGTTTTTGCACTTAAAATTATAACACAACTAGATGTAAATACAATATCTCTTTATGCTCTTACGGCTCTCTTCCTTTTATAGATGTATCTTTTAAGCTTCTTTACTAAGAGGCCCGGCGCACCGAATCATTCTGCTTTTTATATAGTTAGTAATCGGTATAGTCGTCAAATTCTTCTTTGTCTTTTTCCTTTTTCCGATCCCATATAAACAGCAGGAGTAACATAATAAAAGTTAGAATATAAAAACCGTAAAAAATAAATGCCGCCACAACATTTATAAATAAAAATAAAAAACCAATGATCTGACCTGCAACAGCTACAATCAACAAAATGTATTTCCAAACTTCTGCTTTTCTATCCATTCTCTACTTCTCCGTCTTTTTGTTTTTCCCTACTAGAAACGTTCTCTTTACTTATAATAAAAACGTTCCTGCCAGTAAACCGACTGTAAATAAACCAACTGTTCCAAATGCTGAAATCCCCACGTACGCCAACATTTTCCGATAAGATTTTTCCCGAATTAACTGTACGGTTTCCACACTAAACGTTGAAAAAGTGGTAAAGGCACCAAAAAACCCAATGCCAATCATTAAAAATATTGAATCATCATAAGCATGACTCGGAACCTTTCCATAATAACTACCGTAAAAAAGACCAAGCCCAAACGCACCGAGCAAGTTTACAAACAGCATTGAGACTGGAAAAGGAGGGTTTGAAACTGTTTTTGTAACTTTTAAACCCAAAAGATAACGGCATATTCCTCCAGCTGCCCCGCCAAGTGCCAAGCTCACTATGCTCATTTACTTCACCTCATGTACTTTCACTAAATTTTTCCCTGCCGCTTCACCGCATAGATAGCCTGCTAAAGCAAGAAGGATTCCACCTACTAAAGAGACAATGACATAAATGGCTCCCCAAAATAAATGGTGCTGAGTGAGAGAAATGACGTCTCCTGCAAAGGTTGAATACGTTGTAAAACCGCCGCACACGCCAACTCCTAGTCCAAGCTTTATCCATTCTTTTGGCTTTTTCCACGCAAAAAATCCTGTTAATAGGCCTAGTATGAAGCTTCCTAATAGGTTTTCAATTACCGTTCCTATTGGATAGCCCGTATATAATAAGGAAAGATTTAGCAAATAACGCGCATATGTACCAGCGATAGCACCAAAGGCAATTGAGATTAAGTTTATGGCTTTCATCATATCGCTCCGTTTCATAAATTCTTCTTTAAGTGTACCATAAGGAATTTATTTCTACCTTAACATTTAACTATATGTTTATTGCACCAAAAGTCATGAAAAAATGAAAGAGAAAATCGTCGCATGAAACTTCCTTTTTACTCCTCAAATATCCCTTAAAAATCCACTTAATCCAAATTTTAAAATCTTTCTGTATCCTTATGACAAACCGTGTATAGAAGGTATATTTCCCTTATTTTAAGTCACATTAATCGTATAAGTTTTTTTTGTTGACTTTTGCTGTGTTCTTGTTTAGTATCACAGAGTATCATTTCCTATCAGAATACTAGGGGGTTTAGAAAATGAAGAAATTTGCTGCACTTTTGTCGCTACTATTAGCTTTCACAGTTGTGCTTGCCGCATGCGGTTCTAGCTCAAAAAATGAAGCAAACAATGGAGACAATAAATCTTCACAAGAGGATTTATATAATAAAGTGAAAAAAGATGGCGTATTAACAATTGGAACTGAAGGTACATACCCTCCGTTCACTTTTCATGATGACAAACAAAAGCTAACTGGGTTTGATGTAGAATTGGCTCAAGAAGTAGCTAAACGTCTTGGCGTAAAAGCTGAGTTCAAAGAAACACAGTGGGATGGCATGTTTGCCGGATTAGATGCTAAACGCTTTGACATGATTGCTAATGAAGTGGGTATTCGTGAAGATCGTCAAAAGAAATACGATTTCTCTGACCCATACATCCAGTCAGGCGCCGTATTAATTGTTCGTAAAGACGAAAAAGATATCAAATCATTTAAAGATTTAAAAGGAAAAAAATCAGCACAGTCATTAACAAGTAACTACAAAGACATGGCTCAATCTTATGGTGCAAACATTACGAGTGCTGAAGGTTTTGCTCAAGCAGTAGAACTAATGAGCGCAAACCGTGTTGATGCTACAATCAACGATAAATTATCGTTCCTTGACTATAAGAAAAAGCACCCTAACGCACCTATCAAAATCGCGGATGAAAAATCCGATGGTGCTGCAAGCGGCTTTATGTTTAGAAAAGACAGCGGTAAGTTAGTGGATGAAGTAAACAAAGCATTGAAAGATATGAAAAAAGACGGAACATACGCAAAAATTTCTAAGAAATGGTTTGGCGAAGATGTTTCTCCTAAATAATATTTTTCCTGATGGAGAGCGATTGAATCAATTGATTTCAATCGCTCAATCATCTCTCTTACCAATGCTAAAGGGAGCTATTCAATATTCTATTCCACTAACATTAATCACGTTTGTACTCGGTATCATTTTAGCTGTCTTAACAGCCTTGGCTCGTTTATCATCTATAAAAGTTTTAAATATAATTGCGCGCATCTATGTATCGATTATTCGAGGTACACCGCTGCTTGTGCAATTATTTATTATTTTCTACGGCTTACCCAATTTAGATATAACAATTGACCCATTTATCTCTGCTATTATTGGATTTTCATTAAGTGTAGGTGCGTATGCATCTGAAATTATCCGAGCAGCGATTCAATCTATTCCTAAAGGACAGTGGGAAGCTGGCTACTCACTTGGTATGACCTATTCCCAAGCGTTAAGACGGATTATTTTACCGCAAGCAGCACGTGTATCGATTCCGCCATTATCTAACTCTTTTATTAGCCTTATTAAAGATACGTCACTTGCATCGCTTATTCTTGTTTCTGAGATGTTCCGTAAAGCTCAAGAAATTGCTTCGACTAACTATGAATTTTTACTTCTTTATAGTGAAGCAGCGCTCTTGTACTGGATTATGTGTACAATCTTATCCATTATCCAAGGACGCATTGAAATAAGACTAGATCGTTACGTATCTAAATAACCGTTTCGAGTAGCTAAAGGAGTTTTTCATATGATTAATATCAAAAATTTGCATAAATCATTCGGTGATTTGCAAGTATTAAAAGGGATTGATTTAGAAGTTGAACAGGGCAAGGTAATTGTATTAATTGGTCCTTCTGGATCGGGTAAAACTACTTTTTTACGTTGCTTAAATCTTTTAGAAATCCCAACAGACGGCACGATTGAACTTGATAAAAAAAGCATGAATTTCAACAAACCTGTTCGTAAAAAAGACATTACTTCATTTCGAAGCCTAACAGGTATGGTCTTTCAAAACTATAACTTATTTCCTCATAAAAGTGCGCTTGAAAATGTTATGGAAGGTCCTGTAATTGTAAAAGGCGTTTCTACTCAAGAGGCAGAAAAAAGAGGTAAAGAATTGTTAACACGCGTTGGCTTAGGCGATAAGCTCGACTTTTACCCTTTCCAGCTGTCTGGCGGACAACAACAGCGTGTTGGCATCGCCAGAGCAATGGCGATGGACCCAAAAGTTATGCTATTTGATGAGCCTACTTCAGCTCTTGACCCTGAGCTTGTAGGAGACGTTCTTCAAGCGATGAAAGACCTGGCAAAAGAAGGAATGACGATGGTGGTGGTAACTCATGAAATGCGCTTTGCCCGTGAAGTAGCAGATGAAGTTATTTTTATGGATCAAGGTGTCATTATGGAAAGAGGTACACCGGATCAAATATTTTCAAATCCTCAACAAGAGCGGACACGTCAATTCTTGAATATGATTCATTAAAAAGGTTGCACATTTTCACGTGCAACCTTTTTCTTTATTTGGCTACTGCTTTTTTCATTAAATCTGTAATGTACGTAAAGAATGCTTCAGCTGTGACGTCATACACGACGTCTACAGGTCGTCCCTCTTCAGAAATTTCTGTTCTTCCTTGTCTTGGTGTTTCTGTATACACAATACTCGAAACGGTTTTTACCTTCACAAGTGTTGAATTCCCTGTAAATGCTGTTGTGAGTACGTCCCACAAATAATAAGTCGAATTGGTTTCAACATGCACAAGCGGCGGGCAAGCCGCGTAGCACTGCCCTACAAAGTCTACTCCTTCATACCTGCGAAGTGAAGCCCACATTTGGCGAATAGCCGGCGTTAATGGAACTTGATTCGTGCTTTCTAAAGCAACCATCTCAATTTTAATGCTGCTTTCCCATACTCTTGCTACTGCTTCTGGATCCCAAAAAGCATTCCATTCCGCCGTTCCATCATGTTCAGGCTCCTGCACATTTCCTACTTCTTGAAATGTACCGCCCATCCACACTAACTTATCAATTTTCTCTTCTATTTCAGGCGCTTTTTCAAGTGCTCTTGCCAAATCAGTTAGCGGTCCTGTAAATAATAAAGTCGTTTTTCCGTCTGTGTGCTGCAATGTTTCAATTAAATGATCATGAGCAGGCAGCTGACTTATTTTTGTTTGCACTTTCCCTTTTTCATTTAAAATTGGCAGTGCATCTACATAAAACGTATGCATGCGCCATTCTTTTGGAAATGGGTTCATACCACGTGAAGTAGATTTGGCTACCTCGATATCATAACTTCCAAAACGATCAATAATTTTTTGGCTTGCGCTGATACCTGGCTCTAAGTATCCGTCAGCAGGAATGACAGATACCCCCGTTACCTTTACATCATCCATTTGCAGCAGTAAAAAAAGGGATACTAAATCATCAATCCCTGCATCATGGTTAAAATATATGTTTGTGCTCATGTCTCTTCTCCTCTTTTCTATGTATCGCTACGTAATAGCTGTACCGCTATTTTATAATGAAATGGCCTCTTTGGTAATCAAAGTATTATGAACTTCTTTTACTATTTTCTATAATGGGTATAGAAATAAGGTAATCTATGTATAGGCATATACATCTCAGTATAGAAAGGAGAAATAAAATGAAGCAATCATTTTCAGCATTAGTAGTAGATAAAACAGGTGAAGAACAAGTGGAGGCGTCTGTCCAAGAACTGACGCTAAACGATTTGCCAGAAGGCGATGTACTTATTCGCGTTCATTATTCAGGGGTGAATTATAAAGATAGCTTAGCCAGCATCGCAAACGGCAATATTGTGACAAGCTATCCGTTTGTTCCAGGTATTGACCTAGCAGGAATCGTTGTATCTTCTGACAGCCCTGATTTTAAAGAAGGTGATCGTGTCATCGCAACAAGCTATGACATTGGCGTATCACACTTTGGAGGCTACAGTGAGTATGCGCGCTTACGCAGCGAATGGATTGTCCCTCTTCCTGAAAATTTGACGTTAAAAGAAGCAATGATTATCGGAACAGCTGGCTTTACAGCTGCTTTATCTGTGCATCGCTTAGAGGAAAACCATACTAGTCCATCTAACGGCTCTGTGCTTGTAACAGGGGCTACGGGAGGTGTAGGAAGCTTTGCGGTTGCCATTCTTTCAAAATTAGGCTACACAGTGGAAGCAAGTACAGGAAAAAGCTCGGAAGCAGCTTATTTGAAAGAGCTTGGCGCTTCCTCTATTGTAGCGCGTGAAGACGTTTATAACGGCAAATTAAAAGCATTAGGCAAGCAAAAATGGGCCGCTGCAGTGGATCCTGTGGGTGGAGAGCCCCTAGCTTCTGTCCTCAGTCAAATTCAGTACGGAGGCTCTGTAGCGGTCAGCGGGCTAACAGCTGGAGGCAAAGTGCCAACAACGGTCTTTCCCTTCATTTTGAGAGGGATTAATTTACTCGGCATCGATTCTGTTTACTGTCCAATGCCTACTCGAAAAGAGATTTGGAATAGACTCGCTAATGACTTTAAACCTGAAAGCTTCGAACCTTTCATTCAGCAGGAAGTTTCTTTACAAGATCTCCCTCAGGTTCTTCCTACTTTATTAAAAGGACAAGCTCGAGGACGAACAATTGTGAAGCTATAAAAAAACGGAGAAACCTGGGTTTCTCCGTTTTTTTACGAACAGACGCATGTTATTATGCATCTATTTTTGCTATTAAATCCGTCACTAATTCTTTCATCGTCACATCGGCTAAGACTTGTTCCATGGCATCTTGAGAACGTTTTAAAATCAATTCAAGGACACTTTGAATATTGGCTCCTACAGGACACTCCACATTCGGATTTTCATGCATTTGAAACAATTCTCCTTCTTCCACAGCCGCTACCGCTCGATAAACGTCTAACAACGTTATCTCTTCTAAATCTTTCAATAGATAAGCTCCGCCAGCTCCGGCTTTTACGCCCACAAGTCCAGCTTTCTTTAACATCCCAATTACTCGTCTTATAACAACAGGATTTGTATTTACACTGCTAGCAATCCACTCTGAAGTACTAGGATGACTGCTATCTACTTTAATTAAAGACAGTATGTGAACGGCCACGGTGAATCGACTGCTAATTTTCATTACTCTCACTCCTATTTTGTTGTAATCATTATAGTTACAACATTTATGAAAGTCAAGCGTGCTTTTTTAGGAAAGAATGTCTTCTTCTACCGCCTCATAAAAACGCAGCGTTTTCTTGATTTCCATAGCTTCAGAAAATGCTTTCGTTTTCTTTTTATTCGCTTCTTTATGTTCATTCACATGTTCTTCTCTTGAAATCCAAGCTTGAAAGAACTGTTTTTCTTCCCACTTGGATACAAAGATATATTCGACTTTATCCGCGGAATCTTTTTTCCAGCATTCGAACGATAAATTTCCTTTGGCTTCCTCAATTTCTGTTTTGTTTTTCTTAGCTTTTTGCTTGAGCCGTTCTTCAAATTTCTTTTCCGTTTCAAAACTTGCGTTTACAACAAACATCTTATCTCCCTTTCTAAATGAAAATGATTCTCACCAAATTATTGCATAGTAATTTTATTTTTTCAATTTATATGGATAATAAAATTACAGAAGCACAAAAAGACCGCTGTTTAAGCGGTCTCCTTTTTATAAATGTTTTCGATGCACTGTCTTCCCATCATACGTGAAGGCAATTGGCTTGCCTTCCATCATCGTTTCTAAATGAACCGGTCGGCCCCAAAGCTGATGAACGTACGGTACCACTTTTTCTAAGTATTTAACATCTAATTCAATTCCTTCATACCAGTGTTTTAAATAGAGCTCTCCATTTTTTAAATAGTCTCCATTGGTTACTGTGATGTAAGGAAATCCTCCGTTTACGCGCATATTAACAAGCTGATCTCTAACTTCTGTCCACTCTTTATCGACGATTTTATAGTCTTTTCCTTGTTTTTGGAATAAGTACATATCCTCCCGCATAACTAAATCTTTTGTTAAGTAATTGCGGATAAAGGAAATATCTGATTCAACCTCACGTACCTCAAACATCTTCTCTCTTCCTGACCCGGGCTCGACGCCCCGGCGAATCATATCTTCGGTTGGATTGTTGTAGCGTTCTTCAATGTCTTCAAAGATTTTTAATCCCAAATAATATGGATTGATTCCCGTCTTGGACGGCTGCACAACCCCTGCATTTAGCTTCGCGAATTCTATCGCTTCATCACTCGTTAAGTCCATTTCTCGAATAATGCGTTGATGCCAGAAAGAAGCCCAGCCTTCATTCATAATTTTTGTTTCAAGCTGCGGCCAGAAATAAAGCATTTCTTCTCGCATCATCGTTAAAATATCCCGCTGCCAATCCTCTAAATAAGGACTGTATTCTTCAATAAATAATAAGATGTCTTTTTCAGGCTGAGGCGGAAATTTTTTAAAAGACTTTGGAGGTTTTGGTTTTTTCTTTTCTTTATAATCCAAATTCCATAAATCATCATAAGGAGAAATGATTTCTTCTTCCGATGATTCTACATCATCTATGCTCCAAGAAAGCTTGGCACGCATAAGAGACGGATCAATATGTTCCTGAATCGATAAGACAGCATCCAAAAACTTTTCTACTTCACGCTTACCGTGCTTTACTTCGTATTCTTTAATTCGATCAGCGGTCGCTGCCATACTTTCTACCATATCCCGTTTCGTGTTGGCAAAACGGCTGTTATTTTTAAAGAAGTCACAGTGAGCTAACACGTGAGCTACAATTAATTTATTTTGAATAAGCGCATTGGAATCCAATAAAAATGCATAACAAGGATCTGAATTGATAACTAATTCATAAATTTTACTCAATCCAAGATCGTAGTGTAATTTCATTTTGTAAAATTGTTTTCCAAAGCTCCAATGTGAAAAACGAGTTGGCATCCCATATGCACCAAACGTATAAATAATATCTGCCGGGCAAATTTCATAGCGCATCGGATAAAAATCCAGGCCGAAACCGCTAGCTATTTCCGTAATTTCATCAATCGCACGGTATAATTGCTTATAATCTGCTTCTTTCACGACAGCTCCCCCTTTCACTCCTTACTTCAATCTATGTACAAACATGTCAATTCATGTGTTTTCATCAAAAAGAAGCTTTATTTTTTCAAGAAAAGGGGATTTTTATTTAGTTGTCTTAAATAATGGATGTAATTTAAGTGTTACGCTGCATCATTCTTTGCCTTTCTTATCATTTAGCTGGTGCTGTACGTTTATTCTTCTTACATAATGACTACAACCTCTTTTAATTATGCACTGGTCTTTTGCCCAACATTTACAGCGTAAGAATTCCCGCAAATATCATACACTAATTTCAACTCCTCAAAAGGAGGAACGTTATTAATGGATGTAATTGATTATGATCGAGCTTTATATTACACACACCGTTCACAATGGGATAACTTATTAATTTTAATGGTTCGAACAGACGACGATTTTCTTTCAAAAAAGATTGAACATTTTTTGCACGCCTACAATTTTGAACGAAACTACCGCATCATTCAAGAAGAGCTCTATTCTTTACTACGCTACATTGATCATGCAACGGAATATTCGGAGCACAACCCGGAGCTTCTGGAAGAATCATTGTACTAGTATTTTTGATACACACACTTGGACAAAGAAGGGATGAATTCCCTTCTTTATTTTTTTATGTTGCACTAAAAATATGCATATTTTATTTCAAAAAACATCAAATAATATATGTAAACATATTTATTTTTATCGTTGACATAAAAGTGAATTCGACGTACAATCTTCAGTACATACGCTAAGATATTTCAGTACATACTGGGAGGAACATATATGAATACTAAAAGGTTTCGCACATTAGATTTAACATTAGCTGGTATGTTTGCAGCTCTTATGGCTATTGGTGCAAACATTACTTCTTGGGCACCTTTTTTACAAGTAGGCGGCGTGCCTCTTTCGCTTCAGCCTTTTTTTGTTATATTAGCAGGACTTTTACTTGGGAGCCGAATGGGTTCTATTTCGATGATTGTATATGTATTAATTGGCATTGCCGGCGCTCCGGTATTTGCTCAATTTAAAGCAGGAATTGGTATTTTATTTGGAAGCACCGGCGGCTTTTTGCTTTCTTATATTGTCGCTGCATTTATCACAGGAAAAATTATGGAAATGCGCGGCAAGCCGACTTTTTCTATCTTTTTAATTTCATCGCTAGTTGGTATTGCCGTTATTTATTTAATTGGTACTACGTATATGTATATAGCGGTTAACTACTGGCTTGAAGCTCCTGCAATGACATACGCAGCTGCTTGGAAGATTATGTCGTGGTTTGCCGTAAAGGATCTTATTTTCACTGTTCTTGGGGCTATGCTTGCTCCGAGAATTTATAAAGCCCTACGATCTTCTTCATATTTGTCAAATACGCAATCAAATAAAGTATCCTAAAAGAAGCCTGCTCAAGTTTGAGCAGGCTTTATTTTTATACCGTTTTCACTTTATCTAGTACATGCTCCACTTCACCCATTACAGCTGTTTGTACAGCTTCTAAATGGGCAATGCTCGTTGCTTCATCTTCTGACACGACGCCAAAATAGAACTTCACCTTTGGCTCTGTACCAGACGGACGAAGGCAGAACCAAGAACCGTCCTCTAAGATATATTTTAATACATTTGATTTTGGTAATGTAATCTCTTCTACTTTTCCTGCTTTAATATGCTGGCGCTCACTTAATGTATAATCCTCTACAACCGAAACATTTAACCCTGCAATGTCAGTAGGAGGCTCATTTCTAAATGTAGCCAAAATATGCTGAATTTGCTCAGATCCTTCTTTTCCTTTAAGCGTTAAAGATTTCAGACCTTCACGATAGAAACCATATTTAGTAAACACTTGCTGAAGCGCTTCATATAGCGTCATGCCCTGCTTTTTATAATAAGCACAAGCTTCTACCGCTAGAATGGCTGCTTGTACAGCGTCTTTGTCACGAGCAAAGTCACCAATTAAATAGCCGTAGCTTTCTTCATAGCCGAATTGGAATGTATACTCGCCCGTTTGCTCATATTGCTTAATTTTTTCACCGATAAATTTAAAACCTGTTAGAGTGTCAACAACTTGCAATCCAAATGAACGAGCAATTTGTGCGCCGATTTCTGACGTTACAATCGTTTTTAACACAACGCCATTAGCAGGCAGCACGCCTTTTTCTTTCTTTTGAGAAAGCAAATAGTGAAGCAATAAAGCACCGGTTTGGTTTCCTGTTAATAACGCATATTCGCCGCTTGGATCTTTGACAGCAATTCCTAAACGGTCTGCATCTGGATCCGTTGCGATTAAGATATCGGCATCAATTTCTTTTCCTTTACGAACAGCATATTCAAATGCAGCCGGCTCTTCAGGATTCGGAGATTTAACCGTCGAGAAATTCGGATCAGGAAGTTCTTGTTCTTCAATAACCGTAACATTTCCGTAACCGATGGATTGAAGCGCGTTGCGAACTGGCTTATTAGCTGTACCATGTAGAGGTGTAAAAACTACCTTTAAGTCTTTACCTATTTCAGAAGCTAGCTCTGGATTAATTAAGATCGTTTTTAGCTTCTCATTGTATGCTTCGTCAATCGCTGAACCAATCATTTCAATAACACCTTTTTCTTTTAGCTCCGCTTCAGATTGAACAGCTAATGTAAGTTCATTTTCCACAGCATTTACAAAGCCAACTAGTTCATCAGCTTCTTTTGGCGGCAGCTGACCACCGTCTGGACCATATACTTTGTATCCATTATATTCAGGAGGATTGTGGCTCGCTGTAATAACAATACCTCCAAATGCGTTTAACTCACGCACTGCAAATGAAAGTTCAGGTGTTGGTCTTAGCTCTTCAAATACATACGTTTTAATTCCGTGGCTTGCTAATGTTTTTGCTGCTTCCATCGCAAATTCAGGCGATTTGTGGCGAGAATCATATGCAATGACTACGCCTTGCTTGATAGCTTCTTCGCCAGCTTGTTTAATGTACTCAGCAAAGCCTTCAGAAGCTTTTCGGATTGTATATGTATTCATACGGTTTGTACCCGCTCCAATTTCTCCACGCATTCCGCCTGTTCCAAATTCCAATGTTTTGTAAAAACTATCTTCTAATTGTTTTTCATCACCTTTGATTGCATCCAAATTTTGACGTAATTCAGGATCTAAATTTGGGTGATTAATCCAAGATGTATACGTTTCTTTCCAACTCATAAAAAAAGCCCCCTTATATAAATGTAAATATGTATGAAAAGAGAAAAACGAGTAATCGTCTTTCTCTTTTTTTAACAGTCATATTATATTTCTTCGTCAAAATTTGACTTCCTGCTATTATATTATGGCTGTATTGACAAATTTTGAGGTACTTTTTTATTTTATCATGAAATACCTGTCATACGGTTAACTTTTTCATCTACTGGTACAACTGCGTCATGAAGGTGCTGTTCTAATTCATCCGTATAAGTTTTTGTTTGCTCAGGCGTCCACTTTAACTCTTCGGCCATATGAGCAATCACTTGTTTTTTCCAGCTTCTTACCCAGTTGATATCAAAGAATAAAGCGCCCGTACGTCGAATGAAGAAGTCCACTGGTTTCGAAACCATTTCTTCTTCGATACCATATTGAATTTGCAAAAATACACTAGCTGGAAGATCGCTGTTTTTTAGCTGATCCGGACGTTCAATCATGTAGCGGTATACTTTGTCTACGTTTGAGCCATAGCGTTTTACAAGCTTTTCAGCAGCGTCACGTGATAACCCTAGTTTGATGCCTTCTTTGACTTTTTGCTCTACAAACGTTGGGAACCCGCCTGAACCTCCTACATTACCTCCAGAAATCGGTAAATGTTTAGTTTGACAGCTTTCAAATTCGCGTCCTTCTGCTTTAAAATCTTCAGCTACGCGATTTACGACAATTTCAGCCATTTTACGGTACCCAGTTAATTTCCCTCCAGCGATTGTAATTAAACCTGATTCTGATGTCCAGATTTCATCTTTACGCGAAATTTCAGAAGGATCTTTTCCTTGTTCGTGAATAAGTGGACGAACACCCGCCCAGCTTGATTCTACGTCGTCTACTGTAATATCAACCGTTGGGAACATATAGTTAATTGCATCAACAACATATTGACGGTCTTTTACAGTCATACGCGGATGTCTAGCGTCTTCTTTATAGACCGTGTCTGTTGTGCCTACGTATGTTTTTCCATCACGCGGAATCGCAAATACCATACGTCCGTCAGGTGTATCAAAGTAAATGGCTTGTTTTAACGGAAAGCGCTCTTGATCAATAACTAAGTGAATTCCTTTTGTTAGTTGAAGCTGCTTGCCTTTTTTTGAATTATCTTTTTCACGCAGCGTGTCCACCCATGGACCTGCAGCGTTGACGATTTTTTTTGCATAGATATTATATTCTTTATTCGTAAGCTGATCGCGAACAACAGCCCCTACTACTTTTCCTTTATCGTAGATGAAGTTTTCCACTTTTGTGTAATTGACTAAATCTGCTCCTCTTGCAGCAGCTTCTTTAGCTACTTCAATCGTTAAACGTGCATCATCTGTTTTATATTCAACGTAGTAACCGCCGCCTTTTAACTCTTTAGATTTCACCAGTGGCTCGCGTCTAAGCGTTTCTTCTGCGCTAAACATTTTGCGGCGCTCTGCACGTTTTACCCCTGCTAAGAAATCATATACGCGCAGTCCAATTGAAGTTGAGAATTTCCCAAATGTTCCACCCGTATGGAAAGGTAACAGCATCCACTCCGGAGTCGTTACATGAGGGCCATTTTCATATACAATGGCACGTTCTTTACCAACTTCGGCTACCATTTTAACTTCAAACTGTTTTAAATAGCGTAGACCGCCGTGAACAAGCTTCGTTGAACGACTAGATGTTCCTGCTGCGAAATCCTGCATTTCAACTAATGCCGTTTTCATGCCTCGATGAGTCGCATCAAGTGCAATACCTGACCCAGTAATTCCCCCACCAATTACTAATAAATCATATTGATTTTGTGTCATGTCTACCAATTTATTCGAACGTGTTTGACTTGAAAACATACGTCATTCCCCTTTCATTTTTCAAAGATATCAAAATTTTCCAATATACAAAAAGAGAGACCACAAATCACATATATAGTATGCCTACATATGGATCTGTGGTCTCTCCGATTCTCCAACCAATTTATTAACTTGAATACATTATATCATACATGCGCTTTTAATTAAAGGATTTTCATCAAATAATTACTTAAAAGCCATTGTTGCATGTACGGCTTTTTTCCAGCCGCTATATAATTCTTCACGTTGTTCTTCTTCCATATTTGGTTCGAAAGATTTTTCCATATTCCACTGCTTCGCAATTTCATCACAATCTTTCCAGTAGCCGACCGCAAGACCCGCTAAATATGCTGCCCCAAGAGCGGTTGTTTCATTCACTTGAGGACGCTCAACAGGAACATTTAACACATCACTTTGGAACTGCATTAAGAAATTATTCTTAACTGCTCCTCCGTCTACACGCAATGTTTTTAATGTAATTCCAGAGTCTGCTTCCATCGCGCTTAATACGTCTCTTGTTTGATAAGCTAATGATTCAAGCGTTGCACGGATAAAGTGTTCTTTTTTTGTACCGCGAGTTAATCCAAACATCGCTCCACGTACATCGCTGTCCCAATAAGGTGTTCCAAGTCCTACGAAAGCTGGCACAATATATACGCCGTCTGTCGATTCTACTCTTGTTGCATAGTTTTCAGTTTCAGACGCATTTTTAAACATTCTTAAACCGTCGCGAAGCCACTGAATAGCAGATCCTGCTACAAAAATACTGCCTTCAAGCGCGTATTCTACTTTGCCGTTGATCCCCCATGCTAATGTAGTTAACAAACCGTGATCCGACTTAACTGCTTTTTCACCTGTATTCATGAGCATAAAGCAGCCTGTTCCATACGTGTTTTTCGCCATTCCTTTTTCATAGCACGCTTGTCCAAATAAAGCGGCTTGCTGATCTCCTGCTGCTCCCGCAATTGGAATGCTCTGACCGAAGAAGTGATAATCTACTGTATGAGCGTATACTTCAGAAGAAGGCTTTACTTCTGGAAGCATAGATTTCGGTACTCCTAAAATATCTAGCAGTTCATCATCCCATTTTAAATCGTAGATATTGAACATAAGCGTGCGAGAGGCATTTGAGTAATCCGTTACATGCGCTTTTCCGCCTGATAACTTCCAAATTAACCATGTATCGATTGTTCCGAACAACAATTCACCGTTTTCCGCTTTTTCTCGTGCACCTTCTACGTTATCTAAAATCCACTTTACTTTTGTTCCAGAGAAGTATGCGTCAATTAATAACCCCGTTTTGTCGCGGAACGTATCGTTTAATCCTTTTGCTTTTAACTCTTCACAAATACCAGACGTTTGTCGAGACTGCCATACGATAGCATTATACACGGGTTTTCCTGTTGCTTTTTCCCATACTACGGCTGTTTCACGCTGATTGGTAATCCCAATTGCTTCAATTTGGTCCGCGTGAACGCCTGACTCAGATAGACAAGATGCAATAACAGCAAGGATAGAACCCCAAATTTCACTTGCATTATGCTCTACCCAACCTGGTTTTGGAAAGTACTGTGTAAACTCTTTTTGAGCTACATGCACAACTTCACCTTTTTTATTAAATAACATTGCTCGTGAGCTCGTTGTTCCTTGGTCTAAAGATAAAATAAATTTTTCCATATCAATATCCCCTATTCTCTGTATA
The DNA here is from genome assembly GCF_044383985.1 of Priestia sp. JSM ZJ58. Lineage (NCBI taxonomy): Bacteria > Bacillati > Bacillota > Bacilli > Caryophanales > Bacillaceae > Priestia > Priestia sp. JSM ZJ58. The sequence goes on from NZ_JBISEM010000005.1 coordinate 78,953, forward strand.
GTGTCGTTTCTTTATTGTACATAGTTAGATGGTAAAGCGCATTCATTTTTTCGGTACTACTGCTGATTGAATTTGCGCTGCTTTTTGTTTAGAAACCGCGTAGATAACCGCTAAAACAATCACTGCAATACTTAAGACAATCCATAAGCTGTTAGACATTTTATTTAAGAATGCTGCTTGATAAAAGACTGCGCCAATTGATCCGCCTAATAGAGGCCCCACTACTGGCACCCAAGCATATTTCCAGTTCGAGCTGCCTTTACCCGGTATCGGCAAGATAGCATGAGCAATACGAGGTCCTAAATCACGAGCAGGGTTGATAGCATACCCCGTTGTTCCTCCTAATGATAAACCAATACTTACGATTAAAAATCCTACTACTAAAGGATTTAATCCATCTGTAAATTTATTTGCTCCAATTGCTAAAATTCCTACTACTAATACAAATGTTCCAATCGCCTCACTTAAAACGTTTGCAAATGGGTTCGCAATTGCTGGCCCCGTTGCAAATACGCCTAGTTTTGTACCAGCATCTTTTGTTTCTTTCCAGTGTGGAAGATAGTGTAAATAAACAACTGTTGCACCAAGAATCGCTCCAATAAACTGAGCTAAAATGTACATCGGTACTTGCGACCATGGAAAATCACCTGTAATAGCAAGCGCTACTGTTAGCGCTGGGTTTAAGTGTGCTCCACTCATATTACCAACCGCATATGCTGCCATGGCTACTGCCATTCCCCACCCCATTGTGATAACAATCCATCCTGAATTAGCAGCAAACGATTTTTTTAAATTGACGCCCGCACATACACCAGCGCCAAGGATAATTAGTATCATTGTTCCAATTACTTCTCCTAAAAATGCTTGCATATAAATACCTCCCCTTTGTATAAACACGGTTAACGTTACAAGAAAATAAGAAAATCCACCATACATCCCCCTAATAAAATCATTAAAAGGCTATACCGTGGATCTCCTATTCTCCCTCACAACTATTAACTTATCTAGAAGTTTACTAGATGATGAAAGCGTTGTCAAACAGTTTTTTTAAGTTGAAATACTCCACAGTTCTCTATTTGATGTTGTAACAGCAGAAGCCCCGGCTCCTAAAGCATTACGAACTTCTTCTTCGGTTCGTATTAAACCTCCGGCTAACACCGGAATGCCTGTTTCAGCTTTGACTTCTTGGATTAAAGTGGGCACAATTCCAGGAAGAAGCTCAATATAATCGGGTTTTACTTTCTTCATTAACTCGTAGCTTTTCTTCAAAGCCGTGCTGTCTAATAAAAAGACCCGTTGAATGGCATAGATTCCTCTTTGTTTAGCTTTTAAAATGACGTTTGTTCTTGTCGAAATAATCCCCGCAGGCTTAAACTCCTGACACAAAAAATCAACCGCATACTCATCGTGCTTTAAGCCATGAATTAAGTCTAAATGAATGATTAGCTTTTTTTCATGCTTATGAACCTCTCTCATAATTCCTTTTAGCATGCCCACTTGATTGTCTAAAAGAACTCCGTACTCGTAATTGCTTACTAAAAAATTTTCCAATTGCTTCATATCTCGAACAGCGGGTAATACCGATTGTCCATGAAAACTCATGTTTTCCCCTCTTTTCCATGGTTAGTCCACAAAATTCATTGTAATAGTTTTTATTATGGCAAAAGTTGAAATAAAAAACACCATGCATTTGCATGATGTTTTTAGAAACTGCGTTATTTTTTATATTTAATATTGTAAACGTCATGGCGTCGATCTTTTAATTGACGAACCGTTCCTGATTGACGCTGGCGACGAAGAATTTCTAAATCTACATCTCCAATAACCACCATTTCAATATTAGGGTTACATTCTCCTACAATACCGTCTCGTGCAAATTCAAAGTCAGACGGTGCAAAAATAGCAGACTGAGCGTACTGAATATCCATATTTTCTGTTTCAGGCAGATTTCCAACCGTACCTGCGATAACCGTATAAATTTGGTTTTCGATCGCACGAGCCTGAGAGCAGTATCTTACGCGCAGATAGCCTTGACGATCTTCCGTACAGAATGGTGTAAAAATAATATTTGCACCTTTATCTGTAGCAATACGAGCAAGCTCCGGAAATTCAATGTCATAGCAAATTTGGATCGCAATTTTCCCACAATCTGTATCAAACACTTCAACTTTATCTCCTGGGCTAATTCCCCACCATTTTCTTTCATTAGGTGTAATATGCACTTTGTACTGCTTTTCAATTGTTCCATCTCGGCGGAATAGATAGGCAATATTAAAGATATCTCCATTATCTTCTTCGACGAAGTGGGATCCTCCAATAATATTTACGTTATATTTAACCGCTAAGTTAGTAAATAACTCAATGTACTCTTCCGTATATTCTGCTACGCGCTGAACCGCTTTGCTTGGAATTTTTTCATTCAAGAAAGACATGAGCTGAGTTGTGAAAATTTCCGGGAATACGCAGAAGTCGGCTTTTGCATCATAAGCAACATCTGTATAATATTCTACCTGTGTTGCAAACTCTTCAAATGAATTAATCTGTTTCATCATATACTGAACAACACAAATACGCACTGGGAATGATGTTTTAAAATGGCGTTTTGAACGGCGAACATAATCTACGTTGTTCCATTCCATCAGCGTTGCATACTTATTAGAAGCTAGGTCATCAGGAAGATAACCAGGGTTTATACGCATAAGCGTAAATCCGTTCATTAGCTGAAAAGATAGTACTGGATCATAAATTTTATGATGAATAACTTGCTCTACATACTCTCTAGGCGACATTTCAGCTGAATGCTTATGGTAATTAGGAATTCTTCCTCCGATGATGATACTTTTAAGGTTCAATTCACGTGCTAAATCTTTACGCGCTTCATATAAGCGGCGTCCTATTTTCATGCCGCGATACTTTGGATGAACCATTACTTCAATTCCATACAGATTGTAGCCTTCCGGGTTATGATTTGTAATGTATCCTTCGTCTGTAATATCGTCCCACGTATGCTGATCATCGTACTCATCAAAGTTCACAATCAAGCTGGAACAAGATCCGATAATTTCCCCGTCGTACTCTGCACATATTTGTCCTTCTGGAAAAATGGCCAGATGACTTTCAAGCTGTTCTTTTTTCCACGGATCCATTCCGGGGAATGATAGCTTTTGAAGTGCTAAAATTTCATCTATATCGTCCGGTTTGATGTTACGAATAATCATTTTTTTCTCGAATTTTGATAAGTCTATTGTAGACATACGCTCAAACAACCCTTTCTCTCTCTTCATTAGGCAATTAGTTTCCCTGTTTTTTATTATAATAAACATTATTAAAAATTCAAAAAATGAGGGTGAGACATAACGAAATAAATCCAATCTAAAGACGAACAAATGGATACATTAGCTTGTGACACCACTGTTGACTTCCGTGCAAGACTTCGCTTTCCGCGGGCTGCCGCAGGAGTCTTCATCCTCCCATCAACTGCTAGAAGGAACGAAACAGATGAAACCTGCGTTCACCATAATAAAAAAAACGAACCAAGAATCAAAATTCTGATCAATGGTTCGTTTTTCACTTAGGCTAAAATACTTTTGTCCCAGCCTCATTTTCTATTTGCAAATATCTAATTTTATGGATGTTTTTTTATTAGGGTAATTTTCAATAAATCCTGGTCCTAAAGAGACTTTAATGCCATCTATTTTATATACATTGTAACGTTCACCGCGATTTAACGTACGAATCTTTACCCATTTTCCTTGTTCTTCTTTTAACAAAACCATCGGTGATTGAATCGTTACAAAACCAATTTGGCCTTTTGAGAGCTTTTTCGTTTTACAAAGATTCTGGGCAACTGGAGTACTGCTTATTTTGTATTTGTTTTTAATAGCGATTGAATCAAAACTTTGAGAATGAAATTGACCAATAACCACTTTTGTACCGGTTTGAACGCGGTCAAACAGCCAGCGTACCTCTTCATCATACATACGAATGCACCCTGAACTTGCGTAGGTTCCGATAGAACTTGGATTATTATTTCCATGAATAGCGTACGTGGTACCATACGTTCCGCGCGCATTTAATCCTAGCCAGCGATCACCTAGTGGATTCCTAGGATCTCCTCCGCGAATGTTGTCTTTATAATAAGGCCGGTTTTTAATTTTATTCACAATGCTAAAAGTACCCTCTGGTGTATAACTCATCTGCCTCCCTGTCGCAACTTTGAACGTCTTTACTAATTTTCCTCCATTATAAAAAGCAAGGGTGTTAGTAGATTTATTAATGATAATAAGTTGATTTGACGCCGCAGAAGCATTGCCTGTCAGACCCATCCCTGCGAGTAAAAAAACAAGCCCAACAAAAAAAACAGCCACCTTTTTCATTTATCGACTCCCCCAATTTCTCTTATATCTATATAAGAAAAGTATAGGATGAAAGGCAAACCATCAGAACACTTTTTACCTTATAAGTCAAAATACATTAAAATCTTTCACGCAACCCTTTTTACTGACAAGAAGCAATAAATGTACATAACAAAAAAACGGCCCTTTAAAGGGCCGTTTCATTTGTATTTAAAGCTTCACTTCAACTTTTGCATTTTTCTTAAGTTCTTCAACTTTTTTCTGTAATGCTTCTTGTTTCTTTTGTTGTTCAAGCTGCTGCTTAATTTGAGGCTTTACGTCTTCAAGCTTTGGCATTTGAGATTGTTCTTTACTGCCGCTTGCTTGACTTTGGCTTTGTTTTGCAAATTGATCGTAATAATCTTGAATTTCCTTATCTGTTACTTCAGGTGTTTGGATATCTTTATCTACGTACTGCTGATATTTAATGCTGTCAGCCAGCTCAGACTTTAATTGTGATTGAGTGATTCCTGCATCTTTTAAAGCCGCTTTGAACTGTTTATCTGTTTTGAACTGCTTTTTCGTTTCTTTTAACTTTTTATTTACTTCTTCATCAGTTGCTTTATAGCCTTTGTTTTCAGCTTCTTGCAATAGCAGCGTTTGACCTACTAAATTGTCAATTGTTTGCTGCTTTACTTGTTTAGCTGCTTCTTTAGAAGTTGGGTCTTGTCCCATTTGTTGGTACTGATTTTGTGATGTAGCCAGGGCTGCATTATATTCTTCACCCGAAACTTTTTTACCGTTTACAACTGCTACGGTTTTCTTTTCATCTACTTTTTGTTTATCTAATTTCTTCTGCATTTCTTTTGCTTGCTTTTCCTGCTTTTCCTGAGCCTCTTTTTGCTTCTCAGTTTGTGCAGTTTTTTGATCATCGTTCTTTGATTGCTTTGCATCATCGTTTGAACCACAAGCTGTTAAAGCTGCAGCAATTAACCCAATGAGCAATGTATACATCAGTTTTCTCATGATTAATCTCCTTTCATAATCCCAAACGATTATTAGCTATTCGAAAAAATCATCTAGGGGGCATTGTATATGATATAGGCGTAAAAAGAAACCATTTAGGCTAATTTTAAACATATGTAATAAGATTGAAACGTTTTGTAATCTTATGAAAGGTAAATGCTTTCGTTTATACGACCTGTCTAATCATAACATTATTTAGTATGATTTACATAATTTACAGTAAGCTATTCATCGTACATTCTTTTCTTTAAAGCTTTCTTTACATTAAAGATGACAGTATTTGATCACATAATCTCATCGTTTTTACATTGTCGCTCCCACTGGAAAGAGGTTCTTGGTCATTTGTACAACACTCAATAAAATGAGCCATCTCTCCAACAAAACCACGAAGGTAAAGATCTCGATAAGCTCCCGACATCGGTGAAGCAGAAGGTGTAAACACACGATCGTTTTCTTTTAATGATTTCCACGGTAATTCATCAAAAGTCTGGGATTCGTGAATAGTTAATGAATTTATTTCGTCAACAAAAGCAAAGCCATCGTCAAATGTCACTAATAAGTTTTCACTTTCTCGAGACCATGCTGTCATGCCAGTAAAATACAGGCTCCCTACAGTGCCATTGTCAAACTTCAGCGAAATACTATTTGAAATATATTCACCATGATTATTTCTGAACCCTGTCACGTGAACGACTTCGCCGAACAAGTGACGGACGAGATCAACAATATGTATGGCAGCAAGCTTCATAAACTGCTCTTCATCTTTACAAAAAGGGGTACTGTCTACAGCAAATCTTGCTTGAAATGAACGGACACTTCCTAGGCTACCTTCTTCAATTAATTCTTTTAACTTCATATAACAAGGCGCATAGCGCTTCATAAAACCTACCATAACTTTTACGCCAGCTTGCTTAGCAGCATCTGAAATCTCTTTTGCTTCTCTTTCATTCATCCCCAAAGGCTTGTCCACATAAACATTTTGTCCTGCTCGAATGCAATCCAGCACCAAAGCAGGATGATCTTCAGGCTGTGCCACAACCACTACTCCATCGCACTTTTCTTGCTTTAGCATTTTCTTATAATCATCGTACGGCGTACCGCTGCTCCCAAATCGTTGAAGAGCAGTTTTTGATCTTTCGATACTGCGTGTGGAAATTGCTTTAATTTCTGCTCCCGCTTCAATAACAGAGGGGTAAATGTTCGTTGATGCGTGAAAGCCTGCACCGATAAAACATAATTTTGCTTTTGTCATGTTTTCGCTCCTATTTATTTTTTGATGGATTTATACAAGTTTGACCATATCACAAGCTCTTTTTGAATGTCCAATAGAAGTCTGAAATATATGATTAAAAAGAGGCCGGTAAAGAACTAAATGAATCCAACCTAAAGACGAACAAATAAGATACATGAACTGAACCGCTTATGACACCGCCGTTGATTTCCATGCAAGGCTTCGCCTTGCCCTTCAATCAACTGCTGGAAGGACGAAACAGATGAAGTTGTATTCACCATAAAAAAACGAACCACTCATCAAAATTGCTGATCAATAGTTCGTTTTTCACTTAGGCTAAAATACTTTTCTCCCAGCCTCTTTAATTTATGTATGAATTATAAAACGATTCATACGAATACGTAATCAAATTGTTTTCTTTTGCAAAACACTCAATGGAAACAGGAAATAAAAACCCGTATTTTTTTAAAATTGCAATATTTTTTTCGAATTGCTCGCAGTCGCTTTCTTCAATCGGCCGATGTTGAATCGCTTCAATTACGGCAATTATTGTCTGAAGGCTACTAATGACTTGCAATGCTTCATCGAGTAAGCCATTATATAAATGGTCTGTACAATAATCTGGATTTAATAATTCATCAGGATTAAGCTTATCTACAGATACATACCGAGGTAACAAGTCATAGCGAAGCTGTTCAGTCAACTCTTCTATGTAATTCTCCATTTCTGGCGGAGCTGCTTGGGCAATTTTCATGGTTACCCCCCCTTTTTTCTCTTAACTTATGTCTCTTTATTTAGCATAACATAAACATAAAACGAGAACTTCAGGTAGTTATTTCCTCCTAATTATTTACAAGTTCTTTTTAAAGATTAAAGGATATTTACTAGTATGTAAGGAAGGGATTAAATATGAGTATACACGGCCAATGGCTAGAAGATAAAATCGCAAAAAATGATGCAGGGCAAACAATTGAAGATTATTTAAAAACGAAATGGCGTATTCCTAAAAAAACGCTGCATCAGTTTCGGATGAATAAAAATGTGCTTATAAACGGTGAACCTTTACCATGGAGGAACACTCTTAAGGAAAATGATAGAGTGTCACTCCCTTTTTTTGAAGCAGAACTTGATGAAATAACACCTTACAATGTTAATATAGAGATTTTGTTTGAAGATGAACACGTGCTAATTGTAAACAAACCAATAAACCTAAATACTCATCCTTCATCAGAGCAGGACCAAAAAACTCTTTTAAATGCTGTAGCTGCTTATTTTCAAAAAATAGGCCTCAAAACAAAGCCTAGACACGTTCACCGTTTGGACAGCGATACATCAGGTGCTATCTTATTCACGAAGCATTTTGTAGCAAGCTCTGTGTTTGACCAGCTGCTGGCTGAACGTAAAATTGACCGGACTTATGTTGCTCTTGTCCAAGGACTCATGAAACAAGAGCAAGGAATCGTTAATGAACCTATTGGACGCGATCGCCATCACGCCACGAGAAGAAGAGTATCTAGAACGGGACAAGCTGCCAAAACATCTTATCGGGTGTTAAAGCGCAATAAGGTCAAAAATGAAACGCTTATTGACCTTTCACTAGAAACCGGACGCACTCACCAAATTCGTGTTCATATGAGTCACATCGGCCATCCATTACTTGGTGATACGCTTTATGGCGGAAAGAGATTAAAAGATCAGCAGCAAGCTTTACATGCCATTAAGCTTTCTTTTATACACCCGTTTACACATCAGCGCGTGTCAGCTGTTGCACCTCCAGATCAGCAGGTTTTTTTACCGTACAGCAACTTGTTTTCCTATTAAATAAAAAAGAGCGCCAATATGTTATTGGCGCTCTTTTTTATTTAATTTTAAATTGACGAATCAAGTTCGCCAATTCTTCACTAATCTCTTGCAAATGTTCAGCCGATTGAGAAACAGTAGAAATAGCTCTAATTTGTTCTTCTGTAGAAGCCGTAATTTCTTCCGTTCCTGCTGCTGATTGCTGTGCAATAGCTGCTATACTTTGAATGGCCGCTACCACGTCTTCCTTATGCTCATCAATGCTGTCCATGCTGCTTGTTACATGTTCGACAGCCGCTGCCACCTGCTCAATGGTAGTAGCAATTTCACGAAAAGCTTGTTCTGTGTCTCCTACCACAAAGTCTTGAGATTTTGAAAGTTCTTCTGTCCGGTTGCATTCTTCACGAGCAGCCGCGACTTCCCCTTGAATCGCTGCAATCGTGTGGCGAACTTGTTCAGTAGCCTGAGAGGACTGTTCAGCAAGTTTTCGTACCTCTTCAGCTACTACCGCAAATCCTTTGCCATGTTCTCCTGCACGAGCTGCTTCAATACTAGCATTTAGTGCAAGTAAATTTGTCTGATCTGAAATGCTATTAATTGTAAAAATAATAGATTCAATTTCTTTCATCTTACTTGTTAACTCTTCCATTACCGTTTGAACACCGTGAATCGTCTGAGATGATTCGGTAGTTTGGTTGCGAAGCAGCTGCATTTGTTTTAAGCCTTTTTCATTGATGGTTACAGCTTCAATCGTCATTTTATTAATCTGGGCGTTTTGTTCAATGACTTCTTCAATTTGTGAAGATAAACTCATCGTTTTGTGATTAGTAGAGTCAGCGTCAGAAGCCTGCTGCGTGGCGCCGCTGGCAATCTCATGGATAGCCCGGCCAATTTCTTCACTGGATGCAGTTGCTTCTTCAGATACAGCACTCAAGTCTTCAACAGACGTTTTTACTGTCTCAACAGACGTCTGAACCGTGCCAATCAATGTTTTCATTTTAGCTACCATATCGTTAAATAAATGAGTAAGTTCACCAATTTCATCTTTTGACTTCGTCTGAACCTGAACTGTTAAATCGCCAGCTGTTACTTTGGCTACTTCGTTTTTCAAGCGGCGAATCGGATTCGTAATGATTCTTGAGAAAAAGATGGTTAACACCACTGATAATAAGATGCCAATTAACGCAATCCAGACAATCACATTCAGTAAATGATGAGCGCTTGAGAGCATTTCATTATAAATAAAGGCGTTTCCTATCTTCCAATTCGTTCCTTCGAGAGTATCATATGCCATCACTCTCTCTTCACCTTGAAAGGTATACTTCATGAAATCTTTATTCCGGTCTGCTTTGTACATTTTTTTCATAAATGGCTGATTCATTAAATTTTTTCCAGCTTCTGTTGGATGAACGAGCGCTGTGCCATTTTGATCAAATAAAAATGCATATCCACCGTGATTTACTTCTGCTTTACCTACAATGTTTTTTAATGCATCTAAGTCTAAATCAGTAGCTATAACGCCCAGCACATTTTTAGTATCTGGATCTAAAATAGCCTTTGCAATCGTCACAACCGTCTTTTTCGTTGCTGCATCTTCATATGGATCCGTGTAAACAACCTCATCAGGTGATTCTACTGCTTGTTTGTACCACACCCTGGAAGTCGGATCATAGTTTGAACCAAACTCTTGCTTAGGAACAGAATACATTCCTTTATTTTTTGTGCCTATGTATTCAAGTACTAAGTTAGGATACTTTTCTTTAAACTGTGTAAACTCTTTTTGAACTGTGTTCCATGTAAAATACGGATTTTTCTCTTGGTTTGTTTGATCTCCTTCTTGCTTAACAAAATTAACAATTACATCATTTTCACTATACGTCAGCAAAGAACGACTATACATGTCTAAGTACGTATGAATCGTTTCTCTTAACTCTTTCACTTGACTTTGAGACTGAACTTCTACATCTTTTTCTATTTGTGTTTTGGTAAATTGATAAACAGCCCCTGAAACAACTAATAATAAAATAGCTATAAAAATACTAAAAAATACTACGAGTTTTGCACTTAACCTCTTCATTCCCTCACCCTTCTACAAAAATCTTTATATTACTAATAACGGCTTTTCATTTTCACTTTTGAAGAAGTTTTTGTGATTTATTTCAAATTTCCCCAAAAATAAAACCAGCTCATCCTTTCATAACGAAAGAACGTGCTGGTTTTATTTTTGCTTTTCGTATGCATCAGGTTCAATATGAACAAGCGTATCTTTAATCTGATGCTCATCGTTCATCATATGTTCAATTTGATCAGCAATTTCATGGCTTTTAATAACATTTAAATGAGGATCTACTTTAACAGTTACATCAATCACGACTTGATTACCAAGCTTGCGCGCTTTCACATCTTCTACTTCTTTTACCCCTTCTACAAGCCCAATGCTTTCTTTGTAGTGTCCTAACTTTTCTTCATCAAATCCGTCCGTTAAAGAATGAGCCGCTTCTTTAAAAATCTCGATGGCTGTTTTACAAATAATAATTCCCACAGCAAAAGCAGCTACCACGTCCAGCCAGGGCAAGCCGAATTGCGAGCCGAAAATTCCCACAACAGCCCCTATGCTCACAAGTGCATCAGACAAATTATCTTTAGCAACCGCATATAAAGACTGGCTATCAAGTTTTTTAGCAAGCTTAATATTATATCGGTAGACACCACCCATAACAGCAGCCGCTCCAAGACCTACCCAAGCAGCCAGTAAATTAGGCGCTTCAGATTTGTCCATAAATAATGACTGACCCGCATCGACCAATACTTCTAGTCCAATGACCATCATGATAAAAGAAGCAATAAGTGAAGAGATATGTTCCGCTCTGGAATGTCCATAGGGATGATCATTATCACGAGGTTTTTTAGAGATTTTTAAGCCGATTAAGACGGCAATTGATGCAATAATATCTGTAACATTATTAAGACCGTCGGCTTTTAATGCAGAGGAAGCGGTGACACCCGCAATAATAAGTTTACATGCTGATAAAAAGATATATGATAAGATACTAACCCAAGCGCCTTTTTGGGCTTGCTCATAGTAGTTCTCCATCCCTTCAACTCCTTTATTCAAAATAAGCAAACTTAGTGTAACAAATGGATTTCGTGTGGGTCTATAGAAACATTATTGGCTGTTAACATACAAATAGAGAATGTTAAACTCTTTAGCTTTCTGCAAAACAAGTTGCCTTTACTCAACACTTTAAACGTTTGAGATCTTTCTAAATGTGGCACTTCATGTAGAAGGACCCTTTTTTTAAATCGCCCTGTAAAATTGTTTACTATTTTTTAAAGGGTGTGATTTTTATCACAGCCGAGGGTATTTATTCTTGTTACACTAACATTGTGAAAAACATCACAAAATAAAATTCAAAGGATGATACAAATGAAAACACAATTTACACCAAAAACACGAAAAGTTGCTGTTATCGGAACTGGTTTTGTTGGCTCAAGCTACGCTTTTTCAATGGTGAATCAAGGTATTGCCAATGAATTAGTGTTAATCGATATGAACAAAGAAAAAGCGGAAGGTGAAGCACGCGATATCAATCACGGTATGCCATTTTCCACACCGATGAAAATCTGGGCTGGAGATTATAAAGACTGCGCTGACGCTGATTTAGTAGTTATTACAGCGGGCGCTAATCAAGCTCCAGGGGAAACGCGCTTAGATCTAGTTGAAAAAAACGTTAAAATTTTTGAATGCATTGTAAAAGATATTATGAACAGCGGATTTGACGGCATCATTTTAGTGGCAACAAATCCAGTTGATATTCTCGCACACGTTACACAAAAAGTATCAGGATTACCAAACGAACGAGTAATTGGTTCAGGAACGATTCTTGACACAGCTCGCTTCCGCTACTTGTTAAGCGACTATTTTGAAGTAGATTCTCGCAACGTCCACGCTTATATTATGGGGGAACATGGAGATACGGAATTTCCTGTTTGGAGCCACGCGCAAATTGGCGGTGTGAAGCTCGAACATTTTATCAATACTGCTGCTATTGAAAAAGAGCCGGATATGCAGCATCTATTTGAACAAACACGCGATGCGGCTTACCATATTATTAATCGAAAAGGAGCGACTTATTACGGAATTGCGATGGGACTTGTACGCATCACCAAGGCTATTTTAGATGATGAAAATTCTATTTTAACGGTATCTGCTTTATTAGAAGGACAATACGGTATTTCTGATGTGTATATCGGCGTGCCGGCTATCATTAATAAAAACGGCGTGCGCCAAATTATTGAATTGAATTTAACTCCTCACGAACAGCAGCAGCTCGAGCACTCTGCTAGCATTCTTAAGCAAACTCGCGACAGAGCTTTTGTGTAACATCAAAAGATTTTTGCGGGGGACTCCCCCGCTCCCTTGTTTTAAATATGTAGTAGAGGTGTATGAATATGACGTGGACTCAAGTATATAATCCGTTAAATAATATTTGGCTTTCTGCACTAATTGCACTCATCCCCATCATCTTTTTCTTTATTGCTTTAACTCTTTTGAAATTAAAAGGACACATTGCTGCTGGTATTACGGTACTTCTTTCTATGATTATTGCTATTTATTTTTATGATATGCCTGCCTCAATGGTCTTAGGAGCCACAGGCTATGGGTTTTTGTATGCACTTTGGCCCATCAGCTATATTATTATCGGCGCGGTGTTCTTATACAAGCTAACTGTCAAAAGCGGACAGTTTACTACCATTAGGCAATCTATTATTTCAATAACCGATGACCCCCGCTTGCAAATGCTGCTTGTTGCTTTTTCCTTTAATGCTTTTTTAGAAGGAGCAGCAGGATTTGGAGCTCCAATTGCCATTACAGCAGCGCTTCTAGTTGGACTTGGATTCAAACCGTTAAAAGCAGCGGCGCTATGCTTAATTGCTAATACAGCTTCAGGAGCTTTTGGCGCCATGGGGATTCCTGTCATTGTCGCAGGACAAGTATCTGGCATTGATCCAAAAGAAATTGCTCATTTTCTTGGCACGCAGCTTCCGATTATTTCTTTTCTTATCCCTTTTTTACTTGTCTTTATTATGGATGGGATAAAAGGATTAAAAGACGTATGGAAAGCAACGAGCATCACAGCCATTTCCTATGCACTGACGCAGTATTTAACTGTTACATACATCGGCCCTGAACTTCCAAATATCACATCTTCTATTGTGAGTTTGCTTGCTCTTGCTTTTTATATTAAAAGAACAAGCTCGGCAGCAGCTAAAAGCTTCAGCCTGTCACCAAAACAAATTTTAAAGGCTTGGTCTCCTTTTATTCTATTAACGATACTCGTTACGGCTTGGAGCATTTCTTTTGTCAAAACGGCGCTTGAACATCTGAACCTGCTTATTAACGTCCCATTTTTACACAATCACGTAATTAAAGCAGCGCCTTTAGTAAAAGATCCTACGCCTTACGCTGCTGTCTTAAAAATAGACTTATTTGCAGCAACAGGTACGGCAATTCTTATCGCTTGTATCCTTTCAGTTTTCTTGCTTAACGTATCGGCAAAAGTGGCATGGACCACTCTTTTGGAAACCGTAAAAGAACTATCAAGACCTATTATGACGATTATGATGGTCATTGCTTTTGCTTTTATTTCAAATTATTCAGGACAGTCCTCTACACTTGGATTGGCACTCGCTACATCAGCTGCTTATTTTCCATTTTTATCTCCATTTCTTGGCTGGATTGGCGTATTTCTAACGGGGTCTGTCGTATCGAATAATGCGCTGTTCGGCAACTTGCAGCTAACTACAGCTCAGCAAATTAATGTCTTGCCAATTATTCTCGTAGCGGCTAATACTGCCGGCGGCGTGATGGCTAAAATGCTTTCTCCTCAATCAATTGCTGTCGCTGCTGGAGCAGTAGGTTTAGCTGGAAAAGAGGGTGAACTGTTTAAATACACGCTCAAATACAGCATGGGATTTTTGATACTAGGAGGATTTGTTACCTTTTTATTGGCTTGGTGGTTATGATAAAAAACTTCTAAAAATCCTGTTATTACCTTGTTTCTTTCATTTAAACAAACGTTTGATTATATAAAAAAGTCTCCAGTTAGCGCCGGGGATTTTTTTATTCTGAAATAAGTAAACCTATATTGCCAAATTGTTTTCCTTTATCTAATCGTTCGCAAGCTGCAGCTGCCTCTGACAGCGGATAGAATCTATCGACGATTGGTTTAATTTGATGTTTCTCTATAAAATCCATCATGTCCACAAATTCTTCCTGACTTCCCATAGATGTGCCAAGTATATTGAATTGAGGATAAAAAATAGTTCTTAGAGGCAATTCAACTTCATTTCCAGAACTCGCACCAAAATTAACAATTCTTCCATTTGGCTTTAGTATTTCAAAATACGTCGGAAATAAAGCTGCCCCCACACTATCAAGTATGATATCTACTTTTCTATCGTTGATTTCTTCTTTTAGGTTACTTCCACTGTCTAATGCATAATCAGCTCCATACTTTAGGGCTTGCTTTCTTTTTTCATCACTTCTAGAAGTAACCGTTACGTCAGCTCCGATAGCTTTTGCGAATAACAAGCCATAAGTCGCGACTCCGCTCCCTATACCAGGAATAAGTAGATGTTCTCCTTTTTTTAACTGCCCTTTTGTAAAGAGAGCTCTATACGCAGTTAAAGCTGATAATGAAAGAACTCCCGCTTGTTTCCAAGATAGATAAGGCGGCTTTTGCACAACATTATCCGCTTTTATGATTACATACTCTGCAAACGTTCCATTCGATGGACCACCTAAAATTTTAGGCGTAAACGGAATGTCCTCTATACGATCCCACTCCAGACTTGGATTAATGATCACTTCTATTCCAATTTTTAAACCTTTTACGCCTTCTCCCACTTCTTCTATAATACCTGCACCGTCTGAACCGGGAATAAACGGCTTATCTCCTTTGCCTCGATTATTCATAACAAATAAATCTCTCCGGTTTAAACCTGCTGTTTTTAACCTTACTTTTACTTCTCCTCTTTCAGGGGGCATCTCCTGAAGATCTCTGTAATTCATGCCTGCTATACCGCTTTTCTCACTATGTATAATGGCTTTCATGATTTCGCCTCCTCTTAATCTACTCTACTAAAAAGCTCAAAACCGCAAAAGAAATATGCCCCAAAAAAAGGAAAACAAACTTTTAAAATCGCTTTTTCACCGTTTTATCTTTATTTTTCTGTATCCTAAAAGTATTCAGCTTCTTTTATTACAGATTTGTTACAAAAAAGATTGTTTGTAACAAAACGAATATAAAATAGAAAAATCGGTTTGGAAATCCTGATAAATCAACATTTATCCGCAATTTATTTACTATATCTACTTCAGAAACTAGTAAAAATCTAAAAAAATTTAAGAAAAAAAGACAAAACACTTTCTTTTATTACAGATTTATTGTAATATAAATGTAACAAAAGAAATATAAAACACATAATCGTTACATAAATAAGGTTAATTAATTAGGAGTGAGTTAGAAATGAAAAAAATTGGACTAGTTTTATCATCAATCGCTATTTTCTTTACACTAAGCACTGGAGTTACAGCACAAACAACATCTCCAACACTAACGGATGCAAATGCTGTCAAAATTGCAGCTAGTGCCAGCAATCATTTCTGGAGTGCTCTGCACGGTTATAAAAACAAACCATGTACAGAACGTACATTTGAATATAAAGGAACTGAGTACGTGTACCTTTGCCCTGAATTTGATACAAAAGCTGAGCTATCAAGCTACTTATCTGAGACATTTACAAATAGTGCAGTAGAAAAAGGATTAACAAATTACGGCTATATCACATATAACGGCAAACTTGCACATCCAATCGGCGACGGATTCAGCATGTTAGAGTGGTCAAAAGCAAAAACAAAGCTTGTGTATCAAACAGCAACAGTTCGCTCTTATGAATTCACAGTTCCAACTGTAGATGGCGGCAGTGTAAAACGAACTGTCACATTCTATAAATCTAATTCTCAGTGGAAAGTAAATAAATTTGACGCTGTTCAATAATAAAAAAAGCAGGTCTGCTTGAGCAGACCTGCTTTTTTCTTTTTGATCGATAACATAAATAAAACTTCTACTTACAGCGCTCTAATAGCTGTAAATAGAAGTTGAGATCACAAGTTTAAGTAAATCAAATTTTGTCGAATCCTGTAGAAACAGTGATAAGTTACGTTTTATATTACAGGCTAAATTGCTTGTTGTCAACATGATTTAACAAAAAGATAAATCGACATATACTAAACATATCAAAGACTTTTTGATATCGCAGTTGGCAGACATTATTCTATACATATATCAATGCAAGCAAGAAAGAAGCGCTCTTCATTTCCCATTAAAAATAAAAACATTAGCTTGGATTTTGTTCATGTTCCTTTGGGTTATCATGTACAGGGTGCGCCCCTGGGAATAACCTTTGAGCTTTTTCATGAAGGTTTTTGTTTTCATAATTAAATGCGCTATACGTTCGCTGCCCTTCTTCCCATGAAGTAGATTTCCCCAGTTTTTGATTAACCGGAGAGCCGAAGGGACCGTCTGGAAATTCTTCAGCGGTTATATACTCGTGGCTTTTTTCTACTGTAGAGAAATCACGATACGAGGGCTGTTTGTCTTCTTTCAATGATTTCACCCCTTCTTTCTAGAAGATTTTCTACTAGTATGCACACTTCTTTGTAAAAAACCCTCTTAAATTAGTCTAAATCAGGGTATGATAACTATACATTTACTTTTTAAAGGAGTTGAACAGCTTGGAACCTAGACCTCAGAAAGGAACTTTTTTCCGAGAAAAAATCTTAAATAATAAATTTGTTGTATATACAATTATTATTTTTATTCTCAGCATGACTATTTTTTCGTTATCAAAAATCGGATTTATTTTAATTCCTATCTCTATTTTTATTAAAACAATCGCACTGCCGATTATCTTAGCAGGAATTTGCTTTTATTTATTTAATCCGCTTGTTGACTTTTTAGAACGAAAAGGTGTAAAACGAATTATTTCCATTCTTGTTTTATACATAGTGATTATCGGCGCATTAGCCATTATTATTTCATCGGTTATTCCGCCTCTAAAAAATCAAGTTGACCGTCTTATTGATAATATCCCAGAGCTGACGCATGACGTTCAGCATGCGGTGACGAACCTTTCGAATAACCGATATGTCGAACAGGGTCTTCAGTCGGCTAACACGGACCTAGATAAGATTTCAAAAGATGCATCAAAACACTTGAGCAAATATGTTTCTGGATTTTCAAGCGGTATTGTGAACTTTGTCGGCACCATTACAGAAATTATATTATCGGTTGCCGTTTTACCCTTTATTCTTTTCTACTTATTAAAAGATGGGAAAAACTTACCTAATTACATTGTAAAACTGCTTCCAAACCGCTCTCGTTCTGAAGCTAAATTCATTTTAGCCGACATGAACCACGCATTAAGCGCATATATTCGCGGGCAAATTTTTGTTGCGATTTGTATAGGTGTACTGCTTTTCATTGGCTATCTGATTATTGGGTTAGATTATGCATTACTTCTAGCGATTATCGCCATGGTAACCAATGTTGTCCCTTACCTTGGTCCTATTATCGCCATTATTCCAGCCATTATTATTGCGTTTATTACGTCTCCTTTCATGCTTGTAAAACTGGCCATTGTCTGGGCAGTTGTTCAATTGCTTGAAGGCAAAGTAATCTCTCCGCAAATTATGGGAAGAAGCCTGGATATTCACCCGATTACGGTCATTTTTGTCATTCTAACCGCCGGAAACTTATTCGGAATCATCGGTATTATTTTAGCCGTTCCTGGATATGCCGTTTTAAAAGTTATTATTACGCATATTTACCAATTCATCCGTTTGAACTCTACTATGTATCCAGATAAAAAAGCATAATAAAAAGCCCATCGATTTTCGATGGGCTTAACTTTTTACTTTTGTTCTTCTTCATCTTCACGATCAAACCAAAGGAGCTCTTGATCATCTTCATCTCCATTATAGTTGATGAGAATTTCTTCTCCTGCTTGGATATCCGTATATGCATAAAAATCAAAGGTATGATTGTCAAAATTAATTTCATACGTAGCATTGGGTGTATACGAGTGATTAAACAGCATACCGTATCCCAAAAGAATAGCCGTATGATTCACTCCATATTCAAAAGCATAATCCGCTAGTGTTGTTTTCTCAATAAAATCATGCTCTTTATTAGGATAAGCGATAACAGGAGCTTCGTGAATAAGCGTTCCTTTTTTAATATCTTGCTTAGCAAATACACCTCTGTTAAATTCTCCGTCGCTTATCGTAGACATTTTTATTTCGATCATATTCGTCACCTATATATTCTTTCCTCTAAGATTTTCTTCTTCCCTAAGCTTGACAGTTTATAATGGGGAAATCAACTGTTTTTCATAACCACTTGAATATAAGCTGAAGGAACGCTTATCATACGCACTTGTGTAAGCACTTACCTTGTTAGAAACACGCAATTTGATTTTATTTTAGACATAGAAAAGCAATGACCTGGGGCATAGCGCTTTTTTGAGCCATTCAACATGTGAAGAATCGTTTTTCTCTGTGATATAATCGTTTATGCTGCTTTTTTATGTTAATCTATGACTTTTATTACTGATTTTATCTTATGTTAGAAAGAAGGTTTCACATGAACTTAAATCACGACAGAGATGGTGTGATATATGCGGTCCTTTCTTATCTTATGTGGGGGCTCACGCCAATTTATTGGAAGCTGGTTCACCACGTAGCACCAGGTGAGATTTTAGCTCAGCGCGTTTTTTGGTCTTTTATTTTTATGCTTATTCTTTTATTAATGACAAAGAAATGGCGTACATACATTACGTTTATAAAAGAAATAGTGAAAAAACCATCCTTATTCTGGTCCCTTTTTACTGCGTCTGTACTTATTAGTGCAAATTGGGGCATTTTTATGTGGGCTGTCATTAATGGAAAAATAGTAGAAGCGAGCCTTGGACAATATATTAATCCCCTAACAAGTGTTTTATTAGGTGTTATTTTCTTAAAAGAGAGATTAAGCGGGGCTCAAATTTTTGCATTTATACTAGCAGGAATCGGCGTCTTAACGCTTAGTCTTCATTATGGTGTGGTTCCTTGGATTTCGCTTAGCTTAGCTGTTACCTTCGGATTATATGGTTTGGCAAAGAAAAAGATTAAAGCTGATTCAACGATTGGATTAACTCTTGAAACGATGGTCATCTCCCCTATTGCATTAGCATACATAGGCTACCTTACGTTTCAATCACACTTGCAGTTTTTTGATTCTTTTTCAACAAGTCTTTTATTAATGGGCAGTGGAGTAGTTACAGCTTTACCACTCCTATTATTCACAAAAAGTGCTAAAAAAGTATCATTATCAATGCTTGGTATTCTTCAATATATTTCACCAACCTTGTCTTTGCTAGCAGGAGTCATTCTATACCATGAAGCGCTAACAAAAGCTCATGTTATTGCTTTTAGTTTTATTTGGTTAGCTCTTATTGTTTATACGTTCTCATCTATTACTAAATGGGGGAACAGAAAACAAATAAGAAATAAAGTGGAGGCTTAACAGAATCATACACTCTCTTACGTATTATTTTTAAACAAAATAGGCTGGGAGGAGCATTATTTATGAAACGAATTATTGACTCGCATATTCATCTAGATCAATATGAACAGAAAAGCTGGAAAGACATAGTTGAGCAGGATCCTTCGTTACAAGCGCTTATTTCTGTATCTTCTACATTACACTCTTGCCAACTTAATCAAAAAATCAGCAAGTTATATTCCTGCGTGAAACCTGCCTACGGATTTCACCCTGAACAAATGCTGCCTTCTTCAAATGAATTAGCGGAGCTGTTTGCTTGGATTGATCAAAACAATGAAGAAATGATCGCTGTTGGGGAGGTTGGTCTACCTTATTACTTAAGTCAGACCTATACTCTTTCTCTAGAGCCCTATTTGGAGCTGCTTGAAGCTTTTATTATTCATTCAAAAAAATGGGGGAAACCGCTAATTCTTCACGCTGTATATGAAGATGCTGAGATCGTGTGCGACTTACTAGAAAAACATTCTGTGCCTAAAGCTCACTTCCACTGGTTCAAAGGAGCTAAAAAAACCGTTGAACGAATGAAAAACAACGGCTACTATATTTCCGTTACACCTGATATTGTATATAAACCTAAAATCCAAGCGCTTGCCACAGATTACCCTCTTGACTACTTGATGGTCGAAACAGATGGTCCGTGGCCATTTGAAGGACCTTTTCAAAACCAGACAACGGTTCCATCAATGATGCATCAGTCCGTTCAGGAAATAGCACGTCTCAAAAGGGTTTCTGTAACGGAGACATATGATTTTTTATATCGAAATACAGCTCATTTTTATAATCTCTCCACATAAAAAGCCTTTCCCTAAGGAAAGGCTTTTTATATCTAAATTCGTTTCACAAGTTTTACGATCAGCACAATCACTGCAATGACAAGAAGAATGTGAATGATGCCGCCGCCAATATGAAAAACTAATCCTAATAACCAAAAAATAAATAAAAGTCCAATAATCGTCCACAACATAATTTTTTCTCCTTTTTTATATGTAGTATTTGTTATAATTTTATATTTCCCTAAATGTGCATAAATAAACGCATTTCATATACATCTTTTCACTAAAGAAGATTCACATAATGTACAAAAAGCAATCATGTTCTCTGTGGTAAAATAAGTATGTAATCTTATTTAATTTAAGCGGAGATGATTAACTATGACATGGATTGTATTACTTTCCATCATTCTTGTAAGTGCACTCAAAATATTAATAACGTGTCTTCCAACTCCAGTGGTCAAATGGCTTATGACTAAATTTCAATTACACCCAACACTTGATGATCAAAACGCTACTGTCACAGTTGATGGGAAACATTTAGAAGGCAAAGACAAAATGCAAGTGATTGATTATTTTAATAAAGCAACATTTTTAAAACAATATTATGTCCATGAAGGAAATAAGGACTATTATAAACACCTAGAAGACAGTGAAACTCCACTTGTTATCGATACGAAAAAAGGGAAAAACGATGTTCGACTATGCGTATACAGCTATCATGATCATGTCGACGTCGTGAAACAATACAAAAAGAAGATTATCGCCTACAGCCTGCTGTCTGATCACCTTCAAAAGCAGTCCATAACAGCTGACCTAGCTTAAACCAGTCGCCTACAAGGCGGCTTTTTTAGTTTTTAGTTTTAGTTTGAAGTTACCTTACTTAAAAATACCAAACTTTAACATTAAATCTAATGCTATAACATAAATTAATAGAATTTTCTAACTTTTTTAAGAGGTGATGGATAATGCTTTCTTTGTTAGGGTTTGGCATGATTGCTACTTTTCTTTCTTTTCAAGTGGGCCTTTGGGACAACTATTATCATGACAATTACAGCCATTTTAACGAACGCTGTTTCCCTTTAGACTCCTACTATAAAAAAAGGAAGCCGACTACCATAAGGCAATCGGCTCACACATGTAGGATATTGATTTAACACTAACAAAGTACAACACAACACTAGTAATTATATAATATATTTCATTATTTTGAAAGCGATTTCATATATATTTTTAAAAATATTTTGTTACTTGTTTTTTACAGAAAAGAACCACGTTTCAGCCAATTCGAAACGTGGTTCTTTTCTGTAAGGACTTGCCCTACAGGCTATAAATGTAAGTTACGTTCATTATAGCATGAGCCCATATACAGATTCCATGGTAATTACTGTATGATCTCGTTACGTTACGACTCGTTGTATTTTTCTGTCCATGTGCAGCGTATTCCATGGTTCATCCTGTTCAGCTAGCCTTTTGATAAAGCCTTGTGAAGCCCAAAAAGGAATAGCGCCAGGTAAAAAAGGATGAGTATGCAGATACAGCGTGTCATAAAAATGACTTTGGGCAAATTGTTCAACTGCTTTTAACAGCTGCTGTCCAATGCCTAGACGCCGGTACGCTGGATCGACATAGCATTTTACAATCTCAGCTGCAGTTCTATGTTCATATCGCTCTTTTAATGCATGAAACCGTCCATCGTAAGCGTATAAACCAATGGTTCCAATTACTTGTTGATTTTCCGTAACAGCTGCAAAAAAAGCAGCGTCTTTCGCTTGAACGTAATGTTCATTAAAATGAAGCAAATCCACAGGAAGCCGATTTTTTTCCAGCATAGGAAATAGCTCATTCCGCATATTCATGACAAACTGAATCACTTCAGCATCCTTTTCTTTTACTTCTTTAATTTGATACATTTGTACTTCATGCACGTTTACTGTCACATCCTTTTAGCGATCATTGTATACTTTTTCTTTTCTCTGCTTATGCTGCAATGTTAACTACGGCGTTACGTCTAAATGCTGAGTCAGCATATAATACTCGCTTGGATTTGTTGTCCAGTTTTTCACTTTTTGATTATAAGCAACAACAATGTTTGGATGTACAATCGATGACGTCAGCATTTTTCTATTAATCAAAGCGGTTGCTTGTTTGGCTAACTGATCTCGTTTTGCGTC
Organism: Priestia sp. JSM ZJ58; assembly: GCF_044383985.1. Taxonomy (NCBI): domain Bacteria; kingdom Bacillati; phylum Bacillota; class Bacilli; order Caryophanales; family Bacillaceae; genus Priestia; species Priestia sp. JSM ZJ58. The sequence continues at coordinate 101,957 of NZ_JBISEM010000005.1, forward strand.
ATCTACTGTTGAATTTAACTGTTCTATCATTTTTGTTAGCGTATCATCATTAATCCGGCTGGCATTTAAACCACCGCCGGGCAAATAGTTCGTACTTAAATAATAGCTGGCATCTCCTCTAGGTGCTGTGATAAGGCTGTACAATGCTAAATCCCAATCATCTTTTGCCATTACATATTCATCGCTATCTTCAACTAGGTGAATCTTAATAGTAATTCCTAACTCTTTGGCATTAGACTGTATAAGCTGAGCAATTAAAGGCAGTTCTGGCAAAGAACTATATGTGACAAGAGAGAGCGATAGTGGCTTTCCATTTTTGATTGCTTTGTCATTTTTGATTTGATAGCCTGCTTTCTCTAAATATTTTTTAGCAGATGTCATACCTCTTTGCTCATTAGCAGTACTATCAGCAAAAGGAAATTGGGGTAAAAATGGACCTCGAGCCGCTGCCGCTTGATTGTTCATGATGCTGCTAACAATTTCTTTTCGGTTCAATAAGGTATCGATAGCTTTTCTTACATTTTCGTCTTTTAATGCGTCATTAGTTTGATTGTAAAGCAATAAATGGGTGCGCACACTAGGTACTCCACTTACTTTAAAAGACGGATCTGTTTGTAAAGTGCCCAAGCTTTCTAAAGGCGGGCGATAAATAATATCGGCTGTTCCAGATTGAAGAGCAGCAACTCGCGCATTAGCATCTTCGTTAAATCCAAAGATCGCACTTTTCAATTTCACTTTTCCACCCCAATAATTTTCATATCTTTCTAATTTTACTTGATTTCCTTGATCAAAAGACAAGACGCGAAATGGACCCGTACCAATGGGCTTCTTAGCTATATTAGAAGCATTAACATCTATAATAGCTGTATTTGGATGCACTAATTCAGAAGGAAATTTAGGCATTGGTTCTTTTAATGTAATTGTCAGCGCATGACTGTTCGCTTTCATTTCTTTAATATTTAAAGCGTTTTTCATCGCATAACTTTGGTCTATCGTTCTTTGAAGAGAAGACTTAACGGCATTTGCATCCAGCGCTTTTCCGTTTTGAAACGTGATGTTCTTTCTTATCATAAATGTCCATGTAAGGCCGTTATCTTTCGTTTCCCACTTTTCAGCAAGCCAAGGCTTTATTTTTAAATCGTCGTTGATTTTAACAAGCGTCTCCCCTACTCCCCCACGAACTGCTGTATAATTATCGTCCGTATGAGGATCAAGCGTTGCAGATGTAAAATTAAATAAAAACGTCACACTTTTATCCGTTTTCTTTCTTTCTTTTATACTTACGCTCTCTTCATTAGGAGCGCAAGCAGTGAGGCAAAGTAACATGAGAAATATCATAGATACAAGTTTTTTATTATTTATCATTCATTTTTCCACCTTCTATTTTAATACACAAAAAAAGCACTTCTAAAAAGAAGTGCTTGCCTTCACAACAAATTCAGATAAACGTATCCCTTGTTTATCGTATTTTTGATTCTGCCAAAACACCTCCCTATCCTCGTAGGTTATTGTGTGCTGCGATTTATGGCAGGTCTCCTGGCTTCAAGTCACTGCCTTATACCGCCTTCCCGTCTCTAAATAGACAGTGGCTTTTTGACATAAGGCTCCTTGTTACAGTGGCGGGACCGCTCCGGATTTTCACCGGATTCCCTTTTAAGGCAATTGAAAAACAATTGCCACCATAAAAGCTGGTTATTTAATTTAGTAGCGTGCTCTTGAAACTCTAGAAGTGGAAGCTGATGGTGAAATATCTTTATCATCAAATCCAGTGGCAATAACGGTTACCATCATTTCGTCCTTTAAATCTTCATTAATCACAGATCCAAAAATCATATTTAAGTCCTGATCAGAAGCGGACGTGACAATATCTGCTGCTTCCTGTACTTCGTAAAGACTCAGGCTGCTGCCGCTCGTAATGTTCAGCAGCACGCCTCTTGCTCCATCAATCGATGCATCTAGCAGCGGACTAGAAATCGCTTTTTTCGCTGCTTCAATTGCTCGATCTGATCCCGAAGCTCGTCCGATACCCATAAGCGCAAATCCTTGATTAGACATAATTGTTTTTACATCAGCAAAGTCAAGGTTAATCAGCCCTGGAACAGCGATTAAATCTGAAATACCTTGAATACCTTGGCGAAGAACATTATCTGCTTCACGGAATGCTTCAAGCATAGGTGTCTTTTTATCAACGATTTCAAGCAAACGGTCGTTTGGAATGACAATAAGGGTATCTACCGATTCATTCATCGCAGTAATACCGCCTACTGCTTGCTTGGTACGTTTATTTCCTTCAAACTTGAAAGGACGAGTAACTACTCCAATTGTTAAAGCATTTAGTTCACGGGCAATTTGGGCAATAACCGGAGCTGCTCCAGTACCAGTGCCTCCCCCCATGCCAGCTGTTACGAATACCATATCTGCGCCTTGCAGTACTTCTTGAATTTGCTCTCTGCTTTCTTCTGCAGCTTCTCTTCCTACTTCTGGATTAGCTCCTGCACCTAATCCTCGCGTTAATGCCGCACCAATCTGCATTTTCACATCTGCTTTAGATAAATTAAGCGCCTGAGCATCCGTATTAACGGCGATAAATTCTACCCCTTGTACACCATGTTCAATCATACGGTTAACGGTGTTATTTCCTCCACCGCCGACTCCAATTACTTTAATTCGCACTAATGGCGATACATCTCCATCAAATCCAAACATTCTAAGTTCCTCCTCAATGATCAAAATTACTTTCTCTTATTATCCGAAAAAACACGTGAAGAACCTTTTACTCCTATGTTTAACGCGTAACTGTTCTTTTGTTTTACAGATTTTATACATTTCTCTTTTAACCTTTAAATCTTTACATCTTTATGTAAAATTATTGTTGTTCCGAAGTTAGTACGCCGAACTCTTTTTTGGTTTTCCCACTCAAAACGGTATATAAGCTTATTGTATCATTCATTTGACAGATGTCTGTATTTAATTTTGAGTAAGATGTGACTAAGAGAATAATATTTTTATAGACAAAATGAGAAAAAGCCCTTAGAAATAAGGGCTTCTCTAGATAATAAACCATTTTATAATTTCCCAGTTAAGAATTGAGCTTCTCCCATACCAAAGCTCCAGTCAGCATTACCGTTTTCAACAATTGAAATCATAATGTCGCTTGGCTGAATTCCGCAGCTTTCTCCCAGCTCTTTTACAATTAATTTGTAAAGAGCTTGTTTTTGCTCTTCTGTTCGCTGTTTGCTCGTCACACTTATAATAACCAAATCCTTGCTTCTCTCAAAGCCAAGACCTGTATCTTCAATAATCATTTCATGAGCAGGATGCTGATGTACAATTTGATAACGATCGCGTTCTGGGACGCCAAAGGCTTCTAGCATCGCTCGATGAGTAGCGTCTAGTAATGTTTTTAACTCTTTTTCGTCTCTTCCTTCTATTACATCAAATCTAAGTAATGGCATACTAAGTAACCTCCAGCTTTTTGTCTAATGTATTATTGCTTTATCATATCACAACTATCATTTGTAAAAAAAAGATACGCTATTCACAATGTGCTCTCTAGTGAAAGAGACCTCAAACTCTTCAATAAAAGCTGAACCTAATAAAAAGAAATGAGCAGCATAACGGCTCATTTCATTAGTACAAAAATATTTATAATAAGAGCTAAAATACATGCAGATACAATGGCAATGAGTACGTTCATCACAAGGTTTTGCGAGGATGTTTTAGCTTGTTTTTTCATATCAGCCCGACTCATCTGTTGCTTTTCATGATCACTTTTAGACATCACGTAGCCTCTCCTATTCATCAAAATGTCAGCAGTGTATAAATGATTTTTGAGAAACCTTGATCCAGTTCTTTTGTATAAACAGCAGCACATGCAGGTTATCATCAGTTATTTTAGCATGTTTTGTCAAATAAGTGGACTATGTAGCGCTTCAATTTAGTATTCACAGCCAAATATATTTAAATTCGTTGCTTTTCTCTTCTTTTCTCGCTATTGTTTGAGAAGAAGGATAATTAGATACGATAAAGGATGATACGATATTGAATAACCATACGCAGCTGCCTCAGTATATCTACACATACGCATGCAGCGAAGAGGAACTCTCACTATGTCAATTAGAGAGACGCTCTCTTTTTGAAATTGAAACTGAGAAACCTATCATAAAAAGCGCCGTTAAACTTGATCCAAGCAGAAGCCCTTTTATCAAAGAGCGATTAGATATTATGTATGAATCAGATGACCTTGCAGATATTTGCAAACAAGTAGAAGATATTGACCTTGGAGATCAAACATTTAAACTCATTTTTATGAAAATTAATGACTTAGAAAAAGATCAAAAAATAAGCTATAAAGGTCAGCGTGCGATTGAACGTGATGTGGGTTGGCATTTTGTAGCAGAAGCAGACTTGCATAACCCTGACCATTTGTTTGGAATTGTTCCATTTGGAGGACGCTGGTATTTTGGAAAATATCAAAAAAGCGAAGCTGTATGGCTGCATCATTTGAAGAAACCGCGTGAATACTCTACGGCACTCAGTACCCGCCTTGCAAGAGCTGTAGCTAACATTGCCGTTCCAAAGCCTGAAGGAATCAAAGCGATTGATCCATGCTGTGGTATTGGTACAGTCCTCGTAGAAGCTCTTTCAATGGGCATTGATATTGTAGGACGCGATATCAACCCACTTGTGACCGACGGATCTCGTGAAAATATTGCGCATTTCGGCTTAAAGGGTGATGTCAAAACCGGACCGATTTCGGATGTTACCACTCACTATGACGTAGCGATCATCGACATGCCTTACAATCTCTACACCCACGCGACGCCTGAAGATCAGCTTTCTATTTTAAAACACGCTCGCCGCTTTGCGGATAAAGTAGTCGTAATTACAGTAGACACGATTGACCATATGATTCATGAAGCTGGCTTTTCTATTTCAGATCGCTGCGTAGCGCGCAAAAGCGTATTTTCTAGACAAGTAGTTGTATGCGAATAAAAAAAGACACCAGTCTAACAGGCTGGTGTCTTTTGATTTACCACTCTTTAGGTTCATAGTCTAATTCTTTGAATAGCTGCGTACGCTCTTTTTTCGTTAAATCTCTCCATTGCCCAACAGGCAAGTTGTTTAAGTGAATATTCATAATACGCGTACGCTGAAGTCGGTATACTTCATATCCGAGCACTTCACACATACGGCGAATTTGACGATTTAAGCCCTGTGTTAAAATAATTTGAAACTCGTACTTAGACAGCTGTGTCACTTTACAAGGAAGCGTTTTTGTACCTAAAATTTTTACTCCCTCAGACATGTTTTTGATAAACTCGGGTGTAATCGGCTTATCTACTGCAACAATATATTCTTTTTCATGCTTGTTTTCTGCACGTAAAATTTCGTTAATAATATCGCCGTCATTTGTAAGTAAAATTAAGCCGTCTGAATCCTTATCTAGTCGTCCGACATGATGAATACGCAAAGGGTGATTGACTAAGTCAATGATGTTTCCCTTTACTTTTTTCTCACTCGTACTTGTAATGCCGACTGGTTTATTAAGTGCAATATATACATTATTTCGAGCAATCCGAAGCTGTTGGCCGCTTACTCGAATATCATCGCCAGGCTTAACTTGATCTCCGATTTTTGCAACCTTTCCATTAACGGTTACTCTTCCTTCACTAATTAACTTATCTGCCCCGCGTCTTGACGCTTTGCCAGATTCACTAATAAATTTATTCAGTCTCAGGTGAATCACAACCTTACATTTAAAAATTTTAAAATTTGTCTCTTCTATTAGAAACCGATATGTGTCAATTTCTATACCGTCCCTATCGTAACATGCTATACGCTTCTCGTCTTCTTTTAATTTCATTACTTGACTATATTTTTTTAACAGAAATAAAAGGATAGCCTCAAAATACTTTGTAAACTTATTCTTAACATTTCAAGCAATGCTTACACCTGTCAAACCAACGTCAATCTTCACTCCTATACAAGACCTAAACGTCTGGATTGACTGATCAGTATAGAGTTGCTACCATCAGGTTTTCTTATGCTTCCAGGAGGAGTAACGCTGGCTCTAACAGCTATGGTCGGAGGAAGTTTGTTTGATAAAATTGGATTTAAACCGCTGCTTTTAACAAGTTTAATTCTGTTAACGTTTATTTTAAGTTTGTTCACTACCATTTCAAGAGAAACAACCACGATGACCGCAGCTATTTTATACGCTGCCTTTACAATTGGCGTAGGTTTAAGCATAGGACCCGTAATGACGCTTGCTTTAAATCAAGTACCTAAACCGCTTCACGCTCACGGTTCAGCCATTTCAAATACGATTAACCAAGTTTCAGGCGCAATTGGACCCGCTTTGTATACAAGTATTATGACTATGGCTTCTCAGCACTTTATTCAACAATCAAATGAAACGAATAAAACGCTGTTACAAATAAAAAGTATGACAAGCGGAGTTCATACCGTCTATTATGTAGCCATCGCTTTCGCTATCATTTCGTTCCTGCTCGCTCTTACATTAAAGAAAAAAGATCAGCAGCTTGAAACGCAATAAGTGAGAAACTAACAAGAGCTGCTCATGGTTTGAGCAGCTCTTGTTACATGCAGAATTTATATTACAAATGTAAAAGCAATCATAGATACTATGAAAACAAGGATAATAATACCTCTCTTTTTTTCTGTTTTCCATGCTTCAATAGCGCCCGCGATACCACCAATGACTAAAATAAAAGTGCCTATAATGTGGAGAGGCAGCAGCGATAATACTCTACCTAAACTCGCCATCACTCCCCCAATCAATATAAAGCCTGTTGTTATAATCGATTTTAATGATGTTAAGTCTCGTATAGCTTCTTGTTTTTCAGTCTTACTCAGTTTAAAGTACTCTATTATACTAAAAGCAGCGGGTGTTCCCCATAAAATAAAGAAGCTAACTAATCTATCCGTGTCTACATTCACTGTTTATTCACCACCGCTATTAGTTTCTTATACACTTTTCCTAACCCATTTTTTAGAGATAAAAAAAGCGGCTGTAGCTGCTACAGCGGGAATCATAAAAGCAAAGCTACCAGAATAACTGCCAAACGTTACTTTACTTGATAATCCTTCGATTGAGCTCCACATAGTCGAACTTTCTGGAACATATAAGAGCGTAAGAATCATTCCTGATAGCAGTTGAAAGCTACCCAAGAAAACGATGAAACTAATGATAAATAGTCCATATCTCTTCAATAAAATCTCTCCCTTGATTTATATACGATTTCACGCTTCATAAGTTCCATCATTTAACAAATCCATGTATTATTCTCGCTTCAAAGATCCTCCAAAAGAAAATTGATGGTAGTCATCGATCTTATTCCAATATCCTATGCACTTTACGTCAGGCTCATCAATAGCTAACGCTTCTTTATTAATTCCTTTATAAGGAAGAAATGCAGTCAACTTTACCTTTTGTTTTGGCTTAATATTTAACTTATTGCCTTCTGCTAACACCTTAAATTTATTTTCAGAATAACCGTTTTTTATTTTTAGTGGATACGATAAAAATACGTCGTTTTGTTTGATGGTCAAATCGCTCTTGTTTACGAATTCCAATTCATACGAAATCCCTTGCTTCATCTTTTGTTCTTTGATGACGTTAATATGGATTTTTTCTAGTTCTCTTAAAGGAACGTTGTCTTCTTCTTTTGAACACCCGGCAAATAAGATAGCTAACACTAATAAAACAAGAATTCCTAACTTTCTATTCAAAAAATAATCCCCTCTCTCGTAACAAAGATTATTTTACAATTATAACTCAAAAAAGTTATTTAATGGTAAAAATACACAATTAAAAAAGCAAACCTTGTCGGTCTGCTTTTTTAATTGCTACGCATAGGTAATGTGTTGTTGTGCGAAAAACTTTTCGATAAGGAGTTTGCCAACTATATGTATATCGTAACAAAAGAAAAAAGAACGCGCTGTGAGATTTGTCACGTCTTCTTTCAAAATAATCTAATTGAATACTCGCTATTGCGTTACGCAAAAAGAGCAGAACGCAATAGCGACCTGCTCTTTTCACATGCTAGATATGGGTAATTTGTCCATGCGTGAAAAGCTCTTCAATAATAAGGGGTTTATCACTACACTTATAGAATAACAAAGAAAAAAAGATGCGGCTGTGAGATTTATCACAGCCGCATCTTTTTATCCAACTAGCTTATTAAATTGTACACGTTTATTAATGGCCGCCATAATTGGTGCTCCAACAAGCATAACCACAAACTCACCAACAGCTGTTGTTAACCATGTAAAGAAAAATGGTAAATCAAATGCTAGGTGCAGTTCAAACGCAATAATAAACATCGTAAACGTAAACACAAGTGTATTAATAAGCATACGAGCCCACATATTTTTAATGTAGCGCATAGAAAAAATGGTAATGAGTAATGATAGTACAGATTGTCCTACCCCAAACACCAGATCATAAGCGACCATTGGTGAAAAAAACAAATTCGTCAGAAATACCCCTAGTACAATGCCGTACACGTACTTTTTATTAAATACAATCAAATGATTGAACATTTCTGATATACGAAATTGGATATTGGTGAAGCCAAACGGCTGAATTAACATGCTAACAGCAATATACATAGCTGCTAAAAGACCGTTGACGCAAAGTGTTCTTATATTCATCTTACTATTCTCTCCTTAGTTTTTTAACGTGGGATGGTTACGAACCACGTAAACACTCAAAGAATCATACAGCAAGCTTAAGCTTTCGTCAATCTAGCTGTTTGCAAACTACTGCTGCTTTCATGTCTTCCATATTGACTGCTCTTTTTTCTTACTTTTCTTTAGTATAAAATAGAAGACGTATCCGTATACATAGGTGACATAAAGTAGTTAACCCTTTTGATTTGAAATACGAAAGGATTTGTAGCGATGTTAGATAATACAGATAAGCGCATACTAGAAGAGCTATCAAAAAATGGACGTATGAAGATGAAAGAATTAGGAGAAAAAGTGCATTTAACCGGACAAGCCGCTTCTGCTAGAGTATTAAAGTTAGAAGATGAAGGCATTATCAAAGGCTATACAATTAACATTGATGAACGAAAACTTGGCTACACCGTCCATGCATTTTTAAATATCTATACGCAGAGCATTCATCACCACCCCTACCTTACATTTGTAGAAAGTCAGAAGAAGTACGTCATCAACAACTTTAAAATCAGCGGCGATGGCTGCTACTTACTAGAATGTAAATTTCATTCGAATGAAGAATTAAATGATTTTTTGACAGAGCTAAATCAGCATGTGAATTACAAACTTTCAATCGTCATTAACAAATAAATTTTTTTAAAAAATAAAGGTATATTAATTTATGAAAATGGTAATCCTAATAACGTATTCCCCCTATTCCAATAAATTTGAAAATCCTTTGCGCCGTCGCAAAGGATTCTTTTTTTATGTAGGAAACCGCCTTCTATTTTTTGAAAAGTTGAACATCTCTCATAGCGTTGACATAGCGGTCAGAGGTTTATATAATCGGTGACATCGAAGCATAGAAAAGCAGACTCAAGACATTATACACGTATCGTAATTCTTCGTCTTAGAAGTTGATCAGTTTTATAACTAGACAATTTCTAAGACGTTTTTTATTTTATCATTTGTGAAACACTACTAAAAACAAGATTCCACGTGAAAATATCCTAATGATCAGGGAGGTTTGCATATTGAAAACAATCTATAAAGACATCATTTTAATTATTGCCGGAGCGCTTTTAGTTGCTGCATCCATTGACTTTTTTGTCATTCCAAATAAATTAGGTGACGGAAGTACGGTTGGTATTGCTCTTGTTTTATATTATTTATTTCATATCCCTACAAGTATCAGCACATTTCTTGTGAACCTTGTATTCATTGCCTTAGCTTATAAATTTCTAACTAAAAAAACGATTCTCTATACGATTCTAGGAGCTGTCATGACGTCCGTTTTCTTAGGTCTGGTCAGCTATATTCCTTTTCACGTTCACGACATGATTTTAGGAATTGTATTCGGGGCTTTACTAATGGGAACAGGACTGGCACTCATTTTTATCGCGGATGGATCTACCGGCGGCACAACTCTTTTAGCTTATTTATTAAACTACACAAAAGGCTACAATATCTCGAAAAGCATGTTCTACATGGACAGCGTCATTATTTTAGCATCGGTTTTTGCTATTGGCGTCAACAATACCCTCTATACTTTTATATTCGTCTATCTTTGTGCTAAAATCGTCGATGTTGTTATCGAAGGTTTCCACAACAAAAAAGCAATGACGATTATGTCTGATCAGTACAAAGACATTGCGCAAGTGATCACCAGTGAATTTGGAAATGCAGCTACCATCTTTTATGGATATGGCTACTACGCCAACAAAGATAAACGCATTATCTACGTTGTTATTAAAAAGAACGAGTTATTAAAAATTAAAAAGAAAATCCAGCAAATTGATCCGAATTCTTTTATTGTCATCCACGAAGTAAAAGAAGTTGTCGGCGGAAAATTTGGATTTATCGGCAATTCGCCTCATGAAACAAAAGCCGCTGCTAAATAAAAAAATCCACCTCTTGGTGGATTTTTTTATGAAAAAACCGTTAAGAAAAACGAAAAGATCCCTGCTAAAAAGTAAACTGACCCTAACGCAATTGCTCCTGTAAAGACCGTAAATACACTTAATCCGATAGCCACCTTCATTTTCATCCACATCCCTTTTTAGATTAGTAGTATAAGTATGTCCAAGAATAGAAGATTTATAACTATGCCACCCTATTTATTTCATATATCGATGCAACAATTGTCTATTCAACGTGTTCTAAAACCACCCCTGACGACATAACGTATAGGAAGGATTTCATATACACATCTTTGTATCACACATATCATATGAAATTAGGTGAGATAAAATGGTGGCTGTCCACTTTTTTGAAAACAGAAAGCTTCTATTAAGCCAGCTGAGGGAAAACATTCCTTCTACGGGTGATGATTTAAATATTAAGGGACGAAAAGGAACCGTCGTGCTTGTGAATGACATCGATGAAAAAAATGTTCACGTGGAAGTTGCTTTAGAAAAAGTAGTGAAAAAGAACTTAGCGTTAGATAATGCTAAAAAGAAAAGGAGATAAGCGGCTACGCTTATCTCCTTTTTTTTGATTGACATACGATCTCTTGCTTCTGTTTAGAAAAAAAAGAGACTCCTAAAAAAGGAATCTGCCAAAAAGAGCGATATCATCGCCTGAATATTAATACAAGCTATACTTTAACATATAAAAACATATTTTACAAAAATAAACTATTATTTTACGCATAATTATTTTTTTATTCGAGGCTTTTCAACATTTGAAACCCATTTCGTATAAAGAGTTTTATTTATTTTTCAGGCCAAATTTTTGCATCCGGCTCTAATAACCACTTATGCTCTTCTTCCATAATACGGTCTGTCCATGGATTATTGTCAAGATGGCGAATCATCCAGCAGAAGTACATCGCATAGCCAGGAGCCGTTGCTTGAGGATGATCTAATTCACCTGGAATTGTAATAAAACTATTATCAACTACACGGTATGCATCTTCTCCAACCATTGCACAGCCAAATCCTTGCGGCTTGTCAAAACGATAGTAATATACTTCAGGCTGGTCATGATGATGAGGCGGATAGCTCGACCATCTTCCTGGATAAGAAATAACTTCTCCAATAACAAGGTTAGAATAAGGAGCGTTATTATAATCAAAGATTGTCCGAATGACACGCTGAGCGGTACCTTCCCATACTCCTTCACCAGCTACTGTATTTTGACAGTCTTCAGGCGTATATAATTTTGATGAAAATTCTTTTTCATTATCCGTTTTTTGAACTAGTACTTCACTATTGGCAAGCGCGGTAATTTTAACCTCCACATTTTTCGAAACGTGCAAACACCAAGGCTCTTCTTCAAAAAGAGACTCACGCTGAATTTCTCTCGAATGTCCTTCCCACTCTAGCTTTACCTTTCCTTCTAGTAAAAGAATAGCCGTTTCATTGCTGCTGTCTAGTAAAGTTTCCTCTTTTCCTTGAGACATATTATAAATCCCAATATCCATCAGCATATCTTTGTGCTGACCGGCCATTTCTGTAAGTACGTTGTATCCTTTATTTAATTCACCTAATTTACCTAGCATGTTTAACTTCCTCCTTTATGTAGTAGCACAATCAGAATTTACTAATCACTCATTTTTTCTTCATAGACTTTATACATTCTTTTGAATATGTGACTGTGAAGAGTTTTTATTAACAGCAATACTCTTGATTGTATTCAATTATTTGCAGATGCTGTGGCGTTTCTTCGTAACGGAGCCGTCGATTTCCGGACAATCAATTTCGGCTCAAGAAGTAAATGTTCTTTATGCATCGTTGAGTATTCCATTTCTCTAACCAGCAAATCCACTACGTTTACAGCCATTTCTTTTGTCGGTTGTGCTACCGTCGTCAACATGGGCGTGATGGTAGTAGAAAGGACGGTATTATCAAAGCCAATCACTGATAAGTCATTCGGCACATCAATGTTGAATTCTTTTGCCGCTTGTATGACGCCAATAGCCAGTAAATCGTTACAAGCAAAAATAGCCGTCACTTTCTCCTTCATTAAAAAAATTTGCTTAGCACTTTCATATCCTTTTTGAATACTTGCTTCGGTCGTAATAACGTGCTGAGGTAACACAGTGATTCCATTTTCTTGCATGGCATCTCGAAAAGCATCTAAACGGGCGTGATTACTTTTTGCATTTTCTGTAATAATCGCAATTTTTTTATGATGCAAAGATAGCAAATAATCAGTCGCCAAATAGCTTCCCTTATAGTCATCCACTGTCACTGTATTAACAGATATGTGAGGGATTTCTGAAGCAATAACGCTAATGGGTATATCTTGCTTCAGCATATTTTTTAAAAGATTAGCATTGCGAAAAGCAGATGCTACAATTAAACCGTCGATTCTCTGACGAATTAACAGCGATAGATATTTTTTCTCTTTTTCCGCATCGTTATCGGTATTACACATTACAACATGGAAACCTCGCTCATGACTTCGGTCTTCTATGCTTCTTGCCAAATCGGCAAAAAAAGGGTTGGAGATGTCGGGTACGAGAAGCCCAATCGTTTTAGTAGGCTTTCCTGTTAAAGCAGATGCTACGACGCTTGGATGGTAATTCAACTGCCCCATAACCTCAATTACTTTTTGTCTTGTTCTTTCACTAATGTGACCGGTTTGATTGATAACTTTTGATACGGTGGAAATTGATACACCTGCTTCTTCAGCCACACTATAGATGGTTGGCTTCATTTCATCTCCTCCTTTCCTTTCATAAACATATAAAAGGCGTAAAACCTTTTACAATAGAAATTAAAGACCGCTTTTTTCTTTAATAAAGTTTCTTGCTTTTAACGCATATTCAAAAGGATTAGCAAGCGCTGGATCCTGTTCTGCTTCTACGACAAACCAGCCGTTATAATCAGAAGCGGCAAGCGTAGTAAATACTTCATCAAATTCAATAACTCCGTCGCCTGGAACAGTAAAGGCTCCTTCTTTTACCGCTTGCAAGAAGCTCAGGTCTTGTTGTTTGACTCGATCAACTACTTCTTGGCGAATATCTTTTAAATGAACATGTTTAATACGATGAAGATATTTTTTTAAGATATAAAGAGGTTCTTCGCCTGAAAAAACAAGATGACCGGTATCAAATAGGAGCGAAACAAGCTCTGGATTGGTAAGCTCCATTAGCTGCTCAATTTCTTCTGTTGTTTGGACGCCTGTTCCCATGTGATGATGATAGACAATATGCATATCTTTCTCTCTTGCTAGTTTCCCAAGATAGTGCAGGCCTTCTATAAGGCTGCTCCACTCTGTTGGCGTGAACACGGGCTTGTCTTTGAATAAAGGTACATCCATCATCCCTTGAATGCTGTGTCCTTGTTCAGATACAACAATTACTTTTGCTCCCATTTCGTATAAAAAATCGCGATGTTCAATAAATGGCGTCACCGTTTCTTCCAGCGGCTTTGTCGTTAAAAATGTACTAAACCATGCGCTTGCAATTTCTAAATTCCGAAGTGATAATGCCTTCCTTAAGATCGAAACATTTCGCGGATATTTGTTTCCTACCTCACTTCCTTTAAAACCGGTTAAAGCCATCTCACTGATACACTGTTCAAATGTATTTTCAGCTCCTAGTTCAGGCATGTCATCATTTGTCCAAGCGATTGGAGCAATCCCCAGTTTGACCGTGTTTTCCTTGAACATGTCTTCCTCTCCCCTATATCAAATTGAAAACGCTATTATATTCACCGAATGTTTCCCCTCAACATCGGCCATTTCTCTTGCTTGTTAATAACCTCTGGCCATTTCAAGATTTTTCACTTTATCCTTATAGGCTTCTTGTACATGGTGATTTTCAGATACCTCTGCTACTCCTACATGCCACCACGATTCATAACCGTTTGTCATAGTTTTGGGTAGCACTTTAATATCAATTAATGTAGAAGTCTCTTGTTTTTGTGAATCTTCCATTGCCGTTTTTAGTTCTTCAAGAGAGCTTACACGATATGTTTTTACACCGTAGCCTGCGGCGCTGGCTGCAAAATCAATTTTCATCACGTTTCCGTTTAATTTTCCTGTTTCATCGTTGCGATAGCGAAACTCTGTTCCAAAACTCCCCATTCCATTTGACATTTGAAGATTATTAATACATCCAAATCCGGAGTTATCAAACAGTAAAATATTTATCTTTTTTCTTTCTTGAAGGCTTGTAATGAGCTCTGAATGCAGCATTTGATAGCTTCCATCTCCAACCATCGCATACACTTCTTTAGCTGGTTCAGCCAGCTTAACTCCAAGTGCACCTGATACTTCATATCCCATACATGAATATCCATATTCCATATGATAGGTATTGGGTTTATTAGACTTCCACATTCTCTGTAAGTCACCTGGAAGACTTCCAGCTGCACCAACAATGACGGAGTTGTCATCAAGGAGCTTATTCACCTCTCCAATTACTTCTGTTTGCGTTAATTGAGTACCAAGTGATTCTGCATATTCAGCTAAGCTTTCATCTAAATGACCTTTTATTTCTGGAATAAAATCTGCCCCTGTAAAACGTATGCTATGTAGACGCTCTAATTCTGCTTCCCATGCGTCTTTTGCACTTGCAATTTCTGTCGTGTAACCAGACTGATAGCCAATTGACATGAGCTCTTTCCTAAGAGCAAACAACCCTTCTTTTGCATCAGCTACAAGCTTCACGGCATCCAGTTTATTTGCATGAAATTCAGACGTGTTAATAGTAAGAAATTGCACGTCGGGATGTTGAAAAAGCTGTTTAGATGCTGTTGTAAAATCAGTAAATCGAGTGCCTACTCCAATTACTAAATCCGCATCTTTAGCGATTGTATTAGCAGCTGAGTTTCCTGTTACACCTATTCCGCCAAGATTATAGCGATAGTCGCTTTCAACGGCACTTTTCCCAGCTTGAGTTTCTCCAAATGGAATATGGAACTCACTAGCAAATTGTTTTAACTCTTTTGCAGCTTCTGAATACCGAACGCCTCCTCCGCAAATGATGATTGGCTTTTTCTTTGTTTTTATTGCTTGAATTGCATCTGCTAGACTGTCCCTAGTCGGAAGGCGACGCTCAATGCGGTGAACGCGCTTTTGGAAGAAATAAGCTGGAAAGTCCCATGCTTCTCCCTGCACATCTTGAGGCAAACAAATAGTTACAGCTCCCGTATCTGCAGGATTCGTTAACACACGTATCGCATTAATCATAGCTGTCATCAATTGTTCAGGGCGGCTTACGCGATCCCAGTACTTACTCACTGGACGGAAAGCATCGTTTGTAGAAATAGATAAATCATATGACTGTTCAATTTGCTGCAAAACAGGATCAGGCTGTCTAGTTGCAAATACATCGCCGGGAAGCAACAAAACTGGAATGTTATTAGCTGAAGCTGTTGCTGCCGTTGTAACCATATTTGCCGAACCTGGTCCTACTGAAGATGTGCAAGCCATAATCTGCTTTCGATGTTTTTGTTTTGCAAAAGCCATCGCTGCATTGGCCATTCCTTGTTCATTACGTCCTTGATATACATCTAGATTTCCTGGGTCTTCTTCCAAAGCTTGCCCAAGACCTACTACATTTCCGTGCCCGAAAATTGTAAAAATCCCTTTAATAAACTGATGCTGCTTTCCATCAAATTCAACATACTGCTGATTTAAAAACTTCACTAATGCTTGTGCCGTCGTCATTCTAACTGTTTCCATGCTTCTTTCTCCCTTCTAATACTAGATTGCGATTTTAAAAAAGGAAGCATAAGGAATATCTTTAATTCCTGATACCTCCTTTTAAAATGGAATGCGATTTTTAATGAATCACTTACCAGCGCGTTGTTACCATTTTCTTTCTTGTATAAAACTCCACGCCGTCCGTACCATTTGCATGAAGATCACCGTAAAAAGAATCTTTCCAGCCAGAGAATGGGAAGAATGCCATAGGTGCCGGTACCCCTACATTTACTCCTAACATACCAGATTCAATATTTTCACGGAACTCACGTACGCTTGCGCCGCTATCTGTATAAATACAAGCACCGTTTGCAAATCGAGAGTTATTAGCTACTTCAATAGCTTCTTCTAATGTTTTCACACGTACAATAGACAGCACAGGTGCAAAAATTTCATCTTGCCAAATTTTCATTTCTTGCGTAACATGATCAAAAATCGTTGGTCCGACAAAGTAGCCCTTGCCATTTACTGCTGCATCTGTGCGACCGTCACGAATAAGCTCCGCTCCTTCTTGCACGCCTGATTCAATATAGCTGAGCGTACGCTCTTTATGATTTTCACGAATGACTGGTCCTAAGAAGACGTTTTCTTCTAAGCCGTCCCCAATTACAATATCATTTGCTTCCTCTACTAATCTTTCAATTAGCTGATCCGCAATTTCTTCTTGTACAGTAACAACAGATGCTGCCATACAGCGTTCACCTGCTGAACCAAAAGCGGCTCCGATAATTTGTTTTGTTGCTACGTTCAAATCTGCATCATTTAATACAATTGAATGGTTTTTAGCACCGGCTAAAGCTTGAACACGCTTTAAGTTTTCCGTACCTTTTTTGTACACGTACTCAGCTACAGGCTGGGAACCTACAAACGAAATAGCTTTCACTAATTTATGTTCAAGAAGACCGTTTACCACATCATGCGCGCCGTTTACAATATTTAATACACCTTTTGGCAAACCAGCTTCTTCAAACAGCTCAGCTAATCTTGCAGCTAACAGCGGCGTACGCTCAGAAGGCTTTAACACAAATGTATTGCCGCAAGCGATCGCAAGCGGGAACATCCAGCAAGGAACCATCATTGGAAAATTGAACGGTGTAATTCCTCCAATGACGCCAATTGGATAGCGGTACATGCCAGACTCAATATCTGTTGCAATATCAGGAAGCTGTTTCCCCATCATTAACGTAGGAGCTCCTGCCGCGAATTCTACGCATTCAATTCCACGCTGCACTTCACCTCGCGCTTCGTTAAAGCTTTTTCCGTTTTCAACTGTCACTAACTTTGCTAATTCATCCCAGTTATCTACTAATAGCTGCTGATACTTGAATAAAATTCGTGCACGTTTAGGCACAGCTGTTTTTGCCCACCCTTTGAACGCTTCATTTGCTGCTTGCACCGCTTGATCTACGTCTTCTTTTGTAGAAAGAGGTACCTGTGCGATTAATTCACCTGTTGCTGGGTTATACACAGGTTCCGTTTTTGATGCAGCTGATTCAATCCATTGTCCACCAATATAGTTTTTTACTGTTTTTACTGCTGTTTGCGTCATAGAATATCTCTCCCTTTATCTCATTTTAATAAGCTTCTATTCCTTTAATCTCTCAAGATTTTCCCTTTGTTTATTAGGCTTCCTGCAAAACTTCAGTTGCTGTCTCCATAAAGTTGAAGAGCTCAACGCTTGTCGGCATAGCATCTGAACAACTGTGTCTTGAAATGACAATCGAAGCGGAGGCCCCCCCCAATCGCATTGCCTGTGGAATTTCCAGTCCTTGCATCAATCCATAAATAAAGGCTGAAGCATAGGAATCACCAGCACCAAACGTTTTCAGAACTTTTGTTTTAAATATTCCTCCACGGTGAGACTTACCATCTCTTGTATAGGCAATAGATCCTTCTCCACCATGCTTAATCACGACGATTTGAGCATGGTGAGAAAACCAGCGCTCTGCTGTTACTTGATCATTAGATTCTTTATAATTTAAAAGTTTTTCCATCATGTCAAACTCTTCTCGCGTACCAATAATCACATCTGATTTTTCAGCAGCTAAATTAAAATAGACTGCCGTTTCAGCTTCCGATTCCCATGTATATGGACGATAGTCAATATCAAAAAACACTACAACTTCATGCTTGCGTGCGTATTCTAATGCTAGAAATACAGCTTCACGAGAAGGACTTTGTGCAAGAGCAGTTCCAGATATTAAAAGAGCCTTTGACTTCTTAATATATTCTTCTGATACTTCTGTAGGATCTAGTTTTAAATCCGCTACGTTATCTCGATACATTAAGATGCTGCAATCTGTAGGGCTCTTGATTTCCGTAAAAGCAAGCCCCGTTACAGCCCCTGTTTTATCGACAGCAATACTATCTGTATTAATCTTATTTTTTTGAAGATACCCAGTAATGAAGCGGCCCATTTGATCATCTGATACTTTTCCGATAAAACCGGTTTTTAAGCCTAGCCTTGCTGCTCCAATCGCAATATTAGCTGGAGAGCCTCCTACATATTTAGTGAATGTTTTAGTCTCTTCCATTGGACGCTGTGTTTCATTTGCATTTAAATCAATACATAAGCGACCGATAGCGATAAAATCTAACTCACGATTTTCTTTAAAAACAAGCGGATTCATCTTTACTCCTCCTTAGTTAAGCGCTTTCCTAAAAAGGCGAAAAGAGCAAGATATTCTCTTTCAGCCCACATTTCTATCATTAATTCACTGCGTATTTTTTATGTTCAATCTTCACTGGCTGCCCTGATAGTAAAGATTTTTTTGCTGCTTTAGCAATTCGTTCTGCCTGTAATCCATCGTTACCTGTACAAATTACGCTTTGATTTTCCATAATTGCTCTTGCAAACTGTGTTACTTCATCTATATATGCTTGTGTATAGCGTTCAAGGAAGAAATATAGCGGCTTCTCTTTCACTACACTTTCGCCTGTTGATATTTCTACTGTAGTTGGACGGCAATTATCAGCAGTAGCGGAACCTTTTTCACCAAAAACTTCAAGGCGCTGGTCGTAACCGTAGACAGCTTGACGACTGTTATCAATCACGCCTAAAGCTCCGTTTGCAAATTTTAATGACACAATTGCCGTATCTATATCTCCTGCTTCTTCAATAGCAGGATCGATGAGCGTCGTCCCGTAAGCCGATACTTCAATTACTTCACTGTCCATTACATAACGAGCCATATCAAAATCATGAATCATCATATCCATGAACAATCCTCCTGAAGCGCGGACGTATTCTGGACTCGGAGGCTGAGGATCTCTGGAGGTGATTTTTAAAATGTGCGGCTGTCCTACTTCTCCTTGCTGTACAAGATCATGCACTTTTTTAAAGTTGGGATCAAATCGTCGGTTAAAGCCAACTTGAAGCTGTACGCCGTGTTCTTTTACTACTTCTAACGCTTGGATTGTTTCTTCTACTGAAAAACTAACGGGCTTTTCACAGAAAATATGCTTTTTCGCTCGAGCAGCTTCTTCAATAATCGATGCGTGCGTATTCGTTGGCGAACAAATGAAAACGGCATCAATTTCTGAATCTGCTAATAAATCTTGATAATTTGTTGTTAACGTTGAAATTCCTTTACTTGCAGCCCACTCGTGCAAATGATCTACCACTACGTCTGAAACCGCTTTAATTTTTATTTGCGGCATTAATTTTAAATTATCAACATGTAATTTACCTATTCGTCCAGCACCAATTATTCCAATTGTAAGAATCCCCATCTTATTTTCCCCTTTAATTAAAAGTTAAGAAAACATTCGCTCAAACCTATTTTTAGGTTAAGCGCTTTCCTATTTCCAATTATACATACTGTTTTTTGAAATGCAACGTTTTTTATAGATTATTTAGAATATTTGTTTTTTATTCATCTGATTGTACAGTATGAAAAACCTTATTTTTATCTATTTATGCTTAAAATTAAGGGAATTCTCTATATTTAAGTATTCTTATAATAAGGGCAAGTTATTATAATCTTATCTACTACTATTTCCACTGTCGAAATCATTTAATTGAAAATTAGATATATTTAAAATTTTAATTGACGTTTAAAAAATGTAAGCGTATACTTTTTATCAAATAGATTAAGCGCTTAACCAAATTAGTTTGATGTTTTCAACAAAATAATCGATCTGGTGGTGTGGAAAAATGAATGAATTTATTTCCAGAAAAACAGCTCTTGACAGGATTGGGATCCCTTCTCATTTAACGTGGGGATACATAGGTATTATTGTTTTTATGATTGGCGATGGCTTAGAACAAGGATGGTTATCTCCTTATCTTGTAGAAAGAGGTTTAACCATTGAACATGCTGCTTTACTTTTTACCGTTTACGGTATTACGGTCTCTATTTCTTCCTGGTTCTCCGGCGTACTGGTTCAGCTGTGGGGTCCTAGAAAAGCAATGGCATTCGGCTTGATATCCTTTATTATTGGTTCAATTGGATTTATAGGTATAGGACTTCATATTATGAATTACACAATTATATTAATTTGTTATGCTCTTAGAGGATTTGGCTACCCTTTATTTGCTTACTCATTCTTGGTCTGGGTGTCTTACCGCACGCCCCAGGAAATGCTTTCAAAAGCAGTAGGCTGGTTTTGGTTTGTCTTCCAGCTTGGTTTAAGCGTAATCGGAGCTTTTTATTCCAGTTACATGGTTCCTAAAATCGGCGAAATTGCTACCTTGTGGAGTGGTTTACTTTTTGTTTTGATCGGCGGAATCTTTTCAATTATCATGAATAAAGACAGATTTACCGTTCAAAAAGTAAGCGATAACAAAACAAAAGAATTAATGAAAGGGATTACAATTGCATTTGAGAACCCTAAAGTAGGAATCGGTGGAGTTGTAAAGATTATTAACTCCGCTGCTCAATTTGGATTTGTTGTCTTCTTGCCAACCTATATGATGAAACACGATTTCACAATGAGCGAATGGCTTCAAATCTGGGGCACTCTGTTTTTTGTGAATATGGCTTTTAATATTATTTTTGGTATTGTTGGAGATAAATTTGGCTGGGTAAATACAATCAAATGGTTTGGTGGAGTAGGATGCGGAATTGTAACACTCGCTCTTTACTATGTACCTCAATTCGTAGGACATAATTATTGGGTAATGATGATTGTCGCATGCTGTTACGGTGCAACACTAGCAGGATATGTCCCTCTTACAGCGTTAGTGCCTTCCTTAGCTCCGGAGAATAAAGGAGCTGCGATGTCCGTATTGAATTTAGGATCTGGACTTTCTGCTTTTGTAGGCCCTTTAATTGTAACTATTTTCATAGGTCTTTTAGGCACGGGCGGCGTAATCTGGATCTTTGCTTGCCTATATTTCTTTGGAGCTTTTTTAACGGGTTTCCTTACAATTCCAACAGAAACAACAGTCAAAGGCGAAACAATAAACGAAGTCAAAAATCCGGTCTCTCTATAAATATTATTAAGTAAAAAAGCTGCATGTGCCTGGGCACATGCAGCTTTTTCTTTTCTCTGTTTTATAGCTTTTTTACCGACGCACGTTCTACTAGTTCTGGAATAATTGTTATTCGCTGCTTTGCATGCTCTTCTTTTTTCATAGACTTTAACAGCTGTTCGAACGTACTAGTTGCCATCTGCGAAATAGGTTGTTCAATCGTTGTCAAACCAGGCTCAGCAATATCGGCATAAATTGTATTATCAAATCCAATTACCGACAGATCTCCTGGAATTGAAAGCCCCTGCTTTCTTGCCTCATTTATGAGGGATATTCCAATTAAGTCCGTACATGCAAAGACTGCTGTCGGCCTATTAGGCAAAGAAAGCAGCTGTTTACTTGCTCTTCTGCTATCTTCTACTGTTGAATAACAGCTGATAATGGACTGATTTTCTAGTGATAAATTTGCCTCTGTGAGCGCTTGTTTAAATCCTGCTAATCGCCCCTCACTGCTTTTTCTATCTTTTTCAGTGATAATCGTTACCGATTGATGACCTTTTTCTATTAAATACGTACCTGCGATATATCCTCCGCGAACGTTATCAATTGTCACTACATGCGTTGAGATAGAAGGATGATCAACTGAAAACAATACAAGTGGTACATCATGCTTCACAATCTTCTTTACGAGCTTCGTATCATTTAGTTCGGTTGCGATAATAATTCCATCTACTTGCTTTTTGAATAAAAGATCTATGTATTCATGCTCACGTTCTGTTTGATGATCCGTACTGCATAAAAAAAGCGTGTATCCCGCTGCTCTGGCACTATTCTCAAAAGCTCTTGCTACCTCTGCGAAAAAAGGATTAGAGATGTCAGGAACTAGCACGCCAATTGTGTATGTCTTTTTCCCAGTTAACGCAGCTGCAACACTGCTAGGCTGATAATCTAATTCCATCATTACTTCATTTACTTTTTTTATCGTTTTTTCACTAATACGGCCTGTCTGATTGATTACTTTGGATACAGTGGCTATCGATACCCCTGCTTTTTTCGCAACATCGTAAATGGTTGGTTTCACTTTCACTGTTCCTTTCTTCGTGATCTCTTTCCTTATTTTATCACGAAAGTATTCAATCGTTTATTTTAGATATATGCTTTAGCTTTAAAAGAGACATAAAAAAGCTGCTCTACTTGAAACAGCTTTTTTATAAATGATTAATTGTTGTTCAACGATTGCTTGCTCATCCATTCCATTATGGTTGTTGTAGCTCCATTTATTTTAGCGTTGGGTTCATTATTATACAGATATATCCAAGATGAATGCCCGTTATACTGATAGGGCGAACCATCATTATTTTTGTATAAACCCGTGGTGTCATGCACATCTTCAAATAGTGATAAATAAGCATTATTTGCATGGCTTTTCACCAAACGTTCATAAGTTGGAAGAGTGTTAATCGTTGGTGGAAGAACCGTATCATTTTTAGCGGCTACGAACCAAATAGGCGTTTCTTTCATCTTTTCAAGATCTTGATCCGTAATTAATCTATCATTTAGTCCTTCACATACTGGAAATGCTGCTGCAAAATAGTTTGGATAATCACGAATCATAAGCATAGTCATATATCCGCCGTTAGATGCTCCTCCGATATAGATTCTATTGGGATCAATATCAGGATTTTTAGCAACATATTCTTGAATTAGTGCCATCAGTGATTCTTTATAAATCGAAGTTCCATCCGCTTCACCTGTATAACCATCCATCCATTTCGTTGGCGCTTGAGGTACTAAAACGTAGGCGCCTTTAAAATAAGCCTGAGTGTCATTTGTGACAAAGCTAACAGCTTTATTGGCAGATAAGGGAATTGTTGCATCTGTTCCTCCCTCTCCTCCTCCATGCAGCCAAATAATTAACGGATTCTTTTTCTTATCTTTTTTCGGCGCGTAACTTGCGTATGCCAATTCCATATTATGATATATACCTTTTTGAATGGTAAAATCATCTACGAGCTCTCTTTTCTCTCCCTTAAACTGTTTCACTACAAGCCCTGACAACTTTCCTTTTTTTGTTACGATATCTTTTTGCTGGGTAATGGTATATTGACTGTCTATCCATGCATTTAACCCTGTACCATATTCATCATAATTTAGTGGTGCTCCTAATGAAACAGCTGGTCCAACTTCCATTTCTAAAACTGCATATTTTCCAGTATGTACGGCTGGTTGTCCATCTTTATCGGATACATAGGCTTTTTTTATTGTACGATCTCCTTGTTCCAATAAAGACGGTTTTAATCGACTATCACTTCGAGCCACATGCACCTTAAACGTTTCTTTTGTAAGTGAATTGGTTGGAACAGGTTCACCTAAGTCAATAATAATTTTTGTGATCACCGCTCCCCAGTCATATATCTCTGTCACTGTACGATAAGATGTAGCTTTTTCGTGCGCCTGCTTCGCAAGCGCTTCTTTCTCATAAGAGAGTACAATGCCAATTGCTAGACTCCATGTAACAGCCAATAGTACATATTTTTTTAATGTTTGATACATGATGGACTCCTCCTTTTAAATTAGAATAGGAATATTAAAATTCTCTTTCTATCTCGATCATCATGTAATCGCTTACTTACTTGTGTTCTATTTTACGTAACCTCTCTCTCTTTCTACACATAATTATTTTCCGTTACCTAGTGGAAAACTTTGTAACTATATTCCAATAAGCATATTCTATAAGTCCTTGAAAAAATTTTTTTATTTTATGTATAAAAACTATCTATTAATCAAATCATAATCTTAACCTTATAAAAGGAGTTGATTATGATGGCAAACAGCAGAAATAAGAGCAGCAACGAATTAGCAGTACACGGTGCTCAACAAGCAATCGATCAAATGAAGTATGAGATCGCTAGCGAATTTGGCGTAACTCTTGGTCCTGACACAACTGCACGCGCAAACGGCTCAGTAGGCGGAGAAATCACAAAACGCCTTGTGCAAATGGCTGAACAGCAACTTGGCGGCGGACGTTTCTAAATCACTATCATAAGCAATACGGCTGGAGGAAGAGCGAATGACCGTTCTTCCTTTTTCCCATTTTTATATAATGTCTTATCGCGTTCCTTCTCATCTATATGTATCTAAAACAAAATCACTACCCCCATAACGTTCACATCCGGTTATATAAGATTGTCTTTCTCTCACAATAGACTGTGTATAATAAAACATAAAAAGAAGTTCCTTTTATAGGAACTTCTTTTATCTCACTTTATAAATGTGCAAGCTCTTCAGATATCTTTTCGGTCTTTGCTTTGAGCTGTTCTTGCTGACCTTCTAAGTCAGCGATTACAGCTAAAACTTCTGTATTGTTCGGTTCTTCTTCATACTGTTTTAACGTAGCAACAAGAGACTGTGAAACTTTGATGAGCTCTTGATTAACTTCTTGCTGCTGTTTTAAATAGTCAAGTTCATATTCCGTTTTTTCTAGATTTCTCATCGGTCCCCTTCCTTTCGTTAACTAGCTTTTATTTAAGCACACAGCCTTTTATTTTCTCAGTAAGCTACTTCGGCGTTACTTTACTTTATTTTCGTGATTGCCGTATAGCATTTTTTCATTCATTGGGTCAGCTGATCTTTCAGCGGGTGTCACTGTTTGGCCTAGAGCTGAATTGTGTTTATCATGCTCAACGGCGTCTACCATCAGCAAAACTTTTCCGTTTTTAAGATCAGATACATACGAGGAAGCTTCCGCAGCAGGTACACCATATTCGGTTAATTGATTTTCGATTTGATTAACATCTTGATCCATTTTTTCTTCAGACGAAGTAAAAGCATTTTTTATTTTCTCCATAAAGGATTGATGGTGCTTTGAGTGTTGATCTGTATCAACTGTTTGCACATCGATTCCTGCAGAACGCTCAATCACTTCTGTATTTTCATGATGAGGACCACTGTTTGTCAAAACAGAAAGTGCACTGTCCGGATATCCCTGTGTTTTTAAATTTCGAATCGCTGTAATAACGGCCTCTTCTGAATCATACGTACCTACTACATTTTTTGTCATTTTCTATTCCTCCTAGGTATTATCATTTTTTAGCTTGTTATAGTATTAATACCCTTGGATTTTTTGGTAAAACTTTTTAACTTTATCTCTAGCTCTCCTTACAAGGAGAAACCAATAAAATAAAAGACTTAAATCTAACAATTCAAGTCTTTTTCATGATATCAATAGTTTTCGCTATAAAATGGGTGACAGCAAGCGAGATACTGCTTCTTTGAATTTTATAAACAGAGAGCGCTCCTTATATCGTTCAAGTGTTAACTTTGAACTAAACTGTACGTCTTCAAGAAACAGGTTCTGCAACTTTTCCGCAATAGGTTGATCATATACAACTGCATTTACTTCAAAATTAAGGCTGAAACTTCGCGGATCAATATTCGTCGTTCCTACAGAAGACACTTCATTATCTACTACAATCGTTTTAGCATGCAAAAAGCCTTTTTCATAGAGATAAATATTCGCACCGTATGCCAGCAGTTCCCCTACATGAGACCACGTAGCCCAATAAACAAAAGGATGATCAGGTTTGTTTGGAATCATAATATGAATCTCTACTCCAGATAATAAAGCAATTTTACAAGCATCCATAAAGCTTGCGTCAGGAATAAAGTAAGGCGTTTGAAGGTATACACTTTCTTTGGCCGACATAATCAATGAGATATACATGTTTTTCAGGTGCTGGGTAGTCGAATTGGGACCGCTTGCTACAATTTGTACAGGAACTGTTCCAGAATGAGTTTCTGTACGATGCAAAAATTGTTCCAGTTCAATTGGCTGCTTTGTTGCTTGATGCCAATCTAAAATGAATCGCCCTTGAATATCGTTCACTGACTCTCCTTTAATGCGAAAATGAGTGTCTCTCCAATAACCCATTTTTGGATCTAACCCTAAATATTCATCTCCTACGTTAAATCCTCCTATGTATGCTACTTCACCATCGATAATACAAAGCTTTCGATGATTTCGATTGTTAATCCGAAAATTAATTAAGCGAAGAATTGAAGGGAAAAATGCCTGTGCTTCGCCGCCATATGAAATAAGCTCCTTAAAGAATGATGGCGTCATTTTTCTAGATCCTACTTCATCATAAAGAACGCGAACCTTTATGCCTTCTTTTGCTTTTTTTGTTAGCTCATCTCTTAATTTTTTCCCAAGATTATCTCGTTGAATAATATAATATTGAATATTAATTTCTTTTTTAGCATTTCGAATATCCTCAAACAATGCCTCAAATTTTTGATTACCGTCACTGAAGATATCAATTTCGTTGTCGATGCGCACAAGTGACTTAGAAGAATTTAAATTAGTGAACAGCAGTTTATTATGTTGGATTAATAAATCATTTCGATATTCATGGGTCGCTTTAAGCTCTTTTAATTGCTCTTCCACTGAAGATCTTAAATATTCCCGCTCATCAGATGACAATTTATAAAAGTTTTTCTGTTTTAGCTGTCTTCCAAAGAATAGATATACAATAAAACCGACAATTGGTATAAAAAATAAAATAAGAAGCCACGCCCATGTAGATCCTATATCTCTTCGTTCAATGAAAATAAGAATACCGGCTAATAAAATATTAATAGCTGTTACAACAGATACACTTAGTGTAAAGATATGGGCAAATTCCATCCTTTTACTCCTTTCTTTCTATTATATCGCTTTATTAACTCATTCCCTTTTTTAACGTTCTCATTCACTTTACTATACATAACACAGATGGCTTCCTTTTTCATCTTTAGGATCCAAATTTTATTGTTTTTTCTTTTTTGCTACACTAAACATGTGAAATATTTCTTTTTATTGTGTATTAAAAACAAGGGGGGAGATAATTTGTTTTTTTCGTTTATTTTTCTTAGCCTCATCAATGTATTTGTCAGTATTAGCCTGGGGTATATGGCTTATCAATTATTTAGAAAAGCATTTATTGGAGGTATTCTTACGTGTATCCTTGCTTGCAGTGCTCCAATCTTATTTGTATGGCCTTCCCTGTTTTTATCAACGGGCATATCACTTTTTCTCTACTTTCTCATTATTTACTCAAAAAATCACATATCATCTAATATGTAAATAAAAAACACGAAAATCTAAGATTTCCGTGTTTTTTATCTACAAGCTGTATACGTAATAATCCTGCACGTGATATGAATCGAAGCCGCATGTTTCGTAAAGTTGCAAAGCGCGTTTGTTTTTTGCTTCAACCTCAAGAAATACATCATATCCTAGCTGATGCTGCTGTAAAACGACTTGTTTTAAAGCAGCCTTTCCTATTCCTAATTTTTGATAGGAAGGTAAAATACCAAATCCATAAATCCATGCTTCGCTTTTATCATAAGATACCCTTAACTTTCCAACCGCCTGACTATTGTACTCTACGATAAAATGATTTTGCTGTTCTTCCGTTTTCATTTGCCCATAATAAGCAGCTGCTTCTGTTAAAGACATACCAAAGCATTCCATATTAACTTGCATTTCCATTTTCATATCGGTATCTAATAGGGAAGAGCGAAGTGTAACAAAGGGATTATCATCTTCCAATTCTCTCTCTGTCCACTTCATTTGATATTCTGAAAAAGTAAATGAACATGGAATTTTCTTTAAGAACTCCCTGCCTGAAATCGAATCGCCAGGAGCATTTAATAAAATCTCTGTATACTCACGCTTCTTACACATATGTAAAGCTTGAGAAAACAGCTTTGAAAAAATCTTTTTTCGGCGATAGCTAGGATCGACCATTCCGCATATTTCTACTGTATTCCCAAACCCATAAAGACCAATAAATCCAACAAGCTGATTATTTTCATAATAAAAAAAATCGTTAACTTCATTTTGTTTTCGACTTCGTAACATGTCAAAATTCAGCTTCAGCTCTATTTTTTCTTCTTGTTGGCAAATAGACTGTAGCTTTTGTATATCTTCTAGTACATGTTGTTTTAACATACGTATCCTCCTGCATCTCTCTTTTTATTATAAGTTCGGCTTTGTTTAACTTTTTCCTTTCATCTTTAGCGCAATGACCGAATAATTATAGGGTAAAGCACGATCAAAAAGCGCATAGAGTAATTAAACTAAATAGGCGGGGTGCTTATGAAAAAGACCATTTTAATAAGTTTTATTGCACTAGTTGCTTTAACCATTATTTATTGCCTGCAGAAAGAATTTATTTTTGCTTTAGCTTTGTGGAGCATTTATGGGACAGTATTATCAATTTTTGTATATTTTTCTTTTCATAAATCAACGGAAGATCGCGAGGGTGAGTAACAATAGCGCTATTAAAAGGTCTGTGAAATAAACCTTTTTACAGACCTTTCGTAAATTTACAACTAGGATGCATGTTGGTAACAATTTAGAAACAAGTATTCTTTATTCTTAGTGTTATAGAAAAAGATATAACCTATTTCACTAAGGAGTTGGATATTCGCATGAAGACAATTACAAAATCTATATCGGTTTTTGCATTAGCAGCTGGCTTTACTTTTTCATCTCTATCTGGAACACTGCCATTCACTCACGAGCAAACAGCAAGTGCAGCAGAAAAAATAAACGCACCGTTCAGCGTATATGAAGTGACAGCAAACGTACTCAATATACGTTCAAAACCTAGCACTCAGGGAAAGATTCTTGATACATTAAGAAAAAAAGATCAAATTGAAGTAGTCAAGTTTGTAAATGCAGACTGGGCTGCCATTAAAATAATTGGCGGCACCGGATATATCAGTACTTCCTATTTAATGAAAGTCCCTACTATTGTTCATACAGCTGCTAACCTTAATTTACGCACAGGGCCTAGCACAAGCAACAAAGTTGTAACAACTGTTCCTAGAGGAAAAAGCGTCAGCTTCTTAGCTTGGGGCTACTCAAAAGATAACAAGCTTTCATTTGATTGGGCTTTTGTAGAATACAACGGCTTTAAAGGATATGTAAGCACTTCGTACTTACAGTTACCTAGTTATAGATAAAAATAGATAACTCCCTTGAATTATTTCAAGGGAGTTTATTTATGGACACCTTATTAATAGTGCCCTGCCCATGAAGCACCGATGATGATTAGTAAAATAAATAGCACAACGATTAACGCAAAGCTACTTCCGTGACCTGCTCCGTATCCATAACCATAACCTCCGTAAAAACTCATTTTCTTTCACCTCCCTTTTTTGTAGAATATGTGAAGGGAAATGAAAACGAACATGAGTATTCTTTATCACAAAATTCATTATAATTTATAAGCGATAACTCTTTTACTAGTAAGGCATAGGATATAGCATCCCGTGGTTCATCTCTACATCTTTCCCTCGTTCCAACTTTTAAAGTAAGGGTATATTCCAGCAATACAAAAAAAGAAGAGTTTATATAACTCTTCTTTTTTATTGAACTGGATTATCAACTTGCATGTAGTCATTATAATATTCTTCTAACGTAATTCCTTTTTTATACACTTTAGAGGCGAGTTCTTTTCCGACAAATCGTATATGCCACGGCTCATATTTATAACCTGTAATCTGCTGCTTTCCCTCTGGATAGCGAACAATGTATCCATATTTATATGAATTTCTTTCAATCCATTTGGCTTCAGGAGTATCTTTAAAACAATCTTGAGCCGCACACTTACCTGTGCTGCTTGATACATCTATACTTAAACCAGTCTGATGCTCACTGCTGCCTGGATGGGCGCTATAATGACTGGCTGCCGCTTCTCCATCTTGCTTTATGTACGCTTGATAAAGAGATTCCTGGCGAATTTGAGAACGATAAGCGGAAACACCGGCTAGGTAAATCCCTTCTCGTTCAGCAGCTGAAAACATTCTTTCTAACGCTTTTGCTGCTTCTGTACGCATTTGTCGCTTTTCAATTTTTTCTTTAAATATAAACCGAACGTCTGGGTATACAAGGTCAGCGGGTTCATAGTGATCAGGAAGAAGATTTTGCTTATTTACTAGCACGGCAATGGATTCGGGGTTCCCAACAACTTCTATGCTATTTTGCTTCTGTTTAGAAGAAGATAAAGGATTATGATCAGACGTGTTCAAATGATCGTCGTGCCGAAATAATCCCTGATAGCCTAGATACGAGAATCCTGCGATCACACCCAGCACTATTAGTAATGCTATTTTTTTATAAAATTTCATATTTCTATACTCCTGACATAATTTAAGCTTTTTAAGACACTCAAACATTGTATATAAATTAAGAAATAATTACTAATATAACAAACTAATTCCTACTATAAATTTCAGTATGCCCCGACCTATTTTTTTCAAACGTTTATTTTAAGCATAAAAAAAGAGATGTCTTCTAAAAGACATCTCTTCTTACTTCTATTCTATAAGACTAGTATTAGTCGATAACTGTAATTTTAACTGATCTTCTGCCCCAGTCTTGTGCAGCACTATCTGAAGAAACGAATACGTCAATTCGATTTCCTTTAATTGCGCCACCCGTATCTGCCGCTACAGCTTGACCATAACCTTCAACGTATACTTTTGAACCTAATGGAATAACGCTAGGATCAACCGCAATTACTCGTTGATTTGGATTTGATTTTAAATTTACTCCAGTAGCTGTCGTACCACTGCATCCAGCACAGTTAGCTGTATAAGCTGTTGCTTCAACAGTCATAGACTTGCCGCTAGCTTGCTGTTGAGACTGCTGTTGTTGCTGAGCTTGTT
The DNA here is from genome assembly GCF_044383985.1 of Priestia sp. JSM ZJ58. Classification (NCBI taxonomy): domain Bacteria; kingdom Bacillati; phylum Bacillota; class Bacilli; order Caryophanales; family Bacillaceae; genus Priestia; species Priestia sp. JSM ZJ58. The sequence goes on from NZ_JBISEM010000005.1 coordinate 133,440, forward strand.
GTTGTTGCTGTTGAGCTGCTTGTTCTTTTTGTGCCTGCTCTTGGGCTGCCTGTGCTTGTGCTGCTGCTTGAGCTTGCTCTTGTTCTTTTTGCGCTTGCTCTTGGGCTGCCTGTGCTTGTGCTGCTGCTTGAGCTTGCTCTTGTTCTTTTTGCGCTTGCTCTTGGGCTGCCTGTGCTTGTGCTGCTGCTTGAGCTTGCTCTTGTTCTTTTTGTGCTTGTTCTTGTGCTGCTACTTGAGCTTGCTCTTGTTCTTTTTGTGCTTGTTCTTGTGCTGCTACTTGAGCTTGCTCTTGTTCTTTTTGTGCTTGCTCTTGGGCTGCTGCTTGAGCTTGCTCTTGTTCTTTTTGTGCTTGCTCTTGGGCTGCTACTTGAGCTTGCTCTTGTTCTTTTTGTGCTTGCTCTTGGGCTGCTTGTTCTTGCTGAGCTTGTGCCGTTTGAGACTGCTGCACTTGTGGAGCTGCCTTTGCTACTGGCGCACTAGCTGTTTGAGATTGAGCTGCTTGTGCCGCTTTAATTTTAAATTGTTCTCCAGGGAAAACTAAGTCTGATGTTAAACCGTTCCATTCTTTAATTTCTTCTACTGTTACGCCATAATGTTGACCGATTGACCACAAAGTGTCACCACGTTTTACAGTATGTACGATTTCTTTTATGCTAGATAAGTTTAGTGTCTGATTTGGATAAATTAGTGTTGATGTTAAGTTATTAGCATCTTTTAGCTCGTCTACGCTCACATTATGATTTTGAGCGATTTTCCATAAAGTGTCACCTTTTTGTACTTCATACGTTCCGCTTGTAGAGGCAGATGCTGCACCTACAAATCCTGCTGAAAGAATTGCCGTTGTCCCTAGAGTAAATACAAATTTCTTCATTTTCCGAATACCTCCTTATTTACTCAATGACTGAATGATACCACCTGTTCATTTCACTTCCATTACAGGAATATTTTACTTTTATTACGGATTTAATTAATTTTAAACATTTTCTTGTAATATTTCTGACAATTCATTTTTGAATAATGATTAAATTTCATCAAAATCATGTCAAAATTTGAAGAAAACTCTATAAAAAGTTGGAGTTGTATTCGGTGATAAAAGTAACTTATCAGCAAAAAAAACCTTCTAAAAGCTAACTGCTTTTAGAAGGTTTTTTTACTTATATGAAACAGTTAAAGTTGGAGCATATGCAGGATTGTCGCCCCCATAAATTTCAACTACGTCACTTAAAAAGTCCGCTGAACCTGAGCTTGACAAGCGAAACTGAGTTTTGCCGTTCCTATTCATATATCCCAAAAGTGAGGAAGGAAGTTGAATAGTTGTATATCCATTATCGAGTGAAGGCACTGACATTTGGAAGGCCGCTGAAATAGATGGTGAGGCCTGGTAATCTATTTGTTCTAAAGCACTGCTAGTTCCAAATACACCGCTTTTAATATCGCCTTTCAAAGATGAAATATTACCAGTTGAAGATTTGCGATAAATTTTCAAAGATACATCCGTAATACTTGCATCATCAGGTAAAGAGCTTGTATCAAAAGATAAAATGGTTCGGTATGTGTCGGTATTGTACATTCCCTTATCCCCAATTTTATGAATAGAACTACTCATACCGTCAGCTGATAAATTTCCGATAAATCCATCTTCAGCAGCAAGCGAAGAAAATACTGAGGATTTCTCTGAAGTTCCAGAAATTTGATAAACTTCCGTCTTTACTCCCTCTTGATTACCCGCAGCGTCTACACTAAAAAATTTTATTGTTTTGCTAGAGTTGATGCTAATAGGCTCAGAATACTTTAGAGAATTAACAGTTGGTGTACTTCCATCTAATGTATAGTAAGTGGTGGCAGGTTCATTGGGTGATAATGTGACAGAAACAGAACTTCCATACGTTCCTCCCGCTGGTGAAGCAGCTGTAACCGGCGGGGATATATCTCCTGGATTAGAAGCGTCACCATTCTTCGGATGATTTTTAAAAAAGTTCCAACTTAATTTAGTTGCATTTGGCCCTTTAGGATCTGTATAAGAACCGGATGTACTTCCCCCTGACCAAGCATGTCCCATTCCTTCTATCATGTACTTTTCCATTACTGTTTTTCCTGCTGTATCTTTGTAAATATATTGCGTATAGCTTCTTCCACCAGATACTGTACCTGGTAAAGTTTGATCTGCCGTATCATCAATATTGTTATTATCCAGTCCATCAGACGCTCTATCATTTGTTTGAGCCCATTGCGATAGTATTTGATGCGCATTTATAGGGGCAACAGTGTAGTCAGCTGTCCCATGAAACAAAATAACCGGAACCACTCGCTTATGCTCTCCCATGGCTGAATAGGCTAAATCTCCTTGTTGGATAGGATTAGGACCTCCACTGCTCATTGCTGTATAAGCACCTGTTACACTAGTGGCTGCTTTATATTCTAAGCCCGCCCCAACGCTGATAGCCGCAAATATGTCTGGATAAGTAGCTCCCATAATAACACTCATAGCTGCACCAGCAGATAGCCCTCCAACAAAGACTTGGTCGGCATCTATTGAATAACTGCTTTTTATTTGATTGACCATTCCAGCAATTAACGCTGGTTCACCGCTTCCCCTTGATTGATGAGCAGTATCAAACCAGTTCCAACACTTATTTGAATTAGCAGAAGAGGGCTGTTCTGGATAGAGGACAAAGAACTTCTCTGTTTCTGCCAGTGCATTCATTTGTGTTCCTGCTGCAAATTGATCAGGGTCTTGAGTACAGCCATGTAGCATAACTACTAGAGGTAAGGCAGCACCTCCCTGATAACTGCTAGGTACGTACAGTTTGTATGTTCTTCCGTTATATGTTTTAGAGGTAAAACTTCCTGCGGCTGAAGAAGATACAGCACCTAAAGATAAAAAAAGCATAAAAATCATCCCTGCTATAAATAATCGTTTCATCTTCCTGCTTCCTCCTTATATTGATATGGTTATACTTAGCAGCAAACGTACATATCGGTATGGTATGGAAATGAATAAGAGTTACTAGTAAGATGATAGCAAGGTTTTATGTAATAAAATTTATATTGACTGCACGATTTGCCTACAGTTATGAGGACAAATAAAATCATTCATCTCCAAATAAAGAAAACGCTTACATAAAATTGTAAACGATTGTGTCGATAAATACTATAAAAAAGACATACCTTTTAAAAATAGGCCGGTATGTCTTCTATGGATTGCTTACTTAAGTATTCATATTGTGACTCGCTGCAATTTACCATAGCAATGGATTGAGGATAACGCTGTAAATGAGAAGGGAGCTCCTTAAACCCAAACTGATGATAATATTCAGGAAGAATATCGCTATAAAGCATAAAAATAGCGCTGCGCTTCTCTATCTTCATCTTTTTAAAAAAGTCTTCAAGCATATCTCGGCCATACCCCATTCGTTGATAAAGCTGATGAACAACAACGGACCCAATACCATGCAAAGCAAACTTTAATCGAGGAGTTTGTAAAAGAAGCAAAATAAATGAACCAATAATTTGATTCTCTTCATTTACATATACATACCGAATTCCATATGTTTCTTCTTTTTGATTATCTCTAACATACTCTTTGTACGTCCTGCCTTTAGGCCATGCCGCATATCCCATTTGATAGACTTCTGCCAATTCTTCAGACTTTATTTTTCTTAATAACATGAACATCCCCTCTTTATTTATAATCCCATACGTCAGCAGACATTTTTTATAGAGTTAAAAATTGTTCCTGTATGTATATATTATACTTCATCCTACGGAAGCTTTCTTGCTCGGAGTACTATTAACAGCTAATATGTAGGCTGCTTTCTCAAAAAACTAGAAAGATTCCTGATAGTTGTTCTTCACCCATATCAGTCATATATGTAAAGATACTCTTTATCATTCCATAAAAACATAGAGATGTAAATATATTTCCAGCTTCACTTAACATTCATTATGTATCACCTATCAAAAAAGAGATTGGGCCATAACGAAATGAATGCAATCTAAAGACGAACAACCCGGATAAATAACCTGGGATGCTTGTTCCGCCGCTGTTGCTTTACGTGCAAGGCTTCGCTTTCCGCGAGCGGGCGATGGAGCCTTGCCCTCCAACCAACAGCTAGAAGCACCTCATACTGAAACCTACGTTCACCATGACCATTAAAAAACACGAACTATCTATTTTTGATAGATAGTTCGTGTTCAACGTTAACTAAACTGCTTTTGTCCCAGCATCTTTATAGTAAAAGTAATCATCATTTTTAAGCTTTTTCGTTCTCTACATACTCCACTAGATGAAAGAAAAAGCGATATGTAAGAACAAGAGCTTCACCTATTGACATTTTTTCATCAAACTCTTTTATAGCATCTAACTCAATATTCACATCCCATAATCCATCTTTATCATTAAATAAAAGCTGGACGCTTGTTGGGCTTTCATTAAGCTCTTTAGCAAAAAATTGTTTTAGTACAGAACCGAATTTTTTTTGCATATGTAACCCCGTTAATACTTTATATGTGCCAAACACATCATCCACTTCAAAAGAACATCCATCAAGCTTAATAAATTCAAACCATTTTGATTCTACATATAGAAATTCACTTCTGTGTTCTTTTAAGTAAGAAAGAGGAGTATCTAAAAACGAAAGAGGAGATTCTTCTGCGATCAGCTCGTCCGTTTCTTTATCTACTCTTTCGATATAAGAATCTTTAAAACGTGAAGATGCCTCTTTTTCTTCTATCATCAGGTTTTGCGGCACCAACTCTTTTTGCAACGCATATTCCTTTTCTTCTTGATATAGAGATAAAGATTGACCTTGAACGTTCATTTCTTTTTCAATATAAGTTTGAATATTACTTTGTAACATAAAAAACCTCCTGATTAATCTGCATCACTATCTTATATCATAACCTAAACAAGTGTTTATAAATATAGCCAAACAAAAAATCCTTAGGCTATGCCTAAGGATAGTAATAATATATTCAAGTATGTATAAAAGATAATTTGGTTGCGGGGACAGGATTTGAACCTGCGACCTTCGGGTTATGAGCCCGACGAGCTACCGAACTGCTCCACCCCGCGATAATAAAAATGCCTGGCAACGTCCTACTCTCACAGGGACAAAGTCCCAACTACCATTGGCGCTAAAGAGCTTAACTTCCGTGTTCGGTATGGGAACGGGTGTGACCTCTTCGCTATCGCCACCAGACAAGAGATTGTTCTCTCAAAACTAGGTAACAGTTTGCTGAGTAAAGCTTACGCTTTTAAAGTTTGGTTAAGTCCTCGATCGATTAGTATCAGTCAGCTACACATGTCGCCACGCTTCCACCTCTGACCTATCAACCTGATCATCTTTCAGGGATCTTACTAGCTTGCGCTATGGGAAATCTCAT
>NZ_JBISEM010000006.1:0-59463 GCF_044383985.1 Priestia sp. JSM ZJ58
AAACCATCTTTCAATCATCTCCCATGAAGGAGAAGATCCTATCCGGTATTAGCTTCGGTTTCCCGAAGTTATCCCAGTCTTACAGGCAGGTTGCCCACGTGTTACTCACCCGTCCGCCGCTAACGTCATAGAAGCAAGCTTCTAATCAGTTCGCTCGACTTGCATGTATTAGGCACGCCGCCAGCGTTCATCCTGAGCCAGGATCAAACTCTCCGAAGAAATGTTTGACTTGCTCATTTAAAAAATAAAAATTAACGTTGACGTTTGTCGCTTTGTTCAGTTTTCAAAGTTCAACCGCCGCTCTTGAGCGACTTTCTTATATTAACAAGTTGTCTTTCATTTGTCAACAACTTTTTAATATTTTATTTCTGATGAATTGCGATTGTTTTCCAATCACTCATCAGCGACATTTAATAATTTAACATCTGTGCTATATAAAAGTCAACACTTTTTGAAAAGTTTTTTTTGTTTTATCAAAAAATCTTATTTACTTCCCTGCTTTCGCCGAATCTTAGCAAGATCTTTGAAAGGATTTGATACTTTTCTTGAATGTTTCGTTCAAGAACTACATGATTCAAACTTTGTTGAAAAGCAACGTTTGATCTCTTTATTTCTTCTCTAAGTAGTGCTTCTAACTCTAAACACTCCACCTGATTAAATAAACAAATTTTCATTGATTCACCTGCTTTTTGCGACATTGATTCTCACACATCAAAATAAAATCAGTTGTTCTTTTCCTTACCTGTTATTAATTGTAGACAAAACGCATACAAATTAGACAAGTACTACTTATTAAATGAGGTGACAAAATGAATATGTTTTATACTATTCGAGCCAAAAGAATCAAACAGACCATGCTTATCGTAGTTGCTGCGTTTTTTACAAGTTTTTTTCTCTATGCTCAGCAGACGTTTCACTTTCCCGTGTTTTCAACGGATAACGGTCCAAGAGCTGTTTATAAGGCGGATGATAAAAATCCGGAAGTTGCTCTGACCTTTAACATCAGCTGGGGAGATGAAAGAGCTATTCCCATTCTGAATGAACTAAAAAGACAGCATATTGAACATGCTACTTTCTTTTTATCTGCTTCATGGGCTGAACGTCACCCAGATATTGTAGAGCGCATTAAGAAAGAAGGTCACGAAATTGGCACAATGGGCTATGACTATACTTCTTATACAAGCCTAAAACCTAATGAGATTAGACAGGATCTTGCAAAATCAAAGAAAGTCTTTGATTCTCTAGGCCTTAAAGATGTTCACCTTCTTCGTCCTCCTAACGGGCAATTTAATAAAGACATCTTAAAATTAACAGCAGATATAGGATATACTACTGTTCACTGGAGCATTGATTCTAAAGACTGGACAAATCCAGGGGTTGAAAAAATTGTCTCGAATGTTACAAAGCCTTTAGACGGGGGAGATATTATATTGCTGCACGCGTCTGACTCCGCTCAACAAACAGCAAAGGCTATTCCATATATCAAGAATTCATTACAAAATAAAAAAGTCTCAAACGTAAGTATTTCAACATTAATTTCAAATTCAAAAACCCAAGTAAAAGATATCCGCTAAGATTTATTCCCACTGTATATGGAAAGCAAAAGCAGACAAATATACTATTTGTCTGCTTTTGCTATTCTTGCGTGCGTAAGAAGTTTCGGCAAAATAAGAAGTTGATACATATTACAAATTAGAAGTGGAAACAACATAAGGTAAAGCCAGCTTTCTTCATTCGTTCGCAGCGCTGGGAACCATTCAATTGTCGTTACAACAATCATAAAAAACAGCGCTGGTACAAAAGCCTCTTTATTCGTCTGCTTTTTCTTTGCATACGCCACTAACAACCCCACCGCTAACAAGAAAACGCTTAACAAAATATACTTACCTATGCCTTCTCCCGCTTGTTGAAAGAACTTATATCGAAAATAAGCAACGTCAAATAATACAAATAAAACAAATACAATTTGAACCGATTTCCAAAGAGATGCAGATTTAAAAATTCCCAACCCAAATCGGTGAATAGTTAAATATGCAAAGAACCCCATTTGGCTAATTAAACTAAAAATAAACCCTACGCCTACGAGCCATGTTAAAACAGCAACAATTTCTCCTATCTTTCCTTGTTGAAATAAGTGACCGTATTCCCCCCAGCGCACCGCAAACCCAACAACAGCTGTACTTATACCCCCAACAGCTAACGTGGTTAGAAATAGACGAACCCAATTTCGACTATTCACTTCCATCTCCCCCATAAGTTACAAAATTGTACCTTTTCATAAATTGTACCAATCACGTTTTGAAAAATCTAGAGCTCTTTTATGAATAAAAAACCTTGATTATCTCATATTAAGCGTAAGCATATTAGGAAAGGAGCTCATTACTATGAAAAAGCGACTCATGCTCCTCATTTATATAGGAATGTGTATGCTTTTAGCTACAGCCTGTGCACCGCAAGATGAAGAGAACAATGGTATGGATTATGATCAAACAAAGAAAATGGTTGTTGATATTTTAAAAACAGATGAAGGAAAAAAAGCAGTCGAGGCAATTATGAAAGACCCTTCTGTTAGACAAGATATTTTAATGGATCAAAACGCGATAAAAGATACAATTTCTCAAACCTTAGTATCAGATAAGGGCGTGGAATTTTGGAAAAAAGCCATGGATGATCCGAAGTTTGCTGAAAGCTTTGCTAAAAGTTTGGAAAAAGAAAATAAGACGGTCATCAAACAACTAATGAAAGATCCTGAATATCAAGGAATGCTTCAAGATGTTTTAAAGGATCCGGCTATGGAAAAAGAAGTACTGACTGTTTTAAAGAGTAAAGAATATCGCACTTATTTACAAAAGATTATGACCGAAACGTTTGATAGCCCTCTTTATCAATCTAAAATTCAAGACATTCTTTTGAAAGCCGCTGAAGAAACACAAGGTGGACAAAAACAAAGCAGCGACGATAGTGGTTCTTCTTCCGCTGGATCTGACTCAGGGGGAGAACAGCAACAGCAGTGATTAAATACGCATCTCACATGAGATGCGTATTTAATTATGTCATTTATTTTTATTAAAAAACCTAAATGACTTCTTTATATTTTTTAATACTTAGTATTTTTATTGGAATTGTAAACTTTAATTCTTAGCTTTATGGTAAAATATTAGAAATTAACACAATCGTTTTATAGCAAAAGGAGGGAATTCGATGGAATTTCGCGTTATTAAAACGTTTCAAACCATTGTTCGTTTAGGAAGCTTTCAATTAGCCGCTGAATATTTAAAGTACTCTCAGCCTACCATTACACTGCACATTCAAAAGTTAGAATCCGAACTAGGATTTAAGCTTTTAGAACGAGGAAAAAGCATTAAACTTACTGAAGCAGGTAAAATCTTTTACGAACGGGCAAATATTTTACTAAAGGAATATGAATATCTAAATAATACCTTAAAGGATTATTCAACAGGCGAAGCTGGCACGATCCGTATAGGTGCTGCAGAGCCTACAGCAAGCAGTCGACTGCCTTCCATTCTCTCATTATTTAAAAAAAGATATCCCAACACAGAAATTAGCTTACTCGTTGCAGACGAAAAGCACCTTCATCAACATATACGCAATCAAGAAATTGATTTCGCGATTGGCACTGTATCAGAATCGTTCAGAGATATAGAGTTTGAGGCATTGCTAACGGAAAAACTTGTGCTGCTACTACCATTCAATCATGCGCTAACAAAAAGAAAAACAATCTTTGCAAAAGATTTAATACACGAAACGCTGATTACAGCTGGGCAATCTTCCGTTCAAAAGAAAATTGAGCAGCTAATCTTTGAACGAACAGGACAGCTGCCTGCTAAAGTCCAGTTAGGCACTATTAGCACACTTCAGCATTTTGTAAAAGAAAACTTAGGAATAGCCGTTGTTCCACAAATAAGCGCAACTCTTCCGCCGGATCAAGTGGTGGTTAAAACGATTCATGACTTACATGAGGGGCCTGCAATCGGCATTTTAAAGCACCAGTCTCACACCGTAAGTACAGCTGGAAAAACATTTTTAGCTCTCTTAAAACAAAACCTCGCATTTGATTTAAAAAAGACGCAGATTGAACTCTCTGTATAATAATAAAAAGCACGCGCTCGAACAGCGCGTGCTTTTTATTATTTTCCTGTTGCTGCTTTTTCATTTTCGCAAATAAATGCAATCTTGCTTGCAATCTCTCCATATATTTGACCTAAACGATGCGATTCGTCGTAAATGGAAGGTGCAAAATCTTCTTCATTCCAATCAGGCTGACTTAACGGAAGCTGTCCTAACAGCTCTGTCTGAAGTTCCTCAGCCAGTTTTGGACCCCCGCCTTTACCAAATACATACTCTTTTTCCCCTGTTAGCTGGCTTTCAAAGTAAGCCATATTTTCTACAACTCCAATGACCTCATGATCGGTTTTCAAAGCCATAGCACCCGCTCTAGCTGCAACAAATGCCGCTGTAGGATGTGGTGTTGTAATAATCACTTCTTTACAAGCAGGAAGCATGGAGTGAACGTCTAATGCGACATCACCTGTTCCTGGGGGTAAGTCTAGTAAAAGATAATCTAATTCTCCCCATTCAACTTCTGTAAAGAAGCTCGTCAACATTTTTCCGAGCATAGGTCCTCGCCAGATAACAGGTGAATTATCTTCTACAAAGAAGCCCATGGAAATAACTTTTACTCCGAAACGATCAACTGGAATAATCTTTTCACCTTCTACTACAGGACGTTGTGTGATTCCCATCATGTCTGGGACGCTGAATCCATAAATGTCAGCATCAATTAAACCAACTTTTTTTCCTAAACGAGCTAGAGAAACGGCTAAGTTAACAGAGACTGTTGATTTACCAACGCCTCCTTTACCGCTGGCAATAGCAATAAATTCAGGTGCATTCGGACTAGTTAGTAAGTTGCCAGTATTCGGCTGCTCAGCTCGGTACTGCTGAAGTTCCTCAGGCGTAAACTCAACAAATCGCAGTCCAACCGACTGTACACCTGCTTTTTTTAATTCTTCTACAATTGTGCCTTGCAGGCTCAACTGTTCACTCGTACCTGTTTTTGCAACAGCAATCTTCAGGCTTATATGCTGTTTTTCAGCTTTGATTGTTATTTCTTTAATCGCATCTGTTTCTGATAGTTTTTTATTTAAAAATGGATCTGTAATTTCCCCTACTACTTCTTTTACTTGCTTTTCCGTTAGCATACTCCCACCACCATGTTAAAATCTATTTATTTATACTATCAAGTATATCATACATATTAGATTTTTCTGAATAGAAGGGTGCTATGCTTTTTATTTAGGCTTTTCTCCAGTAAAATACCGGCTGACTCCTTCATAAATGGATTCAGCTAACTTTTTTTGATAGCGTTTCGATTGAAGCATTTTACGTTCTGTAGGATTTGACAAGAATCCTACTTCAACCAAAGCACCGGGTGGCTTAGAATGCTTAAGAAGGTAAAGAGTTTGAATAGCTTTTGCTTCACGGGTCGTATTGTCCAGATTATTTCTTAGCTCTTGTTGAATGAGTTTGGCCACTTGCTCGTTTTCTTTTAGGGATCCGTAATAGAAAGTTTGAGCCCCTCTCCACGCAGAGGATGAAATAGCATTCAAGTGAATACTTAAGTACAAATCAGCGTTGGATTTATTAATCATCGTTAAGCGATTTTTTAAGTCTTCTACTTTTCTGCGACTGTATCCTCTTGTATCTTTGGCCGCTAGGTCTTCGTCTTTTTCTCTCGTCATAATAACAAGTGCCCCTTGCTCTTGCAGATAGTCTCGAAGCATTAACGAAATTTTAAGAGTTATTTCTTTTTCAAGCACCTCATCCTCTCCTACCGCTCCTCCATCAACACCGCCATGTCCAGGATCTAGTACAATAACTTTCCCGCTAAGAGGAAGTGAAAGCGAACCGGATGATGTTCTATGATCTATTTGATATTGTACAATGACAAAAAGAACAAGAAGCGCTATAATTGTGCTCATTATTTTTACTTTAGACATTTTATCCCTTCCCTTCTTGCCTCACCTATTTATTTCTATATGGGACAAGAACGGGAATTATGAGTACTTTTTAATGCAAACGTAAACGGCGTCTTTTTTCTGCGGTTCGATAACCTTCTTTCCACCAGTCTTGCACATATCCTTGACACAAATAATACAGACCATCTTGATAAAGATCTGTTACAGACATGCTGACGGCTCCGTACAATGTATCAATTAAAAGAGACTCTTCTTGCTTACTGTGCTTCTGAACATCTTCGTAGCCTTTACCACGTTTACTCACCCGGGCACCTAATAAAAATGATTCGATAGCAATGTCAAGACAGTACTCCTCCACATGTTCGTCTCCTAGCATATTCCACTGAAACATTGGATGAAAATAACGGCGCAGCCTCTCTTGAAGCAAATCAAACGATAGTTCCCTTAGGACTTTGCGTTCATATTTCATTTCTTTTTCATAACGTTTTTCTTTTAAATATGTAACCTCGTTCACGATAACGCCTCCCTTTTTTACATATTGTCTGCACAAGCCTTCGTCTCATACGCAAACAACAAATAAAAAAAGCCTTGGTCCAAAGACCAAGGCTTGAAACGTAATATAAAATTAACGTTTTGAGAATTGTGGTGCACGACGAGCGCCTTTAAGACCGTATTTTTTACGTTCTTTCGCACGAGCGTCACGAGTTAATAGACCAGCACGTTTTAATGTTCCACGGTATTCAGGGTCTGCTTCTAATAAAGCACGAGAGATTCCGTGACGAATAGCGCCAGCTTGACCTGCATAACCTCCACCATTAACGTTTACAAATACGTCATAGTTACCTACAGTTTCAGTTAAAGCAAGTGGTTGTTTTACTACTTCACGTAGTGCAGCAAATGGAATGTATTCTTCGATTTCACGACCGTTGATTGTTACGCGACCGTTACCTGGTACTAAACGTACACGAGCAACAGAGCTTTTACGACGACCAGTTCCGTAATATTGTACCTGTGCCAAGATAATAACCTCCTCTTATTAATTATCCGCGAAGTTCGTAAACTTCTGGTTTTTGTGCTTCATGTGGATGTGTTTCACCAGCATACACATGTAATTTTTTGAACATTTGACGGCCTAGGCTACCTTTTGGAAGCATGCCTTTGATTCCTAATTCAAGCATTTTCTCAGAGTAGTTAGTACGCATTTCTAATGCTGTACGTTGTTTCAAACCACCTGGGTGCATGCTGTGACGGTAATAAATTTTATCAGTTAATTTTTTACCTGTTAATTCGATTTTTGACGCATTGATAAGGATCACGTGATCACCAGTATCAACATGTGGTGTAAAAGTTGGTTTATGTTTACCGCGTAAGATTGATGCTACTTCACTTGCTAAACGACCTAAAGTTTTACCTTCAGCATCGACAACATACCATTTACGCTCTACTTCGTTTGCTTTCGCCATGAAAGTTGTACGCATGAGTTTCCCTCCTAATTTTCATCATCAATTATAAAATTATTTCAACCTTCTATTTCAACACGATTAATTTCCGGGGCTAACCGTGGGGTTAAAATACATACCATATGATATATTATATCTTTAAGCTACTAATGTCAAGAAAATGTTACACCAGGTTTAGTTGTCATAGAAAACGCGCCATAAATATAGTCCTTGCGAAGGCGCAGTTTTCCCTGCACGAGGACGTGATTTGCTTTCTAGAATATCTTTTATAGCATCTGGTTCAATACGGCCTTGTCCTACTTCTAAAAGCGTTCCAACAAGAATACGAACCATATTATACAGAAAGCCACTTCCAACGAATCTAAACACAAGCTGACTATTCTCTTCATACATATCAATCTTGTAAATCGTACGAATCTTATCTTCCACTTCTGTCCTCGCTGAACAAAAGCTTGTAAAGTCGTGTGTACCGAGTAAATATGTGATGGCTTTTTTCATTTTTGAGTAGTCTAATGGATAAGGGTAATGGTATGCATAAGAACGAGTGAAAGGATTTCGATCTTCGCCGCGCAAAATATGATAGCGATACTCTTTTGAAGTAACGTCATACCGGGCGTGAAAATGTGCATCAACTTCACATACATTCTTCATTACAATATCATCTGGTAGCATTGAATTCAATGCTTTTTTCCACTTATCACATGGAATATTTAGGTTTGTGTCAAAATGAATGACTTGCCCCTGTGCATGAACATTTGTGTCCGTTCGTCCAGAGGCGTAAATCGGAACTTTTTTGTTATGCATTTTCTCTAAAACGGCTTCAATCTCCAGTTGAACTGTTCGCTTATTGGGCTGAACTTGATAACCTGAAAAGTGTGTGCCGTCGTATGCAACTATACATTTTAAACGTTTCATCTTTTCACCAAACAATCTTTACGTTCTAATCAGCACTAAAACAACTGCTACTGCCAGCAGAAGTAAAAGCATAATTGTATCTATGCTTCCCCATTTTAATTGACGATACTTTGTACGCCCTTCTCCGCCTTTATATCCTCTTGCCTCCATGGCAATAGCTAGCTCTTCAGCACGCTTAAATGAACCTATAAATAAAGGAACAAGCAAAGGAACGACAGCTTTCAACCGATCCGTAACGGGACCGCTGCTAAAGTCCACTCCTCGTGCTGTCTGCGCTTTAATAATTTTATCTGTCTCTTCCATCAATGTAGGAATAAAGCGAAGAGAAATGGACATCATTAAAGCTAATTCATGAACAGGAAGCTTGAGCTTTTTAAATGGATTCAACAAGCTTTCCATTCCATCTGTTACTTCAATGGGCGTAGTCGTTAACGTTAGCATCGTCGTAATTAAAATTAAGAACAAGAAGCGCAAGGAAATTAAAACACCTTGAATAAGGCCGCCTTTATAGACAGAAAACCATCCCCATTCAAACAAAAGAGGACCTTCCTTCGTCATAAAAATGTGCAAAAGAAACGTGATGATAATAATAAATAGAACGGGCTTTAACCCTCTTAAAATAAAGGAAACGGGCACTTTACTCATGGCCACTATCACAAGGGTATACACACCTAAAAAAGCATAGCCGATAGGGTTATTTGCTAAAAACACAATTAATACATACGCAAATACGAGAAGCAGCTTGGCCCGAGGATCCATTCGATGGACAACAGAATGACCCGGGACATACTTACCAATAATGATTGAGTTCATCATATTCGTTCACCTTGCTGCATAAGGTGCTGCACTTTCTCTACCACTTCAGAAAAGGTAATAACCGTATCCGATGCTTCAAGCTGAAATTTCTCTTGCAGCTTCAGCATAAAGCGAAGCGATTCTGGAACATCCAATCCATATTCTTTTAGCTGCGTATGCTGACCGAAAACTTCTCTAGGTGACCCTTTCATCGCAATCGTTCCTTTATTCATTACAATTAGCTCATCAGCGTACATAGCTGCATCTTCCATGCTGTGAGTCACGAGAATCGTCGTCAAGCCTTTTTCTTTATGAAGACGATAAATCATATTCATAATTTCTTGACGGCCTCTAGGGTCCAATCCAGCAGTTGGCTCATCTAAAATTAGCACATTAGGATTCATCGCTAGAATACCTGCTATCGCTACACGACGCATTTGTCCACCACTCAAATCAAAAGGAGATCTGGTGAGAATGTCTTCTGGCAACCCCACTAACTTGATAAGCTCTCGTGCTTTTTGCTTTGCTTCTTCTTCCAAAACGCCATAATTCATTGGTCCAAAAGCTATATCTTTTTCCACCGTTTCTTCAAAAAGCTGATGTTCTGGAAATTGAAACACCACGCCTACTTGCTGACGAATAGCTTTTAAATTCTTTTCTTTTCGATTGGCTTTAATGGTGCGCTCACCGATTTGAATTTCACCAGCAGTTGGCTTCAATAAAGCATTCAGATGCTGTATGATTGTTGATTTCCCAGAACCAGTATGGCCAATAACAGCCAAAAATGTACCTGATTGAATGCTTAAATTTAAGTCATGTAGAGCAATTCGTTCAAATGGTGTATTAACTTGATAACGATGCTCTACTTCTTTGAATATAATGTCCATAGTTCGTCCACCAAGTCCTCATCTGTTAAATGAATTTTTGATAAAGGAATTCCTACGGAAGCAAAACGATGGCTTAGTTTAACGGAAAACGGCAAGTCTAGTCCAATATCCGTTAACTTGGAACCTAATGCAAATACTTCGCGTGGAGTACCTGTTGCATAGATCTTCCCTTTGTTCATCACAACGACTCTGTCAGCCATTGCTACTTCATCTAAATCGTGGGTAATTGAAATAACCGTCAGTTGTTTTTCTTCTTTTAATTTTCTAACAGTTTCAAGTACTTCAGTTCGTCCAATAGGATCTAACATAGATGTTGCTTCATCTAGAATGATGACAGATGGCTGTACGGCAATTATACCCGCAATGGCCACACGCTGTTTTTGTCCACCTGATAGCTGATGAGGCTCTTGATCCAGAAAAGCACTCATATTGACCATTTCGATTGCTTCAGGTATACGTTTTTCCATAATCTCAAATGGAATCCCGTTGTTTTCAAGCCCAAACGCAATATCATCTTGAACGGTTGAGCCAACAAATTGATTATCTGGGTTTTGAAACACCATTCCAATCTGCTTGCGCACATCCCATATTGTTTCTTCAGATAAAAGAGTATCGCCCACTCGAACCGTTCCTTTTTCAGGTAGCAAAAGGCCGTTTAGAATTCGTGCCAGCGTCGATTTACCAGATCCATTATGTCCAGCTATCGCTAACCATTCACCTTTATAAGCAGAGAGAGAAAGGTGATCTAATGTTAGGTCTGCTTCAGGATCGTATCGAAAGCATAAATCTTTTACCTCTAAAGACATTTCTTTCAACGCTATCTTCCTCTCAGCTTTTTCTATTGCAGCATTGCCTACATTGGTTTTTTACGCTATTTACCCGGTTTAAGGTATAAAAAAAGGGCAACGACTAGTTACACACTGTCTCGCCCTTTTCTATCTGTATTAAAAATATTAAACTAATTCAATGATAACCATTGGAGCACCGTCACCACGGCGAGGTCCAACTTTTAAGATACGAGTGTAACCGCCTTGGCGATCTTCGTAGCGAGTAGCGATATCGCTGAATAGTTTTTGTAAAGCGCTTTGACCAGCTTCCTCGTTAGCTACTTCATTACGGATGTAAGATGCAGCTTGACGACGAGCGTGTAGATCTCCACGTTTACCTAAAGTAATCATTTTTTCAACAGTTGAACGTAATTCTTTTGCACGAGCTTCAGTTGTCTCAATGCGTTCACTGATGATTAAATCAGTTGTTAAATCACGAAGAAGCGCCTTGCGTTGTGCGCTTGTACGACCTAATTTACGGTAAGACATGTGAGGTCCCCTCCTTTGTTAAGTAGTTAAACAGGTAGATATAATCAGTCGTCCTTACGTAGACCCAAACCTAATTCTTCAAGTTTAGCTTTAACTTCTTCTAAAGATTTACGGCCTAAGTTACGAACTTTCATCATATCTTCTTCTGTTTTATTAGCAAGCTCTTGTACAGTATTGATGCCTGCTCGTTTTAAGCAGTTGTAAGAACGAACAGATAAATCCAGTTCCTCGATCGTCATCTCTAGAACTTTTTCTTTCTGGTCTTCTTCTTTTTCTACCATGATCTCTGCTTTTTGAGCTTCATCTGTTAAGTTAACGAAGATATTTAAGTGTTCCGTTAGAATCTTTGCACCTAAAGCAACAGCTTTTTCTGGCTCGATGCTACCGTCAGTCCAAACATCCAACGTTAACTTATCGTAATTTGTCATTTGACCAACACGAGTATTTTCTACATAATACGATACGCGAGTAACAGGCGTATAGATTGAGTCAATTGGAAGTACACCAATTGGTTGGTCTTCACGCTTGTTAGCATCGGCAGGATTATAACCTCGACCTGTGCGAGCAGTAAGTCTCATACGGAAATGAGCATCTGACTCAAGTGTTGCAATATGAAGATCCGGATTTAGAACTTCGATATCACTGTCTGCTTGAATGTCAGCAGCCGTTACTGTACCAGGACCTTTAACATCGATCTCAAGTGTTTTCTCTTCATCAGAGTAAATCTTTAACGCTAACTTTTTAACGTTTAAAATGATGTTTGTTACATCTTCAACAACTCCAGGAACTGTTGAAAATTCATGTAATACACCTTCAATTTGAATAGATGTTACAGCTGCACCAGGGAGTGAGGATAATAGGATACGACGTAAGGAGTTACCCAAAGTAGTACCATATCCACGCTCAAGTGGTTCGACGACGAATTTACCGTACTTTCTATCATCGCTGATTTCTACCGTTTCGATTTTTGGCTTTTCAATCTCTATCAATATAAACCCTCCTTCAAAACGTCGAAACCTCGGCTAGACGGCTGATTTCTCAAATGCCTAACCGAAATTCCCTATTAGACAGTTCCCGAATGTGCACAACAAATGGAAAACATTTCGTTGCATGAATAAATTCTACACCATCATCATTATAGACAACGAAATAGAATCTATACATATTAATTATACACGACGACGTTTTGGTGGGCGGCATCCGTTGTGAGGTACAGGAGTAACATCTCTAATAGCTGTTACTTCTAAACCTGCAGCTTGAAGAGCACGGATAGCTGCTTCACGACCAGCACCAGGGCCTTTAACTGTAACTTCAAGAGTTTTCATTCCGTTATCCATAGAAACTTTTGCAGCAGCTTCAGCAGCCATTTGCGCAGCAAATGGAGTGGATTTACGAGAACCTCTGAAGCCAAGTGCGCCTGCACTAGACCAAGCAATCGCATTACCGTGAACATCTGTAATTGTTACAATAGTGTTGTTAAACGTTGAGCGAATATGAGCTACACCAGCTTCAATATTCTTTTTCACGCGACGTTTACGTGTATTAGTTTTACGTGCCATCTGTTAATGACCTCCCTTACTAATTATTTCTTCTTGTTCGCTACAGTACGGCGTGGGCCTTTACGTGTACGAGCATTGTTTTTACTGTTTTGACCACGAACTGGTAAACTACGACGGTGGCGGATACCACGGTATGAACCAATCTCAATTAAACGTTTGATGTTTAAAGAAACTTCACGACGAAGATCGCCTTCTACTTTATAGCTATCTAAAATATCACGAATTTTACCTAATTCTTCTTCTGTTAAGTCACGAACGCGAGTATCTTCAGAAACTCCAGCTTCAGCTAGAACTTTTTCAGCAGTTGGACGACCAATACCGAAAATGTATGTTAATGAAATTACTACACGCTTGTCACGAGGAATATCAACACCAGCAATACGTGCCATATGAATAGTGCACCTCCTTATTGATTAACCTTGTTTTTGTTTATGCTTAGGGTTTTCACAAATTACCATTACTTTACCTTTTCTACGGATAACTTTACATTTTTCGCAGATTGGTTTAACTGATGGTCTGACTTTCATGTTTCATACCTCCTTGATAGTACGGAGTGCATAGGTTTTATTTGAAACGGTACGTAATTCTACCGCGAGTTAAATCGTATGGTGACAATTCTACAGTTACTTTATCACCAGGTAAGATTCGAATGAAATGCATGCGAATTTTTCCTGATACGTGAGCAAGTACTGTATGACCATTTTCTAATTCTACCTTGAACATAGCGTTAGGTAAAGTCTCAGCAACTGTACCTTCAACTTCAATTACATCGTCTTTTGCCATTAAAGTGCTCTCCTTTCTTTGAAACAGTAACAAGCTATCATTAAACGACTTAAAAAGAACCTGTTCTGAACATCCGGAGATCGTAATCATTAAATTCAAGATGATTGACGCTAATATACATCTTTACCATTTTAACAGCAATTCAGACGAAAAACGATCATCGTGAATTTAGATAATTACTGTTTACTGTCCAGTGCATCTAGCGAGGAATGGATAGAGATAACATCCTTTAACATTACAATGCTGTCAGAATTTCATATCCCGTCTCAGTAATTGCAATAGTATGTTCGAAGTGCGCACACATTTTACCATCCACTGTCACAACTGTCCAGTTATCAGGTAATGTCTTTACATATCGCATACCAGCATTCACCATTGGCTCAACTGCCAATACCATGCCTGGACGTAGACGCGGTCCTTTATTCGGTGGACCATAATGAGGTACTTGCGGATCTTCATGTAAGTCTTTGCCGACGCCATGGCCAACATATTCTCTTACAATCGAAAAGTTACGTGATTCTGCGTACTGTTGAATAGCATGTGAAATATTCGACAAACGCTCACCCGGCTTCGCTTCTGCTAATCCTTTGTAGAGAGATTGCTCAGTCACATCAAGCAGCTCTTGATTTTCTAATGAAATCTTTCCTACTCCATATGTCCAAGCTGAGTCACCATGATAGCCACCGAATTTAGCTCCGATGTCTAAACTGATGATATCCCCTTCATTAAGCTTGCGTTCTCCCGGAATACCATGAACTAATTCTTCATTCACAGAAGCACATACACTGCCGCGAAAACCATTATACCCTTTAAAAGACGGAATTGCATCATGTTGACGAATAAAATTTTCAGCAATTGCATCCAATTCTATAGTCGTAATACCTGGAACGATATGTTTTTTCAACTCTTGATGAGTTAAAGCCACGATTCGTCCAGCTTCACGCATGACCTCAATTTCCTCTGGTGTCTTGCAAATGATCATTGCTTAACCCCAGCAAGTAATTGACGAACATCCTCAAACACAATGTTAATATCTTGATTACCATTAATATTGCGTAGATAACCTTTTTCTTGATAAAAATCAAGTAGAGGTTGAGATTGTTTAACATTAACTGAAAGTCTAGTTGAAACCGTCTCAGCATTGTCATCTGCACGTTGATAAAGCTCTCCGCCACATTTGTCACAAACTCCTTCTTTCGCAGGAGGATTGAATACTAAGTGGTAAGTAGCTCCGCAATCTTTACA
The DNA here is from genome assembly GCF_044383985.1 of Priestia sp. JSM ZJ58. Classification (NCBI taxonomy): domain Bacteria; kingdom Bacillati; phylum Bacillota; class Bacilli; order Caryophanales; family Bacillaceae; genus Priestia; species Priestia sp. JSM ZJ58. Next base: position 14,960 of record NZ_JBISEM010000006.1, read on the forward strand.
AATGCGGCGTCCAGTAAGACGCTCCATTAAAATGCTTTGATCTACATCAATATTAATCACATAATCAATTTGCTTGTTTAGTTCTTTTGTAATTGTTTCAAGAGCTTCTGCTTGGGCTACTGTTCTCGGGAAGCCATCAAGTAAAAAGCCGTTTTCACAATCTTGTTTGTTTAAACGCTCGCGCACAATTCCAATTGTTACTTCATCAGGAACAAGGTTACCTTGGTCCATAAATGATTTAGCTTTTAAACCTAGTTGCGTTCCTTCTTTAATTGCAGCTCGGAACATATCTCCTGTTGAGATATGAGGGATATCGTAATGCTCAACGATTTTTTCTGCTTGAGTACCTTTCCCAGCACCAGGAAGGCCCATTAACACTAAATTCATTTCTTGCTTCCCCCTCAGTATCTTATCCGTTTAATGGGAAAGCAGCCTGCCTCCCACTAAACAGCTTTACTTAATAAATCCCTTATAATGGCGTTTCACTAATTGACTCTCAAGTTGTTTCATTGTCTCAAGAGCTACACCGACAACAATTAACAAACTAGTACCGCCGATCTGAGCAGATGAGGGTAGGTTTGCAATTTTGATGAACAGAACCGGCAACACAGCAATTAACGCAAGGAATATCGAACCGATTAATGTCAGACGATATAACACTTTCGTTAAATAAGCTTGTGTGCTTTTACCAGGACGAATGCCTGGGATGTAGCCACCTTGCTTTTTCAAGTTCTCTGCTACTTGTTCAGGGTTAACTTGAACAAATGTATAGAAGTAACAAAAAGCAATGATTAACGCTACATACACTATCATACCAATTGGCTTAGTATAGTCAAATGTATTCTGAATCCACGTCGTTACATCATTTGGACCGAAAAATGATGCAATTGTTGGTGGTGTGATAATAAATGAAACTGCAAAGATAACAGGAATAACCCCAGCAGCATTTACTTTTAACGGTAAATGAGTGGATTGACCTCCAACAGGATTACGACCAGCTGAACCCTTTGCATATTGAATAGGAATTTTTCGTAGCGCTTGTTGGAAGTAAATAACCCCAACAATAATAGCTAAAACTGCAATCGCAATTAAAACTACCGTTACGATACGAATGAATAATTGATCCCCAACGTCTTCAAATTGCTGTGCATAAATTTGATTTAATGTTGTCGGAATACCAGCTGCAATCCCAGCAAAGATAATGATAGAAATACCATTACCTACGCCTTTTGCAGTAATCTGTTCTCCTAACCACATTAAGAAGGCAGTACCTGCCGTTAACACTGTAGCAATTAGAAGATACGTAGAAATTCCTGGATTAGCGATCAATTGTCCGCCCGAAATATTGTTGAATCCTATAGACATACCTAAAGCCTGGATAAATCCAAGCACAATTGTTCCATAACGAGTTACTTGAGCTAATTTACGGCGCCCAACATCTCCCTGCTTTGACCATTCTGTAAACTTAGGTACAACATCCATCTGCAATAATTGGACGATGATGGATGCTGTAATATAAGGCATAATGCCCATAGCAAGAATGGAAAAGTTTTTTAACGCGCCGCCGCCAAATGTATTCAGAACTCCGAATACATTTAACCCATCTTGCAATTTTAGTACATCCGTATTAACACTTGGTACAGGAATAAATGTACCAATTCGGAAGACAATTAACATTAACAAAGTGAAAAAGATTTTTTGTCTTATTTCACGCACGCGCATTAAATTGGAGATTGTTTGAAACATTAGATCACCTCAACTGTACCGCCAGCAGCTTCGATAGCTTCTTTAGCAGTTGAAGAGAATTTAGCAGCTTTAACAGTTAGCTTAGAGTTTAATGTACCGTTTCCTAGTACTTTAACGCCAGCTTTTGCTTTGCTTACTAAACCAGTTTCGATTAATAATTCTGGTGTTACTTCAGTTCCATCTTCAAAACGGTTAAGAGCTTCTAAATTAACGATCGCGTATTCTTTGCGATTGATATTAGTGAACCCACGTTTTGGAAGACGACGGAATAAAGGAGTTTGACCACCTTCGAAGCCAGGTCTTACGCCACCGCCAGAGCGAGCGTTTTGCCCTTTGTGACCTTTACCTGAAGTCTTTCCGTTACCTGAACCAGTACCACGACCTACACGGTTACGTACTTTACGTGAACCTTCAGCTGGTTTCAATTCATGAAGTTTCATTCCGGAGCACCTCCTTAGAGTGACAATTTATACTTATTGCTCTTTTACTGTAACAAGGTGAGCTACTTTGTTAATCATTCCGCGAATTGCAGGATTATCGTCTTGAACGACAGTTTGATTTAACTTACGTAGGCCAAGTGTACGAACAGTTACACGTTGATCTTCTGGACGACCAATTACGCTACGAGTAAGGGTAATTGCTAGTTTGTTTGCCATTCCATATCCCTCCCTTATCCTAACAGTTCTTCTACAGTCTTGCCACGTAGTTTTGCAACATCTTCAGCACGTTTTAGGTTAGCTAAACCGTTAAGAGTTGCACGTACCATGTTGATTGGAGTGTTTGAACCTAAAGATTTAGATAGAATATCACTTACTCCACCCAATTCTAGTACCGCACGAACTGGGCCACCAGCGATAACTCCTGTACCTTCAGAAGCAGGTTTTAAGAAAATTTGACCTGCACCAAATTGTCCAAGGATTTCGTGTGGAATAGTTGTACCAACCATAGGTACAGTAATTAAGTTTTTCTTCGCATCTTCAATTGCTTTACGGATTGCATCTGGTACCTCTTGTGCTTTACCAGTACCGAATCCAACGTGACCGTTTTTGTCACCAACTACAACTAATGCAGCGAAGCGGAAACGACGTCCACCTTTCACAACTTTAGCTACGCGGTTAACGGTAACAACACGTTCTTCAAGCTCTAATTTATTTGGATCAATACGACGCATGATTTTCCCTCCTTTTACAATTAGAATTGTAATCCAGCTTCACGAGCAGCGTCAGCTAATGCTTTAACACGGCCATGATATAAATAACCGCCACGGTCGAATACTACTTCGTTTACACCTTTTTCTACTGCGCGTTTAGCGACTAATTCGCCAACTTTGATAGCAGCTTCAGTGTTACCAGTGCTTTCTAAAGTCAGGTCTTTATCTAACGTTGAAGCACTTGCGATTGTTACTGAATTTAAATCGTCGATAACTTGTGCGTAAATATGTTGATTAGAACGGAACACGTTTAAACGCGGACGAGTTGCAGTTCCAGATAACTTCGCACGAACACGAGCATGTCTTTTTTTACGAACTTTGTTTTTATCAAGCTTCGTGATCATTTCGGGCACTCCTTTCTTTTACCTAACCGGCATTACTTCTTAGCAGTTTTACCTTCTTTACGACGTACATATTCGCCTTCGTAACGAATACCTTTACCTTTGTAAGGCTCTGGTGGACGAACGTCACGAATATTTGCAGCTAATGCACCTACGCGTTCTTTATCAATACCTTTAATAACGATCTTAGTTTGAGAAGGAACTTCGATTTCGATTCCTGTTTCAGGAGTAATCTCAACTGGGTGAGAGTATCCAACGCTCAATACTAATTTGCTACCAGATTTTTGTGCACGGTAACCTACACCGACTAATTCTAAACCACGTTCGAATCCTTTAGTAACACCTTCAACCATGTTACCTAAAAGGCTACGAGTAGTTCCATGAAGAGCGCGGTGCTCTTTATTGTCACTAGGACGATTAACAACTAATACGTTGTCTTCAACTTTAATTTCGATTTCAGGGTGGAATGTACGAGTTAATTCACCCTTTGGTCCTTTTACAGTTACAGTGTTGCTCTCGTTCGTAACTGTAACACCTGCTGGAAGTTCTAAAGGCTTTTTACCAACACGTGACATAGTTACACCTCCATTCACATTTAAAACTTATTACCAAACGTACGCTAATACTTCTCCACCAGTTTGCTTTTGACGAGCTTCTTTGTCAGTTAAAACACCTTGAGAAGTAGAAACGATTGCGATACCTAAACCGTTAAGTACACGTGGTACTTCATTAGTTTTTGCATAAACACGTAGACCAGGTTTACTGATACGTTTTAAGCCTGTAATTACACGTTCGTTATTTGAACCGTATTTTAAGAAGATACGGATAATACCTTGTTTGTTGTCTTCGATGTATTCTACATCACGTACGAAACCCTCACGCTTAAGGATTTCTGCAATTTGCTTCTTAATGTTAGAAGCAGGAACTTCAATTTTCTCATGACGAACCATGTTCGCATTGCGGATACGAGTTAGTAAATCTGCAATAGGATCAGTCATTACCATATTAATTTACCTCCTTCCCAAACTTGGGTTTTACCAACTAGCTTTTTTAACACCAGGAATTTGACCTTTATAAGCAAGCTCACGGAAACAAATACGGCAAAGCTTGAATTTACGTAGTACTGAGTGTGGACGTCCACAACGTTCGCAACGTGTATACTCTTGTACTTGGAATTTTTGCTGGCGTTTTTGCTTCGCAATCATTGATTTTTTAGCCACATTTTCGCCTCCTCTGCTTAACGTTGGCAGTTATTACTTCTGGAATGGCATACCGAACTGAGTTAAAAGCTCACGAGCTTCTTCATCAGTGTTTGCTGTTGTAACAATAACGATATCCATACCACGAACTTTAGTTACTTTATCATAATCGATCTCTGGGAAGATCAATTGTTCTTTAACACCTAACGTGTAGTTTCCACGACCATCAAATGCTTTTTTAGATACACCACGGAAATCGCGCACACGTGGAAGTGATACTGATACTAATTTATCGAAGAATTCGTACATACGCTCGCCGCGTAAAGTAACTTTCGCACCGATTGGCATACCTTCACGAAGACGGAAACCAGCGATAGATTTTTTCGCACGAGTTACAACAGGTTTTTGACCAGTGATTTCAGCTAGTTCTTCAACAGCGTTATCTAAAGCTTTTGAGTTAGAAACAGCATCACCGATACCCATGTTGATTACGATCTTGTCGATTTTTGGCACTTGCATTACAGATTCATAATTAAACTTGCTAACTAGAGCAGGAGTAATCTCTTTTGTAAATTTCTCTTTAAGACGGTTCATGTGAACTAAACCTCCCTTCACATTTCATTAATTATTTATCTAAAGTTTCACCAGATTTTTTTGCTACACGTACCTTTTTGCCATCGATAACTTGGTACCCAACACGAGTTGGCTCACCAGATTTAGGATCCAACGGCATTACGTTTGATACGTGGATAGGTGCCTCTTGGCTAACGATTCCACCTTGTGGATTTACTTGAGAAGGTTTAGAGTGTTTTTTCACAACGTTCACGCCTTCAACAAGTACACGGTCTTTCTTTGGGAAAGCTGCAAGTACTTCACCTTGCTTACCTTTGTCTTTACCAGAGATAACCACTACTTTGTCGCCCTTTTTAACATGCATCCTATTCGCACCTCCTTAAAAGGCATTTTGTATTTGTTCTATATATCAATTAGATAACTTCTGGAGCCAATGATACGATCTTCATGAAGTTGTTATCACGTAATTCACGAGCAACTGGTCCGAAGATACGAGTACCACGTGGTCCTTTGTCGTCACGGATGATTACGCAAGCATTTTCGTCGAAACGGATGTAAGAACCGTCAGTACGGCGAACACCACTTTTTGTACGTACAACAACAGCTTTAACAACGTCACCTTTTTTAACAACGCCTCCTGGTGTTGCTTGTTTCACCGTACAAACGATAACATCACCAATGTTTGCTGTCTTACGACCTGAACCACCAAGTACTTTAATAGTAAGTACCTCACGTGCACCAGAGTTGTCTGCAACTTTTAAACGAGATTCTTGTTGAATCATGTACGAAACCTCCCTTCGGATGAATCATTCTTATCCGATCTATCTTAACTATTAGATGATAACAGCTTTTTCTACAACTTCTACTAGACGGAAACGTTTAGTAGCTGATAACGGACGAGTTTCCATGATCTTCACGATATCGCCTAGTTGAGCTGTATTGTTTTCATCGTGAGCTTTGAATTTCTTTGAGTATTTTACACGCTTGCCATAAAGCGAATGCTTTTTGTAAGTTTCAACAAGAACAGTAACAGTCTTATCCATTTTGTCAGAAACTACGCGGCCAGTGTAAACTTTACGTTGGTTGCGTTCACTCATTCTGAAAGCCTCCTCTCAGACTTAATTATTTATTAGCAGCAATCTCTCTTTCACGAACTACAGTTTTCATACGAGCGATCGATTTGCGCACTTCGCGAATACGAGTAGTATTCTCTAATTGTCCAGTCGCTAATTGGAAACGAAGGTTAAACAACTCTTCTTTTAAAGCCTTAACTTTTTGTTCAATTTCAGCAGTGGTAAGGTCACGAATTTCATTAGCTTTCATTAGAATCACCACCAATTTCTTCACGTTTTACAAACTTACATTTTACAGGTAGCTTGTGTGCAGCTAAACGTAAAGCTTCACGTGCAACCTCTTCAGATACACCTGAAATTTCAAACATTACTTTTCCAGGTTTAACAACTGCTACCCAACCTTCAGGAGCACCTTTACCAGAACCCATTCGGACTTCTAGAGGCTTAGCAGTATAAGGTTTAGAAGGGAAAATTTTAATCCATACTTTACCGCCACGTTTCATGTAACGAGTCATTGCGATACGAGCAGCTTCGATTTGACGGTTTGTAATCCAAGAAGCTTCAGTAGCTTGTAAACCGAATTCACCGAAATGTACTTCCGTACCACCTTTAGCGCGTCCACGCATTTTTCCGCGATGTTCGCGACGATATTTAACGCGTTTTGGTAATAACATAATTATTTTCCTCCTTCCTCAGTTTTCTTTTTAGTAGGAAGAACCTCTCCACGATAGATCCATACTTTCACACCAAGTTTACCATAAGTAGTATCTGCTTCAGCGTGAGCATAGTCAATATCAGCGCGAAGTGTATGAAGTGGAACTGTACCTTCACTGTAATATTCAGAACGAGCAATATCAGCTCCGCCTAAACGACCAGATACCATTGTTTTGATACCTTGTGCGCCAGCACGCATACTACGTTGGATAGCTTGCTTTTGAGCACGACGGAATGATACACGGTTCTCAAGTTGGCGAGCGATGTTTTCAGCTACTAGTTTAGCATCTAAATCTGCTCGTTTAATTTCAAGGATGTTAATGTGTACACGCTTGCCTGTTAATTGGTTAAGAGCTTTACGAAGTGATTCTACTTCAGTACCACCTTTACCAATTACCATACCAGGTTTTGCAGTGTGGATCGTTACGTTTAAGCGGTTAGCAGCGCGTTCGATTTCAACTTTAGAAACAGCTGCATCGTTTAAACGTTTAGCGATATATTCACGTACTTTTAAGTCTTCATGTAATAAGTCAGCGTAGTCTTTGCCAGCGAACCATCTTGATTCCCAATCACGGATGACACCGACGCGAAGACCGACCGGATTTACCTTTTGACCCATGAATTATCCCTCCTTCTTTTCTGATACCACGATTGTGATGTGGCTTGTGCGCTTGTTAATTTGGCTTGCACGTCCCATAGCGCGTGGACGGAAACGTTTTAAAGTTGGACCTTCGTTAACAAAAGCGTCAGTAATAACTAAATTGTTAGCGTCCATTTCATAATTGTGTTCTGCATTGGCAATAGCAGATTTTAATACTTTCTCAACGACTGGAGAAGCAGCCTTTGGCGTGTGAAGTAGCACTGCTAGCGCTTCACCCACTTGCTTACCTCGAATTAAATCTACAACTAAACGAACTTTACGAGGAGCAATACGTACTGTTCTCGCGACAGCTTTAGCTTGCATTTAAAAGCCTCCTCTCATATTAGCGTCTTGTTTTCTTATCATCACTTGCGTGACCTTTGTAAGTACGAGATGGTGCGAATTCACCAAGTTTGTGACCTACCATGTCTTCAGTAACATAAACTGGTACATGTTTACGACCGTCATATACAGCAATTGTATGACCAATGAACTGAGGGAAGATAGTTGAACGACGAGACCAAGTTTTTACTACTTGCTTGCTGTCAGTTTCGTTTAACTTCTCAATTTTGTTGATTAAATGGTCATCTACAAAAGGTCCTTTCTTTAAGCTGCGACCCATAAATGAACCTCCCTTCGTGATTGTCCTACGGTTCGTTTGAACCGTAGCTCAATCCCGTTATTTTTTACGACGACGAACGATAAATTTATCGGATTTGTTTTTCTTCTTACGAGTTTTGTAACCAAGTGTTGGTTTACCCCATGGACTCATTGGAGACTTACGTCCGATTGGAGAACGTCCTTCACCACCACCGTGTGGGTGATCGTTAGGGTTCATTACAGAACCACGTACAGTTGGACGAATACCTAACCAACGAGAACGACCGGCTTTACCGATGTTGATTAACTCGTGTTGTTCGTTACCAACTTGACCTACAGTTGCACGACAAGTTGCAAGGATCATGCGTACTTCACCAGAAGTTAAACGTACTAATACGTATTTACCTTCTTTACCAAGTACTTGAGCAGATGTACCTGCAGAACGAACTAATTGTCCACCTTTACCAGGTTTCAATTCGATGTTGTGTACTACTGTACCAACAGGGATGTTAGCTAAAGGAAGCGCGTTACCTACTTTAATGTCAGCTTCAGGACCTGACATAACTTCTAAACCTACTTTTAGGTTTTTAGGAGCAAGGATGTAACGTTTTTCACCATCAGCATAATGAATTAATGCGATGTTAGCTGAACGGTTTGGATCATATTCGATTGTAGCAACGCGTCCAGGTATTCCATCTTTATCGCGTTTAAAATCGATGATACGGTATTGACGCTTGTGCCCACCACCTTGGTGACGAACAGTCAATTTACCTTGGTTGTTACGACCACCTTTTCTCTTGACAGGTGCAAGTAACGATTTTTCTGGTTTGTCAGTAGTAATTTCAGCGAAATCAGAAACTGACATACCACGACGACCATTTGAGGTTGGTTTATACTTTTTAATCGCCATCTCAATTTCCCTCCTTCTCTAGTAATCTTAAGCTTCGAAGAATTCGATTTCGTTGCTCTCTTGAGTTAGTGTTACTACCGCTTTACGACGACGGTTAGTAAGACCACTGTAGCGACCTACACGCTTGAATTTACCTTTGTAGTTCATGATGTTTACTTTTTCAACTTTTACGTCAAAGATTTTTTCGATAGCATCTTTAACCTCAGTTTTATTAGCTTTTACATCAACATCAAACGTATATTTTTTCTCAGCCATTAAGTCTGTTGAACGTTCTGTAATTACGGGGCGCTTAATAATATCACGAGGATCTTTCATTATGCAAGCACCTCCTCTACTTTTTCAACTGCGTCTTTAGTGATTACAAGCTTATCATGGTTCATAACGTCTAATACGCTTAAACCATTAGCTGCAACAACTGTTACACCAGGAATATTACGTGCTGAAAGTGCAACATTTTCGTTAAGATCAGCAGTTACTACTAATGCTTTGCGTTCTACTGTTAGGTTTTTAAGAACTGCTACCATTTCTTTTGTTTTTGGAGCGTCAAAAGAAAGAGCTTCAAGAACAACGATGCTGTTATCTTGAGCTTTAGTTGATAATGCAGACTTAATTGCTAAACGACGAACTTTTTTAGGTAATTTGTAGCTATAGCTTCTTGGAACTGGACCAAATACTACGCCACCACCACGCCATTGTGGAGAACGGATAGATCCTTGACGAGCACGACCAGTACCTTTTTGACGCCATGGCTTACGGCCACCGCCTCTTACTTCAGAACGATTTTTAACTTTAGAAGTACCTTGACGTTGAGATGCGCGTTGCATTACGATCGCGTCGAAAAGTACTTTGTTGTTTGGTTCGATACCGAAAACGGCATCTTGAAGTTCGATCTCTCCAACGTTTTCACCGTTTTGGTTAAACAATGCTACTTTTGGCATTGGTTATTCCTCCTTTCTCGAAGAATTATTATTTAGATTTAACTGCAGATTTAACAGTAACTAGAGATTTTCTAGCTCCTGGCACGTTACCTTTTACTAATAAAAGATTGCGTTCTGCGTCAACTTTAACGATTGATAAGTTTTGCACAGTGATGCGCTCTCCACCCATGCGTCCTGGTAATAATTTACCTTTAAATACGCGGTTTGGAGCTACAGGACCCATTGAACCTGGGCGACGGTGGTAGCGAGAACCATGAGACATAGGTCCGCGAGATTGTCCGTGGCGTTTAATAGCACCTTGGAAACCTTTACCTTTTGAGATTCCTGTTACATCAATTACATCGCCTTCTGCGAAAATATCAACCTTGACTTCTTGACCAACCTCATATGCTGAAGCGTCCACACCGCGTAACTCACGGATGAAGCGCTTAGGAGCAGTATTAGCTTTAGTAGCATGTCCTTTTGCAGGTTTGTTAGATAGTTTTTCACGGATATCTTCGAAACCTAATTGGATTGCTTCGTAACCGTCTGTCTCAGCGTTTTTAACTTGAAGAACTACGTTAGCAGAAGCTTCAATTACTGTTACTGGGATCAAGTCACCATTTTCAGCAAATACTTGAGTCATACCGATCTTTCTTCCTAAGATTCCTTTGGCCATTAGTCACACCTCCTAAGTATCTTTTCATTCTTTATTTTAAATTAAAGTTTAATTTCGATATCTACACCAGATGGTAAGTCTAAACGCATTAATGAATCAACAGTTTGTGGTGTTGGATTCACGATATCAATTAAGCGTTTATGCGTGCGCATTTCGAACTGCTCACGAGAATCTTTATATTTGTGTACTGCACGTAGAATTGTATAAATTGATTTTTCAGTCGGTAATGGAATCGGACCAGATACAGCCGCACCAGAACGTTTTGCAGTTTCTACGATTTTCTCAGCAGATTGATCAAGAATTCTGTGATCATATGCTTTTAAACGAATGCGAATTTTTTCTTTTGCCATTATTTTCCCTCCTTTTTCGCCTATTTTACAATAGACATTCTCCGCGGAAATTTCCCCACACTCGCCATGGCAAAGCGGCCGGGTGTGTCGGCAACCTTCCGCATCATCGCAGTCAAAGACCAACATTTTTATTATACTAAAAATGGGTTCATATTGCAACAATAAAGTTAAAAAACTTTTTTATGTGTCGCACACTTTTTTCATTATATATAAAAGGAGATCATTTTGCAAGTGTAATAGTAAAAACTATCTTTACCTTTTATCACCAAATAAAAAAGGAGTAGGTTACCCTACTCCCTTTACTGAAACGAGAAATTACTCGCTGATTTTAGCTACAACGCCAGCGCCTACTGTACGTCCACCTTCACGGATTGAGAATTTAGTACCTTCTTCAATCGCGATTGGAGCGATAAGTTCAACAGTCATTTCGATGTTGTCGCCAGGCATTACCATTTCTACGCCTTCAGGTAAGTTACAAATACCAGTTACATCAGTTGTACGGAAGTAGAACTGTGGACGGTAGTTTGTGAAGAATGGAGTGTGACGTCCACCTTCGTCTTTAGAAAGAACGTATACTTCAGCAGTAAATTTAGTGTGTGGAGTGATTGAGCCTGGTTTAGCTAATACTTGTCCACGTTGGATTTCTTCACGTGCTACACCACGAAGTAAAGCACCGATGTTGTCGCCAGCTTCAGCATAGTCAAGAAGCTTACGGAACATTTCTACACCTGTTACAGTAGTAGATTTTGGCTCTTCAGTTAAACCGATGATGTCGATAACGTCACCAACTTTAACTTGTCCACGCTCTACACGACCTGTAGCAACTGTACCACGACCAGTGATTGAGAATACGTCCTCAACTGGCATCATGAATGGTTTTTCAGTGTCACGTTCTGGAGTTGGGATGTACTCATCAACAGCGTCCATAAGCTCGATGATTTTAGCTTCCCAATCAGCTTCGCCTTCAAGAGCTTTAAGAGCAGAACCTTTGATTACTGGTACATCGTCACCAGGGAAGTCGTATTCAGAAAGAAGGTCACGTACTTCCATTTCTACTAATTCAAGTAGCTCTTCGTCGTCTACCATGTCACATTTGTTTAAGAATACAACTAGGTAAGGTACACCTACTTGACGAGAAAGAAGGATGTGCTCACGAGTTTGTGGCATTGGACCATCAGCAGCAGATACTACTAAGATACCGCCATCCATTTGAGCAGCACCAGTGATCATGTTTTTAACATAGTCAGCATGTCCTGGGCAGTCAACGTGTGCATAGTGACGAGTGTCAGTTTCATACTCAACGTGTGCAGTTGAGATTGTGATTCCACGCTCGCGCTCTTCTGGAGCAGCGTCGATCATGTCATAAGCCATTGCTGCACCTTTACCACTTTTCTTAGCAAGAACAGTAGTGATAGCAGCTGTTAAAGTTGTTTTACCATGGTCAACGTGACCAATTGTACCGATATTGGCATGTGTTTTTGAACGGTCGAATTTTTCCTTAGCCATTCGAAAATCCTCCTTAAAATTCATGTAGTTTATGTTTTATGAGGCCGTGAAAGGGAATGAGCTCCACTTTCACAGCGTACATAAGTAGTTATACTTCAATAAAGAGTGAAAATCAATTATTCACCTTTATTTTTTTTAATAATTTCTTCTGAAATTGATTTAGGAACTTCTTCGTAGTGATCGAAGTGCATAGAATATGTTCCGCGACCTTGAGTGTTTGAACGTAATGCAGTTGCATAACCAAACATTTCAGAAAGTGGAACGAATGCACGTACAACTTGAGCGTTACCGCGTGCTTCCATACCTTCTACACGTCCACGACGAGACGTAACGTCACCCATGATATCTCCTAAGTATTCGTCAGGGATAACAACTTCAACCTTCATCATTGGTTCAAGGATAGCTGGGTTACATTTTGATACTGCGTTTTTAAGAGCCATAGAAGCGGCAATTTTAAACGCCATCTCACTTGAGTCAACGTCATGGTAAGATCCATCAACTAAAGCAGCTTTGATATCGATTAATGGATAACCAGCAAGAACACCGTTTTGTAATGCATCTTCAAGACCAGCTTGAACTGCAGGGATGTATTCACGTGGAACTACACCACCAACGATTTTGTTCTCAAATTCAAAGCCTTTTCCTTCTTCGTTAGGTTCGAACTCAATCCAAACGTGACCGAATTGTCCACGACCACCAGATTGACGAGCGAATTTACCTTCAACTTTCGCACCAGCGCGGAAAGTTTCACGGTAAGCTACTTGAGGAGCACCAACGTTTGCTTCTACTTTGAATTCGCGACGCATACGGTCAACGATGATATCAAGGTGAAGCTCACCCATACCAGAGATGATGATTTGACCAGTCTCTGTATTAGTTTCCGCACGGAAAGTTGGATCTTCTTCTTGTAACTTTTGAAGAGCTGTCGTCATTTTATCTTGGTCAGCTTTTGATTTTGGCTCAACAGATAAAGAGATAACTGGCTCTGGGAATTCCATAGACTCAAGAATTACAAGACTCTTTTCGTCACATAGAGTATCACCAGTAGAAGTATCTTTTAATCCTACAGCTGCCGCGATATCTCCAGCGTATACTTCAGAAATCTCTTCACGAGAGTTAGCATGCATTTGTAGGATACGACCTACACGCTCACGCTTACCTTTTGTAGAGTTTTTGATGTATGAACCAGAGCTTAGTACACCAGAGTACACACGGAAGAACGTTAATTTACCAACATAAGGGTCCGTCATAACTTTGAACGCTAATGCTGAGAAAGGAGCGTTGTCGCTAGACTCACGCGTAACTTCTTCTTCTGTGTCAGGTACGATACCTTGGATTGCTGGTACATCAACTGGAGATGGTAGGTAATCAATTACCGCATCTAGCATTAATTGTACACCTTTGTTTTTGAATGCTGAACCACAGATAACTGGGTAGAATTCAACGTCACAAGTACCTTTACGGATACCAGCTTTTAGTTCTTCAACTGTAAGCTCGCCTTCGTCTAAGTACTTCATCATTAATTCTTCGTCAAGTTCTGCAACAGCTTCTACTAGGCTTGCACGGTATTCTTCAGCTTGCTCTTTGTATTCCTCAGGAATTTCACGAGATTCTGAACGAGTACCTAAGTCATCTTCGTAGAAGTATGCTTTCATTTCCACAAGGTCAATGATTGCTTCGAAGTCATCTTCAGCACCGATTGGCAACTGAATTGGGTGAGCATTTGCACCTAAACGATCGTGGATCGTTTTTACAGAGTACAAGAAGTCAGCACCAATTTTGTCCATTTTGTTAACGAATACGACACGGGGAACACCGTACGTAGTCGCTTGACGCCATACTGTTTCTGTTTGAGGCTCAACACCAGATTGAGCATCAAGAACTGCCACAGCGCCATCAAGTACACGTAATGAACGCTCAACTTCAACAGTGAAGTCTACGTGTCCAGGAGTATCGATGATGTTAACGCGGTGACCTTTCCAAGAAGCAGTTGTCGCAGCAGACGTGATAGTGATACCACGTTCTTGCTCTTGCTCCATCCAGTCCATTTGTGAAGCTCCTTCATGAGTTTCACCAATTTTATGGATACGGCCAGTATAATAAAGAACACGCTCAGTTGTTGTTGTTTTACCAGCATCAATGTGAGCCATGATCCCAATATTACGAGTGTTTTCTAAGGAGAACTCTCTTGCCATCTTAGGTATTTCTCCTTCCATATTATAATTTGTTTTTTTAAAAGTTTCGTTAAAAGATTACCAACGGTAATGAGCAAATGCTTTATTAGCTTCTGCCATTTTGTGAGTATCTTCACGTTTCTTAACTGCAGCACCAGTGTTGTTAGCTGCGTCAAGGATTTCGTTAGCTAAACGCTCTTCCATCGTTTTTTCTCCACGAAGACGAGCATAGTTTACTAACCAACGAAGACCTAAAGTAGTACGACGCTCTGGACGTACTTCTACAGGAACTTGGTAGTTAGAACCCCCTACACGGCGTGCTCTAACTTCTAGTACAGGCATGATGTTTTTAAGAGCTTGGTCGAATACTTCCATAGCTTCTTTACCACTGCGCTCTTGTACTAAATCGAATGCTCTATAAAGAATAGCTTGTGACTTACCGCGCTTTCCATCAAGCATCATTTTGTTGATTAAGCGAGATACAAGCTTAGAATTGTAAATCGGATCTGGTAATACGTCTCTTTTTGCAACAGGTCCCTTACGTGGCATTCTACTTCCTCCTTTCACTTTTAAAAGTTTATCTATTAATTGTTAAGCTATTATTTTTTAGCTGCTTTTGGTCGCTTAGTACCATATTTAGAACGACCTTGCATACGGCCATCCACACCAGCAGTATCAAGTGCACCACGTACGATATGGTAACGTACCCCTGGTAAATCTTTTACACGTCCACCGCGGATAAGTACCACGCTGTGTTCTTGTAAGTTGTGACCAATACCTGGGATATAAGCTGTTACCTCGATACCGTTTGTTAAACGTACACGAGCATATTTACGAAGAGCCGAGTTCGGTTTCTTCGGTGTCATAGTACCCACACGTGTACATACACCACGTTTTTGTGGAGAAGATTGGTTAGTTTGAGCTTTCTTGAAGCTGTTGTAACCTCTGTTTAAAGCAGGTGAGTCAGATTTTTTACCTTTACTCACACGACCATTACGGATTAATTGGTTAATAGTAGGCATTTAATTTTTCCTCCTTTCGCCTTTTGTAAGACCACACATCCAGGTGGTTCATTTTTTAGCAAAAAACAAAGTCTTTGAAACTAAAAGTTCAAAAACGTGTTAACTAATAATTGCAACAGTTGCAGCGTTAACTTCTATCCTACAAGCTTGACCAAGCTTTCGCATAGAAGGGACATACGTATACGGAACGTTTTCTTGCTGTGCCGTTTTTGCCACAATGGATGTGACATAAAAATCAGCGTCTTCAGCAATGATGACTTCCTTTACTGTACCTTTTTTTAATGCTTTCACCGTCTGCTTTGTTCCTACAATAATATGATCAGCCTGTAATACTTTTTCATAAGACATTATCATATCCTCCAAAGTAACAGGTAGTTTATAGGAGCACCTTTGATATAGTATCATTCCCTAGAATGGATGTCAACTAACGTTTCGTAGTTTTTTAAAAAAACATCCATTCTAGAGTAATGATTTTATAATTAGTCGATTGTTACCGTTTCTTCAGCTTGGTTTTTGATCGGTTCAGCATTACGATATCTCGTCATACCTGTACCAGCCGGAACTAGCTTACCAATGATAACATTCTCTTTAAGTCCAAGCAACTCATCACGTTTTCCTTTGATTGCAGCATCCGTAAGAACACGCGTTGTTTCTTGGAATGACGCAGCAGATAAGAAGGAATCAGTTTCAAGAGATGCTTTTGTAATACCAAGTAATACAGGACGGCCTGTCGCTGGACGATTGCCTTCAAGTAATACTTTTTCATTTGCATCAGTGAATTGGTGAATATCAAGTAATGAACCTGGTAATACATCTGTATCTCCTGAATCCATTACACGCACTTTACGAAGCATTTGGCGAACCATTACCTCTACGTGTTTATCTCCAATTTCTACCCCTTGCATACGGTATACTTTTTGCACCTCACGAAGCAAGTACTCTTGTACAGCCGTGATGTCTTTTACTTTTAGTAATTCTTTAGGATCAATTGAACCTTCCGTTAATTCTTGACCACGTGCAATGCGCTGTCCTTCAATAACTTTCAGGCGTGCACTGTACGGAGCTGTGTAAGAACGAGTTTCAATCTCTCCTTGAACAGTAATTTCGTGCTGACGATCGCGTCCTTCAGAAATGCCGGCAATTGTACCTTCAATTTCAGAGATAACGGCTTGACCTTTAGGGTTACGCGCTTCGAAAATCTCTTGGATACGCGGTAAACCTTGAGTGATATCGTCTCCAGCAACCCCACCTGTATGGAATGTACGCATCGTTAACTGTGTACCTGGCTCACCGATAGATTGAGCAGCGATGATACCAACTGCCTCACCCACTTCAACTTCTGAACCAGTTGCAAGGTTACGACCGTAACATTTTTTACATACACCGTGGCGAGTGTTACATGTGAATGCAGAACGAATCCATACTTCTTCAACACCAGCATCCACAATTGTTTCAGCTAGGTCTTCTGTAATTAGTTCGTTTTCTTTCACTAACACTTCGTTTGTTCCTGGGTGAAGTAGTGTTTTTCTTGCATAACGTCCAATTAGACGCTCATCAAGTTTCTCAATTTCTTCTGTTCCTTCTTTGATTGCAACAGCCAGAATACCGCGGTCTGTACCACAGTCGTCATCACGTACGATAACGTCTTGTGCTACGTCAACCAGACGACGAGTAAGGTAACCTGAGTCAGCTGTTTTAAGAGCCGTATCGGCAAGACCTTTACGTGCACCATGGGTAGAGATAAAGTACTCTAATACTGTTAAACCTTCACGGAAACTAGATTTGATTGGTAACTCAATGATACGACCGGACGGGTTGGCCATTAGTCCACGCATACCTGCAAGCTGAGTGAAGTTAGATGCGTTACCACGGGCACCAGAGTCACTCATCATGAAGATTGGGTTGCGTTTGTCTAATGACGCCATTAATTTACCTTGGATAACGTCTTTCGCGCTACTCCATACAGAGATAACACGCTCATAACGCTCATCTTCAGTAATTAAACCGCGACGGAATTGTTTTAGTACGTTATCTACTTTAGCTTGCGCTTCTGTTAAGATAACTTCTTTTTCTCCTAAAACCACGATATCAGCTACACCAACTGTAATACCAGCTTTAGTAGAATATTTGAAACCTAGGTCTTTCATACGGTCAAGCATTTTAGAAGTCTCAGTAATTTTGAAACGTTTAAATACTTCAGCGATAATATTACCTAAGATTTTTTTCTTAAACGGTGCGATAGCCGGTTGATTCTTGATGAATTCCTTCACATCTGCACCTTTTTCAACAAAGTACTTCTCAGGAGTTTTCACTTCTAAGTTTTCTCTTGTTGGTTCGTTAATGTATGGGAACGACTTTGGTAAAATTTCGTTGAAAACTAATTTACCAACCGTTGTAACAAGCAACTGTTGATTTTGTGCTTCTGTAAACGTTTCGTTGTTTAAAGAACCTGCATACACACCTACACGTGTATGAAGATGCACATAACCGTTTTGGTACGCTAATAGTGCTTCATTTGTATCCTTGAACACCATGCCTTCTCCAACTGCCTCTTCACGCTCAAGCGTTAAGTAGTAGTTACCTAATACCATATCCTGTGAAGGTGTAACAACTGGTTTACCATCTTTAGGGTTCAAGATATTTTGAGCAGCAAGCATTAAGATACGTGCTTCTGCTTGTGCTTCCGCAGATAATGGAACGTGAACCGCCATTTGGTCACCGTCAAAGTCAGCGTTATATGCTGTACATACAAGCGGATGAAGACGAATAGCGCGACCTTCTACAAGCGTAGGTTCAAATGCTTGAATACCTAGTCTGTGTAGCGTTGGTGCACGGTTTAAAAGAACTGGATGCTCTTTAATAACCGATTCTAATACGTCCCATACTTCAGGTTGCACACGTTCAATTTTACGTTTTGCACTCTTGATGTTATGAGCTAAACCGCGTTCAACAAGCTCTTTCATTACGAAAGGTTTGAAAAGCTCTAACGCCATTTCTTTTGGAAGACCACATTGATACATCTTTAAGTTCGGACCTACAACGATTACCGAACGGCCAGAGTAGTCAACACGTTTACCTAATAAGTTTTGACGGAAGCGACCTTGCTTACCTTTTAACATGTGAGAAAGAGATTTTAATGGACGGTTACCTGGTCCTGTTACCGGACGGCCACGACGACCATTATCGATTAATGCATCTACAGCTTCTTGAAGCATACGCTTTTCGTTTTGAACGATAATGCTAGGAGCTCCAAGGTCTAATAAACGCTTTAAGCGGTTGTTACGGTTAATTACACGGCGATATAAATCATTTAGATCAGACGTAGCAAAGCGTCCACCATCTAATTGAACCATTGGACGAAGTTCTGGCGGAATAACCGGTAGAACGTCTAAAATCATCCAAGAAGGTTCGTTACCAGAATGACGGAAAGCCTCTAGTACCTCTAAACGTTTAATAGCACGTGTACGACGTTGACCTTGAGCAGTTTTCAATTCTTCTTTCAAAGCATCTACTTCTTTATCAAGATCGATGTCATGCAATAATTTTTTAACAGCTTCAGCACCCATTGCTGCATGGAAAGTTTGTCCGTACTTCTCACGATACGCACGGTATTCTTTCTCTGATAAAAGCTGTTTCTTTTCAAGTGGTGTATCACCAGCATCTGTTACTACATAAGAAGCAAAATAAATGATTTCCTCTAGCGCACGAGGGGACATGTCTAAGACAAGTCCCATGCGGCTAGGAATACCTTTGAAGTACCAAATATGTGAAACAGGTGCAGCTAGTTCGATGTGACCCATGCGTTCACGACGAACTTTTGCGCGCGTAACTTCTACGCCACAACGATCACATACAACACCTTTATAACGAACGCGCTTATATTTTCCGCAGTGACATTCCCAGTCCTTTTGTGGACCAAAAATACGCTCACAGAATAAGCCGTCTTTTTCAGGTTTTAACGTACGATAGTTGATCGTTTCAGGTTTTTTTACCTCACCGTACGACCAAGAACGAATTTTATCTGGCGAAGCTAGACCGATTTTCATATACTCAAAGTTATTTACATCTAGCAAGGAGCCTACCTCCCTTTTAATCTACAGGTTTTTTCCCTTAACGTTTATATGAAAGTAATTCCTTACTCTTTTGTGACAGGATCTTTTTGTCCTTCAGAAAGGCTTTCTTCGTTATCTGCAATAATTGATTCTGTTGGTTGCTCATGGTCCTCTTCTGAGTCCATGATATCAATTTCTTGCTCGTCAGCAGAAAGCATCTTCACATCCATACCTAAACTTTGTAGTTCTTTGATTAATACTTTGAACGATTCAGGTATGCCAGGTTCTGGAATGTTTTCACCTTTAACAATTGCTTCGTATGTTTTCACACGACCTACTACGTCGTCTGATTTCACTGTTAAGATCTCTTGTAATGTATAAGCAGCACCGTATGCTTCAAGTGCCCATACTTCCATCTCACCAAAACGCTGTCCACCGAACTGCGCTTTACCACCAAGTGGTTGTTGTGTAACAAGTGAGTATGGTCCAGTAGAACGAGCGTGAAGTTTATCGTCTACCATGTGAGCAAGTTTGATCATGTACATGATTCCTACTGATACACGGTTATCGAATGGTTCACCTGTTCGACCATCATATAGAACTGTTTTAGCATCACGAGACATGCCAGCTTCTTCGATTGTTGCCCAAACATCTTCCTCACGCGCACCATCAAATACTGGAGACGCAACGTGAATGCCAAGCTTACGAGCAGCCATACCTAAATGAAGCTCTAGCACCTGACCGATGTTCATACGAGATGGTACCCCTAATGGGTTTAACATGATGTCAATTGGCGTACCGTCTGGTAGGTAAGGCATATCTTCTTCCGGTAAAATACGTGAAATTACACCTTTGTTACCGTGACGACCGGCCATTTTGTCACCTTCAGAAATTTTACGCTTCTGAACAATGTATACACGGACTAATTGGTTTACACCTGGTGGTAATTCGTCGCCATCTTCACGGTTGAAGACTTTAACATCAAGGATAATTCCACCGCCGCCGTGCGGTACACGAAGAGAAGTATCACGAACTTCACGCGCTTTTTCACCGAAAATAGCGTGTAGAAGACGTTCTTCAGCTGTTAGTTCTGTTACACCTTTTGGCGTTACTTTACCAACTAAAAGATCTCCATCTTTTACTTCTGCACCAATGCGGATGATTCCACGCTCATCTAAGTTGCGAAGCGCATCTTCACCTACGTTTGGAATGTCACGCGTAATTTCTTCAGGTCCAAGTTTCGTATCACGAGACTCAGATTCATATTCTTCAATATGAACAGACGTATATACATCGTCTTTCACAAGGCGTTCACTCATGATGATGGCATCCTCATAGTTGTAACCATCCCATGTCATGAAACCAACCATTACGTTTCGTCCTAAAGCAAGCTCACCTTTTTCCATTGAAGGACCGTCGGCTAAGATCTCACCTTTTACTACTTCGTCGCCAACTGAAACAATTGGACGCTGGTTGTAACAAGTACCTTGGTTAGAACGAACGAATTTTAATAATTTGTATTGATCTAAGTTACCTTTAACTTTTTGTCCGTCTACTTCTTCATAGCGGCGAACAAAAATTTGTTTTGCTTCTACGCGCTCTACAACGCCAGGGTATTTACAAATCACGGCTGCACCAGAGTCTTTACCAGATACATATTCCATACCTGTACCTACGATTGGTGCTTCAGGATTTAATAAAGGTACTGCTTGACGTTGCATGTTCGCACCCATTAATGCACGGTTAGAGTCATCGTTCTCTAAGAATGGGATACATGCTGTAGCGGCAGATACAACTTGTTTTGGTGATACATCCATATAGTCTAAACGATCGCGACGGATAACCGTGTTTTCTCCACGGAAACGTGCAACGACATTTTCATCTAAGAATGAACCATCATCACCTAGACGAGCGTTCGCTTGGGCTACAACATAGTTATCTTCTTCATCAGCTGTTAAGTAGTCAATTCGCTCTGTCACTTTACCTGTTTCAGGATCGATACGACGGTAAGGTGTTTCGATGAAACCGAATTTGTTTACTTTTGCATATGAAGAAAGTGAGTTGATTAACCCGATATTCGGACCCTCTGGAGTTTCAATCGGACACATACGGCCATAGTGGGAGTAGTGAACGTCACGCACTTCGAAACCAGCGCGTTCACGCGTTAAACCACCAGGTCCTAGAGCTGAAAGACGACGTTTGTGCGTCAATTCGCCTAATGGATTCGTTTGATCCATGAACTGTGATAATTGAGAACTTCCAAAGAACTCTTTAATCGCCGCAATAACTGGACGAATATTAATTAATTGTTGAGGTGTGATTGTATTCGTGTCTTGAATTGACATTCTTTCACGAACAACACGTTCCATACGAGATAAACCGATACGGAATTGGTTTTGTAACAATTCACCTACAGAACGCAGACGACGGTTACCTAAGTGGTCGATATCATCTGTGTCTCCTACTTGATGAAGCAAGTTAAAGAAGTAACTGATTGATGCTAGGATATCAGCAGGTGTGATATTTTTAACTGCTTCTGTTACATAAGCGTTGCCTGATACAGTGATGACTTTTTCACCTTCTGGATCATTTGGCGCATAAATCTTAATAGATTGTAATGTAACATCGTCTTCTACTACTCCACCAACCGGACTATAAGTTTTAAAGTTTACTCCACCTTCAAGCATCGGAATCAAGCGATCTAGCAGACGGCGATCAATCATTGCGCCTTTTTCTGCAATAATTTCACCTGTTTCAGGATCAACTAATGTTTCAGCTAGCTTTTGATTAAATAAGCGATGTTTGATATGAAGCTTTTTATTAATTTTATAGCGACCTACGTTCGCTAAGTCATATCGTTTTGGATCAAAGAAGCGAGATACTAATAGAGACTTCGCATTCTCAACTGTCGGTGGTTCACCCGGACGTAAACGCTCATAGATTTCTAATAGCGCTTTTTCCGTTGTTTCCGTATTATCTTTTTCAAGCGTATTACGGATGTATTCATTATCACCGATTAAATCGATAATCTCTTGGTCAGAACCGAAACCTAGCGCGCGTAACAGCACTGTTACTGGCAGTTTACGAGTACGATCAATACGCACGTATACTACATCTTTTGCATCAGTTTCATATTCTAGCCATGCACCACGGTTAGGGATAACAGTTGCTGTATATCCTTTTTTACCGTTTTTATCAAGCTTTCCACTATAGTAAACACTTGGTGAACGAACCAACTGTGATACGATAACACGCTCAGCACCATTAATTACAAAGGTACCTGTTTCGGTCATCAATGGGAAATCTCCCATGAACACATCTTGGTCTTTTACTTCACCTGTTTCTTTATTAATTAACCGCACCTTAACACGAAGAGGTGCTGCATAAGTTACATCACGTTCTTTAGACTCTCCTACTGAATACTTTGGCTCACCTAAGCTGTAATCAATAAATTCTAGTGATAAGTTACCTGTAAAATCATCAATTGGAGAAATATCTTGGAACATTTCTCGTAAACCTTCATCTAAAAACCATTGGTATGAAGCCGTTTGAATCTCGATTAAGTTCGGTAACTCTAAAACTTCACTAATACGAGCATAACTTCTGCGTTGGCGGTGGCGTCCATACTGAACTAGTTGACCTGTCAACTGATTCACCCCTCAAATCAAGCGTTATTATTCAAAATATATAATAAACCATATGTTTATTATTGAACAAAAGAAAAATGGTCTCTTTAAATAGAAAACCACAATTTCATAAAAACGTACTATTGATTTTATTAGTTTTTCCCATATAATTCAAAATTATACCTTTTATTTTATGTATAACCCGAGCTTATATGGAATATTTATATATTGGCATTTTATAATGCTAACATACTAAAAAATATTAGTCAACATTTTTTAGCACATATGATATAATACCCTTTTTTCTTTTCTACTACTTCTACTTCATTAAATAGAGATTCTAATTTCGCAAGAGCAGATGGCGCTCCTTGCTTTTTCTGAATCACAATCCAAAGTTCTCCTTGGTCAGCAAGGTGATCTAATGACTTTTCTAGAATTTCATGAACAACTTTTTTACCCGCACGGATCGGCGGATTACTAAGAATAGCTGCAAAATTCGTTTCCTTCACATTTTCATAGCAAGAGCTTTGATAGATTGAAACATTTGATACTGAATTAACTTCAGCATTTTTTTGAGCTAGTGCTAATGCACGTTCATTAACATCGACCATATGAACGTTTCTTTGGCTATCCTCTTTTGCAAGAGCCAACCCAATCGGGCCATATCCGCACCCAACATCCAGAAGCTGGCCGGGACTCTCAGGCATTTGAAACGTTTCAATTAACAGGCGCGATCCAAAATCGATCTCTTTTTTTGAAAAAACACCGCTGTCACTCGTAAATGAAAAAGAGGTTCCTCTCAATTCAAATGAAAAGCGCTCTTCATTACTTGCAGACGATGGTGTATTAGAAAAATAATGTTCTGTCAAAATAGAACCTCCTAATCAATATGTTCTTCTTTACTATAAATGAAAAGGATGACAGAAGCAAAAAAGCTCGCTTGTACAAGCGAGCTTTTTTATATCAGTTGTTAAGCAATAATTACTTAACTTCTACAGAAGCGCCAACTTCTTCAAGTTTAGCTTTTGCTTCTTCAGCTTCTTCTTTAGAAATACCTTCTTTAAGAGCTTTTGGAGCGTTATCAACGATTTCTTTAGCTTCTTTTAAGCCAAGACCAGTGATTTCACGTACTACTTTGATAACTTTGATTTTTTGTCCGCCAGCACTTTCAAGTACTAGGTCAAATTCAGTTTTCTCAGCAGCAGCTTCACCAGCAGCACCGCCAGCTACAGCTACAGGAGCAGCAGCAGTTACGCCAAATTCTTCTTCGATTGCTTTTACTAAATCGTTAAGTTCTAAAACAGTCATATTTTTAACTGCTTCAATGATTTGTTCTTGAGTCATTGTTAATTTCCTCCTTGTGATTGTGTTATATATAACAGACTAGATTATGCACCTTGTTCTTCTTTTTGATCTGCCACAGCTTTTGTAGCAAGAGCAAGGTTGCGAATTGGAGCTTGAAGCACGCTAAGCAACATAGAAAGTAAGCCTTCGCGAGATGGTAGTTCTGCAAGTGCTTTAATTTCTTCAACAGATGCAACATTACCTTCAATTACACCAGCTTTGATTTCTAACGCTTCGTGTTCTTTAGCGAAGTTGTTTAAAATTTTAGCTGGAGCAACAACATCTTCTCCACCAAATGCGATTGCATTTGGACCTACTAACGCATCATTAAGATCTGTTAGTTCAAGTTTTTCTACAGCACGGCGAGTTAAAGTGTTTTTGTAAACTTTGAACTCAATGCCTGCTTCACGTAATTGCTTACGAAGTTCAGTAACTTCAGCAACATTCAAACCACGGTAGTCAACGACAACTATTGAGTTACTCGCTTGAAGTTTTTCAGCAATTTCGTCTACGACTTGTTTCTTTTGTTCAATTACGTTGCTCATCTTTACACCTCCTGTAGATTTCCTTCCGTACACTCAGACAAGGTGCAATAAAAAACCTCCATGACAATAAAGACATGAAGGTGTAGTAAGCGAACCATAACGTTTCACTAATTTATCTCACACACCTCGGTAGGAAATTAAGCTTTGCAGCACCTACTGTCTACGGTACAAATGTTATTCTTTTTAACAACATTATCTATTATAATCAGGGACTTTCAAAAAGTCAACACCGATTTATTTCCAAATTTATTAAGCAGAGAATGAAGCAGTATCAACTTTGATACCAGGGCCCATTGTTGAAGTAACAGCTACGTTCTTCATGTATGTGCCTTTTGCTGCTGCCGGCTTAGCTTTTACCATAGTTTCGAAGATTGTAGTGAAGTTTTCAACTAACTTGCTCTCTTCGAAAGATACTTTACCGATTGGTACGTGGATGTTACCAGCTTTATCAACACGGTATTCTACTTTACCAGCTTTGATTTCGTTAACTGCTTTTTGAACATCAAATGTTACTGTACCAGTTTTAGGGTTTGGCATTAAACCTTTAGGTCCTAATACACGACCAAGTTTACCAACTTCACCCATCATGTCTGGAGTAGCTACGATTACATCGAACTCGAACCAACCTTGTTGGATTTTGTTGATGTAGTCAGCATCGCCAACGTAGTCAGCGCCTGCAGCTTCAGCTTCTTTAGCTTTTTCGCCTTTAGCGAATACTAATACACGTTGAGTTTTACCTGTACCGTTTGGTAGTACTACTGCACCACGAATTTGTTGGTCAGCTTTCTTAGGGTCAACTCCTAAACGGAATGCTACTTCTACAGTTGCATCAAATTTAGTTGTGTTTGTTTTCTTTACTAATTCAATCGCTTCTTGTACTGAATAAGTTTGTGTACGATCTACAAGCTTAGCAGCTTCAACGTACTTTTTACCTTTTTTAGCCATTTTTGTTTCCTCCTTATGTGGTTTTAACGGAATAACCTCCCACTAATAAAGGTTGCGAGCATAGGAAAACTTCCATTTCTCGCAACCTTCTAACACCCAATCAAATGGAATTAGTCTTCAACTACGATTCCCATACTGCGCGCTGTACCTTCTACCATGCGCATTGCAGATTCAACGCTAGCAGCGTTTAAGTCAGGCATTTTAGTTTCAGCAATCTCACGCACTTTGTCACGCTTGACTGTTGCAACTTTATTACGGTTTGGTTCACCAGAACCAGACTCAATACCAGCCGCTTTCTTAAGTAGTACAGCAGCAGGTGGAGTTTTCGTAATAAATGTAAATGAACGGTCTTCAAATACCGTGATTTCAACAGGAATGATAAGACCAGCTTGATCAGCTGTGCGAGCGTTAAACTCCTTACAGAAACCCATGATGTTAACACCGGCTTGACCTAATGCAGGACCAACTGGTGGCGCTGGATTTGCTTTACCTGCAGGAATTTGTAACTTAACAAGTTTAATTACTTTTTTAGCCACGAGACACACCTCCTTAAGTCCGTGATGTGGTAATAGGGCGATGCCCTCCCACTCAATGTTCTTTATATATAAAATAAAGAAATAGTTGTTTTAGTCTCTAGTTTTGAGACATACTGACTTATGAAATATTAACATTAAACTTCATGAATTGCAAGGTCTTACAGATTATATTTTTTCAATTTGTGTAAAGTCTAGCTCTACTGGCGTTTGTCTTCCGAACATATCGACATGAACCTTAACTTTACGTTTATCTGTATCGATTTCTTCAATGGTACCTTCGAAGTTTGCAAACGGACCTTCTTGAACCAATACTGTTTCTTTTAGTTCAAAGTCAAAGTCAGCATGCTGCTCGTCCATGCCCATTTGTTTTAAGATCATTTCTACTTCTTCTGGTAGAAGAGCAGTTGGCTTTGATCCAGAACCTGCTGAACCTACAAAGCCCGTAACTCCAGGTGTATTACGAACTACATACCATGAATCATCTGTCATGATGATTTCAACTAACACGTACCCTGGGAATACTTTTTTCTTTGTAATCTTTTCTTTGTTGTTCTTAATTTCTCTTTCTTCTTCTTCAGGAACAACAACGCGGAAAATTTTATCTTGCATACCCATTGTTTCTACGCGCTTTTCTAAATTTGTTTTTACTTTATTTTCATATCCAGAATAAGTATGGACTACATACCAATTTTTCTCCATTTCTGAGGACTATACGTCCTTCCCTCCCAGCTCACTATAAAATAAGATGTCCTAATCTATTGCACAGACAACGCACTAGGAAAATAGTTGACTCCTAGCACAATCATTCTTAAAGCAAATTAAAAAACCCGTCTCCGGGCTTTTCTGAAAAAAACATAATTTAGCTTTATTATACCATGATTTAAGTCAATTTATTCAAGGGATTAAACGAATAAGTGACGAAATTCCGTAATCAACTACTACAAAAAAGAGTGTCATAAATACAACTGTAGAAATAACAGTAATTGTATAACGAGTTAGCTCATTTTTTTTAGGCCAACTTACCTTCTTCATCTCACGCCCAACATCACGCAAGAAATTTCCTACACGGTTCATGTTTGTAACCTCCAATAAATTAAAAGGGGTATTAGTCTGTGCAGATTATTGATCTACTTTGTTTCACGATGAATCGTATGTGCGTTACACGTTTTGCAAAACTTCTTCATTTCTAAACGCTCTTCGTTTTGCTGTGTGTTTTTCATAGTCGTATAGTTACGACTAGCGCATTGCACACACGCAAGTACAACTTTTTTACGCATAATGTCAACCACCTATAGAGTGATAATGTCTATAAAAAAGTATCACAGACTTTCTTAGCATGTCAATATGAGGATAGAAGGCTACATTGTGATTTCACGAATCTCGAGGTAGCGCTCTAATTTCCTCTTCACACGCTGAAGTGCATTATCGATGGATTTGACGTGGCGGTTTAACTCTTCTGAAATCTCTTGATAAGATTGACCATCTAAATAAAGAACGAGAACTTTTCGCTCAAGATCACTTAACAGTTCAGCCATCTTTAATTCAATATCATCAAACTTCTCTCGATTAATGAGCAGCTCTTCTGGATTTGCTACTTTTGTCCCCGAAATAACATCCATTAAGGTTCGGTCGGACTCTTCATCATATATTGGCTTGTCCAATGATACATAAGAGTTTAATGGAATATGTTTTTGCCTTGTTGCGGTTTTAATAGCGGTAATAATTTGCCTGGTAATGCAAAGTTCAGCAAAAGCTTTAAACGAAGTTAGCTTATCTTCTCTAAAATCTCTAATTGCCTTGTATAACCCTATCATACCTTCTTGTACAATATCTTCACGGTCTGCCCCAATTAAAAAATACGACCGCGCCTTTGCTCGCACAAAGTTTTTGTATTTATGAATCAAATACTCTAATGCGTCAATATCGCCTTTATGCACAAGATCGACAACTGTTTCATCCTCTTGTTGTTCGAAATGAGCATGCAGTTTTCTCCCATAAGTATCGCCCATATCGATCCCCCCGACCGCACAGTAGATAGAAATATTATACAGTAGCTAATTCCGTACCGTCAATAACCTCACCGCTGTCCCCGGCGCCATTTTTCGAAAATTTCGGCTACTTGATTGGAAAGTTGAATGCGTGCCGCTGGCTTTTGATTTTGAATAGACTTCACATCAAGATTAATATGTTTCTCAATTTGCTCAATTTCGTTGTACAATTCTCGAGCAGAAATTCTAAGCGCACCTTGTCCAAAGATTGCCCACTGCTCCGTAAAATCAGATGTAGCAACATGAATCTGTGTCTTTACATTGTTTAGCTCTTGAGCCAGCTTTTCAATGTACTCATCCGCTGTTTCATTTTCTCGTGTAAATACAACGTCAACCTTATGATTTTTTGCCTTCTTTTCAATTCCTTCGACCATATGAGCATCGAAGACAATAATGACACGATACCCCATATATGCTTGATACTCTGCCATCTTTTCAATTAACAGGTCTCGAGCACCCGCTAAATCATTATCTCTAAGCTTTCTTAGGTCGGGCCACGCACCTATCATGTTATAACCATCCACCAGTAGAATATCCATTTTTATTCACCTAGAGGATGGCGTTTTCGGTAAACCTCATACATGAGAAGACTAGCTGCTACAGATGCATTTAACGATGTAACATGCCCAACCATTGGAAGCTGTACAAGAAAGTCGCATTTTTCACGAATCAAACGACTCATGCCTTTTCCTTCACTTCCAATCACTAACGTAAGCGGCATACCTCCATCTAAGTTGCGGTAATCGTCACTTTCTTTCGCATCCGTTCCAACAATCCATACGCCTCGATCTTTTAATTCATCAATCGTCCTTGATAGGTTTGTTACCCTTGCTACAGGAATATGTTCAATCGCTCCTGTAGACGCCTTTGCTACAGTGGCCGTTAATCCAACTGAACGGCGCTTTGGAATAATGATACCGTGTGCGCCAACGGCATCGGCTGTTCGCATAATAGAACCTAAATTATGGGGATCTTCGAGCTCATCTAATAGAAGGAAAAACGGACTTTCATTACGTTTTTCCGCTAAGTTAAATAAATCATCTAACTCTGCATACTGATAAGCAGCAACTTGTGCAGCTACTCCTTGATGAATACCGTCTACCATTTGCTCAATTTTCTTTTTCGGTACAAACTGCACCAATACACCATTACGTTTTGCTAACTGCGTGATTTGCCCCATAGAACCGCCTTGCGATCCTTCGGCAATCCATAGTTTGTTAATGTCACGCCCAGACTTTAGGGCTTCTAGGACCGGATTACGTCCAATGATAAATTCATGTTCCATGATTCATTCCTCCCTCTCCTTCATCGACGAAAGAGATAGCTTTAGTAATAAGTTCCATCATTCTTTCTTCTTCACCTAAAAGATACAAATAGCCTACGACCGCTTCAAATGCTGTACTGTAGCGATACGTTTGCACATCTGTGTTTTTAGGGACTGTACCAGACTTTGCATTGCGTCCTCGGCGCAGTACACCTTCTTCTTCTTCAGTAAAAAAGTTTTCATTTTTAAAATAATATACGATTTGTGCTTGTGCTTTTGCTGATACATATTTTTTAGCTTTATTATGAAGCTGGTTAGGGCGCACTGTCCCTAACACCAGCAGGTGGCGGCGAACATGTAAATCAAACACCGCATCACCCATATAAGCAAGAGCTAAGCTATTTAGCTGTTTTACATCTAATTTACTGCTGCTCATAACACTATTATCCTCTTTTCCATCTTGTTCCTTGCACCGTATCTTCTAAAATAATATTTTTAGCCTTTAATTCATCTCGAATTTGATCTGCTAATTGGAAATTACGATCTTTACGAGCTTGAATACGATCTTGGATCAATTGATCAATTTCTTCGTCTAGAAGTTCAGCTTCTCCAAACGCAATGCCTATTGCAGCACCTAGTTCTTTAAACTCTTTAATAAAGGCTTCAATTACATCTGTAGACGTTGTTTGTTCTAATAAATACAAGTTAGCTTGCTTTGCTAGCTCGAACAGAACAGAAATGGCATTTGCCGTATTAAAATCATCATCCATCTCTTCAACAAAGGTTTCGCGGAGCTCTTTTAGCTTTTCGAACCATTCTGAAGCATCTTCTTGAAGATTTGTTGCTGCCTCTAGACGGTGAGTTAAGTTGCCGTAAGCTGTTTGCAGACGCTCAAACCCTTTGCGCGTATTCTCTAAAATTTCTTCGTTATAGTTAATTGGGTGACGATAGTGAACAGATAAAATAAAGAATCGAAGTAGAGAAGGATCATGCTTTTTAATAATGTCATGAACTAACACGAAATTCCCTAGTGATTTAGACATCTTTTCATTATCAATATTGATATATCCGTTATGAAGCCAGTATTTCGCAAACGATTTCCCAGTGAGCGCTTCTGATTGAGCAATTTCATTTTCGTGATGAGGGAAAGCTAAATCCTGGCCGCCTGCGTGGATATCAATTGTATCACCTAAATACTTGCGCGCCATCGCCGAGCATTCAATATGCCAGCCTGGTCTTCCTTGACCCCAAGGGCTATGCCATGCAATCTCTCCATCTTTGGTTGCTTTCCAAAGAGTAAAGTCTAATGGATCTTCTTTCTTTTCTCCAACTTCGATGCGAGCACCGGATTGCAATTCATCAATGGACTGATGTGATAATTTTCCGTATCCTTCAAATTTACGCGTACGATAGTATACGTCGCCCTCTGACTCATACGCATAGCCTTTTTTCACCAGTTCATCAATGAACTCAATAATGATATCCATATTTTCAGTTACGCGTGGATGCACATCGGCATGCTTGCATCCAAGAGCTGACGTATCTTCAAAGTAGGCATCGATAAAGCGGTTTGCGATCGTTGGAACATCTTCTCCTAACTCTTTTGCTGCCTTAATTAATTTATCATCCACATCTGTGAAGTTTGAGACATACTCCACGTCGTAGCCTCTAAATTCTAAATAGCGGCGCACCGTATCAAATACGATCGCAGGACGTGCATTTCCAATATGAATATAGTTATACACGGTCGGTCCGCACACGTACATTTTGACTTTGTTTTCTTCTAGCGGTACAAACGTCTCTTTTTGACGTGTTAACGTGTTATATAGCTTAATTGCCATGGTGAATCTTCCCTTCTTTTAATTCCTTTAATTGATTTTGCAGGTGTAAAATTTCTTTCTCTAGCTGTTTGAAACGCTCTGCATCTGGATCTGGCAAATCTTGATGATTCAAATCTTTTGGAATCCGGACGCCATTTTGAATGACGACTCGGCCAGGGATACCAACAACCGTTGAGTTTTCTGGGACGTCATTTAACACAACTGAGCCTGCTCCAATTTTGGAGTGCGCATGAATCGTAATCGATCCTAGCACTTTAGCACCTGTTGCAATTAAGACATTGTCTTCAATCGTCGGGTGACGCTTTCCTTTTTCTTTCCCTGTTCCTCCGAGTGTTACTCCTTGATATACTGTTACATTATCTCCAATTTCGCACGTTTCCCCAATAACAATTCCCATTCCGTGGTCAATAAAAAAGCGGCGGCCAATTTTCGCACCCGGATGAATTTCAATCCCTGTGAAGAATCGGCTAATTTGTGAGATTACACGTGCCAGAAAAAACCACTTTCTTTTAAAAAGCCCGTGAGCGAATCTATGTGCCCAAATAGCATGCAACCCTGAATAGGTTAATATCACTTCAATATAACTTCTTGCTGCAGGATCTTGTTCAAATATGGCCTCAATGTCTTCCTTTAACAACTTTAGCATCATCTCACCCCAATTCCGCTATTCCTCTATCTACTCATTGATTGTATAAAAAAACGCCCCTATGTCAAATGACACAGAGACGTATATACGCGGTTCCACTCTGTTTGGATCAACAAACAATCCCAACTCTTCTCTCATAACGTGAAAGTACCCGCTTTTGCCTACTTACTTAGTAGCATTCAACAAAAGACTCAAAGGCGCACTTCAACAAGTTTTGTCATAGGTTACTTTCAGCCGGTGATAACCCTCTCTGATATGCAATGAACTTGCCTACTCTTCCTTCTCAACGATATCCATATTTGATTATTTTATCATATGGGCAAAATAGAAATTTGTTAACTATAAATGCTTTCTAGACGAGCTAAAACTGTTTCTTTTCCTAAAAGAGAAATAGCTTTTGGAAGCTCGGGACCGTGTGTTTCGCCTGTTGTTGCTACACGAATTGGCATAAATAGTTTTTTACCTTTTTGACCTGTTGCTTTTTGTACAGCCTTTGTTGCTGCCTTAATTTCATCAGCGCTGAATTCTTCTAAAGAAGAAATCTCTTCAGCAAATGCTTTTAACACTTCCGGTACTTGTTCTTCAGCAAGTACTGCTTTTGCTTCTTCACTGTAATCAATTTCTTTCTTAAAGAACATTTCAGTAAGTTCAACAATCTCAGCGCCAAAGCTCATTTGTTCTTGGTATAGAGCGACTAAGTCACGTACCCATTGTTCTGTTTCTGCATCGCGCGTTTCTTCAACTTTTCCAGCTTTCACTAAGTGAGGAACTGATAAAGCTACTACCTCATCTAAATCCAATTGTTTCATGTATTGGTTGTTCATCCAACGTAATTTGCTTGTATCAAATAGTGCTGGAGATTTTGATAAACGAGCTGGGTCAAAAATTTCAATAAACTGTTCTTTAGAGAAAATTTCTTCTTCCCCCACAGGTGACCAGCCAAGCATTGTAATAAAATTAAATAGTGCTTCTGGCAAGTAGCCTAATTCTTTATATTGCTCGATAAACTGAATGATTGACTCATCACGTTTACTTAGCTTGCGACGATTTTCATTTACGATTAACGTCATATGACCAAATACAGGAGGCGTCCAACCTAAAGCTTCATACACAAGAATTTGCTTCGGTGTATTGGAAATATGGTCATCTCCGCGTAGAACATGTGTCATCTTCATTAGATAATCATCAATGGCTACAGCGTAGTTATATGTTGGTGTACCGTCTTTTTTCACAATAACGAAATCACCAATGCCTTCAGACTCAAACGATACTTCATCTTTGACAATATCATTCCACTTAATTTCTGTGTTACTAGGAACACGGAAGCGAATGCTCGGCTCACGGCCTTCTGCTTCTAGTTCAGCACGCTGTTCAGCTGTTAAGTTACGGCACTTACCTGAATAGCGCGGCATTTGACTGTTCGCCTGCTGTTCTTCACGCTCTTTTTCAAGCTCTTCTGACGTACAGTAACAGTGATAAGCTAATCCTTTTTCAAGAAGTTCTTCCGTATATTTTTGATAGATTTCCGTACGTTCAGACTGGCGGTAAGGACCGTACTCCCCGCCTACGTCGATACTTTCATCCCATTCAATACCTAACCATTTTAAATAGCGCAGCTGACTTTCTTCGCCGCCTTCGATATTACGCTTTTGATCTGTATCTTCAATACGGATAATAAATTTACCGTTTTGATTTCGTGCAAATAAATAATTAAATAGTGCTGTTCTTGCATTCCCTATATGAAGATGTCCAGTTGGACTCGGGGCATAACGAACTCTTACTTCGCTTGACATAACTAAGATGACCTCCAATTTAATATTACTTATAGTATGTATTTATATGTTTTAGACATGTTCTAATTTTATCACCAAATAGGTATCTGTCAAAGTCAACTGTTTTTATTTTTGATAAACTAAAACGGCTGCTTGGGCAGCGATTCCTTCTTCACGTCCCGTAAAACCTAACTTTTCTGTTGTTGTTGCCTTGACGTTAATTTGAGAAATGCTTGCTTCTAACAGCTGCGCAATACGCTCTCTCATTGGTTCAATGTAAGGAGCCATTTTAGGTTTTTGCGCGATAATCGTGCAATCTACATTGCTTAATTCATAACCTTCATCTTTTAGTAGTTTCCATACGTGTTGAAGAAGCTTTGCTGAATCAGCATCTTTAAATTCAGGGTCTGTATCCGGAAAATGCTTTCCGATATCTCCTTTAGCCGCCGCTCCTAATAAGGCATCTGCGATTGTATGTAATAGCACATCTGCATCTGAGTGGCCTAATAATCCTTTTTCATACGGAATTTCTAAACCGCCGATGATTAAAGGTCTTCCTTCTGCAAATTCATGTACGTCGAAACCTTGTCCTACTCGAATGTTCATTTTTCCACTCCTTCAGTCCTGTTTAGCTTTGTTAATATAGCTTCTGCATATAACAAATCTTCTGGTGTTGTTAGTTTTATATTATCGTAATTTCCCTCTACAATCGATACTTTTTGTCCTGCTTTTTCTACTAAGCTTGCATCATCGGTGCCTAAGTATTCATTTGTTTTTGCTTTTTCGTGTGCATCCATTACTACATCAAAAAGAAAAGCCTGCGGCGTTTGAATAGCCCACAAGCTAGAGCGCTCAACTGTTTCAATGACAGTCCCCTGTTCCACACGCTTAATTGTGTCTTTTACTGGAACAGCCAGTACAGCAGCCTTATCACTAGCAGCTTTTTCTACTAACTCATGGATTGTGTTTTGTTGAACAAATGGTCGAGCGCCATCATGAATTAATACCATCTGAGCCTGCTTTAGACTTTTAAGGCCGTTATAAACGCTATGTTGACGTTCATCGCCTCCAACTGTCAATGATTGAACCTTTTGAATTGGATATTCAGTTAATAACTCTTCAAAAATCGCTACTTCTTTTTCGTTTACAACTAGTACAATTCCACTGCACCAAGGATCTTGTTCGAATTTTTGCAGCGTATGAATGATAAGCGGAACGTTTTGAATAGTTAAAAATTGTTTGTTCCGCCCCGCTTTCATTCGCTTCCCCTGCCCTGCAGCTAAAACGATAATTTCATACTTCATAGGTATACTCCCTTTACCTGTTACGTCACAGTGCTTTTTCTAATAACTTGGGTTTCGCAAAAATCATACGGCCTGCTGAGGTTTGGAGTACGCTCGTCACCAGTACATCAATTTGCTTTCCAATGTAATTTCTTCCTTCTTCTACCACGATCATTGTACCGTCATCAAGATAGGCAATACCTTGATTATGCTCTTTACCGTCTTTTATAACCAACACATTCATTTCTTCTCCCGGAAGCACAATTGGCTTAACGGCATTTGCTAAGTCATTAATATTTAAGACGCCGACATTTTGAAGTTCACATACTTTATTTAAATTAAAGTCGTTTGTAACGACCAACCCAGAAGTCAGCTTTGCCAATTTGACCAGCTTACTGTCCACTTCTTGAATGTCTTCGAAATCGCCTTCATAAATTTCTACCTTCATTGCCAGTTCCTTTTGAATACGGTTTAGAATATCTAGACCTCGTCTACCTCTGTTTCGTTTTAGAACATCCGACGAATCAGCAATATGCTGAAGTTCCTCAAGCACAAAGCGCGGAATAACAATCGTTCCGTCTAAAAATCCTGTTTGACAAATATCTGCGATACGACCGTCAATAATAACGCTTGTATCTAAAATTTTAAGAGACTTTAGTGATTCTTCATTATCTCCTTCTTCTTCTTGCCCTTTTTTCTTCCCAATTCGAGATGGCATGGAAAACACGTTCACAAGCTCATCACGTTTTTTAAACCCGACTTGAAACCCTAAGTAACCTAAAAGAATACTTAGAAAGATTGGTAAAATGGTACTTACTACTTGAAGTTGAATTCTGCCTAAAAAAGCTCCGACCAAGTAGGCTACAATAAGCCCTAAAATCAATCCTAAGCTACCAAAAAGTACATCCGTTACAGGCGCCTTCAGCAACGCCTCTTCCACTCGGCGAATTAATTCAACTATATAATCAACAATCCAAAACGTGACAAGGAAAAACAAAATAGCTCCCAGTATTGCATCGACGTAAGGTTTTTCTAGAAATGCTACATCTTGCAGATTTAATAATTGAATAAGTTCAGGTATAAAAAAGACGCCCAATGTACCACCTGTAATAATAAAAAATAACTGTACAAAACGTTTTAACACGCCTTCACCTCCCTTTATCATTATAAACAGTTTACAATGATTGAAACCTGTTATTTAACCAAAAAACAGAATTTGTAAACAAACTGTCACTTTTTTTGTATTTTCACAATATCTTAATGAATCAAACATTTAATGTCAATTAATATCCTATAGCTGACGGTTTGTAAGATGCTGCTCTTTTAGTCTTTTTAGGCCTTCTCTAATTTTCCGTGCTCGAATTTCACCGATGCCTTCTACCTCATCCAATTCTTCTACCGACGCATCTGCTATCGTTTTTAAATCCCCTAATTCATCAATGAGATTTTCAATAATAATCGATGGAAGTCTTGGAATTTTATGAAGCATTCGATACCCTCTAGGAATAACGCTGTCTTCAAAGCTTGTATACATAGGATATCCCATTAAGCGAAGGAGCGTTTGGTCATCGAGAAGAACATTATTTGACGGCTGCTGCATGCGTTCAATCACTCGGTAAGGGTCAAAGCTGAGGTCATACATATAATCTTTGATTAATAAAGTTGCTTCTTCCTCTAAGTGAGAAAGCAGTTCATTCATTTGGAGACGAATTAGCCTTCCTTCTGTTCCTAACTCGCTAATATAGCTCAAAATTTCATTTTTAATACGCAAAACCATTTCTGTACGATGAAGCGACTGCAGCACA
Source organism: Priestia sp. JSM ZJ58 (assembly GCF_044383985.1). NCBI lineage: Bacteria > Bacillati > Bacillota > Bacilli > Caryophanales > Bacillaceae > Priestia > Priestia sp. JSM ZJ58. The sequence continues at coordinate 52,321 of NZ_JBISEM010000006.1, forward strand.
TCTGTATGAGTTACTTGCTCTTCAAACTCTAATGCACTGAGACTTGTAATCGATTCATCTAATACCGCCTTGTACTTTTCAAGGGTTCCAAGCGCTTGATTCGCTTTTGCTAAAATAACGCTAATGTCTTTCAATACATACTGCAGAGACCCTTTGTAAAGCGTAATCACATTCCGTCTTTGTGAAATGGCTATCACCAATACACCTGACTGCTTAGCTACGCGCTCCGCTGTACGGTGACGCATTCCTGTCTGTGAAGAAGGGGTAGAGGGATCTGGCATGAGCTGAGCATTAGCAAACAATATCTTGCTTCCGCTGTCGTTTAAAATAAGCGCTCCATCCATTTTGGCTAACTCGTATAAATGCGCAGGTGTAAATGCACAATTAATCGAAAATCCTCCATCTACCATCTTTTTGACTTGTTCATTGTAGCCCATAACAATTAAGCCGCCCGTCTTTGCCCGCAAGACGTTATCGATACCGTCACGAATAGGGGTTCCTGGTGCTACAAACTGCAGAATTTCTGATATTTGTTTTTGACTAACTGTTGTTTTTTCTCCTTCCACTGCTTATCCTCCTAATGTATATTGCAGAGCCTCCGCTACTGTTGATACCCCAATCACATCAATACCATCTGGGACTTTCCATCCTCCTAAATTTTTCTCCGGAATAATAATTCGTTGGAACCCTAATTTTACCGCTTCTTGAACGCGCTGTTCAATTCTAGACACTCGGCGTACTTCGCCTGTTAATCCTACCTCTCCTACAATAACATCTGTAGCGCTAGAAGCAGCATCTCTGAAGCTTGAAGCAATGCTAACGGCTACAGCTAAATCGATTGCTGGTTCATCTAATTTCACTCCACCTGCTACTTTTAAATAAGCATCTTGATTCTGCAGCAGCATTCCTACACGCTTTTCTAAGACAGCCATGATAAGCGAAACGCGATTATGATCTACTCCTGTCGCCATTCTTCTAGGGTTTCCAAAGCTCGTTGGACTGATTAGCGCCTGCAGCTCTACTAATACGGGTCTTGTCCCTTCCATTGAAGCGACAACAACCGAACCTGCTGCTCCCTGAGACCGTTCTTCTAGAAAGATTTCAGATGGATTCAATACTTCTTCTAGCCCACTTTCTTTCATTTCAAAAATGCCCATTTCATTTGTAGATCCAAATCGGTTCTTAACCGCTCTTAATATACGATACGTATGATGGCGCTCTCCTTCAAAATAAAGAACCGTATCTACCATATGTTCAAGAAGTCTTGGACCCGCAATGGCCCCTTCTTTCGTTACATGACCCACAATAAAGATGGCAATGCCATTCGTTTTAGCAACACGCATTAGTTCAGCCGTACACTCTCGCACCTGTGAGACGCTTCCTGGCGCTGATGTCACATCAGCATGGTAAATGGTTTGAATTGAATCAATCACCACAAAATCAGGCTGCATGCTTGAGATGGCCTCTAGTATTAATTCTAAGTTTGTTTCTGCGTGAACATAAAGCTCTTCAGCTTTTACACCTAGCCTGTCCGCTCTTAACTTCGTTTGTTTGGTTGATTCCTCTCCCGAAATATATAGTACTTTATTTTGTTTCATTGCTAACTGCGCGGAGGTTTGCAAAAGTAAAGTAGACTTTCCGATACCCGGATCTCCCCCTATTAAAACGAGTGACCCTCTGACAATACCGCCTCCTAATACACGGTTTAACTCTGCAGAAGGTGTAAAAATCCGTGGTTCTGTTGTAGATTCAATCGCTGTAATTGACTGAGGTTTTTGAACTTTAGAAGCAGTAGCTCCGGAAAAAGCTCCTCGGCGTGATGATTTCGTTTCTTCCATTTCTTCCACCATCGAATTCCAGCTTCCGCATCCAGGACATTTCCCCATCCATTTTGCGGATTCATATCCGCAATGCTGACATGCAAATTTTGTTTTTCGTTTCGCCATTATGTTATCAATCTCTCCGTTCATTCAATCGATTTCTATCTCTATTGTACACTATTTCCTAAGCTAAAATAAAAAGGGAGGCATACGTGTTTTTTCGTATGCCTCGTCTTGGTTTGAGTAAATTTAGCTGATGCTGCTTGGAGCGGAGGATTTAACAACAAATTCTCCTTTGTCTACATCTAGCGTCACTTTCTGACCTTTTTGAACAACCCCTTTTAGCAGCTCTTCAGATAAACGGTCTTCAATATGTTTTTGAATTGCTCTACGAAGTGGACGAGCGCCGTATTCTGGGTCAAAACCTTCCTCTGCAATCTTATCAATTGCTTCTTTTGTTAATTCAAGATCAATTTCTTGCTCTTTTAAGCGTTTTGTTAACTGGTCCGCCATTAATTTAACGATTTCAGCTAAGTGAGGTTTCTCCAATGAATGGAAGACGATAATTTCATCGATACGGTTTAGGAACTCCGGACGGAATGCGCGCTTCATTTCCGCCATTACTTTTCCTTTCATATCTTTGTAGTCTTGGCCTTCTGCTTCTACTGTGAACCCTAAGTGCTTGCTCCGTTTTAATGTGTCCGCACCTACGTTTGATGTCATAATTAAAATCGTATTACGGAAATCAACTGTACGGCCTTTTGAATCTGTTAAGCGTCCATCTTCTAACACTTGTAATAAAATGTTAAATACATCCGGATGTGCTTTTTCAATTTCGTCTAAAAGAACAACTGAGTAAGGTTTTCTTCTTACTTTTTCCGTTAACTGGCCGCCTTCTTCGTATCCAACATATCCTGGAGGTGAACCTACTAAGCGTGAAGTAGAATGTTTCTCCATGTACTCAGACATATCGATACGAATCATTGCGTCTTCGTCGCCAAAGATTGACTCCGCTAATGCGCGTGCAAGCTCTGTTTTACCAACCCCTGTTGGTCCTAAGAAAATGAATGAACCAATTGGGCGTTTTGGATCTTTCAAGCCTGCTCTAGCACGGCGCACAGCTTTTGCAACTGCTTTTACCGCTTCTTCTTGCCCAATTACACGAGAGTGAAGAATCTCTTCCATGTTTAGCAGTCTTTCTGTCTCTTCCTGTGCCAGTTTAGAGACCGGTACACCCGTCCAGCTAGATACCACCATCGCAATATCTTCTACGGTTACAGCTGAGTTTTCTTTACCTTGCTGCTCTTTCCAAATTTTCTTTGTGTCTTCTAATTCTTCGCGTAGGCGTTGTTCTGTGTCGCGTAAAGATGCTGCTTTTTCAAATTCTTGACTTTGAACAGACGCATCTTTTTCATTGCGTACTGATTCTAATTTTTGCTCTAATTCCTTTAAATTTGGCGGCGTTGTAAATGAACGTAAACGCACTTTTGAACCAGCTTCATCAATTAAATCGATTGCTTTATCCGGTAAGAAACGATCTGAAATGTAGCGATCTGATAGTTTCACCGCTTGCTCGATTGCCTCATCAGAAATAGATACTCGGTGATGCGCTTCATAACGGTCACGAAGCCCTTTTAAGATTTGAATAGACTCTTCCAACGTTGGTTCATCCACTTGAATTGGCTGGAAGCGACGCTCTAACGCTGCATCTTTTTCAATATATTTTCTGTATTCATCTAAAGTCGTAGCACCGATACACTGAAGTTCTCCACGAGCAAGAGACGGTTTTAAAATATTAGAAGCATCGATAGCACCTTCTGCACCACCAGCGCCAATTAATGTGTGTAACTCATCGATAAAGAGAATGATATTACCTGCTTGACGAATTTCATCCATTACTTTCTTCAGGCGATCTTCAAATTCTCCGCGATATTTTGTACCAGCCACGACCGTTCCCATATCCAAAGTCATAACGCGTTTGTCACGTAAAATTTCTGGAACTTCATTGTTGACGATTTGCTGAGCCAAACCTTCAGCGATTGCCGTTTTACCGACACCTGGCTCCCCAATTAATACAGGATTGTTTTTTGTACGTCGGCTTAACACTTCAATAACACGCTGAATTTCTTTCCCACGTCCGATAACAGGGTCTAAGCTTCCTTCGCGCGCTACAACTGTTAAATCGCGTGCTAAGCTGTCTAGCGTAGGTGTATTGGCATTTGAAGAACCTCCGCCTTGATGGCTTGAAGCAGCTTCATTGCTACCTAATAAATGAAGTACTTGCTGACGAGCTTTATTTAGGCTGACACCTAGATTATTTAAAACGCGTGCTGCAACGCCTTCACCTTCACGAATTAAGCCTAGTAAGATATGTTCTGTTCCTACGTAAGAATGACCAAGCTTTCGGGCTTCATCCATTGAAAGTTCAATGACTTTTTTCGCTCGAGGTGTATAATGAATGGTCTGCGTTAATTCTTGGCCTCTGCCAATTAATGCTTCCACTTCTTTTTGAATTTTTTCAGTGCTTAGGCCTAGAGCAGAAAGAGCTTTTGCTGCAATTCCTTCACCTTCACGAACGATACCTAATAAAATGTGCTCCGTTCCAATGTTGTTGTGACCTAGGCGTAGTGCCTCTTCCTGTGCTAAAGCTAATACTTTTTGTGCGCGCTCTGTAAATCTACCAAACATCATATAATCGTCACCCTCCACGTTTAATTTGTGTTTTTATTTATAGTGAGACGTTCTCGAATTAAGGTGGCTCTTTTAATGTCACGTTCCTGAGGCTTTAGGGGCCCTCCCGAATACTTTTGTAAAAAGCCTGGCTGCGTCATAATGATAAGTTCATTCAATATATTTTGACTCAGTCCTTTTATATACCCTAAATCGATTCCTAATCGAACATCTGATAAACATTGTGAAGCTTCTTTGGACTCAATAATACGGCTATTGGCCAATACTCCATATGAACGATACACTCGATCTTCTAACTCTACATGAGATGTTTTAAACAGTGCGTCTCTTGCAGAGTGCTCTTGTGTAATTAACTGCTGTACGACACTATTTAAATCTGCCACAATATCTTCTTCAGATTTCCCTAAGGTTATCTGATTAGAAATTTGAAAGATATTCCCTAAAGCTTCGCTACCTTCTCCATAAATTCCTCTCACCACTAAGCCAAGCTGGTTAATAGCGGGAATAATACGATGAATTTGACGGGTCATCACTAAAGCCGGCAGATGCATCATCACAGATGCACGTAGCCCAGTACCCACATTTGTGGGACAGCTGGTTAAATACCCTCTATTTTCATCAAACGCATAATCTACGTATTTCTCAATCCAATTATCTACTTTATTCGCTGTGCTTAAAGCTTCAGATAATTGAAGGCCTGGAAATAAACATTGTATGCGTAAATGATCTTCTTCATTAACCATAATACTCAAATCTTCTTTTTCTGATAAAAAACAAGCTCCGTTGTTGTCTCCTTCAGCCAAGTTAGGACTGATAAGATGTTTTTCAACCAACACTTGCTTTTGAAGAGGCTGTAATTCGTTCATCTTTAGTAAATGCAAATTCCACTGATTGGTGTTCTCGCTTTTTTGAAAAACTTGCTCAAATACTCGAACCACTTCAACTGCTTGTTCTTTAGAAAAGAGAGTTGGAAAAAGATAATGAGTTAAATTTCGAGCCAGCCTGATTCGACTGCTTAGCACAATATCTGAATTCGAAGCTTCTTGACGCATCCAAGAGCTAACAGGCTGGGAAAAGAACAAATCCTGGGACATGAATTACGCTTCCTCCTCTCTCGATTCGTTCATCTTCTTTTCTAGTAATCGAATGTGATCTCGGAGTTCGGCTGCTTTCTCAAACTCCTCTTTTTCGATATACTCTTTTAAGTTCAATCTTAATGCCTGTAATTCCTTTTTTAAATGAAGATTACTTGCAATTCTTGCTGGTATTTTTCCATGATGTAGATAATTACCTCCATGCAGCCTCTTCAAGAAAGGAATAAGAGGTCGCTCAAATGTTTTGTAGCAATCTGCACATCCAAACCTGCCGATTTTAGCAAATTTTTGATATGTCATGCCACAAGTAGGACAAGAAAGAACGTCCTGACTTTGTTTCTTATAATTTTCAGTTACTGCTGGGTCTAGGTTAAGTAGGCCAGCTAGTAAGTTATTGATTGAAAAACCTTGCTGATTTGAAAAAGAAAATGCATCTCCATTTTCTGAAGCGCATTGTTCACATACGTGCATCTCCGTCTTTTCACCATTAATAATTTTTGTGAAGTGAAGAGTTGCAGGTCTCGTTTCACATTGCTGACAAATCATCCTGTCATCACTCCCTGTTCTAAATAAAATAGATCATGAGCTTATCGGTAGCGTAATGAATTAAGCATTGCTTTTAAAAGATTGGCTCTTAGCTCATCACGATAAGGAAGTTCAATATTAATAACTGAACGATTGATAACGCTCAACATGATTTTTGCTTCTCGTTCTGTGATGACTTTTTCTTCAACTAACCTAATAATGACATTTTCAGCACTTACTTGTGAAATTTCATTTTGAATCATCTCAATCACTTGCTGAAACAAATCCGCTGCATCATGCATTTTTACTTTTGCAATACGAATAAATCCGCCGCCGCCTCGCTTACTTTCTACAAGATAACCTCTCTCAACCGTAAAGCGGGTATTGATAACGTAATTAATTTGCGACGGAACGCATTGAAATTTATCAGCAATCTCACTGCGCCTTATTTCAACAATTTCTCTTTCACTTAATTCAAGTACTTGTTTTAAATACTGTTCGATAATGTCAGAGATATTTGGCACGCTGCCCCCTCCTTCTGACTTTGACTATATTTGACCTTAATTTAAATATAAAAGGAAACGAAAAAATTTTCAACTATGTACTATTAAAGTTTATTCTTTACTTTTATCGTTGCCACTAAAATTTATTTCAAAACCTGCAAATCGCGAATTTTATTGTTCTTACTATACTTTTTCATAAAACAAATAAATTGTAAACAAAAAAGGACTAGCTAAAATAGCTAGTCCTTTTTCAGGTGCCTGGCAACGTCCTACTCTCACAGGGACAAAGTCCCAACTACCATTGGCGCTAAAGAGCTTAACTTCCGTGTTCGGTATGGGAACGGGTGTGACCTCTTCGCTATCGCCACCAGACAAGAGATTGCTCTCTCAAAACTAGGTAACAGTTTGCTGAGTAAAGCTTACGCTTTTAAAAGTTTGGTTAAGTCCTCGATCGATTAGTATCAGTCAGCTACACATGTCGCCACGCTTCCACCTCTGACCTATCAACCT
>NZ_JBISEM010000007.1:0-51707 GCF_044383985.1 Priestia sp. JSM ZJ58
CTTTTAATCAGAGGGTCGAAGGTTCGAGTCCTTCATGGCTCATTTTAATAAGCGGAAGTAGTTCAGTGGTAGAACACCACCTTGCCAAGGTGGGGGTCGCGAGTTCGAACCTCGTCTTCCGCTCCATTTCTATATAAAAAAAACATATTGGGGCCTTAGCTCAGCTGGGAGAGCGCCTGCCTTGCACGCAGGAGGTCAGCGGTTCGATCCCGCTAGGCTCCACCATACATATAAACGTACAACCTTTAAGCAATTTGCTTAAAGGTTTTTTTGTGTAGTTTCTACAAATTAGAATTGTATATATATTCAAAAAAGTGTCGAGTTGAGCCATCGCTCATTTAGCCGTTACAATAAGAGAGTAGCAACATTTGTGATGGGGGGACATATTATGAATAAGCTTTCAATTATTGGAGTACCAATGGATTTAGGTCAAACTCGCCGAGGGGTCGATATGGGGCCAAGTGCGATACGATATGCAGGTGTTATGGAACGCATCGAGAATATTGGATATAGTGTAGAAGATAAAGGGAATATTGAAATTGCCTTAGCTGAACGAGTACATAGTGATGAAAATACAAACTTAAAGAATTTAAAAGCTGTAGCGGATGCTAGCGAAAGACTTGCTCAGACCGTAAGTGATGTTATTACAAATAAAAGGTTTCCTTTAGTGCTAGGGGGAGATCACAGCATCGCTATCGGAACACTAGCAGGAGTAAGTCGTCATTATAAAAATTTGGGTGTAATTTGGTATGATGCACATGGAGATTTAAATACAGCAGATACGTCTCCTTCCGGAAATATTCACGGTATGCCATTGGCGGCAAGTATAGGTATAGGAGACGAAGCATTGACTCGAATTGGTGGCTATGCCCCTAAAGTCAAGCCCGAGAATATTGTGATTATCGGAGCCCGTTCTTTAGATGAAGGAGAAAAAGAGCTAATAAAGGAAAAAGGAATTAAAGTGTATACGATGCATGAGATAGATCGAATGGGTATGACAAAAGTAATGGAAGAAACAATTTTATATTTGCGTGATAAAACAGATGGCGTTCATCTATCACTCGATTTAGATGGACTGGATCCACATGATGCACCTGGAGTAGGAACGCCAGTTATCGGTGGAATAAGCTACAGAGAAAGTCATTTAGCTATGGAGATGTTGGCAGAATCTCAGCTAATCACTTCTGCCGAGTTTGTGGAAGTGAATCCTATTTTAGATGAGCGGAATAAAACAGCTACCGTAGCTGTTGCATTAATGGGCTCACTTTTAGGAGAAAAATTAGTATAAAACATTATTGCCTACCAAAAGGTACATGAAACAAATGTGAAGATAAAAAAAAGAAGCTCTTAGTTCAGATTCTAGAGCTTCTTTATATAGAGAAAAACTTTTCATATTCATTTAATAGACCATCTAGCTCTGAGCTTACTCTCACCACTGTTAGTGATGATAAAGGATTTTCTGCTGCAAGAGTGACCATGTTATTTCTACATTCTTCAATTTGATTCAAAAGGTTTTCTTTTGTATGAGTCAAGCTTTCCACTCCTCTTCTTTTCATCTATACTAATTACATAACCTACGTACGATCTTTTTAAACGTATTTGACAAATTTTTGTTAAAATAATTAAGCATAAGTGAAACTTTATGATAAAGTACACGTATATATACTATCCCGCAATGGGCGGAGGTAACCGTTACATGGATTTATTATTAAAAAGAAAAATAAAAAAAGTAAAAAAAGGTGACCAGGATGCGTTTGCTGACATAGTAGAATATCACAAGGATAAACTTTTTCATCTATGTTATCGAATGCTAGGAAACCGGGAAGAAGCGCAAGACGCTGCACAAGAAGCGTTTATTCGAGCCTATGTAAATATTCATAGCTATGACACGAGTAAAAAGTTTTCCACCTGGCTATATCGAATTGCTACAAATCTTTGTATTGATCGAATTCGTAAAAAAAAGCCAGACTATTATTTAGATGCAGAAGTAGCCGGGACCGACGGGTTAAATATGTACTCTCAAATAGCTGCCGATCAGGCCTTACCAGAGGAAGAGCTAGAGCAAGTAGAATTGCAAGAATTCATTCAGTCGGAAATATTAAAGCTACCTGAGAAATATCGAACTGTCATTGTCCTAAAATATATAGATGAGCTGTCGTTAAAAGAAATCAGCGATATTTTAGACCTGCCTCTTGGTACGGTAAAGACTAGAATTCACAGAGGACGTGAAGCTTTAAGAAATCGACTTCGCCACTTGTAAGGAGTGAACTAAGAATGAAATGTCCAAAAATGTATGTAAACCTCATTCATGAGCATTTAGATGGAGATATTACAAAAGAAAATGAACTGTTATTAAAAGAGCATTTGCACCAATGCAAAGGTTGTCAGCAGCATATGCATCAGTTAAAAAGAACGATTGCATTTGTGCAAAGCACTTCTCATATAGAATTACCTATGAACTTTACAGCAGGTGTTATGGCCGGGTTACCACGTGAGAAGAATCGAATTCGAATGAATAGATGGTTTACAAACCATCCGATTCTTAGTGCAGCTGCTGTATTTGTGCTGTTAATGTCCGGCACGGTGTTTTCAGCTTGGGAAACGGATGAAGACTTTTCTGTTTCAAAGCAGCCGAACCTGGTCATTCACGATAAAACAGTCGTTGTACCAAAAGGTGAGACCGTAAAAGGTGATATTACTGTGAGAAATGGCGATATTAAAATTGAAGGAAAAGTAGATGGAAACGTTACTGTTATACATGGTGATAAGTATCTAGCTTCTGCAGGAGAAGTGACAGGCAATATTGAAGAGTTAGACAAGATTTTTGACTGGGTATGGTATAACGTCAAAACTCATGCCAAGCAAGCTGTTGACTTTTAATAGTTAAACATAAAACCGTCCGCTTATCTTGTTAGAGAGGAACAGTGGACGGTTTTATTTATATAAAAAGAAGGCTACATTATATAGGAACAAGGATTTAAAAATAAGATGTAATTTACAGTGTAATTTTGTTTTATGGTATAATAAAACGGTTATGTTATCTTTATTACATATATAGAGGAAGTGAGAAGATGCCTATTGGAGACCTGCCAATCCTCTCATATTTAGGAAAAATTGTTGATGTTCTCCTGGTATGGTTCGTCATATATAAATTAATTATGGTCATAAGAGGTACAAAAGCAGTACAGCTTTTAAAAGGAATCACGGTAATTTTAGTTGTCCGCTTTATAAGTAACTTCCTTGGACTAAATACGTTGCAATGGTTAATGGACCAAGCGTTAACGTATGGATTTTTAGCTATTATTATTATCTTCCAGCCAGAGCTGCGCCGAGCGCTTGAACAGCTTGGGAGAGGACGTTTGTTTTCACGCAGTAATTTGCCTGAAGAAGATGAACGTACCGTTACGATTGAGGCGATTATAAAAGCAACGCATTATATGGCTAAAAGACGCATAGGTGCATTGATCTCAATTGAAAGAGAGACGGGTATGGGTGATTATATTGAAACAGGTATACCGCTCAACTCTAATATTTCTTCTGAATTATTAATCAACTTATTTATACCGAATACACCACTTCATGATGGAGCGGTTATTTTACAGCGGGATCAAGTAGCCGCTGCAGCATGTTACTTACCTTTATCTGAAAGTCCTTTTATTTCAAAAGAATTAGGTACTCGCCATCGTGCTGCTGTAGGAATAAGTGAAGTAACAGATAGTGTGACTGTCATTGTATCTGAAGAAACTGGAGGCATTTCCGTTACCAAAAACGGTGAATTGTATCGTGAATTGACCATTGATACATTAAGAGAAATGCTAGAAAAAGAATTAGTCACAACTTCTAAAGCAACTTCTTCCACTCGTTGGCAATGGAGGTTGAAGAAGAATGGATAAATTGATGAATCGATCGTGGGTTATGAAAATTATCGCGTTGCTGTTAGCCTTCATGTTATATTTATCTGTTAATTTAGATGATGGTGCCAGTTCATCAAATAAAATTCTGAACCGAAGCAGTTCTGCCAACACTGGAGTAGAAACATTAACAGATGTTCCGGTTCAAGTATCCTACAATGAGAAGAACAGAATTGTAAGAGGTGTTCCGGATACGGTCATTATGACACTGGAAGGTCCTAAAAATATTTTGGCTCAAACAAAGCTACAAAAAGATTATCAAGCTTATATTGACCTTGATAATTTAAGCTTAGGGCAGCATAGAGTTAAGGTTCAGTATCGAAATATCTCTGATAATTTAAACGTAGTGGTTAAGCCTGATATTGTAAATGTAACAATTGAAGAACGCGATTCAAAACAGTTTTCAGTAGAGGCAAGCTATGATAAAAATAAGGTCAAAAATGGGTATGAAGCAGGGGAAGCAACCGTTAGCCCAAGAGCCGTCACGGTAACGGGCGCATCAAGTCAATTAGACCAAGTTGCTTATGTAAAAGCTATTATTGATTTAGATAATGCTTCAAAAACAGTGACGAAACAAGCAACTGTTGTCGCATTAGACAAGAATTTAAATAAATTGAATGTAACAGTTCAACCAGAAACGGTCAATGTAACAATCCCGGTGAAAAATATTAGTAAAAAAGTGCCGATCGATGTGATTCAAGAAGGCACGCCAGGCGACGGTGTCAACATTACGAAGCTAGAGCCTAAAACAGATACCGTGAAAATTATCGGTCCATCTGATTCTTTAGAGAAAATCGATAAAATTGATAATATTCCAGTCGATGTTACCGGTATTACGAAATCTAAAGATATTAAGGTGAATGTCCCTGTTCCAGACGGAATAGATAGTGTAAGTCCTAAACAAATTACCGTTCATGTGGAAGTAGACAAACAAGGTGATGAGAAAGACGCAGAAGAAACGGACGCAAGTGCAGCTGAGACTAAGTCATTTAAGAATTTGCCGGTTTCTTTAACTGGTCAATCCTCAAAGTACACGTATGAACTGCTTTCTCCTACTTCAGTAGATGCGGATGTAAAAGGACCAAAATCTGATTTAGATAAGTTAACGAAAAGCGGCATTAGCTTGTCAGCGAATGTAGGGAATTTATCTGCTGGGGAGCACACGGTTCCTATTATAATAAATAGTCCTGACTCTGTTACATCAACACTATCGACTAAACAGGCAAAAGTTCGTGTAACAGCGAAAAAACAATCAGGGACAAATGATGAGCAAACGGATAAAGAAACAAGTGGAAGCACGAGCGATAAAGAAACAAAGCCAGACACGGGAACTGGATCAGGATCAGGAACAAATCCTGGGACGGGAAATTCAGGTGATTCAACTGATAAACCAAGCGAAGAGACTGATACACCTGAAGACAATACAGATACACCAACAGATAATACAGAAACTGGTGACGATAGTAGTAATCAAAGTGATGAAAATTCTACACCCGTAGATGGACAGACAGATAATACATCAGGAAACTAAATGTTTTGACATGAAGGAGAGAAAATTAATGGGTAAGTATTTTGGAACAGACGGAGTACGAGGAGTTGCCAATAGTGAATTAACTCCTGAGCTTGCTTTTAAAATTGGACGCTTAGGTGGTTACGTTCTAACAAAAGATGCAGAGCGACCAAAGGTATTAATCGGACGCGATACACGCGTTTCTGGTCATATGTTAGAAGGAGCGCTTGTTGCAGGCTTGCTTTCAATTGGTGCAGAAGTTATGCGATTAGGCGTTATTTCAACTCCAGGGGTAGCGTATTTAACAAAAGCACTTGGCGCACAAGCAGGAGTCATGATCTCTGCTTCACATAACCCAGTTCAAGATAACGGAATTAAATTCTTTGGTCCAGATGGATTTAAACTGTCAGATGCACAAGAGAATGAAATTGAAGCGTTAATGGATAGTGAAACAGATCAATTACCAAGACCTGTTGGGGGAGATTTAGGTCAGGTAAATGACTACTTCGAAGGTGGACAAAAATATCTTCAATACTTAAAACAAACGGTTGATGAAGACTTCTCAGGTATTCATGTTGCATTAGACTGTGCGCACGGAGCAACGTCATCGTTAGCAGCACATTTATTTGCAGATTTAGATGCGGATATCTCTACAATGGGGGCATCACCAAACGGATTAAACATCAATGACGGTGTAGGATCTACACATCCGGAAGCATTAAGTGCCTTCTTAAAAGAAAAAGGAGCGGATGTTGGGTTAGCATTTGATGGAGACGGAGATCGTTTAATCGCAATCGATGAAAAAGGCGAGATTGTAGACGGTGATCAAATCATGTTCATTTGTGCAAAGTACTTATATGAACAAGGACGTTTAAAGAAAAATACGCTTGTTTCTACCGTTATGAGTAACTTAGGCTTCTATAAAGCACTAGAAGCTAGCGGAATTGAAAGTGCACAAACGGGTGTAGGCGACCGTTATGTAGTAGAAGAAATGAAAGCTAATCAATATAACCTAGGTGGAGAACAGTCAGGTCATATTATTTTCTTAGATTACAACACAACAGGTGACGGTATGCTTTCAGCTATTCAGCTTGTAAACATTATGCAAGCAACGAAAAAGCCTTTATCAGAATTAGCAGCTGAAATGAAGAAGTATCCTCAGCTTCTTGTAAATGTAAAAGTAACGGATAAGCATCATGTTACAGATAACGAGAAGGTAAAAGTGGTTATTGAAGAAGTGGAAAAAGAAATGAACGGTAATGGCCGAGTACTTGTACGCCCTTCAGGAACAGAGCCGTTAGTACGTGTTATGGTTGAAGCACAAACACAAGAAGAATGTGAAACTTATGTAACGCGTATCGTAGAAGTGGTAAAAGAAGAAATGGGCTTAGAGTAATTCATTAATTATATGCATAAGCGGTGACGTTTCAAGCTGCTTATGCATATTTTTATATTGTTGAGAAAAATTCTTGGAAATTATCTGATGCTAAAGGCTGTTTTTACAGATAGTAAAGAAGATAATTGACGTTTTCTCACTTCTTATTGTAATATTAAATCTGTTCGTCTCTTAATTTATGTAAAGGAGTGAACAATCTATTTTAAAAGTGAATACAAAGCGCCTGAACTAAGTAAAGGGACGGAAACGACTTAGTTGACGAGGAGGAGGTTTATCGAAGTATCGGCGGATGCCTCCCGGTTGTTGATTATCACGGCCGAAAACTTGATGTGAAAAACAATGAGGTGACTTATTGGACAAAAGCATTGAGATGATAATCATTGATGATGAAAAGAGACTCTCTTTTCATACATGAAGGAGGATTTTATCTATGTGCGGAATTGTAGGATATATTGGAACAGAAGATTCGAAAGAAATTTTATTACGTGGTCTTGAAAAGTTAGAATATCGTGGTTATGACTCAGCAGGTATTGCAGTTGTTAACAATGAAGGCGTACACGTATTCAAAGAAAAAGGCCGTATTGCAGAATTGCGTCAGGCAGTAGATAACAGTGTTGTAGCACCAGCAGGTATCGGTCATACGCGTTGGGCAACTCATGGTGTACCAAGCCAAGAAAATGCTCACCCGCATCAAAGTACATCTGGACGCTTCACGCTTGTGCATAATGGTGTAATTGAAAACTACGCTATTTTAAAACGTGAATATTTACAAGATGTAACGTTCAAAAGCGAAACGGATACAGAAGTAATCGTTCAGTTAATTGAAAAAATCGCAGCAGAAGGCTTAGATGTAGAAGAAGCGTTCCGCAAGACAGTAAGTTTGCTTCACGGTTCTTATGCACTAGCTCTTGTTGATAACGAAGATAAAAATACAATCTACGTAGCTAAAAACAAAAGCCCGCTTCTTGTAGGTGTTGGCGAAGGATTTAACGTTGTAGCAAGCGATGCTATGGCAATGCTTCAAGTAACAGATCAGTACGTAGAATTAATGGATAAAGAAACAGTAATTGTTACAAAAGAAGGCGTAACAATTAAAACGCTTGATGGTGAAGTGGTAGAAAGAGCACCTTACACAGCAGAGCTTGATGCAAGTGATATTGAAAAAGGTACGTACCCTCACTATATGTTAAAAGAAATTGATGAGCAGCCTTTAGTTGTTCGTAAAATCATTCAAGAGTATCAAAATGAAAACAATGAACTGCACATTGATGCAGACATTTTAGGAGCAATGGATGAAGCAGACCGCATCTATATCGTAGCATGTGGAACAAGCTATCATGCAGGCCTAGTAGGTAAACAATTCATTGAAACGTGGGCGAAGGTTCCGGTAGAAGTGCACGTAGCAAGTGAATTCTCTTACAACATGCCGCTTTTATCTGAAAAGCCACTGTTTATCTTTATTTCTCAAAGTGGAGAAACAGCTGACAGCCGTGCAGTATTAGTTCAAATTAAAGAACTAGGTTACAAAGCGTTAACAATCACAAACGTTCCGGGATCAACATTATCTCGTGAATCTGATTATACGTTATTACTTCATGCAGGTCCGGAAATTGCTGTAGCATCAACAAAGGCTTATACAGCTCAATTAGCAGTCCTATCAATTCTAGCGGCTGTAACAGCAAAAACACGCGGCATTGAATTAGAATTTGATTTAGTTCAAGAGTTAGCAATCGTAGCAAACACAATGGAAGTACTTTGCGACGACAAAGAAGAAATGGAAAGCATTGCTCTTCAATTCTTAGCAACAACTCGCAACGCATTCTTTATTGGACGTTCTGTTGATTATTATGTAGGTTTAGAAGGCGCGTTAAAACTAAAAGAAATCTCTTACATTCAAGCAGAAGGATTTGCTGGAGGAGAGCTTAAGCACGGAACAATCGCTTTAATTGAAAACAACACGCCAATTATTGCATTAGCAACACAAGAACATGTAAACTTAAGCATCCGTGGTAACGTAAAAGAAGTAGTAGCACGTGGAGCTAATCCTTGTATCATTTCAATGAAAGGATTAGAAACAGAAGAAGATCGCTACGTGATTCCGAAAGTTCACGAAACACTTTCACCACTAGCAGCGGTTATTCCTTTACAATTAATCTCTTACTACGCTGCATTGCACCGCGATTGCGATGTAGATAAACCACGTAACTTAGCAAAATCAGTTACTGTAGAATAATAAGGTTCTAGACACCCTTCTATTATAGAAGGGTGTTTTTGTATATAATTCTCATTGAGCTAAAAAATATATTTGCTTGCTTCATTTATTTTATATAATAGAGTAGGTAAATGAATGAAACTCATTTATAAAAAAGGAAGTGAAAAGTATTAGTGGAGTAGCTCAAAGTATAAAGTACGTGTTGCGAGGCATCTTTTTTGTCTTGTATTTTCCCTTTTATTTTGTATTTCAAATTTTGTGTAAGATATGGATATATTTTATCGCTAAGCCCCTCATATGGATAGGAACAAGAATTATTCAACCTGTCATTGATTTCATTTGGAGATACATTATACGTTTTTTATTCGTTTATCCTATTTCTTGGCTATGGAGTGTCCTCATCTATCCTTTTATTCTCTTCGTTTGGAAACGATGTTTTTTGCCTATAACTAGATTTATATGGAAGTATGTTTTATACCCTGTTTTATACATGGTTTGTTACCCTTGTTATCTTCTATGGAAATATGTTGTGCTGCCATTTTACAATGAAATTGTTATTCCCGTGGTTTCATTTTGTCAGCGTATATTCTTCTGTTTTTGGAAAGGAGTTAAGTGGATCATAATTCATATGATCTACTATCCCCTACGGTGGATTTGGGTGAGATGTATATACAAACCGCTGAAAAAGGTATATACAAAAATCATCCAGCCTGTTATCAAATGGTTTTCTCATTTATTTAGTTAACGAAATATACCAAAAGATTGCTTGTCTTTTTTAGGTATTAAACTCGAAAGATAAGAGGGAATTGATGTATAATAAAAACGGATATATCATTGCCTATTTATTTTATTAGATTCAATTTTGAAAGAGAGTGAAACAATATGGGCCGTAAGTGGAACAATATTAAAGAAAAGAAAGCGTCAAAAGATGCTAATACAAGTCGTATATATGCCAAGTTTGGCCGTGAGATTTATGTGGCTGCAAAACAAGGTGAGCCAGATCCAGAATCAAACCAAGCGTTAAAAGTTGTATTAGAACGCGCGAAAACATACAATGTGCCAAAAGCAATTATTGACCGTGCCATTGAAAAAGCAAAGGGCGGTTCAGAAGAAAATTACGATAATCTTCGTTACGAAGGTTTTGGACCAAATGGCTCAATGGTTATCGTAGATGCTCTTACGAATAACGTAAACAGAACAGCTTCAGACGTGCGTGCTGCCTTTGGTAAAAACGGCGGTAATATGGGAGTAAGCGGATCAGTAGCGTATATGTTTGATCCAACAGCTGTTATTGGTGTAGAAGGTAAAGATGAAGAAGAGACGCTAGAACTGTTAATGGAAGCAGATGTAGACGTGCGTGACATTTTAGAAGAAGAAGATTCTGTAATTGTTTATGCTGATCCGGATCAATTCCATGCGGTACAAAAAGCGTTCAACGATGCTGGTATTACGGAATTTACAGTAGCTGAGCAAACGATGCTTGCTCAAAATGATGTAACTCTTCCTGAAGATGCACAAGCTCAGTTTGAAAAAATGATTGATGCATTAGAGGACTTAGAAGATGTGCAGCAAGTATATCACAACGTTGATTTAGGATAATAGTGAAAGAGGCAGACCTATCAAAGAGGTCTGTCTTTTTTTATAGGCCGTGTGAAAAGCATCTATTGACCCTTTCCCTTCGTTTGGAATATGGTAAGATAATGAATTAAGAATAGAAAATAGTAGAATTTTATAAGGAATAAATGGAGGGAAAGCAGTTGAAAAAATTAATGGTGGGGATGGCGTTAACAGCTACGCTTGCAACGGCTGTAACGCCTGGCTTTGGCTCAATTGGGGGAAATCAAGAAAAGGCATATGCAGCAACAGTTACATATAAAGTAACGGCAAGCAAGCTAAATGTGAGAAGCGGAGCGGGAACGAATTACGGGATTATCGGCAGCGTAGTAAAAGATCAAACACTATCTGTGGTGAGCAAAAGCGGAAGCTGGTACAAAATTAACTATAACGGCCGCACAGGCTATGTAAGCAGCGATTATGTACAGTCATCAGGAACAACAGCGCCACCAGCAGAAAGCACAACGTATACAGTAACGGCAAGCACGCTGAATGTAAGAAGCGGAGCGGGCACCAACTACGCATCTATAGGAAGTGTGACAAAAGGCCAGAAGCTGTCTGTGATGAGCAAAAGCGGAAGCTGGTACAAAATTAACTACAACGGCCGCACGGGCTACGTAAGCAGCGATTATGTACAAGCATCGGGAACAACAACGGCCCCAACAACGTCACCAGCAGAAAGCACAACGTACACAGTAACGGCGAGCACGCTGAACGTAAGAAGCGGAGCAGGCACCAACTACGCATCTATAGGAAGTGTGACAAAAGGCCAGAAGCTGTCTGTGGTGAGCAAAAGCGGAAGCTGGTACAAAATTAACTACAACGGCCGCACGGGCTACGTAAGCAGCGATTATGTACAAGCATCGGGAACAACAACGGCCCCAACAACGCCACCAGCAGAAAGCACAACGTACACAGTAACGGCGAGCACGCTGAACGTAAGAAGCGGAGCAGGCACCAACTACGCATCTATAGGAAGTGTGACAAAAGGCCAGAAGCTGTCTGTGGTGAGCAAAAGCGGAAGCTGGTACAAAATTAACTACAACGGCCGCACGGGCTACGTAAGCAGCGATTATGTACAAGCATCGGGAACAACAACGGCCCCAACAACGCCACCAGCAGAAAGCACAACGTACACAGTAACGGCGAGCACGCTGAACGTAAGAAGCGGAGCAGGCACCAACTACGCATCTATAGGAAGTGTGACAAAAGGCCAGAAGCTGTCTGTGGTGAGCAAAAGCGGAAGCTGGTACAAAATTAACTATAACGGCCGCACAGGCTATGTAAGCAGTGACTATGTACAGGCTTCAGCTACAGCGTCTCCAAAGCTCGTAGTCGATTCTTTTAAAACGTTAGGCAACGCTCAGCAAGTCATCTTGGTTACAGCAGATAACTACGATACGAAGTCTGCTAAAATTCAAACATTTGAAAAAGTTGATGGAAAATGGAAGCAAGTTTTAACTGCGAACGGTGTACTTGGACAAAAAGGATTCGCTTTAGCGAAAAAAGAAGGAGATATGGAGTCTCCGACAGGGAAATATACAATTGGCACAGCATTCGGACGCTATGCAAATCCTGGAACTAAGCTTCCATATCGAAAGATTACATCAAATGATGTGTGGGTAGACGATTCAAAAAGCTCTCTGTATAATACGTGGCAGCAAAAGCCAGCGAATGGCCGCTGGACGAGCGCTGAGAACATGGATATCCCGGCTTATGATTATGGGTTTGTCATTAATTATAATGAATCTAGAACCCCAGGAAAGGGAAGTGCAATCTTCTTTCATGTAGGAACAAATTATACAGCAGGATGTACGGCCACTTCTAAAGAACAAGTTGTCTCTATTTTAAAATGGTTAAATCCAGAGAAAAATCCAGTTATTATTCAATCTCCTGTAAGTGAATTAGATAAATATTAAGTTAGAAAGCAGCTGAACTCGTGTAATTCAGCTGCTTTTTTATGTAATTAAAAGCTTTGTCCGTCTGTGGTACGACAAAGTTAGTTTTCCTATTCATTGAATGAAAGCGTTTAATCTCTTACGATTAAAGTATCATCACGTAGAGAAAGGAAGAGAGCAAATGGCTCAATCTAATATAAAAGTAGCTGTACAAAAATTTGGGAACTTTCTAAGTTCAATGGTTATGCCAAATATCGGAGCATTTATTGCATGGGGACTTATTACTGCTTTATTTATTCCAACAGGCTTTTTTCCAAATGAAAGCCTTGCCAAACTAGTGGATCCAATGGTCAAGTATTTGCTTCCGCTGCTAATCGGCTACACAGGAGGAAAGCTTGTACACGATCAGCGCGGAGGCGTTGTAGGTGCTATCGCGACCATGGGCGTCATTGTTGGATCTGATATTCCGATGTTTCTAGGCGCTATGATTATGGGGCCGCTGGGCGGTTATATCATCAAGAAGTTTGACCAGTTTATTGAAGGTAAAGTCAAAACAGGATTTGAGATGTTAATTAATAATTTCTCAGCAGGTATTCTTGGAGGAATTCTAGCGATTCTAGCCTTTTTAGGAGTTAGCCCAGCTGTGGACGGATTTACAGGTGCACTTGTAGTGGGTGTAGATTGGATGGTTGCACATGGCCTTCTTCCTCTTACAAGTATTTTAATTGAACCAGCTAAAATTTTATTCTTAAACAATGCCATTAATCACGGCATTTTATCTCCGATTGGAGCAGAACAAATTCGAACAAACGGACAGTCCATTCTATTGTTATTAGAAACAAATCCTGGTCCGGGATTAGGAATTCTGTTAGCGTATTGCTTCTTTGGAAAAGGAACAGCAAAACAGTCAGCACCGGGAGCGGCCATCATTCATTTTATTGGCGGAATTCACGAAATTTACTTCCCTTACGTTTTAATGCGTCCTCTTCTAATCATTGCGGCTATTTTAGGAGGAATGAGCGGAGTATTTACATTTGTTCTTTTAGGAGGAGGCTTACAAGCCGTTGCTTCACCAGGAAGTATTTTGGCTATTTTAGCTGCTACACCAGGTAATGCAGGCAGCTATGTTGCAAATATCTCAGGTGTTCTTGTTGCAGCCGTCGTATCGTTTATTGTAGGTTCGTTAATTTTAAAAACGGGCAAGCAAACAGAAGATTTGGACGAAGCAGCTCGCAAAATGCAAGAGATGAAGGGCAAGAAGAGCTCTGTAGCAGGAAGCTTTACAAAACAGCAAGGCGACGTACCAGCAAGCGTTCAAAAAATTGTTTTTGCCTGTGACGCAGGTATGGGATCGAGTGCAATGGGCGCCTCTCTTCTTCGCAAGAAAGTTAAACAAGCAGATTTAAATATTTCGGTAACAAATACAGCTATCAGTAATATTCCAAGTGATGCTCAAATCGTTATTACACAGGAAGAGCTAACGCCAAGAGCTCAAAACAAAGTTCCAGATGCGTATCATATCTCGGTGGATAACTTTCTATCTAGCCCGGAATATGACAAACTAATTGATCAACTAAAAAATGATCATACTACTTCTAAGGCGGAAGAAGAAAAGAATGTATCTGCAGAAAACTATACAGATAGTAATGATGGTTTATTAAAAGAAGAAAACGTTTTCTTGAATCAGCACTTTTCTTCTAAGGAAGAAGCAATTCGATTTGCAGGAAGTGTGTTAGTAAAAGGCGGATATGTAGAAGAAAACTATGTTGAAGCGATGATTGAGCGAGACAATATGACTTCTACTTATATGGGAAATGACGTAGCGATTCCGCACGGTACCGAAGAAGCGAAAAAGAACGTTTTAAGATCAGGTTTTACAGTAATTCAAGTTCCAGAAGGCGTTGATTTTGATGGTGAGAAAGTTCGTTTGATTTTCGGAATTGCCGGAAAAGACGGCACCCATTTAGAAATTTTATCTGGTATCGCGATTACATGTTCTGATATGAACAATATTGAAAAGATGGTTCATGCCAAATCAGCTAAAGAATTAATGGCTATTATTCAAAGTAACTAACGGGATAGAAAGGCATGAGGATGCCTTTTTATCCTTTGTTTATAAATAAGAAAAGAGTTGATGTTCTTGTTTATTACTTCAAGAGAAAAATCAATCATTGAGTTAATTATTAAAACGGCAGGAAAGCATACAGCACTTACACTTGCTACTTTTTTGAATGTAAGTGTAAGAACCGTTCACCGAGATTTGAAGGCAATTGAATCAATACTTGAAAAATTTGATTTAAAGCTGATTCGTACACAAGATGAAGGACTAATGATTGAAGGTAAAAATGAACAAATTTTTCGTCTTATCCAAGAGCTGATGAAGATTAAAACGACGGATCAGTCTCCACAGGAAAGAAAATTAATTCTTTTAATTCTTCTTCTAGAAGAAGGAGATTCATTTAAATTACAAACGCTGGCTAAAGACTTAGAAGTAAGTATTACTACACTAACTGCTTATCTAGATGAATTAACAGAGTGGTTAACCACATTTGACGTTTTCCTTCATCGAAAGAGAGGGGTCGGAGTAGAGGTTCAAGCTACTGAAGCCAATAAACGGAACGCATTAGCCAATTATTTTCTTGTCCACTTTAATGAAGAGTTAATTGAATGTTTGTTTCTAGTAGAAAATCACCAGCATACGGATGAAACGATTTTGCATTATTTTTATCCGAATTATTTAGCAGAAGTAGACCGAATTGTACATCAAGCGATTAATCAGCATCATTCTAAGCTGGCTGACAGCGATTATATAGGGCTCATTGTTCATATTTGCATTATGATACAGCGAACGAAAAAGCAAATGTATCTAGAAGACGACGGCGGCCAAACGGAAGAGCTGGCGAGTGAACTGTTCTTAATGAAGGATATTTGCCGCGAAATTGAACGGGTATTTTCTCTTTCTTTCACGGAAAAAGATATTCATTTCTTAGCAGTACGGCTGCGTGCAGCTAAGTTCCAAACTACTAGAGACGTATATTACGACAGCGTAGTGGTTGGGCAGATTATTAAGAATATGATTTCTCATGTTTCTGTTCAGCTTAACACCGACTTGACCGGTGATTTTTCCCTTTACCAAGGGCTGCTTGCTCATATGGAACCGGCAATTTTTCGTCTTAAGCAAAAAATGGAGCTTTTTAATCCATTAACGGAAGAGATTAAGAAAAAGTATCCTGTTTTATTTATGGCTGTGAGAAACAGTATCGATCAAGAGCTGCCGGATTTAGTTTTTCCAGATGATGAAGTGGCATATCTTGTTTTGCATTTCGGTTCAACGCTAGTGCTAAAAGAAGAAGTCATGGAAATTCAGGCACTGATTGTCTGTCCAACTGGAATCGGCACTTCGAAAATGTTAGCTAGCCGTATTCGTAAAGAGATTCCGGAGATTAATTCAGTTGTCATTAAGTCGGTAAAAGAAATCAAAGAAGCGGCGCTTGAAGGGTATGACGTAGTGATTTCAACAGTAAGACTTCCTTTTTTAAATGTCGATTACATTTTAGTCAATCCACTCTTAACCGAAGAGGATATTCAGTCCATTCAGAATTTTTTACAGAAAAACATTCAAAAGTTAACCAAAGATAAGGGCTATCGTTCGTTCCAATATAAAAATAAGACCGTCTCTACACAAAAACCGTCTTTTGAGGAAACGATGAAGCAAATTAAAGATGTGCATGGAAGTATCGAATCAATTCTTCAAAACCTTAGAATGTATCGATTTTCGGATGCAGTGAGTCATGATCAAGTGATTTCGCACGTAGTAAAAGCAGCTGAAAAAGAACGTTTAATAACCAATGCCAGCTGCGTTATTGATCAGCTTAAGGAACGAGAAAACAAAGGCGGTTTAGGTATTCCGCAAACGAGTATGGCACTGTTCCATTGCCGTGAACATCACGTGAAAGAGCTGATTTTTCAAGTTTCACATTTAGAGCAGCCTTGCACAGTTAAAGGTATGGACGGAACAAACATGCAGGCGCGTAACCTTCTATTAATGCTAGCACCTGAGGAGTTAAGTGAAGTACAGCAAGAAATCTTAAGTTTAATTAGTACAAGTTTAATTGAAGATCATGAAGCAATGATGGTTTTTTCGTCTTCGAACGAAGAGATAATTCGCAAAAGGCTAGAGGATACGTTTCATGAGTACCTTCGAAATAATTTGATAAAGGAATGATTTTTGTGAAACAAGCAGTTCATTTTGGAGCAGGTAATATTGGGCGAGGATTTATTGGGGCATTATTTTCTCAAAGCAACTATCACGTTACATTCGTAGATATTGCTGAAAAGATTATTAATCAGTTAAACACAGATGAAGGGTATAACGTAATAACAGCCGCAGAGCACCCAGAGACATTAGCTGTTCAAAACGTATCTGGTTTAAATAATCTGACGCAAGAACAAGCAGTCATTAAAGCGATTAAAGAAGCAACGTACATTACGACAGCCATCGGACCGAACGTTCTGCCTCGCATTGCTCCTTTAATTGCTAAAGGTTTGGCTGAGCGTGTGAAAACAAGCGACGAAAAGGTATATATTATTGCATGTGAAAATCAAATCTCTGCGACAGATTTATTAAAAGGCTATATTTTTGATGCGCTGGATGAAGAGACAAAAGCTCATATGGTAAATAAGGTCTTTTTCTTCAATTCAGCTGTAGATCGTATCGTACCTCTTCAACACAACCAAGGTTCGCTTGATGTTTTAGTAGAATCCTATTATGAATGGGTAGTAGAGGCACCTGAAAATATTCCTTTTGTAGAAGGAATGACGATTGTGCCTGACCTTGCTCCTTTTATTGAAAGAAAGCTATTTACAGTAAATACAGGACATGCGGTGATTGCATATTTTGGTTATTTAAAAGGAAAAGAAACGATTGATCAAACGTTAAGAGATTCAGATATTTACCAACAAGTACAGCAAACGCTACGAGAAACAGGAGACTATCTAATTAAAAGATATGACTTAGATAGAGAGGAACACGAAGCCTACATCGTAAAAATTATTGAGCGCTTTAAGAATCCTCATTTAAATGATTCAGTTAAACGGGTAGGAAGAGCGCCAATTCGCAAGCTTGGACCTCAGGATCGTTTGATTCGTCCAGCGCTAGAAGCAAAAAAAGCGTGCCTTTCTTATACCCACTTAGCGAAGGCCATCGCTGCTGCGCTTCTATTTGACCCGCAAGAAGATAAAGAGGCTATGAAGCTTCAAGCGAATATTCATGAGTATGGTATTGAGTATGTGTTAAAAGAGGTCAGTGGGTTAGAGGCAAGTAATAATTTAACAAAAGAAATCATTGCTCAATATAATGCTTTAAAATCGTAAATGACTCTAATACGTGTAAACAGTCCATTTTAAATGGGCTGTTTTTCTTTTTGTAGAAAGGGAATGTTTGTGTATAGGAGGATGATAAAATGGTAGCTATTACTCACGTTGGATTAGCTGTACCTGATGTAGAAGAAGCCGTCCAGTGGTATGGGAAAGTTTTAGGTTTTAAGCTGATTGCCGGTCCTTATACGTTTAATGCGGAGGAAGAAAAAGCTGAAAATATGACTCAAGATTTACTAGGGTCTCATATTAAAAAAATGAAAAATGCTCACATGACAGCTGATAACCAGGTAGGCATTGAACTGTTTGAATTTAATAAGCCGCAAATGCCTCTTGTATTAAAAGACAGCGATGAGCAGTATCAAAGTTATTTTCACATGTGTTTAATAGCCGATGACGTGGAAAAATTAGCGGATAAAATCGAACAATCAGGCGGTAAAAAGCGTAGCCAAGTATGGAATACAAGACCTGGAAAACCTTATTACTTAATTTATTGCGAAGATCCGTTTGGGAATATTATTGAGCTATATTCACATAGTACGGAGCTCATGTATGGGAATAAAGAAGAATAAAAGCTTATCCACATTTTTTGGATAAGCTTTTATTTTTCACAGCTGTCCGTAGCCATATACCTTTGCCAGCTCTTCGAAGGTTTTTGATGAATACGTAATAGTTACAGATGTTCCTACTGCTACTTTATCGAATAGTTCTTCCACATCCGCATTGTGCATCCGTACGCAGCCGTGGCTTACATATTTGCCAATGCTAGCTTCTGAGTTATTCCCATGAATACCGTATGTGTCGCCGGTTGTTCCGTTTGCATTAAGCCCTAGCCAGCGAGAGCCAAGAGGATTATTGGGAGCGCCTCCTGCAATGTGCCCTGTATAGTAAGGGCGATTTTTAATTTTGTTAACAATCTTGAAAAAGCCTACCGGCGTATCGCGCCATGTTTTTCCCGTAGCTACTGAATACGTATTTTCTAACTTTCCGTTATGAAAATAAGCAAGCTGATTTGTTTTTTTATTAATAATAATTAAATCTTCACTTGCTGTGTTTTCACTTGCGTCCGCCGTGCTTGCTGTATAAGAAATACTGATAATAGCTGCGAGACACAAAGCCGCTGCTCGCAGTAGAATTTTTCTCACGTTCTAGCCATCTCCTCTATTGTTCGATTACATATTTGATGAATTACATGCTATTAGTGTATAAAAGAAAAATGGACTGAACATGAACCTTACCTGAATGAAAACTGAAAGTGCGTTTTTACATGCGAATATAAAGTGAAAATCTGGGCAGAAATACAACTAAAGGTCTGGTACATATCTCATGAAAAAGAGAAAAATGAAAATGCACCTTGTTTGTTTAATTTAGGATGTATTATCATGAAAGTTTGAAATGAAGGGCAGGAGGTGGAATAAACAGATGCTTAAAGAATTTAAAGAGTTTGCTTTGCGAGGAAATGTATTAGATTTAGCTGTCGGTGTTATTATTGGAGCTGCATTTGGAAAAATTGTCACGTCTCTTGTAAATGATATTATTATGCCGCTGATTGGTTTGTTGTTAGCAGGGATAGACTTTAAAGATTTATCCTTTACGGTTGGAGATGCTACGGTATTATATGGATCTTTTATTCAAACAATTGTTGATTTCTTAATTGTTGCATTCTCGATTTTCTTATTTATTCGTTTCTTTAATCGTTTTAAGAGAAAAGAAGAAGAGAAAGTAGAGGAAGAAGTGGCTGTTCTGTCAAAAGAAGAAGAGATCTTAACAGAAATTCGTGATCTGCTAAAAGCAGAAGCAGTGAAAGAGCGTTCATAACAGCAATTTTTACATACGTATAAAACGGCTAAGAGGCCCGTCTTTTCATCAGAAAAGCGGGCTTTTTTTTGTGGAATTTCTCGGGAAATGTTATTGATGTGATTTTGAGAAAATTAGGCGTGAAGGCGAGAGAGATAGGAATGTTAAAATCATATTAAAAGTGTTAAGATATTGTAAATAGGAGGCTTAAGGTTATGTTTAAACATTTGTATCGTTCTTTGCCAATGCTGGTGGCGTATGGGCTGCTTAGCGTTTTTTTATACAGTGTTGTTATGCTTAATATATCAAATGACACAAAGATATTGTTTGACTGGGCCCAAATCCATACAGCTGGGTTCGTCGTATTAATAGGGGGATGCTCACTTGTCTTATGGGCGCTCACTTTCTATTTACTGCTTCGATTTAATCAGATAGAGAGAATACAAGGTTCGCAGTGGTACGCCATTTTTACGGCAATTGTGTTTTCAATTGCGGTAGCAGCCGTTTCTGCTATGGTTTTTGTTATCTATCATATTGATATACATAATCCAGGCAAAACAATAGAGTGGATGCAAGCATACCCTGAACGCTATCTTTTTACGGTATTTTTACTTTCGCTGTTAACACTAGCGATCATTATGCTAGTAGGGGAAGCTTATTTAGGGGCTGGGATTACCTTTGTTCTGTATTTTATTTTAGCTCTTGTAAACTATTATAAAAAAATCTTTCGAAATGAACCATTGTTCCCGAACGATTTTATTCAGGCGAGTCAGTTAAAAGAAGTTATTCCAATGATTAAAGATTCGATTTCAATTCCTATTGTCATAGGAGTTATTGGATCTATTGTCGTACTGGTTGCTCTTTGGTTTTTCTTGCCGAAAATTAAAATTCGATGGTTTCTTCGAATTATTATGATTCTGCCGCTTATCTTTTTAATGAAATCATTTTTATTCTTTGAACACTCGTTTGCTCAAAAATATTATGATCAATATGCTGCGCTGATGCCTTGGAATCAGCAAAATAATTATTACTATAATGGACCGGTTATTGGCATGATTTCAAATGTTAAAACAGATGTGCTGCAAGAGCCGGATGACTACTCACAGGAAGTAATGGCCAAAGTGGCAAAGCGCATTCATTCAAAGGAAGAGAAAACACAAGAAAGCAAGGCTGAAGTCAAACCAAACGTCGTGTTTGTAATGAATGAAACGTTTTGGGACCCAACAAAGCTTAACGTGACGTTCTCTGAAGATCCAATGAAAAATACAAGAGAACTTCAAAAGAAATATCCTTCTGGGTGGTCTTTAAGTCCTTCATTTGGCGGGGAGACAGCTAATGTAGAGTTTGAAGCATTGACGAGCTACTCTTTGTCTTTCTTTAACCCTGGAGGTCTTCCTTATCAGCATGTATTGAGTAAAAAAGAATATCCGTCTTTTGTTTCTTATTTAGAAAAACAAGGCTATGCTACAACAGCTATGCATCCAAACAGCGGTATGCTTTATATGAGGCAAAATGTGTATCCAAATTTGGGCTTTGATCAAGTGAAGTTTATTGATCAAATGAAGCATACGCAAAAAGATAACAAAGAATTTGTTTCTGATGAAGCGGTAGTTGATGAAGTGCTCGATACGCTTCGTCAGTCGAAAAAGCCTGCGTTTGTGCATGCTGTAACGATTGCAAATCATCTTCCTTATTCTGCGGATAAGTATAATGGTCAGGAAACCATTAAAGTAACCGGTAAAGGGTTATCACCAGAAATGCAAAAGGAAATTGAAATTTATGCTGAAGGAATTAAACGTTCAGATGCTGCTTTAAAACGATTGAACGATGAAATTCAAAAGCTGGACGAGCCGACCATTGTAGTATTTTGGGGAGATCATTTGCCAGCACTTGGACAAAACCTTCAAGCTTACAAAGAAACGGGTTTTGGAAACGAGAAGACGCAGCAAACATCTCAAAAATTTTATGAGACGCCGCTCTTATTTTTATCTAATTACGATACGAAAATAGATAAAAATCTCGGTACGATGAGTCCTATTTATATTGCTCCGACGCTTGTTCAATCTCTTGGTTACAAAAGTAATCTGTTCTACGATCAGCTGAATCAAATGAAAACAGAAGTGCCGGCTTTTCGTTCAAATATGTATATAGATTCAAAAGGAAAGCTAGTGGATGATCCGGCAGCGCTCTCTAATAAAGCTGCAAAAGACCTTCAAGATTACCATGAAGTTGAGTTTGATACATTATCCGGGAAACAGTATGAAACGCGTAGGTTGTATAAATAAAAATAAAAACTCCTTTTAAATAAAAGGAGTTTTTATTTTTTAAGTGTTTAAGGTTGTACTAAAAAATAATTCATGTATAATATTTTAAGGTTAAAAGTAAACTTTAAGTTAAGTAAAACAAAACTTGAGTTTGGAACAGCATGAACAATTATTCATGCTGTTTGCTAATTTTAAATACAGTTGAGGATCGAGAGTATGGAAATAGGAAAGAAAATTAAGAATTTACGATTAAAAAAAGGCTTAACACAAGAAGAGCTAGGAGAACGTACTGATTTAAGCAAAGGCTATATTTCGCAGCTTGAGCGCGATTTAAGTTCGCCGTCTTTAGAAACATTTTTTAGTATTTTGGAAGTGCTGGGGTGCGAACCGAAAGAATTCTTCGAAATTGATACGCATGTTCAAAAGGTTGTATATAAAGAGGAAGACTACACGAGTTATTGCGAAGATGAAAAAGGTTACCATATTCAGTGGCTTGTACATGAATCAAATGAAAAAGAAATGGAACCAATTCGTCTTATTCTTCATGAAAAAGGTGCATTTAAGAGATTTGAACCTTCTCTTTCAGAAACGTTTGGCTACATTTTGCGCGGGTGTGTGAAGGTGAAGCTTGGAGGCAGAATATATGAGGCTAAACAAGGGGAAACCATCTATTTTCAAGCTTCTGAAGAACATCAGATTTTAAATGCTCATGACGGAATAACAGAGTTAATTATCGTGGCGACAGAGTCTTATTTATAGAACAAAAGAGGTGAAGTGAAATGACATCTACGAATACAATTATTCAATTTGAAAATGTGACCAAGCAATATGATAATGATTCAGTTGTATTGGATCATGTAAGCTTTGAAATTGAAAAAGGGAAGTTTTATACCCTTTTAGGTCCATCGGGATGTGGAAAGACAACGATTTTACGATTAATTGCAGGCTTTACGGAGGCCTCGAGCGGAACGATTTATTTTAATGGAAAAAGAATTAATGATGTCCCGGCTAACAAACGTCAGGTTAATACGGTTTTTCAAGACTACGCGCTTTTCCCGCATTTGAATGTATTTGAAAATGTAGCATTTGGTCTTCGAATCAAGAAGATGAAAAATGCTGATATTGGGATAAAAGTTAAAGAAGCCCTTCGCTTTGTTAACCTAGAAGGATATGAAAAGAGAGAAATAAAGGAAATGTCGGGCGGTCAAAGACAGCGCGTAGCCATTGCACGAGCAATTGTAAATCAGCCCGAAGTCATTCTGCTGGACGAGCCGCTTTCAGCTCTTGATCTAAAATTGCGTACGGAAATGCAATACGAGTTAAGAGAATTACAGCGCCGTCTAGGTATTACGTTCATTTTTGTTACGCACGATCAAGAAGAAGCGCTTGCGATGTCCGATGAAATCTTTGTTTTGAATAAAGGAAGAATTCAGCAGAGCGGGGAACCTACAGATATTTATGATGAGCCAATTAATCGTTTTGTTGCCGATTTTATTGGTGAATCAAATATTGTACCAGGTAAAATGATTGCTGACTTTTTAGTGGAGTTTGGCGGCCAGCAATTTGAATGTGTCGATCAAGGGTTAAACCGAAATGAGCAGGTTGAAATTGTGATTCGCCCTGAAGATTTGGCCATTACAAGCTCCGATCAAGGAAAGCTGCAGGTTCGTGTAGATTCACAGCTGTTTAGAGGAGTCCATTATGAAATTTTAGGCTATGACCATGCAGGGAATGAGTGGCTCGTCCACTCTACAAAAAAGGCAACGGTTGGCGAAGAAATTGGTTTATATTTTGAACCTGAAGCTATTCACGTTATGCGATTTAATGAAACGGAAGAAGAATTCGATAAGCGACTCGAAGGTTATGAAGAGGATTACCATGCAAACTAAATCAAGAAATATTTATTTAGTCCCGTATGTGTTATGGATTTTGCTTTTTGTAGTTGCTCCCATTGTATTAGTTGTCTATTATTCTTTTTTCAGCATTGATAATGAGCTGACGCTTGAAAACTATAAGAAATTTTTTACCCCTGTTTATTTACAGATGACGCTGAGCTCATTTTGGTATGCCTTTTTAATTACGTTATTTTCCTTGGTTTTTTCTTATCCAACAGCTTATTTACTAACGAAGCTTAAGCATAAGCAGCTTTGGCTTCTACTGATTATTTTACCGACGTGGATTAACCTATTATTAAAAGCTTATGCTTTTTTAGGCATATTCGGCACGTACGGTACGGTTAATAAATTTACTGAATTTCTGGGATTTGGTACTCATCAAATTTTATTTACTGACTTTAGTTTTGTATTTGTATCAGTGTATATTTTTATCCCCTTTATGATTTTGCCGATCTTTAACTCTTTAGAAGAACTTAATCCCTCGCTTATCTACGCTTCGCGAGACTTGGGGGCATCTTCATGGGTGACATTTAAGCGCGTGGTATTTCCGCTAACGCTAGAAGGGGTTAAATCAGGTTGTCAGGCTGTTTTTATTCCAGCACTGTCACTCTTTATGATTACGCGTTTAATTGCTGGAAACCGCGTCATTACACTGGGAACGGCGATTGAACAACATTTTTTAGTGACGCAGGATTGGGGCATGGGAGCCACAATTGCTGTCTTTTTAATTATTGCGATGGCCGTTATGATGCTCATAACAGGCACTGGAAAGAGAGGTGTGTAAAATGAAGAGAAAGTGGAAGTTCAGCCACCTTTATTTATTTTTTGTCTTTTTCATTTTATACGCGCCCATTTTTTATTTAATGTATTACTCTTTTAACAGCGGAGGAAACATGCGAGAGTTTGAAGGGTTTACGTTAGATTGGTACAAAGAAGTGTTTCAAGACACACGTTTGCTCATTATTGTCTTGAATACCTTAATTATTGCTCTATTGTCTTCGGTTATTTCAACGATTATTGGCGTGATAGGAGCACTTGCTATCGTATACGTGAAGCGCAGACGTGTTCAAAATACACTGTTAACATTTAATAATGTGTTAATTGTGAGTCCAGATGTTATTATTGGCGCATCTTTTTTAATTCTATTTACCATTATCGGTGTAAAGCTCGGGTTTATATCGGTATTATTAGCGCATATTGCATTCAGTGTACCGATTGTGGTCATCATGGTTCTGCCTAAGCTGCAGGAAATGAGTCCGACACTGCTCGATGCAGCCCGTGATTTGGGAGCAAGTCGCTTTGAAGTACTTTCGAAAGTGGTATTGCCATTTATTCGTCCGGGTATCTTTGCAGGCTTTTTTATGGCTTTAACTTACTCTTTGGATGACTTTGCGGTTACGTTCTTTGTGACCGGGAATGGTTTTTCCACGCTTTCAGTAGAAATTTACTCGTTAGCAAGAAGAGGGGTCTCGCTGAAAATCAATGCTCTTTCTACTCTTATTTTCATGTTTACCGTGCTGATTGTAATTGGTTATTACTTTATCAGTCAGCGATATAGCAATAAAGCGAAAGGGGTGGCGACTGGAAAATGAAGCAATTAGCAAAGCCGTTTATCTTCATCGTCATCCTTTCTTTCGTTCTTATGTATGTGGTTCATCATTTGAACAATGCCGAAGGATACTCTGGAGGAGATACACTGACCGTCTATAATTGGGGAGATTATATTGATCCTGATTTAGTGAATCAGTTTGAAAAAGAAACCGGAATTAAAGTCATTTATCAGACCTTTGATTCGAATGAAGCAATGATGACAAAAATTGAACAAGGCGGTACGACATTTGATATTGCTGTTCCTTCTGAATACGCGATTAGCAAGATGCGTGAAGAAAATTTACTATTGCCAATTGATCATTCGAAGCTGCCTAATTTAAAATACATTAATCCGCGTTTTTTAGACCTATCTTTTGATCCTGGCAATAAGTACTCTATTCCTTATTTTTGGGGAACTGTGGGTATTGTTTATAACTCTGATATGATTCATGGTAAGAAGATAAAGAGTTGGAATGATTTATGGGATCCTAAGCTAAAAAATCAAATTTTACTTGCAGATGGCGCTAGAGAAGTGATGGGAATGGGGCTAAACAGCTTAAATTATTCATTAAATGATACGAATAAAGCTCATCTTCACGAAGCAAAAAGAAAGCTTGATACATTAACACCAAACGTAAAAGCCATTGTAGGAGACGAGATTAAGATGCTCCTAGCAAATGAAGAAGCGGCAGTTGGCGTTGTTTGGTCAGGTGATGCTTCTGAAATTATGAGTGAAAACGATAAGCTGAATTACGTTGTTCCAGAAGAAGGTTCGAATTTATGGTTCGATAACATGGTTATTCCAAAAACGGCTAAAAACGTAGAAGGTGCACATAAATTCATGAATTTTATGCTAGATCCTAAACACGCTGCTCAAAATGCAGAATATGTAGGGTATTCTACGCCTAATAAAAAAGCGTTAGATTATTTGCCGAAAGAAGTAGCGAAAGATGAACGTTTTTATCCGGATGAAGAACTAACCAATAAACTTGAAGTATATAATAACTTAGGCAAACGAATGCTTGCTTATTACAATGAATTATTTTTAGAATTCAAAATGCACCGTAAATAAAAGGTACTTAGTTAGGCCTTTATACTCAAGTTCTTTATTGTTTTTGTAAATTCAGTTGCGTGATAGCAAGAGGAAAGATAAAATACAAACGAGTAAAGCTAATAACATTTATTTTATGTTATTAGCTTTTTTATTTGTAAAACGGGAAAGATAAGAAAAAATTGAATGTTCTATTATTCATCTAGAATGTATATTTCACATTATATAGGAGAGAAAAAGTGAAGCAAAAACAAAAGCAGCATATTCAATCCATTTATTTTTTACGATTATTCGCTATGATGATGGTTGTGCTCGTACATGTAACAGCAGCGTATGCAACGGTACTGCCATTTGCAAGTGAAGCTTATCAGAAATATCATTTCCTTAACCGAATTGTTCGAATTGAAGCAGGGATCTTCATTGTGATCACAGGTTTAGTTTTCTTTTATAGTTACATTAACAAGCCGTTAACAAAGACTTTATGGAAAACGTATTATGCTCGAAGAGTGACATATATTTTAGTTCCCTATGTTATTTGGGCACTTATTTATGAATTTTATTCGTACTATGTGGGAGCAACAGAATTAAATGCAGCTGATATTGTGAAACGTATTTTACGCGGAGAGTCCTACTATCAGCTTCATTTTATCTTTTTAATTGTACAAGTGTATCTCGTGCTGCCGGTTTTTGTATGGCTAGCACAAAAAGTAACCATTTTTAAAAAATACATGTGGCTGTTTGGTATTATCATTCAGCTTGGTTATTTAATGCTTAACAATACGTATCATATCACTTCATTTAATTTATTTTTAAATACGATGGCTACGTTTTTACTCGGCGGTTGGATTGGTATTTATTATCGCGAACAAGTGGATAAAAAGTACAGTCGTTCAAATATTGTATTATTTCTGGTGACGCTCGGATCGGGAATAGCTATTTCACTGTTAAATTATCACTTATACACAATGAAGACAATTCACATTTCAGGCTTTACGTATGAGGCTGTTAATACGCTTTATTTGGTCGTGGGAAGTTATTTCTTCTTCCGAATTGCAGAGATATTAGCTGAAAAGCTTTCTGTGAAGTCCGTGACGGTCGTTAAAAATATTGCCATGTACTCGTTTGGATTTTACTTGATTCATCCAATGGTTTTAAACTTTGTGGCAAAAGCAGTACCAATACAAGGCAACTATATGTTTCACGTGGAAATCTTGGCACGTTATATTTTGACATTAGCGGGCTGTTACCTCATTATTTGGGGATGTCATCGTCTTTTACCGTTTGCTAGCTTTTTGTTTGGTAAACTGCCAAAAGAAGCGGTGTTCATTTACCGACGTCCTGATCATAAATAGCGTTTAGTTAAAAGTTATGCCTGCTTGCAGGCATAACTTTTTTTATAAAGTATAAGAGATGATAACGCGCTAGTTTTAAAATATTTTTAAAAGTGACATGCTAAGATAATGATTATTTAGGTAATCACAAAAGGGGGAATTTGATATGCGTGTACTTGTGGTAGAAGATGATGCTTCATTATTACACGGTATCGTAGAAGGCTTAAAAGAAGAAGGATATGAAGTTGATTGTGCGTCTGATGGAGATGAAGGTTTGTTTTTAGCAGAGCAGAATATTTATGATGCCTTAATTTTAGATATTATGCTGCCGAGTATGACAGGGCTTGACATACTAAAAAAACTAAGAAAACAAAAGGTGTTGACCAAAGTTATTTTTCTTACTGCAAAAGATAGTGTAGAAGATCGAGTGAAAGGACTCGACTATGGAGCCGATGATTATTTGGTTAAGCCTTTTGCCATGGCTGAACTTTTTGCGAGGTTAAGGGTAATGCTTAGGGACTTGCAGGCAGAAGAAGGTATGATTTCATATGGTCCCATTTCTATACGAGAAGCCAATCATGAAGTAGTGATTAATGGAAGTGTCCTCACGTTAACGATTAAAGAATTTCAGCTTTTGGAATATTTTATTCGAAATAAAGAACAAATCCTTATTCGAGATCAAATTTTTAATCGGGTATGGGGTTTTACATCCGATGTAGGAGTGGGCGTAGTTGATGTTTATGTTCACCATTTAAGAAAGAAGCTTCAGCCTTTTAATTGTGACAATTATGTACGTACAGTCAGAGGCGTAGGCTTTATGTTAAAAGGGGAAGAGCATGTTTAAAAAGACGAGAATCAGGCTTGTGTTATTTAACACAATGGTGCTGATGGTTATCTTGAGCATTTTTAGTGTGGTTTTATATTTTTACATGCAGCATCTTATTTTTTTAAACCCGGACAATCGGCTAAGTGAGATGAGCGAGCAGGTTAAAAAAAGAAATTTACATGAAATTCAGGAAAACAATGAGAGAGAAACAGAACGTCGCGTTGCGTTTTTACTTTGGAGCAGTGATAAAAAATTAATCAAAATTACACCTAAAAAAGGGTTATATACAAACGATATTGACGACTTTAAGCCTGCGCTCTCAGAAGGGAAAATCAAAACGTCGCAAGAGGTAAACGGTCATGCTTATCGAGTGATGAATGTGAAAAATGAAGGATATATAAAAGATCAAGACGTTTCAACAATTCAACTTGTCTTAAACGTAGATCCAGAAACTCAAACCTTAGAGCACCTTGCTTTTCTTCTTGTCATTTCAGCTTTTATTGGACTGCTTCTTTCCCTTGTAGCTGGCTTGTTTTTAGCCAATCGAGCGCTTGTACCTATTCAAAAATCTTGGAACAAACAAGTCGAATTTATTGCAGATGCTTCCCATGAGTTAAGGACGCCTCTTTCCGTGATGCAAACGCATCTCGAGCTATTGTTTAGACGACCAAATCATACGATTGAGCAAGAAAGCGAAAACATTTATCAAAGCTTAAACGAAGTAAAGCGGATGACGAAGCTGGTGGGCAACTTACTAACACTCGCTAGATCTGATTCAAGTGCACAGCTGCTAAACAAAACGGTCTTTAATATGGGTGAGCTAGTTGGTAAAGTAGCTAATCAGTTTGAGCCTATATTTGAACTAAAGGAGCTGCATTTCACAAGGGAAATTGAATCGTTAATGTTCGGAGGAGATCAAGAACGACTTCATCAGCTATGTATGATTTTGTTAGACAACGCTTTTAAGTACACCCCACCTGGAGAAAGCATTCATATTAGTCTAAAGAAACATCATCACTCTATGACGCTAATTGTCAAAGACACAGGCATTGGAATTGAAGCGAAAGATCTTCCGTATGTGTTTGATCGCTTTTATCGAAGTGATAAGAGTCGGGCGCGTGCCGAAGGAGGATCAGGTTTAGGGCTCGCGATTGCCAAATGGATTGTACAAGCTCATGACGGAGAAATTAAGGTTTTTAGTCAAAAAAACGTGGGTACGGAATTTTATGTGAAAATTCCGCTATGAAAAAAGCTGCCTGTCATTAGGCAACTTTTTTTGTCACTTTTTTGTTTGCAGTCTTCCATGCTTTCCATGCATTAGCAAGTAACAGGCCGATTAATAAATAGGCAAGGCCGCCAAAAACTAAGTAATCTACGGCGCTAATCGCCCCTGCAAGCATCCCAAATTTTATTTGGTCTTTATACTTCGCAGGAGAAGTTGGCGGATCCGTCACCATAAAGAAGGCTAAAAATAAAGCGGAATTAACAAAAGGAGCTCGTAAAGCATCCGCTACATCACCTACTCCTATTAATGACATAATCGTAAAAATAGCAAAATACACGCCTAAAAACGCAAATACTTGAGGGAATTTATTTACTTTGCTCGTCACAAGGTACCCTGTCACAAACACGAATACAATGAGCCAGACGGGTAGTAAAGATAAGCTTCCCCACCAGCTTTGGCCGCTTGAAAAGACAATAAGTGAAAAGAGAAGACCAAAAGCGGCAGGGTTAAAAATAGGCTTCTTTTTTACTTTTACTAAGTGCTTCGATAAAATAGCAACAGCTACAGTGCAAAATGTGACCCAAGCAGGTGTAGAGGTGCTGAGCACTAAGGCAATAATTAATCCAGTAATAATTCCGCCGTCAGGAAGCTGAATTTTCTTTTTATAAGCAAAAGAAAATCCTAAATCTAAGGCGGCCGCCGAGCATACGGCGAGTAGTAGGTGTCCTAATCCTTGAAAGGCAGAAGAGTTGAATTCACCTAATAAGGTTAAAAGCAGCAGCATAGCCATCACGTATCTTTTAGGTGTTTTAACTAGCTGCCCCCACCGACTTATTTCTTTTGGTTTGTTTTCATCTACAATAATATAACCTTTGGGTGTACTAATATATTTAACACCGCTTCTTCGTTCAGAACGTGTGGTCATCATTCATTA
This sequence comes from Priestia sp. JSM ZJ58, assembly GCF_044383985.1. Taxonomy (NCBI): domain Bacteria; kingdom Bacillati; phylum Bacillota; class Bacilli; order Caryophanales; family Bacillaceae; genus Priestia; species Priestia sp. JSM ZJ58. The sequence goes on from NZ_JBISEM010000007.1 coordinate 30,831, forward strand.
ATTCCTCCATATCTGATGTGAAAAAAGGAGTGAAACTAGAATCGAAGAGTACGCCGCGTACGTCGGCATCATTCAATAAATTTACTCCTTTTTCCGCTCCTAAAATAAAAGCTGATGTAGATAATGCATCGGCCAGCATGGCAGAAGGAGCAATAGCTGTACAACTCATTAGACTGCTTCTAGTAGATGGAGATAAGGGATTAACCAAATGATGCATGAATGGTTGCGTCTTATTTTTTCTAGCATAATTTCCTGATGTGCAGACAGCCGTATCTGTTACACGCAAGGTCAGTAATGACTGCGTTTGAATCTGAGGGTGCTGAATCCCGACTTTCCACAAATCTCCGTGTTGATTGAGTCCTTTAACTAGGATGTCTCCTCCGGCATTAATCATAAAATGCTGATAAGGAAGGGAGTGGGCAGCCAAATCAATAGCTAATCCTTTGGCGACCGCTCCAAGATCTATAATCATCGGTTTTTGTAAGAGAACCGTTTTTTTATGTGTATTCAATACGATGTCTTTATAACTTCCAGAATCGACTGCTTCGTTCACTTGTACGGGCTTTCCATCTAAATAATGTTCGTTAAAACCACGTTTTTCTAATTGTTTTCCTACCGTTGGGTCAAAGATTCCATGCGTTTCATCTGCTACTAAGAAAGCGAAATGAAGGGCTTCAAATAATAGGGGGCTAACAGCAACAGGTTCTTTGATATGTCTAATTAGCTTCATAACTTCGCTTTTGGCATCAAATCGACTGCATGTCGTTTCGACGGTCTTAAAAATAGTAAATGCCTTTGAGATATGGTGAAGGACATTTGCTTCCTCCGATTGGGGAGCAATTACTTGAATGGACACGGTTGTTCCCATACATAAGACAGAGCGGCTATACGTTTTTATGGACATCATTCGTTTCTCCTTTATGCATTCATTGCTTGCTGAAGGGCGTCATCCACGGCATTTTGAAAATCTTCTGTGCTAAGCGTTGCTCCGCTCACGACGTTGACATCTGAGCTTTGTCTTTGTACGACTTGAGACGGAAGATCCTCAATGTAACTCTCAGAATAGTGAGTATCCGCTTCTGTAATTTCAACTGTATCAATTCGGTCGTTTTTAATGGTCACAGATACGTAAACAGTTCCGATACGGTTGCTTCCTTGACCAGAATACGTTCCATCTTTGTATTTTGTTTTAGGAGCAGAACTTTCGGTACTCGCTGATGAAGGGTGCTTATTAGAAGAAGCGATATCTTCTCCCCAGTTATCATTAACAATCGTTTGATTGTCTGTCTGATCTCTCGTTTTTTTCTGATGATGAGCCGGTGTGACTTGAACAGCTTGCGCGTCAGATAGAGTGTTTATATAACCAGTTGCATAAATACTTCCAATGGCTACGCTGCATGCAGCAATCATCGTTTTTCCCATTTTACTCATATTTGTTGAACCTCCTGATTTATACCAGAACTATAGTTTCGATTATTGATGGTGATCTTTAGCATAAATAAACTTTATAAATAAACTTTTAAAAAAGATTTAAAATCAAAAAAGTTTTTTCAAAAATAAATGATTCAAGTGAAAAGGTCATTTTAAATAATGAAAGGAGAAGCTGGAATTTCTTTCACAAGCCTAGCTATTTTGACATACGTAATAATAGTTAATATTTCTGTTTACTATCTAAACGTGCATGATAAAATAGAAAAGATGAATATGTGTTAGGAGGAACATCAGTGAAAATTAAGCTTGGCCTTTTATACGGAGGAAAATCCGCTGAACATAAAGTATCTTTACAAACAGCTCTAGCAGTTTCAAAAGCAATTAATCACGATAAATATGAAGTGCATCCAATTTACATTACAGAAACAGGAAAATGGATTCGCGGCACACAGCTGACTGGTCCGCTTGAAACAGTTGCTCAATTAGAAATTCAAGATAACGGAACAGCTATTTCACCAGTTTCATTGAATACAGAAATGTTTGCATTAACAGATTCAAAAACAGATGATCAACTAGATGTTATTTTCCCACTTCTTCATGGTCCAAATGGAGAAGATGGTACGGTACAAGGATTATTAGAATTATTGAATATTCCTTATGTTGGAAACGGCGTATTAGCTTCAGCAGCTGGTATGGATAAAGTTGTAATGAAGCAGCTGTTTGCACAGGCAGGTCTGCCTCAAGTGGAGTACGTATCATTTATCCGCCGCGAGTGGGAAGCAGATCGAACGGCTGCTTATGAAAAAGTAGAAACACTTGGATACCCTTGCTTTGTTAAACCAGCAAACTTAGGTTCAAGTGTTGGGATTAGCAAATGTGATAACCGCGAAGAGTTAGAAGCGGCATTTGTTGAAGCCTTCTTATTCGATCGAAAAATCATTGTAGAAGCAGCAGCAGTTGGTCGTGAAGTTGAAATTGGTGTGTTAGGGAATGATGAAGCAGCTTGTTCAGTAGTTGGAGAAATCTTACCTAAAAAAGCGTTTTACGATTACAAAGCAAAATATGAAGACGGCGATACAGGTCTTATTATTCCAGCTGAAATTACAGAAGAACAGCATCAAGAAATGTCAGCACTAGCAATCAAAGCATTTAAAGCAATTGATGGATCTGGTCTTGTACGTGCAGATTTCTTCTTAACATCAGAAGGTAAATTCATTATTAATGAAGTGAATACGATGCCTGGTTTTACACCTTTCAGTATGTTCCCGTTATTGTGGAAACACGCAGGTGTTGAATATCCAGATTTAATTGAAAAACTTGTATCACTAGCAATTGAACGTCATACCGAAAAGCAGCAAATTAAACACACAATGTAACTCACACAACACTATTCATCACGAATAGTGTTTCTGTGTTTAGTTTCAATTAAATAGTATCCATAGTTTACTTTATATCGAGAGGAGCAAACCAACAATGATTAAACGTACGCTTAAACAGCTAGCTGCAATGATTCCAGGAAGTGTATTTCATAGCGGGAACGAAGCAACTGTAATTGAGGGAGTCTCAATTGATACGAGAACTATTCAGCGAGGCAATTTATATATCCCAATTAAAGGGGAACGTTTTAACGGGCATGTATTTGTCGATAAAGCAATTGAAAACGGAGCGGTCGCTACTCTGTGGAACAAAGATGAAGAAAACCCACCGACAGACATTAGCGTTATTTTAGTCGATGATACGCTAGAAGCTCTTCAGCAATTAGCGAAATCCTATCGTCACGAGTTAGATATTAAAGTAGTGGGCATTACAGGAAGTAACGGAAAAACAACGGCAAAAGACATGGTGAAAGCTGTGCTTGATACAACTTACCGTGTTCTGAAAACAGATGGAAACTTTAATAATCATATTGGCATGCCGCTTACTATTTTGCGTTTAGATGAAACTCATGATATTGCCGTTTTAGAAATGGGCATGAGCAGCCGAGGAGAGATTGAGTTTCTTTCTAATTTAGCGGAGCCTGATGTGGCCATTATTACAAATATCGGAGAATCGCACCTTCAAGACTTAGGAAGTCGTGATGGAATTGCGGAGGCAAAATTAGAAATTACAAGCGGCTTAGCACCAACAGGTCAGCTTGTCTATAATGGTGATGAGCCACTTTTAACGTCGCGCGTAGTTAATCCAGCATTTGAAACGGTGACATTTGGCAGCTCAGAACAAAACGATTTGTATCCAAGTGCTATTTCAGCCGAAGAGTTAGGAACAACATTCACTGTTTCACGTGAAACAACATATTCATTCTTTATCCCGGTATTAGGTAAACATAATGTTCACAATGCGCTTTCTGCTATTGCGGTAGGTCATTATTTTGGACTAGACAACGAAACAATCGCTAAGGGATTAAAAGAATTGAAGCTAACAAATATGCGTATGGAGCTTGTAAAACGAACAGATGGCCTGACCTTCATTAACGACGCATATAACGCAAGTCCAACGTCCGTTAAAGCTGCTATCACGTTGATGCATGATTTAGAAGGCTATAAGCAAAAAATTCTTGTTCTCGGGGATATGCTTGAATTAGGCGATCAGGAAAAAGAGTTCCACAAAGAAGTGGGAGAGTTTATTCAAGCAGAAAAAATTGATTATGTTCTAACATACGGTCCTTTATCTGTTGAAATTGAGCAAGGAGCAAAAAATAATTTTGCAGAAGATAAGGTAATACACTTTGAGGAGAAAGATGAGCTTGTTGAAAAATTAACAGCGATTACAACAAGAGAAGATGTGGTTTTAGTGAAAGCATCTCGAGGGATGAAGCTTGAGGAAGTTATCTCAAAAATGATGCATAAATTACCGTGATATTAAAAAGAGTATAAGTAAGCTCTATTGCAAACGGAAAGCCATAGTGTTATGATGTAGTCTGAGTGTCTTGAGGCGCTTATACTCTAAACGTTGAATTTATTGAAGTAGTCGTTTAGAGCATTTTCCGTTTCCTCGGAGAATGCTTTTTTTTGTAAAATATAGATAGTCTAAATATAAAAGGAGTTTGAAAAACTTGGCATTATTTCAAGATTTAGGATTAAGTCAACAGCTTAACAAAGCTGTGAGTAAAATGGGTTTTGAAGAAGCAACACCAATTCAATCAGAAACTATCCCATTAGCACTAGAAGGTCACGATTTGATCGGACAAGCACAAACAGGAACAGGGAAAACAGCGGCATTTGGTATTCCTCTTATTGAAAAAGTTGATGTAAACGTAGATGCAATTCAAGGGTTAATTATTGCTCCTACTCGTGAACTTGCTGTACAGGTATCTGAAGAACTTTACAAAATTGGTCAAACAAAGCGCGTACGCGTGCTATCAATTTATGGTGGTCAAGATATCAGTCGTCAAATTCGTGCATTGAAAAAGCACCCTCATATCATCGTAGGGACACCAGGACGTATGCTAGATCATATTAATCGTCGTACACTTCGTCTACAAGACGTTCATACAGTTATTTTAGATGAAGCAGATGAAATGTTAAACATGGGATTCATCGAAGACATTGAAAAAATCTTATCAAACGTACCTGAGAACCACCAAACACTTTTATTCTCAGCAACAATGCCTACTCCAATCCGTCGCATTGCTGAAAAATTCATGAACGAACCAAAAGTGGTAAAAGTAAAAGCAAAAGAAGTAACGATGCCAAACATTACGCAGTATTATTTAGAAGTACAAGAAAAGCGTAAATTTGATATCCTTACTCGTCTTTTAGATATGCAATCACCTGAATTAGCTATCATCTTTGGTCGTACAAAGCGCCGTGTTGATGAGTTATCAGAAGCATTAAATATGCGTGGTTATTCTGCACAAGGTATCCATGGTGACTTGACACAATCGAAACGTCTATCTGTACTACGTCAATTTAAAGAAGGTTCTATTGATGTATTAGTTGCGACAGACGTAGCTGCACGCGGACTTGATATTTCTGGCGTTACTCATGTATACAACTTTGATATCCCTCAAGATCCGGAGAGCTATGTACACCGTATCGGACGTACAGGACGTGCTGGTAAAATGGGTGCTGCTATGACATTTGTAACGCCAAGAGAAACTGGACAGTTACACAATATTGAGCGTACAACAAAACGTAAAATGGAGCGTATGACTGCTCCAACGCTTGATGAAGCAATGGAAGGTCAACAGCGTATTGCAGCTGACAAATTAACGGAATCTGTGACACAAGGCAACTTATCTTACTACAAACAGTTGGCAGAAGAGTTACTTGAAGAGCACGATTCAGTTTCATTAGTGGCAGCGGCAATCAAATTATTTACAAAAGAACCAAATGAATCACCAATTCAATTAACTGCTGAACCACCGGTAATTGCAAAAGGTGATAAAAACAAACGTGGAAATGGCGGAGGTCGTTCACGTTCTAACTCTAAAAACTACTCACAGCAAAATCGTCGTGGAAACTCAAAGCGTTTTGGTGACAAGCGTCGCGGTGGAAGCAACGGCAGTGATAATAGAAATCGCAATAGCAGCAGTAATCGTAAAGATTCTCGCAGCAAAGCGTAAAATAAAAACGAGCCTTAACAGGCTCGTTTTTTTTATGTGTTAATTGCTATTTTATTGGTGCACACTATGAGTAAAATAAAATGGGGTGTTCACTAATGTCGACCATTGTTCGGTTAGGTTATGTGGCGATGAGCGTTCATTTGGAAAATAGTTCTCCTTCTCAAACAATGACTTTTGCACAATTTCAGCGTGTGAAAGACCATGAAGCGGCCATTCGCAAGCTCGAACGTATTGCAATATCCAACTTAGAAAACTGCTTACGGTTATTAAAACATAATGCTTGGAGTGAAATTGAGTTTTTTCGATTCAGTTCTAAGTTAATTCCATTAGCTAACCATGAGGCACTAAAAGAGTGGAACTACATAGCTCCTTTAAAAGATGCTCTTCAGCGTATTTCTGTATTTTTGAAGGAACATCCAATGCGAGTAGATTTTCACCCGGATCATTTTGTTGTTTTAAACTCAACGGATAAAGAGGTTTTTAAGCATTCTATCCAAACTCTTCGCATGCATCAAAAGTTGCTGAAAGGAATGGATATTCCGCTTCAAAATCGCTGTGTTCTACATGTTGGAGGAGCTTATAATGATAAAGAAAAAGCACTGGAGCAGTTTATTCATAATTGGGGGCTTGTACCTCAATCCCTTCAGCAAATGATTATGTTGGAAAACGACGATACAACCTTTCATATAAAAGACGTCTTGTATTTATGTGAAAAACTAAATGTCCCAATCATTTTTGATCTTCATCATCATCAGGCGAACAACGATGAAACTTCATGGCAAGAGCATTGGGACCGTATCATTAGAACATGGGAACATGAAACACTTCCTCTAAAAATGCATATATCTAGTCCTAAAAGTGATAAAGAATTTAGAGCCCATGCAGATTATATCGATGTTAATGGGTTTTACAGCTTTTTAAAAGAAGTAAATGGAACGATACCGCAAATTGATTGCATGATTGAAGCTAAGAAAAAAGATGAAGCGCTCTTTCAGTTAGTAAGAGATTTGAAGACTTATGAAGATGTGGAATTTATTAACTCATCCACTTTTTATATTAAATCCTAAAGCAGGCCTCATATCTGTGGCTTGTTTTTCTGTTTGAACGTAAGAAAAGCGAGAAGAAATCCAGCAATACCTCCAGCGAAATGAGCTGTATTGTTGGTTCCTGGCGTTAGCAGACCTGAAAGTAATCCAATAATTAAAAAGACGACAATGATTTGCTGGTTGCTTTTAGAAAGCATATGCTTTTGTTTTATGACAAGATAGAGGTAAAATCCGAGCAGTCCGAAAATGGCACCGGATGCACCCACATGGCTGTAAAAAGAAGATTGGATTAGAAATGTAACGATATTTCCAAGCAATCCACACGTAAGGTAGAATAGAAGAAACTTATAAGAAGAAAGAATACGCTCAGCGCCTGGTCCTAACAAGAACAATGAAAATGAGTTAAAAAGAAGATGTGAAAAGCTTAGATGTAAAAAGATAGGTGTGAAAAGCCGCCAGTAGTCTCCTTGGGAAATTAAACTATTCACACCAATAAGCTGATGTATAAAAGATTCTGCAAGGTGTGAGGGAAGAGCGGCAAGTAACCATAGCGCAATGTGGATGCAGATAAGCGTGAAGGTAACAGGATAAAAACGTTTAAATTCAGCTGCATTTTCTGTGCGTACGAACATATTTGTCACTCCTTTTTATAAAGGCATTTTTATATACTATTCTGTAAGAGAGGATTAAATGAAAATGATTATAGGAACTGGAATTGATATTACAGAGTTAGAGCGGATTGAAAAAATGGTGCAGCGTCAAAGCGCTTTTATTACTCGGATTTTAACAAAAAATGAAAGAGAACGCTATGAAAAGCTATCAAGCCGACGTAAGGTCGAATTTTTAGCAGGAAGATTTGCTGTGAAGGAAGCATATTCGAAAGCTCTTGGAACAGGAATAGGGAAAGATTTCAGCTTCCAAGATATCGAAATCGTGAATGATGAAAGAGGGAAACCCCACATTGTTACAAAACAACCACTGGAAGCATCTGTACACGTATCTATTTCCCACAGTGCGCACTATGCGATTGCTCAAGTAATTATTGAACGCTTGTCAAGCTAGTCTGCATATTCACTATTTCTTGTTCATATATTCATAGTGTGGATAGGGGAGACAAGATATGTTCTTGCTTCTCCGTTTAGCTGTGAATATACGAAACAAAGGAGTTGGGGAAATGCATAAAAAATGGATTGGCTTATTTGTTTGCGCCTTTTTTCTCTTAGCCTTATCAGCATGCGGTGAAAAAAGTCAGCAGGATGTAACAGATGCATTGGATGCCAAGGTACAAGAAATGGCGGGGTATAAATCAGATGCTAAGATGACATTGAATACAGGGAAAGATGCTCAAGTATACGATGTAGAGATTTGGCATAGTAAGCCTATGTACTATCGAGTGAATTTGAAAAATACAAAGAAAGATCAAAGCCAAATGATTTTGCGTAATGATGAAGGGGTTTTTGTTTTAACGCCTGCCTTAAATAAAAGCTTTCGTTTTCAAAGTGACTGGCCGCAAAATAGCAGTCAAGCTTATTTGTATGAATCCCTTGTCCAAGATATTGTGAAGGATGAAAAGGCAAGTTTTAAGTCAACGGATAAACATTATATTTTTGAAACAAAAACGAACTATCAAAATAGCACAATGCTTCCTAAACAAGAAATTACGCTGAACAAAAGTGACTTAGCGCCTGTGTCGGTTAAAATTATGGATACGGATAATAAAGTGTTAATAAAAGTTGATTTCTCTAAGGTGAAATTCGATTCTAAGTTTGATAAAGGGGCTTTTGATACAAAAAGAAACATGACAAGTGCAAAGATTGACATTCCGACATTAGCTCAGCACAAATCATTTAGCGTTCTTTATCCTAAGGACGTTCCAAAAGGTACAAAGCTGTCCAAGGAAAAGAAAATTGAGACGGAAAATGGTGAGAGAGTCGTTTTAATGTACAAAGGAGAAAAGCCGTTTACGCTTGTACAAGAAAAAGCGCAAGTAGCTAAAACAGCAACATCTACAGTTACTGCCGGAGAGCCATTTGATTTAGGTTTTACTGTGGGAGCTTTAACGGATAAAAGTCTATCTTGGACATATAATGGAGTAGACTTTATGCTGGCTTCTGATCAGCTGACACCAGATGAATTGAGTACAGTTGCTAGATCTGTGCAAAGTCAGATGGGAAAATAAGAGAAGCTTACAAGCCTGCATATATGTAGGCTTGTTCTTGCTTAATTTGAATAAAGATCGAGATGAAGTTTGGCTATAGATGTATTATACTAACAGAGGAAAGTACGTTTAGAATGGTTCTGAAAAAAGGAAGTGTCGTAGTAATGGATGCATTTTATAGAGAAACATGGGCAGAAATTGATGTAGAAGCCATTTTTCAAAATGTGAATCATGTAAGAGAACTGATACCGGGGCATAAAACGTTAATGGCCGTAGTAAAAGCGAATGCGTACGGGCATGGAGATAAAGAAGTAGCAGAGATTGCGCTTCAAGCTGGCGCTGATATGCTAGCTGTAGCTTTTTTGGATGAAGCTATTGCTCTTCGAAAAAAAGGAATAAAGGAATCCATTTTAGTATTAGGAGCCGTGCCTCCCTTACACATTCAAACTGCATTGGAGTGGGATGTAACGGTCACTGCTTATAGCAAAGCTTGGATTGAAGAAGCGGCGTCCATTCTAGGTGCAAACAGTCAGTTGCATATGCATTTAAAAATAGATACAGGCATGGGTCGCTTAGGAATTAGAACAAAAGAAGAATTACACGAAACGATGAATATCATCACTTCTCATTCAGGGTTCGCGCTGGATGGAGTGTTTACGCACTTTGCAACAGCAGACGAGCTAAATTCGTCTTATTTTGAAAAACAATACACATTCTTTGAAGAAATGGTTCGAATTGTGAAAGAACATAGTTTTACACCTCCGATGATTCACTGTGCAAATAGCGCAGCTTTGCTTCGTCGTCCGAGCGATATCTTTAATGGCGTACGCTTAGGTATCTCTATGTATGGCTTGAGTCCTTCAGAGGAATTAAAAGAAGTCTTGCCAATTCCGTTAAAACAAGCTTTTTCGCTGCACAGCCGTATTGTGCATGTTAAAAAAGTCAAAAAAGGGAGTCATATCAGTTACGGAGCTACTTATGAAGCTAAAGAAGATGAATGGATTGCTACTATTCCAGTAGGATACGCAGACGGCTGGATTCGTAAATTAAGTAATTTTGAAGTGTTAGTAGATGGAGTTAAAGTGCCAATTGTTGGTAGGATATGCATGGATCAATTGATGATTAAATTGCCTAAAATGTATAAAATGGGTACAAAAGTAACATTTATTGGAAAACAACAAGGTGCTGAAATTACAATTGATGAAGTAGCAAAGCATCTTGAAACAATTAATTATGAAATCCCTTGCATGATTGCAGCAAGGGTTCCGAGGGTTTATACAAGAGATTCTCAGCACATTCATGTTAATAATTATATCTTGCGCTGAATATACATCTTCCTGAGTCAACATAAAAAGCCTGCGAACAAAAGACAATAAAATAATAACTTCCATGCATAAAAGAGGGTATCAATTGACGATAATAGTGTAGAAATTGACAGAATTAACTTTCCATTAAAGCTAATCAATGTTATGATAAGGAAAGATGAGACTATTGGTGTGTGTATTGATGTTGGAGGTGTATGTTTGTGTCTGAAGCGAGCGCAACTACAGAAATCCTAGTAAGATTACCGAAAAATTTAGTATCGGAGCTCGATCTTATGGTTAAACAAGAAAATGGCAACCGAAGTGATTTTATTCACCAAGCAACAAAATTGTACCTTCGTGAGCGAAAAAAACGCCATATTCGCGAATCAATGAGACGTGGATATATGGAGATGGCAAAGATAAACTTAAATATTGCTTCCGAGGCTTTTCTAGCAGAGTATGAAGCTGATCATACTGTGGATCGTTTAGTAAGCGGGGGGTAATGACTTGGTAGTCAAACGTGGCGACGTTTATTTTGCTGACCTATCTCCTGTTGTTGGCTCAGAACAAGGAGGCGTTCGCCCTGTACTTGTCATTCAAAATGATATAGGCAATCGTTTTAGCCCAACTGTTATTGTAGCTGCGATCACTGCTCAAATTCAAAAGGCAAAGTTACCTACGCATGTTGAAATTGATGCAAAGCGCTATGGATTTGAGCGAGATTCAGTTATTTTACTAGAACAAATTCGTACTATTGATAAACAGAGGCTAACAGACAAGATTACCCATTTAGATGATGAAATGATGGACAGAGTGGATGAAGCCTTGCAAATCAGTGTAGGACTTATCGACTTTTAGAATTATACTTCCATTTATGCTAAGTTGCTCCTTTATGAGCAACTTTTTTAATTTGACTAGGAATAATCAGTAAACGTATATTGTAATAAGAAACGTTTTAAAAATGATAATATATATATAGATATAAATGAGTGTATTGACTCACAAGGAGGACCTCATGAATCAAGATTTATTCAATTATATACAAAATCATAAATCAGAAATTTTTGATCGATGGCTAGTGTTAATGAATGATGTGGAAACAGAGCGGATTAAAAACATTGTATCCGAGCAAGTGTACGTAAATGTAAGCTCTGATTTTGTAAATTTACTTTTGGCAAAAGCATTCCGTGATCAGGAAAATTTTGCAGAGGAACTAGAGGAAGTAGTAGGACGAGTTGTGAGTTTAGGATGGCCTCTTGCTTATTTGACACAGGGTGTACGTAACTTGGGTCATGTAGTGGTTGAAGGGTATGTAAACAGTGAACATGTAAAGGCTGATCAAACTCATTCTGAATTATTCTATCGGTTTGACAAGTGGTTAAGCCCTATTTATAACAAAATAGTAGAACAATACTCCAACTCGTGGGAAAATACAGTTATGTTGCAAAAAGTTGCACTTCAAGAATTGTCTGCTCCATTAATACCGGTATTTGATAAAATTACGGTAATGCCGCTTGTGGGAACAATTGACACCGATCGTGCAAAGAAAATTATGGAAAACTTACTGCAAGGTGTCGTAAAGCACCGATCAGAGGTCGTATTAATAGATATTACCGGAGTACCAGTAGTGGATACGATGGTTGCCCATCATATCATTCAAGCTGCTGAAGCCGTACGTTTGGTTGGAGCCAAGTGTTTGTTAGTAGGAATTCGTCCGGAAATTGCTCAGACTATTGTGAACTTAGGTATTAACTTAAATGAAATTATTACGAAAAACTCATTAAAAAAAGGTGTAGAGTTTGCGTTAGAAATGACTGAGCGGAAAATAGTTGATATAGAATCGGAGGAATAAACGTGAGAATACCCATTTTGAAATTGTACGACTACTTATTGGTATCCATTCAATGGGAGCTGGATGATCAAACGGCTATTCAATTCCAAGAAGATTTGCTAAGTAAAATTCATCAAACTGGAGCAAAAGGAGTGGTAATCGATTTAACTTCAATTGATATGATCGATTCATTCATCGCAAAAGTGTTAGGTGACGTGGTTAGCATGTCTAATTTGATGGGGGCCAGAGTAGTATTAACAGGTATCCAGCCTGCAGTAGCTATTACACTTGTTGAGTTAGGGATTGGCCTAAACGATGTTCTTACTGCACTCGATTTAGAAAAAGGTCTTGAGAAACTCCAATCGGAATTGGGGGATTAGTATATGGAATTCCAATCCAGCGTAAAAATCGTAACAGAATGGGACATCGTAGCGGCACGCCAATTAGGTAGAAATGTGTCGAAAGAGCTAGGGTTTGGAACAGTTGACCAAGCTCGTATTACAACCGCCATTTCTGAATTAGCTCGTAATATTTACCTATATGCGGGTAAGGGTCAAATCTATATTGAGAAATTAAATCGTGGAGGAAAAAACGGTCTTCTTGTCGTAGCAACAGATGAAGGGCCAGGTATCCCCGACGTTCGCAAAGTAATGGAAGATGGATACTCAACATCGGGTGGACTAGGAGCTGGGCTTCCTGGGGTAAAACGATTGATGGATGAGTTTGACATCGAAACAAATGTCGGAGAAGGTACTGAGATTAAAGCAGTTAAGTGGCTCCGGTAGGAGGAAATAGATAATGTCTTTTGATAAAGAGATGAGAGATTTATACAAAGATATTTTGGGGAACTATATCCAAACACAAAATGAACAAATTTTGTATCAAGGACAAAAACTAAGTAGAAAATCTTTAGAGAATGAAATATCGCCAGAAGATATTGTGAGCATTCATAAAGAAGTGATTGAAGAAATTTATTCTGATATTCCAGAAAAAGTGCTGCATTCTCTGGACTTTTTACTTGAGGTAATGATTAGCTACGGTCTTGCTCTTCGTGAGCATCAAACATTAAAAAATAAGCAGCGGGAACTTCGTTCTGAAATCGAAGTTGCCGCTAACGTCCAGCAGACGCTGTTAGGGACAAAGGTTCCGGCTAGTTCAACTTTAGAAATTGGCGCGATTAGCGTACCTGCTAAACAGATGAACGGAGATTATTTTCACTTTGTAGAAGAAGAGCACGGTGGGTTAAGTATTGCCATTGCCGATGTGATCGGAAAAGGAATTCCAGCTGCAATGTGTATGTCTATGATCAAGTATGCAATGGACAGCTTACCGGACTCAAGAAAAAATCCAAGTTACGTATTGGAGAACTTGAATAATATTGTAGAGAGAAACGTAGATCCAAGTATGTTTATTACGATGTTCTACGGAAGTTATAATCCCGAGACAAACTTATTTGATTATGCATCTGCAGGGCATGAGCCAGGCTTTTATTATGATGCCAAAGCTGATTCATTTGAAGATTTGGAAGCAAAAGGACTCGTGCTAGGAGTCGATCGCCATGTGAAATATCTTCAGTACGAGCAGCAGCTTTCAAAAGGCGATATGATTGTTCTGTTAACAGATGGTGTAACAGAATGCAGAACTGAAGAAGGATTTATCGAAAGATTGGACATCATAAAATTAATTCGAAAATACATGCATTTGTCTCCTCAAGAAATTGTAGAATCTGTATATAAAGAGCTGGAAAAATTACAGCATTTTCAATTGAGAGATGACTTTACATTGATTATTTTGAAGAGTTTAGTTTAAGTATTCTAAATAAGGGTACAGAAAAGATAGCACAAAATTAGAGGGGGTCTACTAATACGATGAATTTAAAAATAGATATACAAAAGGACGGTCAAGCATATCGTATTAAGCTGGCTGGAGAGATTGACGCATATACAGCACCTAAGCTAAAAGAAAAGTTCATGGAAATTACTGAACATACTGAACCGGAAATTATAGTCGATTTAACCGATGTATCATACATGGATAGTACAGGACTAGGTGTATTTATTGCATTGTTAAAAGCCAATAAGAAAAATAACGGCTCTTTGAAATTTGTTGGTGTATCAGAGCGCATCAAGCGCTTATTTGATATTACGGGCCTCACAGACATTTTAAACGTGAATTCACAAGTAGAAGGTGGCGTAAAATGAAACAGCCTTATGACTTTGTTGAGATGAAGATTCCTGCTAAGCCAGACTATGTAGCGATTATTCGACTGACGCTGTCTGGTGTAGCGAACCGGATGGGTTTTTCTTATGATGAAATTGAAGATATGAAAATTGCTGTGAGTGAGGCATGTACAAATGCCGTACAGCATGCTTACAAGAGTGAAGAAAATGGTGAAGTGAGAGTAGGTTTTGGTTTATTTGATGACCGTTTAGAAATCATGGTGGTCGATAAAGGCGAAAGCTTTAATTTTGAAGAGCTTAAGGAACATATAGGACCTTATGAAACATCAAAAGAAGTTGAATTTCTTCCTGAAGGTGGACTTGGTTTATATTTAATTGAAACACTAATGGACGAAGTGAAAATGGTCAATTCAAAAGGTGTAACGCTAATGATGACTAAGTATGTGCAAAGAGAGCAGGTGGAGAGTGATGAAAACACAGTCTCAACCTATGAAATTAACTAAAGAACAGGTTCAGGAACGAATTGAGCGCTTTCAAAAAACGCAGGATGAAGAAGCACAAAGTGATCTAGTAGTACATTACAAGAACCTTGTTGAATCTATTGCACGTCGTTATTCAAAAGGCAGAAGCTTACATGAAGATATTGTGCAGGTAGGGATGCTAGGACTGTTAGGAGCTATTAGAAGGTATGATGCTTCATTTGGAAGAAGTTTTGAATCGTTTGCTGTTCCTACAATCATTGGAGAGATTAAGCGATTTTTACGCGATAAAACGTGGAGTGTTCACGTACCGCGCCGCATCAAAGAATTAGGTCCTAAAATTAAAGCAGCTGTCGAAGATCTAACAACCCGTTTACAGCGATCTCCTCAAGTAAAAGAAATTGCTGATCATATCGGAGTGACAGAGGAAGAAATTTTAGAAACGATGGAGATGGGGCAAAGTTATCAAGCGTTGTCTGTTGATCATTCTATTGAAGCAGACTCTGATGGAAGTACTGTTACAATCCTTGATTTAGTAGGTGAACAAGAGTCGGGTTATGAGAAAACTGATCAGCGCTTAGTGTTAGAAAAGATTCTTCATGTATTAAGCGATAGAGAAAAAGAAGTAATTCGCTATACATTTATTGAAAATCTGAGTCAAAAAGATGCCGGTGAGAAATTAGGGATTTCTCAAATGCATGTATCTCGACTGCAAAGAAGAGCTCTTGATAAGCTAAGGACTGCAGCTCGCTCAGATTCTAACGATTCGGAGTATATGTCGTGATGACAGTAGACCCGAATACAAAGTCGATTCAAACTCATATATATCAAGAGCCAAAGCAAGGGAACGTGTGTTGTGGAGATAGTTACTATGTCAAAGAAACGGATGATTATTTTCTATGTGCAGTGGCAGATGGATTAGGAAGCGGTGAACAAGCCAGAGCCGCTTCTGTAGCTGTTACGGATGTAGCGAAAGCTCATCATCATCTAGATGTAGATGAGATCATTTCTAAGTGCAACAAGGCTACTCGACATACAAGAGGCGCAGCAGTAGCTATTTTGAAAATTGATAAAAAACATAACGAATTTCATTACACAAATGTAGGTAATATCCGCTTTTATCTGTATTCTCCGGAGGGGAAATTAACGTACCCTCTGCCAATTCAAGGTTTTTTATCAGGGAAAATTCAAAAGTTCCGCACACAAACCTTCCCATATGACTCCGGTTCTAAATTTTTGATTCATACAGATGGCTTAGAATTAAAAGAGATTAAATCTGTTTTTGCTAACTCGATGAATGTCGATCAATTGTCGACACGCCTACAGGCAGCAATTCGATCTCATAATGACGATATTACGTATATCGCTGGTCATCTTCCAACTGCATAGCCTTTCTTTTTAGCTCACATGTGTTATTGCATGTGAGTTTTGTTACAATAGAGACAAAGTTTCATTTAGGTAGGAGGATAAGCTGTGTCTGTTGCAACGAAATTAGATAATCAAATTGTTCAACATGTAAGTAAAGAGGTAGAGATTTCACACAAGCAAGTACAAAACGTAATTGCTTTAGTAGAAGATGGTAATACAGTTCCCTTTATTGCTCGATATAGAAAAGAACAAACTGGTGCTTTGGATGAAGTCCAAATCCGGAATATTTTAGATTCCTGGAACTACTTAATGAATTTAGAGGAGCGTAAACAGGAAGTTCACCGATTAATTGAAGAGCAAGGGAAATTAACTGAGGAACTGTCTGCTCAAATTCATCAAGCGAAGAAATTGCAGCAAGTAGAAGATTTATACCGCCCTTTTAAGCAAAAACGACGTACAAAAGCAACTGTAGCAAAAGAAAAAGGTCTTGAACCATTAGCACAGTGGCTACTAAGTTTCCCGAATTCTGACGTGAACATTGAAGCGCAAACATACATAAATGAAGAAGCAGGAGTTCAATCTTCTGACGAAGCTATTCAGGGAGCCCTAGACATTGTAGCGGAACAAATTTCTGACGAAGCATCTTACCGTCAATGGATTCGTACGACCACTGTAAAAGATGGCATAATTGTTACTTCAGTCAAAGATCCGGAAAAAGATGAAAAAAATATCTATGAAATGTACTATGAATATACAGAAGCGGTAAAGCGAATCGTTCCTCACCGTATTTTAGCTATGAATAGAGGAGAAAAAGACGGTATTTTAAAAGTGAGTATTGACGCGCCTACAGATCGTATTCTTTCATATTTACATAAAGAAGTAATCAAGAAAAGGGATTCTTCAGCTGAAGGTTATATCATCTCAGCTATAGAAGATGCTTATAAACGCTTAATAGAACCATCTATTGAACGCGAAATTCGTAAAGACCTATCAGAAAAAGCGGAAGAAAGAGCCATTCACATCTTTTCTGAAAACTTACGAAAACTTCTTCTCCAACCTCCATTGAAAGGGAAAGTGGTATTAGGAGTAGATCCAGCTTTTCGAACAGGCTGCAAATTAGCTGTAGTAGATGAAACAGGCAAGGTATTAAAAATTGATGTTATTTATCCACATCCTCCTGTGAGAAAAGCAGCTGAAGCACAAAATAAATTAAAGAAAATGTTCGCTGAATACCCTATTGAAGTAGTGGCAATTGGAAATGGAACGGCATCTCGCGAAACGGAGCAATTTGTAGCGGATGTTCTTAAAGAAATTGAAAACCCAGTTTATTATTTGATTGTGAATGAAGCGGGAGCAAGCGTATATTCGGCTTCTGATGTTGCTAGAGAAGAATTCCCTGATTTTCAAGTAGAAGAGCGAAGCGCTGTATCGATTGCCAGAAGGCTGCAAGATCCGCTGGCTGAGCTTGTGAAAATCGATCCTAAGTCGGTAGGAGTAGGGCAATATCAGCATGATGTGTCTCAAAAGCAATTAAATGATTCACTGACTTTTATTGTAGAGACAGTAGTAAACCAAGTAGGAGTGAATGCAAACACGGCTTCTGCTTCGCTTCTACAATACGTTGCTGGTCTAAATAAGACAGTTGCTCAAAACATTGTAAAATATCGGGATGAAAACGGAAAATTCTCTAACCGAAAACAGTTGAAGAAAATTCCGCGTCTAGGGGCTAAAACATATGAGCAGTGTATTGGGTTTTTACGTATTATAGAAGGTGAAGAACCTTTAGACAGAACGGGTATCCATCCTGAAACATATGGAGACGTTAAAAAGCTTTTAAAGAAAGCGGAAGTGAAAGAGACTGAACTTGGAACGGAGAAAGTAAAAGAAGCATTAAAACATATTTCTTTACCCGAAATATCAGAAGAACTAAGTATAGGGGAGCTTACTTTAAAAGACATTATAGAAGCGCTCGTAAGACCGGAAAGAGATCCTCGTGATGAACTGCCAAAACCTTTGCTCCGTCAGGATATTTTGAAGCTAGAGGATCTAGCAAAAGGTATTCAGCTTGAAGGAACGGTGCGAAACGTCGTAGACTTCGGAGCGTTCATCGATATAGGAGTTAAGCAAGACGGTCTAGTCCATATTTCTAAATTAACGAATCGGTACGTTAAGCATCCCCTCGATGTCGTTTCAGTAGGAGATTTGGTGAATGTGTGGGTAGAAGACGTAGATATGAAAAAAGGAAGAGTTGCACTGACGATGATTCCGCCCCATCAATAATAAAATTGCCTTTTCAGATTTTCTGAAAAGGCAATTTTATTTGTAAAAAGAAGTGATTTAAGAAGCGGAATTATTTTTTTGATAAAAAAACCAACATTGGTTGAGCAATTTTATTTGTGCACGGTCTTTTTCAGAATAAGCGCGCCTCATTTGTTTTTGTAGCCACATTGGCATAAGGACAATCACTCCTTTTCATTTATGATAAGGTGAATAGTGAGTATGTAATGAAGTGTATGCCCAAAGAGCTAGTCAGGTGATTTCATACAGTAGAGGAGTATGTAAGATGAATGATAAGGATTTACAAATACTTGTAGAAGAAATTTCATTGAAGCTGTTTCACAAACCATTTCGTCATGAAGCCACTTTTAATTCTCGGTTACGTACGACAGGCGGAAGGTATTTGTTACGTACATCTAATATAGAAGTAAACTACAAATACTTTGAACAATATGGCACACAAGAAATAGTAGAAATTATTAAACATGAGCTCTGTCACTATCATTTGCATATTGAGGGGAAAGGGTATAAGCATGGAGATCAAGACTTTAAAAGGTTAATGAAAGAAGTAGATGCACCTCGATTTTGTCAGGCATTGAAAAAAGAAAGTGATGGAAAGAAAAAAGAGCACATATATGTATGTATGCAGTGTGATCAAAAATATGTTCGAAAAAGAAAAGTGAACACAGTTAAATATGTTTGTGGGAAGTGTAAAGGTAAATTAAAAAAAATGTAGAAGATGCTTGACTAAAATAGATTCATTATGGTAAATTAATAAAGCCGTCTCAAATAAACGGCAAAGAAATTACAAAAACTTATTGACATTACATATAATGTCGATTACAATGTAAGAAGTCTGATAAATATTATTCCACAGTAGCTCAGTGGTAGAGCTATCGGCTGTTAACCGATCGGTCGTAGGTTCGAGTCCTACCTGTGGAGCCATATGGAGAAGTACTCAAGTGGCTGAAGAGGCGCCCCTGCTAAGGGTGTAGGTCGTGTAAGCGGCGCGAGGGTTCAAATCCCTCCTTCTCCGCCATTTTATAATGGCCCGTTGGTCAAGCGGTTAAGACACCGCCCTTTCACGGCGGTAACACGGGTTCGAATCCCGTACGGGTCACCATTGATTTTTATTTACATATCCTGTGGAGGATTAGCTCAGCTGGGAGAGCACCTGCCTTACAAGCAGGGGGTCGGCGGTTCGATCCCGTCATCCTCCACCATTTTGACTGTTTCATACATAATTTTGGATGGTCCCGTGGTGTAGCGGTTAACATGCCTGCCTGTCACGCAGGAGATCGCGGGTTCGATTCCCGTCGGGACCGCCATTTTAAATTATTGGGCTATCGCCAAGCGGTAAGGCAACGGATTTTGATTCCGTCATGCGTTGGTTCGAATCCAGCTAGCCCAGCCATAAAGAGCCATTAGCTCAGTTGGTAGAGCATCTGACTTTTAATCAGAGGGTCGAAGGTTCGAGTCCTTCATGGCTCATTTTCATTTCTTGCGGGTGTGGCGGAATTGGCAGACGCGCTAGACTTAGGATCTAGTGTCTTTACGACGTGGGGGTTCAAGTCCCTTCACCCGCATCTTATTCATTTTATGTATTTAGCGGTCGTGGCGGAATGGCAGACGCGCTAGGTTGAGGGCCTAGTGGGGGCGACCCCGTGGAGGTTCAAGTCCTCTCGGCCGCACCAAAAAAACTTTTTAAAAAAGTATTGACATAAGAAAATAGAAATGATATTATAATAAAGTCGCCAAAACAACGGCGGTAAACATCATAAGAAGCGCCCGTAGCTCAATTGGATAGAGCGTTTGACTACGGATCAAAAGGTTAGGGGTTCGACTCCTCTCGGGCGCGCCATATTGCGGGTGTAGTTTAGTGGTAAAACCTCAGCCTTCCAAGCTGATGTCGTGAGTTCGATTCTCATCACCCGCTCCAAATATATTGAACTTTGAAAACTGAACAAAGCGACAAACGTCAACGTTAATTTTTATTTTTTAAATGAGCAAGTCAAACATTTCTTCGGAGAGTTTGATCCTGGCTCAGGATGAACGCTGGCGGCGTGCCTAATACATGCAAGTCGAGCGAACTGATTAGAAGCTTGCTTCTATGACGTTAGCGGCGGACGGGTGAGTAACACGTGGGCAACCTGCCTGTAAGACTGGGATAACTTCGGGAAACCGAAGCTAATACCGGATAGGATCTTCTCCTTCATGGGAGATGATTGAAAGATGGTTT
>NZ_JBISEM010000008.1:0-49437 GCF_044383985.1 Priestia sp. JSM ZJ58
CCCGTCCGCCGCTAACGTCTTAGAAGCAAGCTTCTAATCAGTTCGCTCGACTTGCATGTATTAGGCACGCCGCCAGCGTTCATCCTGAGCCAGGATCAAACTCTCCGAAGAAATGTTTGACTTGCTCAATTTAAAAAATAAAAATTAACGTTGACGTTTGTCGCTTTGTTCAGTTTTCAAAGTTCAACCGCCGCTCTTAAGCGACTTTACTATCTTATCAAGTTATCAACGTAATGTCAACAACTTTTTTTATTTCTTTTTGTTGTTTTCGCTTATCTGCGTTAGCAACAGATATAAATATACCAAATCGTTTTCATAAAAACAAGAGGTAAATTAAAAGTTTAAATTTTCTAATATTAATACCTAAAAAAAAGATGGCCGTAGCCATCTCTTTTTTTAGCGTTGACGCATATGTGGGAATAATAGTACATCACGGATTGACGGTGCATTTGTTAGTAACATAACAAGGCGGTCAATACCGATTCCTAGACCACCTGTAGGTGGCATACCGTATTCTAATGCCTCAATGAAGTCATCATCCATCTCATGTGCTTCATCGTTTCCTTGTTCTTTCTCTTTCAACTGAGCTTCAAAGCGCTCACGTTGGTCAATTGGATCATTTAGCTCTGTAAATGCGTTCGCGTGTTCACGCGCAACGATAAACAGCTCAAAACGGTCAGTAAAACGCGGATCTTCCGCATTTTTCTTAGCAAGTGGAGAGATTTCTACAGGATGTCCGTAAATGAACGTCGGTTGAATTAACTGCTCTTCTACTTTTTGTTCAAAGAATTCATTTACAATATGTCCATATTGCATATGTTCAGTGATTTCTACCCCGTGTTCTTTTGCTAAAGCACGAGCTTCTTCAACAGATGTTTCTCCCCAGAAGTCTACGCCCGTATATTGTTTAATAGCATCGACCATATGAAGTCTTGTCCATTCTGGCGTTAGGTCTACCTCTTGATCACCATACTGAATCTTTGTTGTGCCAAGTACTTCTTGCGCAATGTGTGCAATTAAGTTCTCTGTTAAAGCCATGATATCTTTGTAGTCCGCATACGCTTCGTACAATTCGATCATTGTAAATTCAGGATTGTGACGTGTAGATACACCTTCATTACGGAATACACGGCCAATTTCATATACTTTTTCTAATCCACCTACGATTAAACGTTTTAAATGAAGTTCAATCGCAATACGCATATAAAGTTCCATATCAAGCGCATTGTGGTGTGTCACAAACGGACGAGCTGCTGCTCCACCTGCGATTGAATGCATCATCGGTGTTTCAACTTCTAAGTATCCGTGATTATCTAAGTAACGGCGCATCGATTGAATAATGCGGCTTCTTGAGATAAATGTTTGTTTACTTTCTGGGTTTGTAATTAAATCTAAGTAACGTTGACGGTAGCGCTGTTCAATATCTTTTAAACCATGATATTTATCTGGAAGTGGACGAAGCGCTTTTGTTAGTAACGTGAAATCTTTTACTTTAATAGAAAGTTCGCCAACTTTTGTTTTGAATAAAACACCTTCAACCCCTACCAAGTCACCGATATCTACGCTGCTGAAGATTTCGTACTGTTCTTCGCCAATTGCATCTTTACGTACATAAAGCTGAATTTGTCCTGTTAAATCTTGAACGTGAGCGAAACCTGCTTTTCCTTTTCCACGCTTTGTCATAATACGACCAGCTAGTGACACAGGCACTTCATTTTCTTCTAACTGTTCTTTTGTTAACTCGTCATACTCACTAATTAATTGCTGTGATGTATGTGTACGTTCAAAACGTTGACCAAACGGATCAATACCCTGATCTCGTAGGTTGCTCATTTTTTCGCGACGAACGAGAAATTGATCATTTAATTCTTCATGACTCATCGTTTACTCATCTCCATCGTATAATTAAGTTTTCCGAAACAGAAAAAAGGCCAGCATGTTTACTGGCAACTACTACGTTTCTTTAAAATTATTATAGGTTCAGTCGTTTCTCTATGTCAAATCGCTTTATTCTTGCTTCGCTTCTCTTTTTCTTCGATTTCTCTAACAAGCTACCGAATAAACCAACAACCTGCGAACCCAAACCTTAAAGTTTTCACTGTGAACTCTACTTTACGCCAATATAAAAATGAATCAACTAATAAGATTCATTTTTACTTATGTAAATCATTCCTATTATTTTCGAACATATCTAGTATATCAGTTGTTTGCTCTCGAAATAATTTTACATCTTTTAAATCCGATAACCGTTTTGTGATGGTTTCAACTTTTTCTTCTGCTACAGGGAGAATAAGAGATGAAGCTAGTTCGTTCAGAGGAACCATCACAAACGCCCGTTCAAACATTCGGGGATGAGGGACGTTCAGCCTATCCGTATGAATGATTTCATTACTATAAAGTAAGATATCCAAATCAAGGGTTCTAGGTCCCCATACAATCTCTCTTTTTCGACCTGCCGCTTGTTCAATAGCTTGCAAACAATCTAAAAGTTGCTCTGACGAATACGTTGTTTGTATTTTTACTACCATGTTTAAAAAGCTTGCTTGATTCATATACCCGACCGGGGCCGTTTCATAAACAGATGAAACAGCCACTACCTTAACCTCAGAATGTTTCATCAAGCCAGTAACTCCCGACTTCAAATGTTCCATTCGATTTTCAATATTTGATCCTAATGCAATATATGCTTCTGTTGTCATTCAACGGCTCCTTTTAATTTCAATAGCTACCGATTGATAATAACCGGGAATTGGCGGATCAGGCTTATATACCTTTACTGTACAAGCCTGCACGAGTTCGTAATTAGCAAGCAATTCAGATGCAATCGTTTCGGCCACCGTTTCAACTAACTTGAACGTGCGCTTCTCTACAACTTCCTGGCATGTTTGGTATAAATCTGCATAGCTCACCGAGTATTCTAAATTGTCCGTAGTACCAGCTTGTTTTAAATCTAGTTCTACAGTTAAATCCACGTGAAAACGCTGCCCTAATTTATTTTCTTCTGGAAATACACCATGATATCCATAGAAACGCATATCATTCACATAAATTTTATCCATCTTTAGCCTCTCCTTTCGCTTTTATACATGTAGCTCGCGTCGACTCATTAGCGACATCGTGTAAGAGCGATACTCTTTTTGCAACTGAGCTGTTAACGTATGGTCTCCTACTGAAAACTTCTTATCCTTTATACTTCGAAGAGGTACGATTTCTTGAATGGAATTTGTAACGAAAGCTTCATCACTCTCCAAAAGCTGTTCCGCCGTAAATAAACCTTCTACAACTTCTATGTTTTTCTTTTTTAAAAGCGTAAAGATAAACTGTCTCGTAATTCCATTTAAGATACCTGTTTCAAGAGACGGTGTATATACACAATCATCTTTTACAAAAAATAAATTGGACACAATACCTTCGGCTAAGAACCCTTCTTTTGTTAAAAAAATACCCTCTTTATTTAAGTCTGAACCAACTTCTCGCTTAGCCAGTACATTGTTTAAATAATGATGAGACTTCAACCTCACGGTTCCTTCGGGCGTATTTCGCTTTGTCTCAAGAATAAGCCCCTCTTTTACAAGGGGGCTCGATGGATGAGGCATTGATTTCATGTATACAATTGTAGATGGATTGTCATATTCTTCCACTTGCAGTCCAATTCCGCCATTTCCTGCTGAAACATTTAATCGAACATACGCATTTCTCTCATTGTTTTTCATTAACAGACTATTAATAATTGCCAACACGTCCTGTGTGGAGTAGTCCCATACAATATTTAATTCACGTAAGCTGCTACGCAGTCGATCCAGATGGTCTTCCACTAAAAATGGATGACCATCATAAACTCGTAGCGTTTCAAATAGCCCTAGACCATACATATATCCGTGATCAAACGGAGAAATAGTGGCTTCAGACGCAGGCTTTACTTCACCATTTACGTATATATACATATCATTACACTCGCTTTTTTTCGTAAGTTTCAATAAAATTCTTCAGCATTTCTTTACCGTAAGAAGTCATGATAGATTCAGGGTGGAACTGTACCCCTTCAATAGGTAATGATTTATGGCGAATCGCCATAATTTCATCTTCTGCTGTCCACGCTGAAATCTCAAAGCAATCCGGCAGTGAACTTTTTTCTACAATCAAAGAATGATATCGAGTTGCCGTGAACGGATTATCAAGATCTTTAAAGATAGTACGGCCATCATGATGCATTTCAGATGTTTTACCGTGCATTAATTTATCCGCACGAATCACATTCCCTCCAAAAGCTTGCCCAATCGACTGATGCCCTAAGCATACGCCGAATATTGGAATCTTACCTGCAAAATACTCGATGGCTTCTAAACTGATTCCCGCTTCGTTAGGACTACAAGGTCCCGGGGAGATCATCAAGAAATCTGGATTTAGCACTTCAATTTCAGAAAGTGTAATTTCATCATTTCTTTTTACAAGAAGCTCATGCCCTAGCTCACCTAAATACTGTACTAAATTAAACGTAAAAGAATCATAATTATCAATCATTAATATCATCTTTACTCACCCTCACTCAGCTCATTTTCGCTCTGCTCTTTTGCTTTCCATAGTGCAATTGCTTTTTTCAGTGATTCTTTGTATTCGTGTTTCGGATTTGAATCAATTACAACACCCGCACCAGCCTGCACATAAGCTTGGCCGTCTTGAATAATCATAGTGCGAATCGCAATATTTAATTCCATATCTCCATTAAACCCAATCCAACCAATCGATCCTGTATAAATTCCTCGCCTTACAGGTTCAAGTTCTTCAATGATTTCCATTGTACGAACTTTAGGCGCTCCAGTAATCGTTCCTCCAGGAAAAACCGCATCTACAATATCTACAAAATCTTTATTGCGCGCGAGCTTGCCTTTTACATTAGACACAATATGCATCACATGTGAATACTTTTCAATAACCATAAACTCGTCAACATGAACGGTACCATAGTCGCTTACTCTACCAAGGTCATTACGCTCCAAATCAACAAGCATCACATGCTCTGCACGCTCTTTTTCGTTATGAATAAGCTCATCCGCTAACTGTTGGTCTTCTTGATCATCCTTACCGCGAGAGCGCGTTCCCGCAATTGGTCTCGTACTGATTTCGTCACCGGCTTTTTTCACTAATAGTTCTGGTGAACAGCTCACAATGTGAAATTCTTCTGTCTGCATATAAGACATATAAGGAGACGGGTTGATTTTTCGTACCTGTTCGTAGATATGCATAGGATGAGTTTGAAGCTGTTGAGACTGTCGAACAGATAAGTTCACTTGAAACACATCGCCTTGCCCGATGTACTCATGTACGCGAGTTGTGGCATCTGAAAAAGCAGCTTCAGACATTGAAACCTCACTCTTTTCGGCAACACGATGAATACGCTCATATGAGAGCCCTTCAGCACTTGCCTCCATCCAGTCCTTTTTGTATTGATCAATACGCTTATGTGCCTGCTCTTTACAATCTGCTTCATCGTTAACGATAATCCAGAGCTTTTCCTTTTCTTGATCATATACAAATACGTCATCGAAAATAAGGAAATAAACGTCCGGCGTTTTCAATGAATCTTCAGCAAGATCAGGTATGGTTTCTACATAGCGGATATAATCATAGCTAATAAAGCCAATTGCTCCACCTTGAAAAGGAGGAAGATCTGGATTCACCTCTGCTTCAAACTTCTTCATCCAGTCTCGCATAAGATGAAGCGGATTACCTTTTTGAACAGTAGCTTGGCCATCCGTTTTGATATGAAGCTCGTTTTGTTCGCCTCGCAAAATGGCTACAGGTTTTAATCCCATCATTTGAAACTTTCCGCCTCGACCGCTTTCAAGCAGGATATGATTCGGTTCCTCTTTTGACAACTCTTGATATTTTTTGAACCATTGGTTTTTAGAGATAGAAATAGATTCGCCCCAAGTCATTCTTTGCTGCATTTGTTCACTCTCCTAAAAATAAATCACCTGCTTTCATTTTACATGATTCTCAGATGAAAAAAAACAGCTTCATATAGAAGCTGTTCTTTTATGGTTTTTATGCTTGTGTTTGTTCCTCGAATTGGAACAATGGAGTACTTAAGTAACGCTCACCGTTACTTGGAATAATCGCTAACACTTTTTTACCTTTTCCTAGCTGTTTTGCAGCTTTTAACGCAGCATAAATCGCAGCCCCAGAAGAGATACCTACTAGTACGCCTTCTGTTTTTGCTACTTTACGTGCATATTCAAAAGCTTGGTCGTTTTGAACAGCGACAACTTCGTCATATACTTCCGTGTTAAGCGTATCCGGAACAAAGTTTGCACCGATTCCTTGAATTTTATGAGGTCCTGGTTGACCACCACTTAAGATCGGAGAATCAGCTGGCTCTACCGCATAAATTTTGATGTTTGGATACTTTTCTTTTAATACTTCGCCAGCACCTGTAATAGTACCGCCAGTACCAATACCTGCCACAAATCCATCTAGCTGATCGCCAAACTGCTCGATGATCTCTTTAGCCGTTGTTTGACGGTGCACTTCTGGGTTAGCTTCATTTTGGAACTGCTGAGGAATAAAGTAGCCGTGCTCTTTTGCAAGCTCAGTTGCTTTATTAACCGCACCTTTCATTCCTTCTGGACCTGGTGTTAACACTAACTCTGCACCGTACGCACGAAGCAGATTACGACGCTCAATACTCATCGTTTCAGGCATTGTTAAAATAGCACGGTATCCTTTTGCTGCAGCTACCATTGCTAAGCCAATTCCTGTGTTACCGCTTGTTGGTTCAATGATGGTGTCTCCAGGCTTTAATACACCTTTTGCTTCAGCATCTTCGATCATTGCTAATGCGATACGATCTTTTACGCTGCTTCCTGGGTTCATAAATTCTAATTTTAAATATACATCCGCCATATCTTCTTCAACTAGACGGTTTAGTTTTACGATTGGTGTTTGACCAATTAACTCTGTAATTGAATTTGCAATACGTGCCATATGACCACTCCTAATACCAACTAATTTTATTGATTTTGTATACAATTTATCAGATGTTTTCTAAATTGTCAATCATTTTGTCTTTCCATTTACCTATTTTTGTTATATTTTTAGATCAATATATACATAAATAGGACTTAACACTTATAAAAAAAGGCGTTCATTTATAAAATGACGCCTTTAAAGAATCTTTTATTTCATTTAAATTGCTTGTTCTTTCATTTCTTCTAGCTGCTTTTTATCAAAACGATAGGTTTCATTACAAAAATGACACTGTGCTTCAGCTTGGCCGTCTTCCTCAATCATCGATTGAATCTCTTCTTTTCCTAAGCTGATAATGGCATTAGCAATTCTTTCTTCTGAGCACTGACATTTGAACTCTACAGGCATTGTCTCTAGAAACTTTACGTTTTCTTTTCCAAGAACTTCTTCTAAGATTTCCTCAGGAGAAAGACCTTTTTGGATCAGTTTTGAAATGGGTTCAATCGTTTGTAAACGTTGTTCAATAGCTGTAATCGTTTGATCATCTGTTCCTGGCATAAGCTGAATGATAAATCCACCCGCAGCTAAGATTGTGTTATCAGGGTTAACAAGTACACCTACACCTACTGAAGATGGAACTTGCTCAGATGTCACGAAATAATACGTGAAATCCTCTCCTAATTCTCCCGATACGATAGGTACTTGTCCATTAAATTGATCACGCATCCCGATATCTTTTACAACACTCAGCGTACCATCTGTACCTACAGCACGTGCTACATCTAATTTTCCATGCTGATTTAAATCGAAGTGCGTTTGCGGGTTCGTTACATATCCACGCACTTCACCCTTGGCATTGCTGTCTACTAAGATAACACCAATTGGGCCGCGGCCTTCAATTTTAATTGTTAGCTTTTGCTCACCTTTTAGCATAGCCCCCATCATAACTCCCGCAGTCATTGAACGTCCCAATGCTGCAGAGGCTGTAGGCCATGTATAGTGACGGCGCTGCGCTTCTCCAACTGTATCCGTTGTTTTTACCGCATAAGCGCGAACTTGACTATTGTAAGCTAGTGCTTTTACTAAATAGTCGCCCATAATATACACCTCTTACTCCATATTTTTTGTATAGATTATTTGTAATCCTTTTAAAGTCAAAAATGGATCCACAATATCAATAATATCCGACTCTTTAGCAATCAATGTTGCGAGTCCTCCAGTAGCAATAACTTTAGGATTTACTGTTGCTTGCTCTTTCATTCTTGCTACAATTCCTTCTACTTGTCCAACGTATCCATATAAAATACCTGCTTGCATCGCAGATACTGTATTTTTCCCAACAATGCTATTTGGTCGCGCAATTTCAATACGCGGAAGCTTAGATGCTCTTGAATAAAGAGCTTCTGTCGAAATATTAATACCAGGGGCAATTGCACCACCCATATATTGCTTATTTTCATCAATGTAGCAATATGTGGTTGCGGTACCAAAATCAACGATAATTAAAGGGCTTCCGTACAGCTGAATTCCAGCAACAGCATTGACAATACGGTCTGCTCCCACTTCACGTGGATTTTCATATTTAATATTTAAACCCGTCTTAATTCCAGGACCAACAACAAGCGGCTTTAAATGAAAATACTTTTGACACATTCTCTCCAATGCAAACATAATAGGAGGAACAACAGAGGAAATAATAATACCATGAATATCTTTAAAAGATAAACTAACGTGCTCAAGCAAGGCTTTGATTGTCATGCCATACTCGTCTTCTGTTTTATTACGGCTTGTTTCTACACGCCAATGGTACTTTAATTCATCTCCATCGTATACACCTAATACCGTATTGGTATTTCCAACATCTAATACAAAAATCATTTCAATCACCACTTTATTTAAATTCAGTATTCACACTGAAACCATCATACCATAACTGGTAAATAGACGTGTATATTCTAGATAAAATAGGAATATAATGACACAATTCTCTAGTGGATATCCTACTTATCCACTATATATATGAAAAACTTTTTGCCAAACCTAACTTCTACCAAATAAAAAAGATCAGTGGAGATTGTCTCCACTGATCTTTTTTGATCTTATGCTTTTGGCTCTTCATCGTCTGTCTTTGTTTGGATGTTTACTTTAACATCTTCATCTGTTACGTGACTAGAACGGTCTGGAAGAGTTCCATGATCTACTAAGTGGTTGATCTGCTCAGCGTCTAACGTTTCTACTTCTAACAATGTTTGAGCTACAAGCTCTAACTTGTCACGGTTTTCCGTTAAGATCTGCTTCGCACGCTCATAGCTTTCTTTAATGAAACGTTGGATTTCATTATCAATTTCATGAGCAATCGCATCACTGTAGTTTTGTTCACTGTGTAAATCACGACCTAAGAATACTTGGCCTTGTTGTGATTGACCGAATTGCATTGGTCCTAACTTTTCACTCATACCGTATTCTGTTACCATTTTACGAGCGATGCTTGTTGCACGCTGGAAGTCATTGTGAGCACCTGTACTCACTTCGCCGAAAATAATTTCCTCAGCTACGCGACCACCAAGCAATCCAACAATTTTATCCAGCAGCTCTGGCTTCGTCATAAAGTAGCGATCTTCTTTTGGTAACATAACAGCATATCCACCAGCTTGCCCACGTGGAACAATGGTTACTTTATGTACCATATCAGCTTCGTCTAATACGACACCGATAATTGTATGTCCTGCTTCATGATAAGCAACAATATTGCGTTCTTTTTTAGAAATAACTCGACTTTTCTTAGCTGGACCTGCAATTACGCGGTCTGTTGCTTCGTCAATATCGACCATTTCAATTTTCTTTTTGTCCTGTCTAGCAGCTACTAAGGCAGCTTCGTTTAACAAGTTTTCTAAATCTGCACCTGAGAAACCTGGCGTACGCATAGCAATTGCTTTTAAGTTTACTGATTCATCTAAAGGCTTATTGCGAGCATGTACTTTAAGCACTGCTTCACGGCCATTTACATCTGGACGATCTACCGTAATTTGACGGTCGAAGCGGCCTGGACGTAATAACGCTGGATCTAAAATATCCGGGCGGTTTGTTGCTGCAATAATAATGATACCTTCGTTAGCACCAAAACCATCCATCTCAACAAGCAACTGGTTCAATGTTTGTTCACGCTCATCGTGTCCACCACCAAGACCTGCGCCACGTTGACGACCTACAGCATCGATTTCATCAATAAAGATAATACATGGAGCATTCTTCTTCGCATTTTCGAATAAATCACGAACACGAGAAGCACCGACCCCAACAAACATTTCAACAAAGTCCGAACCACTGATAGAGAAGAAAGGAACGCCTGCTTCACCAGCAACAGCTCTTGCTAATAATGTTTTACCAGTACCAGGAGGTCCCACAAGTAAGACACCCTTCGGAATTCTTGCACCTAGCTCTGCGAATTTACGAGGATCTTTTAAGAACTCAACAACTTCCACAAGTTCTTGCTTTTCTTCGTCTGCACCAGCTACGTCTTTAAATTTAACCTTTTTCTTTTCTTCGCTGTAAAGCTTAGCCTTACTCTTACCGAAGTTCATAACACGACTTCCGCCGCCCTGAGCTTGGTTCAGTAAGAAGAAGAATAGGATGAAAATAATAACAAACGGAATGATTGACGTAAAGAACGTTACCCAGCCGCTTGTTTCATCAGCAGGTTTAAAATCAACTTCTACTTGATTATTTTCTGAAGCAGCGTCAATACGATCAAGTGCTTTGTCACCATCTACGATGTAAGTTTGGAACGTTTGATCCTTTTTATAAGAATCTAACTTTCCTTGCACAACATACACGCCTCTTTCAGGCTTCATAGAGAGTGATTTCACATCACCTTTGTCTAAGTGTTGAACAAATGTATCGTATCTCATTGGTTCTGCTTTTTGATTAGAGCCACTAAAGAAGCTTACCACGCCAATAATGACTAAAAATATAAGTAAATAAAAGATGGTATTACGGAAGATCCGATTCATTTCTTACCTCCTCCCACGATAAACAAATACTGTATTCAATACTAACATAGAACATTTATCCTATCCAATAAATTGCACTTGGATATGTGCTTCTTAATTGCTGTATACTTGCGGTTTAAGAACCCCAATATACGGCAGGTTACGATATTTTTCTTGATAATCCAATCCATACCCTACTACGAACGCATCAGGTACTTCAAATCCAACGTAATCTGCTTTAATAGCTGCTTTACGACCTGTTGGTTTGTCTAAGAGTGTGACAATCTTAATTGACTTAGCTTTACGGTACTTGAATAACTCTACAAGATAGCTAAGTGTTAAGCCGCTGTCGATAATATCCTCTAAGATAAGAATGTCTCGACCTTCAACTGATGTATCTAAATCTTTTAGGATTTTTACTTCACCAGAAGAAACCATCGCATTGCCATAACTTGATACATCCATAAAATCCATTTCTAAATATGTATCAACACGCTTAATTAGATCAGACATAAAAGGCATAGCGCCTTTTAGTACACCGATTACCAAAGGAAAACGGTCAGCGTATTCCTCAGATAATAGCTTACCCAATTCTTTTACTTTCTGTTGTATTTCTTCTTCTGAAATCAAAATTTCTTGAATATCCTGCTTCATTCCTTACTTGCCTCCTAGAAGTTTTCGCTACTTATAGTATAAAATAACATATCTGGACTTATGTGTATGCAGTTCATAAGCAGATTTTTTCAAACCAGGTAGCCACAAAATAGTTCCTTGGCTATCTTCCACTACCGGCCAATGATCTCTGAAGTGTAAAGGGATTTTTTCATCGATAAAAATATCCTTTACTTTTTTATGTCCCTTCATGCCCTTTACTCGCATTTTATCGCCATTTTTTCGTGTCCTTACCTTTAATGATTGTAAATCGTGAGCTTCATCTAAAAGAAAAACATCGTTTCCTTTTATATCTTCGACTTTATTATGTATTTCACAAATAAGCTGGTGACCATTTGGAAGCTCAACGACCCCTGGAATCGGAACAATAAATTCATATGGCTCGATGTTCCCCTCATTAAAGGTGAAAAGACAGTCGTTGTAAGATCGGATAATGCGTAAACCATTTGGAAAGTCAAGCGTCCCAGACGGTTTTTCACTTTCACAAAATCCTACTAACGTGTCAACATGCGCTGAGGAAAGGGTTGGAGGAATTTCTTTATAGAGATAGTTTAATATTAGTTGAATACCACGCCTTTGTAAAGGCTTGCGTATCCTTAGAAAACAATCTCTATCAATGAGAATTTCATTTTGCAATTTCTTTCTCATTACTTTATTCATCACATCGGTCGTTAATTCCTCTAAGTATGCTTGATCTTCGTGCAAGTTCTCGCTAAATTGTTGAAATTTTTCATGTACAGCGACGTTTTCTTGCTTTAAAAATGGCAAAACGTAATGACGAAACCGATTTCTCGTGTACGAGTCTTTCTCATTACTCGGATCAATTCGAGGTGTAAGCCCATGTAGCTTACAGTAGCGATTGATTTCTTCTTTCGTTACGGCTAGGAAAGGCCTAATAATAAATCCATGCCCATATGGCCGCTTGGGCTGCATCCCTGCGTATCCATTCATCGTACTACCTCGAACCATTCGCATTAACATCGTTTCAATCTGATCATCTCCGTGATGTCCTAATGCAAGAAGGTTTGCTTTGTGCTTCTTCATAACATGAGTAAAAAATGCATAGCGGCATTCTCTGGCAGCTACTTGAGAAGATAGCTTTCTTTCCTTCTGATAGGCAGTAACATCAATCTGCTTCGCCTCACATTTAATATTCAATTGTTTGCAGTAGTTCTGCACATATTCCATGTCTTGCTGTGACTCTTGGCCCCGGAACATATGATCAACATGAGCAGCAATAATCGTAAGAGATTTTTGCTCTTTCAGACTCCATAAGAAATGCAGCAGCGCTAAAGAATCAGGACCACCAGAAATACCTACAACCACCGTAGAGCCTGCGGATAATAACTGATGTTTTGTCATAAAATTGTTCACTTGCTTTTCCATAGGAATGACTCATCCTTATAATGTACACGCAATAATGTATCATTAATTTACTTTATACGAATGACTATAAGGAAAGTTTCACAATTTCTCCAAACTTTATAGCACTTGAATAAATAGATACAAAATATAAATCAACATTACAGACGTACAAAGTAGTAGCGTCTCTAACACGTGAGAACGCTTCTTCTTTACTTTAACACGAGGGGCAGACGGTTGACGAACGTTTTGAGGCTTTGTTCCTCTACTTTTTGCCCCTCTTCTTTTTTCGACCGATAACACCTCTGTTTTCATTTCTTTAGCTGACTTATACTTTCCCGTAACCGCTTGATACAAAACGTCTCCGAAAGGTTCCAACTGCTTTGTTGTTAATATAAATTGTTTTAATTGTTCAGCCGGTTTGTCTGTTTTATTAATTCGCTTGCCATAAGCCGCGTGAATCAAAACCATAGATACGGCAAACAAATCATAGGTCGGTTCTGCTTTTCGGGAGCCAAGCCCCCAGTGCGCTCGATCATAAAAGTCGGTAAATTCTTTTATTGACCGCCCTTGCAGAGTTGTTCCTCCCACGTCGATCCATCGAACTTTTACGGGGTTAGATGTTACGACCAGGTTTTCGGGTTTTAAATCGCCAAATACCCACCCTTCTTCATGAAGGTTTTCTAAGTCTGTTAAGAGCTGACTTGCAAACACTTGCAACCATTCTGTCCCTCTTGTTGAGATAAAAGAAAGGAGAGGCTGCCCTTTCACATACTCCATTACATAGAAAGAAAGAGCGTGAGAACCATAGCTCCAATCATCTACATCAAGTAAACGCGGTCCTAGCACTTTGTCTTTGACTTGAGACAACTTTTTTAATACATTCACTTCTGCTGTAACGGACATGTTGGAAAAGCTTATTTTTAACGCCGCTAGCGTTCCGTTTACTAATTGGACTAAGTAGACAACTCCAGTTGCTCCCACGCCTAATTTCTCAAGAATTTTATAATGGACGTGATGCCATTTCCCTTGAATTTCTGTTCCCGGAGATAGGTTACATACCTGATTCTTCAATGTATTGTTCATTATTTTTTAACAACCCTCTCAATGAGCGCTTTTTGGTGAAATAATGAGTAGCCTCTTTGATAGCCGGTCCAGTAGGCGTAATACCTCCTGCTGTTAGTTTTGGGAAAATCGTTGAAAGCGACTCTAATCTTGGATTCCAGTCCATTAGCTTCTCTACATCTTTCTTTTTCCCAGGAAATAAAAAGATTGAAAATTGATTGTGCCCCATGCGAGCATTCAAGCTTAACGATAAATCTAACAGCGACTCCTTTACAGTAGGGAGCTTATTTTTCATACTTCCGCTCATGTCAACTAAAATAAGAATCTCTA
This sequence comes from Priestia sp. JSM ZJ58, assembly GCF_044383985.1. Classification (NCBI taxonomy): domain Bacteria; kingdom Bacillati; phylum Bacillota; class Bacilli; order Caryophanales; family Bacillaceae; genus Priestia; species Priestia sp. JSM ZJ58. The sequence continues at coordinate 14,385 of NZ_JBISEM010000008.1, forward strand.
AGTCAACCGTTTCCCCAAGTTCATCAACCACTTCCATGATTTCTCCTCGCTTCTCAGGAGATAACTCTTCTAATCTTGAATTAGAGGAACCTAGAATTTGCTGAAGTTCTTTATTTACAACGCCTTGAAGTGTTTGCGTCATTGCCTGCCTTGTAACCATTTGAACAGTTTGAGACAGCTGTTTTACGTAAACAATTTGACTCACGCCACCGCCTGACATGGCAATGCCTTCTATTTCATTCGTGCTTTGCTCATCAATTGTATCCTCTTCCATCACACCAATAACGTTTACACTAATTCCTTGTTCTTTAGCTAGTGCAGCCATTGCTACCGGATCTTCACCTGTATTCGAACCACCGTCCGTAATGACCAACATCTGTTTCAATGTACCTTTTTTCATAAAAAAATCCCCTCCTCATTATCAGTATTAACATGATAGACGAGGAGGAGATAAAATATACTTCTATCTAACTATTGTGCTTTTTTACGATAAGCGTAAGAAGGAATCGATGACCATTTCGGGGTATTGTGCTGAAGTTTTGCCACAACTACCGTCATATCATCTTCAATTAAACCTGATTTTGTTCGAATAACTTCTTCCATAATTAAGTCTGCAATTTCTTGTGGATCGTTTGTTTGAAGCTCGCCAATTTTTCGCTTCATCCACATTTCGTAGTTCTCAACGTGTTTCGGTCCTTCAAATACACCGTCACTCATCATAATTAACAAGTCTTCCGCCTTCATTTGTTCATTCACAACATCCACTTCAAATTCTTCAATAATGCCCATTGGCAAATTGCTTGCCTGTATTTTAATAACCTTATCTCCGCGTTTGATGAAGCTTGGCGTAGAACCGATTTTCAAGAAGTTTACATTGGCATCTTGTAAATCAATCATCGCTAAATCTAAGGTCGAAAAGATCTCATCGTTTGTACGCAGGGATAAAATAGAGTTAATCGATTTGATTGCAATTGTCTCTTCTATTCCTGTTTGTAAAATTTGTTTTAACAGCTGAAGCGTTTCGCTGCTTTCATAGTGGGCACGCTCTCCATTTCCCATGCCATCACTAATAGCTAGTGCATACTTACCGGCGTTTAGCTCAATCATGGAATAGCTGTCACCGGATACAAACCCTCCGCCTTTAGCAGCATGTGCTACGCCTGTATCAACAACGTATGCTTTTGTACAGCCAAACGAAACGTGGCAATAGCCTTGAGGATATTTAGCACATTCTTCGTTCTTTACTACAATACTTTCACCTAAAATATCCGTAAGCATTGGCGCAATAATTTTCTCGCATTCTCCTCTTCCGTGACAATATGGCACCCACATTTCAATATCTACATTTCCAGGTTCTAAGCTATAAATTTCAATTTGATTGATTTCCATCCCAAAGTTACGAAGAGCTTCTAAAATCTGTTCTTCTTGTACATTTAAATTTTCGCGCTCTCGCTTAATTTCTTTTGCAAAATCCCCCATGACTTCAGAGACACCGTGAAGCTGTTCTGCTACAATCCTTCTACTTTCTTGAATTTGTGCTTTTAAGTGCTGATTGGCTTTAAAATACGTAAGTTCATGCTCAATCACATCGATGACTTTTTTCGATTTCACGCAATGTTTGTCCATTTCTCGAATTAGCCTTGGATTTTGTTCAAGAGTGCCATTATCAACTTCAAGCATAATTTCCTTCATATATTCATAGGTTGTATCAAACTGCTGTGCCCAGCATTGTTCTTTTTTAAAACAAAATTGGCACGTCCTTTCGGTAACGCTGCTTAAGAAATAATCAACTTCTTTATCAGCGCTTGGCTTTTCATCGTAAAATCCATTTTGCGTAAAGCTTTTGGAAAGTGCTTGAAAAACATTTGAAAACTGTTCTACGCGATTTGCTGTTACATCTCGGATCTTACGCACGTACTGCTGTTGTTCAAGCATATTTTCAGATGTCCCTGGTACTAGTTTACTTAAGTTTTTCAAAACAAAAGATGGGGTTAATAAAAATAGGACAACGGCCGTCAGTGATTCATACAAATTAGTCGTCAATCCTTGATCTGCCTGAGCATATAGGCCAATTAGCAATGAACCAACAACCAGCCCTAGAGCTGCCCCTAGCTTTTTACCGTCTTTTAAAAGTCCTCCAAGCAAGCCAGAAAAAGCGAGTAAACTCATTTCGTACAAACTAGAAACATTCGCGAAACTTAAAATTAAACCGGTTACGACCCCGACCGTAGCTCCTATCGTAGGGCCAGATACAAACGCAAAAACTAGTACTAAGTAACGAGATAATATATGTTCAGCCGAAAGGCCGTAAATCATCCACCCTATTGTCCCTGTCATAACAGATGCCAACAAAATAATAAGAGAAATCACTTCTTCTGTTTTTAATGATTGTTTTCGCTTTCGATATGAAATTAAAGGCACGCTTTGTAGGAAAATCATTGTTAAGATAAAGCTCAACCCTGCTTCTACTGCCACAAATGTAAAATCATACATGGTGAATTCCTTGGTAAACACATAAAAAATAGTTAGTTTTGTAAGTAACATCGCGCTAAATACAGTGAACGGCAGTTTCTTTAACGGATCCATTGTCAGTATGCCGCTAAATCGATGAATTAGTAAGAAAACAAATAGTGTAGCAAATACGGTACCTCCATTTTGAATGGAAACACTAAATGCCCCTGCCAATACGGCTAAACTTGCTAACGGTGCTTTTTCTTTCTTTATAGCCATTACGGCTGCAAAGAATGGCAAAGCAAATGGCATGATTTTCATTAAAATTAACGCTCGTCCTAATAAGAAACCTACGACTAGCAGCAATAATCCCCATTGAAATAACACCTTTTCCGTTTTCATACCCGCCTTTGTAAATACACGGGACATTTCTAATCTAGTTCGGTTAAATACCGCCTCTGTTGTTGGACTTGCAAAATCTCTTTCCGTCTTTTGCATTCTCCCACCACCCGCTAATTATACTTATTCGTTATTATATCGCGGCGAAAGGTGAAATTTTGTCAAACGGACTAGCAAAATACCTATAATCGTTCGACTATTTTCTAGTATTATATTGAAAACTATACAAAAAGATGTACAATCTTACATGGAGATTTAAAAAATATGAGAGATACTGTTCGCCCCAGAGAAAGCCTATGCTCATCATTCTTTTTTAAAAGCAAATAAAAGTCTATAAAAATAACAAAAAAGTTATTGACAATAACCCTGCTTTTTTATATTATTATAAATGTCTTTTAGAGAACGTATAATGGCGGTGTAGCTCAGCTGGCTAGAGCGTACGGTTCATACCCGTGAGGTCGGGGGTTCGATCCCCTCCGCCGCTACTCGAATAACGGCCCGTTGGTCAAGCGGTTAAGACACCGCCCTTTCACGGCGGTAACACGGGTTCGAATCCCGTACGGGTCATCAAAAAGCATGTACAACAAGTACATGCTTTTTTTCTACTCTTTTTTACATATAAAAAAAGCACCTTTTAGATAAAAGGTACTTTCCAAAAACTCGCTATCTATTTGATATAAGCAGCAAGTTAACCGCGTTTTGCACCGCGTCCACCGCGTTTTGATTCGGTATGGCGTTTTAGGGAAGATAAACGTTCTTCACTGTCTTTTAAGAAACGATTCATTTTTTGTTCGAATGTTTCTTTTGTACGGAAATCATTACCGCCACCACGATTGTTATTACGTTGTGGGCGTGAATCACGTGGACGGTCTGAGCGTGGCGCTCTTGCAGGACGCTCTGGTCTTTCTGGACGTTCTGGTTTGTCTACCGCTTTCTTAATTGAAAGACCAATTTTACCATCTTTCTCAACGTTAATTACTTTGACTTCAACTTCGTCGCCCACTTTTAAATGGTCGTTAATGTCCTTTACGTAATTATCAGCTACTTCACTGATATGAACCAAGCCTGTTGAACCTCCTGGTAACTCAACAAAAGCTCCAAAGTTCGTAATACCTGTTACCTTTCCCTGTAACTTGCTGCCTACTTCGATTGACATAAAAAAAATGCTCCTCCTTAAATGATAAAAGAAATCAATTTATTATATTATACAAAAAGCAAAAATACACTGTCAACGAACCATACGTTTAGTCTTTTTTTACATTAAAGATAATTTCCCCGTCTTCTGATAAAAAATAATCTCTGCGGGCAATCTTTTTAATATAATCATCGTCATTTAACTTGACGATTTCACCTTTTAACTGTTTTTGCTTGCTTTGTAATTTTGTCAGCTGCTGTTCTAATTTCACCTTCTCAGCTTTTTTGTTCTCAATAGCTGAGGTTTGCGTAATTAAAGCTGATACCATCAATCCACCAATGATTAAGGCCAACACTCCGAAAACAGTCAAACGCCTAATTAAACCGATACGCTTTCGATCTGTATTTTGTTTAATTTGTTCTTGTTTATGGCTATAATCAGTATTTAACTTCGCGACCTTTTTTTTTCGTACCGCACTCATTGAATTAGTCGTCCCCCTTGTTTTTTAAAGTGTTCACCCATGCAACGACTCTCATTATCATATTCTTTGCACGATTGTAAATTCCTTCTATATACCGAAAACCCATATGTAAAAATCGTTTTACAGGTTTAGGCATCATTCTCCAAAATACGAAAAGAACCCACCTAGTCGGTAAGTAAATAAGCTTTAGACAGAATACGAGCAGTTTATGAACAGCTCGGTAGATCCCTAAAGCGACTACAAGTAGAATATGAATAAAGAAGCGGATAGGCTTGACCAAAAAAATATTACTAAGCGTTAAAACACCTCGATATAAACTTAATACGCTCGAGACAGTAAATGTTAATACTTTTAAATACAGTGATTGAAATAAGCTTTGATACGCGGCAAAGCCGCAAAACAAAGCAAGAAACGCATACAAACGCAGTTCTCCTTCATTCACTAAAAACAACACATAAAAAATGAGAAGAGCTTGCACCATCCAAAACAATACGTCATTTACAAATACGAACCATGGGCGTGATTTAGAGCGATTAACAAAGTAACGATAAGTATCGAGAGAAGCACCTAAACCGCTTCCCATCGATACCATCGCAAGCATTGTATAGAGCTGAATGTTTAAACTCATCGAAACAACTTACTAAAGAATCCTTTAGCCTTCTCCGATTGGTTCTCATCTAAGTAAACTATATCAAAGATTTTTCCTTTTATCGATACAATTCCTTGATCAACGTCTAAATTTTTCATTTGCAGATTTTGCCCTCTAACTGACAAGAAACCCATCACTGTTTCAAGTAAAAATTCCTCATTGTCAAAGCTCTCTACCTGCTTCACACCCGTGATATCTAAGAGACGCCGACCCTTCATCACTAAATCATGATTTGGAGTATGGTCTTTGTTTGAATTGCTTGTTTCATAAAATTGGCTCATATCTTCATCCCCACCTCATTCATTAAGAGCATTCGCTCTTGTTATCTGTTGTTTAAAACATATGAATGAGAAAGGTGATTTAGAACAAGCCTTCATCAGTTATACTTCAGATGAAATACGCTCTTCTTTGACAATTGAGTACAAATTAGCTGCTTCTTCTTTTTTAGCTGCTTCTTGAAGAGCCTCTATTTTAACGGTAATTTTCTTCGTGCCAAATGTGATGGCTAATTCATCTCCTACTTTCACATTTGTGCTTGCTTTTGCAACGATACCATTAATCGTAATACGGCCCTTGTCTGATACTTCTTTTGCCAATGTACGGCGCTTAATTAAACGTGATACTTTTAAAAATTTATCTAACCTCATAATTCCCTCACCTTTCTGTTTTACAAACCTGTTTTTTTGGCTTCTTCCCAAAATTCATCTAACTCTTTTAACGAAAAAGATTCAAATGGTTTTTCAGAAGCTCTCACTTTTTCTTCAATATATTGAAATCGATTTAAAAATTTTGTATTCGTTTTAGCTAATGCAGCTTCAGAGTCGATTTTATAAAATCTTGCAATATTCACTAAAGCAAATAAAATATCTCCAAATTCATCGCTCATTTTTTCTTTATCAGCATGCTGTACTTCATCTTGGAATTCAGCAAGTTCTTCCTGTACTTTTTCCCACATAGGTTCAACTTCTGACCAATCGAAACCAACTTTTGCAGCTTGTTTTTGGTATCCGTGCGCTTTCATTAAAGAAGGCATAGCCCCAGGTACAGAAGCTAACAGAGAAGAAGGCTCCTCTCCTTTTTCTTCTTTTTTGATTTCATCCCAATTTTTTAAGACCTCATCTGCATCATTCACGCTCACTTCCCCAAATACATGCGGATGGCGTCTTACCATTTTCTCTGAAACACTGCGAATGACGTCATCAATTGAAAACATTCCTTCATCTTCACCGATTTGTGCATGAAGCAATACCTGCAGCAATACATCACCGAGCTCTTCAATCATATTATCGTCATCTTGACGGTCAATTGCATCTAATAACTCATAAGACTCTTCTAGCAAATAGCGCTTGAGCGATTCATGCGTTTGTTTTTGATCCCAAGGACATCCGTTTGGCCCTCTGAGCGTGGCAATAATCCTTCTGAATGAGTCAAATTGATGGTATAAAACCGTTTCGTCCGCTACTGGAGGGACATAAATAGTCGTTAAGTTATTGAGCGACATTTCTCTATCTAATTCATACAGCTTGACCGGCTGGATTTTTTCTTCACTGCTTCCCGCTGCCGTTACAATGTAAACGAGGTAATCATCAGGAACGTGTTCCATCAGCGTTAGTTTTACCTCTGAAGCAACGAACTGATCGTACACTTGAGCAATTAGAACATGACCCGTTAACTCTATTTCGCTTCGCTTTAAGTCTGTTCCGTCTAGCAGCTGAAATCCTTCAATAGGATCGATCTTTAGTGCGCCAAAAATTGGATCTAAGAAGCTTTGTCCCCCTTTAATTTCAACAGGAATGCTGCGTTCTTTTCCTTTTTGTAAAAGTAATTGAACCGTACGTTCTGCCACTAAAGGATGCCCGGGAACGGCATACACCACTTCTTCTACTGAAGCTTTATCGATTAAATCATTTGATATATGTTCATATACCTCTTCAAATCCATCATAAGATTCGTATACGTCATCATAGGATACGTACGTCAAGCCTTCACTTTCTAATTCTTTGATTACAGGATGTTCTTTTGTGCGCATATAAATATGCTTTTCCTGCTGCAGCAAGCGATAGATGCCTACGGGTAGCTGCTCTAAATCGCCTGCTCCTAAACCAATAACTGTTACTTTACCTGTCATTGCTTCACCTTCTTATTTATTTTTTAATACGTATTTAGCTAAAACACTTCCCATTGGAAGTAAACGTAATTCCTCTTCGGTAAAAATATGTTGTTTCATAATGATAAACAAATAAAACAAACCGCCTATTAAAACACCAGATCCTGTTTCAACCACTTGTTTGCTTGTATCTAAACCATTAGACCATACAAAGTGATGTAAACAAAATAAATAGCTTTGTAAAAGAATGACCATTGCTATGCCCGTTATAAAAATACCTCCACTCGCCTTTTTCGGAACGAGCGATACAGCTAGCTTTTTATACAGACAAAATAGATTGATTGCTGCAACAATAGCGAATCCAGCTGAGGAAGCAATGGCTGCTCCTATGGTTTGAAAATCTGGTATTAGCCAAAGATTCAATATCAGTTTAACCGTCATGCCAGCGATGACGGCTATTACAGGTGCGAAAACAGCTCCCATCCCCTGAAGCACAGCTCCAGCAGTTGCTGCTACGGTTGTAAATATAACTAACAAGCTCAAAATTTGTAAAACGTCCGTTCCGTCGGAGTTACTATATAAAAGCATATTAATGGGTTTCATCAGCGCAATCAAGCCAAAGGCTGCTCCAACTCCGACTACAAGCGATAGTCGGAGAGACAGCTGAACTTTTTCAAGCACAAATGACAAGTTCTTTTTCGCAATGGCTGAAGAAATAACGGGTACAAGTGAAAGTGAAAAAGCTGTACCTACTACTGTACCTAATTGAATCAACGGAAGTCCACGGTCATAAATACCTTTTGAAACTTTTGCTGCCTGTTCAGCCATGCCATGCGCCGTCAGACCGGAATATAATGTAAAGGAATCAATAAGCTGAATAAACAGCAGACCCATAGCGCTGATACAAATTAATAAACCTTGAATAATAAGGATTTTCACTACTTTTTTGATGTCTGCTTTTTTTATGCGTTGAAATACTCCCTTAGAATTTGTCTTTGTTCTAAAAACAAATAAACATAAAATAATAAGAGATGTTATACCGCCTGTTATGGAACCAAAAATAGCTCCTGCTCCTGCAGTATAAGGACCATACCCATGGTGGATAAAGAAAATAGATAGGCACAAAATAGTCCCTACTCGAACAATTTGTTCTGCGATTTGAGACAACGCAGTAGGAAACATATTATATAATCCTTGATAATAACCACGAATGACAGCAATAAACGGAATAAGTAAAAACGAAAATGAAATAATTTGAATGAGAAGCGTTAACTGACGATCTCCCATCCACTCGGCAATCGTTTCTGCAAAGATATATTGGAGGGAAAACATTATGCAGCCTACTACAAACAAAAAAGCAAATGAAACTTGAAGTATTCCTCGGATTTCCTTTCTCCGATTTGTTGCCACATAATCGGCTACTAACTTTGAAATAATTACAGGGAAACCGTATGTACCTAGCTGTAGCGCAATTCCATATAGCGGATAAACTTGCTGATAGATATAAAACCCTATATCTCCCGCAATATGGTGATATGGAATACGGTAAGTAGCACTTAAGATTTTCGTAAATAAACCTGCGAGCGTTAAAATAATCGCGCCGTTAAAAATAGAATAGAGCTTTGATTGTTTCTGCATTCCTACACCTTTCACCTGCAGCTTGTAATTATGTGAACAACGCTTTTTATGAGCCGCTAACTGTAGAAGAATAGCGCTTTGTTCTTATAAAACATCCTGCACTTTCCAATAAATAAAATACCGTACCATTATATCATGTTCTCTTTATTTCTAAGGTAAGACAGCATGAAAAAAGGTAGCAGAAACTGCTACCTTTTCAGTAAATAATGTAAAATAAAGATAATTACGCTTACTGCTCCATTTGACGAGATAAGAAGCTAGCTGCCGTTTCGGCTGCTTTATGCTCTACTTCACCAAGAGACTTCTCTTTTGAGAAGATGACAACAGCTCCAATCGGATCTCCATTTGCAATAATCGGACCGATTGTGTAAGAAGAAATATTTTCTTCGTATCCATCGACAAATTCAAGGTTTTTCCCATCAGTTACTAAAGAAGAACTGCGGCTTTCCATAACAGATTCTACTAAAGAACTAATGTTTTTATTTAAGTATTCTTTTTTAGAGCTTCCTGCTACCGCAATAAATACATCGCGGTCACAAATAAGTACAGGATGACCTAAGCTATCGTATAGCGCTTCGCCATACTCTTTTGCAAAATCTCCTAATTCACTAATTGGCGAATATTTCTTTAAAATAACTTCTCCATCGCGATCGACGAAAATCTCTAGCGGGTCTCCCTCTCGGATGCGAAGTGTTCTTCTAATTTCTTTTGGAATCACAACGCGACCCAAATCATCAATACGACGAACAATACCTGTTGCTTTCATTCATTGAAGCCTCTCTTTCATATGATGATTAAAATAGTTGGTGAATATCACTGATGGCTATATGATAAAAGGTTCACCTTTGTTGAGGTTAGTATTCTTCACTCTACAACTTCTATTCACCAACCATCTCTTTTTTTGTTAAAAAGTGTGCTTTTATTAAAAAAATGTCCAAAAAACCGCCAAAACATGGGGATTTGGACATTTTTATTTCGGCTATATAAAAAGAAGGCTCAAAAATGAGCCTTCTTTTTAATTCGTAACTTGTTCTTTTTTAACAGTGGCTACTCCTTTTACTAACTGATACACAATATTGAGCCATTCTTTTTGAGCAAGTCCTTTTACGTTAACCACTAATTTTACTTTCTTGCCTTCCATACCTAAGCTGACCATTCTGCCAAATTGATCACCTAGCATGAATAATTTTTGGCCGTCTATCGTTGAGCTCGCTTCTTCAGAAAGCAGAATAGAAATTTCTTGTTTTGACTGAAGAATAGATTCTACTAGGTTCTGCGTTGCATATACTTTTGTTTCAGCTACTTTAAACAAATACTCAACCTCAGCCGGATACTCCCCAAAACGATCAATCATTTCATCTTGCAATTCTTGAATATCCTCTAGTGCTTCAATTCCTCTAAAGCGCTTATACATCTCAATTTTCAAGCGGCCGTCTGTAATGTACTGATCAGGGATATACGCGTCTAAGTCCAGATTCATTTCCACATTAAATTTCACACTTTCTCCGTCAGACCCGCGTCTTTCCTCTATCGCTTCTTTAAGCATTTGTGAATAGAGATCGAAACCGACAGAATCGATAAATCCATGCTGCTGAGCACCCAGTAGGTTTCCGGCGCCACGTATTGAAAGATCACGCATAGCAATTTTAAAACCAGAACCTAATTCAGTAAATTCCTTAATAGCTTGCAGACGCTTTTCAGCTACTTCTGTCAGTACTTTGTCTTTATGATACGTAAAGTACGCATATGCCACGCGATTTGAACGACCTACGCGTCCTCTTAATTGATACAGTTGTGATAATCCCATCTTATCAGCATTGTTAACAATGAGCGTATTTACATTTGGAATATCTACTCCTGTTTCGATAATAGTTGTACTCACAATCACGTCATATTCGCCTTCTAAAAAGCTTAAAATAACCGCTTCGAGTTCTGTTTCATTCATTTTTCCGTGGGCATACGTTACCCTAGCATCAGGCACGAGCATCGAAATTTCTTCTGCTTTTCGTTCAATATCTTCTACGCGATTATATAAAAAGTAAACTTGGCCATCACGCGCTAACTCACGCTCAATCGCTTCACGAACTAGAACTGGATTATACTCCACTACATATGTTTGAACCGGAAAACGATTTTCAGGCGGCGTTTCAATAACAGACAAATCCCTTACACCCAACATAGACATATGTAATGTTCGTGGAATAGGTGTTGCTGTAAGTGTAAGGACATCAACGTTTGCTTTCATTTGCTTGATTTTTTCCTTGTGCGTTACACCAAAACGTTGCTCTTCATCGATAACTAACAACCCTAAATCCTTATAAATCACATCTTTAGATAGTAAACGATGTGTACCAATCACTACATCTACGGTCCCGTTTTTTAGCCCTTTAATTGTTTCCTGCTGCTGTTTACGGCTGCGAAAGCGACTCAATAGCCCAATATTAATTGGGTAGTCTTGAAAACGCTCACGGATGGTTTCATAATGCTGCTGAGCTAAAATAGTGGTTGGTACTAAAATAGCCACTTGTTTTCCATCTGTCACAGCTTTAAACGCAGCACGAATGGCTACTTCTGTTTTTCCGTATCCAACGTCTCCACAAAGCAGACGATCCATTGGTCTTTCATGTTCCATATCCTTTTTAATTTCTTGTACAGAACGAAGCTGATCTTCGGTTTCTTGATAAGGGAAAGCTGTTTCAAATTCTCTCTGTAAATCGCCATCCGGGGAAAATGCATAACCTTTACTTGCTTCGCGCTCTGCATACAGTTTAATTAAGTCATCAGCGATGTCTTGAACAGAAGACTCAACTTTTCGTTTCACTTTCTTCCAGTCATTTCCGCCAAGTTTATATACTTTCGGCTCTTTCCCTTCAGAGCCTACATATTTTTGTACTTGATCAATCTGTTCAACAGGAACGTACAGCTTGTCAGAGCCTTCATATTTGATATGGATATAATCTTTATGATTACCGTTAATCTCTAACGTTTCCATTCCTAAATAACGGCCAATACCGTGGTTCACGTGAACGACATAGTCACCTACGTTTAACTCTGAATAGCTTTTAATACGCTCTGCATTGGAAAGCTTTTGACGACGCTTTGATTTCTTGATCCGTTTTTTAAACAATTCTTCCTCGGTTAAAACTGCTAATTTTTGCATCGGCAGTTCAAAGCCCATTTGTAAATCGCCTTCAATAATTTGAACAAGACCTGGCACAAGCTGACCATTTCCATCTAAAATAGATGAATCAATATCATAATCTGCTAGCACCCCTTCGAGTTTTTTCACGCGCTCTTTATCTGCTCCTAAGAGGACTACCGTATAATTAGCATTTTTCCAACGTTCAATTTCACTTTTTAATAAGTTCATTTGGCCGTAAAACTGCTGCATCTGCTTACATGAAATATTAATAATATTTTGCGGACTCGTATACGATACGTGCTTCAAAAATAACGATAAGTATAAAAACTGATGTTTTGCTCGCTGAATAAGAGATGGGAGCTTATGAGATAATTGAACATCTCGAACAATTTGCCCCTGTCCTAATAATTCTGTTATCCATTCAGCTTCCTCTGTTTCAAGCTGATCAGACGTCTCTTGAATTCGAGTTGTTTCATCAAAGATGACAAGGCCACCTTCTGGTAAATAATCTAGTAAACTAGCAGGCGATTCGTAAAAGAATGATAAATACTTGAACATATTTTCAAGAAGTTGACCTTGACGCAGCTGTTCGATTTCACCTTTAATATTTTCTGTTAAGGTAGCTTTTAGCGCTGCGTTTTTCACTTGCTGCAGCGTCGAAGCCAGCTGTGCTTCTAGTTCTTCAATTCCTTGGGCCACTTCATTTTGGCTCACAATGATTTCCGTAGCAGGGCCGATTGAAATTTCTTTTAACTGCTCTTGAGAGCGTTGATCCTCAATTGTAAAAGTACGAATGGAATCAATCTCTGTATCAAATAGTTCAATTCGGACAGGTAACTCTTCTGTTAACGGATAGATGTCAATTATTCCTCCGCGCACACTAAACTCACCCGGAGCTGAAACCATCGATGCCCGCTCATAGCCCAACTCAACTAACCTTTTCAAATAATGATCAACGTCGATGTCAATTCCCATTTGAAACGGCAGCTGCGTTTGCTCCCATCTTGCTTTAGGAGGTAGCAGCTTTCGAATCCCTGCAAGCGGCGTTACAACTACTCCACCTGTATGTTGACTCCAATAATTGAGTACTTCAATTCGCTGAGCCTTTAATTCTGGACTTGCAATCCCCACTTCTGTAGCAACTAAATCGTTAACAGGGTATAAGAAAACGTCTTTTTCCGGTAAAAGGTGCAAAAGGTCTTCATACACTTTTTGGGCTTGATATAAATTATGAGTCACTACTAATAAGGGGTATTTTTTATCCTCATTTAAGAGTGCCATTAATACAGATCGAGCTGAACCGGAAATTCCCGTTACTAACTGTTCTTTCAAACCTTCTTCTAAACTGCTGACAACAGCTCCAATTTCTTTATTTTCTTCAAATTGCTGTCTAATCCCTCGCAAAGGAATTCCCTCCTCCCATGATATGTCTAAACTAAACAGAAAAACGCTTTGGTTTGAGACCAAAGCTTTTTATTGTATAAATGTTTCGTACTGATGATAGTCTGGATTTCGTTCTAGCGCTTCTTGACAGTCTTCACAAATAATTTTAACCACGATGTCTCCACTATTATGGTAGTGAATAAAGTCTTTTCGTTCATCTGCGGTCAGGTGATTAAAACCGAGTGCTTCTGTATTGTGAGCTGTCTTTTCTATCATACCGACTTTTGCGCCACAATGTCTACAGAAATAATGAATAGACATACAAATCCTCCCAAATCTTTTAGTGTTAGTATGGACGATTGAGAGAAATTTTATTCTGCTTAATTATAGCGATTCATTACTTCTAAGAACGTTTGACCTAAAAAGTCTTCACTCGCGTGCACAGACGTTTTCATCGCTTCTTCCATATGAACCATTTCATCTTCTGTAAAGCGCCCTAGTACATAGTCAACTACTTTCATACCGTTTTTCGGACGATCAATCCCAATACGAATTCGGTTAAACTCTTGGGTTTTTAAATGCTGAATAATTGATTTTATTCCGTTATGGCCGCCTGGACTTCCTTTTGTACGCAATCTTACTTTTCCGCACGGTAAATCTAAGTCATCGTAAATAACAAGCAAGTCTTCGACGTCTATATCAAAATAGTCCATTAACGGGCGAATACTTTCTCCTGATAAATTCATATATGTTAGAGGCTTTAATAATATGACTTTTTCTCCTCTTATTATACCTGTTCCATATATTCCGTTAAACTTTGTTTTATCTAATGAAATCATAAACTGTTCGGCAATTTTATCAATTGCCATAAATCCTATGTTATGACGAGTACGGTCATATTCTTTTCCAGGATTCCCTAAACCAACGATTAATTTCAAAATAGATACTCCTTTCCACTCTATGTAAGTTGTACATAATAGGTAAATGTCTTTAATGTTTTACATTACTATATAGTATCACTTTTATTATAATCAATTCACACAAAAAGACGTAACCTTTTGGTTACGTCTTTTTATATTATTCTTCGCTATCTTTTTCTTTTGTTGCTTCAACGTCGCCTTCAGCATCCTGAACTTCGCCGCTATCCGGCTCTTCTTCCTGTTGAGGAGGTAGTACAGAAGCAACTGTATCTTCTGCATCATGCGTAATTTCTAGCTTTTTATCTACCTTAATATCCCCTACTGTAATTGTATCGTTAATTCCCAAATCTGATACATCTACATCAATAGATGATGGGATATCTTGCGGCAAGCCTTTTAATGAAATTTCATATAGAGACTGCTGTAATACGCCGCCTTCTTTTGTTCCTTTTGCTTCTCCTACTAGAGATAAAGAAACTTCAGTATCAATTTCTTTCTTCATGTCGACCACTTGGAAATCGGCGTGGACAATTTCGTTTTTTAATGGATCGGTTTGAATATCATGTAACATTACGGAATATTTTTGCTTGTCCACTTGTAATGTTAACACTCCATTGCGTCCTGCTTCACGAATAGTCTTAATAAAATCAGCACTGTTTAAGTAAATAGGCGTGGATTCTGTTTTATTTCCGTAAACAACCGCTGGGAAGTTTCCTTCGTCGCGAATTTTTCTATTTGTAGAATTTTTGAAATCCGTTCTTTTATTTGCTTGAATTGAAACACTCATTTTATTCACCTTCCAGTATGTTTTCTACTTAAAATGTACCCTTTTTAGAAGGCTGCTAAACATAAAACTCGTTTCAATCAGCAATATATCTTTGCTCATCCCGTCCAAATCCCTTTAAAACCAAGGATTAGCCCATTTAATTTTTTTCAAAAAAACCTCTTTCCAAATGGAAAGAGGTTCTGTTTATCAATCAAATAACGTACTAACTGATTGCTCTTCGTGAACACGAATAATCGCTTCACCAATTAACGGAGCTACCGAAAGTTCTGTTACTTTACCAATTTTCTTATCTTCTGTTAAAGCAATAGAGTTTGTTACAGCTAGCTCTTTGATTGTAGAATTTTGAATACGCTCAATCGCAGGGCCTGAAAGAACTGGGTGTGTACAACAAGCATATACTTCTTTTGCACCTGCTTCAATTAATGCACTTGCACCAATTGTAATTGTACCAGCTGTATCAATCATGTCATCAATCAAGATTGCTGTTTTCCCTTCCACTTGTCCAACAATGTTCATAACTTCTGCTACGTTTGGACGTGGGCGACGTTTGTCAATGATAGCGATCGGCGCTTTTAGACGTTCCGCTAAACGGCGAGCACGCGTTACGCCACCGTGGTCCGGAGATACAACAACAACGTCATCAAGGTTTTTACTCTTGAAGTATTCACCTAAAATTGGAACACCTACTAAATGGTCAATTGGAATATCGAAGAAACCTTGAATTTGAGGAGCATGTAAATCTAATGTGATAATACGAGTAGCTCCCGCTTTTTCAATGATATTTGCTGCTAATTTGGCAGTGATTGGTTCACGTGCACGAGCTTTACGATCCTGACGAGCATAGCCATAGTAAGGCATAACGATGTTAATTGTTTTAGCTGATGCACGTTTTAATGCATCAATCATAATTAATAATTCCATTAAGTGTTCGTTAACTGGAGCACTTGTTGATTGAATGATAAATACATCACAACCACGGATACTTTCTTCAATGTTAATTTGAATTTCACCGTCACTGAAACGATCAACCGAACATTTACCTAATTCCACACCAATTACTTTTGCGATCTCTTCAGCTAAAGCCTTGTTTGAATTTAGCGTAAATAACTTTAAATTTTCATCAGCATATACATTTGACATTTTATTGTGAAACCTCCGTCAGGATTTTTTATTAATATCAAGCTTTTCAGCATAGTTTTCTTTATTTACTTGTTTCGCACGAGCAATTGATAATGCTTTTCCTGGCACATTATCCGTTACGGTTGAACCAGCTGCAACATAGGCGCCTTCACCAATTGTTACAGGTGCAATTAAGTTTGAGTTACATCCTACGAATGCCCCATCTTCAATCTTTGTTAAAAATTTATTTTTCCCATCGTAGTTAACTGTAATAGATCCGCACCCTAAGTTTACACCTTTTCCGACCTCTGCGTCTCCAATATAACTTAAATGAGAAGCTTTGCTACCTTTGCCAAAAGATGCTTTTTTAATTTCTACAAAGTTTCCTACGCGCACTTCATCTCCAATTAATGATTGAGGACGAATATGTGCAAATGGGCCAATTGTGACTTCGTGACCAATTTCACTATCGTGAGCAACAGAATGGCGAATAGAAGTATTATTACCTATTTTGCAGTCTTTAATTTCACTGTTAGGTCCTACTTCACAGTTCTCTCCAATTACAACTGTTCCTTGAATAACCGTACCAGGATAAATAACCGTATCTCTGCCAATGACAGCATCTGCTGAAATGTACGTGTTAGAAGGATCCACAATCGTCACTCCATTTAACATATGCTGCTTGTTGATACGCTTTTTCATTGTTTCTTCTGCTTGAGACAGAGCAAATCGATCATTAACGCCCAATGTTTCAGCAAAATCGGATGTTTGATATGCAGAAATAATTTGACCTTCATTTTTTAGAATTTCGATAACATCAGGTAAATAGTACTCTCCCTGTACATTATCATTTGAAACTTTTGAAAGTGTCTCAAATAATTTCTCATTATCAAAACAGTACGTACCAGTATTAATTTCCTGTACAAGACGCTCTTGTTCTGTGGCATCTTTATGCTCAACAATCTTTTCAACAGAGCCTTGTTCATTTCGAATGATGCGTCCATATCCTGTTGGATCTTCTGCATGAGCCGTTAAAATAGTTGCCATTGCATTTGTTGCTTCATGATGCTTTAATAAAGATTCAATTGTTTCAGCTGTAATAAGCGGAGTATCTCCACATACAACAATTGTCGTACCTTTTTCATGTGCAAGTAAAGATTCTGCTTGCATTACTGCATGAGCTGTTCCTAACTGCTCTTCTTGTAAAGCAAATAAGCTTTTATCTCCAACATGTGATTTCACTTTTTCGGCACCGTGACCTACAACTGTAATTAAATTTGTTAAATCTAAGCGTGATAACTGATCAATTACGTGTTGCACCATCGGTTTGCCACACACAGGGTGTAACACTTTATATAAAGATGACTTCATACGTGTACCCTGACCAGCTGCCAATATGACTGCATATCTTTTTGACATAACAGGCCTCCAATTTTACCTTTTTATCCATTAAGAATATTATATCAAAAATGACAGCATTTCAAGGAATCATTTATAAGTCATGAATTTTATTTTTTGGTAATGCTAAAGTTTTACAAAGGTGTGAAATTATATAAGCGGTAATCAAAAAGAAAAGAGCCTACTTTTCAGTAGACTCTTAATGTATCATATGTTTACGAAGCACCCGCTTCTTCGAATTCAACTTCTACCTCACCTAAACGATGATATTCTGCTAAAACAGCATCTTGAATCTTTCCGCGAGTATTTGAATTGATTGGATGTGCAATATCACGGAACTCACCATCCGGTGTACGTTTACTTGGCATGGCTACAAATAAGCCATTATTACCATCAATCACACGAATATCATGAACAACAAATTCACCATCTAATGTGATTGAAGCAATCGCTCTCATACGTCCTTCAGTGTTCACGCGGCGTAATCTTACGTCAGTTACTTCCATCTTGTTCACCACCTTTTTCTATGCGAAGCTTTACATACTTAATTCCACAGAATTTTGTGTTTTCCTGCTATTCAGAAAAAATTTTTAGAAAATTTTCGCAAAAAAAGTGAACAATTGGAAGTTACTTGCTTTTTGTTAGAAATTTGTTAATTTAATTACCCTTTAACAAGCGCAATAACTTCAATTTCAACAAGTACATCTTTAGGTAGTCTCGCTACTTCTACACATGAACGTGCCGGCTTATGGTCGCCGAAGTAGTCACCATAGACTTCATTTAATGCTGCGAAGTCGTTCATATCTTTAATGAACACGGTTGCCTTTACAACTGTATTTAGAGAAGCTCCTGCTTCTTCAAGAACTGCTTTTAGATTTTCAAATACTTGAGTAGCTTGTACTTGAACATCGCCTTCGACCAACGTACCATCTGGACGAAGTGGAATTTGACCTGAACTGTAAAACAAGTTATTCACAACAATTCCCTGTGAATATGGACCAATAGCTTGCGGTGCATTTTTTGTTTGAACCTGTAACATATGTTCCTCTCCCTTACTTGATCAAATATATTTTAAGTAATTGCCTTCCTGTACACGAATTTGTTTATCTTTAATATTTACATCTGTTAATTGTACAAGAGACACATACTCATCCACTAAACGTTCTTCAATATCTTCTGATTCTACTAAAACTCCAATACCAGCAACAGTTGCATCAAACTCTTCAAGCAAACTAACCATTCCATTTACCGTACCGCCGGCTTTCATGAAGTCATCAATGATGAGTACATTTGACCCCACCGCTAAACTTCTCTTAGCTAACAGCATCGTTTGAATGCGCTTAGATGAACCTGACACGTAGTTAATACTAACGGTCGATCCTTCAGTTACTTTACTGTCTCTGCGCACAATAACAACGGGCACGTCTAAATACTGAGCAACCGCATACGCAATAGGAATACCTTTTGTTGCTACAGTCATCACCACATCGATTTTGCGGTTAGCAAAAAGCGATGCATACAAGCGACCGATTTTATTCACAACGCGGGGGTTCCCTAAAATATCAGTTAAATATAAATATCCACCTGGCAATAAACGCTCAGGTTTTTCAATCAACCCACATAATTCTTGAACAAGCTGACCGGCTTCTTCATTCGTCATCTTTGGAATGAATTTAACTCCGCCGGCAGCCCCTGGTAGCGTAACCAAAGTTCCGATACCCTGCTGTTCAAAAGTTTGTTTAATAATCGCCATATCTTCGCTAATAGATGATTTTGCGGAATCATATTTATCTGCAAAATACGTAAGAGGGATAAGGCGCTGAGGGTTTTGAATGAAATAGTTGGTCATATCAATTAATCGTCCACTACGTCGAAACTTCATAACATCCTCCTGAAAATCCGAATATTGTAATGTAAATATAACATTAACATACGGATTTATTCAAGCGTTATTCGTTCACCTAGTAACCTAACTGCATAAACTTTATCACAAAAGCCACGTAATCCATTATAAATGCGATGCATACGTGAATCATGCTGTACAAGTCCAAATACAGTTGGCCCACTGCCGCTCATGAGTACAGCATCGGCGCCAAAACGCTTTATTTGTTCTTTAATGAGAGCTACTTCCGGATGCATTTTCAGCGTTACTGCTTCCAATACATTTCCGACAAGGCTACACATTTGATCATAATTTCCTGATTGTATGGCGTGAACCATCTCATCTACTTTAGGATGATCCATTTCCTCAATTTTTAAGTTTCGATATACATCTGCTGTAGAAACACCTATTTCAGGCTTAGCCAAAATCACCCAGCAGCTTGGAGGTGCCTCAATATGCTCTACAATCTCTCCGCGCCCTGTAGCAAGAGCTGTCCCTCCGTACACGCAAAAAGATACGTCAGAGCCAATCTCAGCCCCTATTTCTGCAAGTGTGTCTAATGATAACCCTAATTCCCATAACGTATTTAAACCGCGTAATGTAGCAGCCGCGTCACTGCTGCCTCCAGCTAATCCAGCAGCTACTGGAATATGTTTATCAATTAATATATTTACACCTTTTGAAATGTTATAACGTCGCTTCAAAATCTGCGCTGCCTGATAAGCAAGATTTCGCTGGTCATCTGGAACAAAGCGATTATGAGAATAAATAACAATTCGTCCATCTTCACGATCAGAAAGTTCAATTCTGTCCGCTAAATCAATTGTTGTCATAATCATCTTAACTTCATGGTAACCATCTGGGCGTTTATGTAACACATCAAGTGACAAATTTATTTTAGCCGGTGCTTTCACCATTAATTTCAACTTACTTCACCTACTTCATCTTATCGAGTTTAACGCTATTTTATCATAAAATGAACAAGATATAGCTGTTCATTTAAACATCTTTGTTTAATCCTCTGTTTTATCTTTCATTTTGGGACAAAAAAACCGAAGCGGTTATACACTTCGGTTTTCCTCATTTCACTTTAAATAATCGCATAAGCATTGATTTTCACTATTGCCTTAGCTGCTGCTGTGCAAGCTCCACTGCTCGCTTCACCATATTGCCTGCGTCTTTTGCCCGAATAGCGCCCCAACCTTCTGCTTGTACAGTATCGTAAAAACCAAGTTCTTTAGCCAGTTCTTCTTTCAGCTTCGATGACATAATCCCTCTACGCCTTGACATTGTACATGGCTCCTTTACGTATAAAATGAAATTTCAACCTGAATCTCCTCGCTCTTTATACATGAAAATGCGAGGACGATATGTATAGTATGTATAAAAAATAATGTATATATAATTTGAAAAAAAGACCAATAAAAAAGCAGTAAACCAATGTCCACTGCTCATCACCACTTGCTATATTGCCTATGTCATTCTTAGAAAAATTTTAGTTGCACTGTTTCCGTTAACACATCTGCGTAACTATACGAAACGCGCTCCAAAGAGTTTTCCTCTTGATCTAATTCAACGATAAAAACAGATGGGTACGTTTCTGTTAATACACCTGAACGTTCTACTGTTTTTCTACGACCACCGTTTGCTTTTAAAGTTAATCGTTGGCCTAGGTGCAAATCCAGCGCTTGCTTAATATCAGACAAAGTTTTCGCCATATTGGTCCACCTCACTATGTATAGTGTAACACATGTTAGAAAAATAGTCAAAAACATAAAATTATAACAATCTATCTCTAATTGTGTCAATAAATAATTTTCAACATGAATCTACATTTCGCTGTTAGTATGCTCGTTTTTTAACGAAATATGTATATCTTTAGCAAATATTGAAAATGATTTTGTGAAATTCAGCGTATACTTTGGCTTCATACGAAAAAACAACTGGTTGCACATCATGCGTGTACATGCTGTAACCAGTTGTTTTTATTTCTACTCATCGCTTTCATAAGGCATGCCCGTGCGAAGCAGCCCTTTTGTTTCTACTCCTCCTAAACCTTTAGCACCCGTTAATGTATTACGTAAGACGTCCCATACATTAATACGATCCGTGAAAGGAGTAAAACTTAGTTTTGCTACTACATACACGGGGTCAAGCGCATGAATATTTACACGCGAAGGTGAACTAGCAAAGTTTGCTCCAGCTTGAATCAATAATTCAAAATGCGATTGACAGGCACCTGCAAAAATCACCAGCTGATCTAAATTACCAACTCTTTTTCTTGCTTCTTGGACTGTTCGAATATAGTGCTTGGAATGTCTATAAGCAAGAAGATCATCCTTATTTCCTTTTCCTTTGGAATAAGCATCATGCCCTGTCAGCACCAGAATATCAGGCCTTACATCCTCAATTAACTTTCCAACTTTCTCCGGCATCTCTGACTCTACGCAATGAACACCATAAACAGGAACACCAATTTTTTCGTAAACTAATAAACATTTACGTAAATAATTAGGGTCTCCGTCTACGTGCAGGACCTTTCCAGGAATTTGAAACAAGCGATGTGAATGGCTGTATCCATTAGTCATGCTATATTCAGTTTTCTCTCGAACGAGCCGATAATCCTGTTGAATAAGCTCCAAGGATCTTTCTAAAAGTTCTTCTTCTTGTTTTTTTCTTTGATCCTGTTCTTTAGCATCCACAACCTCTAAATCTGTACAAGGAGCGTCGGCAATCAACCGAACGTCTTCTCCTATTAAAGTCGCATATTTCCCCGCTTCGCTGTCATTAATAGCTATAACACGAAAAAGCAAATCTCTTTGATAAGAAGGTCGTGTAACTATATCACCAATTTTGATGTTCATATGCTTCACTCCGTCTTTGCTACTTCAAAAATAAATTCTCTTCATAGCCTATGACTTCATGATAAAAATGTGATGATTTAGCGAAATGATTTTAAAAGTTGGTCACTTAACGCTCCGAATTCTTGAATAGACAGCGTTTCGCCTCTTCTTTTCGGATCAATTTCAGCAGTTGCAAGTGCTTGCTCAATGTCCGCTTTTTTCTGTTTCCCATTTGGCAAGTTGTTCACTAGATTGTTTAAAATAGTTTTTCGGCGCTGTCCAAAACTTGCTCGTACAACTTGGAAGAAGAATGCTTCATCTTGTACTTCTACCGCTGGCTTCGGTCTTCTCAGCAGCCGAATAACAGCTGAATCTACATTAGGCTGCGGATTAAATACTGTTTTAGGCACAATCATAACCGTCTCAGCCTCTGTATAGTATTGAATCGCAATAGAAAGTGAACCGTACTCCTTTGTTCCCGGTTTAGCTGCTATACGGTCGGCAACTTCTTTTTGAAGCATAACAACGATTCCCCGTACCGGAATTTGCTCTTCTAATAATTTCATCAAAATGGGTGTCGTCACGTAATACGGTAAATTCGCAACGACCATTAAATCTTCTATGTTTTCGAATTCTTGTTCGAGCGTCTCTTTTAAATCCGCTTTTAACACATCTTGATGAATAACTTTTGCATTTGGGTAAGGAGAAAGAGTGTCGGCTAAAATCGGAAGCAGACGCTGGTCGATTTCAAATGCCAGTACTTTTTTTGCGCGCTTTGCTAGCTGTTCAGTTAACGCTCCGATACCGGGTCCAATTTCAATTGCTCCCGTTTCTTCTGTTATTTCTGCATGATCAACAATGCGATGTAAAATGTTCGTATCAATTAAAAAATTTTGTCCCAAACTCTTTTTAAATGTAAAACCGTATTTCTTTAAAATTTCCTTGGTTCGATTAGGCGTTGCAATATCTTTTAACACGATTCCTTTTCCTCCTTATTTATCTGCTCAACAGCTTTGATAAACTCCTCTTTTGAAATTTGGAACATCTGTAATCGTTTATGAAGCTGCTTTCCATTGGCATAGCCTATTTTTAATAACTTTCCTATTCTTTCACGTCGAGACTTGGCTTTACTATCTCCTACCAAACGAGCTACGATTAAATCCTCTTGAGAAATCTCCATATCTGCTTCTACCCACTCTTGCTTTACATCTTTTAGTGCTTTTTGAATAGACGCAATAGAAGCATGTTCAACTCCAATACCTTTGCCGTTTTTAGGGCGAGCCTCTTCTTTATCTAAAAATGCATGTTTACATCCTGGAACACGTTCTGAAACAATATTTCGAATTCGCTGTCCTGGATAATCTGGATCTGTAAAAATAATTACGCCTCTTGTTTTTTGAGCTAATTTTACTTTTTCAATGGTTTCTTCATTTACAGCTGATCCATTTGTCTCGATAGTATCCGCATCCACTGCACGTTTAATCGCTACGGTATCGTCCCGACCTTCTACTACAATAATTTCTTTAATCTTCATTTCTTCCTCCAAAACATTCAGTTTTGTTCATTTGCTTTTCAGTAAAAATGAAATGCTCGTTACTCACATCATTTTTCTTCTATGAAATCAACGTTTTATCTTATTATCAACTAAATTAAAAAGCATCTATCTGTTATTTTAACTGAAAAAGGCAGAGGATAACATTCTCCTCTGCGCCTATCTTTACTTTAACACGAAAATGATTGTTATATGAGAAAAAGTTTTAATCATTAATGCCAAATAGCTTTTTAGCGTTAGCTGTTGTAATATCAGCCAACTCTTCATACGTTATGCCTTTTAACTCTGCAATTTGCTCCGCTACGTATGACACATAACCAGGTTCATTGCGCTTGCCGCGGAATGGATGAGGAGTTAGATAAGGACAGTCTGTTTCAATTAATAGTTTATCTAAAGGAAGTTCTGCAGCAACTTCTTTTGGTTTTTTTGCATTTTTAAAAGTAACAGGTCCACCAAAAGAAATATACATATTCA
Organism: Priestia sp. JSM ZJ58; assembly: GCF_044383985.1. Taxonomy (NCBI): domain Bacteria; kingdom Bacillati; phylum Bacillota; class Bacilli; order Caryophanales; family Bacillaceae; genus Priestia; species Priestia sp. JSM ZJ58. Next base: position 38,745 of record NZ_JBISEM010000008.1, read on the forward strand.
TATCCATACACTGCTTCGCTACTTCAATACTGCCCGTGAAGCAATGCATAATCCCGCCTACTTCCTCTACGTGCTCTTCTTTTAAAATGGTTACCACGTCTTCGGTGGCATCACGATTATGAATAATGATAGGTAAATTCACTTTGCGCGCTAAGCGAATTTGACGGCGAAATACGTCCTTTTGAACCTCTTTAGGTGATTTATCCCAATGATAGTCTAATCCCATCTCTCCTAAAGCCACAACTTTCGGATGCTGAGCTAACTCTTCAATCCAAGCTAAATGCTCATCCGTCATATCAATTGCATCTACTGGATGCCAGCCTACACTAGCATAGATAAAGTCGTACGTTTCAGCTATTTGAATAGCTTTTTTAATGGTAGGTTCATCAAATCCAACAACCACCATGTTTTGAACACCTTTTTCTAACGCGCGATTAATTACTTCTTGCAAATCGTCTTCATACTGTTCTGCGTTTAAATGAACATGTGTATCAAATAACATCTAATCGATCCTTTCCATGAATAAAAGGGGGTCCTCGCATGTTACACGTGAAACACCCCTTTTAACTATACTTATTTTATCTTCGTGCCGTTTGCTAAGTTTTGATCTACGCTTGCTAGTGAAAGACCATTCTCATCTTCACCGGCTAAAATCATTCCTTGTGATAGTTCGCCGCGCAATTTTACAGGTTTTAAGTTGGTTACACAAATTACTTTGCGACCTACTAATTCTTCAGGCTTATAAAACTTGGCAATACCTGATACAACTTGGCGTTTTTCATAGCCAAGATCAAGCTGCAGCTTTAATAGTTTATCTGCCTTCTTAACTGGTTCTACTTGCGTAACTTGCGCTACACGAAGCTCTACTTTCATGAAATCATCAATCGTAATCTCTTCAGAAGGCTCTTCCTTCACAACAGGTTTTTCTTCCTTCGGAGCACTTCCTTGCATCTGCTCTTTAATAAACGCTACCTCTTCTTCTCGATCTAGACGAGGGAACATTGGCTCACCTTTTTCTACTTTTGTGCCTTCTTTAAGCATATTAAAGCGCGTCGTGCTTTCCCACGTTTTTAACACATCTTCTTTTACACCGATCTGAGCAAAAATTTTCTCAGGTGTACGTGTTAAGAACGGCTGTAGTAATACCGCAATGTGACGAATTGATTCAGCTAGATGTGTCATAACGGAAGCAAGTTCTGCACGCTTATTCTCATCTTTTGCTAACGCCCAAGGCTGCGTTTCATCAATGTATTTATTCGTGCGGCTTACATATTGCCAGATAGAAGCAAGAGCCACTGAAAACTCCATATCCTCCATCGCTTCTTCATATTTATTCACTGTATCTTTTTGAGCTTGTACGATAAGTGCATCAAACTCGGTTACATTTCCTTCATAAGTCGGAATAACACCATCAAAATACTTATTAATCATCGCCACTGTACGGTTAACTAGGTTGCCAAGGTCATTTGCTAAGTCAAAGTTAATACGTTCAACAAACGCTTCTGGTGTGAATACACCGTCTGAACCGAATGGAACTTCACGAAGCAAGTAGTAACGAAGGGCATCTAACCCATAGCGGTCAATCAATGTCACTGGGTCTACTACATTCCCTTTTGACTTCGACATCTTTCCATCTTTCATTAATAACCAGCCGTGAGCAAATACTTTCTTAGGAAGTGGCAAATCAAGTGCCATCAACATGATTGGCCAATAAATGGTATGGAAACGTACGATTTCTTTTCCTACTAAATGTACGTTAGCCGGCCAGTATTTTCGATAGTTTTCATCATTTTCAGTATCATACCCAAGAGAGGTGATATAGTTAGAAAGCGCATCAATCCATACGTAAATAACGTGTTTTGGGTTACCTGGAACTTTTACCCCCCAATCAAACGTCGTACGAGAAACAGCTAAGTCTTCAAGACCCGGCTTAATAAAATTATTGATCATTTCGTTTTTACGAGACTCCGGTTGAATAAATGAAGGGTTCTCTTCATAAAAAGCTAGTAAACGATCTACGTATTTCCCCATTTTAAAGAAATAGGACTCTTCTCGAACGAGCTCTACAGGGTGTCCGCTATCCGGGCTTTTCCCACCTACAACTTTTCCATTTTCAACGATTGGATCTACTAGTTGATGCTCTGTATAGTACGTCTCATCGGGAACTGAATACCAACCTTCATACTCATCAAGATAAATATCACCCTGTTCTAAAAGGCGCGCGAAAATCTTTTCCACGATTTCTTTATGTCTTGGTTCTGTTGTACGGATAAAATCGTCATACGAAATATCCATCTTATCCCACAGCTCTTTGATTCCAGAGACAATATCATCTACGTATTGCTGAGGTGTCACGTTTTTCTCTTCTGCTTTTCGCTGAATTTTTTGACCATGTTCATCCGTACCTGTTAAATAACGTACGTCAAACCCTCTCAAACGTTTATAACGAGCCATTGCATCTCCCGCTACCGTCGTGTATGCGTGCCCTATATGTAATTTACCACTCGGATAATAAATCGGCGTAGTAATGTAAAATGTATTATTTCCATCTGCCATGTTCATAACCTCCAACATTCCATTTCAACATTTTGATTTATATGGATGTAATCATATAAACCCTGTCTTCTTATTCTACTATCTATCATACTATTTTACATGATAATTTCAAAACATTCTCTTCCTATATACACGGGAATATGACGGATTCACTTCATTTTTAAATAATCGTTATTTTCCCAAAAAATAATCCTGTTAATTGTATCAGCTTCGCCCTATTTTTATAAAAAATATACCCCCATTCAAAAAGTCACTTTGATAAAAACGACAAATAGGTCTAATTTTGTCGTTTTATGTCGAATTATATTTACCCTATCTTCAAAATAGTTAATATCAAGCTATTTAGGCGATTAATCTTTTTTCCAATGAAACCCCTTGTCATTCCTTGACTGACGGTCACAATTAGCTTCTAAACGAGTCGGGGAAAAAATTTTTTCCCAGCTACATTTTTTTACATATAAAATGATTGACTAGTTTTGGAAACGCTGGTATTATGAAAGTACGTTGAAATTGTCGAATAATGACGAAAGTAATAACATAGAAAAATGATCATTGAGAGGAGAACGATTAACATGAAATCTACAGGTATTGTTCGTAAAGTTGATGAATTAGGACGCGTAGTAATTCCAATTGAATTACGTCGTACATTAGGAATTGCAGAGAAAGATGCTCTAGAAATCTATGTAGATGAAGAGCGCATCATCTTAAAAAAATATAAACCAAACATGACTTGCCAAGTAACAGGTGAAGTATCTGATGATAACATTCAACTTGCTAGCGGCAAATTAATTCTAAGCCGTGAAGGTGCAGAACAAATCATGAAAGAACTTCAAGATTCTTTACAAGCTTCTAAATAAAACGAAAAGCTGTCTATGATAGACAGCTTTTTTTAATGTACGTGATATTCACTATAAATGTCTCGTTTTGATACATCTCGGTCTTTTGCCACTTGCTTAATCGCTTCTTTGTTTGAAAGTCCTTCTTCTACATAGTGATCAACGTGCTCGATAATGGTGAGCTGTTCCCACCATAGATTACTTTCATCTGGCGCTTCTTCATTTGTCCCTTCAAGAATTAAGCAGAATTCCCCTCTAATATCTGTGGCATTTGTCCATTCAATTGCTTCTAATACGCTTCCTCTTAAAAATTCTTCATAGCGTTTGGTTAACTCTCTACATAACACAATAGATCGGTTCCCTAAAATTTCTTCTATACTCTTTAGCGTTTCTTTTAATCGATGAGGGGCTTCATAAAATATCATGCTTTCTTTAATATACTGAAGCTCTTGAAGCTGTTCTTTACGCTGTTTTTTATTTCTGTTTAAAAATCCATAGAAATAAAACTGCCCTGTAGGTAGACCAGAAGCAATTAAAGCTGTTAATGCTGCGTTAGGCCCCGGCAGCGGAACAACCGTATATCCTTCTTTAACGGCAGCTACCACTAACTCATAACCAGGATCTGAAATACAGGGCATACCCGCGTCGCTTACTAAAGCAATATTTTTTTCACTGTCCAAGTCGCTTAACAGCTGTTCACTTTTTGTATGTTTATTATGTTCATGATAACTTGTAATAGGCGTATCGATTTCAAAGTGGTTACATAGTTTTTTCGTTTGTCTCGTATCTTCTGCGGCAATATAATCAACTTCTTTTAAAATTCGAATCGCACGAAATGTCATATCCTCTAAGTTTCCAATAGGAGTGGGAACTAAATATAAAACGCCTCGTTCATTCGATACATCATAACTTTTTTGTGATTTCATTCTGCTTTTCTTGCTCCCTTCGAATGTAAGCCTGTTTTTGCACTCTGCTTAACTGTTTGAACCAATACTCTTTTTGCATAGCTTCTGTTTTAGAAGTAAACACCTCATGCCAAATTAATGAAACAGGCCTTCTTGCTCTCGTATATTTTGCCCCTTTCCCTTCATTATGGACAGAAATACGTTTTTGCAAATTATTCGTGTAACCAGCGTAATACGTACAGTCCTTGCATTCAACTACATAAAAATAATGATTATTCTGTTCCATATAAAATCCTTTTTAATTCGTCCGTGTATTCATCATTATCTTGGTAGACCACCAGCGGAGGAAGAATCTTTAAATCTGGACTTCCATCCTTCGTACCTTCAATTAAAAGTGTATTTGCTTCTTTCCCATCTTTAGGATAGACAAACTGAAGTCTCTTTGGCTCTAAACGGTATTGCCTCATTAACGTAACGATATCTAATAGTCTCCCTGGACGGTGAACCAATGCTACTTTTCCGCCTTGCTTAACTAGTTGACTACTGGCTCTAATCACATCTTCCAACGAACAATGAATTTCGTGGCGAGCGATTGCAAAGTGTTCGTTTTCATTTATTTCTTCTTTATTGGATGTGGTGAAATAAGGAGGATTACATGTTACAACATCATATTTTCCATAACCCAGTTCTTGAGGTGCATTTTTTAAATCACCATGTATCATTTTAATCTGCCCATCCAGCTGATTATACGCAATACTTCTTTGTGCCATACTATGTAGCCGCTCTTGAATTTCTACACCAATGATTTTTCCCTTTGTTCGTTTAGATAAAAACAGTGGGATTACACCGTTTCCTGAACATAAATCAACCAAGTTGCCTTTACGAATTGGGACATAAGCAAAGTGAGATAAAAGCACAGCATCCAATGAAAAGGAAAAGACAGATGGACTTTGAATAATGCGCATTTCCTCATCGGCTAATAGATAATCTAAACGTTCATCTCCATATAACTCAACCATAATCGTTCTTCTCCTTGTACATCTATTATTTACATCTTTTACTCATAAAAAGAACCTCTCCAAAAGGGAGAGGTGTTGTTACTTTTTATTTAAAAATGACAAGCAAAACAAACAGTCTCCATCTTTACGCACACTTCCATAATGAATGTTACAAATATGAAAACCCTCTTGGTAAAGGCGAGCCAAATTGTCATATCCTTCTCCGATATCAATTTGTTTTTGCTCTTTTGTTTGAGCGCTTGCTTTTGAATGTCTATTTTTCAGCTTCGTTTCGAAGTTTGTCTGGTCAAGGCGACGGCGCAAATGATCATTTTCTATTTGCAGATGATGATTTTCTTCAATTAGCTCAGCAAGATGCTCTTTCAACTCACCTAACTGCTTATATAAATGACCAATTTGTTCCTCCATGTTTGTCACCGAATCAAAAATCTCTTTTTTATCCACCTTTGCCCACCTCGTTAATCTGTGGCTTGAAACGAAACAGCACCTTCATTATTGATCTCATCCAGAGTATACTCTAAAATTTGTTCGTGATCTGACAGTTCCACTTGAATAATTCTTTCCAAAATATTCAAACCTACTACACGTCCTGAACCATCTGAAGTTTTAATTGTTGAGCCTATATCAGGAAGCTGTTCTTTTGCCGTTTCATACTCATCATTTTCATATTTTAAACAACACATCAAACGTCCGCATAAACCAGAAATTTTCGTTGGATTAAGCGATAGGTTTTGGTCTTTGGCCATCTTAATAGAAACCGGCTCAAAATCACCTAAAAACGTTGAGCAACATAGCATACGTCCACAAGGACCTATCCCACCCAACAGTTTTGCCTCGTCTCGTACACCAATTTGACGAAGCTCAATTCGCGTACGGAAAATAGCAGCTAAATCTTTAACTAGCTCTCTAAAATCAATACGGCCGTCTGCTGTAAAATAAAAAATGACTTTATTACGATCAAACGTATATTCTACATCTACTAACTTCATATCTAAATCGTGTGATTGAATTTTTTGCACGCATACGTCATACGCTTCTCTAGCAGCTTGTTTATTTTCATCCACAATCAGCCTGTCTTTTTGTTCAGCAATGCGGATTACTTTTTTCAAAGGAAGCACGACATCATGTTCACTTACTTGCTTTTTGTTAATAACCACTCTGCCAAATTCAACACCACGAACTGTTTCTACAATAACAAACTCACCATCTGGAATTGTAAGTTCTCCAGGGTCAAAATAATATATTTTTCCCGCTTTTTTAAAGCGAACGCCTACTACATCATACAAGCTTTTATCCCTCCTGCAAATCCAACACCAGCTGTTCCATTAATAACTGTAGATTCATATTTGAATTTAATTTATTTTTGGCCTTCAAGATAACCTCTAAGCGATAAATCGCTTTTTCCTGCGTTGTCTGAAGAGCTTGCTGTTTTAATTCTTCTATTTTATGACGATAGACGATTTTAGACTCTTGTCCAACTTGCAGCGTCAACAAATCACGGTAAAGAAGCATCAATAAAGTTAAACCAATATGAGCTTGTTCTTTTTCTTTAAAATGTGTTACCCACTTTTCATGAATAAAAAGAAGAGCTTGTTGAGGTCTCGTTGTTAACACTTCATATAATTGTATCACTAACTTTATTGCAAGTCCAAACCATTCATCTTTACTTAATTCAATTGCTTCATCAATGCTGTTTGTTAAATTAGACAAGATGGACGCATCTACTGCGGAAAGGCCATTTTCTACTAGTTTTTCAGCTAACTGTTCTGGTGTAAGAGATCGAAATGATATTACTTGGCAACGTGAGATAATCGTATCTAATAAGCGCTGTATATTTTCTGTTAATAAAATTGCATAAGTTCCGTTGCCAGGCTCTTCTAAAAATTTCAGTAAACTATTTGCTGCGCTTACTGTCATTTTATCAACATGATTCACAATATATAACTTTTTATTAGATTCAACACCGGTTTTTGTGAATTCTGATTGCAAGAATTGAATTTGCTCTTTTTTAATCGATAAACCAGCTGGCTCAATCAAGTGAATATCTGGATGATTACCTGAATCAATTCGCCGGCAGTTACTGCACTCATGGCATGGCCTATGATTAACTGGATTTTGGCAAAACAGTGCTTTAGCAAACAAAAAACTAATTTGTTTTTTACCTGTTCCTTTGCTTCCTTCAAATAAATAAGCATGAGCAACTCGCTCTTTAAGTAAGCTGTTTTGCAAAATCTTTAATACGTTCGGCTGAAGAGCTTCAAGCTGTTCCCATGTATTTCCCATTCAATCATCACTTTCTATTTAAAATCTTCTCTCTTAAAATTGATGAAATTGATCTACTGGTAGTACGAATACTGTAGCTCCGCCCACTTCAACTTCAACAGGATACGGAATGTATGAATCTGCATTACCACCCATCGGTGCCACAGGAGAAATCATCTGTCTGCGGTTTTCACATTGGCCCTTAATAATATCAAGTACTTCATCTACTTTATGATCATCTGTACCAATCATAATTGTTGTATTCCCTGATTTTAAAAATCCGCCCGTACTTGATAATTTGGTTGAACGAAATCCTCTTTCTACAAGTGCATTTAAAAGCTTTGAGCTATCTGAATCTTGAATAACGGCCATTACTAATTTCATGAATAACACCTCATTTTACTTTATTGTTAAGAATAGTATAGCAAGAATAACAATCATCTGTATTTATTTTAAAATCAATTGTATCTGTTTATAAGCTTCTTCACAGACCTTTTCAATGGATTGATTTGCATCAATTCGGCGAATACGCTCTGGAAATTGACTCAAAAGAGATAGATATCCATCTCGTACTTTGTAATGAAAGTCTAAGGATTCTAAATCTAATCGATTAATCTCATCTTTTCGACCTTTATTAATTCTTTCTAATCCTACCTCAGGCTCAATATCAAAATATAAAGTGGCCTGTGGCATCGTTTGCTCAATAGCAAATTGATTGATAGCAAAAATATCTTCTACACCTATCCCCCGCGCATTTCCTTGATAAGCAAGTGAGCTATCAATAAAACGGTCACATAATACTATATTCCCTTTATTTAGCTCAGGAATCACTTTTTCTACAAGATGTTGTCTCCTAGCCGCAGCGTAAAGAAGTGCTTCTGTTCTGGCATCCATTTCCGTGTTAGATGGATTTAAGATGATTTCACGAATTTGTTCAGCAATTCGTATGCCTCCAGGCTCTCTTGTTAATACAATGTTATAGCCATCTTGTATTAATTTTTGTTGAACCATATGGATGATGGTCGTCTTACCAGCACCCTCTGGCCCTTCGAATGTAATAAACGTTCCTGACATGTATAAATTCCTTTCTCTATTTAAATACTTCTATCTTTCCTTCTTCCATACAAGAGCCGCCTTGAATATGACCATTTAACCTTTGAATATGCAAAATATAGTCAATATGATTGCTCGTAATCGTTTCTCCCTCCATTAAAATAGGAATTCCAGGAGGATATGGAATAATAGATTGTGCGCTTACACACCCAATCGCTTCTTCAAACGAACACATATGCTTTGTCCTTAATTTTCTTTCTTCCATAGACAGGAGAACCGTTGCCCTTGAAAAACGAAATGGTTTGATTAGTGGTTTTTCATACGACTTACGCTGTATATTTGCTACTGCTTGTCTAACCCGCTTAATTGTATCATTAAAGTCCCAACTGCTGCTTAACGGTAGAACAAACAATACATAGTTAACGTCAGCTAGTTCTGTATAAATATCTTGTTTTTCCAGTTCCTTTTGCAAATCATATCCTGTTGCCGCCGAACAAGTCAATGTCATTTTCAAAAGGTCGGTAGCAGTTTGATCTGTTTCCACATTAATAGTTGAAAGTGTATCAATCTTATTAATCTTTTCAACAAACGAATGAATATTGTCAGTCATTCTATCGATATCATGCTGTGTAAACTGCTGCAGATAATACCGTGCCAAATCGAGAGAAGCCATAATAGGGTATGAAGGACTGCTTGACTGAAGTACTTGTAGGTAATGGCGCACCGCTTGCTTATTCACTAATGTTCCCTGCATATGTAAATAAGAACCCATTGTCATAGCTGGTAGCGTTTTATGTGCTGACTGAACGACAAGGTCAGCTCCATACGTAACAGCTGACGACGGAAAAGGATTGCCTAAAATAAAATGGGCTCCATGAGCTTCATCAATAACTATAGGAATATTGTAGCTATGAATAAAGTCAATGGTCTCCTTTAAATCTCGTGCCACCCCGTAGTAAGTAGGATTTGTTAATACAAATGCTTTTATATCCTCAGAACGCTCTAAAGCCGCTTTAATTGTTTTAATGGATACACCTGTACTAAGATGTGTTTTTGAATCTATTTCAGGAGCTAAAAAAATAGGTGATGCCTTTGATAAAGTAATAGCATTAAAAATAGATTTATGAGAATCTCTTTGAACAGCAATTTTATCTCCTTCTTGACAAAGAGATAAAATTGCTGAGAGGTTGCCTACAGTAGAACCATTAACTAAAAAAAAGCTTTCATCTACTCCATACAACTTTGCCGTTAACTCTTGTGCTTCTTTAATAACAGATTCTGCTTCATGTAAATCATCTAATCCGCTAATTTCCGTTAGATCGTATTGCAAAAAATCTGCGTAAGAAGACTGAATATGTGAAGGTAGAATTTGACCATTTTTATGGCCGGGCACGTGGTAAGAGAGTGACCTCTTTTCGCTATGCCTTACTAAACGGTTATATAAAGGTAAATATGTATCCATACATCCATTCCTTACTTTTTGTAAATATAACATTGTTAACTTGATAAAAGAATATGTAAGCATTTTTCCTATCAAAATTCATTTTTCTTTCATTATAACAAACTTAGATGATTTTTTTGAGCCATATAAAGAAGCCCTTATAAAAAAGGGCTTTTAGTAAGAAAACGCTCCTGATATTCTCTTTAATTGATTTACTAACAATTGATAACGAAAATGAGATGAATCCACCTCTACAATCTCTACCTCGCAGTGTTGGCATATAAAGCTGGAAAACACCTCAATACCCTTTGTATGCTGTTCATGACAAACGGAACATGTTTTAATTTGTTTTTCCATTACTCTCCACCTCCACTAAATAAGTATCGACAAGATGTAACTTCTTTATGCAGTTCATTTACCCCATTTTATGTAGATAGCTTATACTTTGTGAATAATAAAAAAAGACTAGCTAAAATAGCTAGTCTTTTTTCAAGTGCCTGGCAACGTCCTACTCTCACAGGGACAAAGTCCCAACTACCATTGGCGCTAAAGAGCTTAACTTCCGTGTTCGGTATGGGAACGGGTGTGACCTCTTCGCTATCGCCACCAGACAAGAGATTG
>NZ_JBISEM010000009.1:0-43919 GCF_044383985.1 Priestia sp. JSM ZJ58
AAACCATCTTTCAATCATCTCCCATGAAGGAGAAGATCCTATCCGGTATTAGCTTCGGTTTCCCGAAGTTATCCCAGTCTTACAGGCAGGTTGCCCACGTGTTACTCACCCGTCCGCCGCTAACGTCATAGAAGCAAGCTTCTAATCAGTTCGCTCGACTTGCATGTATTAGGCACGCCGCCAGCGTTCATCCTGAGCCAGGATCAAACTCTCCGAAGAAATGTTTGACTTGCTCATTTAAAAAATAAAAATTAACGTTGACGTTTGTCGCTTTGTTCAGTTTTCAAAGTTCAAGCGCCGCCCTTAAGCGACTTTAATATCATAACAATCCATTAAACAAATGTCAATAACTTTTTTAAAAATCGTTATCAACGCTTTCTCTCTTAACGACGCTTTACTATTATAATTCACTTATTTTTAAAAATCAATAGTTTTTTATTTTTTATTTTAGTTGTATTTTGATCTCCTACCTGAATTGGTAACGATTATATTTCAGTTCTAAAATTTATAACTCAACCCAAAATAAGAGATTTGATGAAATAGTGTTCCATAGCTTAAACGAGACTTAATTAAGGTACCATACCCTTCAGAATATATGTTGAAACAAGAAAAAAGCAAAAAGATTAATCTTTTTGCTTTAAATTAACTATTGCTCTATTCTATAAAAAATAAAAACGATTAGTCTTTAGAAGTACAAGGTATATTAGGTACACAATTTGGAACGTCAGGTACACAGTTTGGTATCTTAGGCATACAGTTTGGCACTTTAGGTAGACAATGCGGTATCTTAGGCATACAACGTGGAACATCAGGTATACATCTTGGCATCATTTTTGTCCCTCTTTTCAATATTCATTTACTTATTATATGTATAAACCTAAGGACAAGCTTGTACGCTCGTCCAATATCATAGAAATTTTTCTAACTTAATATATTGACGCAGATAGAAATAAACTTAGTATAATTCCTTAAATCGCATAATCTTCAATTAACGTAATTCATTCAAAGAAATTAGAATCATTCAGTTCAATAATTTTTATCATGTCTAAATAGGTGCAACCTCTTTTTTTTCTTAATCCATAACCTTTCTAATAATAAAAATTTCTTTTCTAAAACATATTTATTACAAACAATACCTTTAACAACCTTGGCATATATTTTTTAGTTACTAGATAACTCACCCAAGAGTTTGTCCTATTTTCACATATACTAATATTAGAAATCTAACCTTTATTGGGAGTGAAATACATGTCAACACCGTTAACAGGACGAGTCATCTTTAAGGGAGATCCTGGCTATCAACAAGCGATTAAGAACTGGAACCCTTATGTTGATGTCTATCCTCTTGTCTTTGTTTTTGCACAAAATTCTTACGATGTCAGTAATGCTATTAAATGGGCTCAGGAAAATAAAGTACCTTTACGTGTCAGAAGCGGACGCCATGCTTTAGATAAGAACCTTTCAGTAGTAAATGGCGGAATTGTTATTGATGTAAGTGACATGAATAGAGTTTGCCTTGATAAAAAAAGTGAGATTGCAACGGTTCAAACAGGAATTCACGTGGGTCCACTTGTAAAGATGCTAGCTCGAGAAGGCTTTATGGCTCCGTTTGGAGATAGCCCCACTGTTGGAATTGGAGGAATTACGATGGGAGGAGGATTTGGAGTAGTCTCACGATCAATTGGCCTTATAAGCGATAACCTTCTTGCCCTGGAAACAGTAGATGCCAAAGGCCATATTCTTCAAGCAGACCAATCTTGCAATAAGGACTTATTTTGGGCTTCTAGAGGTGGTGGCGGTGGGAACTTTGGATATAATACCGAATACACGTTTAAAGTTCACCGTGCCCCTAAAACTGCAACCGTCTTCAATATTATTTGGCCATGGGATCAATTAGAAACAGTATTTAAAACTTGGCAAGAATGGGCACCATTTGTAGACGAACGATTAGGGTGCATACTTGAGATTTACAGCAAAGTAAATGGTTTGTGTCATGCAGAAGGGATTTTCTTAGGTTCAAAAAAAGAACTGACTAAATTGTTAAAGCCTTTACTAAATGCTGGAACCCCAACACAAACAGTTATAGAAACATTGTCCTATCCAGATGCTATAGATTTCTTAGACCCTGACGAACCAATCCCTGGCAGATCCGATCAGAGTGTTAAATTTTCATCGGCTTGGGGACTTGATCTGTGGTCCGAAGAGCCTATTTCATTTATGAAAAAGTTTTTAGAAGAAGCTACTGGTACAGAAGCCAATTTCTTTTTTATAAATTGGGGTGGTGCTCTAAGCAGAGTACCAAGTAATGAAACAGCCTTCTTTTGGCGCCGTCCATTGTTTTATACAGAATGGACATCTAGTTGGGAAAATAAATCCCAAGAAGCTTCCAATCTTGCATCAGTTGAAAAAGTACGTCAGCTAATGAAACCATATGTAAAAGGGTCCTATGTTAATGTTCCAGACCAAAATATTGAAAAGTTCGGAAAAGCATATTATGGGTCAAACTTCGCAAGACTTCGAGAAATAAAGGCTAAATATGATCCTGAAAATTTATTTCATTTCCCTCAAAGCATCCCACCATCTTGTTAATTACTCAAAATTCAATCAAGCCTCAACCTATACAACTGAATATTTAATATAGAAAGAACTATTGACGGAAAAAAGCAGCAATAGTTCTTTCTATATTTAAACCCTATATAGTATAGAAATCTCTTCAATACAATGGCCTGTATATCACACATAAAAATCTTTCACCTTAAAAAATTTATCCAAATATATGAAAAAGAGCTTTACTATTACATATAACCCCTAAACCCCCTTGGCTTTTATAACAGGCTGTTTTAGAAGTCGTAGTTTCCTTAGGAAGGAAATGTTCATCCAATTAGATCTTTTAACAATAAAAACACCCCTTGTACATTTAAATGTACTTACTCTCGTATCACAACAGCCACTAGACCTAATATGAAAGGCTCTTTTTACCAAATATAGGCTTTTTCATATTGCAGCTTGTCTACCTATGAATACACTATTAATGAGTAAAAGTGAATTTACTCACGTCTTCTCCCTAACTTATCAGAAAAGAGGTGATTGAAATAGAAAGGAATAATTCTCATCATAATAAAAAATCTAATTGCAGCTCAAAAAACAAAAAGAAAAAAAGAGAAAAAAACTGCACCTATATTAGCATTTATATTTATAACCATGCAGAAACTGGAGGACAGATTAGTGGTAACCACAGTCAAAATGCTAATCAGGGCGGTCAGGTTGCTAAACATGGGGGACAAAATGCGAACCAAGACGGTGTAATTGTTAAAGAATGTGGAAGAAGAAATAAAAATGCTAAAGTAAAAAAAGTTCAGTTTTGAAGAGAAGTGAAGAAAAAACCATTCTAATAATATCTCGCAAAATCCCTCTAAAATATAAGGGGTATAGAAAAGGTGATTAAAATACAAACATATTATATGAAGTATAATTTTAAAAATGGTATGTATTATGTAGACAAGTCCTTCCCACAAAAAAAGAAGAAAAGAAGTGTAAGTATTAATCCCCCAGCAGAAACAGCCAGTAAGAACCCTAATTCTAAAATAGCTACTCATGCTTATAACGTAGGAATGGGATTTACAAACACTGAGATAATTTCTTCAAGGATAATTGTAATAGATGGCGGTATGAAGTTTTAGCTAGCATGAAAACTCCATTATATGTAAGGACTTAAAAGAGATTTCATATAACAATTCCCTCTTAAAGTCCTTATTTTCAATCACAAAAAAAGATTAAATGAAAATGATTAAATAGTACAAGCCTTTGCTTAAAACTTACATATAATAAATTAAATATAGATTCATATGATCTGTATTTAATTTGGTATAGCAAGGGGGGACACCGCGTATGATTCCAGAGGTTTTGAGAATTCTTGATCCTGGCACACCGATTGCAAGTGTACTTTTAAGCGGTACTCAAATTAATAACGTTATTTTTTCAAGCTTCGATGAGGCAAGATCTTTAGCTTATTTCGCTACTTCAGCAGGAGTGATTGTTTTAGACGCTGAAGAAATCCAAGGTCTGCAAACAGCTTAATTATTTAAATTAGGACAAGCATTTAGTAGGGAAGCTTGAAAGTATGCTTCCCTACTGTCTAAATATATATTAGATACAACTTTAAGAGATATAACTATTCATTTAGAACAAAAACGAAGATTGTAGGCCTAAAGGTTCTAACACAAACTTAATTACATAATATGTAAGTTTCTATACACCTTATATTTACCAATGCCTTTCCAAAGCCCATAATAAAGAATTTGCTTTGTATAGGTAGTAAAATCACTTAAATGTTTGTCCAAAATTTGCTGAAGAATATCTTGATTAATGGCTTGATAATCGTGAACAGCAATATTTTTGAAACCTACCATAGCTTTCATTCTATAAACAATCTCGCTTGTAATAATAGATTGAGACTCCTACATGTCAAAAGCTTCTCTGCTCGTTTTTGGAAAACCCAAACGTTCTTCAGCTACAATGTGCATCGCTAAATCAATAAAAGCTTGGCAAGCGCGTTGTATATTTAAAATAATAGAGTCCTGTTTCGTATAATCCAGTAAGTTTTGGAAATTTTGCTGGTATACGTGTAGGACATATTGCATGTTTCAATCACATTTATTTTATTTAAAATGATATCATTTTAAATAAATACTCCCAGTCTCATCTACTTTCTGCAGTACACCTTTGCACACACCTTTAAAGCCTTCATTTGCTCATTCATACGCAGCGTGTCATCATCTGAATAAATAACAATGCCTGTCGTATAATTTTGGCTAATGGCTTTTCTCATACACAAAATGACGTAGAACAACCTGTAGGAAATCAGGGCATTAAAGAAGGCAAAATTGCAGATTTAGAACACGTTTCTGGACCTTTAGATGACGATGACCTCGAAGAATTTAGCGATTTTTAAAGACTAAGCCACTAGATATACTAGTGGCTTTCTTTCTAATTACAAATTTGGTGCTTTAAAGCGAGACATAACACTCATTATCTAAAGATAAATTAGTAATATGACAGATAGGATAACTTTTCACTTTTAATAACTCTCTTAAAATACACAATTATTTGTTTAAATAAAGACTCTGTCCAAGCCCTTTTAATGCATCGTGAATACTCTATAAAGAGTGCGATTTCTAGGAGGGAACAAATGCTTCATTTATTAACTACTACTTTATCAGTTTCTGTTGTTATCCTGTTGTTTTATGCAGTGAAATATATTATTAAGATTTTAAAACAACAATCAGTCAAAAACCTAAAAACCATTCCAATAAAAAAGGCATCACCACTATTTAAGCGCCGTATCAACGCTAGTACTAAGGAATTTAAAGCTGATGATTTTCAGAACTCAAACCAAATCATTGTAAAGTTCAAAAAGAATGTGTGCTTTGAAAAACAAGTAAATATTCATCGTAAGAATAAATGTACACTGATATATCACAACAAAGATCTTGATTTTCAGGTCTTACATTCTAAAAAAAAGATTAATGACTTAATTAAACGCTATAGTGAATTAACTGAAGTAGAATACGCAGAACCAGATTATACATTTAAAGCTTCATATACCCCGAATGACCCCTTTTTTCCTTATCAATATGGTCCTCAGAAGGTACAAGCCCCAGATGCTTGGGATGTTACTACTAGTAATGGAAATATAAAAATTGCTATTGTAGACACGGGAATTCAGTTAAATCACCCTGAACTATCTATTAAGCTTTGGCCTGGCTATAATTTTGTAGATGGAAATCTAGTTCCTAACGACGGTAATGGACACGGAACTCACGTAGCAGGCATAGCTGCAGCCCTTACAGAGAATGGTTTAGGCATTGCAGGAATGGCTCCGTCAGCATCAATAATACCCGTTCGTGCTCTTGACAACAGTGGAAATGGTCTATTGAGTAACATTGCAAATGCAATTACCTATTCAACAAATGCAGGAGCAAAAGTTATTAATTTGAGCCTAGGTTCAACTCAAAGTTCAATCACTTTAGAGAATGCCGTGAATTACGCTTGGAGCCAAGGAGTAGTAGTTATAGCTGCAGCCGGAAACGAAGCTTCTAGTACCCCAACATACCCAGCTGCTTATCAAAATGTAATCGCTGTGGCCTCTACAGATAGCAATGATCAAAAATCTGATTTTTCCAATTTTGGCACTTGGGTAGATGTTGCTGCTCCAGGTTCAACAATTTTGTCTACTTATATAGGCAGCTATTACGCATATCTAAGCGGTACTTCTATGGCTGCCCCTCATGTTTCAGGACTTGCAGCCTTGTTAGCAGCTCAGGGAAAAACCAATCTCCAAATTAGAAATACTATTCAATCCACGTGCGATGTAGTACCAGGTACAGGATTATACTGGACTTATGGAAGAATTAATGCAAATCGAGCAGTTCGCTAGCATTAAACTTTAAAGAATTCATCTATTGCGGGTGTTAACAATTTTATTTAACACAGGTCTATAAAGGGTATAAAAAGCGCTGAAACCCCGATTATCAGTGCTTTTTATATTATAAGAGCAACTTACTGAATAACCATGTACATGTATGTCTTCTAAGTAAATCTACCAATCAAATATGTGTATATAAAAATTTAAATAATAGGAGAATTAATGTGAATTTACAGGATGTTAAAGGGCAATATGATTTAATCATTAGCTTAGGTAGTGCTTGTAATCCTGCACTACAACTGAATCGATTAAATTTGAGAAGTTTTACCTCAAGTCCACTTGACTGGAGCTATTCTCCGTATCTTTCAGATGTAAATAGACTACTTCAGAATAAGTTTAATGGATTTATGCAGATTGAGAATATGAGTTTAGTAGATGACAGCGGAGATTATGTATATTTTAATGATAAAATGCTTAGATTTCCTCATCAAAATCTATATAAATCAACTAAATCTTATATTATACAGGACACTTATTACAATATCTTCTCAGCTCATGATTTTGCTATAGTGCCTAATAAAGATTGGACCGATATGTATCCAAAATTCAAAAAAAACCTTGATTACAGAGTTAACAGGTTTATGAAAAAGATGATGAGCAGTAAATCAATTTTGTTTATAAGGTGGGGAGCTAAATATGAGGAAGCAACTGAATTACAAAAAATCTTATCCTCTCTTACAAAAGCGCAGATTAGAATACTTATCCTTAATCCCGTAGACGGTATACAGACTCCTACCGAAGTTGACTGGGAAATCAATAATGTATGTATGGTCAATGTACCACTCGATCCAAATAATGTTTTGACTTGGGACTATGTTCTAGATGGAATATTACTACGTCACTAAATGGACGTTATGTAAAAATCTCTCCCGTTTAGCCTCAGTGTCTTTTTAACTAACACTTTCTTATAAAGATATAGTCACTTTGTCCAATCAAATGTACAAGGTTTAGCATTTACTATAATAGAATTGCTAAATACAAAGGGATGATTATATTGAATTTACAGGATATTAAAGGATCTTATGACTTAATGCTAGGGCTAGGTAGTTGGTGTGGTCCCTCCCTTAATTTAAGAAGGCATAATTGGAGAAGGTTTTCATTCCCTTTAGACTGGATGATATCTAATTCAATTGCTGATGTCACTAGGTTGTTAAGAAATAGATTTAGTGGATTTATGGACCTCCAAAATCTGCAGCGAACTGATGGGTATGCTCATTTTCTTGATGACGGAGTCGCAATTTTCCCTGAAGAAGGTGGAACAGAACCAGTTAATGCTCATTTTATTCACGACATGCATTATAACATTATTTCTGTTCATGATTTCCCTATCATTCCAAATGTAGACTGGACTGTAATGTATCCTTCTTATAAAGAAAAGCTTAATCAACGTATCACGAGATTTTTTGAAAAAATTGGGAATAGCCCCTCTGTTTTATTTATTAGATGGGGAGCAGCTACTCCAGAAGAAGCGATAGAATTAAAGACCACATTATCAGAATTAGTAAACGGTTCATTTAATATACTACTACTTCAACCTCTAGATGGATTAAAAGGCGTAATAGATATGAACTGGACGATTGATGGAATTTGTTCAGTTCAAGTACCTCTAGACAACCCAAATGATGAAGCTGTTTGGGACTATGTACTGAGTGGATTAAGTATAACTAATTTTTGGGCGTAATTCCCACAACTATTTTCATACAATTTTATGTAATAAGAATAAAATTAAGCACCAAAGACCTTGTTTCTTTTTAAAAAGGAAGCAAGGTCTTTTCTGATTTTCAACCCCCTGTATTTACTCTTTAAATATTCGTACTTGACGGCCTAAAATATAAGATTTTAGCCCCTAGAAGAGAACTTACAGAGAAAGATTTAAACATTGAACCACAAAAAAGCAGCCATCATTCTTATTAATTTAAAGAGGAAGGCTTATTATTTTAGACTTATCACTTTTTATTGGGAAGATTAATAGATTAGCCTATAGCAAGAAAAAAGGAAAAGCATATTTTAATAAATAAGGGGCCGAATGCGAATTAGGAGAGGGTAATTATGCTTATAAATAAGGTGAATAGGGTGTGTAAAGAATGAAAGTTATGACTATTTTGGGTACAAGGCCCGAAATTATACGTTTAAGCCTCATTATTAAAAAGTTAGATGAGTATGCTTCACAGCACGTTTTAGTGCATACAGGACAAAATTTCACTCCTTCATTAAGTGAGGTATTTTTTCAAGAGTTAAACATACGCAAACCAGACTATATATTGGCTAATCAGCAGCTCTCATTAGGTGAACAGTTATCGAAGATGTATAAAGAGCTCGAACAGCTATTTTTAAAAGAAAAGCCGGACAAAGTTTTAATATTAGGCGATACTAATAGTGGTTTAAGCGCAATTCTAGCAGAAAGAATGGGTATATCAGTCATTCATATGGAGGCTGGAAACCGTTGTTTTGATTTAGAAGTGCCAGAAGAAAAAAACCGCCGGATTATCGATGCAATCTCAAGCTTCAATCTACCCTATACTCCTCAAAGTAAAGAAAATTTAATTAAAGAAGGTATCCCCTCAAATCGTATTATTACTTCTGGAAATCCAATTAACGAAGTTTTAAAACATTATGAACCTGCTATAAAAAAAAGCAGCATTCTTGAGAAACTGTCCTTAAAAGAAAATGACTACTTTCTGGTTACAGCCCATCGTGCGGAAAATGTAGATCATGAAGATCGACTGTTGGAAATCATGAAAGGCATCAATATGGTAGCTGAGTTTTACCAAAAGAGAATAATATGTAGTATTCATCCTCGTACTAAATCTCGAATAGAAAATATTTCACTGCTAGAAGTCCATCCGTTAGTAGAATTTCATGAGCCTTTTGGTTTTTTCGATTTCGTAAATTTAGAAAAAAATGCTTTTTGTGTCTTAACAGACAGCGGAACAGTTCAAGAAGAATGCTGTTTGTTTTATGTTCCTACGGTAACTATTCGTAAAACAACTGAAAGACCAGAAACCATTCAATGTGGAAGTAACATGCTGTCAGGAATAGATGCTAACCAAATCTTGACTTGTGTTCATGTAATGGTGAACCAATTAAAAAATTGGTATTACCCTGAAGGATATGGTGATGTAAATGTTTCAGACAAGGTAATTAAAGTTGTACTAGGAGGAATGAAAGGTGTTTAATAATAAGACAATTTTAGTAACAGGTGGCACAGGTTCTTGGGGATATGAACTTGTTAAGCAACTACTAACACATAACCCTAAAGAAATACGTATTTTTTCGAGGAATGAATCAAATCAATTTACCATGAAACAAGAATTTGATAACCATCCTAAATTGAATTTTATTATTGGAGACATTAAAGAAAGAGAAGCGCTAATTGAAGCATGCCAAGGCGTCAATTATATTTTTCACTTAGCTGCTTTAAAACATGTTCCGGTATGTGAAGATCAACCAATTGAAGCCTTAAAAACCAACGTACATGGTACTCAAAATGTAATAGACGCTGCAATAAGCTGTGATGTAGATAGAGTCGTTTATATCTCCACTGATAAAGCGTCAAATCCAGCTAATTTTTATGGTTTATCTAAAGCAATGGGAGAAAGATTAATCATTCACGCTAACACATTAAATACTAAAACTAAATTTGTTTGTATACGTGGCGGAAATGTGTTAGGAACTAACGGAAGCGTTATTCATGTATTCAAGAAACAGATTCAAGAAAAAGGAAAAATCGGTATTACTGATCCTGGGATGACTCGTTTCTTCTTGACATTAGAGGATGCAATAAAGCTAGTTTTCAAAGCCACATTTGAAAGTCTAGGTGGAGAAATTTTTGTCATGAAAATGCCCACTTGTCGGATTATTGACTTAGCTAATGTGTTAATAGAAGCTTCTGGAAAAGAAAAGGTTGAAGTTGAGATATTAGGTGTAAGACCTGGAGAGAAAATTCACGAGCTTCTGTTATCTGAATACGAAAGTGCAACAACTGTTACTTACGACGACGAGTATTATGTTATCCTACCTCCAATTCATATTGAAGGTTTAAAAGAACATTATTTAAATTATGCTCAAGTAAATCTAGAAAAATATGATTCAAGTAAACAAGTAATTAGTAAAGAAGAAATTAGAGAGATGTTGCTGAAAGGCGGGTTTATTTAAATGAAAGTACTAATTCTTGGTGGAAAAGGAATGGCAGGTCATGTAATCACTAGATATTTCATACAGCATACAAACCATGATGTTTTCTGTACATCAAGAGACCCTAAGGATAAAAAGGCTATTTACTTGGACGTAACTAACTTTAAACATGTTGAGGAGACCATAGAATCTATTAAGCCAGACGTCCTTATTAACTGTATTGGAATTTTAAATGAACACGCTAGCCATAATCCAATGCATGCTTTTCAAGTAAATAGCCTACTTCCACATCAGTTAGCTAAATTTGTTGAACGGCATCAAGGAAAATTAATTCATATTAGTACAGATTGTGTGTTTTCAGGAAAAAAAGGAGATTATACAGAAAACGATGTTCCAGACGGTACCTCTGTATATGCTCAGTCTAAACAGCTAGGTGAAATTATTGACGAAAAACATTTAACAATCCGCACTTCTATAATAGGACCCGAGTTAAAGAAGGATGGCATTGGTTTATTCCTATGGTTTATGACACAAAAGGGCTCAATTAAAGGGTATAAAAAGGCACTGTGGAATGGAGTAACAACGTTAGAATTAGCTAAAGCAATTAATTTCTTCTTAGAAAATAATACTTGCGGACTCTATCATTTGCACTCACCGAAAAAAATATCAAAGTTTGCATTACTAGAATTGATTAAAGATATCTTTAAAAAAGATGATGTCAAAATTATTCCTAATGAGGATGTAATATTAGATCGTACTATTATTAGTACTCGAACAGATCTTTGTTATCCAACTCCTAGTTACCAGCAGATGTTAATGGAGCTCAAAGAGTGGATGTCAAAATAACTAGTACTCACCATATGTAAGAAAAACATGATAAGATGGGAAACACTAAAAATGATTTCTCTCATACTAGCTTATGATAAACAGATAATAAAATTCATTGTATACTTCTACAAGAATAAGAATAGACAGCTAGACTATTTCTATAAAAATAGTTTAGCTGTCTATTCTTATTCTAATTTATAGTACAATGAAAATAAAGTTACATTAGAGATTAGACTCAGCTTTTTCAACGTGCTCAGGTATCACGTATACAGTAAGACCGTAGCGTTCTTTTATTTCCTTTGCAACTTGTTCTGCTATAATCTTATCAATAAATGCTCCTGTTATAATTCGATAACGTTGCTTTCCAGTTATATCGTATCCTTGTTGCAACTCTATTTGCTTATAATCCATACCCTTTCCCCCTTATCTGGTTAACAAATTAATTTTTTTAACATTGACTTTTATATAGGCACCTCGAAAAGCACCTTAACATTAGCAAGGAAAAGTTTTTTGCACTGCATCTATTTCAATTAATACAACTTGTCCATTAGTATTGTATAGAGGTTATATGTATAGAAAATATTAAATAAGCTTCAAGAGGCAAGTGAGTACATACACCAAGTAAGTATGATGGAAGTTTTCTTCCCATTCAAATCTCCTAAGGATATCATTTGAAAAACATAACCTTTTATAAATACATTAAAGGGAGAGCTAACGTACTTATAAAAGGGAAACACCATCAAGTATCCTTTTCCAATAATGATTATTAGCGTTCCATTTATCTTGATTGGGTAATTCAATAGCACAAACTTTATTTAGCGACCATTCTTTTTCAACTAAATCATTCACATCCGTATGATTAATAATCAGAATGCTAAAGTCACTTTCAATCATAGTAGATAAAATGCTCTCAAGCTCTGCAGCTTCTTCACTATTAGCTTCCGTTCTAATAAACAGAATACGCTGGCCAGTAGATAAATTCTCTAAAAACCGTTGAATTCTTCTATCGTACTTCTCTTTAACCTCCCCGTATCCTCCTAAGTGAGAAAGTGTATTTTTATCAGTCTTAAAATCGTGGTTAAACCCTATATTATAAATTTCATCCCACACTAATAAATCCCAATCAGATACGTACTGGATTATCCTTAAATTATCCGGGTTTAAAAAGTCAGCAAACTGATTTTTCAAAAGCATGTTTACCTTTTTCAAATCCGGTGAGGATACCCAATCTAAAATCCCCGCAAAGTTTCTTAAGTTATTGTCTCTCAGTTGAAGAGATGTCAAACATAAATCGCCTAAACTAAAAATGGCGCTATATGCCCCTTTTAAATCTTCTAGTTTCATATGGGTTGCTCCTTAAAGGGTCTTATTGTACAAGGCTATACAATATTAAATGCAGGCCTATCCTAAAATGTTAGGGCTAATGAGCATATAGTTAATAAAATAGACAACTAGTTAAGAAATGTAGAAAAGCTTAAATACTAAGCTTTTTTTCTAGAGAAAGTATATGTTTCCTTTAACCCCTCTAAAACAGATACTCTTGAAGACCATTCTAATAGCTTTTGTGCTTTCTCACTGTCGAGACAACTATGTTTGATATCCCCAGGTCTCCCTTCTGTATAAACAACATCAATATTAGAACCATGAATATACTCAAGGTTTTTTAATAAATCGTTCACTGAAGTTTTCTTTGTAGTACTGGCGTGAACAACCTCTTGGTTCCCTTTTTTAATTGCTGCAATATTAGCTTGAACAATATCTTTTACATATATAAAATCACGTGTCTGTTCCCCATCACCATGAATATTAAAGGAAAGCCCTTTGCTCAACCTTTCTAAAAAAACTGCTACTACTCCGCCTTCTCCTTTTGGCGTTTGCCGTGGTCCATATACATTTCCGTATCGAAGAATTGTATATGGTAAATTATACAAGTAATGAAATAGACGTATATACGATTCAGCAGCTAGTTTCGACAGACCGTAATAAGAAGCTGGCACAGTTGCATCTTGTTCAGTAATTAAGTCCTTTTGTAGATTTCCATATACAGCTGAAGTAGAGGCAAATATAAACTTACCTACCGAAGCATCTCTACAGGCTTCCAGCAAATTTATAGTTCCTTTTATGTTCACATCTGCGTCATATTGAGGCGATTGGATAGATCGTGAAACATCTGCCTGAGCAGCTAAGTGAAAGACTACGTCAGGCTTTTCATCTAGAATGATTTGTTTGGCTTGATCACTACATATATCTTCTATATGAAAAGTAGCAAGAGGGTGTATATTATCATACTTTCCAGAAATTAAGTTATCAATTATGTGGACATTAAAGCCTTGTCTAATGAGCTCTTCTACAAGATGGGAACCAATAAATCCCGCCCCACCAGTTACTACAGCCTTCATATACTATTCTCTCCTCTTTAAAGTTTTAATAGTATATGTCACCTATAGGGCTCCTGTATAAGCTACCTACCCAATCATTTCCAAAAAAGACATTTAGCTTCCTTTTCGATATATTTACATTTCACTCTTATGTGAAAGCACCTCTTTATAAACATCTAGAACTTTTTGAACTGCATCTTTCTGATCCCAATGTTTTAAAGCCCATTCTTGTGCATTGGCTCCTAACATGCCTCTATATGCTGGATCTATTAGCAAATTATAAAGGTTTTCACATAACGATGTGGCATCACCTGCCTGGAAAATTAAACCTGTAGATCCATGCTGAACCATTTCGGGTAATCCCCCTGCGTCACTTACTATTACTGGTTTTTTAGCAATCTGAGCTTCAATAACTGATAAAGGTTGATTCTCTATAAGACTTGGCAAAACAAAAATGTTAGCAAGAGAGAGTAAAGAAGGCACATCGTTTCTATTACCTAAAAATAAAACCCTCTTACCTAAACCGAGCGCTCTACTCTGAGCCTTCAACTCAGCTTTTTGATCTCCATCTCCAACGATCCAGCAGACCCAGCCTTTCTTAATTTTTTTGAGTTCACTGAGAGCCTCTAATAGATGATGAATACCTTTAATTTCAGCTAATCTCCCTGTATAAATAATTACTTGTTGACCAACTGGTGGATGAACATTAGATGGTGTTTGCATTCGCTTTAAAAAAGAATCTATATCATATCCGTAATGAAACACTTTAAGTTGATGCTCATTAACCCTAAATTCCTGAATTAAAATTTCCTTTAACCAATGATTTGCAACTATAGTACAATCAGCAGCCATAGCACCTGTATGTTCAAGTTCATTAAAATATTTAGTAGCTATATCAGCTGTAGGAGCCTTCAGAATGTCTTTGATGTAGCGATTTAACTCGTGAGCAACACAACCATGTATAGTTGCTACCACCGGCGTTTTTACACTCTTTAAGGAACGAATACACGCAGTTGCTACAACGTCTTGTGTGTGAATTAAATCATATTGGTTGATATTTAAACGAGAAACACCTCTTGTATAACCAATACGTTCTTTTTCATAAAATTTCACTACTGGATCTTTATATAGAATAGGAGTATTTTTCTCATGTTGTTCCAATTCTTCTACTAATAATAGTTCATCTTTAATTACCTCTATATTTTTATTAACAATATGAACTGATTTATTTCCAAGTCCATGTCCAAGTAAATCTACTTCATGACCCAACCCTTCAAGCTCTTGCTTTAATTGCTGCATATAATTCCAAACTCCACCTACATGGGGAACTTCCCAGAATGTAGCAAGCAGTATTTTCATTATGTTCTCTCCTCTTCCCGTAGCATTCACGTTCTAAAAGTCTCTCTATATAGGTATTCATGGAATTTGTTAATGCTATAGACCTCTGCCTGTATTTTCACTCTATGTTTTAGGATCGTGTCTTGTTGAGCATTAGATGAAATATTTAGCTTTTTAAGCATACATCTATAATAAGTTTTATTTATTAGATTATTATTCAGAGTGGGGTGTCGTGATTGGATAAGAAACCTACGTTACTAATTACCGGTGCTAGTGGATTTACTGGACTTCACGCATGTGATTATTTTTCAAGATTAGAGTTTGACGTCATAGCTATCACAAACATGAATTCATTTTCTAATAAGCAAATTAAACGCAGAACATGCAATCTATCTAATAATGAGTCGGTAAAGGAGTTAATTTCAATAACCAAGCCGGACTACCTCCTTCATTTGGCAGGTCAAAACGCTGTGGGATTATCCTGGGATAATCCCATTCAATCTCTAGAAGTAAATGCAATGGCTACAGCATACTTACTTGATGCTCTTAGAAAAGAGATGCCTTCTTGTAAAGCTGTTATTGTAGGTTCTGCTCTTCAGTTTGATCCAACGGTTCCAGCCACGTTTAATCACCCCTATGGTCTGAGTAAGACCATTCAAACCCTCATTTCGCAATTTTGGTCAAATCAATACAATATGAATGTTGTTGTCGCTAAACCATCAAATCTTATAGGTCCTGGCTTCTCTAAAGGAGTTTGTTCCATTTTCGCTAAAAAAATTATAGCTATGGAGAAAGAAGAGGGGGAAAAGTATCTGAGGGTGAGTAACTTAAATAATCGTTTTGACTTCTTAGACGTACGAGATGCTGTTAGAGCTTATGATTTTCTGCTCAGAAAAGGAGAAAATGGACGTTCATACAATGTCTCTTCTGGAAAAAGTAATTCTTTACAAGATATTATAAATATTTTCAAAAAGATAACTCCTATTAAATTTCAAGTGAAAGTGGATGATAAAAGTCCTTTAAATAATTTTGTTACTTCAAACCCTACAGCACTAACTGACTTGGGTTGGCAACCAACTACGACATTAGAATCTTCTATCCGGGACATTATTGACTTTTATCGTTAGAGATTCTTTCTGTCATTATAATTACCTATTCACCTTTATGGAAAATCAGAGTTTAGGTGCGTAGAAATAGCAATTCTCTTATAAAATCAGGTTTTTTATATGAATGAAGTTTCTGCGAAAGCATGTCACTTAAGAAGGTTTATGCATATTCTAATCAAGAGTGTGATTTCATTAATGAACTTAGAACTATCATCTCCACCTTTTATCCACCTACAAAAGTCATAATTTAGACTACGTTTCACTTATGCTATGAAAATTTTTTTTCGGAGGGGAAACAATGGGTCCAAAAGTATCAATAATTATTCCTTTTTACAACTGTGCCTTTGTCGATCAAGCAATCAAAAGTGCCTTAAACCAAACTTATGAAAATGTTGAAGTAATTGTGGTAGACGATGGTTCTACATCCCACACTGCGAAGATAGAATCCTTTAAAGATAAAATTGTTTATATAAGAAAAGAAAATGGCGGGACGGCTACTGCAATAAATACTGGTTTATTCACTGCTACAGGAGAGTATATAGCCTGGCTAAGCTCGGATGATTATTTTGTTCCTGAAAAGATTTCTAAACAACTAAACTTTATGAAGCAAAGGCACATAGATGCCAGCTTCACTAACTTTGACTATATTAATAAAGATAACCAAGTTTTAATACCTTGGTGCTGTAAACGTTTTTCTAATTTAGAAGAAGTGTATAATGCCTACTTAACTTATAATGCTATAAATGGATGTACCATTCTTATAAAAAAGAAGATCTTTGATGAAATTGGGATTTTCTCTCCGGATTTTCGTTATACTCATGATTATGAGATGTGGTTTCGTATGCTTGTCAATGGCTATGAAATCCATTATTATGATGAAGCACTCACAAAATTTCGTTCTCATGAAAAATCAGGCACCAGTAGATACCAAAATGAGATGAGAGAAGAAATGAAAACTATCGAGTTTCATTACCGCCCTCTGCTGCAAAAATATATAAGTAAATCACAATCAAATCCTTCACAAGATTAGGTGAGTTTATCCTTCTATGATTACTCCTTACACCCTCCTATTTAGTCTTCATTACAAGTATTTCCACTCGTTACTTTCATTTAATAAATGAAACGTATTATTAGGACACAAGTTTATCTTTCACTCTAAAAACTTTACATGGAAATGTGTAAAGTTTATTACATACAAATCTGTATGGAAACTTTAATAAACAAACTTTGTAAAAAATAATTTACAAAAATTGTTATTATATTTATCTACTATCAGCGTGCACTCGTCCGTGCCAATTAAAAATTTTGGACATATTATATAGATAGGAATTTGCAAAATAATAAAAAATTTAAGCATATATCAATTTTGAGAAAAGAAGGGACATACATGAAGAATAATAAGGATTCGTTATTTGATGAAAATCTAATTGAGTTTTTAAATGAAGTAAAAACTAATTTACCTACCAATTATAAGATACCTGATCCTGGGGTTGTAAGTATAATTCTTTCTCATACTCAATGAGGTGCTTTAGGCGTTGAAAATTCTTATTCTTCTCCTCTTACTATTGAATAGAGAGAAAATAATTAAAGGATGATTATAAAATGAAGATTTTATTAGTTTCCTATTACCCACTCCCCTATACCGGAGGCGTTTGGACATTTGTATCATCACTCCAACAGTCACTGAAAGAGTCAGGTCATACAGTTCATATCCTTAGCCAGACCCCTGATTTAAATAAATATCGAATCATTGGACAAAAACCAGAAATAGATATTGCTGTTCTTTCTCCCTATATTGAAGAAAAATTGCTTACTGAGCTTCCTTCACTTCCAATGAAGAGTTGGATATACAACACTGAATTATTTCGTTATAGCTTAGAGCTTTCCGCAGCATATTACAACCTTCAGCAATATGACCTTATACATGCGCTAGATGTCACAGCAGCAAACGCTATAAATCGAGTTAAACCTTCTCATATTCCACTTGTTACTAGTGCTCTTGGAAATTTATCACGTGATATCTTTTTCACACTCAAAACCATGCACCCTCATAAAACAGACGAACAAATAGAAGCTACATTTGAATATCAATATCACCAGGTGATTGAGAAGTTAGGATATCAAGCCAGTGATTTCATTCATAGTCCAACCGAATGGATGTCTCGTAATGTTGTAGATAATTTTTCTATTCCTTCAGACAAAATTGTTACCTTTCCATATGGAATTAGTAATCAACAGTTCCTTGGGGATGCCATGGAGAAGCCACTTATCGGACCCAAGCAGAGTAAAAAAATTATCCTTTATATGGGAAGGCTTGTCTATTTAAAAGGCATTCATCACCTCCTAGATGCCCTTGCTCTCTTAAAAGAAGGTAGACAGGATTGGGAATGCTGGATACTGGGGGAAGGCGAAATTAAAGGGGAATTAGAAAAACAATGCACAAACTTAGATCTAAAAGATAAAGTTAGATTTTTAGGTGCCTCGAATAATGTTCTTCATTTCCTTAGAGAAGCCGATATCTTTGTTCACCCTAGTATTCACGATACTCAGCCTTATTCTGTTATGGAAGCCCAGCTTGCAGGCCTTCCTGTTCTTATTAGCAATACAGCTGGATTACCTGAAATGATTGAAGTGGGAAGGAGCGGGCTAGTCTCTTCTGTAGGAAATATTTATGAACTGTATGAGCAATTAAAGTATTTGCTTGCAAATGATTTACTTCGAAACCAGCTAGCTTCTTGTACAAAAGAGTGGGCTCAAGATAAATGGGACCTTAACAAAATGGTTACTAATTTTTTGTCGCTTTACGAACAAGCAGAAAAACTTAACACAGAAAATCAAGAAAAATAAAATACCAGATACTAGAAAATATCTGGTATTTTATTTACTTACTGAGGTTTAGTCCCAGTGATTGAATCATTGAAATAAAATTCACACAGTATAAATCTGGGTTGAAATTTACTTTTACGTGCTCAAAAGCATCTTTACGTATCTTTTCTCTTAACTGAGAATCCGTCATTAACTCCTTTGCCTCTTTAACAGCTTCGGTAACGTCACCTAATGTATAGTATTTCCCCGTTTTATTATGAATAATTGAGCTTCTTACGCCATCGGAGTCAGTGGTTAAAACCGGACATTTACAACTCATCGCTTCAAGAAGAGAATATGGGGCTCCTTCTACCTTTGAAGTAGAGCATAAAAACCCGCCTGATTCCCCTATCATGGAAAAATAAACGGCCATTTGATCATTCGGAACGTTTGCATGAAGAAAAAGATGTTTTTCTAAATCTAACTGTTTAATTAATTTTTCAAATTGACCTCTTTCCTTAGCTTCGCTTAGAGTAGGGTCTTCAAACATATGTAATCGTATGTTTGAATTGTGATTATGGATTAATTCGCTACCGATTTTTAAGAACTCTCTCCAATTTTTGTTATCTTCGATTCGCCCAATCCATGCGACGTTAGGCTGATGACTAGTAGGTACAGCTTTATAGGAGAACTGATTAGTATCAAAACAATTGTTGAAACTAAACTTTGGAAATGAGGGGTAGAGTTCATCTAGTAATTGCACGATATGAGGAGTCTTGGGATTAAGAAATCCTGAAGCATAGTTAGTGACAAGAGGTATAGCATCTGTAAGAGCAGATTTTGCTGTACTTTTTGGGCCGTACCCTTGTATTTCAATAATCATTTTCCCTTGATATCCAAGCGATCTAAACCGAGGAAGAGCTTGAAAATCTGAGACAATGACAATGAGACTATAATCTCCTTCATCAAGTATTTTTTTAATTTCATGGTCTTCATTCGTTACAAACGTTTGGGTCCCATGGTCATTTATGCTTTTCTTTCTATTTTCATAATAAAGGCAATGAGCATTAATGTTGTACTTTTTAAGGGCTTTACACCTTTGACGATTTAACGTTTCTACTCCTCCACTTGGAACATAAAACACGAATAATACATTCATTTTCCCTCTCCACCTTTACGTGTAGAATTAATAAACTTCTATTTCATATGTAAACCGTGTTACATATGTTAATAAATGCGATGTAAATTTAAAAATTGTTATTTTCCCTAAAAACATAATCACAGATTTTTAATTCTTGAAAGGAGAAGTGAATATGTCAAAAGTATCTATTGTTGTGCCATTCTTTAATTGCTCTTATATCGATCATGCACTAGATAGTTTAACTAAACAGACCTACACCAATATTGAAATTATAGTAGTAAATGATGGATCTACTAAGCATACGGATAAAATCCTTCCCTATTTAGATAAAATCATCTATATTACAAAAGAAAATGGTGGCACAGCGAGTGCTTTAAATGTAGGAATTCAGCAAGCAACAGGTGATTATATATGTTGGCTTAGTTCTGATGATATTTATGATCATCATAAAATCGCCATACAACTAGAATCGATGAAAACTCATAATGCCTTTTTTAGTCACACAAATTACTACGCCATCAATTATAGAGGACGAATTATTAGTCCGCCTTTAGGTATTCAGACGTTAAATAAATTAGATCTTATCACTAGAATAAGCAAAGGAAATATTATTAACGGCTGCTCAATTATGATTCACAAAAGTGTGTTTGACCATGTGGGTCTTTTTGACGAGACACTTCTTTATACTCATGACTATGACTTATGGTTACGAATCATTCAAATATTCGATTTACAATACATCCCTCAGCCCCTTTTGTTATCAAGGATACATGAAAATATGGGGAGCAAAAAATATGCTTCTTTTATAAAAGAAGAAAACAAAATTGTAATTAATCGTCATAAACACGTAATGGAACAGCTAGCGTTAAAATATAAAGAACACTCTTAATTACTATTTAGTTCTTGCTACTGTATAAGAAAGGCGGATTTTTAAGTAAATTAGGTAAACCGCCGAGCACCTTAAAATCGGATAAGCATATTATAAAACATAGATAATAATGCAAAAACTTTGCTTTAAGAAAGGATGAATTCTATTGGCACTATCAAGTGAAGCAAGAGCAGCGTTGTTAAAAAACCTGCTTTCATTACCTCAAACAGTCAACACAACTACTACTTCTGCTACAGACCTTTTAAATGCTGTCAACCCTGCTACTACTGTAACTAACGCCTTAAATACTATTAATCCTACTACTGTCGTAACAGATCTTTTAAATACTGTTAATACAACTACAACTGGCCTTTTAAATACCGTTAATACGACTACAACTGATATCTTAAACACTACTACGGGTCTTGTAAGTACTACTACTACTTCTGCTAGTGATCTTTTAAGAAATCTTCTCTCCATATTAGCAGGACTACCAATTTCATCTGGTTCAGCCCCGATTAGAAACGACTTAAAAAATCGTGTTAATCAAACAGTTCAACTATCTACACCAAATGAAACCATTACAGGTGTTTTACTTGCTGTTTTATCAGACTACGTGGCAGTTGCTGAAAGTGACGGATCGTTAAACTATATCCCACTTTCTAAAGTTGAAACAGTATCATCACTTTAAGGAAGGAGTCATACTATGTTTGAAAGTACTTTAGTAGCTGAATTAACAAAGCGTATTGGTACACCAGTCGAAATCGCACTAGCAGATGGCTTTGTTGAAGGAATTATCACTGCTGTAACAAATGGCCTTATTACAATCCTTCAAACTGTGGGATATGGATATGGCGGAACTACTCTTCCTTTAACTATTGCTCTTCCATCAATTACTTCAATTAAAATTTCACCGGTTGCGTAAACTAGTCAAGGTATTTTAAGAAATCACTCCAACTGGAGTGATTTTTTTTCGTGATACTTAACGGATGTTCCCTTACGTTATAAACTGTCATATCCTTATATAACAATCGATGTGTTTTTATTAGATCATTTAATACACTTACATCCTCATACATTCGTCCTCCTTCAAAATCAATTAAAGGAAACCCGTTATTTTGTTTTAAAGTCGACGTACGATAGATGCGAGGTCCTAAGGGAAATACATAGGAAAGAAGGTCGTTTCTATTGAGAATCGCTCGTCCTTTCCTTAACCCTTTATACCTTATATTTTCTTCTCCATTCTGCTTCCATGCTCTTAAATTACCGTAGAGAACAGCTACATCTTCCTTTAAATTTTCTAAACATCTTCTTATAGTGTAAAATGCATCTGGGTCTAGCCAGTCATCGGCATCTAACTCCATGACAAATTCTGTTTCAACATATGATAGAGCCGCATTAAGAGCCCTTGCTTTCCCACCGTTATCTTTACTAAGAAACCTAAAACCTGGTGTGTTTTTAAAACTTTTTATAATCTCTAGGGAATGATCGTTTGATCCATCATCAACTACTATTATTTGTTCTGGAAGACTACTTTGCAGAATACACGAGTTAATAGCTATCCCTACATAATTAGCCATATTATAATTAGCTATAATAACAGCAATCGAAGGAGCTAAGTTCTGTTTCTCTAACTTTTGCTGATACTTCTCTATAAAATTTAACTTTTGAAGATTACTACTGGTTTTATCTATGAATGTTTGATTAACCAATTTATTCGGTGAAGAAGCGATAGATAGTTCATCTACTGTTGAAAGCCAAGATGGAAGAACAGATTCTTTAAATGGAATGTGGCATCTCAAAGAGAAGGGATGTTGTTGGAGAAAAGAAGCCTTTGACAAAAACGGTCGCTGTATAACTTTATTATTAATTGTGATATCGTAAGTCATTACAACTTTCTCATCATCTAATGCTAATTGATGCTTCGTAATACTATTATCTAAATAATCATAACTATACAAGAACATGACATATTCACAAGACAGTGATTGAATGTGATGATTTAATGTTAACCCTAAATCATTATCAAGTAAGTTTATACATTTTGTCTTTGCACCTTCAAAAGTCAATCCTAATTGGTTTAAAGACTCCGGTATGTCCAAGATAATAATTTCATCTATACGATTATTAATAAGATGCACCGAATCTATAGCTTTTTTTATCGAACTTGAGTTTACATATCCAATTAAAAACAAATGAATATCCTTCATATATACTCCTCCGCCTTTAAGAATTCTAGCCATCATGAGGCCTCATTAAGCTGTTTTCCTGACACCTAATTTATTGCTTTACATATGATCATTCTATGTGTATCTCTCAGTATGTATGGTTTAAATTCGAACACTTTTTCATTAAAAGAATCCTTAATCAGATGTTAATCTAATTAATAACAGTTTAAATAACACTATAAGGTAATTAGTTTGTCCAATCACTACAGGTCACCATTTCATATAGTAATAGTACATAGAAAGGAGGTTAAAAATACCATGACGATATTATTAGATTCTAGAACATCTCAAAATGCTAGTATAGCTAACTCTATTTCTATCCCTATTACACTTCTCTCTAATCCAGGTCTATTCGGTCAAATTGGCCTCAACGTTACAAGTGCTACAGGTGCTATTCGTACTCAATTAAGTGGTACTGTAGCTTGCCAATTACCACTCCTCCCTGTCGCAACTACTGTTACAATTACTATTGTAAGAGGTACTGCCTTTAACGACCCAGTTGTCTACTCTTCATCGGAGGCGTTGAATATTAACCTTTTAGGACCACAGCTTTTTACGTTTACTGCTTCAGATTTTAATGTACCAAAGCCAGCTTCTAATCTTTTAATTTACACAGCTTTCATCACTTGTAACATCCTAGGAACTGTGAGAGTTGGACCAGAAAGTTTTAATGGAGTTGCTTATTCGGATTAAGAATATTATTCAATTTTATTTAATAAAAAAGTCTTCGCTTTTATAAACGCGAAGGCTTTTTTACTTTCTTTTATTTACTAAAACACGCACGAATAAATTTAGCTAAATGCATTCACAGAATAAAATTCCCTGTTTATTCTGTTTTCCTATATAGGATTACAATAATTTCCCTTCCTTGTTTTTACGCTCAGAAGGTTAGTTACATATTAAAGGATGTCTAATGTAACTAAGATAGCGATTAATACTTGTAATAGTACTTGAAGATTTACAGCGATATCTGTGTCAGTAGCTGTAACATTTACATTTGTAGAGTTTTCAATAATTGTTTTTTGAGAATTTTTTTGTTTAATGCTAGCGAATTGTTTTAGTTCTTCAACGACGCTGTTTCCTTGCACATTATCACCGATTGTAATACGAACTACTACTGCAATAGCTATCTGTAAAGCTACTTGAATAGTCGCTGCAATTTGAGTATCTGTCGTTTGTACTCTAACACCTTCTGAATCTTTAACAATAATTTTCTCAAAAGATTTTTGTTCAGTAGCAGCTATTTGATCAGCTTCTTGCCATACGTCTCTACCACTGAACCGTTTATTTTCACAATGGTCTAGTGCTCTCCATTTTCTTTCACCCATTTTTCTCACCTCGTTTAATTTTTAATTAAAGAACATCGACAAGTACAATAATAGCTACTAATACTTGTAACAATACTTGAACGTTAAGAGCCACGTCTGTATCAGTCGTTGTAATTTCTACGTCTTTAGAATTCTCAATATAAATTTTTTGTTTATTTGTTTGCTCTATTTCAGATAGCTGTAATAAGTCTTGAAGCACACCATCTTTTTGAACAGTATCGCCGATGGCAATACGAATTACAATAGCGATGGCTACTTGGATAGCCACTTGAATACCGATAGCTGCTTGAGTATCTGTTGTAGTGACATTAACATCACAAGAATCTTTGATCCAAATTAATTCATCTGATTCTTGGTCAATTAAAGAAAGTTGATCTGCCTCTTGAACTACTTCTGCATTAAAACTTTCAAAACTCTCCCTACTTTCGAAACTCTCACGACTATTATAGTAATCATATTCCGTAGATTCACTTTCATAGTGATCTACTTTACAGCCATCTTTACAATGCTTCTTAGGATCATCTTTTTTATGTTTGCTTTTGCATTTTTTCTTTACATCGTAAGAATAATACTTTTTAGATGACATAACTAACACTCCTTTTTCATGGTATGTATTAATATATGAACATACCAATCAATAGGATTGGGCCAATTGACCATTGAGTGCAACCATTTTAAAAAACAACAAAAACGCCTATTTAACGGCGTTTATAAATAATATAATTTATTTTTTTTTGTTGGTAGCATTTGTTTGTTTTACAAACTCATCCACTCGTTTTGACAAATCTTCAACCATTTCTTTAAGCATTTGTTTTTTCTCTTCAGATAGGTTTCCTTTAATTTTTTCTTTATCTATGCCATGTTTAGAAAAAACATCGTTTACTAATAAGTCCATTAACTTATTTGGAACAATCTCCGGTTTTTTAGGTGAATCACTCATATTAATCGCTCCTTCTATATAAGGTCGTTATTCATAACAACATATGCAGGAATGGCCTAAAAGGAAACAATTCCCCCTTGTTTTCACATGTTGTGGAAGCGATTTTTTACTCACCAATATTTTCATTTAAATAAAAACAGTAGCATTTCTATCTTAGGTTAACTGTACTAGCCATCTCTGTCGCCTAAAAATTTAAGATAATAAAATAAATTTAACATCATATATTTGTACATAAGGTAAGTGCCTTATGTTTTCAACAATTTTCTTAACAGTATTTATGAAAAGAGTTGAGTTAAATGGGAAAAAAAGCAAAGGTTGTGCATGTTGCAGGTGATTTTTTATCTCCAAAAGGAAAATCATCTACTAATCAAATTTATACAATAAATGAGGATAACAATACGGTTTCTGTGATGGATGGATTAACTGATGATTTAATTGCCACTATAAATGTAGGACGTCAGCCAGCAAACGTAAATGGCAATCCATCTACTAATCGTATTTATGTGACTAATAAAGGTGATAATACAGTTTCCGTCATTGATGCAGGTGCAAATACAGTTATTGGAATTATTCCAGTTGGGAGTCAGCCTTCAGGTGTAGGGGTTAATCCCTACACGGATAGAGTTTATATCACAAATGCTGGGGATGATACTGTTTCCGTCATTAATGGTGCAACCAATATTGTTGTTGCCACAATACCTGTAGAAACCCACCCAATTAATTTAGATGTCCATCCCTATATTAACCGTATTTATGTAGCTAATAAATTTAAAAATACAGTCTCTGTCATTGATGGATTGACGAATGCTGTAATGGCTACAGTGCAAGTCGGTGATCAGCCTACTGACCTAGGGGCTAACCTATCTAACAATCGTATTTATGTAGCTAATAAAAATAGTGATACCGTTTCCGTCATTGATGCAGGTACAAATGCTGTAATTGGAATAGTACCTGTCATAGAACAACCTTCTATGGTTGATGTTAACGCAGCCAATAATCAAATTCACGTAACGAATGAAGAAAATAGTGTAGTCTCTGTCATTGATGGTGCCACTAATATTGTCATTGCTACCCTCCCTGTCGGTGATCAGTCAACTTATACAATAACCGATACCTAATATAAGAACATAACGTGGATACTTATGTTCTATAAGAGGTGGCATAACCATGATTTTATTTTATAACCTGTAGCAACAATAATCTTATAGAAACACAATTATTGTTGCTACAATTAATGATTTCAAATATTTCTTAAGGAGTTCACTCTTTATCAAAATTTCTCCATTTTTGATAAAGAGAAGGTTGAATATCTTTAACATGAGATAAAAATTCTTTTGATAAGTTTAATCCCTTCAAATCTTTTAGTAATTTAATAGGAGTAGGTCGCTTAGAACTAAAAGCTCTTTTAAGATCAATTATTTTTAAATTTCCCTGTTCAGTTATTAGAACATGCCGTAATTCCGTATCTTGTCTACGAAAACTTAATTTCTTTAATTCATTAAAGAGGCTTATCAATTGTACAACCAAAGCCTTTTCTATATATTGATTTTTTTTCAGATGTTTTGCCAAGGAAATTCCTTTTATATATTCCATGACTATGTAATTTGGTCCATAATCGTAGAGATGAGGAATAATAAAAGACGACTGCCCCACTTTTATTGCTTCTAACTCTTTTTTATATACCTCTTCCTTAAAAAATACTTTTACACATCGATTATCAGTCAATTGATAAATAACACCATCTTTGCCTTGTCCAACTACCTTATACCTTTTAAAATTCATAAGTTCATTTTCTTTTTCTCCTATTAATTTCTGAGAAGAGTGCCCAAATGCTTTATCATTCAACAAGTCTAATTTTTTAACGCTGTTAGACGGAACAAGCTGGACATTATTATTACTCAGCAGCTGATACTTTTTCTTATTGTGCCATTTAAAGAGAGTTTCTTTCGGAAGCCTATCCCACCTATCATGATCACTACGATAATGAAAATATGATTTTCCCATTCTGTTCCTCCTTCCCCATTTGTTATTCTATTCGTTTATAAATAAATTGCTTGTATACTTATCCATCTACATATAAGTTCGCGAAAAATTTTTGTTCAAATCCAAGACAAGCACCCTCTCCTGTTACCAACGGTTACATACTATAGTAATGAAAGAGGTGAATATTGATATGAAGTATAAAGAAGATTGGACTTTGGAAGAGAAAGATCATAAAAATCCTTGTAAAAAGTGTGAGAAACATAAAAAACATGATTCTTGTAAGGATACTTGTAAAGAAATGAGAGTTATAAATTTATGGAAATTAAACTCTAAGTATTAATTTTACCTAAAAAAGAAATAAGACCTATTGGCATTTAGCAATAGGTCTTATTTCTTTTATGGCTCTACTTTTTCTTACTACTAAAATTACATAATGAAAGAAGCAACAAATATGCCTTCTATATTAATTAGTATAGCTCTAATTTTTAATTCTCCGCCAATGACGGTTTCTAATATCTGGATAAGCTCATATATTGTTTATAGTACAAGTATAGAAGAAAAAGCTACAGGAGGCACAGATATGAGCAATTGTATATTAGTAATCGGGGCTCATCCTGATGATGAACTATTAGGAACCGCAGGAACCTTAAAAAAATTTGTAGATGAAGGGTATAAAGTAATTTCGGTAATTACTGCTTTGGGCAGAAAGGAAGAAGCTCATCATATTCAGAAATTTGGTCGACTTGCTAATAAAGAAATTGGTATTGAAGAAGTAGTATTTCTTGAGCATGTCAATTTGGAACTAGAAATGATTCCTCTTCACGAATTAACGAAAGAAATCGAGCAGCTTATCAAAAAATACAAACCGGTCAAGATTTTTACACATCACTATGGAGATCTAAATAGAGATCATCAGATCACTTTTCAGGCGGTATTAACTGCAACTAGACCACTCCCATATACTTCCCCCATAGAATTAATTACATTTGAAACCGTTTCGTCGAGTGAATGGGGTGCTTTCTCTTGTGAAAAGACATTTAAACCAAATTTTTTTGTAGATGTTACGGCCACCATGGAAAGTAAACTTAATGCCCTTAAACATTATGATCTCGAAATGAGATCGTTCCCTCATCCTCGTTCTTATGAAGGTGTTAAGTACTTAGGAAGGCTAAGAGGCATGAGCATTGGCGTACCTTATGCTGAAGCTTTTGAAATTATAAGGAGGGTTTGGAAATGAACCATGAAATTGCCTTTCCCTACCCCTATCTAATCGACACGTTAGACCAATATTATGGACTTAAGTCGCGCTCTTCTAGAAAAACCATTTCAAAAGAAAATTCGAAAAGAAGAAGCTCTTCAAGAAAAAATTCGAAAAAGAAATTTTCTATTTTAATTGCTACCTTTTGGAGCTTCCCTCACGTGGGTGGACTGTCGAATTATATCTCTACTTTAAGTAAAGGTTTAAAAAGTCAAGGACATAAAGTAGACATTATTTCTCCTAATCAATTTTCAATGTCAAAAGTAAAGCAATTCCGAGAAGTTGCTACCCCAAATTTAAAACATTTTTTTACCAAACGTTATGGAAGTTACAATGACAGAATTTTAAATCATCAAAGACTTATATATGTATATGAAAAAATGCTCGAAACAATAAATTTAGAAAAATATGATATTCTTCATGCACAAGATTTATTTACAGCAAATATCTTGGGAAGATTTAATGAATTCTATAATAAACCCTTATTTTACACGCCCCATGGAATGTTCACATCTAATAGACTCAAATTTAACATCATTAAAAAGTCGTCTGTAGAAGAAGCATATTTTACGGAGCTTGAAAGTAAAGCAATAGAATATGCAAGTCATATTATTGTTTTAAGCGATTCGTTTCGTGAACCATTAATAAAGCTAGGAGCAAAAAATAGAAACATCACTACAGTTATTACGGGAATTGATTATCCAGTGAACCAAAGGGAAGGAAAAGAAAAGGATTCACAAAAGCTAGTTATTACATGCGTAGCTAGGCTTGGTCCTCGAAAAGGACATAATTATCTGTTTGACGCACTGGCACGTCTAAAAAAATATACTTCCAATGTAGAGGTATTAATCGTCGGTGATGGACAAATGAGAGAGAAATTAGAAAAACAGAAAAAGGCTCTGGGTTTATCAATGGTAAACTTTTTAGGTTCTAGAGACGATGTACCTTCACTCTTAAATAAAACTGACATTTTTGTACTTCCAACAATCAATGATAGCTTACCCATTTCAATAATTGAAGCTATGCATAGTGGTACTGCTGTAATTTCCACAAATTGCGGAGGAATTCCTGAGCTGATAAAGCATAATAAAACAGGTATTATTGTCGAACCTGGGGACCCTGAACAGCTAGCACATGCATTAAAATTTCTCATTACAAATAAAGAAGTGCGAAATAAAATGAGCACAACTGCGAAAAACCATGCTAAAAACCACTTAACTGTAGACAGCATGGTAGGAAAAATAAAACATTTGTACACTGATTTTTGGGAGATGAATTAAAGTATGAACCATGAACACTCTGCAGTTATTCTTGATTTGAGCGCTAACGGGATTGGCATTATTAGAAGCTTAACAGCAAAAGGTATTAATGTTTACGCTTTTGACACAGAAAAACCATATAAAATAGGAAAATCACGCCTAGCTACTTGCAGTATATGCCCTAGTCCTGTAACTGAGGAAAAGAAACTATTAAACTTCTTAATTAACCTCTCTAAAAAAATTGGTTCAAAACCTGTCTTGTATACAGGAGCAGATGACTACGTACAATTCATTTCCAAAAACCGAGACGAATTGCTAAATTACTTCTTGTTTTTATTACCTGATGATAATTTAGTTGAGCAAGTGCTTGATAAAAACAAAACTTACGAGCTCGCCGTCAAGCATAATATTCCATGTCCAAAAACATATGTAATAGATAGTAAAGAGGAACTTGAAGAGGCTATCTTAAATGTTGAATTCCCATGTATTTTAAAACCTGTTCTCGGCCACGAGTTCAGAAAGAAAATCAACAAAAAAGCAATTGTATTTGATACTCCTGAGCAGTTAAGGAATGATTATTGTTTTTATAGAGAATGCGGACAATTAGTTATTCAAGAACTGATTCCTGGAGACAATCAATGCTTTTATAAAGTAGCTACTCTCTATAATGAAAATATGGAACTACTTGCATTATTCTCCTTACAAAAAAACCATCAGTTTCCTGCCGAATTTGGAACAGGTGCTCATATCGTCAGCAAAAGAGTTCCTGAACTTATCGATATATGTCTCCCATTTTTTGAAGAAATAAAGCTCAAAGGCATAGGCATGGCTGAATTCAAAAAGGATCCAAGAGATGGAATTTATAAATTCATTGAAATAAACCCTCGCTTTTGGCTTACCCATAGTCTCACAGGCCCCTCAGGTATTGACTTTGCCTACACCTATTATTTATACCTCACTAACCAAAACCCAGAGCCTAGATTGAATCAAATAGACGGTATTAAATGGATTTACCTTATAAGGTATTACCTTACTTTCCTTCAAAAGAAAAAAACTTCCGAAATGACATTCAAAGATTTTTATCTGGGGCTGCAAGGTCAAAAAGAGTTTGCTCTATTTGCATGGAATGATCCAATGCCATTTTTCAGAAGCGCATGGTCTCATTTAGTTAATACGTGGAAACGTAAGCGAAAGGAATGATTACTATGTATGATCTTAAGGCGCTCTATTATAAGATTAAAGATTTAAAAATAGCAGAAAAACTTTCTTATTCGATGGGTGAGAAAATTACAGTTATCCCTTCAGAAATTAAGTGTTTAAAATCAACAAAACGAAGTAGTATATATAAATTACTGCTTCAAAGAAAAAATGGTTATTATCCAATTATCTTTAAGGTCTACAATTCGACAGCCTACAAAAATGAAGTAGAGATTAATATTTACAAAAAATCTTACCCCATTTTAAAAGAGTTTTTGCCTCGCATTTATCTTGTAGAAACAGTCAAAAATGAAACCTGGGTCTTTATGGAATTTGTTAATCAAATACGTGGACAATTGACCTTCTCTCCGTCTCACTTTCAATATATTATTCCCAGTATAGCTAAACTTCATGGTCAAACTTTTGAAAATAGGTTTAAAAAGAATGAAAACGTTTGGAGAGATTGGCTACCTGTTTATACTTCTACAAAAAAGAATAGGGCCAAATCTATGAATCAAACAGTTGACCTATTGCATGCAGCAATGAAAGATGATCGTATTGGCCATATTATAAAACCTTATTATTCATCATTAATTAAGCTATACAATAAAGGACCGGATTTCTTTCCTGAATTAACTAAAAATGGATTAGCTATTACGCATGGCGATCTACACATGCAAAATATATGTAGCAAAAATGTTACTGGACATACACCATGGCCTATTCAATTCATTGATTGGGAGTCAGCCAAATACGCTCCAGTATGGTTTGACATGGTTGTATTAGTGGAACTATTGTTAGGCTTCAGAAAAGACTGGCAACCAAATGCAGAGAAAATACGTACTCAGTGTGTGGGTCTATACGTGGCTGAAATGAAAAAACACGGAATTACCTTTAAAACAAACCCTATGATTCTTTATAAAATGGCCTATCTCCAGCGAACCTTGGAAAGAGGCCTTCACACTCAACTGAGAAGGATTGCTGATAATCGTG
Organism: Priestia sp. JSM ZJ58; assembly: GCF_044383985.1. Taxonomy (NCBI): domain Bacteria; kingdom Bacillati; phylum Bacillota; class Bacilli; order Caryophanales; family Bacillaceae; genus Priestia; species Priestia sp. JSM ZJ58. Next base: position 32,269 of record NZ_JBISEM010000009.1, read on the forward strand.
AAGGTGAGCTCTTAAGTTATCACCTTGAAAAAATTTCAACATGGGGCAGGGAACTAGGAATATACGAATAAATAGATTTTGGAAAATAGCTTTTAGACTATCGATTTAACAATAGTCTAAAAGCTATTTTTACCTTAATGTACAAGCAATTTCCCTTTTCAAAAATACAATATATAGAAACACCAATTTTAAATAAAGGCAGGGAATTTATTTGACTAAATTTTATTATGATTCTAATGAAGAAAGTAAGCACTGCTTGAAAGCGATGTATGACATGCGTAAAAATAAAGAAGAAAAAGACTATGGCAAAGATAAATGCAAAGACAAACATGAAAAAGACTACGGCAAAGATAAATGCAAAGACAAACACGAAAAAGACTACGGCAAAGATAAATGCAAAGACAAACACGAAAAAGACTACGGCAAAGGTAAATGCAAAGACAAACACGAAAAAGACTACGGCAAAGATAAATGCAAAGATAAACATGAAAAAGACTACGGCAAAGGTAAATGCAAAGATAAACATGAAAAAGACTACGGCAAAGATAAATGCAAAGATAAACATGAAAAAGATCATGGCAGAGATAAATGCAAAGATAAACATGAAAAAGATCATGGCAGAGATAAATGCAAAGATAAACATGAAAAAGATCATGGTAGAGATAAATGCAAAGATAAACATGAAAAAGATCATGGTAGAGATAAAGTTGTCTTTTACGAGAAAGACTATGCTAAAAATAAATGTAGATGCAGTAAAAGTTACTACAATTAAGCTATTTGATTCTAACTCTAATTACTTGTAACTAAATAAGTATCAAGAAAGGACTATTGACTCTCAGGTTAATAGCCCTTTTCTTTTTCACAGACAGAATGTCTAAAATATAGCTGCAGTAATCAAGATACTTAAAATTTTCTAGTAATAAAAAAACCACCATGCACAAAGTAAATTGTACATGGTGGTTTTTTATTATTTTAGAAGCAACAGCCTTTATTGGATTTTTTATTTTGACTGTTACAACCAATACAAAATGTTTTCTGTATAAAGACATTTAAAGTTCCAGCCGTAGTAGCAGAAGGATTCGAAACAGTTAATTTTTCAAAGTTTTCAACTTGAAAAGCTCTTGTAGAACCTGCAGGTATAGTCGCTGAGATCGGTAGCCTAGATCCTCTAACAAAAATTGATACCGTAAGACCAGTAGCTACACCAACACCAGTAGCTGCAGCTGATAACTGAAGAAGCGTTTTGTTATGGTTTCTAGTAAAGTCTTCAAAAACAGTTACATCTATAGCATTAGCAGGAACTGCAATAGTTAATGGGATATTTCCTGTTAAATTGGTTCCAGAACCCTCAATTGTATGATTTTCAACAAAGAATTTTTCATTCTCTTTTTTCTTATTATATGAACCCTTAGATGGGTAAGCTGCTTCTACATAATATACTTCATCGTTTTTATTATGGTGACGATAGCTTTTTATAATAATCACTCCTTTTTTATTTATATACTATTTTATTCATTTGTTTATAAAATGTTTGTGTGCTTGTCCAATAATAGTCATTTTCATAAAAAAAGTGATTATTCGACTATCTAATTTCAGGTTAACAACACGGTAAAGGAATTATTTGTATGTAGAGATAAGGTAATTAGAGTAGAAATTTCGCAGAGGTTGGTTGTTTGATAAGCTAATAGAAACAGTAGTAGTGAAGTTTAAGGCGTAAACAAAGATGTAAAATTCAAGTACAATACAATGCTTTAATTGCAGAATTTCACCCCCTCACCATTTGGTGAATAGAAAATGCATTCATGCATGATTACTTTAACAATTAGAGCATTCACCTTTTGTTCCCTCTCAGGTGTCTTTCTGGAATCAAAAGGTGAATCTCCACACCTATACAAATACATATAATAAACTGTTTACAGAGTTAGTTTACGTTCATTGATCATTTTGTAAACTATATCTTCATTGTTTTCTAAAAGCTCTTTAGTAGTGGCACTATGGTTTTTGGCATGGCGAGAAAAATTCGCTTTGCTATACCATTGGTGACATAGAGGACAAGGTAATTCGTTTTCAACTTCATAATTAATTGACGTCCACCTAGTAGAAAAAAAAGGAGATTTATCTGTATTTTCCTTTGTATACGAAGTGTTTTCACGATGTATACGATTTTGTATTCGCTGTGTAGTTGCAGCAACTTCATTTGTACTGGCGTTGTATAGACCATCTTCTAATTCTTCTTTAATGAGCAAATATCCAGCTTCAGACATAGATAACCCTAACTCTTCACAACGTTGTCGAAATTGCTCATATATACTTTCAGGTAACCGAATGGGCAGAACCTTACTTGGTTCTTTTGCTTTTGATTGCCGAGCGTACTTATCCAATTTCCCCAACCTTATCACCTCATTTATACAATTTGTATATACATTCAATACAATTCTTTATTGTTCCTGCTAACGCCTTAACTACATCCTGTATACGCTATGTAGTTAAAGCGTTTTAGAGTGAAACCTATTTACTTAATAAACTTGGTGGATGAAGAGGTGAAAATTGTATCGATAATGCTCCTAAACAATGAGCCCGGATGATGCTAGTTATCAGTAGGATTCACTCTTAGGTTATAGATTCTATATCACTTATACTATCATTAGGCGCTCATTTACCAAGTAAATGAATACCATAAGTATTGGAAGTTCTATTTGAAGAAACAACTGAAAAACTTACAGTTATTTTAATATTTGTTAACAAACCTATATATAATCATTTCAGATAAAGAAGACACGTGTGAATGTATATGTTGGACAAAAGTCGCTAGAGTAATATTTCTTCATCTTTTCCTTATAACAGCTATAAAAGGTCAAGTTATAATTAACTACTCTAATGTATAAAGAACCTCAAGGTTACCTTTCTTCTTTTATCCTTCTTGTATGTCTACTCTCCCCTTCACTGATTTAAGGTAGATGAAATTGCAATAAAAGGAGGTATTGACACTTGATACGTAGATACGTTCTCTGTAAAAAGATCTCTTACAAAAAAAAGAAACGAAAAGCTCATTGTTACAGATCACCCCATTCTGTATATGTTTCCAATTCACAATCTATATTGGTATTTTGTTCCATCCATAACCTCTGTAATCAAAAGTACAGAGGGCCTCAGGGATCTCAAGGGCCTCAGGGACCTCAAGGACCTCAGGGGCCTCAAGGACCTCAGGGGCCTCAGGGGCCTCCACTCTCAGATTTAATTCCCTCCACTAATTTATTATATTTTACTTTTTCAGATGGTCAAAAACGCCTATATACCAATAATGATGGGATAGCTCAATATGGAACCACTGAAATATTGGCACCTGAAGAAGCTTCTTATATCAATTTATTTATTAATGGTATTCTACAGCCTGATATTAATTATCAAATTCAAAAAGGAAGCTTAACTTTACTCACAGAAGAAGTACCTTCAAAAGAGGTTCCCATTATTATCCAATTTGTGTTAATTAATAAGGAAGTATAAAAAAGTTTATAAATTCTAAGATAGTCATAAAAAAAAGAACTGACTTCCCCAGTTGGGAAATCAGCTAAAAAATAGAATACATTAGTTAGTTTACAACAAATTCAACCACAATAGGGGTAGCAGATGCAAGGGTGTCTCCATCAGGAATGGTAATAAAACTATTAGTAACTGTTGAAGTATCACCTGTTTGAATTTGCCCGTTAATATAAAGATTATAATAAGCAGGAGCAGTTGGAAAAACTGTAGCAGCTGTTCCTCCATCAGTAGTAAAAGCTGTAGCAAGAATACTATAGGTAGCGCCAGTACCTGTTCCTGCTCCTGCAGTGCTACTAAACCTTAAAGAATTCATAAAGGGCTTAACGATTGGCATTTATGATCCTCCCTTCTTAATTATTGAATTATTTATCGCTCTTCTTTTTTAAAAATTTTAAAATGCTTCTTTACGAATACACTTTGAAATCATTAAAGGAAATATAAAACAATGCTAATTCTCTATTTATTATTCTTCTACTTTAATTTAGAAACGGCAAAAGACCTAAATGGTAAAAAAGATTGTTCACCATTTAAAAATTTGGACTACCTCTATAGACTATTGACCGTGGCAAATAATAGAAATCTGACTATTAATAGATAGAGGGGATATTAACATTCTTTCTACATCCCATGCTTCGAAAGGAGAATAAGACATATGCCTATTATTAAACCTGTTTTTACAGCCACTAGTACAATTGCTGGAGATATTACAGTAGCAACAGCAACGAGTGTGGCTCCTACCCCAGCAAGATTTACAACATTTGTAACGGCCCCAATGGTTGCAGGAGGAGTCACATCGATACCTGCTGGAAGCTTTATTGATGATGTAGGAGCAACAATCACAGCTTTGCCTGATGTAACAGCTAATTCTTACGCTAATATATATATCAATGGAGTCATGCAACCTACTAATGTCTACACTTTATCTACTACAGCCTTAAATATTGATGATACTGTAACTGTTGGAGCACCTGTAATTGTAGAATTTGTTACTCACTCTGCAACTTCTACCTCAACTCCAACTAGTACGTTATCTGTCACTACCGTAATTAATACGTAATCCTATATAAAATAAAAAACATGACAAACCTTTAATCTTGTCATGTTTTTTATTTTATATTGGAGTGTAACATTTGAATTTCCAATATAAATAATTGCTCTTTATATAGACTCGTAAAAAAGATTCTTTTTAAATATGCCTTTTATTGTCCAATCAACTGAAAACCCTATTCTATATACTATAGTGTAAGAAAATAAAGGAGTGATTGATATAAACTTACAAGATATAAAAGGCTCTTATAATTTGGTGGCTGGCTTAGGAAGCTGGTGTGGCCCAGCGCTTTATTCCGAACGTCACGGTTTGAGAAGGCATTCGTTTCCTCTTGATTGGATGCAATCTCCTTTTCTCCCTGACGTAAATACATTATTAAGAAACAAATTTCAAGGTTTTATGGAAGTAGAAAACATAATTGAAAAAGACATACTAGCTAATTATGTAGATGATAATGGATATCCTATTTTTAAATCCGGCACTTCTGAATCAATAAGAGCTCATTATGTTACAGATATTAAATATAACATTGACTCTGTTCACGACTTTCCTATGGTTCCTAACCAAGACTGGTCTGTCCAATACCCACCTTATAAAATAAGATTAGATCATCGTATTCAAACATTTCTTAATCAAATTGCACAAAGTCAACGTACGTTATTTATAAGATATGAATGGATGCCCACAAGCTACGAAGACGTAATTAACTTAAAATCAATTTTAACAGACATGACTAACGGTAACTTTAACCTTCTGTTAGTTGAGACTGTTGACGAAGAATTACATGGAGTAAAAGACATGAATTTTGGAACACCTGAAGACAAAATTTGTTGGGTTCAAGTTTCGCGAGATAATTGCACCAATACTTCTGTTTGGAATGATTTATTAAGCGGAATAACACTATTAAATTAAACGTTACTCTTTTTTCCTATAATATATAAAAGAAAAGGGACAAGTATACAAGCAAACCTCCTTAATTTTCATATTAATATAATAGAAACATATAAAGGAGGTTACACTTTGAGTTGTTCTAAAAAAAGAAAGTGCTACTGTAGTTGTCTAAATTCCAAACCTTCAAGAAAAAAAGAAAAAAATTGTAAAAAAACAAGATGTGCAGAGAAAAATTATTTTTGTTCCAATAGATATAATAATGCACTTATTGAAACTGATACAAGACAAGAGATCCTCAGTGATCAAGTTTCTGATTCAATCATTCTTGTGAAAAACTCCTGTGATGTTACTATTACTGCAACAGATACACAGACAACCATATTTCTTCAAAGCTTCATACAAATATTAACCATTTTCTTACTTTCAATAGGTCTCGATGCCAATTCAATAAGGCTGTTTTTACAAGAAGTTTCTCAGACCGCAAGGTCACTTCAATTAAATAGACAAAGAGTTATCGTTAAAAACAGTAAAGGTGTCAATGTAACAACATCCAATAACGATACAGCTGTTTTTATACAAAATTTTTTACAAGCGTTGACCTTATTACTAACTCCTTAGAAAACCATTGACCCTTTAATAACCTGTTAATAGAATTGTTGAAAATACTATGCGAACAGAGTTATGACAATTAGTATCTTCAATATATCCTCATAAATTAACTAACAGTGTACAAGCTATTGAAAATTCTTTGCTACTACAGCCTGTACACTATTTTATTACAGAGAAAGTTATCTAAAGCCACTACATTTATAGAATGCCTATATTACAACAAAAAGCAAAACACTTTTTATAACCTCTATGTAAACGATTTTCCATAACTATAAAAGAGTTTTTCATTCATCATAAATACATATGTAATACTCATAAAAAAGAAGCGTGTTAACACACATTCCATATCTAGGGACAAATAAGTAACGCTTGAAGAAAGAAATGGAGTAATTCAGTAACTTATAAATTACCTATAAGTAAACGTTTTTTCTATCCGTATTTCCCATTTCTTAATGTAGCAAGTAATTGTTCTAAATTGTATTTTCTCGCAATAGGAAATAAGCTTTTCCCTGGTTCTCCTTCATACTTCTGAAAAAGATCCAATATAATAGGTCGGTTTTCTTCATGAAATTTATCAATTTTGTAAAAGCTTTGTTTAACCAATTTTTCAGTTATTTTTATGTGCATTTGTTTATTCTGTTCTCGTATTAAAAATCGTTCTTTAGATTCTTTAGGGACAACATCTAAAAAAATAATAATATCGGCTTTACTAAAACGTAAATCATACGTATCTAGATATCCCCATCCCTCAACAATCCAACTTGCTGTATTTAACACCTTTTCCAACCTTTTTTTAAAATATCTCTTTCTTTGCCGAATTTGCGTTATTTTTCTCATTTTAGGTTCTCTAAACCACAAATCTAAATGATGGATAGGTATATGTAATTTTTCACTTAACTGTGTAGCTAGTGTAGTTTTACCAGAACAAGAATTTCCTAATATAACAATTTTATACACAAATATCACCTCAATTCATGTATAAAATTAAATCAAGCTATTTATTACCATTTCTATACATTCAATTATGCTCGTTACGTACAAAACATCGTGAATCTTAATTCAAAAAGCTATCCAACAAATGACTTGCTGGATAGCTTTTTAACTGTTACTTATTTTCTTATAACAAATTTAATAGTAACTTGAACCGATTCTCCTTCTATACTAACTATCTGCACAACAGCTGAATCCTCTCCTATAAAGTTTACGTTAGGGATGTAAATAAACTCGCCTGTCTCCGTATTAAGTTTAAATTTACCATTCTTCGTCCCTTTGACGATTTGATATTTAAGAGGTAGGTTTTTGACTGTACAAGCATCGATTTCACCACATATTTTCTTGTTAATGGTTCCTTTTATACATTGATCAGATACCTTTATAGGACATTTACCTTTTGATTTAGTTTTGCGTGGATCTCGCAACGATTTCTTTTTAGTATTAGATTTACCAGGAACTGGTGTGGGTGCCGGCGACACTCTTCTTTCCACGATGAAAGTAAGTGCTGCTTCACTTGAAGCTCCATCCGAATTAGTAACTCTTATAATCACCGTATCGGTCCCCACAAAATTAACATTAGGGACATAAATGAACTGGCCTGTATTCTGATTAATTCTAAACTGGCCGTTTTGAGGACCTGTTATAGCTTGATAAGTTAGTGGTAAAGAATTTGGATCAAAAGCAATGAGCTGACCAGTAGTAAGGGTATTAACAAATAACTTAATTACTTGCCCTACCACATTAGGAGGCTGAGGGTCTCTGCCTACTACAACTGTTACCACTACGAGCAATTCTGTTCCTAAATCATCTCGTACTAATACAGTAAAAGTGTCTGTTCCTACAAAATTAGGTGCAGGCTGGTAGACAAACCTTCCATTGGAATCAACGGTTACGCTACCACTTAAAGGAGCTGTTGCTAGTGTGTAATTTAATGGACGTTCTAGCAAATTAGTTACCTGAATATTACCAACCACTTGAACACCCTGCAAAGTAGCAAAGGTATTATTTCCTGGAGTAATTATATTATTGCTTGCAGTAGAATTAATGGTAACAATTGAAAACGCTTGTTGTCCGTCACTGTTTCTTACAGATACCACAAATTGATCCTGACCAATAAATCCTAAATTTGGTGTATAACTAAACGTTCCATCTGATCGTAGTACAAGTACTCCATTTGTTGGTGGGGTAGCCACAGCAAAGGTAAGAGGTCTTCCAAGTGCATCTGTTGCGATGATTTGGCTTTCAATAATTTGACCAGTTGGTGTGGTTAAAAGCTGATTTTCAACTGTAATTGGATCATTAACTCCCTGAATCAAAACAGTAACACTAGTTGTTGCTGACTGACCAAGATTATTTGTAACAATTACTGTGAAAGAATCTATACCAGTAAATCCTGGATTCGACGTATAGCTAAATGAACCGTCCGGATTAAAATTCACTGTTCCGTTTGCTGGTAGACTCTGAACTTGGTAGGTTAATGGATTACCCAATGCATCCACTGCCGTAACCTGACCGGTAACAGGTTGATTCGTTACTCCTTGAAGCGTAAGAGGGGTAACAACAATGCTATCTTGTTGTTCTTGAACAACTATCCGCACAATACCAATTGCAGAGTCGCCTCTGTCATTTTGAATTAATACAGTAAAACTATCTACTCCAAAAAATGCTGGACTTGGTGTATAGCTAAACGTTCCATCTGCATTTACCACAGCTGCTCCATTGGATGGAGATGCATTTAAAGAAAATCTAATTGGTCTCCCAAGATTATCAGTAGCTGATATCGTCCCTGAGACAGTTACACCTTGCTGAGTCTGTACTGTGATGTCTTGTGGTGTAATAGTACTTTGAACCGGATCAATTATAATTGAAACTGAAGCAATTGCTTGATCTCCTTGATCATTTTGAACCAGAACGTCAAATTGATCTGTTCCACTCACACCAGGAGTCGGTGTATAAACAAACGTTCCATCTGGATTTAAAATAACCGTTCCATAAGCAGGGAGATTGTTAAGGGTGTAGGTTAGTGGCCTATTTAGCTGATCTCGAACTGAAAGTTCACCATTTACACTCTGCCCTTCTACTGTTCGAACAATGGTATTACTGGCTACAATTTGATTAGCCAATTGTGTAACAGTTATTTGAACCGTAGTAGCTGCATTTAAACCCGTTTCGTTTTGAACAGACACTGTAAAAGAATCCGTTCCGACGAATCCTGGATTTGGTGTATACGTAAAAGTGCCGTCTGGGTTTAGTATTAAAATTCCATTCACTGGTCCGCCAAGTAAGGTATAAGTTAATGCTTCTCCTTGTGGGTCAATAGCTACAATACTTCCTGTTACAGGCTGCTGTTCGGTTGTTGATAGTGCTTGATTAGCTACAATTGGCGCCTGTTCTATCGGTCCCTGAGTGACAACAGAAATAGTTGCAACAGCTGTATTGCCAAGAACATCGCTTACAAGTACTTGAAATTGATCTGTTCCAAAGAATCCAGTATTTGGCGTATAGATAAATGTCCCATCTGGGTTAACTATGACAGATCCACTATTTGGATTAGACGTAAGCGTATAAAACAATTGGTTTCCACTCAAATTTGTAGCACTTACTTGCCCAGAAACTGGCGTATTGAATAAAGTCGTTATTTCACTATTTACCACTGAAATTCTGTCTCCTACTACTACTGTCACAACAGCATTAGCAATACTTTGATTTCCAGCTGAATCTATAACAACGATATCGAAGATATCTTCTCCTGTGAATCCAGGATTGGGCGTATAAACTAAAGTTCCATCTTGATTTAATACAACAGTTCCATTTGATGGCGGAATGGCTACAGCATAACTTAATGGAGAGCCTGCTGGATTCACAGTAGCAATAGACCCACTTACAGGTTGATTTGCTAAAGTAGTTAAAGTTAGCCCTTCAGCGCTAATCGGTAAATCTTGAGACTGAACTTCTACAGTAATAGTTCCAAACCCCTGGTTTCCAAGAGGATCTCTGGCAAAAACAGAGAATGAATCTGTTCCTACAAAACTTGGGTTCGGCGTGTACGTAAATGTTCCATCTGAATTAATAATGGCAGTACCATTAAGTGGTGCTAAATTTAGACCATATACTAGTGGATCTCCTTCAGGGTCAAAGGCAGGAACTTGCCCTGTTACAAACTGACCCTGTACAGTTGATAGTGATAAATCTACGACAATCGGTGGTTGGTTCACTCGAATTACACTGATAGTTACAAGAGATTGTGCACTAGCTCCACGACTATCCCTTACCTCCACTGTGAAAGAATCCAAACCAATAAAATTAGGATTTGGGGTATATAAAAAGGTACCATCTGGATTTACCACAGCTGTTCCATTAAAAGGAGTACCCGATAAACTAAAAATGAGTAAGTTATCGTCTGGATCTGTGGCAAAAACTTGCCCACTAATTGCTACATTTTCTATAGTCTGAAGGATAACATCACTTGTAATTGGCGAACTGTTCACGTCGATAACTGTAACATTTACAATAGACACTGCTGTGAGACCTGTTGAATCTTCTACAATAACCGTAAATAAATCTGGACCTACATAATTAGAATTAGGTGAATATATAAAACTGCCATCTATATTTACTACGGCGCTTCCATTGACTGGAGAAGTGCCTAAACGATAAGTGAGCAAATCCCCATTCGGATCGCTTCCTACTACCTGGCCAGTTACAGATTGATTTTCAGGAGTGGTAACCGAATAATTAGGTACAGTGGGTGGCTGTTCAACTGGTATAACAATAACAAATACATTCGTAATAATAAACTGTCCAGCTGGATCGGCTATACGTACAGTAAATGTATCATTTCCAGCAAAATTCTCATTTGGTACATAAGTGAATAACCCTTCTTGATTGATTACGGCTGTTCCATTAGTCGGTAGATCTTGTAAGGTGTACGTCAGAGGATCTCCTTCGGGATCAGTTGCTACGATTTGGCCTGTAACAGGGCTTTCTTCAAAAGTAGTAACCGTAATAACATCTGGACCTACTGGTGGATCATTTACTGGCAGAATCGTAATCGTGATGGTGGAAACGGCTGTTTCTCCTTGGCCGTCGCTTACTACCACACTAAAGCTATCTACCCCGTTGTAATTTTCGTTTGGCGTATACGTGTAGGTCCCGTCTGAATTTACTACCACCGTTCCATTTGCTGGACCTGTCAGTAACCCATATGTTAGGGGATTTCCGTCCACATCTGTTGCCACCACTTGGCTATTTAAACTCGTGTCTTCGTTGATCACAAACTCATAGTTCGGCACCACTGGTACATCGTTCACTGGCGTGACTGTCACAAATACATTTGTCACTATAAATGCGCCCGACGGGTCGCTTATTAACACCGTAAATGTATCCGGACCATTATAATTTCCATTTGGTGTATACGTGAACGTACCATCTGGATTTACCACTGCCACTCCGTTTGTTGGCGGATCTTGTAAGCTGTACGTCAGCACCTCTCCATCTGGATCAAACGCTGTAATTTGACTCGACACTGGCGTATCTTCATTGGTAACCAACGTCACCACCACTGGACCTA